>NZ_CP147518.1:185000-1512500 GCF_037201965.1 Spirosoma sp. SC4-14 | reverse complement strand
GGGGCTGTTTTTATTCCGATCGAAGTGATTTTACGGGGTTCATCAACGCGGCCCGAATACTTTGAAAACTAACCGTTAGGAACGCAACCAGAGCGGCCAGCACGCCCGCCAGCACAAACACCCACCACTCAATAGCGATGCGATAGGCAAAGCCTTGTAACCACTCATTCATGGCATACCAGGCAATAGGTGCAGCTACCAGAATAGCCACTAGTACCAGCTTCAGGAAATCTTTCGATAACAGGCCAACAATATTGAACACCGATGCGCCCAGCACTTTGCGAACACCAATTTCCTTCGTTCGCTGTTCGGCCGTAAAGGCCGCCAGACCGAACAATCCCAGACAGGCAATCAGAATAGCCAATGCCGAAAACACCAGTACCACCGTTGCCGTCCGTTGCTCGGCGCGGTAGAGCGTATTCAGATATTCATCAAGGAATGTGAATTCAAAGGCAGAATCGGGCATGTCTTTCTGAAAAACCCGCTCCAGTTGGCGCATGGTTTCTGATAGCTGCGCCGTATGGGTTTTAACCAGCAAATACGGGCGCCCCTCCGTATTGGCATTATGAAAGGCATAGGCGCCAATGGGCTGGTGAAGCGATTCGAAATGAAAATCATCGACCACGCCAACAATTTCGGCACGATCCCAGCCAAAGAGGTTATGCGCTTTCTGGCCAATTGCTTTCTGAGGAGTGAAGCCTAAATAATCGACGGCCGTTTTGTTCAGCACCACCTGCACCGTGGTGTCTTTTTCATTTTTCAGAGCGGGCAATGTTTTGCCAGCCAGCAGTTTCAGTCCCAGCACATTCAAAAACTCCGCCCCTACCCGATTGGTCTTGATGGCCATCCCTTCGCTCGAATTCGTATTCTGGTTATCGGCTTTGGTGATCACTCGACCACTGCCGCCACTCCCCGGAAAAGTCTGCGCCCGGCATACATCGACCACACTGCTCAGCGTCCGGTAGTCGTTCATCAGTGCGTCGATCTGCTGTTTGTCCTTAGCTCCCGATGTCATGATGGCCAGTACCTGAGTGGGCTCGTAGCCCAATTTCTGGTTTTGAATAAACTGCAACTGCCGGTAGAAAATAAACGTACTGACCATCAGCACGACCGAAGCCGTAAACTGAATCACAACCAGCGACCGGCGCAGCAACCCCGCGCCCGACTGATTCCGGAAGGTGGTACTGAGCAAATATTTTGGCGAAAACGACGATAGGTAAAACGCCGGATAAGATCCTGCAACCAGCGTAATTATTACCCCGATCAACAGTAGGCCCAGCCAGACCGGAGGAGTCAGCAGCACCCAATAACTCAGTTGTTTTCCGGTAAGTTGATTGAACAACGGAAGGCATATTATTACCAGACTAATGGCAATCACTAAGGCCAGACTTACCATCAGACTGGTTTCCAGATAAAACCGGCTAACCAGGTGCCGCATCGATGCGCCAACGGTTTTGATAACACCCACTTCACGGAAACGAATCTGTGCGCGGGCTGTGGCCAGATTCATGTAGTTGATGCAGGCAATCAGCAGAATTACAATGGCCAGCAGCAGCAGAATTTTCACCTGCCGAATGTCGCCAACACGGATGGTGTTCGAATTGGTAATGTCGGACGAATACAGGTGAATGTCGGTCAATGGCTGTAGCCATGCCCCATACCATTGATCGGCTTTCGGAACGTGTTTGTTAATAAGAACGGCCAGTTGTTTGTCGATCTGAGCCGAATTCACCTGCGGGCTTAACAGCAGAAAAGTTTCAAAACTGGCATTGCTCCACGAAAGCTCTTTGGCCCAGCCAACACTGGCGAACGAACCAATCAGATCGGCATCGATGGTGGAGGTACCCGGAACATTCTCATACACGCCCGTCACCTCCAGCGTGTCGTGGTTATCGACATAGAGGACTTTGCCGATTGGATTTTCATTCGCAAAATAGCGGTCGGCAGTAGCCTGACTTAGCACAACTTTATGCGGGCCATCGAGCGCCGTTTTAGGATTTCCTTTAACAAGCGGAATGTCGAATATCGAAAAAAAGCTCCCATCGGCCCAGTACAGTTTCTTTTCGGCAAATTTGCGATCACCCGAGTTGACAAATGCCGTTTGTCCGAAGTTGTGATGCAATAACCGTGTTTGCTGCTCAACACCGGGAACCTCCGCTTTCAGTGTAGGCCCGATCGCATTTGGCGCACTCGCCCACTTCATACTTTTCCCGTCGAAGGTTACTGTCAGTCCAACGCGGTAGATCCGATCAGCATGGGTGTGGTATTTGTCGAACTGTAGCTCATCGGTCACATAGAGCATGAGCAACAAAGCAACGGCCAGTCCCGCGGCCAATCCCAGCAGGTTCAGAAACGTGAACAGGCGGTTCTTCATCAAGCCCCGCCACGCAATTTTCAGGTAATTTCTCAGCATAATGTATGATTATCTTCAACGCATTTTCGACTAAAATTTCAAGGTTAACGGGATTGTTGAATGATTGAATTGAGCTTATTCAATCATTCAACAATTCAATCATTCAACAATTCAATCATTCAACAATTCAATCATTCAGACTACAAGCACCGGGTTGGCCGGTATACACTGCCGGATAATGCGCAGCCGCTTGTTAATGTCCCGAAGTTCTTTCTGGTATTTACCATAGCTTACCGGATCGTTCTGTTTCAGGGCTCGATTGTTCAGATAATGCAGACTAATGGCATCGCGCCGGGCGCACATCTGATTGTAGATTTGTTCAAGAGTTTCGTTGTTCATGGTTGTTAAGGGGAATGAGGTACTTTGTGCAGAGGTAGCGAGGTGCTTCGTGCGGGGAGAGCGGGGTTGCGGGGCTTAGTCCCTATCCTTCCAGCAACCCCTGCACGAAGTGCCCCGCTCTCCCGCTCTCCCCGCCATTTATTCCGACCGCAGTGATTTCACCGGGTTCATCAATGCGGCCCGGATCGATTGAAAACTTACAGTTAGTAACGCAATGAGAACGGCTAGCACACCCGCCAGCACGAACATCCACCACTCAATAGTGATCTTATAGGCAAAATCCTGTAACCACTTGTTCATAGTATACCCGGCAACGGGGCTCGCCAGCACGATGGCAATGGCAACCAGTTTCAGAAAATCGCGGGAGAGCAGCCCAACAATACTCGGCACACTGGCTCCCAGCACTTTGCGAACACCGATTTCTTTAGTACGTTGCTCGGCCATGAATGTTGCCAGACCAAACAAACCCAGACAGGCCACGAATATGGTTAGTCCCGCAAAAAAGCCCAGAATTCGACCTGTTTTCTGTTCAGCCAGATACGTATTGTTGAAGCGTTCGTCGAGGAACGAGTAATTAAACGGTGCATCGGTAGTCAGCTTCTCCCACTGTTGCTTCAGCGTAGCCAGAAGCCCACTAATGTCTTTCGTCTTAATTTTCACAATAACGGTTCCTGAGTTCTTTCCCAATACCATCACCAGCGGTGTAATGGCTTCGTGCATCGAGCGAAAATGAAAATCTTTGACGACGCCAATCACTCTGTAAACGCCCGGTTTCCCGTCGTTTTCGGTATGGGTAATGGTATGGCCCAGCGCATTGCCGTTCCAGCCGAATGTTCGGGCGGCTGTCTCATTCAGGATAATACCCGACGAATCGGTGCCATACGCTTTCGAGAAATTTCGCCCGTAGGCCATCTGCATCCCCAGCGTCGGAATGTAGTTATAGTCGACGTCGTACCGAACTGTCTTTACCAACTGGGTCGAATTGGTTTCGGGATAAACCATGTAGTTGTTGTTATTGCTTGGCCCGGCTGGCAGGTAGCCCGATGTGCTAACATTGACCACCCGAGGGTCCTGCATGATCTGATTGCGGAACACCTCTTCTTTTTTGTCGAGGAGCCACGTTTCGGGTAACACCAGCACCTGGTCTTTCTCGTAGCCCAATCGTTTGTTCTGGATAAAGTTGAGCTGCCGATAAACCACCGTTGTGCCGATCATCAGCGTTATCGAAATAAAGAACTGAACCACAACCAGCCCACTCCGCAGACCGATACTCTTCCGGCCACCTGTGAACCTGGCACCTTTCAGTACCTGAACAGGTTTAAACGACGACAGGAAAAAAGCAGGATAACTGCCGGCCAGCACCCCCACCACAACGCCCAGCAACACCAGACCTGGCAGCAGCCAGGGTGTAGCCAAAAAATTGAAATGAAGCGCTTTTCCGGCCAGTTCATTGAAGAGTGGCAGTGTGAGATAAACCAGCCCAACAGCCAAAGCCAGAGCAATTGCTGTTAGGAGTAGCGACTCAATCAGAAACTGACTGGCCAGACTCTGCCGCACCGAGCCCATCACTTTTCGAATGCCCACTTCTTTGGCCCGTTTCGACGCACCGGCGGTGCTCAGATTCATGAAGTTGATACAGGCAACAACCAACATAAACAGGGCAATAGCCCCAAAAATATAGACGTATTGAATATCGCCGTTCGCTTCCATTTCGCCCGTCAGATTCGAGCGCAGATGAATATCGGTTAAGGGTTGCAGCAGAAAGCTGACGTCGTTGCCTTTCTGACGGAACTGCGTAATAGTCATTCCGAAAGCCTTCTGAAGCTGTGGTCCCATGTATTTGCTGACCATTTGTGGCAACTTCGCTTCCAGCTTTGCCGGATCATATCCTTTGGGCAGAACCAGATAGGTGTAGTAGCCCGACGTCATCCAGGAAGGCGATTTGGCATCGGGAAGTCCTGCCATCGACATAAACATATCGAAATGAAAATGCGAATTGACCGGTATTTTGTCAATTACGCCCGTCACCCGGAAGAGTGCATTCCAGCTTTTAATGCTTATAGACTTTCCCAGTGGATTCGCATTGCCGAAAAACTTCTGCGCCAATGCCCGGGTAATAACAGCAGTGCCTGGCTGAACCAGTGCTGTTTTGGCATCGCCTTCAACCAAAGGCAATGCGAATACCTGAAAGAAATTAGAATCGGCATAAGCAAGCCGCTCATCCCGAAAGGTTTTATCGCCGATGTTGATCGTTGGATAGCCTACACTCTGTAGTCGTGTGGCTTCTTCCACTTCGGGATAATCGGCTTTCAGTGTCTGGGCAACGGGCGGCATCACATTAGCCTCATTAATCTGACCGCCATCCATAGTGCCCCGAAAAACCACTCGCACCATTCGGTTCGCTTTATCGCTATAGCGGTCGTAGCTCAGTTCATTGAAGACGTACAGGCTAATGAGCAGGCAGGTAGCCAGCCCAAGCGCCAGGCCAACAATGTTGATAGCCGAAAAGGCTTTGTTGCGGACCAGATTCCGCCAGGCGATTTTGATGTAGTTTCGTAGCATAACAGCCCCCCTGCCCCCGAAGGGGGAGTTGTTACTCAGACTAATGCCCCCTTTGGGGGTTAGGGGGCTGTTTTTATTCCGATCGAAGTGATTTCACCGGGTTCATCAACGCGGCTTTAATGCTTTGGAAACTGACCGTAAAAAAGGCAATCAGAACGGCCAGCACGCCCGCCAGCGCGAATATCCACCACGTAATATCGGTCTTATAGGCAAAGCCCTGGAGCCAGTTGTTCATCACATACCAGGCAAGTGGCGACGCAATGACAATAGCCAGTAAAACCAGTTTCAGAAAATCCTGCGAGAGTAGGCCAACAATGCTGTTTACCGAAGCACCCAGCACTTTGCGAACACCAATTTCCTTCGTCCGCTGCTCGGCCGTAAAGGCCGACAGGCCAAACAGCCCCAGACACGAGATGAAAATGGCCAGAAACGCAAAATAATTAGCCAGACTTCCCACTATGGTTTCGCTTTTATATAGCTTCTCATATTCTTCGTCAACAAACTGATAACTGAATGGAAACTTTGGATTAAACGCTTTGCAGAAGCCTTCCAGACTCGTCAGCGCCTGTTTGGTCTGACCCGGCTGCGTCCGAATCAGGATGCTTCGACCCGAGGCTTTCGGGTTCAGGCGAAGAATCAGGGGCTGGATGGGCTCATGCAGTGACTGAAAATGAAAGTCTTCCATCACGCCAATAATCTTGCCGGGTTTGCCCCACATGGTTATTGGTTGACCAACCGGATTTTTATAGCCAATGCGTTTCACAGCGGCCTCATTGACCAGATAGTTGGTCGAATCCATGCCGTATTCTTTCGAGAAATCGCGGCCATGTACTTTCACGTTGAGCGTTTTCGCAAAGTCGTAGCCTACGCCCGTCTGTGTGAACTGAATATTTACGTTGGGGTCTTTACCGACCCATTCTACGCCCCCCGTGCTGCTGCCCAGATTGGTAGGCGATTCGTCCATGTACGACACCGTCTGGACGCCCGGCAATTGCTGAATTTCGGCCTTGAATGTTTCGTATTTCGAACCCAGTTCGCCATCGGCCGATAGTCGGATCAGGTTTTCCCGATCATATCCCAGATTCTTGGTCTGTATGTAGTTGACCTGCCGATAGACAACGATGGTTCCAACAATCAGTAACATCGACAAGGTAAACTGGAACACTACCAGCCCCTGACGAAACAGGCGGGCGCCCGAACCAAATTTCAGTGAACCTTTCAGCACCCGAACCGGATTGAGCGACGACAGGAACAGTGCCGGATAACTACCTGCTACGATGCCGGTTGCCAGCGTCATACCCAGAATAACGCCCCAGAACGAAGCCTGAGTTGGCTGTAGACTAATGTGTTTACCCGTTAGTGAATTGAACGCTGGCAAAAACAAATACACAACGCCAAGTGCAATAATCAGCGCCAATACTGTAAGCATCAGAGCCTCACCAACAAACTGCCCAACCAGCAGACTCCGCATTGCACCAATCACTTTCCGTACGCCCACCTCACGCGCCCGACGCGCCGAGCGGGCCGTTGCCAGGTTCATGAAGTTGATGCAGGCAATCAGCAGCAAAAAGGCCGCTACAATAGCAAACAGCCGCACATACTCAATACGCCCACCCGATTGCTGACCGTTTTCGAAATTGGAGTACAAATAAGCCTGCCCGAATGGCTGTAGAAAAAGTTCGATGTTGAAGCTCTCGTTAAGTTCTTTGTTGTATTTATTCAGAAACGACTTAAGCTTAGCCTCCAGTTTGACCACATCCGTATTAGGTTCTACCATAATGCGGGTGCGGGGGCCGTTGTTACCCCATTCTTTCATCCAGCTATTGCGGTCGATGCAGTCGTGCCAGTTCAGCAGAAAATCGTATTTGTCCGACGAATTTTCGGGCAGATCGTCAAACACTGCCGTTACCTGATAATCTTTGGCATTATCGACCCGCATCGACTTGCCGATGGCGGCCTGTGGGCTACCAAAATAGTTATCGGCCACTTTTCGTGAAATGGCCAGATTATTTGGCTCATTGAGGGCGGTTTGTGGCGTTCCGGCCAGCAGCGGAATACTGAACATCTTAAACCAGTCGGCCCCGGCCCAATGCCCCATCACTTTGTTTACCTTATCGCCAACGGCAAAGGTCATATTGGCATCCCAGCCCGTATATCCGGCAGCATAGCGTATTTCAGGAAACTGTTTTTTCAACTCATCCGACAGAAGAGCGGGGGTAGCGCCGTGGGCCACAACTTTACCATCGTAGTACTGGCGCTCCATAATGTTATAAAGCTGTGGGCCGTTGGCATGATAGTTATCCACACTTCGCTCATCCTGAATCCACAGAAAAATGAGCAGGCTACACGCCATACCCAGTGCCAATCCCAGAATGTTGATGGCCGAGAAGGTTTTGTTGCGGACAATGTTCCGCCAGGCAATTTTGATGTAGTTTGTGAGCATAGGGTTGGGGCAGGGTGCTTCGCGCGGGGAGAGCGGGGAATCCCCGTGCGAAGCACCCTGCTATTTTATCATAACCTCATTCGATTCATCGGCTTTAACACTAAAGATCGACTGCATCTGCAATACGCCATTCTGGTAATATTTCAGATGATATTCACCCGGTGTTAGTGGTACCTGATACGGAAACATTCGCTTATCGGTACCGGCTTTGGCATCGCGTTCAATGGCAAAATCTTCCAATGCACTACTGATTTCCAGTTTTACTTTTCCGGCACAGCTTTCGCACTGGAACGTAACAACCGTTTGGCCAGCATCGGCGGGTGGGCCTGGTGGTGTGGGGGGCTTCGGTGTACTCACGACCACACGCCCTGATGTTCGGCTACTGACCGACGTTCCGACTCCGTTTGCTGTAGACCGATCCCGTTCTACGACTGCTTCGGAATTGGCAGTTGGTTGACCTAATCCCAGCGAATCCAGTACGCGATTCTTCAAAGCTTCTTTTTCGGAACTACTTAGCTTCGTTACATCGAATTTCCGGTCATAATTGATTGGCTTGCCGTTGCGCTTACCCTCAATCAGAATAGACAGCGTTTTACCATCTTCGTTGATAACGGTATTGAGCGACGACTGACCGAACGACACCAGACTGATACCAAGCATTAAGAAAAGTAGACTAGGTTTCATGAAATCCTACAGGATAATTAAAGCAGGTTATTCAACAGCCGTGCCATGAAGACAAATCACTGATTTTTAATAGATTACCGCAAATCATTACGATAGTACTGTCCGAAAGTGGACACGTTCCGTCCGATTGTGAACGGGAATTATTGAGACAGGCGATAAGCGTTCACTTCATTTCTGATTAGGCACACAGGCACGGTTTGTTTCAGGAATACATCCTCAATTCTGTCAGAAACTGTTGCTTGTCCACGAGTATAGCATGAGCGTTCGACGACTTTCCGCCCAAAAAAAGGCACTTCATTAGTTTATTTGAATTTTATAAATTCGCCCGATGAATAATATGGAGAGTATTCAGGAGTTTTATCATCGTGTACCGCAGGCAAATGCCTCTGCTCTTTCGTTAAATAATGCAGGTCCAGGCCACTTCAATGTCTTTACGCGAGCGTCATGTTTCCAGAAAACGCCCTACATACGCCGGGACTTTTATAAAGTTTCGCTCATTATTGGCACTGGCAAGTTGTATTATGCCAATAAGTGGATTCTGATTGACCGCCCCGCGCTGTTGTTTTCAAATCCGGTGATTCCTTATTCCTGGGAAGCCGCTTCTGATGATCAGCAAGGCTGGTTCTGCTTGTTTACTGAATCGTTTATACAACCCTACGAGCGAAAAGAGACACTTTCGGAATCGCCGTTATTCAAAATTGGAGGAGATCCCGTCTTTTTCATCAACACACAGCAATTACAGGACTTATCAGGCATTTTTCAGAAGATGATGATTGAGATAGCATCGTCCTACCCGCATAAATATGACCTGTTGCGGAATTACCTGCATTTGATCATCCACGAAGCTATGAAGATGCAACCCGCCGAAAGTTTTGAACGGCAGATTAGCGCATCGGCCCGTATAACTGCGCTGTTTATTCAGTTGCTGGAACGGCAATTCCCAATCGACACTCCCGAAAATGCCCTTGTCTTAAAAACGGCAAACGATTACGCCAACAGCCTGTCGGTCCATGTCAATCACCTGAACCGATCAGTAAAAGAGACGACCGGCAAAACAACCACCGATCATATATCGGCCCGGATTGTTAAGGAAGCCCAGGCTTTGCTCAAACATACCGATTGGAACATCGCCGAAATTGCCTATAGTCTTGGTTTCGACTACCCGACCTATTTCAATATTTTCTTTAAGCGACATACGGGCCTTACACCTGGCGAAGCGCGTAGTGTAGCTGTTTGATTTTTATAATCATCTGTGTGAATCCTATAAACCTATTTCAGAACAGGCGCTCTACTTTTGTGCATCAATTGGCATTGATCATACGGCAGGTATTTATTACCCCATTCGTCCGGTAACCAGTTGATCAATGACTACTAGTCACTCAACACAACAAGTCATGAAATACAGACGCTTAGGAAACACAGACGAACAACTATCAGCCATTGGTCTTGGCTGCATGGGCATGAGCTTTGCCTATGGCCCTACCGACGACACTGAAAGTATCGCTACACTACACAAAGCACTTGACCTTGGCATTACTTTCTGGGACACGGCCGACATGTATGCCAATGGTCAGAACGAAGAACTGATTTCGCGTGTGCTGGTTCCGAACCGAGACAAGGTGTTTATTGCTACCAAGTTTGGCTTCCGATTCCGCGATGGAGTTGCTGGCCCCAGCAATGCCCCCGGTACCTACTTCGACGGATCGCCCGCGTGGCTGAAAACAGCCGTAGACAAAAGTCTGCAACGGCTAAAAATCGACACAATCGACCTTTACTACGCCCATCGAATTGATCCTAACGTACCTGTCGAAGACATGGTAGGAGCCATGGCCGATCTGGTCAAAGCCGGGAAAGTTCGCTACCTGGGTTTGAGTGAAGCCTCAGCGGCTTCGATTCGGAAAGCCCATGCCGTTCACCCCATTGCAGCACTTCAGAGTGAATATTCGGTGCTGACCCGGGATGTGGAAGGTGAAATTCTGGATACAGTGCGAGAGTTGGGGATTACGCTGGTCCCGTATTCGCCATTGGCCCGTGGACTTGTCACTAACACGCTCAATGCCAGCCAGTTCTCGGATGATGATTTCCGCAGAACCCTCCCTCGCTATAGCGGTGAAAATTGGAAAAACAATCAATCGCTGGCGCAGGCATTTGCAACTTTAGCTCAGGAGAAAGGCGCAACCCCGGCCCAACTTGCACTGGCCTGGGTGTTGGCCCAGGGCGACGACATGATTCCCATTCCCGGCACCAAAAAGCGGAAATATCTGGAAGAAAATGCGGCTGCTATCGATCTGACATTATCAGCCAGCGATTTAAACGCCATCGATAAACTGGTTGCCCGCTATCCGAATACCGGTGCCCGCTACAGCGAAGGAGCAATGAAACTAGTGAATCATTAATTTTTTTTCGACAGGATTGACAGGGTCCGTTTGGTTTGATTCAAGCGTATTTGATCCTGTCAATCCTATCGAAAAAATCACGGATAGAGCAGATACTTCTTCCGCATCTGTTTATAGGCCGACAGACCCGGCTCCCAGCTTTTGCGGATTTCTTTTTCCGAAACGCCCGCCATAATTTGTTTTTTAAGGGCCTCGTTGCCGCTGCGGAAGTTGAAATTGCCAATCTGATTACTATAGTTTGTATCGAAGAACTGAGCTTTGTTGGGGTACGCTTTGTATAACTCGATCAGCCACTGAAGGTTAAGCTGGCGCGTTTTTCGAAAAATATTGGTGTCGTAGTTCCGTAGGTCAAGTCCATAACATTCGGTATCCTGATGCAGTGGTGTCTCGCTCATCCCTTTGATACTGACTGGCTTAAACGAAAACGAATAAATACCTTTCAGAGCCGGTGCTCCCAAAACGGTGAATGGCATATAGGTACCCCGTCCCTGACTGATGATCGTTCCTTCGAACCAGCAGGTGCTGGGATAAAGCATAATCGACTGCTGGGTATTGAGGTTGGGCGATGGCATAACGGGCAATGTATAGGGCGTATCGTGGGTGTAATTAGCCACCTTGATGATCTTGAGCTTACATAGATTTTTACCCGGCAGCCCACCCCAGCCTTCACCGTTGATCATCTGCGCAAATTCGCCGATAGTGCAGCCGTGCGTGATGGGAATGGGATGCATACCAATACCCGAATAGAGGTGTTTCTCCAGAATAGGCCCGTCGATGATGAACCCGTTTGGATTGGGCCGGTCCAGAATCATCAGCTCTTTTTTGTGCTCGGCACAGGCTTCCATTACATGGTTGAGCGTGTTGATGTAGGTATAAAACCGACAACCCACATCCTGAATATCGAACACCATCAGGTCAATATCAGCTAGTTGTTCCTGCGAGGGCTTTTTGTTCTTGCCGTACAGCGAAATAATTGGAATACCAGTTTTCGAATCGACAGCATCGTCTACTTTGGCTCCGTTACTGGCATTGCCGCGAAAGCCGTGTTCGGGTCCGAAGATTCGAACAATATTTACGCCCAAACTCAGCAAACTATCAACGCTCGGTTTATTGCCAATGATCGAAGTCTGATTCACCACCATACCAATCCGTTTTCCTTTCAGATACGGTAAATAAGCCGATACCTGATCAGCGCCCGTCATGAGCGGTTTGGCCGCTTGGGGCGAAACTGTAGTTCGTGACTGGCTGGTAACTTCGGCGAGATTGGTTGTGAACAGGAAACTCAGCAGCAGCGGGGCTAAAAAGAGGGCGATTGTTTTCATGAAAATCAGCGAATCGGCAATAAAAAAGCAAGTTGCGGATAAATGAGTTGCCCTCCAAGTTTGCCATTAGTCATTAGACGAGCAAACGGCTAATGACCAGTAACTACTTAATTCGGGTTGACGGTGATAAAAGCGTGGAGTTTTATGTCGTCGGCGACATCAATGGGTTTAAACAGATCGTACCAGCCGCTACGCTTTCCACCAGAACCGTAGTTGATATGCGCCCAAAACGTGTCGGCCTCAGCCCGATAGCCATCAATAACTGTTGAATGGCCGTAGTCAGTAAAATTCCCAAAATGAAAATACACGGGTCGTTTCGCATCAATTTCGCGCCGAATCAGATCCATTACCTCGTCGCGTTGCAGCACATGCTGGATGTTTTCTTTTCGGGCGATGGCGTCTAGCTGGGCTTTCGGTATCGGAATAGGCTCGGTGAACGATACATAAAACTCGGCCTGACAAGGGAAATACGCATTGATTTGCCCCACAGGGTTTACCATTTCCAGATACTGGCTCGTCCCGAAATCTTTGCGAATCACTTCGGCGGTCATGTACGAAAACCGGGCCACATTGTTCCGGGCAAGTTCGGAAGTAGTCGGCTCAATACGCGTTGCAAACTGATCCCAGGTTACAGCATGATTCGCCAGCGTATCTTCAATTCGATACCCTTTTGAACATTGATACGAAACTACGCCTGTGGGCCGAAGCCGATGATAATAAAAAATCTGGGCTAGCGCCGTACTCCAGCAACCCAGCACATGGTTGTCGGGCGTGTAACAGGCATAGGGACCAAACTGATCCCATTGAGTTTTTAACAGATAAGAACCTTTCTTTTGAACCGGCTCCTGCAATTGGGCTGATACGGTGGATAGCGAAATAATGACCAGAAATAGAGCGAAGCGCACCTGATGCATGACGATGATGATTTGCGTTGAACGAAAAATTGTCGTAGCAAAACACGCATGTAGCCAGCCGGCAAACCTCTCATTTTAGCTTTTGAGAGTTCTCATTAGCGGTTTTAGGAGTATTTTGGGCCGTGTATTGCCGGGGCGACAGCCCAGTTACGGATTTGAAAATCCGGTAAAAGCTGGCTTCCGAATTAAAACCCGTTTCCAGCGCAATGCCCAGTATCGACAAATGTTTATAGGCAGGATCGGTCAGCCGACGTTTTACCTCGTCAACGCGCCGTTCGTTAATCAGCCTACGGAAGCTTTTCTCAAATTCGCTGTTGATCACCGCCGATACAACGCCCGGTGAAGCATTCAGGTGACCAGCCAGACTATTCAGGTTAAGATCGGGGTCTAAAAAAACATGGTCCTGCTCTATAGCGGTTTCAATACGATTTTTCAGGTCCAGAATCTGCTCGTCTTTCAGCGTATCGAGCATACGTTTCGGCGACGGATCGGCTACCGATTCATCAAACGCAACCTCGAACGGTGGCTGCTGATACCCGGTAATGCCTAGGTAATACACATTGGCGGCCAGATACACGTAAAATACCTGCCAGTGAAAAAAATAGCGACTGTTGAAGCCAACTGTATCCAGAAAAAGATTCACCCCAAGCAGCAGCAAGGCCCCACCCATTATAACCAGCATCGTACGCAGCCACCTATAGGTTGGGTAAGCCGGATTGGAAATCGAATTAAACAGCCATTGCCGGTAACGAACCAGCCGACGATAGCTTAGAACTCCGTACGCAATGCCCGCCAGCACCGATAATACATCCTCAACGGTTTTAATCGTATTGAAATAAAGCGTTTCAGCGAGTTGATCCTTTAGTGCCAGATTATCCGTCGTCTGAGTCCGACTGTAAACCAGCACGGCATGAAGCATGAAAAGCAGCGTAGGTACAAAATGAAGTAGCTGTACCCGCTTAAACGCGAAGTTCCGTTGAGTCAGTGAGATCACATAGAGGTAAAGCAGCGGCTGTATGGTGAGATCGAAAGCCAGCGGAAAATAACGCAGATGCGGATTTTGCCATAACCCCAGCGTATGCAATAGGATTTTGGCGCTAAGAATACAGAAAACAAACAGCAAAAAAGCCAGCAACTGTTTGCTGGGATAACGCCCATACTTCATCAGCAACAGGATACCATACAGCAATCCCTGCGCAATGCCCAGGATAACAATAAGGTCGAAGAGATGAAGGCTTATATTCACTGGTGTTTGGATCGTACCTGTCAATTACAACAATTCATGACATAATGACAAGAATAATGATAACGTCGCAGCTAATCGCCAGTGATCGTTTTCTTGTATTCATATCGAATTAGCCCTGATTCTGGTCTATTTTCAGTATTTTTCAGAGCGGCTATTAACGGTTAACTATCTTGTCAGCAAAACCACTTGTACTAATTTCAGTAGAACTACCCCTAACTACACCCTTTTTACAACAAGTTTATCATGCTCGACGCTCTCAGAGAAATAAGCCAGCTTGATGAAAGCAACTGGTCATTGTTCGCTAGCATACTCACTGAGCATCATCTGATAAAGGGAGAACTGCTACTACGGCCTGGTCAGGTATGTAAACACATATTTTTTCTCCAAACGGGACTTACCCGGAGCTTTCAGCTTAAAGATGGGGATGAACGAAATGTTGCCTTTAATCTTGAACATTCGTTTTTAACGGATTTAAAAAGCCTGCGTAACGAGCAGCCGAGTGAGTTAACTATTCAGGCACTGGAGCCGTCGCGGGTATTGAGCATGGCCAAAACAGATCTGGCTCATCTTTACCAAAAGTCACACCAGATCGAATCCTTAGGCAGAATGCTGCTGGAAGTACTTTTGGAAGAACAGCAGGAATATACTTCCTGGTTATCGGTATATTCAGCTAAGGAGCGATACGATTTATTGATACAGAAAAATCCCAACCTTATTCAGCGGCTTCCATTGGGTCAACTGGCCTCCTATTTAGGCATTCGGCGGGAAACATTAAGCCGGATTCGTCGCCTGAAGTAATTTCTTTTTTTGACTTTTATCACACATTCACCGTTGACTCACTTTCTACATTTGCTTTCATTAAACAATGAAAACAATGAGACAAAATCAAGTGAAACAATTGGCTATTAACTTCATTGAAGAGGTTTGGAACCAACAACAGTATGGTAAACTCGATACGTATCTTCATGCTGACTATGTTGACCATTCCTTACCTACAGTCTTACCCGCCGACCGTCGTGGGTTATTAACATGGATTCAAGCCACCAGCCAGTCATTTTCCCACCAAACTGTTATCGAAGACCAAGTTGCTGAAGACAATAAGACGATACTGAAAGTTAAAATGATAATGACGCACATTGGCCTATGGCGTGGGATCGAAGCAACCGGCGCTCAAGTGAGCACAACAGGATACCGGTTCTACCGAATGGCCGAAAACCGAATCATAGAGCATTGGGCGGCTATTGATGGCACGGGGTTGGAAGCCCAACTTAGACAAAAATTAAACGAAGGCTGCAAAATTCCAGACTAATGGAGGAGTAATGCATCAGGTTGACAATGGTTGGAAGAAGCAGCCTCGTCAATGGTGCATGTTTCCTATAATTCCTGAAATTGAAGTACCAGTTATTATGGACCTCCGTAAATCTCGAATCAGCCAACTAATGGCTGGTACTTCCCGCTTATTGCAGCGATGCGTTGCCGTCGGCGTATTTGAGGTTGTATTTCAACTGATTGATTCGCCAGCCGTTCGGGGTTCGTTCGGCTTTGATGTCATAACTCCCCACAAACGTTCGGGTTTTGCCGTGTAAGGCCGCCGTGCGATAATGCGTCGCCACCGCGTATCCATACACATCGGCCTGATCGCCATTGACCGTAATCAGGTAATGCCCACCCTGATGATGGATTGCATCAACCCCCTGAAAGCCTTTGTGCCAACCGTCGGTAATGGATTGAGCCGTGACAAGACCCGGCGGAGCCCCTCCGTTCGATTCCATATCGAGGTAGACATTCTCGGTGAAAACCTCATTGCGTAAACCCGGCCAGTTTCGGTCGTCGGTGTACATAAACAGACGGTTAACCAGTTCGGTGAGGGCTAGTTTATCCCGTACGGCTGCCAGATCAGTTGCGGTGCTGTTCATCGTTAGTAAGTAAATGGTCTGCGAATAGCACCATAACTGGCAACATCAGCCAATTGTTAATTGATTGGGATTATTTCTGAATGCGCTCCAGCATGGCTTTACCACCCTGATTGTTAGGATTAAGCGCAATGGATTTTTTATACATCGCAATGGCGGCATCTTTCTGACCCGATCGAAAAAGAGCTTCGCCATAACTATCGTAGACGTTCCACCTTTGCGGATACAGATAGACATTCAGTTTAAAAACACCCAGTGCTTCGTTTAATTGTCCCTGGCTCATCATCCGGTAAGCCCAGTCGTTGAGGTCATTTTCTGAGGGCTTGAAATCAGAGTTTTTTTTCTGTTCGTCGTTAACTACCTCAATTGCCCGATCGAAACCGCGCTTTCGTAACTGCATCCGTAAAGCCGTAATTGGATCAGAGGCCGGTATGTCGGGGTCAACGCATCCGGCCAGTTCGTCGATGAAATCTTCGGGATACGAACCCGACAGATTCGTCAGTACAATAACGGCCAGATCATCGTCGGGATATACAAAAAAAGCCGAGCGTCCACCGCCCGTAGCCGTAACGGCGGGGTGTTTTGGACGAGGTTTAGAGACCCAGCCAAGTGCCCACTGCGTTGGTGAACCGTTGTTATAGGTGCCGGGTCTCCAAAGTGTATTGAGCGCATCCTTCGTTTTCAGGATTTTACCCTGTTGCAGTGCCCCAATCCAGTGGGCCAGATCTTCGGCCGTACTATTTATGCCGGACGCGGCCCGGCGAAACCCCGGAAATTCTTCATAGACGTTAACCAATTTACTTTCATTCAAATTCCGGCCATCTAACCGCGTAACATACCGATAACCGCGCGCCATGTTTGGAATCACATCGCGCGAGTCGCCAAAGCAGGTGTGCAGCATTCCGGCAGCCAAAAACTGTTTGTCCCGGTAAACCTCCGCAAACGGTTTCTGGTTAAATTTATCAATGATTTTACCCAGCAAAACGTAGTTTGTCTGATTGTAGCTAAACTGCTCACCGGTTGGAAACTCCATTGGCAACTGCTGCACCTTTGCCCAGGCCGACTCCTCATTATCCTGCCCCATAAAAGCGCCCGTTGCCGGGTTAAGCACTTTCCGCAGAATGTCGGGCAGGCCAGAGACGTGCGTTAATAGTTGCCTAATTTTTACGGGTTGCCAGGCTTGGGGTAACCCAGGAAGATAGCGGGATACGGGTGCTTCGAGATCGACTTTCCCGGCCTCTACCAACTGCATGATTGCTACACCCGTAAAAGCCTTGGTGCACGAGTTGATTGAAAATACGGTCTGGTTGGTAACTGGCATCGATTGCTGAATAGTGGCGACTCCATACGATTTTGACAGTATAATCTGGCCATGCTGCACCACGGCAACCTGTACGCCAGGAATCCGGCGTTCGCGCATTTCGCGCCAAATCAATGTGTCGACCTGTTGAGTTTGCGCCGGTAATAGTTGCCCACTTGTGAGTGTAGTAATCAACCAAACAAGAACAGTAGTAATTCGGAGAAACAACATAAGCGACAGGAAGGATTTCCGGGGAAAACCGCCGTTTTCTGAAAAGGTTACAGACACATCTTTTCTCTTACTTTGGCTTAACGGTCGATTAAAAAAACCAGACCAACAGACGCACATGCCGTTCTTTGGATGTGTTCAGTATCTTTGGCGCAATTATTTGACCATGATCGAATGCGTCGGGCCCTGCTTGGCTTTCTAGAATCCCTCCTTCAGCTCATTCTATTCAGCAATGCCTACATTGCGTTCTGCGCCGTTATTATGTGCCAGACCACGGCACTGCTGTTCGATCTGGCGCTTCCCAGATCGCTCCTGGCGTTTGTTTTTGCGGGTACCCTCGGCAGCTATTCCCTACATTGGTACCTGACCGATTTACCGGCCGACTTATCTCCCGCCGGAACGCAAAGACTTCATTGGAATCAACAGCACAAAAAGCTGCTTCTGCTGCTGTTTCTGGTATCGGCGCTTATTGGGCTGCGTGAGTTGTATATATTGAAAACATACCTGTATGACCTCTTCCCGGTGGTGATACTGGCCTTTCTGTATACCGCTCCCAAACTAAATTTCTGGCCCTTTCTGGCTCTCCGTCGAATTGCCATTCTGAAAACAGCCTATCTGTCTATGGTCTGGACCTATGTTACGGTTGGGCTACCGCTGCTAATCAACGCAACAACCAACGCTCCAAACGGGCTCCGAATATTCACCTGGGCCCTAACCTGGTTTGTGTTCATCTATAGCATTGCCTTCTGGTTCGACTACCGCGACCGAAGCGATGACGGTAAATCGAAATGGCTTACCCTTGTGTCGATGCTGACAAACCAACAGGCCCAGTTATTTTTCCGGGCTCTGGTAGTGATCTATATGTTTTCCCTTGTGGCACTTTTTTATCAGGATGTCAGTCCCGAAACGCTCATCTGCCTGAGTCTGCCCATGATCCTGCTCGTATTAACTTCCCAACGGCTCCAATCGCCACTATCGGATTATGCCTACTATCTGTATCTGGACGGACTACTGATGATTCCAGGACTACTAATGATGACTATTGGTCATTGACGGTTCGTCCTCTGCTTCAACCGAACCGTCGATGACCAATAGTCAATATCATTACTCTGACCGCAACGATTTCACTGGATTTATCAGCGCAGCTTTGATGCTCTGGAAGCTAACGGTCAACAGCGCAATCAACACTAACGATAGACCTGTTAGCACAAATACCCACCAGTGGATTTGAATTTTGAACTCGAAATTCTGCAACCACTCGCTTACTCCATACCAGGCAACAGGAGCCGCAATCAGTATAGCCACCAATACCAGTTTCAGAAAATCGCGGGAGAGCAACGCAACAATACTGCCCACCGAAGCTCCCAGTACTTTTCGGACACCAATCTCCTTCGTACGCTGCTCGGCCGTGAACGTAGCCAACCCGAAAAGCCCCAGGCAGGAAATCAGAATAGCAATCAGCGTTGAGGTATCAATTAGTTGAGCGGTGCGGGTTTCGTTTTTGTAGGCATCGGCCAGGGTTTTATCCAGAAAATCGTACGCAAAAACCTGATCAGGAAACGTTGCTTTCCAGGCTTTTTCAAGGGTAGCCAAAGCCGATTGAATCGATTCGGCCGTTGGCTTCTCGCTTTTCAGTTTGATGCCTGCCTGATAGAAATTGTTCGGTACTACCTGAATCAGCGTTGGGTCTATTTTCTGATGCAACGAGTTGACATGAAAGTCTTTAACAACGCCAATAATGGTAGCGAACTGTGGTCCATCGCCATAATAGATTTTCTGACCAATGGCGGCTCGGGGATCACTAATGCCAATTCGGCTGAGGAAAACTTCGTTGGTAAGCACCTTGAAATAGGCTGTATCACCCTCCCGAAAACCCTGCCCGGCCAGTAGTTGAATACCATAGGTATCGAGGTAATGCGAATCGCCCATTTTCATCTGAGTTTTAACTTCAATGGCCGTTGCTCCTGTCCGATACTGCATTCCCTGCATCCAGTTGCTTTCGGCCGAGGCACTGTTGAACGAAAAACTAACATCCTTGATCTGTGGCGATTCCATTAGCTGAGCCCGTAGCGATTGCAGTTTTTCGGGCTTATTGTCGGGCAGGCTAACCGTGATGATGGCATTTTTATTGAACCCCAGGTTGGCCGTCTGGAAAAAAGAGAGTTGTTGCCGAATAAGCAGAGCACTGCTAATCAGCACCATGGCAATGGTAAATTGAACAACCACTAATCCCTGTCGTAATGTAACCCTACGTTCACCCCGCGGAAGCTTATTACTTTTTAGCGCCCATATTGGTGCCATTCCCGACAGCCGGAAAGCTGGATAAGTACCAGCCAAAAGGGCAGTTACAATTGCTAAACCGCCCAAAAACAGCGCAATCGGCCAGGAGAACAAATCAGATGCTGCCAACGGTAAACCCATCATGTTGGCAACGGCAGGCAGCACCAGCCACGCCAGCAGAACCGACATCAGGGTAGCAATCCATGTAATCAGTCCAGCTTCGGTAAGGAATTGATAAATCAACGACAGTCGGTTACTACCAACCGCTTTGCGAATCCCGACTTCTTTGGCTCGTTTGAGTGCCTGCGCCGTAGTCAGATTGATAAAATTGATGCAGGCAATGAATAAAACAAACAGGCCAATCAGAGCCAGCGTATTAAGCATTTTTTTGTTGGCCTGCCGACCGCTGAAATTGAATGAATAGTGCAGTTCCGAAAGCGGGTTCAGGGCAAAATGCTGGTTCTCTACCATTTTCGGATCTTTCTGATATTTAACCTGAATGGCATGGAACCGGCGCGTTAGCTGCTCGGGTTTAAAGCCCGGTTTCAGTAACGCATATACCTGAAAATCATCACCAAAACCGCTCCATCCGTGCGAATCGAAATCAGGTTCTACGCGCTTGAGCGTCGGATACGAAATCAATATATCGAATGGAAAATTGGTGGTTTCAGGATGGTCTTTCAGTATGCCCGTTACGCGCAAATCCTCTTTGTTATCGTAGCGAATTGTTTTACCAACAACGTCCGTGGTACCGAAAAACTTTCGGGCATACGATTCGGTCAAGACCACCTGATCGGGCCGCGCAAGGGCCGTCCTGGCGTTGCCCGTAAGCCACTGGTAATCCAGCAAGTGAAATAATCCAGGATCAGTAAAAACCACACGCTCCTTAAAAAACGCACCCGATTCTGGAATTGCCAGGCCTTTCCCCCATTTATTCATAATTGGCACAACGGTTTCCAGTTCAGGCGCTTCGCTCCGCAACACCGTTGCCATCTCGGTGTAGGTGCCGGGGTGTGGATTCGGGTCGCTGTTATTTACGGTCTGGACCCGATAAACCCGATCGCCATTTTTATGATTCCGGTCGTAACTGGTCTGGTGGCGAATAACCAGAAAAACCAATAATGCACAGGCAATGCCTACAGTCAGGCCAAATCCATTAATGAGCGAGAAAACGCGGGCGTGCGCTAAGTTGCGCCAGGCGATTTTTAGATAGTTGCGAATCATAGCAGGACCTAATGAAAAAGGAGAAGGATACTCTTTAGCTGTTTTTGATTGGGCCAGGGGCCGCAAAAGTTTAAATACACTCCAACTGTATCGCCAATCGGCCTTCCGCTTGCCCACCGTCTGCACCCAATGGACGTAGAGTTCCAGCAAATCGCCCTGCACTTCTTCCGAAGTATCAGGATGACCAAAGGTCTCCAGCAGCCAGGTGGCAAAGTAGGGTGGTTTGTAGTGCATAGGGCGAAGGGCTTGGGGTATAGGGTGAACAGACGCGGATTCGTAATCGCCCCATACCCGATGCCTTTATTCAGATCGAAGAGAAGTAATCGGATTGGCCAACGCGGCTTTGATACTCTGAAAACTAACCGTTACCAGCGCAATGCCAACCGAAAGCAAACCAGCCAGCGCAAATACCCACCACTGAATGTTGATTCGGTAGGCAAAATCGGCCAGCCATCGATCCATGGCATACCAGGCAATGGGCGACGCAATCAGAATAGCGATACATACCAGTTTCAAAAAATCTTTGGAAAGTAATGCCACGACACTGGCGACCGATGCACCCAGCACTTTGCGAACACCAATTTCTTTGGTACGCTGCTGAGCCGTAAACATGGCTAAACCGAACAATCCCAGGCACGAAATTATGACGGCCAGACTGGCGAAAATGCTGAACAACTGCCCCACACGCTGCTCCGATTTATAGATGGCGTTGAAGCGTTCGTCGAGGAACGAATAAGCAAAAGGCAAATCGGTCTGGGCTTTCCAGGTCTGTTCTATTTTTTTCAGCAACTCTGGAACATCACCTGTTTGGATGCGAACAGCCATCTGATAATTATCCTGCCCATAAAACAGAATCAGAGGAGCTATTTGCTGGTGCATCGACTCAAAATGAAAATCGTTTACTACACCAATTATCTTATACTTACGCTGGCTTGTTGGACTGCCATCGCCAACGGCCCAAACGTATTGCCCTATGGCGCTCTGGTTTTTAAAACCAAATCGTTTCACAGCCGCTTCGTTCAGTAAAACCGCGGCACTGTCGGATGGAAATGCTTTCGAGAAATTTCGCCCGTAGGCCAGTTTGATACCCAGTGTGGGCAGGTAGTTTTCATCGACATAATAATTCTTTTCGCGGTAAGGACTCGATTGAGCGTCTCCATTGTCGGGCCTGAATCCATCGGTAGCACTGTTCGACGGGCCTGCGGGCAAATAACCCGCTAATGTAACGCCCTGCACCTGCGATAGCTTGCCCAGTTCGACTTTGAAAGCATCCGATTTATTGCCCAGTGTATAGGTATCGTGCACAATGAGTACCTGCGACTTATCGAAACCAACTTTTTTATGCTGGATAAAATTAAGTTGTTGGTAAACGACCAGTGTACCAATAATCATTCCGATCGATACCATAAATTGAATTGTAACCAGCGTATTGCGGAGCCATCCGCTTTTAGAACCCGCCAGTAAGCGACCTTTCAGTACACTCACTGGCCTGAAAGCCGATAGAAAAAAAGCCGGATAACTCCCTGCCAGCAATCCAATCAGTACACACCCCAGCACAACGGCAGGCCCCATCCAGCCATCAGTCAATGCCTTCAGTTCAAATTGCTGCCCCGCTAGTTGATTGAATCCGGGCAACACAACAGCGATAATTCCAATGGCCAACACCAGTGCCATAAACGTGATCAGAACCGATTCACTTAAAAACTGACCAATCAGTTGCTGCTGTATAGATCCCAGCACTTTCCGAATGCCTACTTCCTTGGCACGCCCGGCCGAACCCGCCGTACTCAGATTCATGAAATTGATACAGGCCACCAGCAGAATGAAAACCCCGATAATGGAAAAGATATAGATATATTTGATATCGCTGTTTGGTTCAATTTCCGACTCAAAATTAGAGTGAAGGTGAATATCAGTAATGGGCTGAAGCTGAAAACCAAAACTGTTTCCTTTCTTAGTGAAATCGGTTTGGCTCATACCCAAAAGTTGTTGTATTTCGGGGCCCACATACTTATTGACCATCTGCGGAATTTTTGCCTCAATAGCCTGTGCAGAGTAGCCCGGCTGGAGTACTATGTATGTCATCAGACCACTTGTCAGCCAGGTTTCGCGCAAGTGGATCGACCGCATCGACCCAAAAATATCGTAATGAAAGTGTGAATTGAGAGGCACATCCTGACACACCCCCGTTACCCGAAATTGCCCGCTGGTACCCAACATCAGCGTTTGGCCAACCGGGTCCTGATTGCCAAAGTACTTATGAGCAATGCTTTCCGTTACGACCAGCGTATTGGGTTCGGTCAGAACCGTTTTGGGGTTTCCTTTCAGGAGTGGTATCGAAAAGGTTTGGAAAAAGTTAGAATCAGCAAACACTACATGTTCTTCTTTAAAACTTTCCTGACCGTGCTTCACAACAAACGATCCTTGCTGCTCCGTGCGCGTAACAGCTTCTATACCGGCATAATCGTGGGCTAATGCCGGACCCGCCGGTACGCTCGACATAGCAGCATTCATTTCCTTACCTCCCAGTTTAGCATGGATAACCATCCGGTAGGTGCGGTCGGCTTTAGCATTGTAGCGATCATAGCTTAGCTCATGGCGAACAAACAGCACAATAAGCAAACAAGTGGCCAGCCCAACGGCCAGTCCCACGATATTAATTATCGCAAATGATTTGTGGAGAACGAGGTTCCGCCAGGCGATTTTCAGATAATTACGCAGCATAACAGGACTAAGAGAAAAAGGTGGTGTATACTGTAGAGGACGATTTTGCCGAGCCAGCGGCCTCAGTAACTTTAACACACTCCAACTATACCGCCAATCGGCCTTCCGTTTGCCCACCGTTGCAACCCAGTAAACATACAATTCCAGCAAATCGCCCTGCACCTCCTCCCCCGTGTCGGGGTGGCCGAACAACTCCAGCAGCCAGGTGGCAAAACGGGGTGGTGTGTAGTGCATAGGACTTGGGGCTTGGGGCATAGAGAAAGAAGACGCAGATTCTTACAACCCTATGCACTATGCCATTTATTCTGATCGTAACGACTTTATGGGATTAGCCAACGCGGCTTTGATGCTCTGAAAACTCACCGTCAATAAGGCAATCCCAATGGCCAGAAAAGCGGCCAGAACAAATACCCACCACGAAATATCGACGCGGTAAGCGAAGTTGTCGAGCCATTGGCTCATGGCGTACCAGGCAATGGGCGAGGCAATCAGAATGGCAATGGCCACCCAGGCAATAAATTGTCGCGACAACAGAAACAGGATTTCGGCAATACTAGCCCCTAACACTTTACGAATGCCAATTTCTTTGGTGCGTTGCTCGGTTATGAAAACGGCCAGACCAAACAAACCCAGGCAGGCAATAAAAATGGCCAGGGCCGAAAAAACCGTAGCGATGATACTCGTTTTTTGTTCTGCTTCGTAAAGTCGGGCCAGTCGCTCATCTAAAAACGAATAGTGACATTGGTCTGTTTTTTCGAATCGTTGCCAGGTTTCTTCGATGTAATTAATCGCATTTTTTGTGGCATTGGGCTGAATGCGAATGGTTAAAATACTGGCGGCTTGCCGGACAGGACTAAGGTGAAACACCAGCGGACGAACCTGGCGGTGAAGCGATTCATAATTGAAGTCGTTTATAACACCAATGATTCTATACGTTTTAGAGCCGTTTACATCGACTTCGGTAAGTTCATGATCTAACGGACTGTTCGTATTAAATGCGTGCAGGGCCGCTTCGTTGATGACCACGGCGGTGCTGTCGGCCAGCCGATCGTTGGAGAAGAAGCGTCCGGCTTTTAACGGCACCGCAAACGTTTTGACGAAATCCGCATCAACGTCCAGATACTGGCATAAAACGGGGTCGCTGCCCGACCGTTTTCCGAATAAATAACCACTTCCTGGAATGCCGTTTGCAAATAATAGGGATGTGTTGCTGACCGATAGGATGGCTGGATTTTTCAATAACTCGGCTTTAAATGGCTTGAGTTTATCGCCCAGAGCGGCTGCATTGTTGATCGAGAGTAAGTGCTCTTTGTTGAATCCAAGGTCTTTATGCTGAAGATACCCTAATTGGTTTCGGATGATGATCATACCCAGAATTAGCGTAATGGATATCGAGAACTGGGTAATCACCAACAGGCTACGTATGGAGGATTTTCTTTTTTGTACACCCGATTTTAAGACCTCGACCGGCCGAAAAGACGATAAAAAAAAGGCCGGATAACTTCCCGCCAGCAGGCCTACGATGAGTGTAAAAGCAAGTAGCGCCGGAATGGTATATGCATGAGTAAAAAGGGGTAATGTCAACTGTCGACCTATTATCTGGTTGAAGCCGGGAAGCATGAGTTGTACCAGAAACAACGCCACAAGGACCGAAAGGCCAGTCAGCAATATGGATTCGGTCGTAAACTGCCCCATTAGTTTTAAGCGACTCGAACCAATGGCTTTTCGGATGCCTACTTCTTTAGCGCGCTTCTCGGAACGGGCTGTTGATAGGTTGACGAAATTGATGACCGCAATCAGCAGAATAAATAACGCCACCACCGAGAAAATATACACGTACACACTGTCGCCAATTCTGGCGCCACCCCACTCTGTATTGGGGTCGATATTGTATTGCCGTTTTGCGTGCAGATAAATGGATAACAACGGTTGCATGCGATACTCAAATACATTGCCGTTGGCCAGAAATTGCTGCATAGAAAAGCCCAATGCTTTTTCAAGATCAGGTCCTAAACGGCCGAGAACGGCTTGTTTCATTTTGCGCTCGACCCGCGTAGGATCTACGCCCGCTTTAAGAACAATGTAAGTGGAGTAATTCCCTTGCAGCCAGTTTTGTTGATTAACCTCGGGATAGGTCGACATCGACAAAAGAAAGTCACAATGGAAATGAGACTTATCGGGAAAGTCGTTCATGACGCCCGTAATCTGATACAAGTTTGTTCCGTCGACCAGCAACGATTTCCCCGTCGGGTTTTCCTGCCCGAAATATTTTCTGGCCATGGTTTCGGTCAGAACAATGCTGTTTGGATTCTTGAGGGCAATCGACGGATCGCCGTGAATGAAGGGAAGCGTAAAGACATCGAAATAGGTGGAGTCGGCCGTGTAGATTCTGTTTTCCCTAAAAATCTTGTCTTTATACCGCAACTCGTGTCCGCCAAAGTAACCGATACGTGTTTGAGTAAGCACCTCAGGGAGCATCTGCACGAGTGTAGGGCCAGCCGGAGGTGCCGTCTTGGCATTGTTTGCTTCTTCGTTGTTAATCGAACTGTGAACGTAAAGCCGATAGGTCTGGCTGGCTTTTTTATTAAATGCGTCGAAGTTTAGCTCATCGAGAATGAATAGGAACAAAACGATAGAACAGGCAATCCCCAACGCAAGTCCGGTGATATTTATGACTGAAAACCCCTTGTTATTGAGTAAATTACGATAGGCGATTTTAAAATAATTCAGTAGCATAGCAGGGCCTAGTGAAAAAGGTGGTGTATACTGTTCTTTTTTTGATGATCCAGCCAACGGCCTCAGTAGCTTTAATACACTCCAACTATACCGCCAATCGGCCTTCCGTTTGCCCACCGTTGCAACCCAGTAAACATACAATTCCAGCAAATCGCCCTGCACCTCCTCCCCCGTGTCGGGGTGGCCGAACAACTCCAGCAGCCAGGTGGCAAAACGGGGTGGTGTGTAGTGCATAGGACTTGGGGCTTGGGGCATAGAGAAAGAAGACGCAGATTCTTACAACCCTATGCACTATGCCATTTATTCAGACCATCAATTGCAATGTCTCTGGTGGAAGGGCATTCCACAATTGTTCACGCGTTTGCTTCACCTCAGCCAATGCTTTCCGACCAGCCGCCGTGATCGTAAAAAAACGTTTCCGTCGGCCGCCACGCTCGGCTGTGGCTCCGCCCATGTGCGATGCCAGAAAGCCTTTCTCTTCCAGCCGTTGCAGTGTCGTATGAACGGTGCTAAAACCCACAGCACGTCCGGTTTTCTGCTCAATTTCCTGCGTGACCGTAACGCCATAGGCGCCCTCGTCCAGAATGGCAACCGTTAGCAGTACAACTTCTTCAAACTCCCCAAGAAAGGTTCGTTTCATGGCCTGGTTATTTTATACGATAATGTCGATCAAATGCGGTGCCAACTACCCAATAATACCTAAACAGCCCCAAAAAGCCTTTTTTTGATTATCGCTTACGCTATGAATGTCCGTTTCTGGACATACCTCCGTCCGATAGTGAACGATACACATCTGCGACGCTACGCAACCGTATGAGCGTCGCAGACGCGTACCTCCAGCATCCGCGATACAATCACGAACAAGCAATAGCCCTAAGTCCGTCGCTCCAGCCTATTCTGATCGAAGCGATTTTACCGGATTCATCAATGCAGCTCTAATACTTTGATAGCTAACTGTTAGTTGTGCAATTGCAATGGCCAATATACCTGCCAGCAAAAACACCCACCATTCAACCCCGATCCTGTAGACATAGTTGTCGAGCCATTGGTTCATGACATACCAGGCAATGGGCGACGCAATGAAAATAGAAATCAGCACCAGTTTCAGGAAATCGCGCGAGAGCAGCAGCACAATACTGGGCACTGATGCGCCTAGTACTTTCCGAACGCCAATTTCTTTCGTCCGCTGCTCGGCCGTAAACATTGCCAGACCAAACAGCCCCAGGCAGGCAATGAAAATGGCAATGATGGCAAAGTAATTCGCCAGTTTACCTACCAGCGTTTCACTTTTGTACTGCTCCCGGAAGCTCTCATCGGCAAAACGATAGGCAAACGGATAGGCGGGATTAAACTGTTTCGCCAACCGCTCCATACTTTTCAATGCCTGCTCAGTTTGCCCCGGATACGTGCGAACCAACAGCGTATAGTTTGTTGAATCGAGCCGAAGAATCAGCGGTTCGATGGCCACCCGAAGCGAGTTGACATGGAAGTTTTTCATCAGACCGATAATCTTGCCAGATCTGCCCCAGAATTTCAAATCCTGTCCAACCGGGTCTTTCATACCCATTCGGCGGGCGGCTTCTTCGTTGACCAGGTAGTTGGTGCTGTCGGTTACGAAACCTTTCGAAAACTCGCGACCGCCCAGTAGTTTGATTTTCATCGTTTTGACGAAATCGTAGCTGACGCCCATATTTGTGAACAGGGTTTTATCTCCCTCCGGTTTGCCTTTCCATTCGACCCCGATTGTTGAACTACCGATAGCCATCGGATCATTGCCCGCCGACGATACATTCTGAATACCGGGGGCCCGCAGCAACTCTTCCCGGAACGAGTCGAACCGCTTGGACAAATCGCCTTCCAGGCTCATATAGATCACATTTTCGCGGTCAAGTCCCAGATTTTTGGTACGGATATAATCGACCTGTCGCCCGGCAATAAGCGTTCCGATAATCAGCAGCAGCGACAAAGCAAACTGAAATACCACGAGTCCCTGCCGCAGGAAAACGGCACCGGCCTTAAACCGCAATGTTCCTTTCAGGACCTTAATCGGTTGGAGCGACGACAGAAATAAAGCCGGATAACTGCCCGCTACAATGCCCGTTATCAGAGCCAGACTCAGCAAGGTTAACCAGTAGAACGGACTGCTGTATTGAATGGAAATGTGTTTTTCGGTAAGTGTATTGAACGGAGACAAAAGCAGTTGCGTCAGAACAATCGCAATCAATAGCGACATCAACGCCATCAGCATCGCTTCGCCCACAAACTGCCCGATCAGGTAACTACGTTCGGCACCTACCACTTTCCGAATACCTACTTCTTTAGCCCGTTTTGCCGATCGGGCCGTGGCCAGATTCATGAAGTTGATACAGGCAATAATCAGCAGAAAAACCGCCACAACCGTGAACAGGTGAACGTATTCAATGCGGCCACCATCGGGCTTTCCATTAGTGAATTTCGACTGGAGGTAGGCAGCCTCATACGGAAACAGAAACGTGGTGATGGTGGTCACGTTTTTGTCGTGCTTCTTAACGAAGTTCAGAATTTTCTTATTGACGGCATCCCTATCTGCATTGGCATGCAGGAGCGCAAACGTTCGAATCCCATTGTTATCCCATTTGGTGAGCCACTCATTCTGTTTCTCGTATGGCTCTTCGGGCAATACAAAATCGAACTTCAGCGACGATGTGGCCGGAATATCCTGCACAACACCCGTTATTTGATAATCGTCTTTATTATCGACGCGAATCGTTTGGCCTACTACGTTGGTTCGGCCGAAGAGTTTCATGGCTACTTTTTCGGAAATAACAATGGACGAAGGTCCCGCAATGGCCGTTTTTGGATTACCCTGAACCAACGGAAACGAAAAAATCTGAAACAGATCACGACTCGCATAGCGACCTTTTTCTTTATAGGCTTTTTCGCCAACAGTTAGCAAATGCTCTTCTTCCCAGGTTATCTTAACGCTTTTTTCAATTTCTGGTATTTCGGCTGTTAAGGCTGCTGCCAACGGACCTGGCGTAGCGGGTGTTGTACTAATATCGTTGCCTGTCCACTGCTGGTTTTCAAGTACCTGATAAATCCGGGGGCCATTAGCATGAAACTGATCGATGCTACGCTCGTTCTGCACCCATAAGAGAATCAGCAAACTACCGGTCATGCCTAATGCCAGCCCCAGCACATTGATAAAAGAAAATGTTTTGTTCCTGATGATGTTGCGCCAGGCAATTTTGAAATAGTTTCGGAGCATGACCGTTCGAGTAGTGTGAGTGGTGGCAAAATGCGGAGCACGGGCAGATAGCCGGGGAACAGTTTAACCCCTGGCTACCACACACCGCGCTCCCCATTTTCAGCCTGATGTACTAAAGATGACTTTGAGGTGGAGTTCGTTGCAGGCTCGCTCAAAAAAATTCACCTTGTCTCTTCCCAACCCATCAAACATTGCTATATAACAGTGAACCAACGCCCTGCATGACAACATAAAACGCTATATTCCCGGCATTTATCACAGACCATTCATGCAAACCATCGACAACCGTATTCGGGCTGGATTAATGCTTTTCTGGGCACTTTATTTTTCCATTGTGTGGCTGAGTAATACGGCCGATGCACTCAAAGCGCTGTCGCTGCTTCCGGCCAACTGGCCGTTTGCGTCAGGGAATTATACGCTTATTGTCCGGGTGGTGGCTATTTATCAATCACCAGTCTGGTTATCGATTCTGTTTTTTGCCGGGGTTATACTCTGGGAGGGCATTGGTGCATTCCTTTTCTGGAAAGCATTCGCAGCCGTTTTCCGCCAAAACCCTACGCAAAAGATCAGTATTCATCAGGCATTCGGTTTTACAATTGGTTTATGGGCTGCCTTCATCCTGGCCGATGAAATTTTTCTGGCGTATATGTTAGGTGGTATATCAGCCACTCATTATAACCTACTGCTTGCCGAACTGGCCTCGTTCATTCTGATCAGGCAGGGTGGCTTCGCGCAGGGATAGCCGGGCATAGCAGGCGTTGTTCCCCGCGCCCCTGCCATCCCCGCTACACCCTGCCATCCATGCATTATTCAGACCGCAAACTTTTTACCGGATTAGTAAGGGCGGCTTTTATGCTCTGGAAACTGATTGTGAGCAGGGCAATACTAACGGCCAGCCCACCGGCCAGGGCGAAGACCCACCAGGCAATGTCGATCTTATAGGCAAAGCTCTGTAGCCATTTGTTCATGGCCCACCACGCTATCGGTGAGGCAATTAAAATAGCCAGCAGCACGAGTTTAAGAAAATCTTTGGAGAGCAGCAGCACAATACCGCCTACCGATGCGCCCAGCACTTTCCGAACGCCAATTTCTTTCGTGCGTACTTCTACCGAAAAGGTCATCAACCCTAAAAGCCCCAGACAGGCCACCAGCAACGTCAGCGCTGTAAACCCGTTGAATAGTCGCATCAGCCGTTCTTCTTTCGCATAGAGCTTATTGTAGGCATCATCCAGAAAATAGTAGTCGAAGGGCACCGTTGGACGGGCCTGATCGTAGATTTTTTTGAGTTGGTCAAGCGCATCAGGCACATTGGTATGCGGATTCAGCCGAACCAGTAAGTAGCCGCCATTGGCCAGAATCGACCGGTTGGTATCACTCACAACGGTGAGCATCATAGGGGTAGGTAATCCACGAAGGCTCTTTACATGAAAATCAGCCACAACACCATCGGTAGTTTGACCTTTAAAAGGAGCAGCCTGCTGGAGTGGGTTTCCTTTTATATCCGCTTCGTTAAGTACGGTCTGGTTATAAATAGTTAGCTCACGGGTTACAATTCCTTTTTCCCAACCTAGCGGACTGTATTTCCACTGAATGCCCATCATGTCGAAAAAGCGTTTGTCGACAGTCAGTGCATATACCATGAGTTGTCTCTTTGTTTTCTCCGTATTCTGAAAATAGATCATGATGTTGTCCGTGAATAGCTTGGCATTAGTTGTAGCCACATTTTCCTCACCCGCCCATTGCCGAACAGCGTTGCGCAAGCCCGTAAATTGAGGGATCATTTCGTTGTCGATCTGAAGCGCGACCACCTGAGATCGGTTCAGTCCAAGATTTTTAGTACGCAGAAACCGCATCTGTGTGTAAAGCACCAGGCTGCAAATCAATAGTCCGATGGAGGCCGTAAACTGAACGGTTGTGAAAACCCGCCGAATGCCGACCCCGCTCTGTCGCCAGTTGGTTGATCCTTTCAGTACGAGTGCTGGCCGAAAACCAGATAGCAACAGCGCCGGATAGCCACCCGCCAGCAGCGAGCAAATCAGCCAAAGGCCAAGCATCAGTCTCCAATACGGTCCCTGCGCCAGCACCCGGTTATCCATCTGCAAATCCAGCGCATGGTTGGCCCACGGGAACAACGCCTGAAGCAGAGCCAGCGACAACGCAAAGGCCAGTGTAGTGGTCAGGAATGATTCCAGAAAGAATTGCCCGATCAACTCACTGCGCTGCCCGCCAATGGCTTTACGAATACCGACTTCGCGTGACCGTTTGGTTGCCCGGGCGGTGGTCAGGCTGATGTAGTTGATGATGGCCAGCGTCAGAATAACCAGCGCCACCGTCAGCAGAATATACAGCGACTGTCGGGAGTCGCCCGGCGCTCCGCGAGCGTCCAGGTGTAGCGTAGGTAAGGCTTCAAGATAATAGCGGGCCGACATATCGATGAATTTGATGCCTGCTTTTACCGTCACGAGTTTCTTTTCGATGTCACTGACTCGGGCATCGGGCCGTAAGACCAGATAAGTACTCAAAAAGCCAGCATTTTCATAAATGTGGCGTTGACGATCACCCAGCGTAGGCATCGACGACAGCGAAACCAGCCCGTTGAACTGAATGACTGAGTTGGTCGGTAAATCGTCCAGCACCCCTGATACTGTAAGTGGGAAATGTTTATCGAAAGTCAGCGATTTACCGACTGGATTCCGGTCTCCGAAATACTTCTCGGCCAGTTGACGGGTCAGTATGATCCTACCGGGTTCGCTCAACGCTGTTTTAGGATTACCATACAAAAATTCAAGGCCCATGACTGGTATAATCGACGCGTCGGCATACCCAACATTGGTTTCTTTAAACCGGTGATTTTGATCCGATTGCAGAACAACGTCGCCAAAGCCATTGGAAAACCGAACCACTTCGTCTACTTCAGGAATCTGGCGTTTAACCTCGCTGCCAAACGACTGATGCAATTGGGGAAAGGAGACTTCGTTTTCCCCGTATTTTGATGCCGACACAATCCGGTACGTTCGGTTGGCGAAGGGTTCGAAGCGGTCGTAGTGGAACTCGTGCCAGACGTAGAGCGCAATAAACGTACTGACCGCCAGCCCAACGGTTAGCCCTACAATGTTGAGGCCGCTAAACAGCGGATTTTTCCACAACTGGCGGAGTGCGATGGAGAAATAGTTTCGTAGCATAATCGGATTGGGGAAAAAAGTCATTGAATGATCGGCAAAACGCGGGAAGCCCTGAGTACCGTTTACCGGCTTGCGCTTCACTGCGAATGGTTTCAGGAAACCAATTACATCGCGCCAGTACTGCCAGCATGCCCGTCGCTCACCCACCCGGCTGACCTGCCAGTGGTATTCCTCGTGCAGATCCCCCAACACTTCCTCCAGCCGGTCATCAGACAGGAAAAATCGGAGTAGTTTATCAGCGAGTTTAGGTGGTTGTTTCATGGTTATTTATGTAGAGACCGCACCGGCGGACCGGCCCCCCTTGGCGTCTCCTGACCGGCTGGTTTTGGGCTAATGCTAACCAATTGCTGACGCACAGGATTGCGTCTCTACTCAGACCGCAAACTCTTCACGGGGTTCATCAGGGCAGCTTTAATACTTTGGAAACTGACCGTTAGCAACGCAATAACCAGGGCCAGTATACCGGCTATGGCGAAAACCCACCATTGAACGTTGATGCGGTAGGCGAAATCTTCCAGCCATAGACTCATGGTATACCAGGCAATGGGTGTAGCAAGCAGGATGGCGAAAAACACCAGTTTTACAAAGTCTCTGGCTAACAATTGAATAATCCCCGAAACGCTGGCCCCCAGTACTTTCCGAACGCCAATTTCGCGCGTACGCACCTGCGCTGTATAGGTAGCCAGTCCAAACAGACCCAGGCAGGAGATCAGGATGGCGATACCCGCAAACATATTGAACAGCATCCCCGTTTTTTGCTCCGACTGGTAAAGCCGGTTGAATACATCGTCCAGAAAAGCGTAGTCGAATGGATAGTCGGGGTTGTATTGCTTCCAGGCTTTTTGGGCCGAAGCAATAACATTCTCAGCATCTCTTCCGGTGGTTTTGATGTACATCGCGTTCAGATTGTCCGGTTCGTAATAGAAGATGGCGGGCTCGATTTTCTGCCGCATCGACGCAAAATGGAAGTCTTTCACCACGCCAACGATGGTGCCTTTGTGGTTCCAAAGCCGGAACTTTTTGCCAATCGGATTTTTCAGCCGCGCCGTTTTGACGGCCGTTTCGTTCAGAATAAAATGGGTTGAATCGGCTACCGCGCCGGTAAAATTGGCTCCTTCAATCAGCTTCATCTTGAAGAACGGGATAAAGTCTTTATCGATGGCCATCGGGCGCATAAACATCGTTTCGCCCTGCTCTTTCCCATCCCATTCGTTATCGCCCGTTTGCGAATTGAGCCGAACAATATTTGAGCTGGAACGTGTAATGCTGGCTACACCGGGTTGATGCAGCAATTCAGCTTTAACAGCATCGTAGTGCTGCCCCATATCGCGCATGAAGAAAGCAAACACGTGCGTTTTGTCGTAGCCTAATTCCTTTGAGCGAATGTAGTTCAACTGATTGCGGATGATCAGGGTGCTGGCGATCAAAATAACCGTTACGGCAAACTGCGCCACCACCAGCACTTTTCGGAAAGTGGCTTCACTGAACCGGGCCGACACGCGACCTTTCAACGCTTTGAGCGGCTCGAAGGACGAAAGCAACAGCGCCGGATAAATGCTCGACGCGATGAGAGTGCCGACGATGGTTAAGCCCATCACCTGCCAGATTTGATAATCCGAAAAATCGAGCGTCAGTTCTTTTTCGGTCAGTTGATTGTAAGCCGGTAAGAGCAGATAAATCAACCCGAGGGCGGCTACGGCAGCCATCGTAAATAGAAGCGCCGTTTCGATCACAAACTGCAGGAACAACTGACCTTTTGCCGCGCCCACAATCTTCCGCATACTAACCTCCTTCGCCCGCAGCATCGACCGGGCCGTTGACAGATTTACGTAATTGATACAGGCAATCACCAGAATGAGCAGCGCTATCACCGAAAACATCCGCACCGTTTCGATACCGCCCTGGCTGCCATCGGCTCGGTATAGATGCATATCGGCAAGGGGCTGCAGCAGGTACGTCAGGTCGGTATCGTCGGGTTTATTACGGAGGTGGATGTTGCGCAGTTTATCCGTCAGTTTATCGAGATCGGTGCCGGACTGAAGCAGCAGATACGTTTCGTAATCGAACTGCGAAAAGTCGTTGTCTTTGTTTCTGCCGTCGGTTCGGGTCCGGTACATCTCGTCGAAGAGCAGCGAAATGGGTAATACCATATCGCCCTGAATACTCGAATTCTTCGGGAAATCCCGGATAACACCGCTGACGCGAAACGATGTATTGTTGTTGCTGGCCAGGATTTTACCAATCGGGTTTGTGTCGCCGAAATAGCGTTTGGCCGTCTTTTCGGTCAGCACAATGGAGTGATTGTCGGGAAACGGATTGGCCGAATTGCCCTGAATAAGCGGGAAATCGAATACCGAAAACAGGCTGGGGTCGGCGAAGTGCGTACCGGTTTCGTTGACGGTTTTGTCCTGGTATTTAAACAGCGTATAAATCCCGTTGTACGAAATCCGAACCCCGTCCTTGATTTCGGGTAGTTCTTTTTTCCCCAATACGGCAATCGGCGCTACGGTAGAGGTCCAGATTTGCCGACTGTCGCCGGTACCCGCCCAGTTTTCGAGCCGATAAATGGTAGTCGACTGATGGTTAAAGCGGTCGAAGCTCAGCTCATCCTGCACCCAAAGCAGAATCAGGATACCCACGGCCAAACCGGCGGTCAGCCCCGTCATGTTGATGAGCGAATAAAAGCGGTTCTTGACCAGATTGCGCCAGGCTGTTCGGAAATAGTTGCGAAACATAGCAGGACTGAAATAAGAAGTTGTTGAATACGGATCGAATCGTTGATGACTATTTTGACGAATTGGTTCAGTGGACTCCACCGCTTTTCGTTTGACGGCAAACGGCCATCCAGCCCGGGGCAGTAAGAATCCAATTACATCGCGCCAGTAGCGCCAGCGTGCCCGTCGCTCGCCCACACGACTCACCTGCCAGCGATATTCTTCGTGCAGATCACCCAGCACCTCCTCCAGCCGATCATCGGGCAGGAAGAAGCGAAGCAGTCGGTCAGCGAGTTGGGGTGGGCTGTAGCGCATGGGGTTGCGGGGTGTTGCATGGGTTGCGGGAATTGTTGGGATTTGCCGTGCCATCCCTGCATTATTCAGACCGAAGTGATTTGACGGGGTTGATCAAGGCTGCTTTGATACTTTGGAAACTGACGGTTAACAGGGCAATGACGACCGACAGCACCCCGCCCACTACAAACATCCACCACTCAATATTGATTTTGTAGGCAAAGCCCTGTAGCCACTGATTCATAGCCCACCACGCAACCGGCGACGCCAGCATAATGGCAATCAATACCAGCTTCAGAAAATCTTTCGAAAGCAGACCGATGATGTTGCCTACCGAAGCGCCCAACACTTTGCGAACGCCAATCTCTTTTACCCGCTGTTCGGCTGTAAACGTTGCCAGACCGAACAACCCCAGGCAGGAGATGAAAATAGCCAGAAACGCGAAGTAGCTGGCGAGCTTACTCACCACCTGCTCGCTTTGATACTGACGGGCATACGCCTGATCGGTGAAGTTGTACGTAAACGGAAAGGTAGGATTCAGTTTTTTGCAAATCGTCTCGATCTGGGCCAGTGCTTCTTTCGTTTTACCGGCTTTAATCCGCACAATGGCATTCACATTGCCTGCCAGACGTTGGGTACGGAGATACCCAATAAGCGGCCGAATGGCCGAATGCAGCGATTGAAAATGGAAGTCTTTCAACACCCCAATAATGGTCCCTTTCTGCTTGCCCCAGGTGATGGTTTTGCCGATTGGCTGGTTAAAACCAATGACTTTCAGGGCTGCTTCGTTGATCAGAAAACCACTGGAATCGGTCGGGAAGTCTTTCGAAAAATCGCGGCCTTCGCGCAGCTTAATCTGCATGGCTTTGGCAAAGTCATAACCAACACCCACCGGCGTAAACCGAACTTTTTCGTTCGGGTCGCTGCCGGGCCAGCTAATGCCTTCGGTGCCGGAACCATTGGAAGCTGGGTCGGCCGTCAGATACGATACGTCCGCAACACCCGGCAGTTGGCTTAGTTCCGTTTTTAGCACATCGTATTGATTGCCCAGATTACCTTCCAGCGGGAAATAAATCAGGTTTTCGCGGTTATAACCCAGATTTTTAGTCTGTACGTAATCGACCTGTCGGTAAATGATAATCATACCGACGATCAGAATCATGGAGAGAGCAAACTGAAAGACTACCAATCCCTGCCGGAGCCAGATCGATGTTGAGTCGAACTTCATGATGCCTTTCAGTACCCGTATTGGACTGAGCGACGACAGGAAAAAAGCTGGATAACTCCCCGAAACGAAACCAGTAACCAACGTCAACCCAACTAATCCCCCCCAAAACGAAGGTTCCAGAAGGGGTAAAGTGATCTGTTTACCAGTGAGGGTATTAAAAGCGGGCACTACCAAACCCACTAGCAACACGGCCAGACTAACCGAGAAAACGGTCAGCAACATGGCCTCGCCCAGAAACTGCCCGATCAGCAGCGACCGCCTGGCACCCACTACTTTTCTGACACCTACTTCTTTGGCGCGTTTGCCTGACCGCGCCGTGGCCAGATTCATGAAATTGACACAGGCAATCAGCAGGATAAACACCGCCACTATCGTAAACAGCCGTACATATTCGATACGTCCCCCATCAATTTGAGCATCTTTAAAATTGCTGTTCAGGTAATATTCATGAAACGGCTGCATGGCCAGTTCCGTGTGGGCCGGTTTACCTTCGTCGCGGTTGAATTTGTCGAGCATATGCTGCATTTTCGCTGCCACCTTTGCTGGATTAGCATCGGGGCGGAGCATGAAAAACGTGAGTGGGTCGGTGCTCCCCCACTCTTTAGCCCAGTCGTTCCCATCGTCCACATAAGCATCCCAGTTGCGAAGGCAATCGAATTGTAGCGTACTGTTTTTCGGAAGGTTCTCAAATACCGCCGAAACCAGCATATCCTTCCGGTTGTCGAACCGAATGGTTTTACCAATAGCAGCTTCCGGGCTACCGAAAAAGCGGTTAGCCATGTCGTGCGAGATAGCCAGGTTGTTCGGGTCTTTCAATGCGGCTTCAGATGTGCCCTGAAGCAGTTTGAAACTAAACATCTTGAAAAAATCAGCCCCAACGGCATTGAGCGATTGCTTCTGGACTTTATTTCCAACCGAAAACGTTTGCGGCCCCGGCCATTCATACGCCGTTGCATATTCGATTTCGGGGATTTCTTTTTTCAATGTGGCTGCCAGCGGGCCCGGTGTCCAGATGACGCCCTGCATCTTTCCGCTGAAATATTCCCGCATGTAAATCCGGTATAACTGGTCTTTGTGCGCATGAAACGCATCGACGCTCCGCTCGTCCTGCACCCAGAGCAGAATAAGCAGACTACACGCCATGCCCAACGCCAGACCAAGGGTGTTGATGACGGAAAAGGTCTTGTTCTTGGCCAGATTCCGAAAGGCGATTTTTACATAATTCCGTAGCATAGTGGGTTGCATTAGATAGGTTGTTGAATAATCATCGAAATGATTGTTTGCTTGCTTACGCTTTATCGCAAATGGTTTCAGAAAACCCAGCACATCGCGCCAGTAGCGCCAGCGTGCCCGTCGCTCACCCACGCGAACGACCTGCCAGCGAAATTCTTCGTGCAGATCACCCAACACTTCTTCCAGCCGATCATCGGGCAGGAAAAAGCGGAGGAGTTTGTCAGCGAAGCGGGGTGGGCTGTAGCGCATGGAGAAAAGGGTTTAGGGCATGGGGTTAAACGCTGGCATAGCTACCCCATGCCCCAACCCCTCTGCCCTATGCTATTTAGTGGATTCAGCAATCGGTTCCAGAAGCTAACCCGGACTTCCTGAATTTCCTGCAAGGTCCGCCGACCGTAGGCCGTAACGCTAAACAGCCGTTTCCGGCGACCACCCCGTTCGGCAGTGGGTTCGCCCATTTCCGACTTTACCATGCCTTTATCTTCGAGCCGGTCCAGCGCCGAATGAATCTGATTGAGCCGTACCGAACGACCCGTTTGCTCGATGATCTCGTGCGTGATGGCAACACCGTAGGCCTGCTTTTGCAGTTCCAGGACAGCTACCGTCAGTAGGACGATCTCTTCAAACTCACCCAAGTAGCTTCGTTTCATCGGTTTTTGTTAGTTCTATTTTTGCTGAGCAAATGAGCGGCCAAACTCAAAAAAAGCCACTGAGCACTTCAGAATGGCCCTCTTGGGTTAATAAACAAACAGCCAATGTCCGAAAGTGGACATTGGCTGTACGGTTTGGGACAAGGTTATTTACCAGTCCATCAAACGAACCACTTCGGACGGGCATCCAGTATGGTTTGATAAACGGGGCAGTTGGTAACGTGTGCACCGGGTAGATAGCCAATGCTCATCAGAAATTCATTGACGATTTCTCCACCTGTAAACCGGAATGTTTTTTTGAACAGCTTTACCCATTCGGCCTTGGTTTTAGGGTGATGCAACGCCAGCCAGTTCTCAAAGGAACCATGTTCGGTCTGTAACTGTAAAATTGTCTTCGCATTCTCAATGGCCGCGTTGATCTTCAGTCGGTTGCGGATGATGCCCGGATCGGCCAATAAGCGTTCCCGGTCGGCATCGGTATAGCTGGCAACGGTTTTCAGGTCGAAATTGTCGTATGCTTTTCGGAAGGTCGCTTCTTTTTTCAGAATGGTTTCCCAGCTTAGGCCAGCCTGATTGATTTCCAGCACCAGCCGACAGAACAGTTCGTTGTCGTCGTGAATGGGGAAACCATACTGATAGTCGTGATAGGCTTTGTGGAGGGCTTTCCGTTCCTCCGTCATCGTGTCGATGGCGTGGCAATAAGACATAAGGGTTTGTAATCAGGTAAACGTTTAGTTGAACGACTGCCGAAACTCGATGGGCGATACGTTGGTCTTGCGCTTGAAAATCTTGTTGAACGATTGTGGATGTTCGAAGCCAAGCTGATAGGCAACTTCGGCCGTGGTCAGGTTGCTCGAACTCAGAATTTCTTTGGCTTTGTCGATCAGCTTGTTCTGAATATGTTGCTGGGTACTTTGGCCGGTAAGTGCACGAAGCATATCGCTCAGATAGCGGGTTGATACATTGAGTTGGTCCGAAATATACTGAACTGTCGGCAAACCGTTTGTGAGTGTTTTTTCCGTGTTGAAATAATCGTCGAGCAGCGCTTCCAGTTTCGTGAGCAGATCGTGGTTTGCGGCTTTGCGGGTAATGAACTGACGATTATAAAATCGATTGCTGTAGTTGAGCAACAGTTCGATCAATGAGACAATTACATCCTGGCTGAACTGATCGATCGGCCGTGCCAACTCCTCGCCAATGTTTTTGAAAACGCCCATGGTGGTCTCTTTCTCCTGTTCTGATAAATGTAGCGCTTCGTTGGACGAATAGGAGAAGAAACCGTAGTTTTTGATAGTTTTCCCCAGCGCATACGGGCGAATAAAGTCCGGGTGAATCATCAGCGTGAACCCTTCATAATTGCCATGAGGTTCTGCTTCTGAAATCAACTGATTGGGCGATACGAAACAGAGTCCCCCTTCATTGAAGTCGTAAAAACTCTGGCCGTACCGAGCCTTGCCCGTAAACTGTTTTTTGTACGAAATCTTGTACAGATTCGTCATCAGGCCCTTGGCGATATCCGTCATATCGGCCCGAATGTTCTCGTAATTACTCAGACTGACCAACGGATGCAGGGGCTTCGGTAAGCCCAACGCTTCGTGCAATTCAGCTACAGAATGGAAATAGTACGGGGACTTCAGCTCTTTTTTCATACGTCGGGGATTTGTCATTTCGACCGAAGGGAGAAATCTCAAGCTTACTTAATACGGAGATTTGAGATTTCTCCCTTCGGTCGAAATGACAAAAATTATAACGTTGCCATATCGATCACAAAACGGTATAACACATCACCTTTCAACATCCGTTCAAAAGCAGTGTGGATGTCTTTGATGGCAATTAGCTCAATATCGGCTACGATGTTGTGTTCGGCGCAGAAATCAAGCATTTCCTGCGTTTCGGGCAAACCACCCGCTCCCGAACCCGCCACAACTTTGTTGCCCATAGCCAGCGTGAAGGACGAAAGCTGCCAGGGTTCGGCAGGCATGCCAACATTGATGTACACTCCGCTGGTTTTGAGTAAGGCCATATAGGGGTTAATGTCATGGTCGGCGGCTACGGTGTCGATAATAAAATGGAAAGACCGGGCTGCAGTCTTCATCTGTTCTTCGTCTTTTGTCACCACAAAATGATGCGCTCCCAGTTTTCGGGCTTCTTCTTCTTTATGGGGCGATGTGCTCAACACCGTAACTTCTGCCCCAAATGCCACCCCAAATTTTACTGCCATATGGCCTAATCCACCCAGCCCCACTACAGCCAGCTTATGCCCCTTCCCGACCTTCCAGCGACGGAGGGGTGAATACGTCGTAATACCCGCACACAACAGGGGCGCTACGGCGGCCAGGTCTAGGGTTGGAGAAATGTGGTGCGCGAAATCTTCATTCAGAACAATGTTGTTGGCATAGCCACCATAAGCAGGCATGCCATAATGGTCGAGATTATTATACGTCACGACCGGGCTTACGCTACAAAATTGCTCCTGTCCGTTTCGGCAATCGTCACAGCCCCGGCACGAATCCACCATGACGCCTACCGCAGCCCGGTCGCCAATACTGAATTTCGTTACGTGTTCACCAACCTGCCCGACAATGCCAACAATCTCGTGGCCGGGTACCATCGGGAAGATTCCGGGAAACCACTCGTTGCGAGTCAGGTGAATATCGGTATGGCAAACTCCGCAATAGGCAATGGTAATCAGGATGTCGTGTGGGCCAACATCCCGGCGTTCAAATTCCCACGGCGCTAACTCTGTTTCCGCGTTTTGGGCGGCATATCCTTTCGAGTGAATCATAATCGTTGTTATTTTCAACTACGATGACAAAGATCTATGCTGCCACTAAAGAGACTGTTGCCAAATTAACAGATGGTGTAGCCAAATTGGAAATGAGTCGCATTTCATGTCTACTATATACGCATCCGTTTTTTCACACGGTACTATCCATTCTGGGAATTGCGATTGACGTTGCTGCCCTGGTAGCGATTCTATCACGGATCAATAGGACGGAGCACTATGCATAGGAACAGATTACCAAAACAAGGAGGTACTAACAACGTGTAAAGTATGTTTTCAGGCCGGAACTACCTCTAATCGGTAGCCAACGCCATGCACAGCCACGATGCGCAGGCCAGGATCGGGTTGCAGGAGTTTACGCAACCGCGACACAAATACATCGACACTTCGGCCAACAATGATACCTTCATCTTCCCAAACCGACTTTAAGATAAAGTCCCGTTCGAGGAGTTGATTCGGATGACGAACAAACAGGTTCAACAGTTTCGCTTCGCGATAGGTGAGCGTATAAACTTCACCTGCTATTTCGACAGATTGATTGGCAATGTTAAAGGAGATTTGCCCCAGTATGACCGACTCTTCCGGCTTTTTTACTGAAAGTTCGGCCTGCTCTACGACCGGTTTCTCTGTTTTTTGCCAGAGTAACAAGGCCCCTCCCAATAGCAAAACACCAAGCGGCCATGTCCACCATTGTGCGTTTTTCGAGGATGATGTATCCGTTACGTTTTTGAAGGAAACCTGCAAATTATAGCACCCTCCCTCCTGCATACGCCCTACGCATGGCACTTCGTTTTTATCTCTGAAATCCAGAAAATTATAGCCTAGTTGCAGTTCACCATTGGAGCAGTCGAGCACCGCTACATCATAATCCTTGCTGATTTCGTGTAGGTTCAGCGATTGTTGCAACAAAGCAGGCAGACGATCATATTCGAAGGGACGCTCCAGACGAACCAGAAACGTTGTTGCATTAAGTTGTTGGACAGGTGCGATTCGGGAAGTGCTATCCCCTTTTTCAACCAACAAATGATGGGCCGTCCGACGAAGTGCCAGATTGACCCGTTGTGCAAAGCGATTATCCTCCTCTACCGAAGGGGTAAGGCTGATAAACTGCACGAACAATATTCCTACAGCTAACACCGCGAGTATAACCGCTAGTTTTCGCATAACAATCACAAGCTTCCGGCAACAATTCGTCAGCAATTGTCTTTCTGCTGTTTCAGGAAAGGGAACAGATTGAATTGCAGATTAAATGTAGTGTCTTTTAATCGAATTGTTTGCCGCCCAATCGGCTCTTCGCTTCGGGCCGGTTCAATAACCAGTATATCGCCTGGTTTCGCCTGAATCAGCACGGCACTTACGTCAATTTGAGAAACAACCTGGCTACTGTCCGAAGCTCCCATACGAACTGCTTTACCATTGCGTTGCAGATAAATTCGGAATGGGATTCTGGGCGTTGTTCTGTCTATTGGATTGCCTGCCACAACAGACAGAACGCCTTTGCTGCCAATTGAAAACAGATTGTAGTCCAGCGAACGGTTATTTAACAAAAGTGGATTGTAATAATTGGCGGGCACGGAGCTCATGGCCATTACCTCATTAGCGCCCGTATACCGGGTAAAGAAACCAGATACCGACAGACTTAGCAGGATCGACAGAAGTAGGGTTACGCGGATCGTTTTCATCGGATAAGGCATTGAGGAGTTATTGGACCAAAATTTCATTATGGGGCAGCGCATATTCATCATCCAGCGTCAAGAGCACAATACGATCGCCCTTCTGACACTTCGCCAGTACTTTCTGTACCTCAATATGCGTAATTTCCTGTTTTGTAACAAGCATCAGCGTTTTTGTTTCCTTATGGCGGATGGCAACGTGAAAGGGGAGTTTTTCGATTCCCTTACTTTCAGTGGGCGACAGGCTAACGGTTTGTAGCGTTAGCTCGCCGGTGGCCGTTGATAGCAGTCGACATTGCCCGGCATCCGTATATGTATCGACCATCATTTTGCTGTTCAGAAAAGCAGCCGAACAGGTGCTGAACGAGTGCTGAGCCAAACAACCCGCAGAAAAAATAGTACTCGCAATGGCTACCATAAATCCAGTTATTTTTCGCATGGCTTGTATGATTAACTAAATACTGAGCCAAAACTAGGCACTTGTTTTATGGCAGTTGAAAAAGCACTGTAAAACATTGTAAACGATTTGTAAAAGTAGCTTCCTGCTTTAGGAACAGGGGCTTAGGGCACATAGAAATACGGTTCAGCTAGTTTTTCATGGAGCCAGCTTTTGCAATTTTTGTCAGAACGCTTTTCGCATTACCTCCCATGATCTTGCCAACGTCTGAGCGGGAAAGCCCCTTCCTGCTCAGGGCTTCTTCAATCTGAGGATACTGTATATAGCTGGTCATAACGGGCTGAAAATTGGCACTCATATCGGTACCGATACCCACATGATCGACACCAACTACATCGACCAGCCGCAGAATGTTATCGATATATTCGTCGAAACTCTTATTAAATCCCGATGGCCAGGCTCCAATTACCCCGCCTGTGTCGGCAACAACATTGGCGTGTTCTTTAGAAATTGCCCGTACGGCTATCGGACGGTCGGCCTCCATTTGCAAAATACTATGCGACAACATGATGGGGGCTTTGGTCAGATCGGCTACGGCTTTCGTGGTTTGAAACGAAGCATGTGCCACGTCGATAGCCATACCCAGTTCATTCATCTTCCTGATTACGTCTTTGCCAAACGAAGACAGTCCATTAAACGCCGGATCAGCCGTTTGAAGATCACCGAGATTGTTGGGAGCATAATGAACCAGTTGAATGGAACGAACGCCATCCTGATAAGCCTCTTCGATTCGCGAAATCTGATCATCCAGAAAATCACCCCCTTCCACCGCCAGGTAAGCAAAAGGAGCTTTGCGCTCGGCCGTCAGGCTGCTCAGGTCTGTCGAAAACGGTATGGATAAGCTACCGAAAACCTCCCGAAGCTTCGCCAGTTGCCGTTTATACTCGGCCCACCCCTCGCCCGGCAAATACCGCCTGTTGATCATCATTCCTTTGGGACCAGGTTTGAGCAGGGGAGCATCGGCCACCAGAGCCAGAAAACCACCTGTGAGATGTCCCGTTTTCATATCGCTAACCGTTTGTGTCAACCCCGATTCGGCATTGTTCGCAAAGTTCCGTTCAGACATTGCCCAGCTCGGATGGCAGTGAAAATCAAAATAGATTGATTTCGGGGGAGCCGGTGTGGCGAAACCCATCAGGTTATCGGTAGTTAGCCAGGAAGTGCCAGCTGCTATAGCACAGATCTGTTTTATAAACTGCTTTCGTGTTTGCATCGGAAGTGCGCAAAAGGTTGTATTCGTAAATGCAAGATACGCATTAATACGGCCAATTCTGCTGCTGCCCCGCCCCAGGCTCACTGCCTTATTCACTCCGCAAACTCTTTACCGGATTGGCTGTTGCCGCCTGTATGCTCTGGAAACTGATTGTGAGAAAGGCAATGAAAATTGCCAGTAGTCCTGCCAGAGCAAACATCCACCAATGGATTTCGATTCGATAGGCGAAATCCTGAAGCCATTTGCTCATGGCCCACCACGCAACGGGCGACGCCAGTCCAATGGCAACCAATACTAGTTTCAGAAAATCGCCGGAAAGTAGTGCAACAATACTGGCAACCGATGCGCCCAGCACTTTCCGAATGCCAATTTCTTTGGTACGCTGCCCAACCGTAAACGCCACCAGTCCGTAAAGACCAAGTCCACAAATTGCCATTGCCATCAATGCAAACGTATTGACGAGCGTCGAAATTATTGTTTCGGTTTCATAAAACCGTTCGAGCTGGTCTTCCAGAAATTCATACTCAAACACATCATTCGGGTAAAGGCGTTGCCAAACACTTCGAATGTGTGCCAGTGTCTGTTCCGACGAACCGCCTGCCATTCGAATACCCACCTGCTTATACATGGCCGGATATGAGGCAATAAAACAGGGAGCGATCAGGTCATGCAGCGATTTTTGATGAAAATCCTTAACCACGCCCACAATAGGCAGTGGCACCGACGACAGATAATATTGCATCCGTTTACCCAGGATCGCCTTCGGATCGCGAAAACCGAGTTTATGAAGCAGGGTTTCGTTAATGACATACTCCCGGATCGAATCGCTTTCAGTAATGTTACGCCCCGCTACGAGTTGCAAATTGTATGTTTCCAGATAATTGGCGTCGGCCAGTCGCTCGCGAACCGGAAACGATATCCAATCCTTTTTAGCGCCAAATTTGAAGGAACCACCGTTCATAACATTAGCTGAAGGCGGTCGATATTGTAACGTTACCGATTTGATGTTGGAATACTGACGCAGGTCATTTTTAAACGCTTCCCACGATCTTTCTTCGGCGGTTGGCAGATTCACAATAACAACGTTATCTTTCCGGTAACCCAGGTCTGTTTGCCGAATAAAGCTCATCTGTTTCATTACAACCAACGCGCCGACCAGCAACGCCTGACAAACCACAAACTGAACAATAACCAATCCCTTGCGTAGCGAATAGCCACCCGCCAGCGAAGCAACAAGTTTACCCCGCAAACTGGCGTCGGGACTAAACCCCGACAACACAAAAGCGGGATAGCCTCCCGCCAGTAACACCACTACTCCCATCAACACGCCAATAAACAGCAGCAGCAACGCATCGGGCCTGAACGAAAGCTGAATATGAACCCACTGGTTAAACACCGGTAAACACAACAATGCCACCAACATAGCCAGTGCTGTAGCCATCACGACAATCAGGCTGGTTTCGAGCAGAAATTGCCTGGCCAGTTGACCACGCGAACTCCCCAGGGTTTTCCGAACACCCACTTCTTTGCTCCGTCGAAACGCCTGTGCCGTGGCCAGATTGACAAAATTGATGCAGGCCGTCAGTATCAGAAACAAGCCTATCAACTCCAGCGACCAGAGCAGCGACGGTCGGATAACACCCCCCACCCGGTCAACATCGAAATGGGCATCGGCCAGCGGCTGGATATGAAACTGAAAAACGTGGGCTACGTCGCCAAAATGCTTTTTCGATAAGTCAGGAAAGGTAGCTTCGACCTGCTTTGCTGTGGCCGATGCATTATCTTTCAGCGTACAATAGAGCCGGTAAGGGCTGTTCAGTTGTCCCCACTCGTTCACATTAAAATCGGGATCGAGTTGCCGAATGGTAGGCATGGAAATGAACAGGCCAATATGCGTATCGGTAGGCTGGGCAGGGTCGGCGACGATACCCGTTACAGTTGCCGTAAGCTTATGATCCAGTTCAAGGGTACGGCCAATGGAATTGCTGGTACCAAAATAGCGTCTGGACCACGATTTGGTCAGGACTACACAGTTAGGTTCGCGTAAGGCTGTTTTCGAATCACCGCTCAGCCACTGATAATCGAAAATCTGGAAAAATTCACCTTCTACCAGTGCGGTGCCGTCGTGTTCAAGAAAATGGGCTGGAGCAGCCTGGCCAGGCCGATGTATACTAACCGTTAATGATCGGTTTGAGGCCAGAAAAGCGGCCTGTTCAACCTGTGGATACTCGGTTCGCAGCGTTTTGGCCATTGGTAATGGAGCCTCAGGATAGTGCTCAACTGATCCATCGTCGAGGTGGAGATCCAGGACGATGCGGTAGATACGGTCGAAATTGGTATGATGCCGGTCGGTGTTGAGGTGATACCGGACAAACAGAAAAATGAGCAGCCCACCCGCCATGCCGATAGTCAGTCCAACCACGTTCAGAAGGGTATACGTGCGCTGTAAACGCAGGTTGCGGAAAGCGATTTTAAGATAGTTTATGAACATAACAGCCCCCCTGCCCCCGAAGGGGGAGTTGTTACTCAGTTTAATGCCGCCTTTGGGGGTTAGGGGCTGTTTTTACTCGGATCGGAGCGATTTTACGGGATTGGCCAACGCGGCCCGGCTGGTCTGGATACTCACAATAAGTCCCGTCAGTATAGCTAGGGTAACGGCAACCAGCATAAACGGTGTCCACGACAAATTGGTCCGGTAAGCAAAGTGCGTTAACCAATCGCTTAGCAGGTAATAGGCCAGTGGCCAGGCGATGGCATTAGCGACCAAAAAAATCGGCACGAATTCTTTTAAGAACAGATTGATAATACTAATCATAGTGGCACCCAGCACTTTCCGAATACCAATCTCTTTGGTCCGGCGGGTTACATTGAGCGAAACCAGTCCCAGCACACCCAGCAATACAATAACCAGAGCCAGTGTGGTGGCTAACCGGGAGGCTTTCTGCAATTGCATCTCGGTCTGGTAAAGCTTTTGAAGCGTATCGTCCATAAACGCATACTCAAACGGCGCATCGGGAAAGAGCCGCGCCCATTCTTTACCAATAGCAGCTACGGTTTCGGGTAACTGTTCGGCACTGCCCGGCGACAGTTTGAACGAGAAGTAACGGTAAATTGGGTCTTTGCGAACCTGTACAAATACAATTGGCTTGATAAGTTCATGAAGTGATCCAAAATTAAAATCGGCCAATACACCCCTGATTCTGAACGTTCCTCCCCGAAATAGTACCTGTTTTCCCAGAGCCATCTCTGGATTGGCCCACCCTAAGGCTTTTGTTGCTGATTCGCTGACTACCACAGCAAGCGAGTCATAGCCTCCTCCGGTGGCGTTGAAAAACTGGCCCGCTTTTAATGTTAATCCGTAGGTATCGGCATACCGCTCATCGGCGGTTATTGAGTTTGCCGTAATGGCCTGTGTACTGTCCTGCCCCTGAGCAAATAAATTAATACTTCCACTACTGCCACCATCAGGAATTTCAAACGAAAAACTCACATCGCTAACACCCGGCACCCGCGCCAACTGATTTCGTATGCCTTCCATACGTTGCACACCCGCTGGCGACCAGTCGCGCGGAACCGAGGCTACCGTTAAGATCTGACCTTTATCATAGCCAAGGTCTTTGCTGAAAAAATACGTCACCTGCTGGCCAACCACCATAGCACCGACAAATACGAAAATGGCAACCGTAAACTGAAATACGATCAGGGCTCGGCGCAGGCCAGTTCCTTTTTTGACCGATGCCGTCAGCTTACCTTTCAGCGACTCAACCGAGGGCAGGTTCGATAAAACAAATGCCGGATAACTTCCCGCCAGTACGGCAATGAACAAGACTAGACCAGCAAGGGCCACATACGCCAATGGCGACCAGCTAATCAGCGACGGGATGGTTCGTTCCAGAATATTGGCAAACATTGGCCGGAAAATCTCGTGACAGCCCAAAGCCAGTATCGTTGCGCCAGCAGTAAGCAAAAGCGATTCGGTCAGAAACTGCCCCATCAACTGGCCTTTCAGCCCGCCCAGCGCCTTCCGTACACCAATTTCGCGGAGCCGGGTGGCCGACATGCCAATGGTGATATTGATAAAATTGACTACCGCCATCAGCAAAATAAAAATACCGATCAGGCTGAGTGTCAGGATCATTTTTTCGACCAGCCCGTTGTTTGCTGTCAGATAGTGTGTCGCCATCGGACTCAGATCGACACGAAGATTAGTTTTATAGTTTGGTGGCGCATAGGTTGCCAGCACATCGGCGAGGGGTTTGGTGAGTTGATCGGCAGTAACGCCCGGTTGCAGTTCCAGATAGGTCGGTATGTATTGATTCTGCCAGGAGTCGATACCCGCTTTAGACGCAAAATAACCCACATCGCGCATCGAAATAAAAAGCTGGTCGCGTTTGTCCAGTAAGTCCAGAAGACTGTTGCGGGGCGGTTCGTGCAACACGCCAGTTATCGTAAAAAGCTGTTTGCCACCAAGCGGAGTCTGAACCGTAAGCGTTTGCCGGAGCACATCGGTTCGGCCAAACAGTTTCTGAGCCATTACTTCCGTTAGTACCATCGAATTGGGAGCCAGCATGGCTGTTTTGGGGTCACCATACGCCATCCGAAAGCCAAACATGGGCAGCAGGGTCGAGTCGCCAATTTGAATACTTTCCCGAAAGTGCTTCTGGTCGTTGGAAACAATGGCCGTAACGCCATAAAACCGGTAGTAATTGGCAACCAGATTTGGATACATCTGCTTAAGTGTTGGCCCAAGGAGCCCTAACGTAGTGATCTCCAGGCCCATGGTTTCTTCTTTCCATCGGCTCTTCACCAGATACTGCTGATCTACATTGCGCAGGTTTTTATTGACGGCCAGTTCGCCCTGAATGTAGTTGCCAATCAGGAGCAAAAACGTAATTCCAACGGTGAGGCCAAGGAGCGTAACCAGCGCGTAGAACCGGCGCTGGCGTAGATTGCGGAGGGCAATTTTAAAGTAATTCTGGAGCATAAGACAAACGATTTTCGCGACCGGCTGTTTAGTGCCGTGAAGGTATCGACTATCGTGCTTTAGTTATCCTTTAATCTGATTGACAGGCTGTTAAAAAATGTTAAGCAGTTTTAAAATTATTCATTTCACGTTCGTCACCTAATCCATTTTTGTGGCATTGCTATTCAGGTTACTATTGTATAGAAAGCCGATAGTAACTGATAGCAAAAAAAACGTTAATTTTCTACTAAAATCGGCTAAACATATAGTTATAATCGTATCCTTCAGGCCCTTATAGACCTGTCGGGAATTGTTACTCGTTTGTTTAGTCTATCTGATTGTAAGCCGTAATCTTGTTATGCATACCCTTTTTCCCTCTATCAGCTTCTTTTCTGACACAAACCCGATTTCTGCAATCAGTGGCATGGTATTATTTCAGGCTCAGCGCAACTCCAACGGTCAACTCATCGACTTTCGATTGCTTATGCTAAACACCCCGGCCATACTCATATGGGAGCGCCCGCAAGAGGAGCTGGTTGGCCGATTGCTTAGTCAGCTTGTTGCTGAAAATGATGCTGCCTACCTGATCAAACAATGTAGTCTCGTTGTCGAGTTTGGGCGGTCCGTTCGCTTTGACATGGAAAATTGCGGGGATTCTGCCGCACCCAATCGCTACACCATACTGGCTCAGAAACAGGACGATGGTGTCATGCTTACGTTCTATACTGAAACAGCACCATCACAAACCGAACAGGCCTTACAACAACAGACCGAACTGTTGCATAGTATTCAGAACACCTCTCAAATGGGCATTTCTGTCTATACAGCCGTTCGTAATGAAGGTGGAACGATCGTTGATTTTCAGACCATTTTTCGCAATAAAGCATCGGCTGACATTTTCCGTCAACCGATCGACCAAATAAAGCAGGCTACGCTGCTCCAAATAGCGCCCTCCTTAGCAGGGACCGATTTAGTAGCCTGTTATTGCCGGGTGGCAGAAACCAGACAACCGGAACAATTTGAATACCATCAAGACTCAGATACGACAGAAGTCTGGTACGACATTTCTGTTCAGCCCTGGGGCGACGGCATTATCGTTAATTCTCTAGAAACAACGGAATTACGTAAGTCACAACGCGACAAACTTTACCAGAGCACGATACTCCAGCAGGTCGTCGACAATACGCAGGCGGGGTTGTTGCTGGCCCGGCCAGTTCGAAATGATCAGGCTGAAATTGTCGACTTTCAATATGTGCTGACAAACGAATACAATGCCCGTATTACAGGCCGGTCGGTTAGCCAGATGACGAATGCACGAATTAGCGACCTGTTTCCGGGCTGGCAGCATTCCGATCTGTTTCGGCATTATGTAGAAACTGTTGAGAGCAAACAACCCAAACGGATCATCTTCTTTTATGAGGAATTTGGCATGAAAGGCTGGTTCGATGGGTCGTTTACCTGCGTAGATGGCTGTATTTTTTATACGTATACCGACGTAACGGCTTTCAAAGAAGCGGAACTGATTCAACAGCAAAACGCCGATTTGCTCGAACAAGTAATGAATATGACTCCTGCGGCCATTGTGCTGAACCAGAGTATTCGAAATGAAGCCGGTGAAATTATCGACTTACGGATGATGAAATTGAACCAGATGGCTGCCGATATTCTTCAAAATCCAATCGAAAAAATTCAGTATCGGCGTATTTCCAGATATATTCCGGGTTCGTTGGAGACCCCCTTGTTCGAACAATGCAAGCAGGTTATTGAAACAGGTAAACCAATTCGTCTGGAAGTTCCCTGGGCCGGACGTTGGTATGATTTTTCGGTAGCTCGCTTTGGCGATGGTGTTGTGTTATCGGCGCAGGATATTACGCCTATGCGCCACTATCAGCATCAGCTCGAACGAACCAACATCGAATTAAAACGCTCGAACGAAAATCTTCAGTCGTTTGCCTTTATTGCCTCGCACGATTTGCAGGAGCCTCTTCGCAAAATAATTTCCTTTTCGGATATTCTGACCACCCAGTATACCAGCCAGCTCGACACCTATGCAACCGGTATTATAAATCGCATGAACGCATCGGCCAGCAGAATGCGCCTGCTGATTCAGGATTTACTGGCCTATTCACAGGTAGAAACGCGGCAGAGTACGTATACCCCCGTCAGTATAGCCGATATTATTCAGGAGTTACAGGAACATGAGCTTTGGGAGCGAATAAACCAGCGCCAGGCCGAAATACATCTTCAGGAGTTGCCAACCATTATGGCCGACCAGTTGCAGATGCGTCAGCTCTTTCAGAATCTGCTGTCCAATGCCATTAAGTTTTGCCCCAACGATACAATACCGGTCATTAGCGTGAGTTGTCAACTAATTGAGCAGGGCGATCTGCCTGCCGGATTGGCCATTACACCCAATCCGGAAAAAACGATTTCAGAAACTACCAGATTCGCCGAAATCTCGGTAACCGACAACGGCATTGGCTTCGATGAGAAATACCTGGACCGAATTTTTCAGGTCTTCCAGCGGCTACACGGTCGCAGTGAATTTACAGGATCGGGCATTGGATTAGCAATCTGCCAAAAAATTGTGGAACGACACGATGGTGCCATCACCGCCAGTAGCCAACCCGACCAGGGCAGCACCTTCCGGGTTTATTTACCCGCCCAGCGGTAGGTTGCATGAGGCAAAGGAATACGAGCAGAGGGTATTGAGCAAACTATTGATCTGATTTGTTCGTAACACACTTAAAAACTCGTTACGCATGGAAGCAATTATTGAGCAAATATCTGATTACGAGCGTGAACGGAGTAAGCCTATACCCACCTTAAATCATGCCGTTATTCAGGGAAACCTGATTTTTAATTTGAAACTTCGATTCCGTGAGCAGTACACAATAGCATCGGAGCTTAACATTACTATGCCCGAGGGCCCGGATACGGTTCCCGATATTGCAATCTATCCAAAACTCCAGATTGACTTCCTGCACGATATAACCTCCATGACAGAGATGCCATTGACGGTTGTTGAAATCGTGTCGCCTTCGCAAAGTGATGCCAACATTCTGGCTAAGTTCGAGCGGTATTTTAAGGCGGGTGTTCAGTCGTGCTGGCTGGTGATGCCCAGCCTTCAGGCCATTGCTGTCTATTCCGCTATTGGCAAATACCAATTCTTTCCTGACTCAGCCACACTCACCGATCCAGTTACCGGTATTGAACTGGCGGTTGGGGAGGTGTTTTCTTAAATAGCAAAGGGGTAAGGGCATAGGGTATAATAGGGGGGTACTAAGTCTCGCTACCCTACGCCCCATGCCCTTACCCCTTTGCCATTTATTCACTCCGCAAACTCTTTACCGGATTCATCAGAGCGGCTTTGATACTCTGAAAGCTAACGGTGAGCAACGCAATACCGACGGCTAGTAGTCCGGCCAGGGCAAACATCCACCATTCGATGTTGATTTTGTAGGCAAAATCATTCAGCCACTGATTCATAGCCCACCAGGCAATTGGGCTGGCAATGACAATAGCGATCAGAACGAGTTTGAGGAAATCTTTCGAGAGCAAGCCAATAATGCTGGTCACGCTGGCACCCAGCACTTTGCGAACGCCAATTTCTTTCGTCCGCTGCTCGGCCATAAAAGCGGCCAGACCAAACAAACCCAGGCAAGCGATCAGAACGGCCAGCATTGCAAATGTGAGCGCAATGGTGCCAATGCGCTGTTCGGCCCGGTACATCTCATCGAAGCTCTGGTTCATAAACTGGTAGCTGAACGGCTGGCCTGGTGCAATCTGCTTCCACTTTGCTTCAATCTGCCGAACTAGCGCCGGAATATCGTTTCCGCTCAGTCGGAACGATACAGACCCCGAATTTGGAGCTAACACAAGCGACAACGCGCCAATATTTCGCCGAAGCGATTCGAAGTGAAAGTTTTTAAGAACGCCAATAACCGTATAGACTTTACGGTTTTTAAGCTGAGGGTCATCGTAATTCCAAATACGTTTGCCAATTGGGTCTTTAAAGCCAAAAACACGCACGGCCGCTTCGTTGAGAATAATGCCCGCCGAATCGGCCCCAAAGTCGCGCGAAAAATTACGCCCCTGCACAACCTGCATCCCCATCGTTTTCACATAGTCGTGATCGACACCCCAGGTTTGCATGTTGGCTCCTTTGTTCAAATCGATCTGGCCTTCCGCAAAAAAAGCATTATCGCTCCGGCTAGACGGCGTTGGCAAATAGCCTGATATACTACCATTCAACACACCGGGTAGGCGCAACACTTCCTGTTTGAACGTCTCGGCCTGTTTACCAATGGCATAGGCATCGTTAACGGTCAGAACCTGATCGCGGTCAAACCCAACGTTTTTGGTCTGAATGTAGGTAATTTGCCGGTAAACGATAATGGTGCCGATAATCAGAATAACTGACATCATAAACTGAAACACAACCAATCCGCTACGCAAACTCGCCCCCCCAAATCCAGTACTCATTTTCAGGGCCGACATTCCTCCTTTCAGCACTTTTATTGGCTGAAACGACGACAGAAAAAAAGCAGGATAACTACCGGCAAACAGGCCCACAACAAACGGTAACAGCACAAGCACTGGCAACAGATAAGGTGCTGCCAGTTGATTAACGGTTAATGCTTTGGCGGCAATGGTATTAAAGCCGGGCAGGGCCAGGGCCACAATGGCAATAGCCAGTATCATTGCCAGCGCCGATGTCAGCACCGACTCGGTCATGAATTGCCCGATCAGTTGTTGCCGTTCGGAGCCCATCACCTTCCGAACGCCCACTTCCCGCGCCCGCATAGCCGAGCGGGCTGTAGCCAGATTCATGAAGTTGATGCAGGCAATGAGCAAAATAAACAGCGCCACTGCCGAGAAAATATACACGTATTGAATATCGCCATTGGGAGCCAGTTCGATCTGCTGTTTCGAATAGAGGTGAATGTCGGTCAGCGGAATCATCCAGTAACGAATGCTATTGCCTGCTTTCCGAAATTCAGCCATGCTTGAGCCAATCAGTTGCAGCGCCTGCGGACCTACATATTTCTCGATAACGGCATCAAAATTCTTTGCAAAAGCTGTTGGGTCAGTACCCGGCTTAAGCAGAATATAGGTATAATGATTATTGCTCAGCCACTGCCCCCACGGATACTCGTCGTTGAGCATGGCTGGAAAGAGATCGGCATGAAAATGGGCATTCTTCGGCATGTCGCGCATCACACCCGACACTTTGAATGTAAGCCGGTTATCCAGAGTCAGCATTTGCCCCATTGGGTTCTGATCACCAAAGTGCCGTTTGGCAGCCGATTCGCTGATGACAATCGTGTTAGGTTCGGCCAGCGCCCGTTTCGGATCGCCCGAAATGAGTGGTAGCGTAAACACATCGAACAGCGTAGAGTCGGCAAATGTGACATTTTCTTCGCGCAGATTGGTTGTTTCGCCCGCCCGTTTTACCAGCCACGTTCCCCGCTGATGCAGTCGTACGTATTGTTCAACCTGTGGATAATCTTTTTTGAGTGTAGGGCCGATTGGGTCGGGCGTAACCGCAAACCGCATATCATTACCCCCAAATTTTATGTCGGACTGAATCCGATAAATACGGTCGGCTTTTTCGTTATATCGGTCATAGCTTAGCTCGTCCAGTACATATAATGTGATGAGCAGGCAACAGGCCAGCCCAACAGCCAATCCGAAAATATTGATAAACGAAAAGCCCCGCTGTTTCTGCAAGGTCCGCCAGGCAATTTTGATGTAGTTTGTGAGCATAATAAAATCAGTTAACAGGTATTTTCCCTTCCGAAATGGTCTTCATCATGGCCTCTACCGACGCTTTATTCAGCGAATCGGGAGCCTGTGCCAAGGCAGCCTGCAAATAGGGTAATGCATCTTTGGGTTTCCCAACCGCAACCAGTCCCCGGCTCATGCCTACGTTTGTTGTAAACTGATTGGGATTCTTATCATAATTGGTTTTGAATACCGAATATGCTTCCTGATTCCGCTTCTGGGCAAGCAAACTACGACCGTATTGGTGCAGTTCCATCACATTGCCCAGCGGCATGGCTTCCTTCATAAGTGCCACAGCTTCGTCGGTTTTGTTAAGCGCCGTCAGAATGGCGGCTTTGGTGGTCAGCGTCTGAAAATTCTTCTGCCCCACATACCGGGCGTTGATGGCCTGATCGGCCCAGATCAGCCCCTGGTTCAGATCGTGGCTGGTGGTGAGGCAATAGTTTGCGGCCTGAACCAGCGACTGCCACGTAAAACCCGGTTTAGACAGCAACTCTTTTCGGAATGAGGCCATTTGCTGACCCACCAGATCGGCACTGACCGTAAACGGAATCATGCGTTTTTCCCACAATAAGGCTACAGCCGCCGAGCTATCGGTCTGGTTAATAAACGAATAGGTAAGCCATTCTACCGAACGATCGAGCGGCTGGTTCTTCACCGTCACGTTAAGCACATCCATGGCGGGGTCGTAATAATAACTTCCCCAGGAGACGACTATTTTGGAGAAAATAACGGTAGTTTCCTGCTCGCCCAGGTCCATAAACAAACCATAAGTTCCGGCAGGAAGCGGCTTTCCTTCAACCTTCACATCGTCTGAAAAGGTAATGGTTGTGGTTTCGTTAGCCCCGGCACGCCAGGGTGCGGGTTTGCCGGGTCCATAGCCAAGATCCTGAAAGCCATAATGAGCAACGGGCGTTCCCCAGATTTTTCCTTCTCGACCTTTCACGCCAGGACGGTCGTAATGTACCGTAACGGTTGTCAAACCAATCTGCTCAGAGACCGATGCTTTTTTGTTGCCCCCTATGGGTGCTGTAGTGAGTTGCGCTCTACTGACAGCAGCAATGAGCACTAACCCAAAAATGACTATAAAAGTACGCATAGCGTTCGGCGGATATGTTAGAACCAACAACCCACAAACGCCATACCCAAAATACAATAACCTAAAATACAGACACTTACAACATAAGATTAAAAAACATTGTCCGCTAATGGACATAAAGCGGACATTATTGGGCGGGGTATTGCGGGGGCATCCTCCCGCAATACCCCGCCATCCCCGCTCTCCCCTACTCCGTCCGCAGCGATGTTACGGGATTCATCAGAGCTGCTTTTATACTCTGGAAACTAACAGTTAGTAAAGCGATTAGCAGAACCATCACAAAGGGAACGATAAACAGCCACCACTGAATATCGGTCCGGAAAGCATATCCCTGAAGCCACTGACGAACAGCATACCAGGCTAATGGTGTTGCCACAACAAAAGCTACTAAAATCAAGATGGCAAACTCCCGATAAAGCATCTGAACAATTTCGCCGACCGATGCACCCAGTACTTTCCGAATGCCAATTTCTTTGGTCCGTTGCGCTGTCGTAAACGAAGCCAGACCAAACAAACCCAAACAGGCTACCAGAATAGCGAGGCCCGTAAATAGCCCAAATACCTGACCAAATCGTTGGTCGGCACGATATTGCTCGTTGAAGCGCTCGTCCAGAAACGAATACTCGAATGGATTACCGGGAAAAAAGTGATTCCATTCACTACGCACCTCGTCAATGGTGCTATTAAGCTCACGACCAGCCATCTTTATGGAAAAAAAGCCGCGTACATCTGGAATCAGTCGCAGAATAAGTGGCTCGTAAGCATCCCGTAACGACTGCTGATGGAAATTGTCGGTAACGCCAACCAACGTGAATGTTTCGCCCCAGAACTCAATCTGCTTGCCAATAGCCTCTTCGGGCTGATCGAAGCCCAGTTGCTGAACCGCCTTTTTGTTAAAAATAAGCGCTTTGGGATCGGCCCCGAACTCTTTCGAGAAATTCCGGCCAGCCAGTAGTTTTAGGTCGAAGGTTTTCAGAAAATCGTAGTCGACGCCAATAATTCGGTATTGTTTGCTTTTGCTTTCATCGGTCCCCTTCAATCGAATTCCGCCCGCGTTCCAGTCGGAAGCCTGCCCCGGCACAACCGTTGAGGCCGTAATGGAACGAATGTCTGAGCGACGCAGAAGTTCGTCTTTAAACGCCAGCATCTGACGCATAAATGTGGAGTCGGTTTTAATAATGGGTGGATTGATGACCAGTGTCTGATCGATGTTAAGCCCGAGGCTCTGCGCTCGCATATACTGAATCTGATTGTAAACGGCCAGTGTACCCACCAACAGAAATAATGAAGCGGCAAACTGAAACACCACCAGCGATTTGCGTAATATGATCCCCTGCCGCGATGTACTGACTTTGCCTTTCAATACCGAAACTGGCCTGAATCCCGACAGCACAAAAGCAGGGTATAGCCCCGAAAGAAATGCACCAACCACAAAGAGACCAATCAGCGGTAACCAGAAACGAGAACTAAGCAAAAACGAGAAAGACAGTTGCTGCCCCGATAGCTGATTGAAAATAGGTAATGCTATAACAACCAGCAACAGTGCGAGCCCAACGGCCAGGCCATTGAGCACTACCGACTCGGTCATAAACTGGCGAATCAATTGCCCGCGCAACGAGCCCACTGCTTTCCGAATGCCTACTTCTTTAGCCCGATTAACGGCTCGCGCAGTAGCCAGATTGATGTAGTTGACCCAGGCAATCACAACAATAAAAAAGGCAATTCCTAATAGCAGGTAAACCGTATTGCCATCGCCATTGGGTTCAGCTTCTTCCATAAAATGGGAGTACAGATGAATGTTGCGCAGTGGTTGGAGCGTATAAATCGCGTCGGCATCGTATTTTTTTAGTTCGGCCCCGATCGTTTTTTGGATATAGGGCACAAACTTGGCTTCAAGGGCCTTAGGGCTGGCATTGGGCCGCAGAAGCAGATACGACAAGGCACCGTCCCACATCCAGGCCTGATCGGGGTTGTTATCCTTGCCCATATCCTTGATAAAGGTTACGTGCGGAATCAGCAAATCGGCATGAAGGTGCGTATTGGCAGGCATGTCCTGATAAACGCCCGTTACTTTCACGGCCCGTTCCTGATTGAGTTTTATGGTCTTCCCCATGGGGTTTTCGCTACCAAACAGCCGCTTAGCCACCGACTCCGAAAGAACAACCGTATTGGGTTCGGCCAGCACTGTGTTCACATTGCCAGCCAGAAGGGGGTAAGAAAAAATGTTAAAGAACGATTCGCTGGCCGTAAACACCCGCTCAACTTTCAGGCTTTTTTCGCCATAGTCGGCAATCATCGCCCGGCGCTTGAGCACCTTAACGTAATCTTCGACTTCACCGAAGTTAGCCTTAAACGAGTTTCCGGCGGCTTGTGCTCCGCCCGCCCATTGCGTACTGAGCTTACCCTTGTCGTAGCGATCCTGCAAAACACGGTAAATTCGGTCTCCCTTTGCGTGGAAATTGTCGTAGCTCAACTCAAAGGATACATATTGGAGAATAAGCAGACAAGCTGCAATACCAATGGCTAACCCCCAAATATTGATGGCCGAAAAGGCTTTGTTACGGATCAGATTCCGCCAGGCAATTTTGAAATAGTTTGTGAGCATGGAGCAGGGGCAAAGGGCTTAGGGCGATTTGTCTCAAAGACACAACAGAATCGAAAACGCTGCTTGTAGGGTAAGAAATCTTCTGGGTAGGCCCGTAGCGTAAAGAGCGTACCGATTACAGGCAGATCAACCTGATGATCCAGCCGCAGCGTATGAAATACGTTTCGGCATACCGCCCTGAAAGGCCCGAGGCTATTTTTTCAGGCCTTTACTACTGGCAATTATTTTATCGAATTATCCATATCTGCCGCAATCATCCAGCGCCGATCAGGGCCCCGCCGTAAAGCCAGTATAAACTTCCCAACATCATCGCCAGTTTCTTTATAGCGATATGCGCCAATAATATAACCTACTGATTCGGACTGGGCGAACGACAGTGCCCGCAGATACAATGGCCCTCCCATACCCCGATAGGCCTGCTCCAGCGCAGCATGCCCACGAACAGGGGGGCGTTGCGGCTGCATCACAAACCCATCTGGCATAAACAGAGCAACCAATGCCTTTGTGTTCTTAGCCCGCCAGGCTTGTTCATAATCGCGCAGTACCCGATCAAGTTCGGGCGGTAGTGCCGTTGTAGTCATTTGTGCCAATGCGGGTTGCCCAACCAGGCGATTCGCACTAAGCATAAAAAAAAGTATCAATAGAATTGATTTCATAGCGGTTCTGCTTCTTTATATAGGGTATAAGACAACAGGCAATTTTGAAATAGTTTGTGAGCATAAACAGCCCCTGCCCAGAAGGGGAGTTGTTACTCGGTTTAATGCCCCTTTTGGGGGTTAGAGGATTGTTTTTATTCCGTCCTCAGCGATTTCACGGGGTTTGTTAAGGCAGCCTTTAGGGATTCATAGCCTATGGTCAGAACCGTGACGAGAACCGTCAGGCTTAGTGTTAGAGCAAAAACCCACCATCCAGGCTGAATGCGATAAACATATCCGCGGAGCCATCCATTCATCAACAACCAGCCAACAGGAGCAGCCAACAAAAAACCAATGATTATCAATCGGCTAAACTCCCGACCAAACAGCCAGAGCAATTCCCGCACAGTAGCCCCTAATACTTTTCGAATACCAATTTCTTTAGTTTTTGCTTCGGCCATAAACGATACCAAACCATATAACCCCAAACAACCAATCAGAATAGCAATCAATGAAAATAGCTGTGCCAATCCTAACAGAATACGTTCGGTCATATAGAATTGATTCAGCATATCGTCGACAAAATTAGCCTTGAAAACATATTCCGGGAAAAGTGTATTCCAACTAGCTTCGATAGCACTGACTGTTTCGGAGCGATTAGCTGGAGTCAGTTTCAGTGCGGCAATATGGTTTTCGGGGTAGTAATTCAGTATTGTTGTTGGCGGAATTACCTCCCGTAAGTCACTAAGGTGAAAATCCTTTACTACACCCACAATTGTCTGAGTTCGTCCCCAAACACGAATCGACTTGCCCAGTATTTCCTTCGGCAAGTGCAGACCCAATTGTTTTACCATCGTTTCGTTCACAATAGCTTCATTACTGACGGTATCATTATTCAGAAAATTGCGCCCAGCCACTAGTTTGATATCAAACAACGGAATGTATTTCTGATCACCTACTTTTACCGTGGTTGGAAACGCTTCGGGCTGAGCATGATTATCAAAGGAAAACGAAATCGGAATCCGGCGATACGAGGCAGGTACTTCGGCACCTAATGCCACTTGTTCAACACCCGAAACCTGGCGTAACTGACTGCGCAATAGTTCTTGCTTTGCAGGATTTTTTGTGGGAACGGGAATAGTCAGAATAGCATCCTGGCGAAAGCCCAAATCCATTTGTTTCATATAACGCATCTGAGTCATCATCACAATGACTCCAATCAAAAACAACTGCGTAATAAAAAACTGGAACACAACCAGCCCCCGCCGAACCAATAAACTACCGATCTGTTTTGTCGTTACCTGACCATAACCCGATCGTAAGGCAGTCACAGGAGTAAATCGGGTCAGCACTAAAGACGGATAGACCCCTGCCAATAGAATTACCCCTCCAATTAGTCCTACAAACCAACCCAGCGAATTAGGCCGAAATACATCTAACACTGTCATATCGGCTCCTAATACAGTCAGGGCATTGTTCAGCATCGGCAAGCATAACTGAGCAATTAGCAATGCCAGTACTACAGCTACTAGCGTCAACAACGATGTTTCGGTCAAAAACTGTCGGATAAGTTGCCCTCGCGAACTCCCCATCGCCTTCCTGATACCAACTTCTTTCGAGCGTTTCAGTGCCTGTGCCGTAGCAATATTGATGAAATTGATACAGGATGCCAGCATCAGAAATAATCCGACGATAATTAGTGTATAAAGAACAGGACGGGGAGCCTGACCACCGTATTGCGGATTATGATTCAGATCGTCAAGTGTTAAGGCATGAAACTGTAACTTCTTAGCCTCTTCCCTGGCGAGGTATTTTCGCTGAATATCAGACAAAACGCTCGTTAGCTTCGATACGGATATCGCTTCGTGTAATGTCACAAAACATACTGTCGTAACATTGTTCCAATCTTGCATGGCTTGGTGCCGCCGATCACCAAGCAGCGATACCATTGTAGCATACGAAACAAAAACATCGTACCGCATCTTGGTATTCGATGGTAGGTTTTTCACTAATCCGGTCACGGTCAGATCTACCTGATTATCGAACCGCAAAGTGCGACCAATTGGATTTTCCGAACCAAAATACTTCTCAGCATATCGCTCCGACAGCACAACGGTATTGGGGGCAGTCAATGCAGTCTTTGAATCTCCGCTAATCCAGTGCGTATCGAACACATCGAAGAATTGCGGTTCGGTAAAGCAAATATTACGGGACTCTTCAAATTTTTTGACAAAGCCCCCTTTGTTATCTGGTATGCTGACGATACGTCCGAACGCATTTTCCAGCCGTACAACACGTTCAATAAACGGCACTTCCCGGCGCAGAATTTCGCCCAGCGGGCGAGGAGTGGCATCGGTAGGCAATACATTTTCCTGCTCAATATCCGTAACGATCCAGTACGTACGATCGGCTTTGGCATGATACCGGTCGAAACTGAACAGGTAACTCACCAGCAGAAACAGCACAAGGCTGCACGCCAACCCAATTGACAAGCCGATAATGCTAATGACACTGACTTTGCGATTGCGCCAAAGATTGCGTAGCGAGATTTTTAGATAGTTCCGAATCATAACGAACGTAGTAAGGATTAGTAAACAAGCCGTTCATACCTTACCACCTGAGTTCAAATCATCAGATTATCCATATTAACCATTAAGATTGTTATTTAGTGGTATAGGAAGGGCGTGAGGCATAGGGATAAAAAACACTGGTTCATCCCTCTTTACCCCACATCTCTACTCTGCCCGCAACGATTTTACCGGATTCATTAAAGCCGCCCGAATGGCCTGAAAACTAACCGTTAAGAGAGTAATCAGAGTAGCGCCAATGCCTGATACAACAAAAATCCACCACGATATATCGGTTCGGTATTCATAACTTCCCAGCCACTCACTGAGAGAATAATAGGCAATTGGCGCAGCAATCAGGAACGAGAGCAGCACCAGGCGCACAAAATCGATAGAAAGCAGGCCCCAGAGGTTTAGTGTCGATGCACCCAGCACCTTCCGTACTCCGATTTCCTTAATGCGTTGTTCGGCAATGAACGATGCCAGGCCAAACAAGCCTAGGCACGAAATGAAAATGGCGAGTACGGCAAAAATCCGGGCTAGTTTACCAATCCGTTCTTCAGCTCTGAATTTGGCATCATATTCTTCATCGGCAAACTTGAAATCGAAAGGCGAGTCGGCATCGTGTTTTTTGAAAACAGTCTCTACTTTTTTCAGCGCATCTTCAACCGGCACATTGGGCATGAGTTTAACGTTGATAAGGTTAGCCCAGCTATAGTTGACCATGAAAATAGTGGGCTTGATGGGTTTATAGGGCGATTCCATCACCATATCTTTCACCACGCCAACTACTGTGCAGGGCTTTTCGTTGTAGCGAATTGTTTTGCCAACAATATTTTTCAGCCCGGTCAGTTTAACGGCTGCTTCATTGAGCACAAAAGCCGATGTATCGGTCGAAAAATCACGCGAAAAATCACGCCCCTCTTTAATCTGCCAGCCAATGGTTTTACCAAAATGATGGGTGCAGCCCACAACCCCAAACAACGGAATCGATTTGGGGTCTTTACCTTCCCAGTCAAACCCAATCTGATTCGACCATACGCCGGTGGTTGGGCTCGACGATTGGCTCATTTCATAAACGGCACCCGTTTTCAGCAGATCATCGCGTAGCAAATCATACTTGTTATTAAGATTCGATGTCAGTGAAATTTGTAACAGACCCTGCCGATCGTAGCCAACGGGTCTATTTTTGGCATGTTGTATCTGCCGAAACACGATAAGGGTTCCGATGATCAACGTGATGGAAACCGTAAACTGAACTACCACCAGCACTTTCCGGGGAACAGCGGCCCAGCGACCCACACGAAATGTACCTTTCAGCACCGCCAGCGGATTAAACGATGAGAGATACAAAGCCGGATAACTCCCCGACAGCAACCCCGTTAGCAGCGAAAAACCAAGCAGCATTGTCCAGAATAATGGTTCTTGATACGGAATGCTCACCTGCTTACCCGACAAATCGTTGAATGCCGAAAGTGAAACCAGCACCAGCAGAATAGACAAAATCAGAGCAAAGCAAACCACCAGGATCGACTCACTCAGAAACTGCGTTATCAACTGCTGCCGAAGCGACCCAACGGCTTTTCGAATGCCCACTTCCTTTGCCCGTTTTTCCGACCGTGCCGTACTGAGGTTCATGAAGTTGATGCAGGCCAGCAGGAGCACAAACACACCGATAATGGCAAAGAGCCACACAAACTGAATGGCCCCGCCCGTGTTTTTGCCTTCTTTAAAATCGGAATACAAATGCCACCGACTCATCGGGTGCAGAAAATATTCGGGATTTTCCTGGGGTGATGTGTGCTTTTTCTCAACATCCCGGATTTTGGCCGAAACCTTACCCATATCGGCCTGATCGACCACCTGCACGAATGTCTGAAACGAGTGGTTGCTCCATTGCTGTTCCGAATCTTTCACCCATGGATTCTCGGCGCGGTAGGCACTCCATGGCATATAAAATTTTACAGAATAGAAATCCGAGTTGAACGGTAAATCTTCGAAAACGCCTGTCACTTTCATATCGTTTTTCGAATCGACCCGAATGATCTTATTCAATGGATTCTGCTCGCCAAACAACGCTTTGGCCATCGACTCCGACAACAGAATCGATGCAGGTTCTTTCAATGCAGTAGCATAATCGCCTTTCAGCATAGTAAGCGACAACATCTGTGGAAAAACAGGCTCCACATACATGCCTTCTTTATTGATCCGTTTTTCGCCGTTCATCAGTAAATGTCCGTAGCTCCACGATGCCAGCGATGCGTATTTGAAGTCAGATGCATAGTTCGTTTTGATTTCGGTAGCCGATGGTATCGACACTGCCGGACTGGTTCCCGTTGATCCGTTGAAGGTCTGGTTGATGAACAATTGCGCAATGCGGTCGTAACTTTTATGGAATTTATTATACGACAATTCATCGTAAATCCATAAGCCAATGAGCATGGCTACGGCCATACCAACAGCAAGGCCAAGGATATTGATAAATGAGTAAACCTTGTTCTTCGACAGGTTTCGGAGGGCGATTTTGACGTAGTTGCGTAGCATTGTGGTAGGGGCGTAGGGCAACGGGCGTGGCACAGAGGTACGTTGGATTCTACCCCACGTCCGTTGCTTTTTATTCTGACCGAAAAGACGTAGCCGAATTCATTAACGCTGCTTTTGCGGGATAAAAAGTTAGAACTTTCGGTTAAGGCCTAAAAGCGTTGCGGGTTCTTTAAGCAGTTAAAAAAACTCTGCTAACGCAACGAAACGCTTCTAACGCAAAAACGTGGAGTCAGAATAAAACTGGCTCCACGTTCCCACTATCAGAAGTATCAATTATTGAGCGACTGATTTGATGCCCAGTCTACGCTCCGTTTCTTTTATGATGGCTTTCTTTTCACTCTCGCTTTTGCCAAGTACGTTGGCTGTCCGTTCAAATATCAGTTCGTCGCCATCTTTTTTGAAAACATACTGCATCCACAGCCGCCCGTTTTCTTTATCTTCCCGATGAATCACCGACGATGGTGCCACATCATAGGTCGTCACTTCTTTCGATGCTTTTGACTCCATTACTTCGTAGCGAACGGGATCCATATCGGCCTTCACACTGGCAACAGCTACCGATTCGTCGGCCCATTGCTTTTTCCGGAATTTTTCTTCGCGCTTTCGCCCGTTGAACAACCCGGCATAACGTCCTTCAAATTCCTGATCCAGCGAATCAAGAATACGATTTTCCAATGCTTTCACCGCTCGGGCATCCATCTCCGACACATCGAACGTCTGATTGTAATGCATAGACTGACCCGATTGTTCGGCATCTACCCGAATTCGAAGTTGCTGACCGTCAGTCGTCACTTCTTTGCTAAACGACGACTGTTGCGCCACTGCGCTAAAGCCGATTGCAAGGAACAAAAGAGAAAGTAGCGTTTTCATATACTGGCAGTGGCTGTGTCTTAAATTAGAATAGGCATAGTGATCCATAAATGGTTTAGCCAGTTTCATGCCAAGCTAACTAACCACTGATTAACAGACGATTAAATAAACATATCATTACAAAATGTCCGATTTCGGACAGGAACGTACGGCAGTGGACAAAATTGTGCGGGGTGCTTCGCGTGGGGAGAGCGGGGAATAACGGAGATTGTCCAGCAAGCCCCGCCATCCCTGCCATTTATTCCGACCGCAGGGAACTAACCGGATTTACCAACGCAGCTTTAATACTCTGAAAACTAACGGTTAATACCGTAACCGACAAGGCTAGCAAGCCCGACAAGGCAAACATCCACCAGGAGAGTTCGATCCGGTACGCAAAATCGGCAAGCCATTTGTTCATGGCCCACCACGCAATGGGCGACGCGATAAATAGCGCAATCAGTACCAGAATTACAAAGTCTCTGGAAAGTAGCTGAACAATGTCAGGAACCGATGCACCCAGCACTTTTCGGATACCAATTTCTTTGGTCTTCTGCTGCGTAACGAGCGAAACCAGCCCGTATAAGCCTAAACACGAAATCAGAATTGCTAACCCGGCAAAGTAGCCGATAAGCTTGCTCAACCGTAATTCCCGCTCATAAAGCTGCGCCAATCGTTGATCGAGGAAGTCAAAAGCAAAGCCCTTTTCGGGAAAAAAGTGGTCCCATTCCTGCCGAATGGCCGCAATGGTTTCGGCTTTGTTTTCTGCTCCAAGTTTGATTGAAAAAATACTTAACATCGGTTGATCGACTGTTAGCAGTAAACTTTCGATAGGTGCCTGGAGCGACTGGTTATGAAAATCTTTCAGCACCCCAACAATTTTTCCCTGCCTGCCTTCCAGATTGACCGTTTTCCCAATAGCCTGAGCGGGCGATTTCCAGCCAAACTGGTTTACGCCCGTTTCGTTGATCAGAAAGGCGTCTGTTTTGTCGGTCGGGTAGGCCTCCGAAAAGTCGCGCCCTGCTACCAATTTCAAGCCGTACGTTTTGGCAAAGTTATGATCGACGGCAACGGTGCCAATAAACAGATTTTCGTCGGGCTGGTGGCCTTCTGGCACCACATTACGCCGAATAGCACCGGCCACCATCTGTCGGTTCGAAAGTGTTACGGTCCGAATGTGCGGATTTTTTAACAGGATATCCCGAAATGTCCGCAACCGCTGGTAGGTACTATCGCTCCGATCGGCAAAGACGTTGGTAATTTTTGCATTGAGCGTATTGGCCGTAATGATAAATTCTTTGTCGAATCCCATTGGCTGATTCTGCATATAGCGCAACTGCAGAAACGATACCAGTGTACCAATAATTAGTGCAATGGATGCCACAAACTGCACGCCCAACAGCAGTTGCCGAACCATTCCGCCTTTAGCTTTCCCGCTTACAAAACTCCCTTTCAGGGTAGCAATTGGCTGAAACCGCGACACGAAAAAGGCCGGATAACTCCCCGACAGCAACCCCGTCAGCATGGCTACTCCAACAAAGAATAGAATCAGCCAGCCATCCGACAGAAAATAGCGGACCGTAATGTGCTTGCCTGTCAGATCGTTCAGAACCGGTAGTAATGCCCCAATCAGCACAAACGACAAGCTCAGGGCAATTACACTTAGTAACATCGACTCGCCCAGAAACTGCGCCATAAGTTGTTGTTTCTCGCTGCCCAGTACTTTCCGAATTCCGACTTCTTTAGCCCGTTTGAGCGACCTGGCTGTTGACAGATTCACAAAATTGATGCAGGCTATCAACAGCGTCATCAGCGCAATACCAATAAAGACATAGAGATAGGTAATGCTGCCGTTTGGCTCAGGGCCCTCCTGCGCATCGGAACGCAAATGAAAGTTGCCCATTGGCTCCAGTTTATAGACAATGTCTTTGGCAAATTGCTTATTGGCATGTGTCAGCAAAAATTGCGGGAAACGGGCATTAACTGTTTCGGGCAACTTTCCGGGGCGCAGCAACACATACGTATAGCCATGCGAGATGATCCAGTTTTGTGGCAGATTCTGACGAGCGCTTTCGCTCTCAGTGGCAAACATGGTTTCGTAGTTAGCCAGCAGATCGATACGGATATGCGAATTATCGGGAAACTCCTCAACAACGCCGGTTACCGTCAACGGATGTTGCCCTTCATAAAGCATCGTTTTCCCAATTGGATTCTGATTGCCAAAGTATTTATGAGCGACTTTGTCGGTAATGATAACCGTAAACTTATCGTTTAGTGCTTTATGCGGGTCGCCCTGAAGAAAACGAAAGGAAAAAATAGCCAACAAACTCGAATCGGCGAAGAAAAACCGCTCCTCATCATATTTGATGGGACGTCCCCGCCCCACCACTTCAACCGTGGCCGGCGATTGAAACACTCGTGCCGACGTTTCGATCTCCGAAAAATTTGCCCGAAGCAGCGGAGAAACCGGCGGAGGTGTCAGCGCCAGCGGTTGTTCAAGCCCCGCAAACTTAGGCAGATACGTTATACGGTAAATCCGGTCGAACTTCTGCTGAAATGTATCATAGCTGAGTTCGTGACGAACGAACAACAGAATCAGAAAACAACAGGTCAATCCAACCGTCAGACCGACAATGTTGATGAGCGAAAAACCTGTCTGTCGCAGCAGGTTCCGCCAGGCGATTTTGAGGTAGTTTGTGAACATAACAGCCCCCCTGCCCCCGAAGGGGGAGTTGTGACTCGGTTAAAGGCCCCCTTTGGGGGTTAGGGGGCTGTTTTTACTCAGACCGAAGTGATTTTACGGGGTTCATCAACGCGGCCCGAATACTTTGAAAACTAACCGTGATTAAGGCAATCGCAATGGCTAACATACCCGCAATCACAAATACCCACCACTGAATATCGATTTTGTAAGCAAAATCGGACAACCACTTATCCATTGCATACCACGCAATGGGCGAAGCGATCACGATTGCAGCCAAAACGAGTTTAAGAAAATCTTTTGAGAGTAGGCTTACAATGCTGAATACCGAAGCACCCAGCACTTTGCGAACGCCGATTTCTTTGGTCCGTTGCTGAATGGTTAGTAAGGCTATCGCAAACAGACCCATACACGACAATACAACAGCAATTCCGGCAGCCGACGAAAAAATGTTCGACAGCCGCTGTTCGCGCTTATACCAGCGTTCGGTGTTTTCGTCCAGAAACGAACCCATAAATTCCTGCTTCGGCGCTATCGTTTTCCAGGCTGCTTTAATGGTTTCCATCGCTCCGTTCAGATTCTGGGGATTTACCCGAACAAGAATGTAATTGATGGGCCATTTTGACTGCATTTGCAGCACAATTGGTTTAATTTCCTGATGCAGCGAATACAGATTGAAATCAGACACAACGCCCACAATCTGATACTCTTTATCGTCGGGTTTAATAAATTTGCCTATCGGGTTTGCTTCACCCAACCGTTTTGCCATCGTTTGGGTAATCAAGATGGCATTTGTTGAGTCGGTACCGAAACTGGCATTGAAATCGCGCCCCTGAAGCAGTTTTATACCCAGCGTTTTCAGGTAATCGGTATCGACCCGAAGCCAGTCGCAGGTAATGTCGCGTTTCCCATAAAGAAACCCAAACATCATTCGCGACGAATTACCATCCAGCCCAGAACCGATGTTGACGCCCGTTCCTGAAACGGCAATTACGGTAGGCTGATTGGCCAGCCGATCGCGCATGGTTTTCAGAGCCTCGCTTCCGTTTAGTTCGCCACCGACCGGAATACTGACAACCTGTTCCTTGTCGAGCCCCATTGGCCGGTTTTGCAGATAGCCAATTTGCTGACGAACAATTACCGTACAAACAATTAACAGGCAGGCAATGGTAAATTGCGTAACGATCAGCGAGTTGCGCAGAAAACCCGGACGGCTCACTTTCACTTTGCCTTTCAGAACCTCAACGGCATTGAACCGAGTAACAAACCACGACGGATAACCACCCGCCACCAGCGTAACGATCAGGAAACCAATTGCGGTTGCCAGCAATACAGTTGGTGTCAGAAAATCGGTAAGCGTTAGGCTGCTCCGGAACATGCGGTTAAACACAGGCAGTGCAACGTAGGCCATGCCCAGACCAATGAGCAAGGCTCCCAGGCATAGCAAAATGGTTTCGCCCCAGATTTGCCGGAACAACTGCCCCCGCTGCGCCCCCAGGGACTTACGAACACCCACTTCCCGGGCCCGCGTAAGCGATTGCGCAATTGTCAGGTTAATGAAATTGATACAGGCAATGGCCAGAATAAAGAACCCGACCAGCATCAGCGTAAACACATATGTTTGGCTGATGCCGAGCCCATGTGTGGTTTCAGTATCGAAATGAACGTTTAAGAGCGGTTGCAACATCAGGCTACGCTGAAAACCGAGTTCATTTTTCGGATAACCCTGCTCCTGCCGATCTTTTATATCGCTGGCAAAATACTTGTCCATCATCGCCTGCGTACGACGCTGTAGTGTTTGCGGGTCCACACCCGGCTTCAGCTTGATATATACATCGTGGTTGCCATGATCCCATCGGTCTTTAAATTCCTGATAATCACCCGCATTCTGACTGCTAATGAGTGCATCGTACTCAAACGACGAATTTTTGGGCGGATTACTGGCTACGCCTGTTACATTAAATGTTTTCCAGGCACCGTTCAGCCGAAGCTCAAGTGATTTGCCAACGGGGTCTTCTTTCCCAAAAATATCATGGGCCATGCGTTCGCTGATCACAATGTCACTCAGGCTGTTCATGGCGGTTTTGGGGTTCCCTTTCAGCATCGGAAACGAAAACATGGTCAGAAAATCGCCATCGGCCATACGCACATCTTTCTGGTAGGTCTTATTGTTCCACCGTACACTGGCCCCCCTATCGAACCAGCGTGTGACGCCTTCAATTTCCGGAAATTCGGCTTTCAGAACAGGAGAAATTGGATAAGGCATCGTTGCTCCCTTATCGGGCGAACCGTCGCGGTTCGACGACAGGAAATAGATCCGAAAAATCCGGTCGGCATCGGCATGGAACTTATCGTACGATAATTCGAAGGAAGCGGTCAGAAAAAGAAGTATTCCTGTACCAAACGCAACCGACAAACCCACTACATTGATTAGTGTATGAGTGCGGTTTTTCCAGAGCATTCGGAAGGCTATTTTCAGGTAGTTGCGAAGCATGACACTTTTTAGTAGATTTGGTTAAAACCATTACATTATGTATTTTCATGCTTTAACCCCACCCTCGCTTGTTCAGGAAGATCGGGGCGTTTGGGCACCCGCCGACCACCAGCGGGTCATATCCAGGCTCACTATTGAATTGGGCATCCTTTATCATCATAAAAAAACAATTCAGTTAGAGCCACTACCCGAAACCATGCTGGATGATACAAAGGCAAGCCCTGTTCCTGATTTGTTACTGGTAAATAATATAACTGATGAAACCCCAATCATAATTGAAATATGTAAGACAAATGGACAAAAAGGGGATATTCAAAAAGTCATCGAGCTTATCGACCGTGACTTATACGGCATCCGCGAAGGTTTTGTCTATAATTACAAAACTCACCAATGGTATCGTTATCGTTTCGGCGACGGCGGCCTAACCACCGAGTCGTCATTCTCCGAAATCCTGCAACTAGACCTGAATGCGTTCATCTGACCTGGATTTATATGATTTAAACGATTTACAGGATCAACTCGCGTCAAAGAAGCGCCTGAAAAATCCTGCAAATCGTTTAAATCCTGTAAATCACGGTGCAGACTTACTCACTCCGCAAGCTCATTACGGGATTCATGAGTGCGGCTTTAATACTTTGATAGCTTACGGTCAGGAACGCAATCAGAATAGCCAGTCCTCCTGCCAGACCGAAAAGCCACCAGCTCAACTCTGTCTTATAAGCAAACGTCTCCAGCCATTGGTGCAACGCCCACCATGCTAATGGAGCGGATAGTACCAATGCAATGATGACCAGTTTCAGGAAATCCTGCGACAGCATACCCACAAGGCTAAACACCGACGCACCCAGCACTTTCCGAACGCCAATTTCTTTGGTGCGTTGTTCGGCCATAAAAGCCGCCAGCCCGAACAAGCCTAAACACGAAATCAGAATAGCCAGCAGGCCAAAGTAGTTAACCAGCGAATATACCTGCTGCTCACTCCGATACAGGCTTTCATATTCTTCATCCACAAAATGATAGTCGAATGGATAGTTCGGGTTGAAATCCTTCGTAATCTGTTCCAGATCAGTAATGGCCTGCTGGGTTTGGCCAGCGCGGGTTTTCACCAGCAGATAGCTCGTATTGCGGGTATCGAAACAAAGAATAAGTGGTTTGATCGGATCGTGTAATGAGTTGATGTGGAAATCTTTCATCAGCCCGATGATGTGCCCTTTACCTGGCCAGAATTTCACCTCTTTACCAACCGGATCTTTCATGCCCATCAGTTTGGCAGCCGCTTCGTTGATCAGATAATTAGTTGAATCGGCCGGGCTATCAGTTCTGAAATCGCGGCCATCGAGCAGCTTGATGTTCATTGTCCGCGTAAAATCGCCCCCAACAAACATACACGACACGTTGGTTTGTAGTTTCGGATCTTTTCCGGTCCAGTCCAGATCGCCCGACGAGCTTTGTACATTGACTGGCAACGACATAGCTGTAGTAGCCGACACGATCGAAGGTTTCCGCATGACTTCCTGCCGAAATGCTTCCACTTTAGTGGCCTGAGCAATTTCGCCCTCCAGCGGTACGTAAAGCACGTTTTCTCGATCGAGACCAAGGTTCTTGGTTCGTAGATAACTCATCTGCCGCCCAACGGTCAGCATACCTACAATTAGAAAAATCGACAACGAAAATTGAAATACGACTAAAGTCCGCCGGAAAAGCGCGGGGCCAGAACCAAATTGCAGACGCCCTTTCAGGATCTTAATGGGTTGTAGCGACGACAGGAAAAGGGCAGGGTAACTGCCAGACACAAAACCAGTAATGAGCACCAGAATAGCCAGGATAGCCCAAAGAGATGGGTCTGTCAGATTAAGGACCAAATGGGTACTGAATAGCGTATTGAACCTAGACAATAACCCCCAGACTAACAATAAAGCCAGACCGATAGCCAGTAAACTAGTCAGTATAGCTTCGCTCAAAAATTGTCCGATTAGCGACGACCGCAATGCGCCAACCACTTTACGAACGCCAACTTCTTTCGCTCGCATAGCCGACCGGGCCGTGGCCAGATTCATGAAATTGATACAGGCAACCAGCAGGATAAACAAAGCAACAATCGCGAAAATCCGAACATATTCGATTCGTCCGCCAACGGCTTTGCCATTTTTATACTCTGAGTATAAATGAAAGTCGGTGATGGGCTGTAAGGTCGGTCTGCCCGTTTCAAAATTCTTTCCACCATAGCGTGGATACAGAACCGCCATAGCTTTCTCAGCCTGTGGCAGTGTGGTGTGGGGCTTTAGCCGTACAAAGGTCTGGAAAGAGTTATTGCCCCAGGTTTTCATCCAGTCCTGTTCATATACTTTCCAGTTGACGAGCCAGTCGAACTGGAGCGAGGAGTTGTAGGGGAGATTTTCCAGTACAGCCCCAACCACATAAAACTTGTTGTTGTCGAGCTGGAGTGTTTTTCCGAGAGCCTGTCCGTTAGGAAAGTATTTTTCGGCTACTTTTCTTGTAATGACGATCTGGTTAGTTTGTGCCAGTGCCGCTTTCGGATTTCCGGCTATGGAAGGCAGATCGAAAACGCCAAAGAAATCTGCCGTAGCATAACGCCCGTTTTCTTTAGCCGCTTTTTCTCCAACCTTAATCAGCGCATCAAAACCCCAGTTTACTTTGGTAGCAGCCGCTACCTCCGGAATGTGTTGTGAGATCGCTTCCTGAAGCGGACCTGGCGTGGGGAAATTAGTAATGGTTTCGCCATTGAATGGAAAATTTACGCGCACAAAACAAATTCGGTCGGCATTGGGCAAAAACCGGTCATAGTCTAGTTCGTTCTTAACCCAAAGACCAATTAGCAAGCTACAAGCCATGCCCAGTGCCAGACCAAACACATTGATTGATGAATAGAGCTTGTGTTTCAACAAACTCCGGATGGCGATTTTAATGTAGTTGCGGAACATAAGGAAAGGCAGAACCGCACCGGCGACCCGGCGGGATTTACAGGATTTAAACGATTTGCAGGATCAATTCGCTTCAAAGAAGCAACTGACAAAATCCTGTAAATCCCGGTTCTGATTATACGTGAAAATTCTCGGTTACAACTTTACCATCGAACAGATTAACGATACGATGGGCAAAACCGGCATCGTAGGGTGAGTGCGTCACCATGATGATGGTGGTTCCCTCATCGTTCAGTTCGCCCAGTAGTTTCATCACCTCTTCACCATTCTTCGAGTCGAGGTTACCCGTCGGTTCATCGGCCAGAATTAGCTTGGGTTTGGCAACAACTGCCCGGGCAATGGCTGTCCGTTGTTGCTGACCACCAGAGAGTTGTTGTGGGAAGTGATTCCGGCGGTGCATGATGCTCATCCGCTCCAAAGCTTCTTCTACACGCTTTTTACGCTCATCGGCGGGAGTTTTCAGATACAACAGCGGTAACTCAACGTTTTCATACACGGTCAGCTCGTCGATCAGGTTAAAGCTCTGGAATACGAAGCCTATTGACCCTTTTCGTAATTGAGCCCGCTGGCGCTCAGTCATCCGGGCTACGGGTGTGCCATAGAAATTATATTCTCCTTCGCTAGGGTTATCCAGCAAGCCCAAAATATTGAGCAGCGTGGATTTACCACAACCCGAAGGGCCCATGATAGCGACAAATTCGCCATCTTTAACTTCCATGTTAATGCCGTTAAGGGCGGTGGTTTCTACTTCTTCGGTCGAGAAGAGCTTCTGAAGGTTAACTGTTTGGATCATAGTTTTCTGACAGGATTAACAAGATTTACAGGATTAGAGAGAGGTTATAAATCCTGTAAATCCTGTCGAAAAATTAAAATTCAAGGACTTCGTTATCGCCAAAATTTTCGTAAGAACTTGTAATGACTTGTTCACCTGGTTCAAGGCCGCTTAACACTTCATAATATTCTGGATTCTTACGACCCAGCGTAATGGGGCGTTTCACAGCACGGTTGCCCGATTTATCGACTACGTATACCCAGTTGCCACCCGTATCGGAGAAGAATCCGCCAACCGGAAGCAGGGTAGCTTTAGCAGCCTTGCCCAATTCCAATTGAATTGGCGACGACTGCCCGCGTTTAATACCTTCGGGCGCTCCTTTTGGAAATATCATATCAACTTCGAAACGGCCATTTTTCACCTCAGGATAAACCCGGCTGATTTCGAGTTCATTGGCTTTACCGTTAAACTCAAAACTACCTTTCAAACCCGAAAATACACGGCTAATGTAGTGTTCGTCGATACCAACCCGCATTTTAAACCCATCCAGATCGTCGATCTGACCAATGTTCTGTCCCCGGTTGATATTCGACCCAACTTCTACATCGATACTCGACAACTGGCCCGACACGGGCGCTTTCACCACCAGATTATCGAGTGTCTGTTGCCAAAGAGAGACATTTTTCTGCGTACGTTGCAAGGTACCTTCAAGTTGTTTGATTTGCATCTTCGCATTTTCCTCCTGATACTTCTGCGTTTCTATCTCAATCACACGCTGAGCAGTCAGCCGTTCGTAGGCCCGTTTGGCTTTCAGATAATCCTCTTCCGACACGACCTTGTCTTTATACAATTTGGCCTGCCGGTCATAAGAATCTTTAGCCTGTTCGATTTGAGCATCGAGATCGGCTAGTGTTTTGCGGAGTGTAAATCGCTCGATTTGCAGACGCTGACGAGTATTTTGCAGATCATTGACGAGTCGGTTCGCTTCCGTTTCCGATTGAAGGAAGCTTAGTTTCAGGCTCTGATTTTCAAGTTTTAACAATACATCACCTTTATGAACCATGTTCCCCCCTTCAACCAGTTTCTGCGTCACATAACCACCTTCAATAGCATCAAGGCGAATGGTTTTCAGGGGTTGCACTACGCCCGTAACGGCAATAAAATCTTCGAAAGGTCCGGTAGTAACGTCTGAAATAGTTATTTTATCTTTCTCAACATTCAGTTTCGACCGCCGGTCAGCAAACAGGAATGTGTAAGCTAAAAGACCCATTACTAGTGCACCACCAGAAAAAACAGCAATGCGTTGTGTTGTCCAAAATCGTTTAGGTAAGGCGCGATCCATTGTAAGTATTCAATTTGCACATTAAGAAAAAAAAATGACAAGCTTGTGCGCTACCTCTGTTGGGCCAATAGTCGTGCCAACAAATAAAATATACTGATTATCAGCCATATGATTAAATATTATTCATAAAAGCTGTCCGCTTTCGGACAGCTTTTTGTCCGCTTTCAAAATCACTTTATTTTCCCGTCCAGCTCAAGCAATACATACGGTTTCAGCGTTTTGGAACGGGTATTGTAATTCAAAAAATCGTATGTAAGCTGACTGATATGGAAATAAGGGAAAGCCGCCAGAGACCGAACGGCAAAACCACGATTAACCAGCGAATCGGCATAAACGGTTGTAGTAAAAATCTGTATTGGCCGCTGGCTACTCAGTTGCCGCAAAACCGAATCAGATCGGATATACTGAGTTGGGCCTTTCACATAGAACTCATAGGACCACGAACTTTCTCCGAAAGTTGTTGAGCCATAGAGTGCCGTTGGTCGGTTAACCCGTTGCGGTTGTTCATTCACAAAACGAGCGGCTGCAAGGCCAGCTTCGTAGTTCATGAATGTTGGATAAAGAAACAGATTCAATACACCCGCCAGCAGCAGCATCGCCCCAACCATTCGCCCCATCAGAGATAGTAATGTGTTTTGCCGAAACAAGCTGATTGTAGCAAATACGATAAGCATAACCCAGCTCACTGCCATACCCAAATGGACAGGTTGAACAATCACCAGAACAGCCACAATCAACACAACCAGCAGTCCTCCAATAACTGACTGCGCAATTGTCCATTGACGCAAACTTTTCTCACTGATTGTTACGAGATAATGGGCTGTCAACACCGCAAAAAATGGAAAAACAATATTCATGTAGTGCGGCAGTTGAAAACCCGACAGCGAAAACAACACAAATGTTGCCAGCCCCGAGCCGAGCGATATATATTCGGGCAGAAAATGGTTACGCTTTACTATTGCGACCAATGCTTTGCCTACGCTTACGTATAGCGGCAGCGACCAGGGTAAAAAAGCCCAAAGCAGCGTATGAACAAAGAAAAACTTGTCGCCCGCGCCTTTAATTGGCCCCGTGTTGAAAAATCGCCCGAACTGACTATCCCAGAAAAAGAATCGGATACCCGACACGCCTGTGTTGTCGAAAATAACTTTCTCGGGGTGCAGATCGAATTGTTCATAGAGGCAATAAATTTCGGGCAATGTGAAAGCAAACGACAGTATCACGGCAAAATACCAGCGAAACTTCAGCAACTCCTTCCAATTACCGGTCAGCAGCCAGTGAAGTCCTAAGCCAGCCCCAATAGGAACAATAACAAACAGCCCTTTGGTCATCAGCGCACAGCCCGTTAGCAATGCCCCAAGCACTAAATGGTAGAATTTCCCTCCCCGAAAGACGTGGTAGAAGTGATAAACCGGGCCAATAATGAGCATGATCAGATAAGGCTCGGCTCTCACATCACTATTTGACAAAACACCATGAAACGCTGTCAGCAACACCAATGCAGCCACTTGCGCCGTTAGCTTTGAGTAGGTCAGACGGGCAAAGCGGTAGGTATAGATAACGCTGCCCAGAAAAAACAATAAGGCAGGAAACTTGTAGGCAAACGTATTAATCCCAAATAGGAGATAGCTACCCGCCGATACCCAAAAGGGGAAGTGGGGTTTATCGAGCCAGTCGCGACCAACGGCATAGAGATTCACGAAGTCGCCGGTTTGTGCCATCGTTTTGGCAATGCAGGCATAGAGTGCCCCATCAGGTTCAAGAATTGGCGGAAACAAACCAGTTGCATTCAGAAATACGCCAGCAAATACAAGTGCATAAAACCAGCGATCATCGAGAGGGGAGTACTGATCTATCATTGATTAACAACGATTACGGTCGCTAGAGCGGTTAACTACTCATTGGTTGAGTAACCCTGTTTAAGCAGCCAAAGGCAATGCTCAACAAATGGCTGTACCGACGGCCCATAATAATGACCATCTAATGATAATAAATGACCGCTTAACGACTTTTAACGGCGAAAGTACATAAGAAAACCGTAATTCGTGGTCGAAATGGCCCCTACGTGCAACAAATCGCCAGACTCTTTTATCTTTGGTATATGCAAGATGCTAAACTCCTACTCGTCGACGATGATCCCGATGTGCTGTTGGCTGCCCGACTGCTGCTAAAACGGCATTTTGGTGCTGTAGACATCGAAAAAAATCCTGAAAAGCTACCTTTTCTGCTCAACAATAACCGCTACGACGCTATTGTTCTCGACATGAATTTCCAGCGAGATGTTAGCAGTGGCCGAGAGGGATTTGCCTGGCTCGACCGTATTCTGGATATTGATCCTAGTGCCCGGGTTATTTTATTCACAGCTTATGGCGATGTTGAAATGGCGGTTCGGGCCATCAAAGCAGGGGCTGTCGATTTTGTGCTGAAACCGTGGCAAAACGATAAGTTTCTGGAAACGATTCGGGGCGCTGTCGAAGGGAAAAAACAAGACAAGGAAGCCGAAGAGTCAAGTCCAAAAGAAAAACAGCCGGGTAAAGTAAATGGAAAACATACATCCATTATTGGTTCGGCCATGCGCCCGGTACTGGAAACGGTTGAACGGGTTGCTCCAACTGATGCCAATGTTCTGATTCTTGGCGAAAATGGTACGGGTAAAGACCTGATTGCCCGTGCTATTCATGAACAATCGGATCGGCGCGACAAGCCATTTGTAAGTGTCGATGTGGGCGCCCTAACCGAAAGTTTGTTCGAAAGCGAACTATTTGGTCATGTAAAGGGCGCTTTTACGGATGCTCGCGATGACCGGGCCGGGCGATTTGAAGAAGCGAACGGCGGTACGGTTTTTCTTGATGAAATTGGGAACCTAAGTGCTTCGCAACAAGCCCGGTTGTTAACGGTACTTCAACAACGACAGGTAACCCGGGTTGGCTCCAACAAAGCGCGCCCCATCGATGTTCGACTTGTTTGTGCTACCAATGCCGACCTGAATCAGCGGGTCGCAGAGCGGCAATTTCGGCAGGATTTACTGTATCGGATCAACACTATTGAACTTCACTTGCCTCCTCTGCGCGATCGCCCAGGCGATATTGGGCAATTAGCTGAGTTTTTTCTAAAGAAATATGCCAAACAGTATAATCGTTCGGTAACGGGACTAAGTCCGGCACTTCTGGCCGAAATGAAGCAATATCGCTGGCCCGGCAATGTTCGTGAGTTGCAGCATGCTGTTGAACGGGCCGTTATTCTTGCCCGTCCCGAACTAACTCAAAGCAACGTTCTGGAGCCAGACAATTTTGTATTCCGTAAAGATTCCTTTACGACAACGCCCGTTAACGAAACAATGCAGTTAGAAGATATGGAGCGGCATCTGATTCAACAGGCTATGCAAAAACATCGTGGCAGTATCACAGATGTAGCGCGTGAACTAGGGGTTTCCCGACAAGCACTGTACCGGCGTCTGGAGAAATTTGGTTTATAGATAGATATCTTATTTAGCCGAACGCCCCGCCTGAATTACTCAGGCGGGGCGTTCGGTGTTTACCCTAGGCGCTCGCGTAGGAATTCTATCAGTTGCTGCTGGTTCTCTTCAAGTCGCTGCTGATTTTCTTCAATACGGGACTGCCCTGTATGGAGATCAACAATACTTGACTTTAATTCCTGAATATTCGCATCCTGATGTTCAAATCGCTGATTAACATCAGACGTCAATTGATCAAATCGCTGGTCAACCTGAGCAAAACGTTGATTTACCTCTGTCCTTAATTGGCTAAATCGTTGGTCGACATCGGTACTCAACTGATCAAAACGAAGGTCGACATTTTCGAATCGTTGATCTACATCTGCGCTCAATTGATCAAAGCGCCGATCAACGCCCTCAAAGCGGTCATCAACCTTATCAAAGCGTCGGTCAACGCCCTCAAAACGGTCATCAACCTTATCGAATCGTTGATCTACATCTGCGCTCAATTGATCGAATCGTCGGTCAACGCCCTCAAAACGGTCATCAACCTTATCGAATCGTTGATCTACATCTGCGCTCAATTGATCAAAGCGCCGATCAACGCCCTCAAAGCGGTCATCAACCTTATCAAAGCGTCGGTCAACACCCCCAAAGCGGTCATCAACCTTATCAAAGCGTTGATCTACATCTGCGCTCAATTGATCGAATCGCCGATCAACACCTTCAAAACGTTTATTTACTGTTAGAGTCAGAGCAGCCAATCCTCGGGCTGTTTTATCGACCTGCAGCGTTACTTTCTGGATTTCGGCCTTATTTTCAACAGCTAATTGAAGAATCTGACCATTCGATTCAATGAGCCGATCGGTTTTTTGCGCTACATCGGCGAGTATAGGTTCAATTTGGTCCAGGCGTTTTTCGGGAGTCATACAAACGGTGGTGTTTGCAGTAAATATACAGCATTAACCCAAAAAGCGACATTAAATAGTTGCTGGTAGCCCAATTTTGTTGCTCATTGATTCATAACGCTATCCGATACGCCAAGCTCCTGGGCAATAGCCTCTTGGGCAGATCGCACAACATCATCCGGAGTTTGTCCGGCAGGTTCAATGGCAGGCAGCACAACCCACGACATCCGCGAGAAAGATGTTAGCGGAAATATTCCTTTAGGATTAAAATGACCCGTTCCCCGAACAGCTATTGGGACTACCAGCGCCGATGGCGCCCGTTTCAATAACGTCGAAACGCCACCCGTCACAAACGGCCTCATTTTACCCGACGACGACCGGGTGCCTTCTGGAAAAATAACCGCAGAATGCTTCGTTTGCTGAATATGCTTACCCAATCGGGCAATCTCAACAATTGCCTGTTTCGGATCTTTCCGGTCAATCAGAGCGGCTCCACTTCGGCGCAGATTATATGATACCCCTGGAATACCTTTTGCCAGTTCAATTTTTGAGACAAAAATGGGGGTATGCCTGCGCAGGAACCAGATAATTGGCGAAATATCGAACATACTCTGGTGATTAGCGATAAAAATAATGGGGCGATCGGTTGGCAATTCATCCTCCTGCTGAAAGCGTATGCTGCTTCCTGTCAGATACCAGCCATAGGAAATAGATGCGTTCATCCAGTCGACTACTTTCTTGTGAGCCGATTTCCCAAATGCATGAAACGCTATCACCTGCAGGCCATGAAAAACCACCAGGGTTAGTCCAAAATAGAGCAAATAAATACAGCTAAGTATATAATCAACAATTTTTTTCATCGCGCAGATTCAACAGAACAATGCTCCTCTCGCATTATTTTGCCAAAAATAACAATCAGTTGGTTTAGGTATAACAGAAAAAGCGAGGCCAGATCAAAACTAGCGTTTGTTTTACGCGTACCTTGCAGGTTATTGAATGGATTATCGATCTTCTTTGTTTCTTATACATGATTCTATCAGCCTCGCGTGTAGACGTAATGCGTTTCGTCGGCGAAAAAATAGATGCCTTAATTGGCGATTACCTTAAACCCATCGAAACGAACTGGCAACCGACCGACCTGTTGCCTGATTCTACACGGGAAAATTTTCTGGATGAAGTAAAATTTCTTCGCGAAAGCGTTCGTGAACTTTCTTACGACTATGTGGCGGTGCTGGTTGGCGATACCATAACTGAAGAAGCACTGCCAACCTACGAATCATGGCTGATGGACATGGAAGGCGTCGACCAAAATAACCCCCAGAACTGGACAGCCTGGATACGTGGCTGGACAGCCGAAGAAAATCGACATGGCGACCTGCTCAACAAATTCCTCTACCTGTCTGGCCGTGTCAATATGCGGGCTATGGAGGTTTCAACGCAGTACCTGATTGCCGATGGTTTTGATATTGGAACCGGTCGCGATCCATATCGGAATTTTGTATACACGTCCTTTCAGGAACTAGCCACCAATATTTCGCATCGCCGGACGGCTACACTGGCGAAACAGGCTGGGTGCTCGCAGCTTTCTAAAATTTGTGGTGTGATTGCGTCAGACGAAATGCGCCATGCGAAAGCCTATAAAGCTTTTGTTAAGCAGATATTTGAAGTAGACCCCACCGAAATGATGCTGGCATTTGAAGATATGATGCGAAAGAAAATAGTGATGCCCGCTCACTTCCTTCGGGAAACGGGTGTCAAAATAGGTCAGACATTCAGTCACTTCTCCGATGCAGCCCAACGGCTGGGCGTTTATACAACCTACGACTACATCGACATTTTGGATGATTTACTGGCCGACTGGAAAATTGGGAGCATTACCGATCTGGATGATGCCGGTCAGCGAGCCCGCGATTATGTGATGGCTCTACCCAATCGTCTGCGCCGAATTGCTGAGCGGACCAAAGTTCCTACACTCGAATATCCGTTTAGCTGGATAGCATAAGGCATGGATCGTTTTGCAATAGGCATTGGATGGCGCATTACGGCCATAGTTCTCTTAACCGTAGCCCTAACCTATCTTTATCTTCAGGAAAGCAATGGCATACTGCTTTTCCCACTGCTTATTGCTCATTTAGTTTTATCCGTTAATCTATACCGATTTGTTACCAGTTTAAACCGTAAACTGACCCGGTTTCTGGAGTCGGTTCGGTATTCTGATTTTGCAGTTGCGTTTCGGGCCGATAGCAACCTGGGGCCATCTTTCCACGAACTCAACGATCAGTTCAACGAAGTGCTGGATGCCTTCCGGCAAGCTCGGGCTGAGAAAGAAGCTAATCTGCACTATGTCAACACAATTGTGCAACATGTCAGTGTAGGATTGCTTACCTTCGATGCCGCCGGACAGGTCGAACTGGTGAATCAGTCGGCGTTACGATTACTGGGCACCTACCGGCTCCGAACTCTCAGCGACATCAACGCTACCCATGCCGATTTGGTCAATGTTCTTAAATCGGCGTCAACCTCGCCTACTCCGGTTTCGTATCAGACTGGCACAGATGGTGAGTTATCCGTTCGCTGCACCGCCGTTCGGCTTCGCGGGCGCTTAGTTACGGTGGCATCGCTCCAGAACATTCGTACGGAGTTACAACAACGTGAACTCGATGCCTGGCAAAACCTGACCAAAGTATTGCGGCACGAAATCATGAATTCAATTACGCCCATTGTATCGCTGGCCGGTACCATGCGCGATATTGTTGAAACAGATCTTGTTCCTATTGCCGAAGCTAGTTTGGCTCTTGAACCCGACAGCAGCGCTACCGATAAAGCGATGTCGGCGCTATTGTCGCCTTCTTTCTTTGCTTCGTCTGTTACAGATCTGCGCGACGCCCTGAACACCATTGAACAACGGGGAGCCGGTGTGATGCGGTTTGTGGATGCTTATCGCCATTTTACAACCATACCTCAGCCTAATTTCGCCGAGGTTTCGGTAGCCCATCTGTTGCGTCATGTTATTCAGCTTGCCCAGGCCAATAATCAAAAGCATCCGATTACGATCCTCACCAATAATGTATCGCCTAATCTGGCCATTCGTGCCGATGCCGACCAGATTGAAATGGTATTGATCAACCTATTAAAAAATGCGGTAGAAATTCTGGACGAAACCCCCAATCCAACCATTAAGCTCGAAGCCGTAACCGACGGCCCACGGGTGATTATCAGCGTGTCGGACAATGGGCCTGGCATTGAACCCGAAGCGCTGGAACAAATATTCATTCCATTCTATACAACGAAAAAAACCGGGTCGGGAATTGGACTGAGCTTATCGCGTCAGATTATGCAACTTCATGGCGGACAACTCACAGCCACATCAATACCTGGTCAGGGCAGTACGTTTAATCTGGTATTTTAGCCTAATTGATACTTACTCCAGAGGGCGCATCGACCAGCAGCGTATAGCTTATCTGGTCGATGCGCCGGAAAAAGCGCGTTGTGAGCAATACGGCTGCAATACTTAAGCCCGACAACAACCCAATCCAGACTCCAATGGCATCCTGTCCAAACGGAAAAGCCAGCACATAACTGAGCGGTAATGCTACAACCCAGTAGGAAAACAGCGTGATGACAGTCGGCACATTTACATCGGAAAGCCCCCGCAAACTCCCTAATGCTACTACCTGAACGCCGTCGGAAAGCTGAAAAAATCCGGCCACAATGACCAGCGATGCGGCAATGTCCATCACCGCCGGATTATCCCGGATGTAGAGCGAAACAAGCCATTCATTTGCCGACAAAAACAAGATAGCCGCCAGGCTCATAAAGCCAATCGACAACATAAATGCGGCTGTTCCAGCCCGAAAAACCCCTTCGCGGCTCCCTTTCCCTACAGCCGCACTTACCCGAATAGCAGCCGCCGACGAAATTCCGGTGGCCATCATATAAGTTACAGATGCCATGTTGATAGCAATCTGATGAGCAGCCAGTTGATCTTCGCCAAGCCAGCCAACAATTACGACTGCCAACGAAAATGTTGCGACCTCAAAGAAAAACGTAAGTCCGCCCGGAATACCTAGTTTCAGAATCGTTTTAACTTCTTCAACGGCTGGTAGCGATCGGAACGTTTTCAGCAGATAAGGCTTAAAATGCGCTGATCGATAGATATAGACCAACATCGCACTTGCCATATATAGCCGGGAAAACAAAGTTGCCGTAGCCGCTCCGATCAGCCCCATTTTCGGAAATGGGCCAACGCCTTCTATCAGAATGTAATTGAAAAGAGCATTGAGCAACAGGGCCGATAAGGTTATGGCCATAGCCACACGCGGATACCGCAACCCATCGGCCAACTGACGAGCTGCCACAAATACCAATAACGGCACCAGCGATATACTCACAATTAACATAAAGTCGCGGGCCAGGCGGGTTACTTCGGCCGTTTGCCCGAAAAGGCTGAAGTCAAAAGCCAGCCATGCCGACAAACCACCAAAAACCAGACTAAATAAGCCAGCAACCCGTAAACCTGCCCGAAATAATCGGTTAATAGCCGCAGCATCTTTCTGACTATGTGCCTTCGATACCAGAGCTGCCACTACTGTGAGCCCGCCCACACCAATACTCGACATCAGGAACGAGAGCGAATTGGCCAGTCCGGCAGCCCCTAAAGGTACAGCCCCCAGCAAGCGCCCAACAAACAGATTATCAGTCACACCCATCAGCACAACGCCCAGTTGTGCAATAATGATGGGTACGCTCAGCCGGAACGTATCAATAAGTTCGGGTCGATAGATAGCCAGAAAAGAACGGGGTACTAGTTGCATGAAAAGAAGGACGCAGAGGCCAATAATGCCGTACAAAGGTAACGCATCTTTCTACACAGTATGTTCCCCCGATTATTGTCCCTTGCCCCTTACTCCATTCTTCGTACTTTTGTTCTCTTTATCACGAATTCGGAAATGCCATTGAAAGAATACGGCAGCAGTATCCAGAAGTTGGTTGACAACATGGTCAACATTGAAGATCGGGAGAAACGCACACGCTATGCGCATATTCTGGTCGAATTGATGCGGCAAATCCACCCTAACATGAAGGATGGTCAGGACTACTATAATAAATTGTGGGACGATCTGTATATCATGTCAGGCTTCACACTGGATGTCGACAGCCCGTATCCTCCGCCATCAGAAGAGGCATTAGGCAAAAAACCCCAGCGGGTTCCCTACAACACCCATCACCTGAAGTTTAAACACTTTGGCCGTAATGTCGATTTATTGGTAGCAAAGGCTATTTCAATTGAAGATCCAGACGAAAAACGGGCATTTGTATCATACCTGACCCGGTTGATGCGCACATTCTACCAAACCTGGAACAAAGAATCGGTAGAAGACGAAACAATTTATCAAAGCCTGCTCGAAATTTCGAACGGAAAACTGGCCGACGATATCAACCTGATTCGTGAACAGGGTTTAGTTGAGTCGACTCCCCGCGAACGGACAGGCGATCAGACGCAACCGCAACGAATTGGTGGCAATAACTACCGCAACGACGGGTCGGGCAACCGCAACAACCAGGGGCGGCAAAATGGTGGTCAGCGGAACTTCCGCAACGACGGATCAGGCAACCGCAACAACCAGGGACGGCAAAACGGCAATCAACGCAATTTCCGCAACGATGGCGGCAACAACCAGGGGGGGCGTCCAAATAATAACCGAAACAACGACCGTCGGAGACGATAACCGCCGGTTAATTATGAATGATGAATTATGAATGATAGATGATGAGCAGCTAGTAAAATCATTCATAATTCATCATTTATCATTCATAATTCATCATTTCACACATGGCTTCATTTCAAATTACAGGCGGACGCAGGCTCAGCGGTGAACTAATTCCGCAGGGTGCCAAAAACGAGGCTCTGCAAATTCTCTGCGCTGTTCTGCTGACCAAAGAACCCGTCACAATTCATAATATCCCAAACATCCGCGACGTCAACCAACTCATCGATCTATTGGGCGACCTTGGCGTCTGGGTTACGAAAATCGGCGAAAACTCGTATCGGTTCGTTGCTTCGGATGTTAACCTCGATTATCTGGAAAGTGATACCTATAAACGCAAGGCGGCTGCGCTGCGCGGCTCGGTCATGCTACTGGGGCCAATGCTGGCCCGCTTCAAAAAAGGTCGAATTCCGCGGCCAGGTGGCGACAAAATAGGTCGTCGGCGGCTCGATACGCACTTCCTGGGTTTCGAAAAGTTAGGAGCTCAGTTTAATTACGATGCCAACGACGGCGGTTATTATCAGGTCGATGCCAGCAACCTTCGTGGCACGTATATGCTGCTCGATGAAGCCTCCGTAACCGGAACCGCCAATGTGCTGATGGCTGCCGTTATGGCCGAAGGTGTTACGACCATCTACAATGCGGCCTGTGAGCCATACCTACAGCAACTGAGCAAAATGCTCAATGCCATGGGCGCTAAAATTTCGGGCGTGGGGTCAAATCTGCTCACAATTGAGGGCGTATCGGAACTTCACGGTACTGAACATACCATGCTCCCCGACATGATCGAAATCGGTTCGTTCATCGGATTGGCTGCCATGACACAATCTGAAATTACGATCAAGAATTGTCGTATTCCAGAGTTGGGTATCATTCCGGACCAGTTCCGGCGATTGGGCATTCAGATTGAGTATCGGGGCGACGACATTTATATTCCGGCTCAGGACCACTACCAGATCGAATCATTCCTCGATGGTGGCATGATGACCGTTGCCGATGCGCCCTGGCCTGGTTTTACGCCCGATCTGTTAAGCATTGTACTGGTTACGGCCATACAGGCGCAGGGAACGCTGCTCATCCACCAGAAAATGTTTGAAAGTCGATTGTTCTTTGTCGATAAACTGATCGATATGGGCGCACAAATCATTCTTTGCGATCCACACCGGGCTACAGTCGTTGGACTTAACCGACAAATTCCATTGAAAGGTATCCGTATGTCGTCGCCCGATATTCGGGCAGGCGTTGCGCTCCTGATTGCAGCCATGTCGGCCAAAGGTACCAGCATCATCGACAACATCGAGCAGATCGACCGGGGTTATCAACACATTGACACCCGTCTGAACGCCATCGGCGCCGAGATTGTACGGTTGTAATTTGCTGACATTTTATAACTAAAAGAAAGAGGCTGAACGGCCTCTTTCTTAGTTTCTTACGCTTTCCCAACAAACAATTGATCGAACTCAGGGTTATTGACTTGTAATTCATTAACTATCGAAATCAATTGTTATGATAACTAACAAAGAAATCGTTGACGACCTCAACGATCTGGTCAAGATCAATAACGACCGCATTCACGGCTACGAAGATGCCATCAAAGACAGCGAAGATACTCAGCTAAATGAGCTGTTTCGCCACATGGTCATTCAGAGTGAACAGTTCCGTAGCCAGTTAGCCGACCATATTGTTCGGATTGATGGAACCGGAGTAGCTGATATAGACTCAACCGACCTATCCAGTAAATTGCACCGTGCCTGGATCGATATTAAGTCGGCCGTTACGGGTAAAGATCGATCAGCGATTTTAAGCTCAGTGGAGTTTGGCGAAAACGCAGCGGTAGAAGCGTATGAAGATGCGATTGCCAAAGATCATATTCCGGCATATATTAAAGAAGATTTGCAAAAACAACTGAGCGAGCTGAAAGGCGCTTACGATAAAATTAAAGGCCTGCATCAGGCAGCCTAACTGGTTGCCAATCAGCAGCTAACCATTAATCAATAAAGGGATGCCGTAGGGGCATCCCTTTATTGATTTTCTAGCGAGTCTGAGCAACTCTGGCCGATAAATCATCGAGTACTTCTGCCAGTTGCAGCAATTGACCTACTAATCCTACATCCGACGATTCGTTTGCCGCCCGCTTGGTTAGCTTGCTCAGGGTATGCAACGATCCGGCAATTTTAGGCGCTTTTCCTTCCGTAAGAGCCTGTTTTAGCGAATACAATTCATCAGCAATAGTATCGAGCGTCAGATTTCCCTCGCCAAGTGCATCACTCCACTGATTGATCAGTTCATCGACGGGACTGATGTGCTCAGCTCCCTGTTGCAACCGCTGTAATGTGTTAGCCAGCAACTGCTGGGCGTCCAGATTCGTTTGGGATGTCATAGGAATTTAGGTTAATGGGTTTATGGTTGCGCTGCCTCAATAAGATGCATACTAGTAGGCGGAGCAACCATAAACCCCTACTTTGGCAGAGGCATATCCTGTAGGTCTTCGTCGGTCAGTTTGATGGTAGCAGCCAAAACGTTTTCTTCCAGATGTTTAACAGACGATGTGCCCGCAATAGGCAACATTACTGGCGAGGCCGCCAAAAGCCAGGCCAATGCAATCTGATAATCAGTAGCATTATGCCGCGCTGCTACTTTCTTGATCGCTTCGGTAGCCGATATGTTTCCAGAATTTAACGGATACCACGGAATAAAGGCGATGTTGTGTTGTTCGCAGTACTTCAGCACATCGTTCCATTTCTGCTGACCAAAATTGTACATATTCTGTACCGAAACAACATCAAAATAGGTCTTTGCTTCCTCAATCTGTTCGATACCCACTTCGGAAAGGCCAATGTGTTTTATTTTCCCGGCTTTCTGCGCTTCCTGTAAAAAGCCAAGAAACTCTTCCGAAGGCACTTTAGGATCGAAGCGATGAAGCTGGTATAGCTCAATCTGGTCGAGCTTAAGTCGTTTCAGGCTACCGTCCAGCGCTTCTTCCAGGTGTTTTCGGCTGGCATCGACCGGCCACTGATTTGGGCCCGTTCGGAGCAAGCCACCTTTAGTAGCAATGACTAACCCTTCTGGATATGGATGAAGTGCTTCGGCAATCAGTTCTTCTGAAATATGCGGACCATAGCTATCAGCAGTGTCGATAAAATTAATCCCTAGATCAAGGGTGCGTTTCAGTACGCGGATAGCCTCATCATGATCTCTGGGCGGCCCCCAGATGCCATCGCCTGTAATCCGCATGGCTCCATAGGCCATCCGATTAACCGTAAAACCGTTCTCACCACCAATTGTAATTGTACCAGCCTGTGTTGCTGGTGCTTCAGTTGCCTGCATAAGCGTTTTTGGTTGTTTGTTGCGAAACAGGACTACCCAGTTTGTCCCGTAGTCTATCCATAAACAAAAAGAAACGCTTTTTGTATCAAATCAACCGTTAAGTTTTCTATACATTTAGGTAAGTGATTCGGTTTGCTTCCATTCGACGATGCCTTTATCTGTCATTAGCGGAACCTTCCTGATACCCGCAACCTGATGACATCTACCGCTTCTCAATCCCGTCCAGTACCCGCCGGATCACGTTAGCACGCTGCATAAATTCGAGCGAGGTAGTAATGTCCCGGTCGTCGATTACCTGTTTAAACTGTTGCAGAAACTCAATGTAGGCAGCCAGTGCATCCGATACATTGGCCCGGTTCTGATCGAAAATGGGAGCCCACATCTGCGGAGAACTTTTTGCCAGTCGAACGGTCGAACTAAAGCCGGTGCTGGCCATATCGAAAATGGCTTTCTCGTCTTTTTCTTTTTCAAGAACGGTTAGTCCCAACGCAAATGCACTAATGTGGCTTAGGTGCGAAACGTAGGCCAGATGCAGATCGTGCTCCTGTGGCGTCATATAGAAGAGCTTCATGCCCGCATCGCGAAACAGACTTTCGGCCAGTGTCAGGCTGTCGGGATTGCTTTTTTCGCGGTCGCAGATGATGAGGTTTTTTCCGGGCAGCAGTTCCTTAAACGCAGCACCGGGACCGGAGTTTTCGGTGCCGGCCATTGGGTGAGCCGCCACAAACTGGGCACGTTTTGGATGCGCATCGGCCACACCGCAGATCAGGCCTTTTGTCGACCCCAAATCAAGTACGGTTGCCCCTTCGGGTAGTAAATCCAGCACGGTGGGCAGCAGGTCAATAATGGTATTGACAGGCGTCGCCATCACAACCAGTGTGCTCTGGGCCACGGCTTCTTCTAGTGGTAAAATCTCATCGACAATGCCTTTGGCCAGGGCTAACTGGCCATTTACGGCAGATTTATCGACGCCAACAAAATGCATTCGAGGGTATTTTTCGCGCAGGGCCAGCGCGAACGATCCGCCGAGCAAGCCTATGCCTATGATTGAAACGGTCATCTGAACCGGGATTTTTAGGATTTACCTGACTGACTTTGATTTTATTGATTTATTAGAAATGATTTCGATAGATGGCTGACTATAATTGTACATACGCTAATGAACGGTGATTATGGTCTAAACTTCTTATTCAGCAGCCGTTTAAACTGAAGGCTTGGACTACCGAAATTGATCAACATACCGATCTCAAGATTGTAAGCTTCCAAGTAATTGATGGCTTGTGCTAAATGATCGTCATCAAGAGTAGAGATTGCTTTTAGTTCAACAGATACAATTTCTTCAACTAAAAAATCAACTCTACGAGAACCAATATGTCGGCCTTTGAAAAAAATTGGCATTTCGTGTTCGCGAGAAAATGTAAGGCCACACTCTTCTAGTTCAATGGCTAAAGCGCGTTGATAAATCACTTCCTGAAATCCATTACCCAATACTCTATGAACCTCAAATGCACATCCTATTACCTTACCAGTTAATTCAGAATGTCTGTATTCTGCTTTAAACATTGGAAATGATTTGTCTACTATATGTATCGTTGCGTTGCAAATAATAGTAAATCATACAAGAATCAAAGTCAGTCAGGTAAATCCTAAAAATCCTGGTTCAGACGGCCAACAGCTTCGGTGATCCGCTCTTCGGGCATACACAGTGAAATACGGATATAACGATTGCCTTTGGGACCAAAAATGAAGCCGGGGGCAATAAATACGTGCTTATTGTAGAGTAGATCGTCGACCAGCGCTTCAGCCGACTCCACCGAATCGGGGAGTTTTGCCCAGATAAATAGCCCTTCCTGATCCGTTGTATAGCTACAGCCCAGTGCGTTCAGAAAAGCATGAACGGCATCCAGACGCCCCTGATAAACTGCATTTCGTTCCCGATGCCACTCATCGGAATTCGTCAATGCTTCCGAAGCCGCATCCATCAAGGGCTTAAACTGCCCCGAATCGACGTTGCTTTTGATTGTTAAAACGGCATCGACATACGCCTTTGCGGCAGCCATCCAGCCGATGCGCCAACCCGCCATGTTGTGCGACTTGCTCATCGAGTTCAGCTCAATAGCCACTTCGTTTGCGCCATCGACCGACAGTAAACTGATAGGCGATTTCTTATTCAGAATCAGACTATACGGATTGTCGTGGCACAGTAAAAGCCGATGATCATGCGCAAAACGAACCGCCCGCTCAAACAACTCACGCGTTGCGGGTGCGCCCGTAGGCATGTGCGGATAATTGAGCCAGATAATTTTTGTGGTATCGGTCAGCAGATCGGCCATAGCGTTCCAGTCGGGTTGCCAGCCGCCGTGTTCGAGCAGCGGATACTCACGGACCTGCGCACCTACCATCTGACTAACTGCCCGATAGGCCGGATAACCCAGCTCAGGCACCAGCACGCCATCGCCATCGTTCAGGAACGTCAGCGAAATATGGGTAATCCCTTCTTTGGAGCCAATCAGCGGTAATATTTCTGTTTCTGAGTTTAGCGAAACACCATACGTATGGGCATAAAACTGTGCTATGGCCCGACGAAGACCAGCAGTGCCTTTATAAGGCTGATACCCATGCGACGACGGCTGCTGAGCCGATTGAATCAATGCATCGATGGTATTGGCCGACGGCATCATGTCGGGGTTTCCAATTCCCAAATTAATAATATCGTGGCCAGCCGCCTGCAGGCGACGGACTTCGGCCAGTTTCACCGAGAAATAGTATTCCTGCGTTTGATCGGCACGGTGAGCAAGAGGGATAATCACTTCAGAACCTGAGTTTGTATGAGTTGATAAACCGGTTATCACAAATGGACGGCAAAGATACTTGTCTGAACCGGGATTTACGGGATTTTAATGATTTACACGAATAAAGCGCTTCAAAGAAGCGAAAGCAAAATCGTGTAAAATCACGTTAACCATTACAATCCTGTAAATCCCGCAGGGCCGCCTGGCGGTTCAGACAAATACCTCAGTAGAGGAGCAATGTGAAGTGCCTGCATCATTTCGCCATTATCGATTATTTCCAGCGCGCGTTCCCTCGACACAACGTGTACCGTAATTTCTTCCGTCGATTCAAGATGTTGACCCTGTTTCAGTTCAACTCCCGTTGCCAGAAACGAATGGGTCAGGTTTGCGTGCGTGCCCGGATTGGCCGACAGCGTCATCAGCGGTTGCCAGTTTCCGCCACCAAAGCCCGTTTCTTCCAATAATTCGCGCTGGGCCGCCACCAGTGGATCTTCGCCCGGATCGACAACCCCCGCACAAAGTTCATAATGTACACCAGCAATTCCATGACGGTACTGGCGAATAAGCACCAGTTGACCTTCGGTTGTGATGGCCACGACATTAATCCAGTCGGGATATTCGAAGATGAAATAATTGGGAATTTCGCCACCATTCTGCATTTTGATGGCATCTTTACGAACCGTAAACCACGGTAGCTGATGGATGTATTCAGAGTGTTCGACCGACCACGGCCGAGGATCGTTTTCTGGAGTCATATCGCAAAGGTAGGTGGCAAATAAACGTCTTGTAGCGAAAAAGAAGTTATTTGGCTTAGCGATTTGACGGCAACAGATGCCGTCGTTAAGCGTAGTAACTACTAGGTTCGAGCCCTACTTCTAACAACTTCTAAGCGCGATTGCAGAAAAGTAATTTGGTAACCTTTTTCGCGTTTTAACATAAAAAGCAGCAGAATAACTCATACCGATGAATGACCAAAATCATCTCTACGTATATTCTCCCGCCTAATTTTACGACAGATTAACCACACAAGCGAGGAGAGTATCCTAAAGCCATGAAAACAATCCTAGTTCCGGTCGATTTTTCAAAAAACTCAGAAAACGCTCTGCATTTTGCTATTAACCTGTCACAGAAACTCCAGGCCCAACTCATTCTTTTTCACTCATTCCATACGTTTCATTCAAACGCTTATGGATCGGCTAAATCGTTTGATAAGGACGCGCTGTTTGCAAAAAATTATTCTGATCAGGAATTAAAAGAACTGTATGATAACGCCGGTATCGTGGCTTTCTCTGAGCCTGAGTATATAAGCTCCCAAAACGAGTTACGCGACGAAATACTACGGCTGGTGGCTGAAAAAAATGTCGATCTTATTGTGATGGGAACACAGGGATCGGGAAACCGGCTGGAAGGGCAAATTTTTGGTACCAATACCTCATGGGTGGTCGAAAAAGCGCCCTGTCCTGTCATAACCACCCACGAAAACCTGCAACTGGAAACGCTTAGCAACATAGTGTATGCCACCGATTATATGTCGGGAGATTGTGCCAATCTGCAAAAGCTGGCACAGATTGCCCAGGCATTTAGCGCGCATATTACGGTTATTCACATTGCCAAAGAAGAATCGGCGGAGGCCCTAACAGCACTGAACAATTTTGAGCAGCGGGTAAAAGCAGAAACCGGGCTTTCTAACCTTAGTTTCAACCTATTGAAAGGCAATAACGTTGAAAAAAGCCTGGAGCAATATCTGGCAGACAATCAGGTCGATCTGCTGGTACTGTCGGCCCACCACCATACCTTAACCGAAAAGCTCCTTGGCAAAAGTGTTACAAAGAACATGACACTCTATACCGACATTTCGCTGATGATTTTCCATCAGAAAGCTAACTAACCCATTGCTTGTCAGCGATTCAATCGCTGACAAACTACCCCGCAGACTCATCGGAAAGCTACTTCACTAATTCATCTGCCAACTGCAGATATTGTTCCCAATCGTAGTTGGTAACGTCGTGCTTGCCGGTTCGGATATGGTAGCGAACCGTATGCCCTACGGGTTGATTGACAGTTGGAAACGTAGTTGTTCCTATACCCGTTTTTCCATACAGACGATAGACAGGTCCGGCGGCAACGGCGCTTAGAAACTCCCCTTTGGGGTCCGACCAGCGATCTTCTTCGGCACTGGCTACATAGAGCGGACGGGGCGCTACCAAAGCCAGCAACTCATGCTGATCCACTGGCAAATTGGCCACACGCTTATTGAATGTTTTGTAGTTAGCACAGAACCAGTGCGGAAAAGCGGTATTGATTCGCTCAACAGTTTCGCCATACCAGCGACGCGCCAGTGCCGAACCGCCTTCTCCTGCTTCATTAGCCACCACTGCCGCAAAACGCTTATCCTGCGCACCGGCCCATAAAGCTGCTTTCCCGATTCGGGAATGACCAATCGAAATAATTCGCTTCGGATCGACCGCCGGATCAGTCATCAGATAATCGACAATACGGCTCATGCCCCAGGCCCAGGCACCAATGGCACCCCAGTTGTTGGCGCGGGTTGTATCGCCAAGCACCGATCGGATACCAGAACGCCAGCCCTGCGGATAATCGGGTTCAATATCGCCATAATAGGCCGTAGCCACGCCATATCCGTGTTTCACAATCATGTCGATGGGCCAACGCCGAGCCTGACTGCCCCGCGCTTTTTCGGTGGCTCGGTTGTTCAGAGCCGTTCCGTCTTGTGCGTTATACATCCACTGCGTCGAGAGCGGAATATCGGCCTCCATCGTTACACAGTGATTGCCACAAAAATTCAGACCCAGAAAAACCGGAACTGCTTTTTTCGCCGACTTTGGCGTATAGAGCAAGACCTCAATGGGCGGTAGCTGCGGATACTCGACGAACGAAATCGCTACCTGCTTCCGAACCGCTAGTCCATTCAATGCATTCGGATCGGTACTAACCGTTTTAAATTGAAGTTTGACTTGCTGTTTGGGCGTTTGCCCGTACACATTTTCGGCAAATAGCTGAAGTAGCTCGGCCCGACGACGCTCCCAGCCAGCTTTGTCGGTCACACGCTTGCCGTTCTGATTCAGTAGCGGGTCAGGCAAAATATACGCCCCAACCTTTTCTTCCTCATAATTGTAAACAGGTTCGGTTGTTTGCGCACAAACAACATTGAGGGCAACCAAACTCGTCAGTAAGCAAACCAGAAATCGATACATAAGCGTCAGCGGGCAATTTAGACTAAAAGAAACGGCCCCGACCGTTCATACTGATTAGTTCCGTTTTCGGCATTCATACCCGTCATTTTGTCGACTTTTTTTCGTCAGTCATATCAACCGCCCTCTCCAGTTCGTTGTTAAGGGAGCTTTTGCATTTGCGATTTCCGAACGTACAACACAACCTGATGAGAAATACCGCTGTCCTTTTCGTTACTGCGTTATGTCTTTTTGTATCATCCTGTCAACGGCCCACCGCCTATTTTCAGCGAACACCGCATCCGGCAGCCGCCCGAGTACCAATTGAACAGCCAACCGCCCAGGCCAAATCATTCTCGGCCGAATTAGCAGCCGATACTTCTCCAACCGAACTAATCGTTCCCGAAACAGAAACCAGTCCTATAGCCAGCCGCGAGGCCAACCCAACCGAAACGCCCGGCAACCGGGTTCAGCACCGGATGCAGCGCATTCAGTCGATGCTCCTCACCAAGCCAGAGTCGGTTACGCGCCCCAATGCCAACTCGAAGTCACAAAAACCTCTTCGGCTTGGCAACCGGATTCGGCAGGGTCTGGGAATTCCGCTCCGCAAAGAGCTAAACTGGTGGCAGCGCATTAGCTGGAAACTCAAAGCATCGGTCATTATTCTGGTGGTGGCGGTGTTGTTCGCTATTCTTCACATCACAATTCTGGCCATTATTTTCGGCATCATCGGTGCCCTTCTGATGATGAGCGGCCTTAAGAAATCATTTAAGGTTAAACGACCGTGGTTCTGACAACCCAGGTCTTTTTTTCTACTCCCGGATTAGATTTATCCAACAGCCAAACAAACGACGAAAGGAAACGCTTTTTTAGGTATAACCTAACTGCGTTCTTCGGCGCAATAGTCGAACTTCCTTTCGCATGACTGCAGAACAAATCCGTTTACAGAATCCGGCCTGGCGGCAGTGGGGATCGTACGTTTCTGATCGCCAATGGGGCACCGTACGTGAAGACTATAGCCCCAATGGAGACCACTGGAGCTATACAACCCACAGCATGGCCCGCAGCTATGCCTACCGCTGGGGCGAAGAAGGCATAGCGGGCTTTTGCGACAACAAGCAGCAGCTATGCCTGGCGCTGGCACTCTGGAACGGTCAGGATTCGATGCTGAAAGAACGCTATTTCGGTCTGTCGAACCCGGAAGGCAATCATGGCGAAGATGTGAAAGAGGTCTATTTCTACCTGGATGCCACCCCCACACACTCCTACCAGAAATTGCTCTATAAATATCCGCAACGGGCCTTCCCCTACGAACAGCTGGTTGACGAAAACGCCCAACGGAGCTTGCAGGTCGGCGAATTTGAACTGCTCGATACGGGTATTTTCGACGACGACCGTTATTTCGATGTGTTCGTCGAGTATGCCAAGGCTGATCCGCAGGATATTCTGATGCGCATTACGGTCTGGAACCGAGGCCCCGAAGCGGCTCCAATTCATCTGTTGCCAACGTTATGGTTTCGAAATACCTGGCGCTGGAACAATACCCCAAACGCGCAACGGCCAATCCTAAGGGCACAACCCGGCGGCTCAGTCCAAATCAATCATTCCGATCTGGGGCAATACGTAATCTACGCCGATGGTTGCCCCCACTGGCTCTTCTGCGAAAACGAAACCAATGTTGAGCGGCTTTACGCCAGTGACAACACTACGCCATATCCTAAAGATGGTATTAATGATTATCTGCTGCATGGTTTACAAACCGTTAATCCCGAGCAAAAAGGAACAAAAACAGTTGCTCAGTATAAGCGAATGATTGAAGCGGGTAGCTCAACCACCATTCAGATCAGGCTCCGTTCCGAAAACATCAAGTTGCCTTTCAACGATTTCGACGACATCCTACAACAGCGCAAACAGGAAGCCGACGAGTTTTATGCAGCTATTCATCCGGCAAAAGCGACCGACAATGAAAAATATATTCAGCGGCTGGCGCTTAGTGGTATGATCTGGAATAAGCAGTTTTACTATTACAACATCTGGCGCTGGCTCAACGGCGATCCAGGACAGCCGTCGCCCCCACCCGAACGCTGGAACGGACGGAACCATACCTGGCTGCACCTGATCAACGAAGACATTATTGCCATGCCCGACAAATGGGAGTATCCGTGGTATGCCGCCTGGGATCTGGCTTTCCATAGTGTCACGTTTGCGCTGATCGACCCGGAGTTTGCCAAAAATCAGCTCCTGCTGCTAACGAACGAATGGTGTATGAACCCTGACGGGCAACTGCCATCGTTTGAGGGAACGTTCAGCGATGTGAATCCGCCTGTGCATGCCTGGGCTGCTTATCGGATTGTTCAGATCGAACAGCAACAGGGGCAAAAAAACGCCGATTTAGGCTTTCTGCGGACAATGTTCGAAAAACTCATGCTCAATTTCACGTGGTGGGTAAACCGGAAAGATCATTCGGGCAACAACATTTTTGCGGGGGGCTTTCTGGGACTGGACAATATTGGCGTTTTTGACCGCGATACGAGTTTACCCAACGGAGAACATCTCGAACAGGCCGATGCTACTAGCTGGATGGGTATGTTTGCGCTCAACATGATGCGGATTGCACTGGAACTTAGCCAGCACCACGAAGGCTACACCGACCTGGCCATCAAGTTCTTCGACCATTTTCTGTTCATTCAGCGGTCCATCAATCAAATGGGCAAAGGGCCACAGGGGCTTTGGGATAAGGAGGATGCTTTTTTCTACGACCAGATTCGAAACAACAATGGCGAGGTAAAGAAACTACGGGTTCGAACGCTGGTTGGTTTGTTTCCGCTCTATGGTGTCGAAGCACTGGATGAGCACCTACTGAGTTCGGCGTTTCTGGATCGGATTCACTGGTTTGAACAACATCGCCCGTCGTGGAGCGATCTGATCAATCACTACCTGAGCCCAGCAACACAACCGATAGGGCAACCCTCAAAACGACTGCTAAGTTTGGTCGATGAAGCCCAGTTTAAAGCGCTTATGGTTCGAATGCTCGATGAAACCGAATTCCTGAGCGGCCACGGCATTCGGTCGGTATCGCGGGTCTACCGCGATCATCCCTACGAATTTTCCTTATCAGACATGCAACTGGAATTTCGGTATGCGCCTGCCGAAAGCGATATTCACATTGCGGCTGGAAACAGCAACTGGCGTGGTCCGGTCTGGATGCCTGTCAACTACCTGATGGTCGATCGGCTGTTGCATTATTATCAGTACTACGGCAATGATTTCCGGATCGAATGTCCGGTTGGTTCGGGACAAATGCGGAACCTGAAAGAAATAGCACAGGAGCTAACGCATCGACTCATTGCCTTGTTCATCCCCGACGCCAATGGTCAGCGGCCGATAGCGGGAAGCCATCCAAAATGGCAGGACGAACATTTCAAACCCTATCCTCAGTTCTACGAGTATTTCAATGGCGACAACGGACAGGGTCTGGGGGCATCGCACCAAACTGGCTGGACAGGCCTGGTTGCCGACCTCATCCGCCGAAAATATACAGACTTGAAAAAGAATTAGTCATTGGTTCTTTGTTGAGTATAGTGAATACTACGCTCAACAAAGAACCAATGACTAACAACAAATGCCTACTTACTTCCTCGATGAAAGAAACGTAACCAGATCATTCAGTTCGGCTTTTGTCAGCATACCGCCATAGGCTGGCATTTCGTCGCTTCCGTTCACGATCTGGACTTTAAGTTGGTCAGGATTCCAGGTTCGACCAATCCGGCTCAGTTCGGGCCCCGTTATTCCGCCATGACCATCGATGCGGTGGCAGTACTGGCACCCTTTTTTGTAAAATAATGATGCCCCCCGTTCGAGTTTCGGGTCGCGAAAACGAACAGACTGAGCAAGGGGTTTGGTTTCAAACTGCGGTGACCAGGGCGCCCGATTACCGATATAAAGCAGACTACCCACGGCAACCACTACACAAACGACCCCAAACACAGCCCAGGGCCGACGGATGGGGCTTCGTTCGCCCCGATTCGATATAAACGGCAAGACCAGCAATGCCAGCACTCCTACTATGGGACCGAAGAAAATCAGATATGATTCCGTAGCCGGTGGCAACAGCGCAAACAGCGCAAAAATAGGAAGCATGTACCAATCGGGCTCCGGCGAGGTATTGATAATAGACGGATCGGGCGGCTGCGTCAGCGGAGGTGGCCCAATCAGTATAGCGAACCCCACAATGGCCAGAATTACCAGTGAACTGAACAGCGCGTCGCGCCAGGCCGCATTAGGCCAGAACGGCACCCCCTCTCGTTTCAGCATATCGTCATACCATTTCCGGTACGTTTTTGGATCGACCAGCCTGCCTGCTTTTGGTGGCTCTGAAATGCCGTTGCGAATAACCAGATACAGATGAAAGCCGACAAACAGAAAAATAAGCGCCGGGAACAGAAACACATGAAACGAAAAAAAGCGGCTGAGCGATTGCGCCCCAATGGTATCGCCCCCCAACAGTAGCCGGGCGAGAGCCGTACCGATCAGCGGCACACGCCCTAAATTCTGAGCTGCCACTACCGACGACCATACGCCGTTGGAATCCCAGCGCAGCAGTTGCCCCGTAAACCCCATGGCAATGGTCAGAAAGAGCAGAAAAACGCCACTGATCCAGCTCATTTCGCGCGGGTATTTATAGGAAGCCGTAATGTAGACCCGAATCATATGGATGCCCACCAGAATAATCATGCCCGATGCGCCGAAGAAATGAATGCCCCGTAGCACTTTCCCGAAAGCAGCCTGGCTGGTAATAAACTGAAGCGACTGAAAGGCCGAATCGGATGAGGGTTGGTAGAGCAATGACAGCCCAACACCCGTTACGACCTGAAGAACAAAGCAAAATAGCGTAGCACTCCCAAACACATAGGCCCACTTAGCACCCGGCGGTACAGGATGCCGCATCACGGGCAGTATCGTCTCAGAAAATCCCGTTCGGTCGTCGAACCAGTTCGCTATTTTTCGGAGTAGGCTCATGTTTTCTGTCCATCGCTGAAGTTGGTAATAGGAATAGGCGCTGTTCCGATCTGCACCTGGCCATCGGCCACCCGAACTGCATACTGACGTAAGGCAATAGGAGGTGGCCCCGCAGCCACAGACCCATCATGATAATAAACGCCCCCGTGGCAGGGACACATAAACAGTTTAGCCTCCGCTTCCCAGCGCACCGGGCAACCCAGATGGGTACAATTCGCCGAAAAGGCAATGAATTTATCGGTCGATTCGCGCCGGAGCCATGCGGCTGTGTGGGCCGTAGTTCCTGCCCAGGCTTTTGGATCGGCATTTTCGAACTTAACCAGTTGAGTAGAGCCTATTGGAAAATTTTCTGCCGAACCCACGGCTCGCCAGACTTCGGGCTTGTCTTCGAGCAACGGGGCCAGCAGTGCCCCTGCCACCGGTATACTAACCGCTATGGCTGCCAGGCCACCCAGGCCGAGGCTCATGTTCATCATAAACTCCCGGCGGCTATCGTTTTCGGGCTCAGTCTTCGTCTTCTCCTGATTCATAGCGTAGTTCGGTTATCCATCCTGCCAGCGTATAGGCCATAATCAACAATCCAGCGGCACTAATGATCCAGCCCGCCAGCAATCCCCAGCCCAGAAAGGCCAACCCCATTGCGAAGAAAAAAGGCCAGTACGTTGGACGGGGCAGTTTGGGTGGGTGTGCTTTTGTCCAATTGGCAGGGTCTTTCAGAAACTGCATTTTCTCGTCCTGATTCATAGATTTTTCGTCAAAAGCAGTTGAATATGATCCGTATGTTTTTGTTCAGTTGTTAACCAGCCAAACAGCAGATACATGGCTCCGGTCAGATAAACCAGACAGCCCGGTACCCACATCAACAAACCTGCTATCTGCTGATCAGTCACAGCATCAATACCCCAGTTGTGGCGAATCAATCTTACCAGTCCGTAGTAGTCAGCCCCCTCGTAGGTCTGATATAACCCAACGGGGGCAAACGTGATTAGCATCCCCAGCAACGAACAGGCCGCACAGGCAGTGAACAAATAAACGACCCCTGTTAATGGATGAAGCCGTTGCTGGCCGAATGGTCCGAGAATTGGCCAAACAAAACAGAAGCCCGCCAGAATCAGGCTGACAGGATGCAAGACGTGGGCCAGATTGGCCAGCGACCCCGCCGACGTACCGGCAGTCTGGCAAAGCGGAATAGCGGCTATATCGCCATAGGTGGTCGAGAAATCGTGGGCCATCGTAGCGTCATACACGGCCGGAATATGCCAGAACCACATCAGGCCAACGCCCGCCAGCCAGCCAAGCCAGGACCATACCCGAAAAAAAGCCGATACCCGAATCATTATCCGTTCGGCTTTGGAAGTTGGATGCTGGGGCAATCCGAGTATGAGTAATGGAGCCGCTACCAGCAGCAACAGAACGTGTTCGGCCATGTGCGCACTAAGCAGATAATGAACGCCCAATGTATGCAATGGCGACAGTTGCGCCAGTCCGACAAGCAACAGGCCAGCAACATAGAAGCCAGCCCCAGGCTGCCATTTCCAGCCCGATATAATGCCATAGAGCAACCCAAAACTGGCCAGCCCCAGCAGATCGAGCCAGTTAATTGTCCAGAGGCTAAGGAGTTGATTCATGACCAGCTATGTTTATTAGGGTTGGCAATACATACACCAGCGTGAATACTACCACCCAAACTACATCCACAAAATGCCAGTAAATACCTACCGTACTGATGACAGACGACTGCGGTTTGTCGAAATCGCCCAGCCATGCCAGATACAGCACAACACTTAAAATAATTAGCCCCACAAGCACGTGCAGACCATGAAAGCCCGTCAGCGTGAAAAAACCGGTCGCAAAAGTTCCTTTACTGATGGTGAGTTGACTGGATAGCAGATGACTATATTCCCGAATCTGCCCGACTAGAAAAACAGTACCCAGCACTAGCGTAGCCAGCAACCAGCCTTTTAGCCCATTCGGGCGTCCCTGCTTAAAATTGACTTCGGCCCGCCAGAAAGTAAAACTGCTCAACAGAAGCAATGCCGTAAAAGCCGCCGTTGCTGGCAGTTCCAGTTGCTCAACCGATTGCGGTCGAAAGCCCGGATAATAGGCAAAATACACGAAGCCCATCATCAGCGACAGAAAAAAGATGGCTTCAGTGCCCACCACCAGTTTCATCATGATCTTTGGTTCCATATTTTTCGTCGTCTGTTTTTTGATGATCGCCAATGTCTGTATGATTCAGATCGTGCAACGGGCGAAAACTTACTATGGGCGGTACCCTGTCGAAATTCCTCAATGGAGGTGGTGAAGTTGTCAGCCACTCCAGCGTGTAGCCATCCCAGGGGTTGTTGGGCGCAACCCGACCGCGTTTCAGTGCTGCGTATAGGGCATACATAAATAGCAGCATCGACCCACCCATCAGAAAAGCGCCCAAACTCGAAATCAGGTTCAGCACATCATAGGCAGGCAGATTGGGGTATGTATGCACCCGCCGGGGCATACCAATAGCGCCCAGAATATGCTGCACAAAAAACGTGAGGTTAAACCCAATGGTAAAGAGCCAGAAAAACCAGTTCCCCAGCTTTTCGTTTACCATGCGCCCGGTAATTTTAGGAAACCAATAGAATAGCCCGGCAAATAGCCCAAACAAACTACCGCCCAGAAAAACATAGTGCAGATGCGCTACTACATAGTATGAATCGGTCAGTTGCCAGTCGATGGGCACAATGGCGAAGGAAACTCCGCTTAACCCGCCAATAGTAAACTCAACCAGAAAGGCCGTAGCAAACAGCATGGCCGTTGTGAACCGGAGCGACCCTCCGTACATAGTACCCAGCCAGTTGAAAATTTTAACGCCTGTTGGAATACCGATGAGCATACTGCTGGCCGCAAAAAAGCCATTGACAGTATTGCCCATACCAGTAGCAAACATATGGTGCGCCCATACGCCAAAGGCCAGCAAGGCAATGGCAATCCCCGACCCTACCACAAATGCATAGCCGAAAATGGGCTTTCGCGAAAACACCTGAAAGACTTCAGAAAGAATGCCAAAGGGTGGTAACACCACAATATAGACTTCAGGGTGCCCAAAGAGCCAGAACAGGTGCTGCCAGAGTAACGCCGAACCTCCACTGGCCGTATCGAAAAAATGTCCATCCAGTTGGCGGTCAATCAGCAACATAGCCAGAGCCGCATTTAGCGATGGGAATGCAGCCAGAATCAGAAAGCTATTGACCAGCACCATCCAGACAAAAACAGGCAGGTGTTTGTAGGTCATTCCGGCCGTTCGCAACCGAATAATGGTCACAATCAGGTTCGCAGCCGTACTTACGGTACCAATCCCGGTAAGCAATAAACCAATGCAGTAGTAATCGACGCCGGAAGTTGACGAATATTGCGGCAGATTGAGCGGAGCGTAGTTGAACCAACCAGTATTGGGAGCCCCGCCCGCCAGAAAACTAAAATACAGTAGCAGCCCCCCAAAAAAGGCAATCCAGAAACCGAATGCATTGAGCCGGGGAAATGCCATGTCGTTAGCCCCAATCATTAAAGGAGTCATATAGACCGAAAAGCCTAGAATAGCCGGAGTCAGCACGAAAAAAATCATGGTAGTTCCGTGCATCGTAAAGAGCTGATTGTAGGCATCAGGGCTCAGAAAATGATTTTCGGGTATCAGTAGCTGCACTCGCATCAGCACTGCAAAGGCCCCACCAACCAGCAGGTAAAACAGGGCCATGAGCAGATACAGGATACCAATCTGCTTATGATCGACCGACGACAGCCACTGCAACAATCCCTGATTGCTACTCACATCGGCACCGGGCAGCGGAGTCTGTGGTTCGGGAAGTCGCACATTTGTAATCATTGAAGCGTCGATAAATAGTCTACCAATACATTAATGCTGTCTTTAGGATAGATAAACCGGGGCATCCGCGAACCGGGCTTAATCGATTGTGGATCACTGAGCCATTTTCGCAGATTTTCGCGGGTGTTGGGCATCATACCCGACAGCATGGTTTTACGACTGGCAAAATGCGTCAGGTCGGGTCCAACATCGCCATTGGCAGTTGTGCCACGAATACGGTGGCAGCTTCCGCAGGTTTGCCGGTTAAAAAAATCGGCTCCTGCAATGGCCGACGTCTGGGTTGGTTTCACTGCGTTCTGCTGGCGTTCTTGAAGCCACTGCTGATATTCGGATTCTGGCTGCGCCACCACTCGAATGCGCATCCAGGCATGCTGGGCACCGCAAAATTCACTACAGGCTCCTTCGTAAATACCCGGCTCCCGAATGGTTAGCCAAAGGTGATTGGTTCGACCAGGAATAGCATCCATTTTCGATCCCAGCGCCGGAACCCACCAGTCGTGAATCACATCGTCGGAATTCAGATGTAACAGCACTTTCCGACCAACAGGCAGATGAATTTCATTGGCAACAATAGCCTGAGTGCCAGAATAGCGAGCCTCCCACCAGAACTGATGCCCCGTAATTACAACATCGGGTTTACGGTTGCCGGATGCTGGCAGAATGCGTTTCATGGTCCGAATGGTCAGGTAAAAAAATACCCCAACCAACAGCGTCGGAATTCCAATCATAAAAAGCTCTACCGTTCGATTGCCCGTAAACTGACGGGGCTCTTCATCGCCGGGTTTCCCTCGAAATTTAACGACAACATAGATCAACAGTCCGATTACTGCCAACAGAATCGCCATTGCCGCTACGATAAAATAGATCGTTAACGAATTAATTTCATCAGCCTCATACGAAGCGGGCGAAAATATTGACGGTATGCGTAGCAGATGAGTCATTGAATCCGGTTTTGTTACACACTAATCAGCGCCAGGCCCGTTTCGGCATCCTGTTTCCGGCGCAGATAGGCCGGAGATTCGGTCAAAATCACCTCCAGTGTTGGATGAACCCGGCCCGACAATACATGACCGCCGTGTGCGGTACCATCCGCCTTTCCAACAACCACATGCGCATGAACCTGCACGTCACCGTCGGGATTTAGGGATATATCGCCTGCCAGCGTCAGTACCTCAACCTGGTCGCGGATCGGAATTTTGCGATAGTCTTTAATGGCATAATCGAAATAGCCCAGCAACACCTCATCGAATGCGCCAATGGCCGTAAACTGGCTGGCCGTCAGATCGTTTTTTTGAGCAAACTCTTTTAACCCGGCTATCACCTCGTCGCCTTTATCAAAAATCAGCGCATAGGTCTTTTGTTCGGCATCGTTTATGAGTTTCGATTTCATACATATCTGCGTTTTCTTCGACAGGATGAACGAGATTTTTTCCACAGAATTAATCCTGTTCATCCTGTCAAAAACTTCACCCGTTTATTCGGTATAAGCAATGGTCGAAATCAGCGCATTGGCATCCTGGCGGGAATCCAGCCGGGTATGCTGCACCACAATCGGCACATCGGATCGGATAACACTGGCATAGTCAGTATCGACCGGAACTGGCTCAGGATCGGTCAGGTTATTGAACCGTATGTGTTTGGTGCGTCGGGCACCAACCGTGATTTTATAAGGACCTACCGGCTCCCGGTCGGAGAAATAAATCATAATTTCCACGTGCGCATCCCGATCCGATGCATTCAGCAGGCAAGCTGCTTCGTGGCTGGTCATTTGTGGCTCAGGACCATGGCTCCAGGCCGGAATGTAGCCTTCGGCAATAGCCCATGTTTTCTTACCTAACTCCATAGTCATGGCGATTGTTGGTCAATAGCATCGTAAGTCAATCCAGCGGTCACAGCACTCTTTCATTCTTTCCTTTGCACCAGCCAGTAGCCCAGCGCAACACCTGCCAGAGTTGCGGCTAATACTGCCAGCCGTTCTTTCCTGACGGCTTTTCCGGACAGCTTCATGCCCTTTACATAGGTCTTTTCGGGATATGCACCGGTTTTGGCTCCATTCTGTTCGCGTAGGGCCATCTGCATTACCTGAGCAAGGTGCATTCCCTGCCGATCCGTACCCTGCTCAATTTGTTCGCGGCAACTAAACCCATCGGCAATTACCAGCGTATCGTCGCCTGCCTCCCGAACTTTGGGTAACAATACGCGTTCTCCGGCTGCCAGGCCAACGTCATACTGTTGTCCGTCGAGGTAGCCAAAATAACCCGCCATACCGCAACAACCCGAATCCAGCATCTCGTAGTCGAGCTTGAGGTCGCCCAGCAGTTTTTCTTCTGCTTCGGTTTTCATAACCGCTTTGTGATGGCAGTGACCATGCACAATGGCCTTCCGTTTCAGTTCGGGCAGTTTGAAGTCGGGCGCTTTCTTTTCCAGAAATTCGGCCAGCGTAAACGTTTGCTCCCGAAGGCGTTTGGCATCTTCATGTTCGGGAAACAGGTTGCACAACTCGTTTTTAAATACTGACACGCAACTGGGTTCCAGTCCAACGATGGGCGTTCCTGCCCGAATGTCGTCGCGCAGGGTATTCATGATGTCGTAGAGCAGATTTTTAGCCGTATCGAGCATCCCAAAATCGTATAGCGGACGACCACAGCACAGGATTTGCTTTGGAACTACTACGTCAAACCCAGCCGCTTCGAGTACTTCGTGACCAGCCACCAGGGTTTCGGGCAGAAAGAAATTATTGAACGTATCGGCCCACAGAATCACGCGCGGTTTGCCGGTTTTCGTCCCATTGGTTTCGCGCCGGTACCAGTCGCGGAAAGTCTGTTCGGCAAATTGAGGAATAGTCCGCTTCTGTGAAACGCCAGCCGCCCGTTTCGCCAACCGACCTGTTATGGGATTCTGCATGAAGAAATTTACGACTTCGGGCACGAGCGACGCCAGCCGCGACCACCAGTAGATCAGGCCAAAGGCATAGGCCGAGCGTGGGCGAAGCTTTCGTTCGTAATAATGCGACAAAAACTCTGATTTGTAGGTCGCCATATCGACATGCACCGGACAATCGCCCAGGCAGCCTTTGCACGACAAACACAAATCCAGGGCCTCTTTCACCTTGTCGCTATGCCAGCCTTCGGCCAGTTCTTCACCCTGTAGCATTTCGAACAGTAGTCGGGCACGACCACGGGTAGCATGTTCTTCCTCGCGAGTGACCATATAGCTGGGGCACATGGTTCCGCCTTCGTGATGGCGGCATTTGCCTACGCCCACACACCGGAGTGTTGCCCTGGCAAAACTGCCATCATCGTCGGGGTATTTGAAATGGGTCATCACCTGGGGTGGATTATAGTCGGTGCCCAGCCGCAGGTTTTCGGTCTGGCCATAGGCGTCGATGGCTTTGCCCGGATTCATTTTGCCGGTTGGGTCCCAGATGGCTTTAAACTCCCGAAACGCCTGCATCATGTCGGGCCCATACATAATGTCGAGCAAGTCGGCGCGAGCCTGTCCATCGCCGTGCTCACCCGACAGCGACCCACCATAGCTAACGACCAGTTTAGCCGCTTCGTTCGTAAAGCGTTTGTAGGTATCAATGCCTTTGGCAGTCACCAGATCGAAGTCGATGCGGCAGTGAATACATCCCTGCCCAAAATGCCCGTAGAGTGATGCTTCGTAACCATACTTATGAAAGAGATCGCGCAGGGACTTAAGATAGTCGCCTACTTTATCGGGTGGTATGGACGAATCTTCCCACCCCGGCCAGGTATCGGGCATGTCGGGCACAAAGGCTGTAGCGCCCAGTCCTGATTCGCGAATTTCCCAGAGTTTTTTCTCCTGCTTCGGATCATCGAACAAACTCATTGTTGGGGGATTATCGCTCTTTTTAAACTCCTCCATGAGCGCTTTGGCCTTGTTGTCGGACTCCTCTTTGGTATCGCCCCCAAACTCAACCAGCAACCAGCCTTTACCAGAGGGTAACAAAGGCAGATCGTCGACGTTCAGCCCCCGTTTTTTCATGTAGCCAATCAGTTTCTCATCCATTCCTTCGAGACCAATGGGCTTATGTTTCATGGCTATAGGTGCATGGTGTCCGGCGGCATACACATCCGGAAAACCCAGCACCAGCAGCGACCGGGCTTTCGGTTTGGGCAGGAGCATAAGCGTGGCTTCCAGTATAACCACACAGGTACCTTCTGTTCCGACCAGCGCCCGTGCTACGTTGAAGCCTTTTTCGGGAAGCAATTCATCCAGATTAAAACCTGACGAACGCCGGGGAATCTGTGGCATTTTAGCCCGAATCACATCGGCATACCTGTCGCGCAGGGCTTTCAGCTTCGCATAGATTTCACCCTTACGCCCACCCGTGCGAATAATCCGTTCCAGTTCATCTTCGGGGGTTGGGCCAACGTCCATAATGGTTCCATCGTAGGTCAGGATAGTGAGCGAGTGGGTGTTGTCGGAAACACGTGCCCCCAGCCCTGCATGTTGCGCCATTACGGAATGGACACCACAGGAGTTATTGCCCAGCATACCGCCCAATGTGCAATGGTCGTGCGTGGCGGGGTCAGGCCCAAAAGTTAACCCATACTGCGTTTCGGTTTTGCCGCGCATACTGTCGAGCACAATGCCGGGCTGAACCGTTACGGTTTTCTGCTTTGGATCGATCGCCAGTATCCGATTGTAATACTTCGACAAATCCATAACCACGGCTACATTGCAACCCTGCCCTGCCAGACTGGTCCCTCCGCCCCGCGTCAGAACAGGCGCTCCGTATTGGCGACAAAGCGCCACGGTTTGCACAATATCGTCTTCGTCGTGCGGAAGCACTACACCAATAGGCACCTGCCGATAGTTGGAGCCATCGGTCGAATACGTAGCCCGGCTTCCCCGGTCGAACCGGACTTCGCCTTTGATCATAAGTCGCAGATCCGCTTCGAGGGCTTCGACATCAATGCCCGTCGCGTTCTCTACAACAACTCGCTCTTTATAAGTAGACTGGCTTTGTTGTTCTGTTTCGGTTACCATGTGAAGGGTTGAATTATTGAATTGTTGAGTTGTTGAATGATCCAACTACACGGCGGACCGCAATTCAATCATTCAACAACTCAATCATTCTAGTTTATACGGTTCAGCATCAGCCCGTTTCAGTTCAAGGCCCAAACCGGGTCGGCTCAGATCGGGCGATAGATAGCCATGAACGGGTTTCGGAACGCCATCGAAAAACAGGTTTTCGATACGGACGTGGTCATGAAAATATTCACCAACCCAGAAGGCATTCAGCGCCAGCGACGGATGCAGATGCAGAGCGGGTGCACAATGAAATGAAAAAGGCAACTGATAGCCTTCGGTCAGGTAGCCCGCTTTCAGAAAACCCGTAATACCACCACACCGGGTAGCGTCGGCCTGCAATACATCGACGGCTTTATGATGAAGCATATGCGCAAAATAGTCCAGCGAATAACCGTATTCGCCAGCCGCAATTCGTATCGATGCAGGAGCGTGGTTTCGGATAAACTCCAATCCACTCAGATTGTCGGACGATACGGGCTCTTCAAACCAGTTTATGCCATACTGCCTGAAGTTTTCCGCTTTTTCGAGCGCCTGTTTAACCTCATAGCCACCGTTGGCATCAACCATCAGGCTTACATTTGTGCCAATGGTTTCTTTTGCCAGGCGTACCCGTTCGAGATCGGCATCAGGGTTTCGGCCTATTTTCATCTTAACCATGCTAAACCCTTCGCTGGCCCAGTTGCCAAGCTGGTGCTGTAGCTGCTCATGCGAATAGGACGTAAAGCCACCACTGCCATACACCATCGCCTTGTTTCGCACGCTGCCCAGCAGTTGTACCAACGGCACATTCAAGAGTTTGGCTTTCAGATCCCAAAGTGCCGTGTCGACCGCAGAAAGCGCCATATAGGCCATACCACAACTCCCCTCATTGCGAATGGCACTGGCCATTGCTTTCCAGAGGGCCGGAATATCGAACGGATGCTGTTCGACGACAATGGGAGTCAGTTTCTGCTGAATAAATTGCCCAACCGATGCATCGGCATAGGTATAGCCGATTCCCCGCTGATCGCCAGCCTCAATTTCGACCAGCACCATTGTGGTACTGTCCCATTGTAGCGTCCCGTCCGATTCCGGCGCATCTGTTGGTATCCGATAAACAGATACCGACAGATGCCTGATCCGGTCGGAGTGCATTAGCATAGTATTTAGCGAATCAGCCTTTATGGGGCATATAATTTTCGACTACTTCCTTGAAGGTTTGCTTAATAACGCCCCCTTCTTTCGGGTCGCCCTTGAGCAGTGTTTTTGAGAAATTAAACATCTGATCGTAGGTGATGTGCGGAGGCAGCGTTGGCACGTTGGGGTCGACAACAGCTTCCAGCAAAGCCGGCCTGTCGGCCGACAGTACCTCGTCCCAGGCAGCAGCCACCTGTTCGGGATCATCGACTCTCACTCCTCTAAGGCCCAGCATTTCGGCATATCGCGCATAGGGGAAATCGGGTACTTCCTGCGAGCCGGTATATTCTGGATTACCCGCCATTACCCGCTGCTCCCAGGTCACCTGATTCAGGTCGCCATTGTTGAGCACCAGAATAACCAATCGGGGGTCGCTCCACTGTTTCCAGTATTTACTGATGGTAACCAACCCGTTGATACCCAGCATTTGCATGGCCCCATCGCCCACCAGCGCAATTGGAATGCGGTCGGGGTAGGCAAATTTAGCGGCAATAACATACGGAACACCGGGGCACATGGTAGCCAGATTGCCCGACAACGACGCCATCATACCATCCCGAATTTTCAGATCGCGGGCAAACCAGTTGGCCGATGTTCCTGAATCGGCTGCCAGAATGCAGTTGTCGGGGAGTTTAGGCGAAAGCTCCCAGAATACCCGCTGCGGATTAATGGGATTGGCTTTGTTCATGGCACGGCCTTCCAGCAGTTTCCACCAGTCTTTAACACCCTCTTCAATGGTTTTTCGCCACGAACGATCATCCTTATACGTAATCAATGGCAGCAGTTCTTTCAGGGTTTCTTTACTGTCGCCAAGCAGGTTTACTTCCATCGGATAGCGTAGGCTTAGCATTCGCCCGTCGATATCGATCTGCACCCCACGTGCCTGTCCTTCTTTGGGCAAAAATTCGGAATACGGGAAGCTACTGCCAATCATGAGCAACGTGTCGCAATCGGCCATCATATCCCAGCTTGGCTCAGAACCCAGCAGGCCAATCGGCCCCGTAACATAGGGCAAATCGTCGGGCAGAGCGGCTTTGCCCAGCAAGGCTTTGGCCACACCAGCGCCCAGCTTTTCGGCAATTTCTTTCACTTCCGTAGCAGCCCCAAAAGCGCCGGCTCCAATCAGAATGGCTACTTTTTTGCCTTCGTTAAGCACTTGTGCCGCTTTTTCCAGTTCACTTTTCGGCGGAACCGTATGTTGTTTAGCATGGCCAACCCCCGTAAAGACCGTACCATGAATCCGCGGTGGACTTTCTACTGCATCCAGTTCCTGCACATCGTTAGGAATGATGACGCAGGTAACGGTGCGTTCGGCTTTGGCAATCCGAATGGCGCGGTCGATAACCTGCCGGGCCTGCGCAGGGTCAGTAATCATGTGTACATACTCGCCAGCAACGTCTTTATAAAGTGAAATCAGATCGACTTCCTGTTGATAACTACCACCTAAAGCAGTACGGGCCTGTTGCCCCACAATGGCCACAACGGACTGATGATCCATTTTGGCATCGTATAATCCATTCAGCAGATGAATAGCACCGGGGCCGGAAGTGGCCATACAAACACCGACTTCACCCGTAAACTTGGAATGGGCACAGGCCATAAACGCGGCCATTTCTTCGTGCCGAACCTGAATAAAATCGATTTTTCCTTCGGCCCGATCCAGAGCGCCCATTACGCCGTTGATACCATCGCCCGGAAATCCGAAGATCCGGTTGATACCCCATTCGCTCAGTCGATCAATAATAAAATCGCTTACCAGTTTTGCCATAACAGTTTGAGTAAGAGTCTAAAAAAAAGAATTACAGCAGTAATTTCTCTTCAGGTGTAACTAAAATTATACCTGTCGAGCCTGCTGCTTAATCAAATTTTAATAGCTCTGCTCATGGCCTAAACTAGCAAAATAGTTCTGGCATCCTACAACGCCCCAAAGCAACACCCTAATTACCAGGCAATTACTAGTCACATCTCCTCAGATAGTACTATTTTGAATCTTTGTCATTATTTCTAGCTACTGATTCGCCAACGGTCCAGAGCCTAATTTTACTGATTTAATCGGCAAAAAGGCAGGCCATAACTGTTTCAAACCAGTTATACTATTAGTCATTGGGTAGAAGTAGTCATTGGGTAGAAGTTATTGGTCACTAGTTATCGGTCAGTGGTTGTTTGCTTCCATTTCCCTACTCATCAGCTACCAATGACCAACCTCCAATGGCCGATAAAAGTAAACTCAACTGCTATGATACAGCCTATTGATTTTCAATCAGATAACATCGTCGGCCTGCGCATGACCGACAAAATTACGGAAGCCGACATTAAGCCCTGGGCTACGTTGCTCGATCAGAAAAGCCATGCAACCGACAAGCTCCGTGTTTATATCGAATATGAAGATGTAGACGCTATCACCTTGAAGGCAGCATTACAGGATCTGAAGTTCGATGTTACCCACCTGGGCGATTTTGAAAAGGCGGCTCTTGTTTCCGACAAAAGCTGGACTAATCTGCCGGCTTTTGTGGCCAATATGCTTCCTAATCTGGATGCCAAACAGTTTTCGCCCTCCGAAAAAGAAAAGGCCCGCCAGTGGATCACCAGCTAGTGTAGTAACGACGGGGCAATTGTCATTAGTCATTGGAAACTGGTCATTAGTATCTTTTCCTAATGACCGATGACGAATCACCAATGACGAATGACAACCGAAACGTATCCTATTACCAGTGAAACCGGCATTCCACCCGGATGGAGCTATAACCCATCGACCTGGGGGCAACGGATTCCGCTTCTGGCCATTGCCCTCATTGGTATGGGGATATCCCTTTATCTGGGTTTATATCAGTTGCAGGTTATTTCTACTGTTTGGGACCCATTTTTTGGGTCTGCTTCCAGTGCTACCATCCTGCACTCAACCTTTTCCCGCATATTACCGATTCCCGATGCGCTTCTGGGCTCCATTGGTTATCTGCTCGATGCCATCAGCGGTATTATTGGCAATACCCGACGCTGGAAAACGATGCCCTGGATTGTTATTCTTTTCGGTATAGCTGTGGGCCCGCTGGGCATCACCAGTTTGTTTCTGGTTATTGCCCAACCAGTTTTCTTTCATGCCTGGTGCAGTCTGTGTCTGGCTTCGGCCGTACTTTCTATATTTATGATTGGTCCAGCTATGGACGAAATTCTGGCCAGCCTGCTTTATCTCCAACGGGTAAAACGCAGCGGCTATTCGGTCTGGAAAGCATTTTGGGGAGACACGGACCTAAGTTCGACCATAAACTGACTATGCTGGCACGCCTTATCAATACGCTGATCGGTATCTGGCTTACTGCATCACCAGATATACTTCATCTGGATCAGAAAGCCGCGATAAATGAACACATTGCCGGACCAGTGGCAGCCTCGGTAGCTATTATTGCCATGAGCGAATCGGTTCGCAGTTTCCGATATGTAAATACGCTGGTTGGTTTCTGGCTACTGATGGCCCCCTGGATACTGGGCTATCAGGATTCAGCGGCTGTTCTGAACGAAATGCTGGCCGGGGCACTGCTGGTAAGCTTATCGTTGGTGAAGGGCAAGATTCATCAACGGTTCGGCGGTGGCTGGCGTTCGTTGCTAATGCATTCCGACAAGTAGTTTGGCACTAGCCCGCTACGCTATTCTCCATTGGTGGATTTTACCCGCCGTCAAAATACGTCGTTATGAAAACCAAAAAAGTTGTTGTTGTTACGGGAGCCTCGGCCGGTCTGGGTCGGGCCATTGTTCGTGAATTTGCGAAGCAAGGAGCTAATATTGGACTGATTGCCCGCGGTCTTGAAGGCCTCGAAGGAGCCAAACGTGAAGTTGAAGCCTGCGGTGGACGTGCCCTTATCTGTCCACTTGATGTAGCCAATGCCGATGCTGTCGACAAGGCCGCCGATGAAATTGAGGCTACATTTGGCCCGATCGATGTATGGGTTAACAACGCCATGAATAGTGTTTTTTCGCCCATTAGCGAGATGAAGCCCGAAGAATATAAGCGCGTAACGGAAGTAACCTACCTGGGGCAGGTATATGGTGCGCTGGCCGCGCTGAAACGGATGCGCCCCCGCAACCGGGGAAGCATTATTTTTGTTGGGTCGGCGCTGGCCTACCGGGGTATTCCGCTGCAATCGGCTTATTGCGGGTCAAAACACGCTATTCAGGGCTTTTATGATTCGCTGCGGGCCGAACTATTGCACGAAAAAAGCGGCATTCATACCTGTATGGTGCAATTGCCTGCCATGAATACAACACAGTTTGGGTTTGTTCGAAGTAAACTACCCAAAAAACCGAAGCCGATGGGTACTATTTATGAGCCTGAAGTAGCGGCACGCGCCATCGTCTATGCCAGCGAAAGTGACCACCGCGAACTCTATGTTGGCTGGCCTACCGTTGAAGCCATTGTGGGCAACAAAATTGCCCCATCGATTGGCGACTGGGAACTAGCCCGAAGCGGCTACAAAGGGCAAATGACCAACGAACCCGAAGACCCAACCCGGCCCGATAATTTATGGGAACCACTCCCTGGCGATCATGGTGCTCATGGGCCCTTCACCAGCCAGTCGTGGTCGTTTAGCCCGCAGTTCTGGCTCTCGAAAAACAAAGCCCCCATCACTGCTTTCGCCCTGGCGCTGGTAGCGGGAGTGTTATGGGGAAAATGAGTACGGTATTCGGTTTACGGTTGCTCCGCCTGTTAGCTTGCTTTAATGCGGAGCAACCGTAAACCGAATACCGGCTATCTCTCCTGCTCTGCTGGCAGTTCCAGGCCGTTTTCTTTATACCACTGGTTGGGGGTTTGTTTCAGGTTTTCGACAATAAGGGGCAGAGTTTTGCTCAGGCTATGCCTGGGTTGCCAGCCTAGCTGCTGTTTTGCCCGGTCGATGTTGAGTTCGTAATGATCGTCGGCGCGGTCGATCATCCAGGGTTTTATGAATGGATCGCCAACCAAATCCTGCGCATACGCACCGACTTTGGCCAGCAGTTTTGGTAGTTCAATGGTTGTCCAGTCGGTTCCGTACAGAACCTGCCCGGTCGTTTCCTGAATCTCAGCATAACTAACCGACTTTTCTTCACCGATATTAAACACCGCTTCCGATCCAAGTTCGTGGCGCTTGTCGATCGTTAATGCAATAGCCTCCACCACATCGTCCAGATGCACGTAGGCATTACCGGAATCGGTATCGCCCGAGTAGAAATGACTCGTCAATGTTCGCTCATAAATGCGCTGAATCTGATGCACCACCGGCACCGAATGCCCCATTTCGGTATACAGCCCCGCAATTCGCAGAATTACCGACGGAATGTGTCCATGCAAATCATGAATGAGCTGTTCCGTTTTGACTTTCGATTTGGGGTAATCCCAGGCAGGCTCTACCGGAGCGTTTTCATTGAGCGGGTGCCCCGGTGTGGTCGGTTTATAGATGAGCATACTACTCGAAAAAACAAATTGCTCCACTTCAAACGGCTGTAGTGCTTCCAGCAGATGTTTTGTACCCTGAACAGTGAGTTTTTCGTAGAGTGGACTTGGTTCACCAGAAAAATCGTAGTAGGCCGCTAAATGAACTACCGAAACAATATGATGTCCGAACTGCCCGCGCACCTGCGCCAGTGCCGCTTCGATACTGCTTTTGTCGGTCATATCGGCCGAAATGCAGACGGCTTCTTTGGGTGGATAGGGCGGCCCCGCCCGATCGAAACCAACCATGGTGTATGTAGACGCCAGTTTGCGAATCAACTCACTACCTATCAGCCCACTGCTTCCGGTAACGATAATTACCTTTTTCTGATTTACCATAATTTTTCAATTTAGTTTCGACAGGACTTACAGCCGAAATTCACTTTACATACTTATCCCAACTACCGTATTGCTCGGTAATAAGCCCACGCGGAATAGCGAGCGCCACAATCAACAAGCCAGCTACCAGATCATTGATGGACAGGGCAATAGGTGCGTTACCGGCAAACCAGATTCCACCGGCAATGGCTACCCCCAGCATTACATTCAGGTAGCGACCAATCCGCAGCACTTCGCCCATACTGATTACGGATACCACCACAACCAATGCACCACAGAGGTGGTTTAAACTGGCCGCTGCTGTTTGAATAGGAACGCCAACTACATAAGGAGAGAAAACAAGCCAGATGCCTAAAAGCATCGATACCGTTAAGGTCCACGGAAAGCTCATGCCCCATATCGACGCCTGAAAAACGGCACCCTGCTGATCTGGAAAGGTTACGAGTTCGGGCGATCGTTTATCCATTTCGCCTTCGTCTACCCCTCCCCCTTTCCAGAAAACCGTCCAGAAACGACCTCCCTTTTGGGTGGCTTGCTTCATGTACTGAACCATAGCAATCACTTCATCGACCTCCAGCGGAATCATAGGCAGCATAATCAAAGCTGCCAGAATGCAGAAAGAGCACCAGTAGCCTACTACCAATGGCTGAGAAATGACCAGAAATATATGCACCAGCCCTAATGGGATAACCAGAATACCGAAGAAAGTAACCATCCAGGGCATGGTACGCCAACGCGCCGAACTGCCCATCCAGCCCATCAGAAATTCAAACGTATAGGCAAACGACCCTAAACCAGCATCGGAAACGGGTAGCGAATGCGACATAGCCGAATTGAGTACGTTAACGGTGCTTTGCCCAAAGAATGGGTCCCAGGGATGATCGAGGTAGCCAAGTTGAAAGGCAGCCAGGTAGCGCGACACTACCCAGCCCATAAACCCCGCAACAATCATAATCCAGCGCTGCGGCCAACTCGATGGGTTATAGCTCCAGCCGGGGGGCGTGTCGGGGCCCATTTCCATATACAGAATCATGTTGGGCATACCCGGAACCAGCACCGTAAAGCCAATAACCAATACACCTACCAACGTATCGTTCAGATAAGCCGCTGCCGACGGCGACCACAAAACGAGCGGAGCCATGCTGAGCCAGATGCCCACAAAACAGCAGATCCAGACACTGATGGGCCGGTTAGGTGTTAGCGATCGATAGCCGAAAATGATCAGCAGAATACCACTGACAATGTCGCTCCACCGGAGTGCCTGCACACGCTCGGCCAGGGGTAGCCATACCGACCGACCCCCACTGGGCATCACGGGGTTTTTACCATAATCGAACGTAAGCGGAGCCAGCAGCACCCAGAAGCCTAGCAGAACAACCAGCCAGTAGATCCATAACGTCTGCATATGATGCTTATGCAACATATCCAGCCGTTGCTTGGGGTCCATGTGCATCATGCTATGTTCCTGATCCTGATGCCCCATGCCTTTCATCTGACCGTTAGGTTCGCCTTTCGGCTGCCCATTGGGGTCATGCATCATCGGACGCGTAACACCCCGGTTGCCCATGTTCTGCTCCATATCGCTGGTCCGTTTTTATGCTGATCTCTTTAGGAAAACCAGCAGTAGGCCAGTGTGTTATGATATTAAGCAAATTCTAAGCTTGTGGCGCAGGAATAAAAAAACCTAAAAGGGTTCTGAAGCCTTTTAGGTTTTGGGCGGTAGAGTCGGCTATGGAAGCGACAGAATGGCGTTGTAGATCAGGTCGATGTACATCTGCCGGTCCACATCATACACGAACTCCGTATTGGGCGTTTTTTTCCAGACATCGAAAAAGTCGACAACCGTAGTGCCAGTCGTTAGTTTTCCCGTAAGCTCCACATCCACATGGCAGGCTTTCGACTGAAACATCGACGGATCAATGAGCCAGGCAATGGCGCAGGGATCATGCAGAGCCGCGCCACCTTCCAGCTCGGGTCGTTCGCGTCGGTAGAAAATGGAAAAGAAATCCATGAGTTCGGCAATGACAACACCGGTTCGGTTACCCGCCGACCGAAACCGCTCAATATCGTCCTGAAAAACCAGTGCTTTATGCGTCACATCGAGTCCGCACATGGTAATGGGCACGCCCGAGTGAAAGACAATTGAAGCGGCTTCGGGATCGACATAAATATTGAACTCGGCGGTAGGGGTCATATTGCCCCGAAAGCCGCCACCGCCCATCAGCGAAATCCGCTCGATTTTCGATTTCAGATGTGGAAAAGCCAGCAGGAATGTAGCAATATTGGTCAGCGGTCCCGTGGGCACCAGCGTAATGTTCTCTTCGGATTCGGTCAGGATTTGGGCCATGGCTTCGATCGCCGACGTCGATTCGGGCTTAATCTCGGGTTCGGGTAAGATGGGGCCATCCATACCCATTTCACCATGCACATAATCGGCAATGATCAGGTCGCGAAACAGCGGTTTGTCGCAGCCTTTGTAGATAGGTATATCAACATTCAGCAGGGTTTTGAGCTTTAAGGCATTTTTCAGGGTTTTTGCCTGTGTCTGGTTGCCCGCTGAGGTCGTAATGGCTTTAATATCGAAGCGACCGCTTCCTACGGCCAGCATAAGCATTACAGCATCGTCGTGGCCAGGATCGCAGTCAATAATTACGGGTATTTTGTTCATCAGTGGTTCTGTTCTATATAGCCTAAAAGTCGCGTTTGGCAAACTTGAAACGGCGAATATACGACCTGGCCGGAATCTTGTGCTTCAGAAACAGAAAATACCCTGTGGGAAGGCTAATAGGCTATCTATTCAGTCTGGTACTGGTAGGTTTGTACTTCTGAAAACTATCTATACTATCGTCCGAGCAGGAATTGTATGCCTAAACCCAGAGATAAATCCTGATGATTCGAGCGACCTGGTAAAAAGGACGTATTAGGCCCACTAAGCCCCACCGGTCCTCCTGCTTCATTCATATACATAACATAGTGCAGACTAGCCTGAAGAGCGAATCGGTTATTCAAAAAATAAGCAAGCCCAAGCGCAGGAGTTAACGCATTCGACGAGAAAGTTCTGGAATACGATTCTACTGCTCCCCCATAGATAGTAAATGTATCCTTATTGGTAAAGAAGCTATAAGAAATACCCACAAACGGTTTTAAAGGCGCTTTTCCTACATAATACCGGATATAAGGGGAAGCGCCTATACTACTTGTATGTTCCCGGAAAACGGTAGTTGTGGAAGTACTATAATGATTCAGCGAGAGGCCAACTCCTGCAACCAAATTCTGTACGAGAACGTATCCAATTGCCGGTGTTAGCTGGCCAGAAAATGAAGTATTGGCATCGTTTACTTTATAAGAGAAATCAGACAAATCGGCACTAACCTGCCACCGCCCCTGACTGATTTGAGCTTGTGTCGTCAATGACACTAATACAAATAGTAAAGTCGTGAGTTTCATCCCTGGAGTATAGTAATGTTTTTACTATCTCATCAACGAAAAAATAATATATATCAATATGTTTAAGTAAAACAAATCCTCTATAACGGATCACTATTTTTTATTCGGATCATTAGCCAAAACCTCAGGCTAAACCCAACTGACTATAGCCACTCGGAAGGTGCCTTGCCGAATTTTTTCTTAAACGAATGGGAAAAATGCGACAATGTTTCGAAGCCCAGATCAAGGTAAATCGCAGAGGGTTTCATGCTCTTTTTTTCGATAAGATGCCGCGCTTCCATCAGGCGTTTCTCCTGTAGCCAATGCCGGGGCGACGTACCAAATGCTTTCTGGAAATCGCGCTTAAAACCAGCAAGGCTTCGGCCCGTGAGTTGGGCAAATTTTTCAACCGGAACATTGAAATGGAAATTGCTCAGCATGAATTTTTCCAGATCGATCTTATAAGGCTCCGAAAAGTCGAATAAAAACGGACTGAGTTTAGGCAACGCGTGGAGCAGCAATTTCACACCTTCCTTCACTTTTAATTCGCCCATAGCAGCCGTTATCTTTTCTGCCGGATTGCGAACGTAAGGTAGTACCGACTGAAAATACCCCTGCAAAAAATCGTCGGCGGGAATAAGAATATTGGGCGGGCCAACATACTTCTGCTTTATGTCTATTTGCTCCTCCAGGGCAATTTTCCTAAGCAGATTTTCCTGCAGGGAAATAACAATCGTTTCATAATCCTCTTCGGGCAGCGGGGTTTTGGTGATCTGACCCAGTTGGTTTTTGCCAATCAACATCATCTCTCCGCCCCTCATCGAGATTGTCTGCGTAGCTGTTTCCAAAGTGAACTGTCCCGAAACCTGCAATACCAGCTTAGTGTCATTCAGGAAGCCCACTTTTTCCTTTCGTCGGGTCGAGAGGTAGGAGTAAAAGATAACTCCAGGAAGTATTTCGGTTGGATTCGTCACTTTGTAAATATAAAAAAAGCGGGGTTATAAATAAACCCGCTTATCGCTGTAGGTAGGTACCGCCCAATATCACGCCCGGTGCAAAGTGTGTGTTCAGGGCATCTATCTCATCGGTCGTAAACTCGATCGACATGGCCTCTATGTTCTCGGGCAACCGCGATCTTCGGCTCATGCTTACCAACGGCATAATATGATTTCCCTGCGCATTCACCCAGGCAATAGCCAGTTGAGTTGGCGTGTATCCTTTTTCGTTGGCCATTTGCCTTAATAGCTCGACTTTTTCCAGATTCCGGATTAGATTTTCTCCCTGAAAACGTGAGAAGTGAGTGTGGTAATCATTGGCCGCAAGTGGGGCTTTCATGGTCCCCGTGAGTAAGCCTTCGGCCGTATTGGCAAACGCCACAACGCCAATTCCCAACTCTTTCGCCGTAGGCAGCAACTTGTCTTCGATTTGCCGGTCGGCCAATGAATACCCAATTTCAAGAGCCGTTACGGGATATACACTATTGGCCTTACGGAGTTGCTCCGCAGTGATTTCAGATACACCGAGGTAACGTACCTTCCCTTCTTTGATCAGGTCGGCAATAGTTCCAATTACATCTTCTACAGGAACGCTGTTATCGAGTCGGCACGGCTGATAAAGATCAATGGTATCTATGCCTAAACGCACTAACGAATAATTGATAAAATTCTTAATGGCTATGGGGCGCAGGTCCAGGCCAAGCCATTGACCATTATAAAAAATTGCCCCAAACTTAACACTGATGAAGGCATCGTCCCGTCTGCCTTTGATGGCTTTTCCGACAAGCAACTCGTTATGGCCGCTACCGTAAAAGTCGCCTGTATTCAGAAAGTTAATGCCGCTATCCAGTGCCTCCCGAATAGTGGCAATACTTTCCTGTTCGTCGTTCACCGGACCTCCCCAGGTAGACGACATACGCATACAACCGAGTCCGAGTTTGGATACGATCGGGCCATTTGTACCGAGGGCAATTTCTGTTACTGTTGTCATTGGTAGTCTGTATTGATTAACGATACAAAGCTCTCGACTTTTGCCTACGGTCGATGTCTTTTGTGGCTCAATTTACTTGCCTGAATGGCTCATCGCAGAAAAGCAATACCAGAAACATCCTGCATCAGCCAGACAGAGTTTGATCTACCAGAATCATCGACTATCTTAGACAATTCGTTCCTGAGCTTTGCCTTGTTTTATGCGTTTTTTTATTTCTCTTTCAATTCTCCTCAATCTGGCAGTAGTAAGTTTGTCGATGGCCCAATCGGGCATACCTGCCGAAGCCCAGGCCGTTGCCAGAACCGTTCGGCCAGCCGCCATTCGGGCCGCCATGCGGTTTCTGGCCGACGATGCGCTCGAAGGACGTAAACCAGGTAAACGGGGGTTTGCACTGGCAGCCCTCTACATGGAAACCCAGCTCGAAGCACTCGGGATGCAACCCGCTGGCGAAAACAATACCTATCGGCAGGAAGTACCCCTGCGCCGGTGGCAGGTTCGGGAAAAGAACAGCTCATTAACAGTGGTGACCGATGCTGGCGAACAAACGCTTGTGTATGGCAAACAATTTATTCTGAACCCTAATCCCGACCATTCGACCAGCGATGTGTCGGCACCTGTGGTGTTTGTTGGCTATGGCATTTCGGCACCCGAATTAGGCTACGACGATTATGCAACCATCGACGTCAAAGGCAAAATTGTGGCTTATGTAAATGGAGCGCCCAGTTCGTTCCCGTCGAATCAACGTGCCTATTATTCGTCGTCCAAGGCCGAAATAGCGGCAAACCACGGCGCTATTGGCGTAATGGCCTTCAATTTACCGAGCGACCTGCGCAACCGCATCGAAACGTCGGCCCCGCGCGCCCGGCAGGGCATTTATCGCTGGCTCGATAAACGCGGCAAGCCACAACGGACGTTTCCAGCCCTGAAAGGCTCAGCCTCATTGAGCGATTCAACCGCCCGGCTGCTGTTTGCCAAAGCCGAAACCCCGTTTAGTGATGCCGTGACGGCTGCTCTCAAAAACCAGCCGCAGGCGTTTCCGCTCAATGTATCGGTCAAAATGAGAACGTTTACCGATGCGGTAGAAGATGTGGCCGGACAAAATGTGGTGGCCGTTTTGCCCGGTTCTGACCCGGCTCTGAAAAACGAATACATTGTATACGTGGCACACCTCGATCATCTGGGCATTGGCCGACTGGTTAATGGCGATTCGATTTATAATGGTGCTCACGACAACGCATCAGGGGTAGCAATCAATCTGGAAACGGCCCGACTGTTTGCCTCGTTGCCTAAAGCACCACGCCGATCAATTATTTTCGTTGGGGTAACAGGTGAAGAAATGGGCTTACTGGGTTCCGATTATTTTGCCAGCAATCCAACCGTACCAAAAGAAAAAATCGTCGCTAATTTTTGTCTGGATATGCCCTTTTTCTTCCATCCGCTCCTCGACATTGTGCCTTATGGCGCTGAGCATTCGAGCCTGAAGAAAGAAACCGAACTGGCAGCATCGTTCCTGGGCATTCAGATCAGTCCCGATCCTATTCCGGAGCAAACCGTGTTTATGCGGAGCGATCACTTCAGTTTTGTGCGACAGGGCATTCCAGCTATCTATATCAAAAGTGGCTCACAAACCGGCAACCCCAAACTCGACGGCACTAAACTTAATCTCGACTGGCGCGCCACAATTTATCATTCGCCACAGGACGACATCAATCAGCCGTTCGATTTCAAGGCTGCGGCCAAACACGTTCAGTTGCAGTTCCTGATTGGCTACCTGACCGCCCAGGCCAACAGTCGCCCAAGCTGGAATAAAGGCGACTTTTTCGGGACAAAATTTGGCACAAAAGCGGAGAATTAGTCATTAGGAATTGGCCATCTGCCTTTGGGCTCTAACGAATAGCTACTGACCAATAATAAAGCGTTTTTCAACAGGATTTTCAGGATTAATTTTGAAATCAGGCTAATTCTGCCGAAAAAAGAACTTTATATGTATTTCTCCCTTAATCTGCATAAATCCGCCAACGGTTTCTCATCTTTGCTCCCTCTTTAGGCCGAAACCACACGGCTTCTGCAACCATGCCCGGCACGATATTACTCATCGACGACGAACCCAAGCTCCGCCAGCTACTGGCTCGTATTTTAATTCTCGAAGAGTATCAGGTTCTGGAAGCTGATACGGCTAAAAGTGGTCTACGAATGCTGGAGCGTACCGAAGTCCATCTGGTCATCAGCGATGTAAAACTCCCCGACGGCAATGGTATCGACCTGACCGCTCAGGTAAAAACGATCCAACCAGCTACGGAAGTAATTGTGCTGACAGCCTACGGAACCATTGCCGACGGCGTGAAAGCCATCAAAAACGGCGCATTCGATTACATCACAAAAGGTGACGATAACGATAAAATTATTCCGCTGGTGAGCCGGGCTATCGAGAAAGCACAACTGCAATTTCGGATCAGACGACTTGAAGAGCAGGTTCAGCAAAAATATGGCTTTGAGAAAATAATTGGTCAATCGGTGGCTATTCGGCAGGCAATTGATCTGGCCCGGCGCGTAGCGGTTACGGACACTACGGTGCTGTTAACCGGCGAAACCGGAACGGGAAAAGAAGTGTTTGCCCAGGCCATTCATCAGGCTAGTCCACGCCGAACAGGGTCTTTTGTGGCCGTAAACTGTAGTGCTCTCAGCAAAGAAATCCTGGAAAGCGAACTCTTTGGGCATCGGGCGGGGGCTTTTACGGGCGCCACACGCGACAAAAAAGGCCTGTTCGAAGAAGCCAACAAAGGCACTATCTTTCTGGACGAAATCGGCGAAATGGCGCTCGACCTTCAGGCCAAACTTTTGCGCGTACTCGAAACGCACGAATTTATGCGCGTTGGCGATACGAAACCAACCCGAACCGATGTGCGCGTGGTTGCCGCTACCAACCGCGACTTAAAACACGATGCCGAATCGGGAGTATTTCGGGCCGATCTCTATTATCGACTCTCGGTTTTTTCCATCGAACTTCCACCCCTGCGCGACCGGCGCGACGATATTCCAACACTGGCCGACGTACTGACCCAGCAGGAAGCCGCCAAAATTGGCAAACGGCAACTGACGCTTAGCCCTGCTTTTGTTGATGCCTTGACCCGCTACAACTGGAAAGGAAACATTCGCGAACTGAAAAACGTCATCGAACGGGCAGTCATCCTCAGCGACGGGCAAACCCTAGTGCCCGAATACCTGCCGCTGGATGTTCAGGTTCCGGCTACGCCCTCTCCCCTTTTCACCTACGATCTGGCTACTGTCGAGAAAAACCATATCGATCAGGTCCTCCGCCATACCAACGGCAACAAAGCCGAAGCTGCCCGGCTGCTGGGTATTGGCCTCAGCACGCTCTACCGGAAACTGGAAGAATACCGGCTGGGATAAGCTCAGCGGTAAGCCTCGAAAGACACCTGTCCAGGCGAGAAGTCTTTACGGAATTTCTTTCGTGGACCGATAAACAATCGAGTTCAGAAAAAAATGTCGGACCGCTGTCTATTTATGCAATTGCACACCGTCTAAACGAAACTAACCTATTTTCTATCGACGATGGCATTACCTTCTATTTTCTCGGCTGATATAGCCGCCACCGTAGTTGAACGCATCAATCAACTCAAACCAACTACACAACCCCAATGGGGAAAAATGGACGTTGCTCAAATGCTGGCACACTGCAACGTGACCTACGAAATGGTTTATGAGAACAAACATCCTAAACCAAATTTTCTGATGAAACTTTTCTTAAAGTCGTTCATCAAGCATATCGTCACAAATGAGCAACCCTACAAACGGAACTCCCAAACAGCACCGGCTTTTCTGATCAAAAGCACCAAAGATTTTCAAACAGAAAAAAAACGGTTAATTAACTATATCACCAAAACCCAGCAACTAGGCGAAACGTATTTCGATCAAAAAGAATCTCATTCGTTTGGCAGGCTCACTAAAGAGGAATGGAATAATATGTTCTACAAACATCTGGATCATCACCTTCATCAGTTTGGTGTGTAATCTCTGGCAACACCTATGCAAAGGCGGCAATTTGTCAAAGGTAGTTTAGCAGGTTTGCCCACTCTATTTCTGGCCACTTCGCTGGTAGCAGGTGCCTGTAAAAAGAACAACAACGTTGACCCTAACAGCAAAACTGTTGTTATTGTTGGCGGAGGGGTTTCGGGCTTATCTGCCGCAAAAAAACTAAAAGAAAAAGGGCTTACTGTTATCGTTTTAGAAGCTCAGGACAAAGTAGGTGGACGCTTACGAACAAACCGAAGCCTGAGCGTTGCGTTTGACGAAGGCGCAAGCTGGATACACGGCATTAATGGCAATCCGATGGCAACCCTGGCCCAACAAGCCGGAATGGACACGTTTTATACGGATGACAATAGTCGAAAATCGTATGACATTGGTGGCGTCTTAAGAAGTTCAATCGCCTACGACGATGCCGAAGAAGAGCTTTACGCTATTTTAGAGACACTGATGAAGAGCGGAAATGCCAGTCAAAGCTTTGAGACGGTATTTACGAATTTATATCCTGCAAAAGCGAATGACCGGCTTTGGAAATTTCTGCTGTCGACGTATATAACGTTCGACACCGGCGATTTAAATCAACTCTCCTCTCTGCTCTACAATGAGGGAGAAGAATTTAGTGGAGTAGAGAAAATTGCTACCAATGGCTACGACACTATTGCCAATTATCTGGCAAAAGACCTAACTGTTCAGCTCAATCAGCGAGTCACAAAAATCGACTATTCTGACACTAAAATTGCTGTAACGCATAATGGAACCACAACGGTAGCCGATTACGTAATCGTAACGGTTCCGTTAGGCGTTTTAAAAGCCAATAGTATCGAATTTGTGCCTGCCCTTCCGGCAGTTAAACAAACGGCGGTTCAAAAAGTAGGCATGAACTGTGTCAATAAATTTTTACTTACCTGGAATACCGCCTTTTGGGACAATGTGCAATACCTATCCTACACTCCTGAAGTTAGAGACAAATTCAATTATTTCGTGAATGTAAAAAAATTTCATCCAGACGTAAATGCATTGATGACGTTTGCCTATGCCGATTATGGCCGACAAACCGAAACAATGTCTGATGCACAAGTCACAGCCGACATTATGGGACATTTGCGGGATATGTATGGAACCAGTATTCCTGACCCGACAACTATGTTGCGTACCAAATGGCAATCGAATGAAAATTCAGTTGGGGCTTATTCCTACACAGCCGTTGGAACAGCAATGCACCATTTCGACGATTTAGCCGAAGAAGTAAACGACCGTTTGTTCTTTGCTGGCGAACATACCCATATCGATTATTTTTCTACCGCCCACGGCGCTTACTTAAGCGGGATACGGGAAGCTGATAAAATCATAGCTCTGCTATAAAGACAAAACGCCATACGTAAAGCTTTTGAGAACCTGCCCCAGATGCAGGTTCTTTTTTTTTGCACGCAAAGTGGCATCCGCTTTCCCAAAATGAGAATCGACCTTATCAAAATGAGAAGGTTCAGCTTGTTCTATTGCGTTCCGAAATAAAAAGCAAGAAACTAAACCACTAACTATCAAAGGTTTACCCAAACCATTTTATCAAATCGTCAAGAAAGGAATGCTTTTTGGCATAGTGTGTCCAAACCAAACAGAAACGCTTTTATGGAAACCATCCTGCTGATTGTAACGGCCCTACTCTGCTTCGCTTTCTTTTACAAATCCATCGAGTGGTTTGAACACATTTAGCTTGTTGAATGATTGAATCAAAACAATGAGTCCTGCTTATTAGCACAATTCAATCATTCAACATTTTAATCATTAGTCATGCTTACCGGCTTATTCATCATCTCGCTAATGGTTTTCGCGTATATGCTATACGTGCTGATAAAACCAGAAAAATTTTAAACGACAAGAGCAAAATGATAGGTACATGCCTACCATCCGGTGACCCGGTTTTGCGCTTTCGCTATTTAACACTTTCATTCTTTAACAAATGTCAACTGAATTAGTAGGCGTGGTGGCCATGTATGGCATTACCGTCTTGCTGGCTATTCCGCTGGGCAACTACATTGCCAGCGTTTTTAAACCAGAAGCCACTAATGGGCCGTTTGAACGGTTCATTTACCGGCTCGGCGGCATTGATTCTGCCCGCGAAATGAACTGGCAGGAAAACCTGACGGCGCTACTCACAATCAATGCCGTATGGTTCTTATTTGCCTTTACGCTCCTTGTGCTCCAGGGTCTATTGCCACTCAATCCGGATGGCAACCCGTCGATGACGCCCGATCTGGCGTTTAATACAGCCATCAGTTTTATGGTTAACTGCGATTTGCAGCACTATTCGGGCGAGTCGGGTCTGACGTATCTGACACAACTGTTCGTGATCAACTTTTTGATGTTCACGTCGGCCGCTACGGGCATTGCCGCATTAATACTCATTGTGCGGTCATTTTTGCCCCAAACGGTAACTACAGCCGGGAATTTTTACGTGTTTTTCGTAAAGTCGATCACCCGCATTTTGCTGCCAGTTTCGTTTGTTGTAGCCCTTATTCTTGTCTTTAACGGAACGCCTGCCAGTTTCGACGGTAAAGACAGTATTGTAACCATGCAGGGCGACACGGTTGGTGTATCGCGTGGTCCTGCGGCCGGTATGATTGCCATCAAGCATGTTGGAACCAACGGCGGTGGCTGGTTTGGTGTTAACTCGACGCACCCACTCGAAAACCCCAGCTACTTCACCAATATGGTCGAAATGATTGCTCAGGTACTTATTCCGATTGCTATGCTTTTTGCGTTAGGGCATCTGATTAACCGTCGGCGGTTTATGTGGGTTGTGTATGGCGTTATGACGGTAGGTATGCTCTGTCTGCTAATTCCGACACTAATCTCCGAAACGCATGGCAACCCGGCAATTGCGCATATGGGAGTGGTTCAGCCAACAGGCGCGATGGAAGGCAAAGAAGTGCGGTTCGGCCCGTTGGCATCGGGTTACTGGAGCATCGTCACCACAATTATTTCGACCGGGTCAGTCAACTCCATGCACGACTCCTCGATGGCTTTGTCGGGGGCTATGGAGTTGCTGGGCATGATGACTAACGCCTTTTATGGCGGCTGTGGCGTCGGATTTTTGAACTACTACTATTACCTGATCATTGCGGTGTTTATTTCGGGGCTAATGGTCGGTCGAACACCCGAATTATTCGGGCGGAAAGTTGAAGCACGCGAAATCAAAATTGCTTCGATTGTAGCCTTATTAAGCACATTTCTTATCAAAGGCGGCACAGCCCTGGCAGCGTGGTTTTTCGTAAATCACGGCGATACTGCCGGAATCGCGTCTGGCTGGTTAAACAACCCCGCCAATCATGGTTTCACTGAGATGCTGTACGAATTCACATCGGCAAATGCCAACAATGGTTCGGGTTTTGAAGGACTGGGCGACAACAATTTCTTCTGGAATTATGCTACCGGCATTGTTCTGCTTTTGGGTCGATTTATTCCAATTATCGGTCCAGTGGCGATTGCTGGATTATTGGCTCAGAAAAAGTACATACCCGAATCGTCGGGAACCCTCCCAACCGACACCGCGACGTTTGGCCTGATGACCTTCGCCGTCATCATTATCATCACAGCACTATCGTTTTTCCCGGCGCTGGCTCTGGGGCCGCTGGCGGAGTATTTTAGTCTGAACCCGGATTTATAGGATTTATGGGGCTGACTATGATTTAAGTTGATTTAAGCCGCTTCCAAGAAGCGAAATAAAATCATGGCTGGTCAGGTAAATCAGTATAATCCAGGTTCAGACAGCATTCTTTTCACCTATAACAAAAATGGCAAAGCAACATTCATCCCCTTCGCTGTTTCAGAAAGACCTCGTCATAACAGCCATTCGGGAGTCGTTTGTCAAACTTAATCCGGCAGTTCTGATAAAAAACCCGGTTATGTTTACCGTCGAAATCGGCACCCTGATTATGGTGTTCGTAACGCTCTACATCGCACTTACGGGCAACACTACCCAAGGCTCATTGGGTTATAACGTGGCCATTACAGCTATCCTTTTCCTGACCATTTTGTTTGCCAACTTCGCCGAAGCCATTGCCGAAGCACGGGGCAAAGCTCAGGCCGAATCGCTCCGCAAAACCCGGCAGGAAACACCCGCTAAAGTTGTTCGGGCAGTAGGTACCATGTATACTAACGAGATTGAAATTATCTCGTCGGCTCAGCTCGTTAAAGGCGATGTATTCATCTGCGAACCGGGCGATATTATCCCGGCCGATGGTGAAATCATCGAGGGACTGGCAACTATCGACGAATCGGCCATAACGGGCGAATCGGCACCGGTCATCCGGGAAGCTGGTGGCGACAAATCATCGGTAACGGGCGGCACCAAAGTCCTCTCAGACCATATTAAAGTACAGGTCACCACACAGCCTGGCGAGTCGTTTCTCGATAAAATGATTGCGCTGGTAGAGGGTGCCAGTCGGCAAAAAACACCGAACGAAATTGCCCTAACGATCTTACTGGCTGGTTTTACCCTGATTTTCATCATTGTGTGCGTAGCCCTGAAACCCTTTGCCGATTATGCCCACACCCCCATCACGATTGCCGCCCTGATCTCGCTCTTTGTTTGCCTCATTCCAACAACTATCGGGGGGCTTTTGTCGGCCATTGGCATTGCAGGGATGGACCGCGCTTTGCGGGCGAATGTCATCGCCAAATCGGGGCGGGCCGTTGAAACGGCTGGCGATATCGATACGCTGCTGCTCGACAAAACCGGAACCATTACCATCGGCAATCGAAAAGCAACCAATTTCTATCCAGCGCCGGGCATCCGCGAAGACGATATGGTTCGGGCATCGACGCTGAGTTCGCTGGCCGACGAAACACCGGAAGGAAAATCGATTGTCGAACTGGCCCGCACAGGTAGCTGGGGTGCTAACGTAACAGGTCGACTATCGACCGAAGGAGCAACGCTGATCAAGTTTACGGCCGAAACGCGATCCTCGGGAATTGATATGCCAATGGATCAGAATGGGACCGTACGACGTATCCGCAAAGGTGCAACGGACTCAATTCGCACTATCGTCACTCGGGCCGGGAATCCATTCCCTCAGGCGGTTGAAGAGCAGGCTAAAAAAATTGCGGCCAACGGCGGCACTCCGCTTGTTGTAGCCGAAAACGAGGAAGTAAAAGGAGTTATCGAATTGCAGGACATCATTAAACCCGGTATTTCGGAACGGTTCGAACGGCTACGGAAGATGGGCGTAAAAACGGTGATGGTTACGGGCGACAACCCACTGACGGCTAAGTTTATTGCCGAAAAAGCGGGCGTCGACGACTACATCGCCGAAGCCAAACCCGAAGACAAAATGAACTACATCCGCCATGAACAAACCGGCGGCAAACTGGTAGCCATGATGGGCGATGGCACCAACGATGCTCCGGCGCTCGCGCAGGCCGACGTAGGCGTCGCGATGAACTCAGGCACGCAGGCCGCCAAGGAAGCGGGCAACATGGTCGACCTCGACAACGACCCAACCAAGCTTATTGAAGTTGTTGAAATTGGTAAGCAGTTGCTCATTACACGTGGTACGCTGACAACCTTCTCCATCGCTAACGACGTTGCCAAGTATTTCGCCATTGTTCCGGCACTGTTTGTTGTATCGATTCCGGCGCTGCAATCGCTCAATATCATGGGTCTGCACAGTTCCGAATCTGCTATTTTGTCGGCCGTAATTTTCAACGCCATTATTATTCCGTTGCTGATTCCGCTGGCGCTACGTGGTGTCGAATACAAACCCATTGGCGCATCGGCTCTGCTCCGCCAGAATCTGTTCGTCTACGGTTTGGGGGGTATCGTAGCACCATTTATCGGGATAAAACTTATCGACCTGGTGGTGGGGCTGTTTTTATAAACTAAATGTCATTTGTCATTGGCAAGCTACTACGCAACAGCGTTTATTTTAAAAACAAATGACCAATGACAGCATATTACGAACGAATTATCATGAAAAAGCATATTGGATCTGCACTTCGGCTGACGCTCGTTTTGCTGGTTATTCTCTCCGTTATTTATCCACTCGTTATTGCGGGTGTTGGTCGATTGGCGCCCGGACAAGGCAAAGGCGAAACCGTTAGCCTAAACGGTAAAGTGGTTGGTTATGCACTGGTCGGACAGAAGTTCACCGAAGACCGGTATTTCAACAGTCGTCCTTCGGCAGTTGAGTACAATGCTGCCGGATCAGGCGGCTCCAACAAAGGCCCCTCGAATCCCGATTATCTAAAAATAGTGCAGGCTCGTATCGACACCTTTCTGGTGCATAATCCGGGCATTGACAAAGCAGCTATTCCGGCTGAACTGGTAACGGCTTCGGGATCGGGTCTTGACCCGGACCTGTCGCCGGATGCCGCCAGAATTCAGGTAAATCGTATTGCTAACATTCGTGGCATTAGCCCTGATCGGCTTAATCAGTTGATCGATGCGCAGACAAAAGGGCCTCTGTTCGGACTATTCGGCCCCGCTACAGTTAACGTTCTGAAACTGAACGCGGCTTTAGATAGTCTGAAGTAATAACTGACAGTAATTTGCCGGGTGTAGCCGGACTACTTAGCTGTATTGAGTACAACAAAACTCCATGAAAAACCTCTTTTTATCATCGGCCGCTTCTGCACTGTTTGCAACCGCATCATTGGCCCAGACAATAGATACAACCAAAACCAAACAGACGGCAACTATTCCCCACATGGGTATAACATTTAGTGGCTATGTAGAAGCGTATTATGTGCATGATTTTACAGCACCTAAAACCAGTCAGGAACGCCCCGGTTTTTTGTATAACCACAAACGAAACCGCGAAGTAAACGTTAACCTGGCCTTTCTGAAGGGCGCGTATACGAGCGAGCGTGTACGTGCCAATCTGGCCATTCAGGCAGGCACCTACGCCCAGTATAACTATGTTACCGAACAGCCGCTGCTGAAAAATGTATTTGAAGCCAATGCGGGCGTGAAACTAAGCAGGAAGCGTGATTTGTGGTTAGACGCTGGCATTTTTGGCTCGCACATTGGTTGGGAAAGTGCTATTTCGAAAGATTGCTGGACCCTGACCCGAAGTATAGCTGCCGAAAATTCGCCTTACTATCTGGCCGGAGCCAAACTTACCTACAACACATCGAACGGAAAATGGACATTACTCGGATCGGTAGTCAATGGCTGGCAGCGAATTGCGAAACTACCGGGATATACAGGTCCTGCTATTAGCACACAGGTGCAATATAAACCCAGCGCCAATGTGGTGTTGAACTGGAGCACCTTCTTCGGAAGCGACCGGCCCGACTCGCTCAGGCAAACGCGCTTTTTCAACAATTTGTACGCAATTCTGAATCCGAACGGTAAGGTCAGTATCATTCTGGGCTTCGACATCGGCGCAGATCGTAAACCCATCGGTTCCGATGGGCGTCGGGTGGGTAGTGGTCACTATGTCTGGTATTCGCCCGTAGCTATTGTTCGCTACTCAATCTCCGATGTTCTGAAACTAGCTGGCCGGGTCGAATATTACGACGATAAAAACAGCGTCATTATCGCAACCGGAACCGCTAATGGATTCAGGACCTGGGGGTATTCAGTGAATTTCGACTATCTTATTTTACCCACGGCCGTATTTCGTATTGAAGGAAAAGTATATGACAGCCAGGACGCTATTTTTGACGCAACGAACGGCGTAAGCCGGACCAATACAGCCCTGACAACCAGTGTAGCCGTTTCATTTTAAAAAAGTTTACAGTTTTCAGTGCTCCGCTTGTTTATAACCTCACTACAGCGAAGCACTGAAAACTGTAAACTGTAAATCCCGTGCACAACAACGACCAGAATGCCGAACACTTCCTGAACTTGCTCCGTCAGTCGCGACGGGGTAAGTTCAAGGTGTATATTGGTATGAGTGCTGGCGTTGGCAAAACGTACCGTATGTTGCAGGAAGCGCATTCGCTGCTGCGAGGAGGCATCGATGTGTGTATTGGGTTCGTAGAAACACATAACCGCGCCGAAACGCTGGCGCTGGTCGATGGGTTGCCCGTTATTCCCCGGCGCCGGTTGTTTTATAAAGGGCGCGAACTGGAGGAAATGGACTTGCAGGCCGTTATCAATCTGCACCCTGAGCTGGTCGTTGTAGACGAACTGGCTCACACGAATATTCCAGGCTCAAAGAACGAAAAACGCTGGCAGGATGTGCTTGAAATTCTGGATGCGGGCATCAATGTGATCAGTGCCGTCAATATCCAGCACATCGAAAGTCTGCATCAGGCCGTCCGGCAAATTTCGGGCATCGACGTAACGGAACGAGTTCCCGACCGCATTCTGCAAATGGCCGACGAGGTTGTCAACATCGATCTTACAGCCGACGAGCTAATCAACCGATTAAAAGATGGCAAAATTTATGAACGGGCCAAGGTCGAATCTGCACTAGCTAATTTTTTTCAGGCCGATACGATTCTGCAACTGCGCGAACTGGCGCTCAAAGAAGTAGCCACTGCCGTTGAGCGAAAAATTGAGACTCAGATGGCTCCAGGCGCACAACTCAAACCCGAACGGTTTCTGGCAGCTATCAGTAGCAACTACGAGGTAGCCCGGCGGGTAATCCGAAAAACTGCTCGCCTGGCCAGCTATTATCAGTCGCGTTGGTTCGTGTTGTATGTACAGACGCCAGCCGAAGACCCCGACCGGATTAAACTGGATATTCAACGGCATTTGATCAACAACCTCAAACTGGCTACGGAACTTGGAGCCGAAGTAATCCAGGTAAAAAACCGCAATATTGTCAATGCCATTGCCGAAACCGTCGATCAGCGAAACATCACAACCGTATGCATCGGAAAGCCGCATATTAATTTATTTCAGGTCATTTTACGCACCAATGCCTTTAATCAGCTATTGACTAAACTGTCAGACTCCAATACCGATCTGATTATACTATCATGACGATCAAAGCCAAACTATCGCTCGGGTTAGCCTTTATGTTCGTTATCATTCTCGGATTGGGTGGGCTCGGCACCTACTACCTAAACGAACTGGCCAACGATTCGCAGGCTATTCTGAAGGACAATTACATATCGCTCCAATACGTGAGCGATATGCAGAAGGCGCTGCTCGACCGTGTTGCTGATTCAGATGCGCTGCACCGGTTCGAAATAACCCTCCGAAAACAGGAAGCGAATGTTACGGAAGAGGGCGAACAGGGCATTACCGATGCCCTGCGAAGAGATTTTAACCGGCTGGCTACAGTTCCTAATGATACAATGGCCCTCCGGCGGCTGGAAGTCAATCTGCTACAGCTTGACGACATAAACCGGCAGGCGATGTTCCGAAAAAACGGAACCGCCAAACAAACGGCTACGGATGCGCTGTTGCTTCTGGCTGTTGTTGGTACGGTTTGTTTTCTGATCGCTTTCTCATTTGTCATCAATTTCCCAAGTTACATTGCCCGCCCGATCCGCGAACTCACCCGAGGTATTCGGCAAATAACCAGCCGCAATTTCGAAGAACGACTACACTTCCGATCCAGCGACGAATTTGGCGAACTGGCCCGTTCATTCAACTCAATGGCGCAGAAACTGGATGAATATGAACACTCGAACCTGGCGAAGCTACTATTCGAAAAAAAACGCATTGATACCCTGATCCAGTTGATGAACGACGGGATTATTGGCCTGGATGAGCATAAGAAAATTCTGTTTACCAACCCCGTAGCCAGCCGATTGCTGGGCATAGACGCCGATAAACTGATTGGTCGATACGCACCGGATGTAGCCTCGGTTAACGACCTGATGCGCACCCTGATTCAGGACCTTATGGCCGAACACTGGCCCGAAGAACCCATTCGCCCAAACGGAAATGGCCTACTGAAAATCTATGATCCCGGTGCCGATGGGAAAGGCAAAGAAAGTTTTTTCACGAAACAGATCCATGCTGTTACCGTTGCGCCCACAGGCGATGGCGACTATCGTCCAGCGGGTTGGGTGATCGTGCTCGAAAATATCACCTCGTTCAAAGAACTCGATCAGGCTAAAACCAACTTCATTGCCACCGTTTCGCACGAGCTAAAAACCCCAATCAGCAGCATTAAACTTAGCCTCAAATTGCTGGACGACGACCGGATTGGGCAACTCAATACCGAACAGAAACAACTGATTGGCCACGTCCGCGACGATGCCGAACGGTTACTGAACATTACTGGCGAGTTGGTCAATATGGCTCAGGTAGAATCGGGACAGATTCAGCTAAAGATCGAAAACGTAGCTCCATCCGACATTGTGCGCTACGCAACCAATGCCCTACAGGTATCGGCCAATCAGAAACATATCCGTTTTGAGGTAAATGCGCCTGTCGATTTACCAACCGTAAAAGCTGATCCAGACAAAGCCTCGTGGGTACTGGTTAACTTTCTGTCGAATGCGGTTCGGCATAGCCCCGAAGACAGTCCAATCGACGTCTCGGTCCGACCGATTGGCAACCAGGTTGAATTTGTTGTGCGCGACTACGGCGCTGGCATCCGCGCTGAACACCGCGACCGTATTTTCGACCGGTATTTTCGGGCACCCGGCACAAATGGGCAATCGAGCGGAACAGGGTTAGGACTAGCTATTTCAAAAGAATTTATTGAATCGATGGGGGGCGAAATTGGGCTGTTACCTAACCTCGCCAATGGTGCTGCATTCTATTTCCGGCTACCAATCTCCATTAGCCAGTAACTAATTGCCAGCTCCCAAACAAAGTACCCGCCTGATGCTGGAAGACAACAGCATCGGGCGGGTAGCTTTCACAACGTCCCTCTTATCAACTTACTCCGCTAATTCCAGTTTCAGTTCCCTCTGGGCATAGCCCGCCAGAACTGTCCTGTCCTGATTTTCGCGAAAAATGAATTGAATATTCCGCAGCTTTGCCGATGATCCAAAATTCCGAATCGTAGCCACTACATCGCTATCGACAAACGACGAGGCCGTAGCATCGATTTCGAGAATCGAATTATCGGGCACACTTTTGAGCAGTTTCATCAGCCGGGCTTTGCTCAGAAACGACACATGATCGCCCAGTTTAACCTGAATATGCGTCCGGTCTTTGTCGCTATCCCAATTGGTGCGAACACGGTGTGCATTCAGGTAATGATCGCGCAGAATGAAGAAGATTCCGGCCACCATACCAACGCCGATACCTATCAGCAGATCGGTTAGCAGAATGGCAACGACCGTTACCACAAACGGTACAAATTTTGCAACGCCTTCGGCATAAACACTCTTCACGATTTCAATTCGGGCCAGTTTATACCCCGTCACGAGCAGAATAGATGCCAGACTCGCCCACGGCATTTTATTGAGCAATGTGGGCAGCGTTACCACACATACCAGCAGCAGTGTGCCATGAATCAGGGCAGCGAGTTTGGTACGCGCTCCGGCATTAATGCTGACCGAACTCCGTACAATCACCGATGTTAGCGGAATACCGCCAATCAGGCCACTCACGATATTGCCGACGCCCTGAGCTTTCAGTTCATGATTGGTCGGCGTTTTACGTTTCAGCGGGTCCAGCGCATCCGAGGCTTCAATGGCCAGTAGCGCTTCCAGACTAGCCACCAGCGCAATGGCAATGGCCGATGTATAGACTACTGGGTTATTCCACTGCGAGAAATCGGGCAGAGTAAACAGGTTTATGAATCCGATTGCACTATCAGGCACCGGCAACTGAACCAGATGATTACCCCGCAAGGCCCATTCAGGAGCCATCAGCCGAACAAGTTCGTTCATACAGATACCAAGCACCACAACGACCAGTGCCGCCGGAACGTTCTGGGCAAACCTGGTTGTTTTGAAACCCGGCCGCTCCCACAGAAAAAATACCGCCAGCGACAGTACCGAGATCAGTATAGCGATGCCCCGAAACTGCCCCAGAGCCATCTGTAGTTGCTCAATAATATTGAATCCGCCGGGCTGAAAAAGGGCTAACCCCTCGGCTGCGTCGGCATCGTAGCCTACCAAATGCGGGAGTTGCTTAATAATCAGAATGATACCAATACCGGCCAGCATTCCTTTAATGACCGACGATGGAAAGAAATTACTAACCATACCGGCGCGGGCAAACCCCAGTCCAATCTGAAAAAGACCGGCAATGCAGGTAGCCAGCAAAAAGGCCGGAAATGATCCCAGCGACTGAATGGCCCCTAAGGTGACGATGATCAGGCCCGCTTCGGGACCCGAAATACTCAGCGCCGACCGGCTGACGGCCCCCACTACCAGACCACCCACTATACCGGCAATGATACCGGAAAAAAGCGGAGCCCCCGAGGCCAGTGCAATTCCCAGACATAAGGGTACTGCAACCAGAAACGAGATGGCTCCCCCCCTAATGTCGCCCTGAAGATTTGGTAAACGAATTGCGCTATTATTCTTTTTTGCATCATTCATTGTTCGTTGAGCTGTTTACTGCTTTCTTTTTGTTGTTATAGTTCACCCAGTCTGGCCGGTTGAGCCCGCTGAATGACTGATATACGTAGCTTTGTTGTACTCTCTAACTGCTGTAAACGCTGCTCCAGACGCTGTTTTTCAACCAGTAGCGAATCGGCTCGCTGGCTTATGGCTTCATACTGAGCCCGCTCATGCTGTTTCTGCTGCCGTCTGTCGGTATATCGATTAAAAACTATGCAGGCAATAACGATTCCCCAGACAGTCAGCCAATTCACAAGTTTTTCGGTTTCTCTAACGCGGTCGTACATAGCTCAATACCATCGTTTTAGCGTATTGATACATTTACAACACAAAATTAGCTCAGGCAATAACGGCCTTCATTAAGGGGTAATTAGAAGGTAATGAGAGATCGGTTAGAAACCGATTAGAAATCGATTAGAGCTTTTTGGGTAGCTGAACTGTAAAGGTTGTTCCCCGATCGATTTCGGACGAGACGTGAATATATCCGTAGTGAAGTTGAATAATTCGGTAGGTAAGCGGTAGTCCAACGCCATGGCCATGAATACGTTTTACGTTATCGGCCCGGAAAAAGGGTTCGTAAATGCTTTTGAGGTCGGCTTCTGAAATGCCAACGCCTTCGTCTTTGAACTCAACCGTTATCCAGCGTTCGGTGGCTCCCAGCGTTACATCGACGCGCTTCTTTTCGGAAAACTTGCAGCCATTTTCCATCAGATTGAAAAAGGCAGAAAACAGCAGCGATTTATTTCCCTCAATGGTTAGCGACGGCTGCATACTTTCGAGTTTACCGTCGAAGGCAAATACCACCGAATAATCGGGCTGGCGGTTGGTAAGCATTTGCGACGCCTGGTAAATAACCTCATCGATAGCCACTTCGCTAAACTTCAGGGGTGTCGAGCCCAAACTCACCAGCGTCAGGTCGAGCAGGTTGTTGGTGAGTTTGTTCATCCGCTGAATCACTTCCAGCACGGCTTTCCATTTGGCTTCGTGCTCTTCAACTGTCCGGCGTTTGAGCAATGTTACTTCAATTTGGCCGGTAATGATCGTAAGCGGAGTACGTAGTTCATGCGAGGCATTGGCCACAAAGTTTCGTTGCATTTCAAAAGCTTCCTGCACCCGGTCGAGCATTCGGTTAAACGTGTGTGCCAGTTGTGCCAGCTCGTCTTCATCGTTCCCGGCCGAAACGCGCTGATTCAGATTTGAAGCCGTTATGCGGTCGACCTGCCTGATTACTTCCGAAATAGGTCGTAGCGACCGGCCCGCATAGGCCCAGCCCACAATTCCCATCAATGCCAGACTACACACCAGCCCCACCACCATAATGGTGCTGAGGTGCCGCATTTCTTCCAGCCCATACTCGTCGTGTGCCGATGCCACCAGTATATACTCCTGATTGTTATGCCGGTGCACAAAGCCAACAATTTCCTGTGGGCCCTTTCGAAAAAAAGCTTCTTTCTTCTTTCGAATCAGCAGCAACACTTCGGGTTTGATGATAGTACTATCCTGCGTGGCATAAATCATCCGATTCTGCTGATCGTAAATATTGATCTGCTCTTCGGGAAGTGCCGTAAGGTTATTCTGCTCAAAAATCCGCAGCAGCCGCATCGTAATTTCATCTTCGTCGAGCAGCAGCCGGGCTGTGGTTTTGGCCTTATCGCTCAGCCGCAGGTAGAAATCCCGCTGCCTGAAATACTCCGCCGTAGCATATACGACAAACGAAAACAGCAGTAAAATAGCCGCTACAATACCAACGAACGTAAAGGACAGACGAGCGCGTATCTTCATAAGTTAGTCGTCGGTAGCCTGCATGATATAGCCAATGCCGCTGAGAGTGTGGATGAGCTTGACCGGAAAATCCTTATCTATTTTTTTTCGCAGGTAGTTCACGTATACATCCACGACATTGGTGCCCGTATCGAAATTCAGATCCCACACCTGCTCGATGATCTCATTACGACTCAGCGCCTTGTTCTGGTTTTTCAGAAAAAACTCCAGCAACGCCAGTTCGCGGGCTGTCAGCGAAAGCTTCTGATTACCCCGTTTTACGGTTTTGCTCTGTTGGTTGAGTTCCAGATCGGCAATTCGGAGAATTGCTGGTTCGGCCGGATGCGCTGAATTCCGCCGGGTAAGTGCCCGCAGACGAGCAACCAACTCCCGAAACTCGAACGGCTTAACCAGATAATCGTCGGCACCGGCATCGAATCCGTCGAGTTTACTGTCGGTACTGCCAAAGGCCGTCAGCATCAGTATGGGCAAGTTTTCGAATCGATTGCGAATCATCCGACACAGATCGAAGCCACTAATGACGGGCAGATTGACATCGAGAATGACAATATCGAATTCTGACTCGGCCAGTTTTTGCTGAGCTTCTTTGGCATCGCCAGCAATGACGGCCACGAAGTCATATTCTTCTAACCCCGTTTTGATGAGTGTAGCAACTTCCCATTCATCTTCAACAATCAAAATTCGCATAACATCCAGTATTGAGTATGATTCCAGAACGTTCCAGAACTTGCTGACGGGCATTTCTACCGCTGCCCATTTGCTCTTAAACAATGACTTAATGGCCGAATCAAGTTCCAAACCTGGCCCGAATCAACGCGAATTTCAAAGAATCTTCGTCTATATAACCAGCCAATTTTATCAACCTTAGTAGAAACCACTCCGTGCACCCTATTTACTCTGCCAAACAATAGTTATCCTGCAAGCTACCGTCGACGCACCATTTTAGTGATGCTCCCCGGCGCCTACCGAAGCGAATCACTAAATTCTGTAACATTGCATCCTATTTTTACCCCTCTCCTGGCAGCAGTAAATGAATAAAGACCCCCTTAAAACACGCTCATCTAAACTTCCTCACGTTGGCACAACCATTTTTACGGTTATGTCGAAACTAGCCACCGAAACCGGTGCCATCAACCTATCGCAGGGATTTCCGGGTTTCGATTGTTCGCCAGAACTTGTATCGCTGGTTGAGCAGTACCTGCAAAAAGGGTTCAATCAGTATGCTCCAATGACCGGTGTGCCTGCACTACGGGAAGCCCTGGCCCAGAAAGCGGTTAATCAGTATAACGTTTCCTACGATCCTGAAACGGAGGTTACGATCACTTCGGGCGCTACCGAAGCGATTTTTGCAGCCATTACGGCAGTGGTTCGCCCCGGCGATGAGGTAATTGTGTTTGAACCTGCCTACGATAGCTACGTGCCAGCCATCGAACTCAATGGTGGCACTCCTGTATATATAACCCTGGCTCCAGCAAACGAGTCAGCCCCGGAAACGCATACCGCAGATTATACCATCGACTGGCAGCTAGTTGCCGAAAAAATAACCGATAAAACCCGCCTGATTCTGGTCAATACTCCCCATAACCCAACCGGCCGCGTCTGGACAACAACTGATCTTGACCAACTAGCCAACCTGATTCAGGATCGTGCTATCTGGGTTGTAAGCGATGAAGTCTATGAACACATTTTGTTCGATTGCCGGAAGCACCATTCGCTCATGACGCATCCGGTTCTACAGGAACGTACGTTTGTGATTGGCTCTTTTGGCAAAACATTTCATATAACAGGCTGGAAAGTCGGCTATTGCTTTGCCCCGCGACCGTTAACTACCGAATTTCGCAAAATCCATCAATACTTAACCTTCAGTACGGTCACTCCTATCCAATACGCCCTGGCCGATTACTTAAAAAATCCGGATCATTACTTACAACTTCCTGCTTTTTACCAACACAAACGCGACCTGTTTCTCGATGGTTTACGGCAATCCAGATTTCGGTTTCGGACAACAGAAGGCAGTTTTTTCCAGACCGTTTCCTACGCCGATATTAGCCACGAACCTGACTATGAACTAGCCCTTCGTCTGACAAAAGAAATTGGTGTAGCAGCCATTCCAGTTTCGGTTTTCTATCATCGGAAAAACGATTACCGAGTGCTGCGTTTCTGCTTTGCCAAAGATGACGCTACCTTGATAGAGGCTGCCGACCGGCTAAGCAAACTGTAAACCAGCGATTTAACAACCCGATACCAATAAGTTCTAACAATTGCGCTATCAGCTACATATCTCCTGAACCAGCCTTGCCCGAGCCGTGGCAATACCACAATATCTTTATATTGAAAAATCAACTAAAATACATATAATATACTACACTAATCCGATTTTTCAACTAAATATACCTATAAAATACAAAATACAAAAGTATAATATGGTTCCACTATTTACGAAGCATATATAAGCTTAATCCTATTTTACTGTTTTTGTCTTTTGGAGAAATTAAAGCCCATAAGCCGCAAATATGCCTTTCTCCTCAAACTACTCCTTTTGCTCGCTATCTACTTCCGATGCTAAGTATTATTCCTAAAACAGGAGCTTACTTTCCACTAGATACAGTAAAATCAGCCATAGTTAAACCAAAAAACATAGTATTTGTACTTATACAATATCAATCTAACAAGTCAGAATAATATTTTAGCAGCATGAACACAGTCTACCAAATAAATATACATGTAAAAGAAGATACTGTTTATCATTATTAGCCATTCTAAGAATATTGCAAAAAAATATTTGCAATCCCTTTCAATTATACGGGATCTATATATTACTTTTGTTCTCCCGTTTTCTTGGGATATTAAAAAGTACCTAACAACTACTGTTTTCATGAGAAAAATTCTATTCGGAAGTTGGCTTCTTGGTCTACTTTTCTGCTTGCCAGCATTGGCGCAGGATGTAACCGTAAGTGGCCGCGTTACTTCATCAGACGACGGGTCGCCCCTACCAGGAGTGACTGTACAAGTTAAAGGTGCAAACCGTGGTACAAACACCGATGCACAGGGTAATTATCGGCTAACGGCACCAGCCAGTGCCCAGTTAGTTTTCAGCTTCATCGGCTATACGACTCAGGAGGTGCCCGTCAACAACCGCAGCGCGATCAATGTGTCGCTGTCTGGCGATTCGCAGCAACTAAACGAAGTTGTTGTAATTGGTTATGGTACACAAACCAAGCGTGATGCTACCGGTAGTATTGGTTCCGTAAAAGGGGCTACCATTGCTCAGATGCCAATCCAGAGCTTTGAATCGGGTCTGGCTGGTCGTACGGCCGGTGTTCAGATTACGGTTCCGAACGGTGTACTGAACAATCCTCCCGTTTTCCGTATTCGTGGTACAAACTCTATTTCGCTTAGCTCACAGCCGCTTATTGTAGTTGATGGTGTTCCATCCTTCACGGGCGACTATTCGTCGACAAACGCACCTGCTAACCCACTGGCCAGTATCAATCCAAATGATATTGAAAGCATCGACGTAGCCAAAGATGCCGCTGCCACTGCGATCTACGGTAGCCGTGCTGCCAACGGTGTTGTATTCATTACGACCAAACGGGGTAAATCAGGGACTGTTAAAGTTAATTATGATGGCTGGGTTGGCTTTTCCAATGCCTATCGGCTACCATCGCTGCTAAATGCGCAGGAGTACATTAACTTCAAAACGCAGGCGGTTGCCAACAACCCGTCGGCAAGTGCCATTAAGTACAATCAGGTAAACGATGCCAATGGCAACCCAGTCGATACCAAATGGTATGATCAGGTTTATCGGCAGGGCGTTTCCCAGAACCACAATGTAAACATTTCGGGTGGTTCGGATAAAACCAATTACTATTTCTCGGTTGGCTATACGAATCAGCAGGGGATTCTGAAGAAAAACGATTTCCAGCGCATCAATACGCTGTTCAATATGGACAGCAAGCTGGGCAAGATGTTTACCGTTGGTGGCAAGATTGCTTACTCTAACGAGAAGAACCTGGCCGCTACCTCGTCGGGGTCGCTCTATGGCGAAGCCTTCAACACGGGTGGTTTAGGTCGTTTGGCTATTGTATTGCCTCCCATCATTTCTCCTTACAAAAATGATGGTTCGTATAACATAAATGGTTCGGCTATTGGCTCTTCTAACATCAGCGGTATAAGTTCACTATCGTATTATAACCCAGTAGTTCTGCTCGACAATAACCGCTCTAACTCAGAAAGTAATCACATTCAGTCGAACATTTATGCCCAGTTTAAGCCATTAGACTGGATTACGCTGAGAAGTACCTACGGTATCGACTATCTGCTGATCAATAACGATCTTTTCTGGACACCGATCAGTGGTGATGGTTACAGCTATGGTGGCTATGGAACTGCCAGTGCGGGAACCTACAAAACATGGGTTTGGACCAACACGGCGCAATTCGACAAGACGTTTGCGGGTAGCCATAATGTTAGCCTGCTGGTTGGTCAGGAACAACAACGCCGTACGTCCAATGCCTTTGGTATCAACCGTCAGACCTTGTCGGATGATGCCTATAACCAGATTCAGGCAGGCTGGGTGAATAACAACCCAGCGGGTATGACTTATGGCGAGAACTACCTGTTATCTGCTTTTGGTCGGTTAAATTATAACTATAAAGAAAAGTACTTCCTGAGCGGTAATGTTCGTCAGGACGAATACTCGGCTTTGGGCGAGAAAAAAGGCGTATTCTGGGGCGCATCGGCTGGTTGGGAAATCACGCAGGAGGGTTTCTGGAAAGCGGCTGGCCTCGACCGTGTGTTCAGCAACTTTAAAATACGCGGTAGCTACGGTAAGGTCGGTAACATTGGCGGTATCGGCGACTATACGCCTTACTCTACCTACGCTTCGGGCTTATATGGTGGTTCTTCTACGTTGTATTTCTCGAACGTGGGCAACCCCAATCTGAAATGGGAAACCAGTACGAAGACCGATGTTGGCTTTAACTTCGGTTTGTTCAATGATCGGATTACGGGTGAATTTGCCTGGTACAAAAACGACATCAACAACCTGATTCTGTATGTAGCCCAGGCTCCATCGACTGGTCTGCCAACCAACCCCCCTCAGAACGTTGGTACGATGTATAATAAAGGTATAGAGCTGTCGCTGAACGCACGGGTGGTTAATTCAAAAGCTTTCCAGTGGAATTCGAGCTTCAACATTACCTTCAACAAAAACGAAGTGACTTCGCTGGCTCCTGGCTTAAATGTAATTCAAACCGGAATTGGTGGTAGTGGTGCGCTCGAAACAGTAAACCAGACTCAGGCCGGTTATTCGCTGGGTCAGTTGTGGGTAGTTCGTACGAATGGTGTCGATCCGGGAACGGGCAAGCGTATTTTTGTGAATTCGCAGGGACAGAACGTGTACTATCAATACTACGCTCCAACGGGCCAGTATCAGTATTCAACTACACCCGATGGCAAAACAAAATATGTTAGTCCAACAGGTGGATCGGCTATTACACAGGCTGCCGATGGGGTGATGTATGCAAACGTGTTGCCAAAACAGTATGGTGGCTGGGATAACACCTTCAAATACAAAAACTTTGACCTGAGCGCTCTGCTTACCTATCAGCTCGGTTTCTACGTATACTACGGCTCCAACGCTGGTTTGCACGATCAACGCTGGTGGAATAACGCCAAAGACGTGTTGACCGATGCCTGGCAGAAAGAAGGCGATACGGGCAAGAAGTATGCTAAGCCTGTTTATGGCGATAACGTATCGAATGGCTCTGCTATTCCGCTGGATGCCAACGTATTTAAAGGTGACTTCCTGCGGCTTAGAACGTTGACGCTGGGCTATACGCTACCGGCATCGCTCACATCGAGAGCTAAAATCAGCAATCTGCGGGTTTATGTAAGCGGTCAGAACCTGGGCTTAATCACCAAGTATCCAGGTCCAGATCCAGAAGTATCGTCGAACGGTGCCAACAGCAATAGCAGTACATCTTCGCAAGGTGTCGACAGAAACACAATCGGTAACGCACGCACAATAACGATTGGTTTACGGGCAGGTTTCTAATGCGTTTCATCAAAGATTTTATGAAAAAGAAAATAATATATTCGGCAGCCTTATGCCTGATTAGCTGGGGTTTTAGTGCCTGTAATCGGGATTTGCTTACCCCAATTCCACAAACATTGGTAGCAGACGTATCTGCCTTTAGCACCGTATCACGCGTTAATACACAGCTTCTCTCTTTATATGGAGCGCTGAAAGATGGTAACGTGTATGGCGGCCGCTATGTAATCTATGGCGATATTCGTGGCGAAGATTTTATCAACGAGACGAATAACCTGGTTACGGGTTCTGACGTGTGGGCCGAAAACCCAACCAACAGCGCCACTGCCGTTTCTAACTTGTGGAACTATGGCTATCTGGCCATTAACAAGTGCAATATCTTTTTAGATGGTATGGCAGCAGGCGGCACTACGGTAGTAGGTGCCGATTTGGGAAAACAGTACATCGCGGAAGCCAAACTGATTCGTGGTCTAGTCTATTATAGCCTGCTTCAGTTCTATGCTCGTCCATATGCCGATGGCAATGGTAACAACCCAGGGTTGCCTCTGCGCCTTACCGGTATTAAAGGAGCAGGGCAGTCTGACTTAGCCAGAAGCACAGTGGCCGAGGTGTATGCCCAGGTAATTAAAGACCTGAACGAAGCAGAAGCCGATTTACCTTCAAAATATACGGCAGCCTCTGACAACGTTACCCGCGCTCACAAGAACACAGCAATTGCCCTGAAAACACGCGTGTATCTGAGCATGCAGAACTATGCCAACGTAATTACGGAAGCTAACAAGATCGTGAGTGCTACGGCTCCCTTCTCGTCGCCTTCGAACGTTGCCAATGCATTGCAGCCAGATATCACAACGGTTTTCACGAACTATACAACATCGGAATCCATTTTCTCGATGCCAATGACCAGTACCACAGGAGACTATCCGGGCACGCAAAACCAGTTGGCGTATTACTTTTCGCCAACTACGGCTAATGGTGGTGTAGGAAATGGCGAGTTTTCGCTGAATCCGAATGGAATCATTGCTAACCCGGATTGGAAAGCAACCGATAAGCGTCGTTCGTTCATTAAGCAGTCGGGTACGACAACCGTTAAAAACTGGCTTGTTAAGTACAAGGCACCAAGCCCCTATACAGATTATGTTCCTGTAATTCGGTATGCCGAAGTGCTTCTGAACCTGGCCGAAGCAAAAGTTCGTAGCACCAACACAGTCGATGCACAGGCAGTAGCGCTGCTGAATGCCGTACGAAATCGTTCGGATGCCTCAACAACGTTTACGGCTGATAGCTTTGCCGCTTCTACCGACCTCATCAACGCCATTCTGACCGAACGTCGTATTGAGTTCCTGGGCGAAGGGCTGCGCAATAACGATCTGATGCGTCTGCTGCAAACGATTCCTGCAAAAGGAACAGCTCAGTCAAAAGCGCCATCGGACAATGGCTATATCTGGCCAATTTCGGCATCGGAACTGGCACTGAACAAACTGGCGACGGACAACTAATTCTGTCTTTTGTTCTCATTAAAAAGAGGTTAGTCCAGGCGGGCTAACCTCTTTTTTGTTATTGGGCAATTGTTATTAGCCACTTTCTGATGCTCGTCCACGATGCAATCGCGGATGAGCATCAGAACAGACCTAAAAGGTTTTTAAAACCTTTTAGGTCTAACTTAACACTACTTCTCATGCGATAACACTTCTTTTTCTTCCATGCCTTCGGGTTCGCCTTTAAGTACACTCAATGCCTTTTTGACGACATTTTCAACCGTAAAGCCGAAATAGGCCATCACTTCTTCGCCCGGACCAGACAAGCCGAAACGATTCATACTCAGCGACGTTCCTTCGTCGGTCACGTATTTATGCCAGCCTATGGGCGAACCCACTTCTACAGCCAGTCGCTTACGGACGGTTGGTGGCAGCACTTCATGCTGATAAGCCCGATCCTGCTTTTCAAACAGTTCCCACGAAGGCATACTAACTACCCGAGCCTGAATACCCTGTTTCTTTAACTCCTCCTGTGCGTCCAACACCAGCGATACTTCCGAGCCAGTACCGATTAAGATCAGCTCGGGCGTTCCTTCGGCGTCACTCAGAATATAAGCCCCTTTCTCCAATCCGCGAGCCGACCCATATTTACTCTGGTCGATTACCGGTAACTTCTGCCGAGACAGAATCAGAGCAACGGGCGTTTTGTGCTGCATCATAGCCACTCGCCAGGCTTCAACCGTTTCGTTGGCATCGGCCGGTCGAATCACAATACTATTTGGAATAGTTCGCAAGGACACAAACTGCTCGATTGGCTGGTGCGTAGGGCCATCTTCTCCCAGACCAATACTGTCGTGCGTAAACACAAACGTCACCGCCGATTCGGCCAGCGCCGTTAGCCGGATTGCTCCCCGCATATAATCGGAAAAGTTCAGGAAGGTGCCGCCGTAAGGATGCACGCCACCGTGCTGCGCCATACCGTTGAGGGCTGCCCCCATAGCGTGTTCACGTACACCAAACCAGATGTTCGAGTTGCCATAATGCCCCGGCTGAAAACTCACATCACCTTTGGTTGGCATTTCGTTCGACGATGCCAGATCGGCCGAGCCCCCAAACAAATACGGCACGTGTTGCTTCAGCGCCGTTAGCGCTTTGCCCGACGCCTGTCGCGTTGCCAGTGGTCCATCGTCGGGCTTAAATTGCGGCAAATCTGCATCCCAGCCTTCGGGCAATTTACCAGCAAACGATACGCTAAACAGATCCGCTTCGGCCGGAAACTGTGCCTTATAATCTTCAAATCGGTTTTGCCAATCGGTTTGCAAATCAGCTCCTTTTTTGCCTGGTTCGAGCAAATAGGCTTTCACGTCTTCAGGAACAAAAAAGGTTTTGTTGGGGTCCCACCCAAAAAACTCTTTGGTTTTCCGAACGTTTTCTTCGCCCAGCGCACTGCCGTGTACTTTGCTGGTGCCTTCCTGCGGACTGCCATAGCCAATAATTGTGCGAACGGCAATAATCGACGGTCGGTCGGTTTCGGCCTGTGCTGCCCGGATAGCCGCTTCAATGGCATCCAGATCATTGCCATCCGCAACGTGTTGTGTATGCCAGCCATAGGCATCAAAACGCGCCATCCGATCTTCCGTAAAAGCCAGATTGGTTGGGCCGTCGAGCGAAATAAGATTATCGTCGTAGAGATAAATCAGCTTCCCTAGCTTCAGGTGGCCAGCCAGCGAAGCAGCCTCTGATGCGATACCTTCCATCAGATCGCCATCGCTGACAATGGAATACGTGTAATGATCAACCACCGTATGCCCATCGCGGTTATAGGTAGCTGCCAGAAAGGCCTCTGCCATTGCCATACCGACCCCATTCGCAAACCCCTGCCCTAACGGCCCGGTAGTTACCTCAACACCCGGCGTCAGATTCGACTCGGGGTGGCCCGGTGTTCTGGAGTGAATTTGCCGGAAGTTTTTCAGATCGTCGAGACTCAAATCATAGCCATACAAATGCAGCATACTGTAGAGCAGTGCCGACCCATGTCCTGCCGACAGCACAAATCGGTCGCGGTCGGGCCATTGAGGATCTTTAGGATTGAATCGCAAAAAACGAGACCAGAGCACATAAGCCATGGGCGCAGCGCCCAGCGGCAAACCCGGATGGCCAGAATTGGCTTTCTGAACAGCATCGACCGACAGTAGCCGGATGGTATTGATGCTAAGTTGGTCAAGATCAACGTTCTTGTTTGCCATAGCGGAATTGAACGAAGTTGAAAAGATAGCTTTTAGCTCTTACTCATCAGTAAGAGCAGGTTTCTAATAGCTAACTCGCAAAATCGAAAGAAGATTGAAAAAAGAGAAAATTCCTGCAAAATCGCTCTGGTTCGCAAGCGTTGGGCATTGTTCATAATGAATACATATAGCGCGTTAGTCAAGGGTCTTATTGATTCCTGATTGCGGACGCGCTTATTTTTTTGAACCGGCAATTACTTACCCAATTCATGCCTGAGGCCGTTTCAGCGGGCTTGTTTTTATGGAGTTTGTTAGTTTTAAAGCCCGTTGGTTTTCGTTATATCCGTAAAATTTCGATTAAGTCAACTGTTTATTGTACCTACCGGTTATTTTTGCACCGGCTTTTGGCCATTTTTGCCCAATTTTCCCGTACCTCATGTCTAAGAAAACCAAGATTGTGGCCACTATTGGCCCGGCTTCCGAAACGAAAGAACAATTGCTGGCATTAGCCAAAGCCGGTGTCAACGTATTCCGGCTCAACTTCTCCCACGGTACCCACGAAGACCACCTTCAGCGATTAAATCGCATTCGTGAGATCAATGCAGAATACAATCTGAATCTGTGCGTGTTGCAGGATTTACAAGGGCCTAAGATCCGTATTGGTAATGTCGAAAATAAAGATGGCGTCATGCTGCTTCCTGGTAGCCAGCTCGTATTTACAAACGACGACATCATTGGAACGGCTGAACGGGTCAGTACACCTTATAAAGGCATGTATCAGGACGTTCATCCGGGGGAGCGCATCCTGATGGACGATGGCAAACTGGAAGTTCGTGTGATTGGTACCGATGGTACCGATGTGGTGACGGAAGTCGTTTATGGCGGTCCGATGAAATCCAAAAAAGGAGTGAACCTGCCAAACACCAAAGTGTCGATGCCCGCTGTTACCGAAAAAGACTGGGAAGATCTTAAGTTTGGCCTGGAGCACAACGCCGAATGGATTGCGCTCTCGTTTGTCCGTGAAGCTTCAGAAATTATTGAAATCAAAGAATACATTAAAGCACAAGGCAAGAGTAGCCGTGTTATTGCCAAAATTGAAAAACCGGAAGCGATCCAGAACATCGACGCCATTATTGAAGCGACCGATGGTCTGATGGTTGCCCGTGGCGACCTGGGCGTTGAATTACCGGCCGAGCAAGTACCGATGATTCAGAAAATGCTGGTTGAGAAGTGTAACAAAGCCGCCAAGCCGGTTATTGTGGCTACCCAGATGCTCGAAAGCATGATCGACGCTCCTCGCCCAACCCGCGCCGAAATCAACGATATTGCCAACTCGGTGTTGGATGGTGCCGATGCCGTAATGCTGAGTGCCGAAACGGCGTCGGGCAAATACCCAATTCTGGCCGTCGAAAGTATGGCCAATACCATTCGGCAGGTCGAAGCCACCAGCGACACAATTTATTATCGCTACCATGCTTATGTGAATGAACATCCGAGCGAAAATGTCATTAACGACAACGTGGTGATGAGCGCCTGCCGGCTGGCACGCGACACAAAAGCGAAGGCCGTTATTGGCATTACAAATTCGGGCTATACGGCCGTGCGGCTCTCGCACCACCGGCCCAAAGCCGATTTGTTTGTCTTCTGTAATGATGCCCGGCTCCGGAACACCTTAGGTCTGTATTGGGGGGTTCAGGTAATGCCTTATGAACCAAACCACGATCTGAATGTCGATCAGACGGTAGAGGGTATTAAACAAACGCTGATTGGTCAGGGCAAACTGGCCTCTGGCGATATTTTTATCAATACACTCAGTATGCCGCTTACGCAAAGCCGTCGGACCAATACGGTAAAGCTGAGCACGGTCGATTAAGTGTTTTTACTCCCAAATCAAATCCCCCAATGGCATATCCTGAAGACGTGCCGTTGGGGGATTTGGTTATTCGTCACTGGCTAACGCGCCCTACGGTCACGTATTTATGCCAGCACCGTTGCCCGCTTCACTTCTTTTTTCATCGATCGGCCTTGTTTCACCAGCTTATGGATGAATTTCATTTTTTGAACAATGGCCGCATTGAACACTTCGGGAACCACATCCAGCAATCCCATTGTGCGGTTCATTTCGTTAAGTTTTATGCCTAGTTGCTCATAGTTAAGCAGTAGTTTATCGAAGGGGGTTCCCCGAAAATCAACCGATTCCTCTTCTTCGAGCAATAGGTTCACATTCTCGGCAGTATCCAGAATAGTAATCATTTCCAGATAGGCCCTAAATGTTTCGGCAAAATCTTCCCACGGGTGCATACTGGCGTAAGCACTGATGTACCTGAGCGCCCAGTCGGGTTTAGGTCCCTGCTGATAATACTGATTCATGGCTATTACGTAATCGACAGCCGTATGATCGCCAAATACGGCTTTACATTCTTCTTCGCAACGATACTGAACCAACAACTGCCAGTAATAATGCCCGATCTCATGATGAAAATGCCCGATCAGCGTACGGTGCGATTCGCCAAAATCGACCCGAAGTTTTTCCCGCTCCACCGGGTCGGCCTCTTCAATATTGATCGTAATGGTGCCATCGGCATGGCCAGTGAACACTTTTTCGGCAATGATAGCGTCGGTTCCGGCCTGCGTAGTTAGCACTACATCGCCTTTGAAATCAAAAATCAGGGGTAACGAAAAACCGGAATAGACCGATCCGTAGGGTAGCCCAAGAATATCCAGGGTATAAAGAAGACGTCGTTTTGCTGCTTCAAGTTTATACCATTTCTCCTGATTACCCGGTACCGACATATCGGGCACAATACGATTCAGACTACAGCAGTCGCAATATGCGTCGGCCTGCTGCCAGGTTGTAGTTACCACAACACAACGATTACAGACCTGATAGTCTCGATAGTTGGCGCATTTTGTTAAGGTTGCCTGGCAATTGCCGCAGCTATAGGTATGTTCATCGAGCGGATTAAGCGATCGGATACCCTCGCACGACGGGCACCAACCTACTTCCCGATGGCAATTGACACAGGATGAATTCTCAAAATGCAGCGTATTCCCGCACTGACACGGATATATATTCATTAGTTTAGTTCTTCGTAACATTAGTAAGCTTATCTATAACCACCCCATCAGCAAGTTGTTAGCACAGCTTCTGTAAGTTTTATAATCTGGAGACACCAGGGGTCTGCAACTTCCCTACCGCGGTAGTGCTTTATTCTACTATTCCTATAAATATTATCCATTTCAATACAATCTCCAGCCGAAAGCCCACATGCTGCAACAATTGCATTATAACAAATAATATTTTACTTAATCCAATAAAAACCCAAAAAAAGTTGGCAAAATACAATATAGAGATAACTTTAACCTGCTAATCTCCTTTCATAAAAGGTCCTTCCGTATCACTCTTCAGTATGGCTATTAAAGTTGCAATTTCCCATAAAACAACCTACAAATTTGATCGTCTGGTTGGGCTTTCTCCTCATGTGTTTCGTCTTCGTCCGGCTCCTCACTCACGCACAGCCATAGAGAGTTATTCGTTTAAAATCTTCCCCCAAAATCATTTTATAAACTGGCAGCAAGATCCGTTTGGCAACTACCAGGCCCGGGTTGTATTTCCCGAAAAAACGAAGGAATTACGGATCGAGGTAGAAGTATTAGCCCGGATGGAGGTTATTAACCCGTTCGATTTCTTCATTGAAGAATATGCCGAAACGGTTCCTTTCCGCTACGACGAACACCTGCAAACAGAGCTAACGCCCTACCTGGAAATCAAAGAGAACGGCCCGTTACTTAACGAATGGCTCGTGCAGAACACCATTGCCGAAGCTACACCAACGGTCGATTATCTGGTTCATCTTAACCAACGGCTAAATCAGACGCTTGCCTATAACATCAGAATGGAGCCAGGAGTGCAATCGTGCGAAGAATCGCTGACCATACGAAGCGGTTCCTGCCGCGATTCGGCCTGGTTGCTGGTGCAGATTCTGCGGCATTTAGGCATTGCTTCCCGCTTTGTATCGGGTTATCTGGTTCAACTCACCGCCGACGTCAAGTCGCTGGATGGGCCGTCGGGACCCGAAGCTGATTTTACCGACTTACACGCCTGGGCCGAAGCCTATATTCCGGGAGCGGGCTGGATTGGCCTCGATCCGACATCGGGTTTGTTTGCCGGAGAAGGGCATATTCCGCTCTGCTGCACTCCCCACTACAAAAGTGCGGCTCCCGTTACGGGCGCTACAGATGTATGCGAAGTAACGTTTGCGTATGAAAACCAGGTTTTTCGAATTTTCGAAGATCCGCGCGTTACCAAGCCCTATACCGAAGATCAGTGGCAACAGATTCTGAAAGTAGGTGATGATGTCGAAAAAGATTTACAGGCGGGCGATGTGCGGATGACAATGGGGGGCGAACCTACATTTGTTTCCATTGATGATAACGAATCGCCCGAGTGGAATTCGGCTGCCGATGGCCCCCTAAAACGCAAACTCTCCTACGATCTGGCTTTGCGGCTCAAAAATCGGTTTGCGCACGGTGGCCTGCTCCACTTCGGACAGGGGAAATGGTATCCTGGCGAACCCTTTCCCCGATGGCAATATGGGTTATACTGGCGCAAAGATGGGCTACCCATCTGGAAAAACGACGATCTCATTGCCAAAGAAGCGCAAACTTCATTTACGTTCAGAGAAGCCGAAACTTTTATTAACGAATTAGCCCGATGCCTGGGACTTAGTGTCAATAATATCACTCCAGCCTACGAAGATCCTATTTACTGGGCGCTGGAAGAAAACAAGATTCCCGTTAATCTCGATCCACTGGACATTGATCTGAGCGACTCCATTGAGCGCCGGACGCTGGCCAGTATTCTGGAAAAGGGCCTCAATAATCCGGCCGGTTTTGTACTGCCGGTAGAATGGGATAGCAACACTAATTCGTGGGTAAGCTGCGTCTGGGAATTCCGCCGAAAAAGCTGTTTTCTTGTACCAGGCAATTCGCCAATTGGTTTGCGGCTTCCACTCTCTTCGTTACCCCACGTCACAAAAAATCGCCGAAAACAGCCCGTTGAGCGAAGTCTGTTCGAAGAGCTACCCGTTCTGGGTTCCTACCAGTCGGTTGTCGAAAGCCGCTATGGTAGCGAAACATCGCCCTACAGAGCCCCCGTTGGGCAGGAGCCAAAACCCAAAGCCGACGAGAAACCGGCCGAAAAGGCCACAACCGAGAAGACACCTTTATTTGAGGTCGATACGATCCGAACAGCCATTAGCCTGGAAGCCCGCGATGGTATTATCTATGTTTTTCTGCCTCCAGTCGATTATCTGGAACACTATCTGGATTTAATCGCGTCGCTGGAAGCTACCGCCGAAACGCTCCAGATGCCAATTCGGGTAGAAGGCTATACACCCCCTTCCGACTATCGTATCCAGAAATTGGTGGTGTCGCCCGATCCGGGTGTAATTGAAGTAAATGTGCATCCGGCTGCTTCCTGGCAGGAACTGGTCGACAATACAACAGCCCTCTATGAAGAAGCGTTTTTAGCGCGACTGGGCACCGAAAAATTCATGGTCGATGGTCGGCATACGGGAACGGGCGGAGGTAACCACGTGACCATTGGTGGTGCCAAACCCGCCGATAGCCCCATACTCCGACGGCCCGACTTATTGCGAAGCCTGATCACATATTGGCAACACCATCCGGCGCTTAGCTATTTGTTTGCCGGGCCATTTATTGGCCCTACCAGTCAGGCACCCCGCATCGACGAAGGCCGCGACGAGCGTTTGTATGAGGTTGAAATTGCGTTCGATCAGATTCCTGAAGACCGGGAAGTACCGTTCTGGATGGTCGACCGGATTTTCCGGAATCTGCTGGTCGATATTACCGGCAATACGCACCGAACGGAGTTCTGTATCGACAAGCTGTATTCACCCGATTCGTCGACGGGCAGGCTCGGCATTCTGGAATTTCGGGCGTTCGATATGCCTCCGCATAAACACATGAACCTGGTTCAAACGCTGCTGGTGCGGGCGCTGGTATCTATGTTCTGGAAACAGCCTTACAAGAAAAAACTCATCCGCTGGGGCACCGAACTCCACGATCAGTTTCTGTTGCCGCATTTTGTTTACCTCGATATGGTTGATGTGGTCACCGATTTGAAAGCAGCCGGTTATCCGTTCGATATATCGTGGTTCGATCCATTTTTCGAGTTCCGTTTTCCACATCACGGCACCATCACGGTAGATAATATTCAGATGCAATTGCGGCTGGGCATTGAGCCCTGGCACGTGCTGGGCGAAGAGCTGTCGAACGCCGGAACCGCCCGTTTCGTCGATTCGTCGCTGGAACGTTTACAGGTAAAAGTAAGCGGCTTTGTGGATGGCCGACACATTTTGCTGTGTAACGGCTGCCGGGTTCCGCTGCGCAGTACGGGCATCAAGGGCGAATATGTGGCAGGCATCCGCTACAAAGCCTGGAATCCGCCCTCGGCATTGCACCCCACCATTGGTGTCGATGCACCGCTGATACTGGATATTATCGACACCTGGAACAACCGGGTATTGGGTGGCTGTACGTATTTTGTGTCGCATCCGGGCGGGCGCAGCTTCGATACGTATCCAATCAACAGTTACGAAGCCGAATCGCGCCGAATCAGCCGGTTCTGGGGCTTTGGGCATACACCTTCGCAAACAGATGCGATTCCGGTGCCGGTAAAATTCTCCCCAACCATCTCCCGATTTGTAGCCGAGCATAAGAAAGACCTTCGGGTCGATACTCCTTTGGAACTGGTCAACCAGGATTATCCGCATACGCTCGATCTGCGTCGGTTCTGGCGGGCAAAATAAAATTGGCCATTCACTGCCAATCTGATCAAAAATAGTCTGAAGTTTATAGTATGGAGTATGACTTTTATCCAGAGGTTTTGTATAAGCGTCTACTGCTGACTACAGACTTCAGACTGCTCATTTAACAGAAATATGGTTTCAGAACCTACCCGTAGTTTGCTAGACCTATACCAAACTAAACTTAGCTCGTATGATGAGGTATTAGCACCCGATGGCACCTTAAAGCCGCATTGGCGAAAGTTATTTTCTGCATTAGAAAAAATTGGCAGTAACGAACTGGAAAATCGTGCGCAGGAAATAAAAAATAAGATTCGGGAAAACGGTGTCACCTACAATATTTACCAACGCCCAGGTGGCTTGAACAGCCCGTGGAAACTGGATCTGATTCCGTTCCTGATCGAACAGAAAGAATGGCAGGCCATATCGAAGGGGTTGCAGCAACGGGCGATATTGCTGGATTTGATTCTCCGCGACATCTATGGTGAGCGCCGGATGATTAAAGACCGAATACTCCCGGCCGAACTGGTCTTTAACAATACGGGATTTTTCCGATCCTGCCACGATGTAAAACTCCCTACCCAAAACCAGTTGATCATGTATGCTGCTGATATGGCTCGTGGTCCCGATGGCCGTATGTGGGTGGTTGATAATCGAACGCAGGCTCCGTCGGGGTCGGGCTACGCGCTGGAGAACCGAGTGCTCATCAGCAAAATTATGCCCGAGCTGGCACAGGATATGCACGTACGTCGGCTTTCGCCTTTTTTCACCCAGGCGCAGCAATCCATATTTAAAGTCTTCCGCGAAAAATCGGAAAACCTGAATGTGGTTTACCTCACTCCCGGCCCCAACAACGAAACCTATTTTGAACAGGCTTATCTGGCTTCCTACCTGGGCTATACGCTCGTTCAGGGCGACGATCTGATCGTTAAAAACGGGTTTGTCTGGATTAAAGCTATTGATAGTCTACAACGGGTCGACATCATTATCCGGCGCATCGACGACGAATGGTGTGACCCGCTTGAGCTTCGCATCGATTCGAAATTGGGAGTACCGGGTCTGTTGCAGGTTATTCGCAATGGCAATGTGATGGTTATTAACCCGCCGGGAACCAGTGCGGTCGAAAATTCGGCCTTCAATGCCTTTTTGCCATCGTTGTGCCGGTATTTTCTGAGCGAAGAGCTAATTCTGCCTTCGGTGGCAACCTGGTGGTGTGGCCAGCCCAGGGAACTCCAGAACACGCTGGACAATCTGGGCAACCTGATTATAAAAAAGGCCAACAGAAAACAGGTTTTTCGCTCGGTCTATGGCAAACAGCTCTCAGCTCAGCAACTGGAGGAGCTTCGCGCTCAGATTTTGCAAAACCCAACGGAATATGTCGCTCAGGAAGAAGTCAGTTTCTCAACAACACCGGCTTTTGTCGATGGCAGGATTGAGCCACGTTACGCGGCCATACGGGCTTTTCTGACCGCAACGCCAACGGGCTATCAGGTAATGGAAGGTGGCTTAACGCGCAGTTCGATCCAGAAAGACAGGTTTTCGTTTTCCAATCAATACGGCAGCATTTCAAAAGACACCTGGATTGTGTCGAACGAGGCCGAGATAATTCGGGAACGGGTTAAAGTTCCGGCTATTGTTTATCAGCAAGCCCATTCGTCGCTACCGAGCCGAAGCGCCGAAAACCTATATTGGGCCGCTCGCTACAGCGAGCGGAGCATGAGTGCCACCAGCTTTCTGATGATTACGCTCAATGCCCTAAGCTTTCAGCGCAATTTTGGCATTCAGACCAAAACGCAGCATATCGATATATTGCTGAAAACGGTATCGAGCCTTATTCAGGTAGAACCTCATTTTTCGGACGAGCATAAAGAGTTTTTCAAAAATCCTTATCCAATCATTGCCGAAAATATAGCGAGCAGCACCCAGGCTGGCAGCATCACCTCATCCGTTCAATCGTTTCTGCGAGCCATGCTTTCGGTGCGCGAACGGTGGAATAACGTAACCTGGCGCGCCATTGATGTTATTGAGCATATAAACCAGAAGCTTCAGCAGATTCGCCCCAATCAAAACCCAAACGACACTCATAACCTCCTGAATGATTTGCAGAGCAGTTTGTTCACGTTCTACGGAATCGTTAGCGAATCGATCCCCCGAAACCACGGATACTATCTGTTTGAAACGGGGAAGTTGATTGAACGAATTTTGTCGAAGATTACCATCCTTCGGTCTATCTTTAGCATTAAAACTGAGCCCTTTATTGAGAATGAATTGATGGAGATTGTGCTGATGAATCATGTTGCCTTATCGCACTATCGATCTACCTACAAGACCAATTTCGAAAAAGAATATGTGCTGGATATGATTCTGCTGGACCGGCAAATTCCGTCTTCGCTATCCTATTTGCTGGATTCGCTCGACTATAGCCTTAGCCAGTTGCCTCAATCGTCGGAACGGCTAAGCAAATCCCGAAAGGCTATTCTGGAAGCCGTTACGCAGATTAAGCTCATTGACGTATCAGACATTGCAACCGTTGAGCCCAGCACACAGGCTTATGAGAAATTAAGTATCGTTTTATCGCGTGTGTACAACTTGATTTTATTGGTATCCGACTATACAACCAACCAGTATTTTAATCATACAGCTACGCAACACTCGATCACAGAAACCATCGTAGATCTGGAAAATGAATTATAGATTGCTGCATAAAACCCAGTACGATTATAGCGAGAATGTGAATAACTATCATGGTCTGGCTTGTGTAACCCCAAAAAATCTGTCTCGTCAGACCCGCACCGATTTTTCGCTGTCGATTTATCCAACTCCTGATGAAATTTATACTCACACAGATTATTTTGACAATACAATTCATTATTTCTCCATTCATAAACCTCATAACAAACTCGTCATTTTAGCCAAAAGCACCCTCGAAACTCATTCGTCAGCCAGTGCTGTTGTGCCCATTACCAACAAAGAAGTCAGAGAAGGAATTCGAAGCGATGGTACCCTGAAAAATATGCTTCTCGACTATATGCTACCGAGCCCGTTTGTTCAGTGGGACGACGAAATCAAACGGTTTGGAGCCGATTGTTTTGCCGATACGGTATCCTTTTATGAAAGTGCGAAACGACTATGCCATAAAATTTATACAGAATTTACGTATGTGCCGGGTTTCACAACGATTCATACTCCGCTAAAAACGGTATTGCGGGAACGAAAAGGCGTATGTCAGGATTTCTCCCATCTGTTTATCGCCTGCCTGCGCAGCATGGGCTTTGCAGCCCGTTACATCAGCGGTTACCTCGAAACGCAGCCTCTTCCCGGCAAGCCCAAATTACAAGGTTCCGATGCCACTCACGCCTGGGTGTCGGTCTATGTTCCTGGAATGGGCTGGTGCGATTTCGACCCAACCAACGACCTCATTCCGCAGGAACGCCATATTACAACAGCCTGGGGGCGCGATTTTGGCGATGTTTCGCCTTTGAAAGGGATTATTTTCAGCACGGGCAAACATACCTTCAGGGTTGAGGTCGATGTGATACCCATTTGATGGGGCAAAACCTGTTGTCGACACAGACACAGGGGTGAAGTTCAATTTGTAAATTAGTCGTTCTGTGTCCTCTGTACCTCACAAGAAGGCAATTCAGCACAAAGACTAAAAAGCCGCGAAACCAAGGGTCATCGCGGCTTTTCTGTTCTCACTGAAAATGGAGATTTTCCGGGTTTACACGTTGGAGGCTACAGCCAGCTTTGCTGTTACCTCGCTATTAAAAACCCTCATTAAGCTTTTTCTTCGGTTTCGGTCTCAGCCGTTCCTGTTTCTGTCGACTCTGGTTCCGAGACTTCGTCGGCGGTTTTTTCAAATAGCTCAGGCGCATACTGACTCAGAATACCATACCACACAATTAACTTCTTAATGTCGGTTGGCCGAACCCGTTCGCGGTCATAATCGGGCACTACCGACGCCATAAAATCGGCCAGTTCGTTATTCGATCCTTTGGGATCGGCGGTCACTGTTTTGCCGTATTTATCATTAATTGCCAGCAACACCGTAGCGAGCGGAACCGACTGTTCGGGTGTGTCGACATAAATAGAAATATCGTTCAGAACCGAAACGCGTGCCGTTGGTCCCATCATTGTTTTCGCCTTTTTATCATCTAAAGACTCAACAATAACGCCATTTCGGCTTGGTTTAAGAATCCGAAACAGACCGCTGTGACCAGCAATGTTGGCAATTTGTTTTAATGCTTCCATAGAGACTTATTGAAATGGTAACGCCCGTTTTGGCCGACGTATTGCCCTTTTAATGAATGATTAATGGAGAGTTGTTAAATGATTGAATTGTCGAATGATTGAATTGTAGTTCTATTCAATCATTCGACAATTCAATCATTCAATCATTTTTTAAATTCCTGATTCAGCGGCCGAATAAACGCCAGGAGCTCTTCGCGACCGGTGGCCTTCACCGCTGATGTAACAAAAAACTGGGGTGCTTCTTCCCACACCTCCAGCAATCTGGCGCGGTAGGTTTCCAGCGCAGCGTTCAGTTTCACCTGGCTTAATTTCTCGGTTTTTGTGAATACGATTACGAATGGCAACCCACGCTCTCCCAGGTTATACATAAAATCGAGATCGAGTTTCTGGGGCTCAATGCGCGAATCGACCAGCACAAAAATACACAATAGATTGGGGCGGCTGGTCAGATAACCGTCGATGAGAGCCGCAAATTTTTCCCGCTCGGTTTTGCTAACCTGGGCATAGCCATATCCGGGCAAATCGACCAGATACCACTCATTATCGATCAGAAAATGGTTGATAAGCTGCGTTTTGCCGGGTTTGCCAGAGATTTTGGCGAGCGACGAACGGCTTGTCAACATATTGATCAACGACGATTTACCCACGTTTGAGCGGCCAATAAATGCATATTCGGGCCGGTCGGGTTTAGGGCATTTTGCCGGATCGGAGTTGCTAACAAAAAATTCGGCTTGTTTAACGGGCATAACAATAATGGCTGAAACGGTTGCAAAGGTCGGAAAGATTAAGGAAAATGGCACATAGTTTGTCTTTTGAGAAAGTGCCTATTAATTTGGATATTCAAAACGCCGGTAGAAACGAAAATAGGCTACCCAAACGTTATTCATCCGAAACTCAGAAAATAACCGTAGATCGGTTCGAGCGCATGAAAAAAGTAATTTGGTTCTTAACCATCCTATTCGTCGGATTTGGCTATTCTGCCACACAGGCCATTCCGTACGGTGATCACAAACCAGCTCCTAAAGAAGATCCTGAAGGTATTCAGTTTACCGAAGCATCCTGGAAAGATATTCTGAAAAAAGCCAAGGCCGAAAAGAAAGTAATTTTTCTGGATGCCTATGCCAGTTGGTGTGGCCCCTGTAAGCTGCTGCAAAAAAATGTTTTTACGAAAAAAGCGGTTGGCGATTTCTATAATGCCAAGTTCATTAACGTAAAAATAGACATGGAAAAAGGCGAAGGCCCAGCCTTATCGCAGGTGTATCCGCTCGAAGCGTATCCTACTCTGCTGTATATTGACGGAAATGGCAAAGTTATCAAGAAGGTCATTGGCCTTCAAACCCCTGAAAACCTGATTGCTATCGGCAAAAGCATCAAATAATTTCGGGTGGGTTTTACCTACGATTTGTGAGAGTCGGCCCGGAAAGGTCGACTCTTTTTCATTATTCATCCCAGCAGTCTGGCCATCAATCACGAAGTTTAATCGTACTAAACAAATACGTGATTCCAAGCAGGCCTAAAATTGTGGCAGCCAGCAAAAGCTGGTTCGGCCAGAACCAGTCCAGCGCATTGAGAACACATCCGTTTATTAGCAATTGAACCAACGCATACAAGGCCGATACGGACAGGTGCGGCCACCGAAGCCGATGCACCAGTTGCTGAAACAGGTGCAGTCGATGAGCCCGAAAAATATTCTGCTTTAGAAGCATACGATGAAGAATGGTCAGTACACTATCCACGCCATACACGGCCAGAAACAGAATGGGCAAACCAGTTTGGACAGCCTGCATGAACTGGACCAGTGCGAACAACACGATAAAAGCCAGTGTCATGCTGCCCACATCTCCGGCAAAGCAAATGGCCTGCCTGCGGGCATTGAAATAGCTAAACACAACTAAGGCTACAACCGTGAAGGGCAAAAGTGCTTCTGTTAAGAACGAAGCCGATACCAACTGGCGCAATCCATACCAGATTGATCCAACCGTAACAAGGCTGTAAAATGCCGTAATCCCGTTTATACCATCCATAAAATTGTAGGCGTTCAGGATTCCAACGCCAATGATTACGACCAACAACGTTGGCCAAACCCGATCGGGCACGACATTGGTCTGATAGAGTAACAGGCCAATAGCGACAAATTGAATACCAATCCGATATCGATTTGGTACGGACACCAGATCGTCGAAGAAACTTATCGCAGCCAGCAGCCCTAGCCCCAGCAGGAAGTAGGGCACATTGGCTTTGTAGTAGCCCCAGGCCAGCATGGCCGCAACCAAAAACAGAATGCCACCACCCCGCACAATGGTTTGTTCAGTATGCGAACTTCGCTCGTTGGGTTTGTCGATAATACCAGCCCGACGGGCAATAAGCAGATAACCCCTCTCGATTGCAGCCAATAGAATCAGCAGCAGAATATAGTCGGAAACAGTCATTGAAAACAATCGAGTACAGCGCGGGGCTTCCAGTTGAGATACCGACGAGCGGCCTGGTCGGAAAAGGTCAGCGAGTTTGTCAGCTTTTGCAGCGCAATTGAGTCAAGAGGAAATTTTCTGCCAATAACCGCATTAATGCCATCGCCCAGGCGAGCAACATGTTTAGCCATTCCGAACGGAACAGTACGGATATGAGTTCGACCAACGCACCGGGCAATAGCCTCTTCGAGATCGTGAATGCTTGGATGGCGCCCATCGGTAAGATTATAGACTCCCCCTACTTCGGCCGCCCGAACGACAACAGCAGCCACATCGTCGGCCCGAACCATACTCCGGCGTGCCGAGCCATTGCCAATTCGCACATAATAACCGCGCCGAATGGCCGTCATCATAGCTGCCAGATTGCCATTGGGTTGGTCGGCCACCACAAGTGGCAAACGCAGAATGGCCGTTCGTACGTTTCGTTGCATTCCCCACTCACGCACAAGCTGTTCGGCTCTTACCTTGCTGGGTCCATAGGCATCTTTGGCCAGTAAGGCTGTGCTTTCATCCAGCAGGTGGCCTTCCTGCCGACCGTATACCAACACTGTGCTTAGGTGCACCACTGCTTTTGGTAATGTGGGCATCTGTTCCAGTGCCGTTAAGAGTCGGGCTGTTCCCTGCACATTTACCCGATCGTAGTCGGCCATTTCCTGTCGATTCTTCGGAATCGAATGCGCTTTGCCTGCTGCATTGATTACATAATCGAACGTCTGATTTTGCAGATTCGGAACCTGCTCAGCCAAATCGCAATAGATATGCCGTTCACCCACAGGTTGCCGCCCAAGGGTTGTAAGAACATGCCTGGCCAGTAATTCTTTTCGAATTCGGCTTCCCAGAAACCCAGAAGCCCCCGTCAGCAGAATAGTCATAAAGCAGGTGCGTCAGCGTGATTTATAGGATAAGCTGCGGTCTTAAGCATCTGCTTTGCCAGAGCCTTCACAATGGTTTTTCGCTGAAACTGCTCCACAAAACGGGTGCGGCAACAGGTTCGGTAAGGCGTAGTGTTCAATTGTACAACCAGACTCGTTACATCGCCGGGGTCGAACAGAATATGGTTGTCGATATAGGTGCGGACAAACTGAGCGGCATAGCCTGCTACGCCCGCCAGAATGGGTTTATCAGTGGCTCCATACTCAAACAGCTTAGAGGGCAAAACACGCCGAAATGCCTCAAGGTCATTCAAATGAACCAATAGGTAATCAGCCGATTGATAGGCATCCAGGAGTGTGGTCCGGTTTACGGGTGTCCGTAATTCCACATTCGTTACTTTGTTTGACCGAATGGCTTCCTCCAGCTTTTTCTTTGCCCCTCCATCGCCAATAATCACAAACCGATACTGGTCGGCCAGCAATCGGGCGGCTTCGGGAATGAGTTTGTGTAACCCTTGTCCTTCGCCAATATTTCCGGCATAGAGAATTGTTTTGCGCCCTGAGTTTCGAGGAGCCGACACTGGCAGATTTAAAAACTCCTCGTCAATACCATTGGTAAAATAACTGAACGTCGCCTGCCGATAGGGGTCAAAATACGACCGAAAGCCTTCCGAAACCAGATTGATATGCGTTGCATAGCCAAACGTATACTGCTCTACCAACCGGAGGGCAGGGTTTAGGACAATCGGCAGAACAGACTTGCCGAACATCTCCAGAATTGTTTCGCGGAATAAGTCCCGAATATCGAGGAATAACGGCCTTTTCTGCCGACGCGCCAGTTGCGCTCCAACAAATGCCGTAAACAATCGCGACGACGAGGCCACCACCAGATCATACGACTCCGTTTTTGTCAGTTGCCGGGCTGCCCGATAGTAGCTCCAGAACGACCTTATCTGATCGGTAAGGCCACTGGCATGAGCAGGAACGGCAACACGATCAATACGAACCCGAGCCCCCGATTCACATTGCCATTCCTGATAGGGTAATGCAATTTGTTTGAACGACTGATAGCGATTGGGCTGCGTTGTCACCACATGAATCGTGTCGTTCATCTGAAGCTGGCTGGCCAGTTCCCGAATTAAAGGAGTATTACGAAACGAACCTGCACATAAATCGGGTTCGTAGTAAAACGTTAAATATAGTACGTTCATTCATCAATGGTTACGGTAGTATTCAGGTATTTTTCGAATGCAATTTCAAGGCAGTGGCCTATTCGAACTTGATTAAACCCTTCCGACATCGGATACGATGTCAATGACAAAGTGGGTACGTTTTCGGAAATGAACGTTACTTCTACCGGCCCCGCCCTAACCGAATCGTTGGTTTTCGTAACTGCTATAGCCGGATGGAAATACAGTCGGGCAATACCCGAGATCGATGCTCCGTGTCTTTTTCGGTCACTTACAAGTCGATCGAATACACTAATCCGGTTAGAATTTATATACCAGGATCGTTCATGGCTGATACCAATAAAACCGTATCCATCGTGGCAGGCCGATAGCCGATCAACTGTGTCATCCTGTAGCATTACATGAGCCCGGCGTCCCACGCGAAACCCGCTCCATACCTCCGATGAATTCTCACCCATTACGCTAACAGTATTGTGAGCGGCCGTACTTCGTTCCCAGCTCCGGCGTACACCAATTTCATACGTTGTTACACCAGGATCAATTATAACCGGCTGCCCGTTTACATACAGCACAAATGAAAACGTATCTGCGTGCGCGTGTCCCGGCTGATGATCAGGTCCAACAGCGCCAACGTCGATAAAAAGCTCATAAAATTGACGACGAAACATCCGGTAGCCACTATCGATACCCTTGCCAGGGGTTGGCACTGAATAACTGGGCAACAGTTGTAAAGCCTTTTTCCGAATTTGCGCAGTAGTCGGCGCAATATTCTGCGATGCGTCATTGACCAATGGAACATCGCCATTCGAAAACGTTATCGAGTTTAACCAGCAAAGCATTCTGACTGCCTTTTCCGACATAAAACTGACCAGCGTATCATCATCATACCAGTTATTTCCGCGCAAAGCCAGTATGGCATCGAGCAATCGATCCAGAACAATCTGATGATACATTGGACTACGCTCATGATGAGCGCCATCGGCCAGAATTTGTACAGTCAGCTCCTGCCGAATCAGCTTGGTGGCCCGGTAAAACCAGTTCTGATCCCGAAAAAAAAGTCCGCCGGTTAATAAAGCAAACCCGTTCTCCAGCAAATGATTGCCCGCCAGATGATACTCCAGACGTCGGTTTACCAGGTCAATCTGAGCAGCTAAATGTCTGTTTATGGGTTCATCCGTAATCTCATGTCTACTCAGAAATTGTATCCAGTTGATAATCCGTAACGATGTTGGATAAGGTTCCAGCCCATCGTTGATCGAATTGGTCTGTGCAATAAACTCCCGAATTAAGGATAGGCCCTCTTCAATCGTTATGGTGGGCTGATTGAGGAAATCGAAATACGTCAGGTTATAGGTCCAGAGCTTTCCTTTCAACCCACAGTTCCAGTCGATGGCCTCATCAAATTCGATGGGCTGGTTCAGGAACGTAAATCGTCGGCCGGCATAGGAAACAGGCTTATCGGCCTGAGGCACCTGCAGAAAATAACCAGCAGGTACACGTTTTGGAAAGCGTAGTTTTGCCCGACCGCGAAATTGCTTAACTACCTGATAATATAGCTGCTGGAAACGCAAATGCCGGACCGTTCGCCAAATAAGCCCTAGTCTGCTCATGTAGTCGGGGCTAAAACCAGATTGGGTAGAACACCTATTGCCCCAACATCTACCCAACAACCTTCGCGCAGGCTATGCAAAGCGCCCAGTGTTGTTTGGGTAGTATTAATTAGCTCGGTAAATGGAATTAGTGCTTCTTCCGAATTTCGACTTCGCAGGTGGCCAATCAAGCGTTTCATTTGTTCTTTATGGCCTTTGTCCTGCTGTCCCGACAGGCCCGAAAACCCCCGAAATCCATAGCCGGTCAGTTTACGGAAGTTATCAAGAACCAGCGTGCGCTCCTGCGAATAGACTTCTACACGCTCTTTGGCATAGGTTTTATGGCCATTGGCAAAATAGTTGACAACCCCAGTTGCTCCGTTTGCATACCGTAAGAGTAACGAAGCCGAATCTGTGGTTTCAGCCGGATGTTGGCCCATTGCGTTCATGCATACACGAACCACACGACTTCCGGTCAGGAACGTAATCAGATCGATCAGGTGGCAGGCTTCGCCCAGAATTCTGCCGCCACCCACTGCCCGGTCATGCACCCACGAGTTATCCGCAATAGTGCCGGCATTCATTGTTGCTACAACATTCATTGGAACCTGACCAGAACATTGCCCACCCAATAGCGCCTTCATTTTCAACACATAAGGCGAAAACCGGCGATTAAATCCAACCAGTATGAAGCGGCCCGATTTCTGTTGAGCCTGAATTATTGGCTGAATTTCTTCGTCATAAATTGCCAGTGGTTTCTCAACAAAAACATGCTTTTGTGCCTCCAGTGCCTCTATCGTTAGCTGGGCATGACTATTATGCCGGGTTGCGATAATGCACAAGTCAATTTCAGGATCGTTCAGAATCTGGCGGTAATCGGTTGTACTTTGGCCTATTCCATATTTTTTTGCCAGTAAGGTCGCATTCAACCCTCCTGCACTTGCAATCGTTTTTAAGTTGGCACCCGATGCTTTCAGCGCTGGCAGTAGCATTGCATTGGTAAAGTTACCCGCACCGATAAGGCCAACCGTACCACTGGATTCGCCATAACTCGTTTCCTTCAGGATAACTATTGGAGCAACATGACCCGAATCGGTATAATGCATCAACGACGCAATTCGCGACGATTGCCTCTGATCGATTGTGCTGTAGATCGTATTGAATTCGGCAAACGGTACTGTTTCAGTAATAAACGGTTTGACGTTCAGCCGACCGTCGGCCATTAACTGCAAAATTGTTTGAAAATTGCGATTTTCGGTCCACCGCACGAATGGCAGCGGATAGTCGTGGCCCTGTCGTTCATACAAATCATCGTATCGGCCAGGGCCATATGAGCAGGAAACCTGTAGAGACAATTCCTTTTCGTAGAACTCTGCCCGGCTAAGATTGAGCCCTACCACCCCAACGAGCACAATACGCCCGCGTTTTCGGCTCATTTGGGCAGCCTGCGCAACCAGCTCATCTGTTTTGGCCGAAGCCGTAATCAGGACACCATCGGCACCAACCCCGTTCGTACTGGCAAGTACGGCTTTCACCGGATCGGTTCCCAGCGCCGAATTAAATGCCGTGATACCCAGTTGCCGGGCCAGTTCGAGTTTAGGCTCATCGACATCCAGCCCAATAACCCGGCAACCATTCAATCGCAATAGTTCGACCGTTAACAAGCCAATTAAGCCTAATCCGATCACAACAATTGTCTCGCCCAGAGTAGGGTTTATTAAGCGAATGCCTTGGAGGCCAATGGCACTAATGACGGTAAAAGCAGCATCGTCGTCGCTAACTTCGGCGGGTATGGGCGCAACCAGATTTCGGGGTACACAAACCACTTCGGCATGGGCTCCATTTGATACAACCCGATCGCCAATGCGTAAATCCGTTATAGCCTCTCCTACTGCCATTACGGTTCCAACATTGCAGTACCCAAGCGGGAGTGGCTGATCGAGCTTCCGAAACACGGCTTCGAGCGTTGGCATCAATCCGTCGCTTTTTATTTTGTCGAGAACCTGCCTCACTTTGTCGGGTTGCTGCCGTGCTTTCGCAAGTAGGCTGGCCCGGCCAAATTCAACCAGCATCCGCTCAGTTCCCAACGATACCAACGATCGGCAGGTCCGAATCAGCACCTGCCCCCGGCCAACCTGTGGTATCGGCACATCTTCGAGCAGGGTTTCGCCCGTTTTCAGGTTTTGTATCAATTGTTTCATTACGGTGGAAATAAACAGAGTGATAACAGGTAGATTGCCTTCTTATTATCGCTCGGTTTGCAGGAGTATGTTAGCAATCCGACCAGCAGCCTGCCCATCCCATAAGGGCGGTATGGAACCAGTTCTGACGGTTCCGGCCAGAATGGTTTTGACTGTTTCCGATACAGTTTTAGGGTTCAGATCGGCCAGCAATTGATTTGTTCCTAACTCAACAGTAACGGGCCGTTCGGTAGAGTCACGAAATGTCAGGCAAGGAACCTGCAAGTAGGTTGTTTCTTCCTGAATACCGCCCGAGTCGGTAATGACAACAGCCGCATATTCCATCAAATTCAAAAATTCCAGATAGCCTTGAGGCTCAAGCAGGCGCACGGTCGAACTAGCTCGCAGGCGGTCCATTAAGCCCAGTTTTGTTAAGTTGGCCTCGGTTCGGGGATGAATAGGGAACAGTAGGGGTAGCTGATCGGCTATTTTTTCTGCAATCTCAACAATAGCCAGCAAGCCCGTTTCTGTATCAACATTAGCCGGACGGTGCATGGTCATGAGTCCATAACTACCCGGAGTAAGCCCTAACCGGCAAACAGTATTCAGGTCATGCGCTTTTTGACGATAATACACCAGCGAATCGATCATGGCATTGCCAACAAAGTGAATTTTCTCATTGGGCACGCCTTCCCGTTTCAGATTATCGAGCCCCGCCTGTTCAGTCACAAACAATAAATCGGCAATGGAATCGGTCAGAATCCGGTTGATTTCTTCGGGCATTCGCCGGTCGCCGGAGCGCAGTCCGGCTTCTACGTGCGCCACTCGAACGCCCATCCTGACGGCAACCAGCGCACAGGCAATGGTACTGGTCACATCACCTACCACAACTACCCAATCGGGCTTTTCGATAGATAGAGTTCGCTCAAACTTGAGCATGATTTCGGCCATTTGCTCCGTCTGCGTTCCCGTAGCTACGCCCAGATAGTAGTCGGGATTGGGCAATTCCAGTTGATTGAAGAAGATATCGCTCATACGCGCATCGTAATGCTGCCCTGTATGAACAATTTTCGATTCAACGGTGACTTGCTGCAAAAAGGCACGATGTAGTGGAGCAGCCTTCATAAAATTGGGCCGCGCTCCAACAATTGTCAGAATTTTCACGGTGGGTACCTACTTCATTGCTAATGGTCTACCGTTTCCGGTAAACCCCAACAAACAGATTGTTGACGTATTTTTTGGGCAATGCGAATTTTAATACACGCGATACCGGATCATGACCAGCGAAATACTCCGTTTCGACAAGATCAAAACCCAATGCACCAAGCTGCTGATTAAAATTTGTCACCGTTGAGACGTTATGTATGTAGGAAAAGTATCGTGGGAAGCCAGTCAGCCTGAACATAAATCGTTCAAGATGCCGATAAAAGCTGGTCTGATTAGGCATCGAAACGATAAATAAACCATTGGTTTTCAGCACCAAACGAACCTGCTGCAACAATGCAGGCATATTGGCTATATATTCGAACAGACTGGAAGCAATCACTACATCCTGCCCAGCGTAGCCAGTAGTATTGGTCAGTGGCAGCGCCTGAACCTCAAAGCGAGCGGTTGTCAGTGGTTGTTTCTGGGTGGCTAACCGAATCATTTCCGGAGAGCCATCGATTCCAGTTACAGAGCATCCTTTACGGGCCAGATAATGACTAAAAATGCCCGATCCACATCCAATATCCAGCACATTGTCGGTGGGGCTGATGTACCGCTCAAAGAGACGAGTCCAGACGGCAAACCGCTCCGAAAAAGCCTTCGACACAGCATATCGCTGATCAAATTCAGTGGCAATTTCAGTATGAAAATCAATGGCATTCGTGGTAGCTTTATTCACGATTGTATCAATCAGGAAAAAAGAAGGCGGTATTTTTCGGCAAACGATTCTGAATTCATGTATGTATCGGCAACTGTACGAGCAGCTTGAGACATTACAGAATACGTTTCCGTATCAATCTCCATTGCCTTCTTTATAGTATCGAGCCAGTGCCGATCGGTTAATGGTATATCCCAGCCAGCCTGTTGCTGCTCTAAATTTCGCCACTGGGTTTGATCGCTGATCAACACAGGCAAACCGACCGAGAACGCTTCAAAAATGGCATGGCCAAAGTTTTCGCCCCGCGTTGGCAGAATAAAATAATCGTAATCGGCCAGCACCCGGCTGATCTGACTGTGCTCAGCAACCCCTTTATAGCGCACAGTGCAGGAATCAGCAACAAGGCTAAATTCTTTTTGGCATATCTGCCAATAGTTCAGATCGTCGATAGGTCCATAAATATCCAGTTCAATTCCTTCAGCGGTTTGTAATTTCAGTACATTAGCCAGAAAATCGAGTCCTTTTTTAGGCGTTATGCGCGACACGAAAATGAACCGGGCTTTACCTTTTTGCTTAAGGGCTACGGTTCGTTGTGTTAACTGCTCCGGCGTATCAGGGGCAAGCACGACCGGTACTAAGCCTATTTGAGACTTTGGAAAAAAAGAACGGATTGCTTTTAGCTCATTTTCATCAGTAGCATGCCATTTAATCTGGCTCTTAAATACCCTTTTTATCAGCTGCAAAAAGGGATATTTTTTGTAATACTTTAGCCGTAAGGCACCTTTATGTAATTCGCCACGCGGAGCAATTATAAATCGTTTTCCGGTTATCCAGGCCATAGAAAGCAGCTTTATCGAAAACTGTCCGAACAGGCTGTTAGCATAAATGAAATCGAACGACGGTTCCTGTACCAGACGATAAATCGAACGCATCGTTAGTTTCGCTGGCGAGCAATACATAATCTGATAGCCGTCTTTACATAACCATGTATCCGGTGCAATACCATCATAAGGCTGCGTATCCAGAAAATCCCGATCGCGTGTTACGACAAAAATGGAATAGTAGGGCTGGAGAATTATAATTAGGTTTTTTACGGACTGAACGGGTCCTCCCGACTTGAAACCGGGGAGAAAGTATTCAATAAAAATCAACAGCTTGGGTTTTGTTATCACGTTTAGGGTCGCCTATTAAGAACTGAGTTTAGCATACAATACTTCATACTGAGCAGCCACCTTTTCGACCGTGTACGACTGAGCATTCTCCAGTCCATATCGGATCAACTCAGCGCGATATTCCGAATTGTGCCAAACCTTCAATATACCTTCACGAATGGCGCTAACATCAGTAGGATCGACGTAACAGGCGGCTTTTCCCCCTACTTCAGTCATTGGACTACGATTACTGGTAACAACAGGTCGCCCAACGGCATTAGCTTCCAGAATAGGCATCCCAAACCCTTCGTAGAGAGACACGAATGTGACCATGTCACAGACTGAGTAGAGCTGCATAATAGCTGTCTGGTTCAGATTCAAATAATTTTCATACGCTATATGACGAGCCCGAAGCCTGTTTGTCATTTTATCTGACAATGATCCAACAATAATTAGTCGGCAGGGGAAATGCTCTATGGCTTCGATAAGGCGTAATATGTTTTTGTGCGGAGCCGTACCTATCTGCAACAGCACCGGGCCTTCCTGATTGAAACGGCGGGGCTGGTACGTAAAAAATGGCGCGTAGGCATTAGGCACTACCATTATTTTCCTGCCCACTTTCCCCACATAATGAATAAGCTCCTGCCGTGTCTTTTCTGAGATAGCGGTTATAACTGCAGCCCGACGAATGGGGATGTAATACCAAAGTAGCCAGAATAACGCATAGCGCACTGGATTGCCTTTATGCTTATCTAGTAATACGCAGTCGTGAAAGGTAAGAATAGTGCGCGACCGTGGCAATGCCAGAGCGGCATAATAAACATCACCAGTAATATGAACCAAGCCGCCAACGTTTTGCTTCGCCAGAAACCGAAGATTTTGCCAGACCGAACGCAAACCCCGACTGATATGCGGCAACTGAACAGCCGTAGCCGTTAAAGATGGAAGTTGGTTCACTTCATCATAAATGGCATTGAATAATGTTTCAATGCTATGCCCTGTACCGGAAGCCCTGAAAACATACGTTATTCTCATTCTGTCGATATATTTTCTTTACGGGCAATATCCTCTAAAGCCGTTGTAACCTGTTGGTAGTAGTTCTCCCACGTATACTGTTCAGCTACGCGCCGAGCCACTGCTCCCAGCCGATTAACTTCCGAGCGGTTAGTATAGAAATGGAGAATTTTAGTGGCCATTGCCGATTCATCGCCCGCAGGAATAACAAAACCGCCCCCTTTCAGAACAGCATCTTTAGAGCCGGTATTTTCGCTAACAATTACCGGTGTTCCGCAAGCCATTGCTTCCAGCACGACTTGCCCCCAACTATCCAGATACGAAGGAAAAACGAAGACATCGGCCTGCTGATAATAACGAACCAATTCGTCGTGGTGCAGGAATGGAAGATGGCGAACGGCACCAGTACATTGCATCAATAAATCCTTACCATCGCTAACGGGGCCAATTAGTATCAGCTCGGCATCAGGTAAAGCTAGTTGACGAAAGACTTTCAGTACTAAATCGATGCCCTTCCGATAGCACACTTCACCAACAAAAAGGACCCTGAATGGGCCACCCAATGGTTTTTCTACAGGTGTGAATTTCTGCACATCAATGCCCAGGTTAACTTCGTGAATGCGGGAACGACAGATGCCATTTTCGGTCAGGCTTTGGGTTGCAAAACTGGAGAGGGTTAGTATGTAGTCTGTGGCATCCAGTGCAGCCTGTTTTCGTTGATTAATATATTCGGTTTGCTCCCTGGTAAGGCCATTAATTCTGAAGTTCGTTCCTATACTGTCGATTAAGTTATGATGCACCTGAGCCAGATCCAGTATAGTAACCTTTCCTAACTGCTTTGCGGTCTGAAACGTGATCAGATTAGAATTTTCGTAACCAATAATCATGTCAAACGACTCAGTTCTACGTATCTGCCGGGCAACCCAACGGTCAAAAAGTGGAAAAGCGATACGCATAATTCCAAACTCATGACGAAGTAGTTTAGCCATTGCAAATGCAAACGGATATGATCGAATTTGTTCTAAAGGAATTCCGATGAACTCATGCTTCCGCAGCTGATGAAATAACCTGGGCCAGGGGCGGCTCAGCCGTAAATAAGCATTAGCCGCAAACCCGGTATAAAACTGAGTCAGCCAACCCTGCTTTACTAAGGCAATCAGTAATCGATTTACATGTTGTTTTTTTACATGAGTAACTATTATCCTCATTTATCACAAATCGTTTTGGCGTAGGTAGTAGCTACGGTCCAGATAGATCCACCCCATCACGGAGTAAAAAACTACATTTACGTTATAGACCGTCGCCGAATTAAAGACCAGTAGATATACCAGTATTGCACCGAACAAGGCCGGGATTGTTGACCGGCGTGCCAATAGCCCCCATAAGAACAGCCGTACAAAGAATAATAGAAAGCCCCCTTCCAGAACAATCCGCTCAGGTTCTTCTTCATAATAGCCATACTCCTGCAAATAAATCGACTCGCCAAACAGGGCCTTAGCTCCCTGATAGGTCCCGCCCAGGCCTGTCCCAAACAGTGGATATGCGCCCCGGAAATCAATGATTTCCAGAATCTGACCAAAAACCCGATCTTCAGTTTCTCCATCTTCTAAATGCGCTACAATCCGGTGGTTAATGCCAGCATAAGCTTCCTCCACCAACGAAACATCGATATACTGACTTATCAACAGAAAAAGACCACCCAAACCAGCTAGTCCTATAACAGTACGCACATCAGTAATCGTGGAAAGAAACGAACAACCGACCAGAATGACGAGCATAGCCAATAAGCCCCGCGACCCTGTCATGGGGGCTATAACGGCGCAGGCAATCAGAATGGTAACTATAAGTAGTACAGATGCTTTCATCAGCCGTAACCCCCACACCCAGAAGCCAAAAAATGTAAATAGCGCCGTAAGGCCGCCGATATAGCTATAAGTACCAGTGATACGCACCCGTTGCACAGCATATAACGTAGCCACTCCGCCCGACTCCGATGTATCGCGCACGTACTTGTTGATAAAACTGTTGGCGGGCGACATAAACTGAATAACACCTAATCCTAGTTCTATCAGAATAATGATCAGAAAAAGCCGATTCATCCGCTCTACCGGGAATGCCTCCCGGTCGTCCATGTACACAAGCAATGGGAGGTATACACCTATATGAAGAAAATAGCCTATTAGCCCATGAAATGGCGTTTGAGCTAATGGATTAAATGCCATAGCAATTAACAGCAGACTATAGCCCCCCATTACCACTCTGGTGAAGTAGCTGGCAGGTTTCGTTTTGGCTAGCAGAGCAAACAGAACAGGCATCCCGATCTGAATTCCCAGTAGTAAATTTGCCGTCAGACCGTCTGTCAATATCCATTTCCGAATAGCCCCATTGAAGGTAACATAGAGAAAGAAAATGGTTAGCAACCGAATGTTATAGGTTTGCCGCTGCTTCAGTAGTTCTTCTTCTTCCATACGGCTTCTTCGATGATTGTTAAAAAACGAGCGGCAACAATTGGTCGGGTATGCTGCTCAAGATGGTGCCTCGCCTGCTGTCGATACATTTCTACCCATTCTGGCTCTTGTAAAGCCTTAGCCAACAGGTCTGCTAATGCATCGCTATCTTCCATGGGAAACGTAACACCACAAGGCCCAATCGCTTCGGGAAGCCCCCCCGCCTTTGAGCCAATTACAAAACAGCCGCAGGCAATACCTTCCAGCGCAACAATACCAAACGGTTCTTCATACACGGACGGAATTAGCAATATCTGGGATTGGTTTAACTCCTCTACCAATGTTTTCCCCTGCAAAACACCAGCAAACTGCACCTGTTGATGCAGCCCCAAATCATGTACTTGTTTTTCGAGTAATGAGCGTTCAGGTCCATCGCCAATAATGGTCAATGTGGGCATAAGATCTGTTCGCTGGCGTAATTTGGCCAGCGATTGTAGCAAAACAGACACTCCTTTATCGGAGACTAAACGCCCTAAAAACACCAGTTCTTTAGATCGTTGCTTATTAGTTTGGCCGATAAAAACGGTATCGTTATATGGATTACTCAGTGTATAACAGTTTCTGTAGTGTTGGGCAATAAATTTACTACAACCCATATTCACAGTAGCCCTTCGGGATACAGCCCATTTTAAGCGACCAGTTAGCGATGTGGCTGGATAAAGATTATGGTGCGTTAATACTAAAGGATTTTGTACGAATAAATAGGGCAGTATGCCTTTCAAACTAATGTTGAATTGCACAAATGCATCAGCCCACCGTATATGTCGAACAGTTTGCCAAAATCCGGGCTTTCTGACTACCTCGAACGAAAAAGCGTCAGGCTCTCTGGCAGGGGTTAGTGTTAACACACGTATAGAATGGCCCAGTTGGCTTAGTTCGGTAGCTAAATCCATAACCACATTCTCTAGTCCGCCAACCATAGGGTAAAAATTGGGCGCGTAAAAAACCAACTTCATGCCACACGTTTATTAGCCCGAAAAAACAGCCAGGATTGATTGCCTCTAAATTCGTTGAGCATGTAAGTCCTAAATCGTTGTGTCCAGCGGGGCAGCGCAGTGTTGTTCAGTTGTTTTTTTGTATCTGGATTGATCTCTTCTACTGTATGCGAGTTTTTGAAGCGATTCATCAGCAATGACCTAACGCCTTCCACTTGTTCAGGATGAAGCTCGACCAACATATCACAATTGAGCAGGTCGGGCAGAGCCACTGGATCAAGTAAACTAGCCTCTCCCCCTTCAATATCTACAATCAGAAAACCTCGTTTCTTGGACAGCACCTCAAGCAGGTCAGTGCAGTCGCAAAATCCTTTAATAGTTATATTCTGCACACCATTGCGTTGGGCCAGCATATGGATTTGCTTTTGTCCACGAGGAGTTGCTTCGAACGCAACAGTCGGGATAGCATTCTGAAAAATATACTTTGTTACGCCAACTGCATAATAGCCTTCGGCGGCTCCAATGTCCACAAAGAGATCGTAATCTGAATAATGCACTGCCTGAAGTACTGGCCATAATTCACTCTCATAAGAACCAGTCAGCTTAGGAACGATTACGCTACCGGTGCTTTGTGCGATGTAATGCATACCAGAAAAAGGTCCGGTCAACACATGCTTAGGCAGTAATGCAGCCAGTATGGTCTGAGGCACTGTGATATTGGCCATGTAGCGGATTCTATATATTCCATATCTGATGATCCGCCTGAAAATATTCATAGCTTAGCGAGCATTTCAAATTGATTTTCAAGAACATAGATCCACATAGCGTTGGTATGTGGCTTCCCAGCTCAGATGTCGGTAAAAAAACTGGCTAATGGCTTCAGGCTGTTGCTGGCTATTAAGTATGCTAAGTAAGCGTTCTGCAATCTGAACAGGCTGCGAAGCATCTTCCAGAAACACCCCTGGTGTTTGTTTCAACAAGGCGTTATTCATATCCCCTCTGGTGCCTACTACAGGTAGCCGGGCCAGCAAAGCCGCAGCCAGCGATGTACTTTTATTACTGGTTCCTCCTTCAAAAACGTTAGTTACGGGATCGGGTAAAAAGAAAATATCACTGGCCCGTAACATCCGGTAGACCTCCGCATTAGGCAAATAACCTGTTTCATAAACATTATCCCGAATCTGGTTGTAAATAGGTTCCAGTTCTTTTGAAATTTGCAACTTTCCACAAATCAGCAATTTTGTTTCTGGATGACGTTTACATACTTCATAATATACCTTAATTAGTAAATTATGATTACGAATTCCAAACGTGCTTAGTATGTCTTCATCTTTCGGAGCTATAACTTTTCGGATTGCAATAATATCTTCATCAGATACCTGAACAGGTAAAATGTTAGACCCTATAGGAATTAAATGAATAGATTTACGTGAATATTTTTCCAGCAATAACTTATAGAAATCGATACTGGTAATAATAACGTCTGCTATCTGTAACAAAAAGAAACAAATGACTCGCTGTATAAAGGCCATTATCCAATATTTAATTGGCCAATAAGTCATACGCACATATACCTCATGGAAAGTAATACTGATTTTGACTCCATATCGCTTACACATCAACAACAGTAACGGTATCCAAATTGGCATTGCCCACTTACTAAAGGAGTTAGGAACATATTGTAAGAACAGCCAATCTGGTTTATGTATAGAAAGAAATTTATTAAGAGTCAGGCAGGATTGAAAGTTCCATGTATTGATAAATGGATAAACCTCCGATTGATTTTCATATAGATGTGTATTCTTCTTGCAAATAACCAACACATCATGCCCATTTTTTTTAAACTCAGTAGCCAGATTAAATGAATAGTCTCCTACGCCATCTACTGCGGGCGGAAAATTATTTGTTAATATAGCGACTTTCATCTCTTAACTAATTTTTCACCTTCGAACATAGTTTTCTTGATAAAATAAGGAATACCTAAAGAGACATACAAAAAATTATAAAAAAATGATTTCAATTTCATATTTCTAGCGCTAACCAGCATCTGGTAGGTATAAGGATGAAAAGCAAATTTTATCAAATTTTTATTTACATATAAATAGTTATGTTTACTTACATATACAAACCAGTTATCAATAGATTTAAAAATATTTTTTACTTTATGATTAAAAGTTGCTATTCTAACTGGGTGTATAACGACGGCTTCGGAAACGAAAACAACCTCACATACTCGTTTAATTCTTAGATATAAATCCTGATCTTCGCGAGCGGCTAAAAAAAAATCCTCATCAAAACCTGATATACTTTCGAACAAGCTCTTTTGTAAACAAATATTGGCAGACCAGAAACATCCACCGGTAATATTTATTGGGCATTCTGCCATATCCTCATCTAGTTTCTCCCATGAATCAGGAACAATCTTACCTTCCAAAGCCCGCACATTTTCTTGACCATCAATTACATTCTTATAACCTATTAACAAATCTGGCGTAGAAATACAATCATCATCTATAAAAACCAGCCATTCGCCCTTTGCTAATCGAGCTCCGTTATTCCTATTAGATGCGGGGCCACGGCCAGGCCCCTTAACCCAACGTACCCACGGATAAGCTTCATTTACTAATTGTTTAGTGAGTCCATCTTCTCCATCATCAGAAACAATTACTTCGTATTGCGATGTATCTAACATTTGGATGCAAGGCGTTAAACTGTCCAAACATTTTATCAAAAAATCACTTCGATTATAGGTGGGAATAATTACGGAGAAGATCATAAATCAAATTAGAAGTAAAGGCTAGTATTATTACCTCTTATCCCAACCATGAGAATAAATATATTACTTAACAAAGAGACAGTCGACAAATAGACAGATAATACTACAACGCTATGAGTGGTGCTTAAATCTGCGTTACGTATATAAATCAGTTGAACAGTTAGTAAAACAAAAATGTTTATCAGTGCCAGATACCCTCTATTAAATTTTCTAGCAATAATAATAGCCCATAGAATTCCGGCCACATAATTAATAGCAGCAACACAAATAAATAAGAGTATCTCGTCTTTAACAGAAAAGAATTTAGAACCTAGCATCCATATAAAAAAATCTTCCTTATAATAGGCAATTACTACAAGAGGGAAAACCAAAGAAGTAGATACAATAACTATTAAGATAGCACGTTTCAACACTTCTTCAGTATTACTACGAGCAAAATAAGGCAATAACACAATTGAAGTAAAAGGAGTAAATAGCGAAAAAATTTGCGACAATCTACCAAGTGCTCCTATCTCAGCCACATTAGTAGCTTTACCAAAATAGCCTGATAAGAAAATAGTCATTTGTCCTTGTATAGCATAAAAAGCTACCATAGGCATAACAGGCCACACTGTTTTGAAAATTTCTCTAATTTTATCGGGATTGGCTTTCCGGACAGGCTCAAAATAAGCAAGTGCATACTGTCGTACCCAAATGGCATTTACCATAAAAGCTATTGTAGCGATAAAGACTGCCTGAATTGCGTTTAATTCAAGAGAATAATACAACAAAAAGGCAGCAATTAATCTAATAAATGCAGCTGTTACTTGCGTGCGATAATAGGAAAGCAGATCTTTTTTCATTTGTAAGATTGCCGAATAATAGCCTATCATACTTTGCGCATAAATACCAAGAAGAACAAGTCCATAAATAATCCATAAATCAGAACCCCAGTTTTGCTTTTGATAAAATATAGCTACAGCAATAGAGCCGATAAATGCACTAACAATAAAAAACCGGTCTTTAAATCTCTGTATTCCGGCCACATATTGCCCAATTAACTTTCTATCGTCAACCCTGTCACCAATCAAGCCTAACAAACTGCCTCCTAAGCCAAGGTCTCCTAAAATACCTAAGGTTGCCTGTAAACCCATTGCCAGACTAAATTTTGCCTGCTCGTCAATACTTAACCAGCGTAACAGAAAAAATCCATTTAACACATTCAATAGCTGCAACAACCCTTGGCCAGTTACATATTTATACACCAATCCGACCCGACCACGATGCTGGTCGAACTGATGACGCCAGGAAATTGAACCGGAGGGTAACATAGGTTTTTTGTGGCTATTACTATTTCCAGAATCTCGACAAAACGCCCACTCCTTTTCTTACTACGGTCTTTACGGTTTTTTTCTCTTCATCGTAGTAGCCAGTCTGATAGCCATAGCCATATTCTGAACCATAGCCATAGTTGTATTCATAATCTTTCTTCGTCACAATACCATTGATGAGCAGACTCATGTTACGGAAGCGCTTTTCCTGATACAGCGTCTCAATGGTTTTCAGGTAGGCCTTGTTCGTATACAGGTGCCGGAGAATATAAATTGTAGACGTGGTATAAGGAGCAACACTATATGCATCGCTAAGCAAGCCAACCGGTGGCGTATCGGCAATGACGACATCGAACCCTTCGCGCAGTGCCGCAAACAACTCGGCCATACGCTTACTGCCGAGTAGTTCGGAGGGGTTAGGTGGTAACAAGCCGCAGGGAATAAAAAACAGATCGGGGTAGTTGGCTATCGGCTGTATAATCTGCTCCAGCGTTGCCTGACCAATCAAAAAATTCGACAGCCCTATTGCCGACTTTACCCCCAGGTATTTATGTAGTTTAGGCCTTCGTAAATCAAGCTCAAGCAGGATAGTACGCCGTCCTGTTATGGCCATACTGGCTCCCAGATTCAGCGAAATAAACGATTTTCCTTCGCCACTTACACTCGATGTAATCAACAGTACCTGATGGTTTTCATCATCATCGGGTGCCAGAAAATGAATATTAGCCCGTAATGCCCGTATCTGTTCAGACAACATCGAACGGCTCGATGGGCTTACCTCCAGAGGTGATTTTATATCGGCCAGAACCACCTCCCCAATAATAGGAATCTGGGTTATTTCTTCTATCTCAGCTTTGCGCGTTACTTTGTTATTCAGAAAATCCAGCAGCCACAGCAAGCCAATCGGAACCAAAATTCCAACTACCAGCGCAAACAGATAATATGCGCTTTTACGAGGTTTAATTGGCTCCAGATTGCTTTTAGGTGCATCAACAATCCGCAAATCAGACACAGCAGCCGCCAGCGAAAGAGCCGTTTCTTCGCGCTTCTGCAGCAAATAGGTATACAATTCCCCTTTTATTCCCTGTTGCCGCGATATGTCGAGCAATACGCGCTCTTTCAGCGGAATCGTCTGAATAACGGCTTCAACCTTCCGCGTCGAAGCCAGAATTTTGCTGCGTGTATTGAGCAGAATCTGGCGAAGCGACTGCGTATTATCAGAAATATTGGCTTTCACTAACCGAATCTGATTGTCGATCACCTGTACAGCCGCACTCCCCTCAGGTGCAGACCGAATCAGTTTTTCGCGCTGAATTTCCAGATCCAGCAAATTCCCCAGCAGCCCGGTCAGAACCGGATTTTCGAGGCCTAATGTAGCAGGTGCCAGATTACCCTTGTCCGACTTGCTGGCAATGTATCGTTCAATCTCGTCTAATGCGCCCAACTGAATCGTTACCTGACTAAGCTGTGTATCGTTCTCATGGACTTTGTTCAGAAAAACGGTCGATTCGGCGCTCAGGTCGACAATGCCCGAACGGGTTTTATAATTCTGTATATTTTTTTCGACGTCGGTCAGTTCCCGTGAAATAATAGTCAGTCGATCATTGATAAATCGCAGCGTATTTGAGGCCGTTCGATTCTTGTATTCCAGCGATGACAGATCGTACCAGTGAATGAGCCGATTGATGAACGCGACTCCCCGTTCGGGGGAGGTATCTTCGAGGTTGATCCGCAACACAAACGACGACCGGCTGGCCTGCGTAATTTTAAGTCGGCCGATATAGGATTTAATGGCCTCCTCTTTGCTGGTAGTTGTCAGCAAAATATGCGCATAAGGATGCACAGCCGCCGAATTCCGGCGAATCAGAATACGTCCTAATACGGTGCTGACGGGCCGGTTGAATGGATAGGTTACGTCGTTAATTTTCAGTCCTCCCGGCACTAGTTCAGCTTCGGCTTCTTTACCAAACTCCTGTTCGTTCGGAGCCAGCAATGTGATCAGCACAGGCGAACGCTTATAGATGTCGCGCGTATGAAGTCGTTCTTTAATCGCATAGTTAACATCCAGATTCAGGTCATTCACAACTTTTTCGGCCAGTGTGTATGACTTCAGTATTTCTATTTCATCTTCAATATTTTTTGAGGGTGAAAAGATATCGAGTTCACGCAGAATGTCTTCTTTCGCTGGCGAGCCACTGTTATCTTCCATATTGATCAACAGGCTCGACTGAATGCTATAAACAGGCTTAATGCTTGTCAGAATCAGGTATGTCGTTCCAATACTGAGTAGTATGGCCAACACAAACCAATACCAGTTCTTCAGGTATTTGACAATCAAAAACTTAATATATTCCTGCCCAAACTGCCCTTTTCCCTGTAAACCGGTCTTCATGGTTGTTTATCTATAACTAGGCTTCGGCACATGCATTTGTTATTTTTCTATCGACGAAAAAACAGTACAGCGATGGTTACCAGCAGCGATGTACCGGAGAAAATGGTGGGCAAAAATGGAAATACCCGACCCGCCTGTGCCTTCTTCGATTTTTTAGGCTCGATGTAGATCATATCGTTGGGTTGCAGATAGTAATAGGGCGACCGAAACACGCTCCGATCCTGTAAATTCACTTGCCCAAACTCCCGCTTGCCAGCACGCTGCCTGATTACCAGTACATTTTCGCGTTTCCCGTAAATAGTCAGATCGCCCGCCAGGCTGATAGCTTCGGGAATTGTCATCTGTTCCCGGCTAACATTCAGCACAACGGGCCGGTTAACTTCTCCCATTACAGTTACCTGAAAATTGATAACCCGCACCCGCACAAACGGATTGTTAGCCTGTTTGCTCAACTGACTAGCCAGCAAGTCGGCGGCCTCGAAGGTGGTCAGGTTTCGGAGTTGCACACGACCCAAAACCGGAAAATTAATATAGCCTTTGGCATCGACCAGATAACCGGCAAGTTGCTTTGTATCAGGGTTATTGGTCATGTTTGCAACCGTTGTCTGAAGGTGCGGATTGAGGAGTGCATCCAGTTCTTCATTGAGCGTGGCCACATTGATAGTCAGTTCAGTACCTGGCTGAATCCGAAAAGGAGGTATGCTATCGACGGCCATAGTGCCACTATCGCCGGGCATGGCCTGAAAGTAGGCAATCGCATCTCTTTTTTGCTTAACGGGTTGTTGCGCAAAGCAACCTGCGCTCAACGCCCAGCCACTAAGACAAGCAAAAAAAGTATTCCAGTAAGTACAAGTACGGTTCATCCAGGCGACAGGCAATCCGGTAAATTTGTTGGCTGTGTGAGGATTAATAGACTGAAAAGTTGACGGCGAGTCACAGTTTAGTGACAAAATCAGATGCGTAAGGTAGCAACAGACCGGTCCAGCACGGCCTTTAGATCAAAAATGACGCTGTTGCTATCTTTTGTCAGACTATGCATGTCCATCATTCGAAATTCCTGATGGGCCACTGCTACCACAATACCATCGTATGCCTGTTCCGTCGGTTTTTCGATGAGCTGAATTCCAAATTCATGGTCCACCTCGTCAGCTACAGCCCACGGATCGTAGACGTCTACCTCAATTCCAAAGCTGCTCAGTTCACTGATTATATCCGGCACTTTAGCATTACGGATATCAGGGCAATTTTCTTTAAACGTTACTCCCATCACCAATACCCGACTACCTGCCAGATAAATACCGTGCTGGCTCATTTTCTTTACCAGCTTATTGGCCACATACAGCGGCATATCGTCGTTGACGCGCCTACCCGACAAAATCACCTGTGGGTGGTAGCCCAGGCTCTGCGCTTTATGAGCCAGATAATAAGGATCTACGCTGATGCAGTGGCCACCAACCAGACCGGGTCGAAAATTCAGAAAATTCCACTTGGTTCGGGCCGCTTCCAGCACATCGAGGGTGTCGATACCCATTCGGTCGAAAATCAGCGCCAGCTCGTTAACAAACGAGATATTCACATCGCGCTGAGCATTCTCGATGGCTTTGGCAGCTTCGGCCACTTTAATTGTAGGTGCCAGATAGGTTCCTGCTTCAATGATGGAGCTGTAGAGTCGATTAACAAAATCGGCTGTTTCTGGCGTTGAACCAGATGTAATTTTGAGAATTTTCGTCAACGTCCGTTCCTTGTCGCCAGGATTGATCCGCTCGGGCGAATAGCCACAGAAAAAATCAGTATTAAAAACCAGTCCGCTAGCTTTTTCCAGCACCGGAACACATTCTTCTTCCGTACAACCGGGATAAACTGTTGATTCATAGACCACAACATCACCTTTTTTCAAAAGTTTGCCAACCGTCTTCGACGCTCTTAACAGAAATGTCAGATCAGGATTTTTGTAGGAATCAACGGGGGTAGGAACCGTTATAATAAAAACGGTGCAGGGTTGCAGTTCTGCTGGGTCGGTTGTAAACCGGATATGTCGGCTGGCTCTGAAATCATCGGTACTAGCTTCGCGGGTCCGGTCATAGCATCCCTGCAACTCCTCAACCCGCCGACTATCAATGTCAAAGCCTACTGTTTGATACTGTTTACCAAATTCAAGGGCAAGCGGTAATCCCACATAGCCTAAGCCAATAATGCCAACCCTTACATTGGTTTTTGTTTCTGATGAATGCATGTGTACCCGTTGTATTACTGAATTTATCGGATAGTTACCAATAACTCTATCCAAACACAACCGGCAACCGTAGTGGTTTATCGTATGACTTGGCCAATACTGCTTCTAAATCAGGGCGATCAGCATCGCTCTACAACCCAACACACAAGCGGGGCATAGTACAATTCTTATAGATAAAGCAAGTTACGGATGCCGAACGCAATGTTTGGGCAGTCAACAAATATACTATTCAACTCAAATAATACATAAAAGGAGACACAATACTACCTATTGAGCCTGTAACATCCAGGTATCTTTCCTGACCCATCCTGACCGATTAACTCGCTCAACCAGCTTACAATCGCTGCATAAATTGACCGATTACGTCGTTTTTCCAGGACACGTAATTTCCCGTTTCGATATGACTTCGGGCTTGCCGTACCAGCCATAAATAGAAGGTCAGATTTTGTAAAGTAGCAATTTGCCCGGCCAATAGCTCTTCTGCCTTGAACAGATGGCGTAAGTAGGCTTTCGAATAAAACGTGCTGGCGTAGCCACCCAATCCCGGATCGATTGGGTTAAAATCGCGGCTCCATTTTTCATTTTTAATATTTATAACTCCTTCCGTCGTAAACAGAATACCATGCCGGGCATTACGGGTCGGCATTACACAATCGAACATATCGACACCAAGTGCAATTGCTTCCAGAATGTTAGCGGGCGTTCCAACGCCCATCAGATAGCGGGGTTTATCGGCCGGTAGAATACCATTCACTAACTCAATCATTGCATACATCTCTTCGGCGGGCTCGCCTACCGCCAACCCCCCAATTGCATTGCCTTCCCGCTCTTTAGAGGCTATCACTTCGGCCGATTGTCGGCGCAGATCGGGATAGGTGCTTCCCTGAACAATGGGGAACAGTGTCTGACGATACCCATACAGCCCTTCAGTTTCGTCGAAACGATTAATGCACCGATCCAGCCAGCGGTGGGTCATGTCCATCGACTGACGGGCATAGCTGTATTCGCAGGGGTAGGGTGTACACTCATCAAAAGCCATGATAATATCGGCACCAATTGTTCGCTGGATATCCATGACCCCTTCGGGTGTAAACCGATGGTTCGAGCCGTCGATATGCGATTTGAAGGTTACGCCTTCTTCCTTAATTTTCCTCGTATTAGAGAGAGAATATACCTGATAGCCTCCCGAATCGGTAAGAATTGGCCGACGCCAGCCATTGAATGCATGGAGCCCACCCGCCTGTTTCAACACATCGAGACCCGGACGCAGGTATAAGTGATAAGTATTACCCAAAATAATTTCGGCATTTATATCGGTTTCCAGTTCCCGTTGATGAACAGTCTTTACCGTTCCTGCCGTACCAACCGGCATAAAAATTGGCGTCTGAATAGGCCCATGATCGGTCGTCAGCGTACCCGTGCGCGCTTTCGACTGCACATCCTGAGCAGAAATTGAAAAAGTCATACGACAAAGATACGGGGCGCGGGGCAAGGGGCAAGGGGTGAGGTTAGTCTGGACTTCCCCGCCCCTTGCCCTCCACGCCACACCCCGCTATTCCCCGCGCCCTAAGCCCCTTGCCCCTCACCCCTTGCTTCGCTATCTTTGCGTTTTCATTCAGAAAACCATTCACTTAACGAGTCAATCTCTCCTTTCTTTGTGATTACTGTCCTGCTGATATTCTGGCTGCTTATGGTCGGCATTCAGCTTATTTATATTCTCTTTATCTTCTCCCGAACGGCTTTTTGGAATGCCAGCCATTCGGCTAGTGCGGTATCTACAGCGGCCCCGCAACCGGGCGTAACAATCATAGTCTGCGCCCGCAATGAACTCGATAACCTGACCGATCTGCTCCCATTACTAGACCAGCAGAACTATCCAACGTTCGAAGTGCTGGTGATGGACGACCGTTCGAGCGACGGCACGCTTACCTTTCTGGAAAACGAAATCACCGGTCTGACCCATGTTCGGTTTATCCGTATCGACCGGGAACATGAGCACGTTACTCCCAAAAAATATGCTATCACCATTGCCCTCAAAAAAGCCGTTTACCCCATCGTTTTGTTGACCGATGCCGATTGCCGGCCAGCAACAACCGAATGGCTTGCCCAAATGGTAGCCCCATTAACGGATCAGGACAAAAAACTGGTGCTGGGTTTTTCGCCCTACCAGCAGCAGCCCGGCTTTCTCAATCTGCTCATTCGGGCCGAAACACTTTTTACGGCGGTTCAGTATTTTTCGCTGGCGCTGGTGGGTCGCCCCTATATGGGCGTTGGCCGCAACCTGGCCTACCGCACACAGCTTTTCTTTGATAATCGCGGTTTCTACACCCACAAGAACATTGTGGGGGGCGACGACGACCTGTTTGTCAACGAAGTCGCTACGGGTCAAAATACGGCGATTTGCCTCGATCCCGATACGTTCGTCTGGTCGAGACCTAAAGAATCCTGGGCCGAATGGCAGCAACAGAAACGTCGGCATCTGAACGTTGGCAACTATTATAAAACCGGGAATAAGATTCGGTTAGGGCTACAAACAAGCACGCACGTGCTTACATGGGTGCTGGGCCTGCTCGTCGGACTGATAATTTTAGGGTATGCCATCGGCTATTATACGTTTACAGCCAGCGAATGGCTACTTTTGCTGATCGCTTCGGGTGCATTTTTGTTTCGGATAGTGGCCTTTTGGGGCATTGTGGGGCAAATCAGTTATAAACTGGCCCATACAGTTCATTGGGCCATTATGCCAGCCGTCGATCTGCTGCTGGCTATTTACTATGGCCTGAGTGGCCTCCGAATGCTGTTTACCCGACGCCAAAAGCGAATTTACTGGCGGTAGCCTTCTATTGACTAATGAACATCGACCTTCTGCTCAAGTATTTTCCAGACCTTACCGCCCAGCAAAAAGAGCGCTTTGCGGCCTTGGATGAGCTCTATCGCGACTGGAATGCCCGCATCAATGTTATATCCCGGCAAGACATCGACTCGCTCTACGAAAAGCACGTCCTGCATTCGCTCGGTATTGCCAAAGTGGTGCAGTTTAAACCCGGTACCGAAATCCTGGACGTAGGAACGGGCGGAGGTTTTCCGGGGATTCCACTGGCCATTCTGTTTCCACTGGCCGACTTCCACCTGGTCGATAGCATTGGCAAAAAAATAAAGGTTGTCGAAGAGGTAGCCAACGCGCTAGGGCTAACCAACGTAAAAGCCCAGCAGACCCGCGTGGAGCAGCTAAACACCACCTACGACTTTGTAGTGAGTCGGGCCGTAACACGCCTGAAGCCATTTATGGGCTGGATGCGCTATAAAATCCACAAAGCAGGCAACAACGACCGCCCCAATGGTGTTCTGTACCTGAAAGGTGGCGATCTGACCGAAGAGCTGGCCGAAGTGCCTGACCGTTACCGGGTTTATGATCTCTCCGACTATTTCGACGAGCCTTTCTTTGAAACAAAAAAAGTAATTTATTTACCTAAAACTAAATAGGTGAATGAGCAAATTAGCCTGGACCAATTAAAAAAATCAATTCACTGAAATTCAGTCACTTATTCACTAATCCGCTCATTCACTAACTCGCTCATTTCTTTATGCCAAACGAACGATTTCGCAGCAGTAGTTTTAAAGACCCCATTCGGCACGACGAGATTCTTTTCGACGACAAAGGGGTGACCTTCCGAATCCGCAAGCTGATTGGAGGAACCGACAACTTTGTTTTCTACTCCGACATTTCGGGTGTAGAAATCGACAACGGCCTGTTTTTTGCCACCATTCGGGTGATTCCACGGGCTCGCCCTGAAATTGTGATCCAGAACTTTACGAAAGGCGATGCCCGGCGCGTAAAAGAGCTGATCCTGCAGAATGTGCCCAGCCATCGGCCCGACGTATTCGGTGGTCCTACAACGCAGGGCGGCTACCCAACCCGCTAGTCAGAAAAAATTTTTGCCGAATCTTGAGGTTGACTATCACGCGGTTGTATCGGCAAGAGCATCTTTTTTCGATAGCGACACCAATTTTTCTTAGACAAACGCTTGCGTGGTGTCATTCTCTGCACTACTTTTGCACCACGATTCCCGAATAGCTCAGTCGGTTAGAGCATCTGACTGTTAATCAGAGGGTCGCTGGTTCGAGCCCAGCTTCGGGAGCCTGAAAATCAAGCACTTACGAGATAAAACTTGTAAGTGCTTTTTTATTTGCACAAGATTTGCACAAGAAATTTAGGTTGGCTCGGAACAGGTAGTGTACAACAGATGCGCTATTGGGGTTCATCTATTCCAGCGTAACCATATTTTTCACGAATATTTTTAGCGAACTCTCTTTTTTACCTTCTGCTGGTTGCGCTCTCGGATTGCCCTCTGCTCCTGCATCAGTCGTTGAAGCTCGTTTTCATTGTTGGCAACTTCGGCTGTCGTTAGGTCTTCATTTTCCAAAAATTGCCGTGCTGTTGTCTGTTGTCGCTGCACGGTTTCTTCCTGTGGTTTGTCATTTTGATCAACCAATTCGTCCTCGGCTTGCATAAACTCTTTCAGGATGTCTTGATGCCGTTTACTATCTGGCTTTGTACTCGGTTGGCTTGTGTCTTCTTCGTTAGCTGCAAATTGCTGCGCTATCCTTTGCTGTCTCTGTCGGCTCTCAATGCTCTGTGACTTCGTAGTTATCTCCTCTTGTGCCTCTGTGTAATCATTCACTAACTGCGTTGCAGATTCTTCGGCTTTGCCCGTCAATTCATCCGAATTCAAAAAATACTCTCCTGCTCGTTTCTTTTTCTTTTCAAGGCTATCGGTTTGATCTGTTGCTTCTGCTTCCGTCAGTTCTTGGCCTGATTGAATAAAGCTTTCAGCCAAATCTTTCATTCGCTTGCGGCTCTCAGTCTCTTCGACTTCCTGTGTTGTATCCTGCTTATTATCCCAGAAGGCAATGGCCGTTTTTTTCGCTTTATCCAAATCGCGCTGCTGTTCGGCCTTATTCGCGTTACTACTACCTTCCTGCTTTTGACGCATCAATTCGATGGCTTCTTTCTCCGGTATCAGCTTTTCATGGCGCAAACGCTGACGAACTTCTTTGATCCACACACCTTTTAGCTGGCGTACTAGATCAAACGACCGCCCATTCTCATCTACCACCATGAACGGATGACGTGGCACACCTTCGGCCAACAGATACCCATTGTCATGGACGGCTTTGACAAACTCTTTCCCCGTTTCAGTGTCGTTCCATAGATTGGTCAGCGCTTCCTTGAGTTCAGGCCGATGCTGATTGCGGTGGGGCGTAGGTTGCTGCTCAAACACTCGCTCCATTTCTTTACGAGCACGATCTTGAGCCAGTCGGCTAAACTTGTTGGCAATCACTTTGCCGGTTTTATGGTCGTAGCGCTCCCAGACCACATGCGCATGTGTCCTGCCCTTTTTGGTGTGTAGGACAATCACGCGCCGTTGCTCCTGCAACCCTAACTCGTTGCCCAAAATATCAGCCGCCTTGAGCCAGTCCTTTTCGCTCATTTTCCGGTCTTCGCTATAAGCCGGATTGATCTGGGCGTGGTACAGCCCTTTCTGACTTTTGGTTGGCTCGCTGGTCAGCGACATGCTTTGCAAGGTCTGATGCAAATAAGCGTCGGTTGCGTTTGAGCGTCCGGCAACGTCCACAACCTGGACACGTTCATTGGCTTCTCCAGAGAGAAGGTAATGTGCTAGCTGTTTGCCATTGCCCCGTATCGCTCCCCGGATGACCATTAGCTAAGCAGTTTGAGAACCTGTGCTGTGAGATTATCCAAACCTTGCATGGCCTGGTTGATCTCATCCGTATCGATGTCGGCCAGTTGCCCCGTCTCATCACGGCTGTTGAGGGCACGTGCAATCTGATTGACATTGCTGCCGACCTTGCCAAGTTCGGCCATCACATGGAGCAGCAATTCACGTTCTGGTGTGGGCTTATGCCGCAGGGGTTGTGTGGCCGCCATTGTCCGCAAGCGCATGAAGTCGCTGGGCGTATAGCCGTTCTCGGCTGCCATCTGCCAGATACGCAGTTTCTCAGATGCAGTCACGCGAACGCGAATAGTGAATTCGCGTTTGTCCGCATCGTCCTTTGGGGGTCGTGCCATACGCGGTAGCGTTTACAGGGAGGGTTAAGGGAGGGAGTATCCCCGCCCTTACAAGATCGGTTTGAGAGCTACAATTAAGGAGTTTTTGTAGCTACAAACCACGTCTTGCAACACCTACCCACGAAGATAAGGAAACCACGGGGTTTCTGGGTGAACTGCTTTTTCTTTTTTCTGGGCAATGGCTTTTCTAATAGTGAAAATCTCTGGTTTGGGATTTGCTGGTTTGGATGCAAGGCGGCAACTGATTTTTGCCCGTTGGCGCTTTTTTCTGTCTCCGGTGCGGCAAAAGCAGATGTGGCTGTGGGGATGGCGTGCCGAACCATCTGCCCTGGCAAAGCAGCCATTTTCCCAGCATGCAAAGGGACTTCCAAATCACGCAGGAACTTCTGGCAAAGACCCCAGAATACGTTTTCATGCTCGCCGTACCGAGCCAGCTCAAGGGCAATGATGCGATAAACACGATACCAGCCCATCAAGAACACAGCTCACTCCTCGACCTTTACAAATCCGGCAAATCGCTTTGGTAAATACGATCACATGCCTCATTGACTAATTCTTATCGCCCTTTTCATCAAGTCCGTTTCCGCGAACGAATTGCATTGAGACGCTCTAAAAGTGGCTGGCGAGTTCCTTCCGGTAATGCAACTTCATAGCTACCCAGAACGAGGTAACTGGTTTCGATCCGATCCAAATGATCCATATTAATGGCAACCGAACGCGATAATTTGTAGAACGTATTTGGCAAATAATCGAGTATATTGCTCAAGCCCTTCGCAACAACCACACGCCTTATCTTACGCTTTAATCGGTCTAATTCCTCTGACGTTAGGAATAATTCAGTATACCCCTTATCAGCCTCTAAATAGATTATATTCTTTATATAAATACGGAACCTAGCGGTCCTATCCGGTAGATAAAGATAATCGGACGTACTGATCAAGTCTGTTTTTTGCTCGTCATCATCATAAGACTTGAGCCTGTTTTCTGAAGGGTTGCCTTCGTGATAATTATGCAGGGCTAAGTCGATCTGCCTGACAAGGTCCCAAGGCCGGAATGGCTTATAAAGAAATCCTATAGGGTTTGTTTTTTTAGCTCTTTCATAGGTCTCATCTTCCATACGGCCCGTTATATAAAAGATCAGAACCGGTTTGATTTTTTTCAAACTCTGTGCTGTTGTAACCCCATCGGGTTTACCCTTAAGGCCAATATCGAGGAGGACTAAATCCGGCGACTCTGTCTTCATCAAGGCAATCGCGGAGTCATGATCAGCAGCCTCTCCACAGATTTTATAACTGGTCCGTTCAAGACTTTCTTTGATCGCCATAACGGCTAGAGACTCATCCTCTACGATCAAAATGCGTACGGGTGTTTTCATGAGTGTAAATGGATAGATGGAGAATCATAAACAGGGAATGACAATCGGAATATCTTGCCACCTGCTGCATGGCAAGCCTTACCATGTAAGCGTTGTGTGAAGGCCTGAATTAATTTCAGGCCGAAGCTCTCATAGCTTTTCCCGGCGTCAAAACCGGGACCATTATCCTCTATTTCCACGTTGATCGTATGATCGCTACGCTGGCAAGTCACTATGAGACGAGAAGCAGGCTGGACCGGGAATGCATATTTACAGGAATTGGTCACCAGTTCATTGATGATCAATCCCAAAGACATCGCTTTATCGGGATGGAGCCAAACAGGTTCCAATGTATAAATTGGCTGAATGTGCGCATAGCTATAGCCATACAAGACACCTTCGACCAGTTCAGGGATAAAATTCTCCAAGTTGATTTTAACCAATTGCTGGTTCCTATAATAAAGCCGTTGATGTACCAAGGCCATCACTTCTACGCGAAGCAATCCTTCAGTGATGGCTTTTTGAGCGTCTTCATTCGTCAGACGATTGGACTGTAATGTCATCAGATTGGCGAGTTGCTGAAAATTATTCTTCACCCGATGGCTCTGCTCCATCACCAAAGCCTCATTCTCCTGGCTAAGCCGCTGGTAGCGCCGAAAAAACCGGTAAAAAAATATGCTCGCGATAATGGCTAGAATGCATACCCCAATCACGATCCCGTTCAATCGTCGTTGCCAGTTCAGTTGGGCTTCTTTTTTCTGGGTTTCATACTCTATATTCAAACGCGTTATGGCCCCTTCTCGATCTGCTTGTAGTGCCTCTACGGTTAAATCATAATACGTCTTTTGTGTCTTTAATGCCTCTTGCCAGTGTCCGGTTTGTTCATAGAGTCGGGTATAAATTTGAAAGAGTTTTCCTCGTTGTTGGAAATCACCCTGCCTGGCCGTGTCCATGACATACTGTGCCCGACTTAGCCATTTTTTTGCACCAACAGGCTGTTGTAAAATCAGACAGGCATCCGCCAGGTTTAATGACGTATTGATAATGGGATAGGGTGTTTTTTCTTTTGTAAAGATGGAATCCGCTTTCTTCAGGTAAGCAAGCCCAAGCTGAGGGGTGACCTTCAAGAGGAGCGTTCCTTTGATAAGGTAAATGTTGGCGATATCAATGGGCACGTTTAACATCAACGCCAATTTTTCAGCCTGATTAAAATAGTAGATTGCACTATCCAGCGAGTAAGGAGGATAGACTCCTGGCGTTTCTCGATTCAACTCATACCCTAATGTATGGGCACCGGCCATTGAGGTGTATCCACTTATTAGACCGTGTTTGGAACCAGCGGCTTTGAAATTCGCCATTGCCTTCCGTATGGTCTGCATGACCTCAATATACTTTTTCTGCTCCACCAGAGAGTGTGACATGAATAAATACGTTTTGCCAACCGCTTCTGCTTCTGAGGAACCCAGTGGCTCACGTATCCGCAAGGAACGGATAAAGTATTTCTGGGCCGTTTCAAAATCACCCAGGCCTGTATAGCGTTTTCCTAACCGATAGCACATTTCGGCTACCTCTAAAGAGTCACCTTTCACCATCGCGTCCTCGTATTCTTTTTGGGCTTTTACCAGCTTGTCATAGAGGGAACGCCCTATCACTTTAGGCGGATCGGACGCTTTTTGCGCTTCCAAGGGAAAGGCGTTTAAAACTCCTGCTGTCAGAATGAGGAACAGCCTATAAGAACGCCTTATCTTTTGTAAAAAGATCAGGATGGGGGCCATGTGATTGAAGGGTGGAGATAGCTAACCAATTTAGGCAAAGGCTCATTTTAACCAAAAATACTGTCCTGGATACTACCGATGGCTTTGCCTAGCAATTTCATGTGGCAAAAACCGCGTTTCATCAACCCGTTTCCGGCATTCGTGAAACAGCCGAGGCATGGCATTGATAAATAGCGCATTTTGAATTGATTTTTTATTCCCCTATGAATCTGCTGGACAGTAACTCGACAAAACGGTGGCTTGGGGTGACCTCTGCCGAAATCGAAGAGCTTTTTCGGATCAAGCCAAGTGCTTCGTTCCGCAACCGGCTCATTCTGTTTCTGGTCGGCCTCATTCTGACGCCTATTACCTTGGCGGGCGCCCTGTTCGGCTATACGCAGGCGTATCTGCGCTTCATGAAGCCGTTCGCCGTATATCCCCTGCTCTATCCCTTAAATCCCATCGTGCGGTTTGCCATGTTTGCCTGGGCGATCCTGGGCTGGTTGGTGCTGTTTGGCCTCGTATTCATGCTCAGGCTGCTCGCGGAAATTATAGGGTTGCAAGGCTATGCGTTTCTAGTGTTCCTGGGTTCCAACCTGTTTTTTTCGCTCATTGTCTTTTTTGTTTTCCGGCGCTGGCAAATAGGCATTAACAATTCACTGGTCGAAAGCGACCGCTTTGGCTCGGCGCGGTTTGCCCGGCCTGATGAACTGAACTCCTACCGGCAAGGGCCAGGCCTGTATATCGGTGGCGGGTATGTCTTCAAGGACAAAGGCCATATCCTAACAGTTGCTGGTACACGGGGTGGCAAAGGCACGAATTTGATTATCCCCAACCTGCTTGGTTTAGGTGGTTATACAGGTTCCTGGGTAGTGATCGATCCCAAAGGCGAGAATGCTGCAATCACAGCGCGGTATCAACGCGAAAGCGGACGGCAGGTTGTCATTCTTAATCCGTGGGGATTGCTGGAAGAGCATATTGGCGAAGCAGAATCCTATAACCCACTCGATATTCTAGCTGATACTAGCAGCATTCATTTAGTTGATGATGCGCACATGATCGCGGAAATGCTCGTGCCCGTTGAGCGTGACGATAAGAACCGCTTCTTTACCGATACCGCGCGTTCTGTCGTCACTGGCCTCATCATGCAGATTGCAACAACGCAGGAAGGTAATGATCGAACTCTTACTACGCTCTGGCGATGGGCACGGCTTGCCGGTGATGATTGGGATGAATTGATTGCCCGTATGCGGCTCAACAATGATCCGGTGAACGGAGAAATCATTCGCAATGCCGGTAACGAAATCGTCAAATTGATGGAAGCCGGTGAGGAAACGTTTGGCAGTATCCTCTCCTCCATTTTACAAGCAACTGACTTTCTAAAAAGCCCATCCCTGCAAAAAGCATTACGGTCCGGCTATGACCCGGCCACCTTATCGGATGGTGATACGGCACTCTATATCATCATTCCCGCCGACAAACTGCAAAGCCATGCGCGTTGGCTGCGGCTCATGGCGACAACGACCTTACGGGCTGTTGTCAGAAACCCCAACAAGCGCGTTACATTTTTACTCGATGAATTTGCAGCTTTGGGTTATTTACCTGAAATCGAAACAGCTTTAAGTACCTATGCCGGATTTGAAATCACGGTCTGGCCGATCCTGCAATCACTGATTCAATTGCAGGGATTGTATGGTGAGAACTGGGAAACTTTCACGGCAAACACGGCAATACGGCAGTTCTTTACCATCAACGATAATTTTACAGCCAACTATGTGAGTGCGGCCATTGGTCAAACTTCTCATGTGATTACAACACGAAGCTGGTTTGGTGTACAGGACGCTAATGCAAATCAAAGACCCTTGGTAACGCCCGATGAAGTGCGACGTGGATCGTCAGATAATATTTTCGCGTTTTTCGGAGGTAGCCCGTCAACGACTTTTGCAAAAATACCATACTTTCATTTACCAGAATTAAAAGGGAAGTTTAGTAATAATCCATATCATAAATAACATTATAGACCTCATCTATAATAAATTTTAAAGCATAAGCCTGCTATATAATAATGGAAATTTTTGAATCTATTGAATCAAATGTCAGAAGTTATATTCGTCATTTCCCTGTCATATTTGATAAAGCTAAAGGTTCTAAAATTTACGACGAGTACGGAAACGCGTTCATTGATTTTTTTGCTGGGGCAGGTTCTCTCAACTATGGCCATAATAACCCTATTGTAAATAAAGCTCTTATAAAATATTTAAAAAGTGATGGAATAACGCTATCGTTAGATAAAGCAACTGTTGCAAAAAGGGAATTCTTAAAGAGATTTAATGAAATAATATTATTACCCAGAAACCTTGATTATAAAATTCAGTTTACCGGTCCTACTGGGGCCAACTCTGTGGAAGCGGCTCTAAAATTAGCGCGCCTTATAAAAAAAAGACAAAATATTATATCGTTCACAAATGCTTATCATGGATTGTCTTTAGGCGCACTCGCAATAACGGGTAATTCGTTCTACCATAACCAATTTTATAGTCATAGATCTAATGTAGCTCATATGCCTTATGATGGGTATTTTGGTGAAGGCTTTAATACTCTAAGTTATATGAGAAGATTTTTAGAAGATAAAGGTAGTGGTATAGAATTACCTGCTGCTATAATTGTAGAAATTATACAATGCGAGGGCGGAGTAAATATTGCTAGTATATCGTGGTTAAAAGAATTAGAGTTGCTCTGTAAAGAATTAGATATTTTATTAATTGTAGATGATATACAAATTGGTAATGGGCGTACTGGTCGTTTTTTTAGTTTTGAAGAAGCAGGTCTGTATCCTGACTTAGTTTGTATCTCTAAGTCAATCGGCGGTGGGCACCCTATGGCATTACTATTAATAAAACCAGAATTAGATCAATGGCAACCAGGGAAGCACACAGGGACTTTTAGAGGAAATAATTTAGCTATGGTCGCATCTACAGAAATCCTAAATTCTTACTGGCAAACGAATAGTTTAATTGAATCTATAGATAAAAACTCGAAAATAATTCGTACTTATCTTGATCTAATTTCTCAAGAAATACCTGAGCTCAATATGAAAGTTAAAGGAAGAGGTATGATTTGGGGATTAGAAATCCCAAAACTTGGCTTTCCAAATAAAGTGATATCACATGCCTTTAAGCGGAAGCTTATTATAGAAACATGTGGGATAAATAATCATACTATAAAATTGATACCTCCATTAATCATCAAAAGAGAGTTACTAAAGGAGGGATTGGATATATTTAGAGATGTCATACATGGATTAAGCAAAGATGAAGGGTGATTTTTAACAATAAAAACTTCTTTAAGCTCGCGCTAGAACTGAACTTCAAAATTTATATACTCCTTAAGTAAACCAGCTAATGATATGATAGTACGGCGTCTAATTGATTTAAACGAAACTGATCGTGAGGTAAAAGCGCCCAATGGGAATTGGGTAAGCCGACGATTTCTCCTTAAAGGAGATAATGTAGGTTTCTCTATGCATGATACATTAATACATGCAGGAACTGAGACATACATTTGGTATAAATACCATGTAGAGGCAGTTTATTGTGTCTCTGGAAAAGGAGAAATTGAGAATTTGGAGACTGGTGAAATACACAATATCTCAGATGGAACAATATACGTATTAAATCTTCATGAAAGGCATTACCTTAGAGCATATGAAACTATGAGGCTAATATGCGTATTCAACCCGCCAATTGTTGGAAATGAAGTACACACAGAAGAAGGATATTACGATCTTCCCAAAGAATAATATATAAATTTCTGGATGTTCGTAAAATTGCTCTATAATGAGTTTTGTGATTTTGCTTAATATACCCCTGAATAAGTAAACTAATAAAACTTTCTTCGTATGGATGCTAATACAGAAATACAGGAATCAATAGCATATCTAACTAGAAACCAGTATAATATTGAAAAAGCCAAAGGCATAAACAAAGCTTTTGAAAAAATTGTTGTACATCTTAAAGAATATTTTGACGATGAAGATGTACTTTTTATGCTATCTGAACTTTCAGATGATATAAAGATACTAATTATCCAACAATTCTTCCAGCATACTCAAAAAGGGAGCCATCAAACAGAATTTGATTATAATAAAGTTTCCGCTTTATTGAACAAATGGTTCAATATTAAAATTGATTTGCATTGGGAACAATCTAAAATTCAGACTAAAAATAACATTAAAACTATTAGTAGTAAAGCTGATAATCAAGGTATCTCAAAAATAGACTTTGGCGAAACAAAAATTTTTTTTGTCACAAATGGAACCCATCGGCTAGCGGTAAAAGAGTTGTTAAATACTATTTCTCAAAATACAATTATTACAACAGATAGAACTTCACCTCCTTGTGCTATAGCTGAATTTATTCCACTTTGGTTAAAGGATAGAAGCCTAAATGTAAGCGAGTATTATATAGACGGTTCAAACCATCATCAAATTGAACAATACTTTTCGATTATAGAACGATCATTATCAGAAAATATAGGGATATCATTTCATGAAGTTTCTACTGAAATGGGCATTATCACAAATGGAGATGCTCTTCGATTTCACAAAGACCGTTTAGTGAACCAATATGCATTCCTTGATAAACTAGGAGCTAATAGAAACTCCTTTAGTGTATCCCAGTGTTTAACCCTTATCGACTGGGACATGCAAGAAAACACTATGTCAGGTATTATATTCGATCATCCCAATGGTGACAGATATATTTTTTGCTTATTCCCAGGAGAAACGATAAGCTTACTATTTGCAGAGAACGTTAAACCAATTGGTCCAATGATGATGCCTTATCATTGTGCTCTTCCAGTAATAGATAACTCCGCTAGAAATACAATAGGGATTGCTAAAGGTAAGCGTTTAAGTACTGTTCTAAGAGGTCTTGTAAATTTAGAGAGTTTAGCTAAACTAACAGAAAAATCTTCTAATATACCTATCAATGAATTGAGTATAGAAAATGGGAACTCACGTATATACAGAGATGGCACTAAAATATTTCATAATAAAGTACAGGACATAGAAAACTCACAAGGGTGTTTAGTAGATGATCAAGGTGAAGAAATCACAATAATTGAACTTTCCATTCAGGGTAATGAAAAATTTCTTTATGAACTTCTCGGTGGAGATCTAAGTAATACGAAATTATATCGACTTGAAAAGCGGAGTTCTGGTTTCTCAGACCTTAATATAGCTATCCCAGATTTTACTACAGCAGACCAAATACATATAATTAATAGGTCTAAAAATTGTCCACAGAATAATTTTAATTATCCAATTGCATTTGATTTTAACGAGCATCAACTACCCTGGATACAATTATTTCCAGTATCTGTTTCTGAATCTATTGAAATTCCTAAAAATATGAGGCATTTAGTAAGGCTATGTCCACCAAGTGAAGTATTGCATAGGTCTGCGATAGCTGACTCTTTCTATCAATTTTCAACTTTAAAACGTCGCCAATCTATTATAGTAGACATAGTTTTAAGGTGAGAAGCAAATTAATTATAACAGAAAATATGAAGGAAGTTTAATGTTTGACTAAATAACTTAAACAATGAATATTGCCATTTTTATATACAATAGAATTCACATGTATTCTGGTGGACAATATCACGCATTCTCATTAGGTAAAGCAATAGCTGCTTGTGGTCACAATGTGAATTTTTTTTGGAATATCTCACCAGTCTTTGCCTCAGAGTTCTCGGATATACAGACGTTTAGCTTTACTACAGAGGAAGTTGAGTATCAAGCTAATAAGAATTATGACTATGTAATAGTTGCTCCATCGGGGTTTTATGTTCCTACTTATTATGAATCTGCTCTTCAGCTTGCTGGATTATCAAATGCGCGAATATGTTTATTAAATTATGAAAGCGAGAATTGGTTCAACAACTTAGCTCCAACAAAAGATGATCCTAGAGTATGGGATTATTGGCGACGAGTCTTATGCTATGGAGGCTTGGTAATTTCAAGTACCTTCGAAGCCCAGGAATATGCAAGGAATTTCTATAGAACACCTTTATCAAAACTTCATTTTGACGTCTCTAGGCCACCTATCAATTCAAATGAAGCTAATAAAGTACTATCAAAAAATCTATCTAAGGACGCTAGTGTTGTAATTTTTGTACGTCCATTCCATGATTACAAAGGAGGGGAAGATTTACTTAAACTATCTCCTAAAATATTTTCAGGTCGTATTTTAAATATTGTATTTGGTGGTCAACAGAATGATGAGTTTATTGAAAAGGTGAAATCTCATTATAGTAACAATAATGTAACAATACTTACACATACTTGTATTTCTGTTGCAGAAAAGTATATTTTATTAAGAAAGGCTCAAGTTCTTTTGTTTCCAAGCTATTTTGAAGGATTTGGTTATCCACCCATTGAGGCATTTGCCGTTGGTACAGAGGTAGTATGTTATGATTTACCCGTCTTATGTGAAACTTTAGGTAACTTGGCATTTTTTGCTGTAATAGGAAATATAAATCACTTAGAGAAATGCTTATTACAAGCTTTCAATTCTAAACGAGATACATCTATTTTAGTTAATCAAGCCAATTCCGTTTGTGGATTTTATAATGTTGGGCTAAATTTCGCGGAAATCTTAAAAAAAAACCTGTTAATTATTCCCTCCATAACCTCATATTCGACTTATTTGCATTGGGGACCTTTTAGTGTGGAACAAGCCGTGTCGATTCCTTCAATAGGAGTTCAAGTTCCATATCCACCATTTGTTGAAACAAGTACATTATCTAATAGCGGGCTTATTCTCAATATTCGTTTTGCTGTAAATCAGAAAGTGAGAGGAATAGAAATTGAAGGTAGCTGTATTGAGTATTTATCAATCACTTTGGATGAAATAGATTTTGATCAAAAATTTTTACACTATAATATTAAATTGATCGCAAAAAATATTGGCGATAGTTTATTGAAAATGCGATTAGATGATTTGTCATTTTATGAAGAAATAATTCATATTGTAAAAATAGATTAGCAAGTCTTTGTACAATCCTTAAACAGTGAATTTTATGAATGAAGCAAGATTTGCAGAAAAATTAACTCCCTATCTACAAGAGTTAGCTCAAAGGAGTAAAGCAGTGGAAAAAATGTACGTATTTAACTCAAAATACGAAAATATACCAGCAGATATTGAAAGAGATCTATTAAACGAAAAAAATACTTCAGCGGTTTTTGGTGTAGTAAAAAAATATGAAGGTCAAGTATTGGTTCTATTATCATATACTTGTGCTGCTAATTGTCGTTACTGTGAGCGTCAGGATAGAGTTGGAGTTGGTTTAGATTCAATCGGTAGATTGACAGAAAAACAGATCGACACTGTAGTTGATAGTATCAAAAAAGATCCTACAATATATGAAGTAATTGCAAGCGGTGGTGATCCTCTGACACATCCTAAAGGTCTAAAATATTTATTTGATCGTCTCAGTTTGATTGACCATGTTAAAGTACTCCGAATTCATACAAGGTTTCCCTTACAATTCCCAAATAAAGTAAACCTTGAGTTGATGGAACACTTAGTAAAAGCAAAAGATACAATCTATCTAAGCTTGCATATTGACCATCCAGATGAACTTCAGCCAGAATGTATTGAGCTTATAAAAAAATTTCGAGCAGCAGGATTTATTCTTCTCTCTCAAAGTGTATTTTTGAAAGGTGTCAATGATGATGTAATTATTTTAAAAACCATGTTTTTGAGACTTTTTGAGCTTGGCGTACGACCTTATTATATATACCATTGCCAAGAGATACCAACTACAAAAAGATTTGTAATGTCTCTTGCTGATGAGATTTTTATAATGACCAAATTAAGGAATGAACTTTCAGGGCTTGCATTCCCACAACATGTAATTGATATACCTGATGCTTCTGGGAAAGTTATTGTTCCGTCAAACCATTGGAATACAGATACTTCTATAGTTAAAGATTTTACAGGGCAAAAGATAAATACAAACAATTGGGCGAAAAATGAAAGTATATGATCTATTTCCTTTATAATGTACCTGCGTCTGTGCAGCTTGAGAAAAGCTGGTTTCAGAAAGAAATATATGCTAATTTTGAGACAGATATTAGTATTAATAAGTTGATATCACACCTCCGAAAATATATTCCAGATATTGAGCTTCTTAATATTGCAAATAATAATTGGTTTAAATACATAGATAAATACCCAATATTTAATTATACATACGGTTTTGGAAGGCTTATAGATTGTATCCACCCTTCTTATCTTCTAGAGGCAAGTGGGAATAGATATTTTGGCGCAACTCCTTTGGGAATATTACTTTCGTCGAATAAACCTCATAGTAACTCACTTATGAAGGCTTTAGGATACTTAGTACCCAAAGAATATCTTTTAGTTAGCGAAATAAAGAAAGAAGAAGCTCAGATTTTAAATTCTTATTTTTCTTCCTCAAGTTTCCTTGTTCTAAAACCTGCCTATGAAGAGTCTAGCTTAGGATTAAGGCTAATTGAAAATGAACCAGATAATATTTTTAATACAGTCAATGAAGTATATGCAAACATAAAAGCACCCCTTTTACTTCAGGAATATATTGACGGGGAGGATGTTACAATACCAATTATTGGGTATGAAGAAGCTTTCTTACTACCTGCTGTTGTACTTAAGCATGAAAAAAAATCCTCTCAACCTTTTTTATTCGAAGCTGCTTCAAAAGCTACAAAATCTGGTTTAAAATATGAAAGTATGGACGGTTATCCTGAGAAAATAAAAAAAAATATATATAAGATGGCTAAGGATGCTTTTTACATTACTCATCAACGGGATTATGCACGACTTGATTTACGCCTATCATCTAATGGTCAGTGTTATTTTTTGGAGATGAATTCTAATCCACAATTAGGGCTCGATAAAGCATCTTTCGCTGTCTCTGCATCTTTAATTAACTTAGAAGTTGGTGAAATTTTTAGAATGATTCTAGATAATAGAATCATTCCGAGTGGTTTATTTAAAAGTTTTTAATCAAATATTATATAGGTAGTTGCTGTATTCTTCCTAGGAAAGAATACATGTTAACTTTTGTACAACTTATTTTTATGTAAAAAATTTTATATAGTAGATAATTATTGCAAATTAAGTCTAAATAAGCTATTATATTGGTACCTTAAACCTCATTGCAATAGCTTAATTAATGTTAGAAGAATTTACCCTTGATATAATATATGAAGATAATAACTTTGCAGTGATTAACAAGCCAACAGGTTTATCTATGTTTAATGATAAAACTTGTTCTAAATCATTCTGGGATTTATTAGAAAGACAATTTAATAATAAAAAAATTTTCCAAGTGCATCGTTTAGACAAAGGTACAAGTGGTTTAATACTTATCGCTTTTTCTAAAAATGTACAAGCTCAATTAAACAGGCAATTTTGCTATCGAAAAATAGAAAAATATTATTTAGTTATCTGTATTGGGCAACCTTATCCTCCAAGTGGAAAGATTGATTTACCTCTTAGTCCAGGTCGGAAAAATCGCTTTAGAGTAGCCGGAAATAGAAAAGAAATTTTTGTAGATAATTCAGAAAACTATCCTACTTGGAAATTAAGAGAATCCGGCTCCCAGTCACTACATAACTCGTACCCAAGTGTAACTTTTTATGAAACTGTTTTATCTAATGGTTATTATTCATTGTTAGTCGTAAAACCTATCACTGGTAGAACTCATCAAATACGAGTTCATCTATCATGGATAGGTTACCAACTATTTGGAGATACAATTTATGGAAAGCCTAATTCTACTATTCAACGTGCTTGTCGTCTAGCACTACATAGCTTTAGATTGAAATTAATAGAAAGTTGGATTGAGGGTCAAGAATTTGTACAAAAAGTTTTCAAAACTGATATACCTATTTTCTTTATAAATTTTTTTACTAGCCATGACACTAATAATATGATTGAAATTTCATTTTTATATAAAAAAATAAATAGAGCTTTGTCTAAATTAGATGATATGTCCAATTAACAGCAATTAAAATAGTGAATGTATGAGCAAATTCTACAATTAATAGAGTAATTGCCTACATCAGTTTAGCAAAGTATTGAGTATACTAGAAATCATAACTTGATTAGGGAAGATGTCTGACAGGTTTGATTGGTTTACTGGTTCCGTATCGTTCACGAAGGCTCGTAGATTAATACTAGCTGGCTAGCCGCTTAACGTACCGTTACTTATACAATGCACAACTAGTGTAGTTACCTACAAAAATGTAAGCATCACAAAATCACTATTAGTCGTCCCCTATAGATATGAGTTTTGCCGCTGGCAAGTTGTACTGTTAATTGGTAGGTGTAAACACCCGGCTGGGTGGTATTTTTATACGTTCCGAGCCATAAGAAATCCCCACTGCTAACGGCTCTGGAACCGATATAATATACAACCTCCCCCCATCGGTTATAGATGGTTAACTCTTCCAATTGCAGGCTCGGGAAAGGGAAAAAAATAGCCCAGCCATCATTAATCCCATCCCCATTGGGGGTAAATGAATCGGGCAAATAGATGGCTTCTTCGCAGGGCTGACCGAGTTGGACTAGTTGGCTGGCCGTGCAATTGAGACCATCTCTGATGGTAACTTCATACGCGCCAGAAACCAAATAACTAAACGAGGAGTCGCCTTGGAAGTCTCTCCCATTCAGGCTGTAGGCAAGAGGCCCCAAACCTGTCGCATTAATCTTTAAAGAGCCATCATTGGTACCACATTCGGGTATGCCTCTACTGACATGGATGATACGAGGCCCTTCACTGCCCGCGATCGTAACAGTTTTAGTATCGGAGCACCCTAACTCATCCTTTACCGATACGGTATATTGGCCTGTCTTAAGACTATCGAACGAACCTGACAGTTGATAAGTCAAGCCATCAAGGGAATAAAAACTGGCTCCATTCCCGCCTTCACTAGTTAAGACTAGGCGACCATTATCTTTACCGCATGTGGTTGGAAACACATCCATTGCCTGAAACCGAAGTTGCGTTGATTTCTTCAGGGACACCAATTGAGTGGATGTACATTGGTTTTTGTCTTTGACGCGTACGGTATACTCCCCACCGTCAAGGTTATTGAACTGATTGTCGGCTTGAAAATCAATACCGTTGAGCGAATAACTTAACCCGCCCTCTCCACCGTAAGCCGATATGGTAAGCGCCCCATCCTTGTTGCCACATTTAGGATCGACTGAGGTAACTTGGCTAATCGTTGGTGTTTCCGGTTGACTGACGGTTACTTCTTTTGAGCCATGACAATTCGCAATGCTATCATGCACAGTGTACGTACCTGGGGCTAGGTTAGTAAAAAAGGAGGAGCTTTGGAAAGGTCCATCATTTAACCGATAGCGGACCTGACTGCCGCCGGTTGCACTTACCGAGATAACCCCGTCGTTTTTCCCACAATGGGCAGGTGTGGCAACAACGCTAACGAAAATCAATTCAACAATCGTAATCTGGATGGGAACGGGTGCCGATTCGATCGCTTCTATGGTTTGAGTGACATAGAAAACTGTCGTTTGTTCCAGGCTGGGCGCTGAGTAGGTATTCCCTTCATGTAGCAGGATTTGTTTTGCTGCGTCAGCGTACCATTTGACGTTTTTGCCTGTAACCGTCAAAGTAGGGTTACTCCCTTTACAATAGCTATCAGGTGATTGCAAAGCGATACTATCGCTGGTGACCTCAACCGTTTGATGAGCCCATGCTTCCTTAGCAAATGACGCGTTAAACAGCTTAAATGATGGCGTTTTATGGTTGTGGAGCGTGCGTACCAGAATCGGTGTGCGAAACAATTCTCCTGTTGATGAGCTCCTTGGGGCTACAGTAGCCATTGAGCAGCACCGCTCCAGATCGAACGCTTGCCTGGTCAGTAAGCCCCCCTTTACACTTGTCTGTATATGCATCTGCTGAGCCAGGTGGACTAAACCATTTGCTGGCCATTGAGCCTTCCCACACACAACCTCAGTCTTTGCTAAAAGAGAAGTGAACAACAGGATAAAACAGGTTAATCTCTTCATCTCTTGAAAAGCGTTTTATCAGTTACTACTTTCTCTAAGCACGAATAATAGCCTTAAAACGCGAACATTGTTCTATTTTACTTCTTACAGGCAATTGTTGCAGCTAGCTTTATCTATGCAATCAATCAAACCGAAGGGGTATTCCGCTACGTTCGCGGAATACCCCTTTCCATTCTTATCAGCTTACATGATAATTAAAACCTGCCCTTTAAGACCAGGTAAGTTTATAAACCCGTGCCATGGAGGTACTCTAATTACTCCATGAACGATGCGGTTCAATCAGCAATAGTACGTTAGGTTTACCAACCAGACCCGGTTATACCATTTTTCAACGCGAAAATAAGTGGGGACTCCTGTTTGCGGATCAGCCGCCGTATAATTCTCTCTTAAGGGTCTCATGCCATAATAATAGCGTAGATCAGCCACCAAATGCGTTCCCAATCGATACCCTACTCCACCGGTTAAGCCCGCATCGATTTTATTGGTATGCTGAAAGGCTGTAAATGTTTTCTCTTTATCAGAGCTATGATAGCTGTTAGCGCTCAGTAAATAACCAGCCTGCCCCCACTTCAAAGAACCCTCGTTCCCCTTTGGGTCGGAACCGGAGCATGACCGGAAGCCCTATATAGTCAAAAGCCGTAATATATCGATCCGACACATACCCATTGGTAGCGATTAACCGACTTCCCTGTCGGGTGTAAATTAATTCACCGGCTAAAGCCACGTTACTCGTCAGTTGCTGTTCAACGGCAACACCCGCATTATAGCGCCACAAAAGATTTGTAAGCGTCAAACTGGTTTGCACCTGACCGGCATTCAACCCACCAGTTATGCCCAATCGAGCTTTATTTTGTCCGTAAGCCGAAAACAGGATAAGGTATAATAAGCCAGCAACGATGCATTGTGCCCTTTTCAAAAATATCTTTTGCATCATTCAATAGATCCATTTTACGGCCTTAACTACCAGAAGCCATTCATTGTCAACATGAAAAGATGAAGCCCTCAAACGGCAGAAGGTGGCTAACCCCCTTCACAAAAACCGATCGGAGAAACCTTGCCAACGTATCCGATATACAACTCGAGTATTCCTACTCAATAAGGTTAGTTTACATAGTATGATAGAGTAACAGATATAACTTGATTATAGCGCGTGGTTGGCGGCCGGTTTACGTACGATTGCGTGACGGGATCATAGCCTGAATAGCCTCTAAAAACGGTCGCTAAACTTTTATAATACTTCCCTTCGATTAACCAGCTTGATGAAAAGCGATAGCCAACTCCGGCCAAAAAACCAATATCAACCTTTTTAAGGTTTGTTCCTTGACTGGTTGTCGTTCCGTTGGCGGGCAAAAATTCCTGGTGATGATTCAAGAGATACCCGGCCTGCACGCCCCCTTCGACTAAAAAAGGGAATCGCCTGCTTTGATAGCGCACGCCAACGGGCAAAGTCAAATAATTATATCGGATCGCAAGCTCTGTGTAGTGGGGATCGTTATAGAGTGGAATCGTACTCCCCTGCCGGGAATATAGTAATTCATAGAAAGCGCTCAGTTTAGGCGTAAAACGTTGTTCTAAACCAATCCCCGTTGTATATAAAGGCACCAGATTTTCTTTCGTATTAGGCTCGATAAAATTGGCCAGATTCAATCCTGCCTTGAGTCCGATATGGTAGGACGTAGGTGATTGGCTATATAACTGGGTCACTAGTAACCCTAGTAACCCAGTTATTGCTAATGATTTTTTGCTCACGATTATTGAAGAATGATTCGAACAGATTCAGCCTTACCAACCTCATAAATACCCTGTAAATAATATGTTCCTCGCGGTAAGGAATGCACATCGATATCAACCTGTAGACCGTTTTTTACAGCCTGGTCAGCATATTGCCCCCGCACTTTTATCTCTTTAACCGTTCCGTTTTTTTCACTGGAAAGTTGTAAAGCAATTGGTAAAGCCTGCGAGTCATCGCTAGGCTCGAATAAGGCTGTTACTTTATCATTAGCCGGATTATTGGCAATCCGATAATACCCACCTCCACAACTTGTGATAAAAAAAGTCCGAGAGGAACCTCCCGATGAACCGCATCCAGAATAGGTTACATCCATTTCGAGTACAAACCCTGTACCTGATGAGCCGGCCGTTATCGTTGCATTCGGCCCATACGAATAAAAATAATTCACATTACTGCTGCCTGTAGGAATAGACCAGCTATAACTATACTGGGACAATGGTAAGTTTGGATTCGCCTGAAAATTCCAGGTGCTTCCATTACAAAGCGAACTACCTGGATCGGCACCTCCGGTAGCTGAGAACGTTATATTACTACTGCCCGGAGCACCTATATAACCGGTTACTGCAGGACCTTCCAAGTTACTGCAACCTGTTATAAGGCCACTGACTGAATAAGTACCATACGAACTATTATGCAGTGTGACGCTACTATTGGTGCTATTGTCCGTATAAGAGGTTCCACTATTAACAGTTATGCCACCCGTGGTGCGCCAGATGAGACTTGCCGACGAGGTTCCACCATATGATAAACTGGCACTAAATGTCCCATTTTGGCCACTGCAAACAGTGGGCGTTGCGGTTAAAGTTGGACGAGGAGGTATTTGGGTAATATAAACGGTGATAGTGCCATTTCCCGATACATTCATGGTCACCCAGCCATCATTGTGGCTTGGGTCTAAGGTGAGAATAATATCGGATTCGACTATATGCTCGGTCTGGGAAAAATTGGGAGATGCTCCCCAGACCACATTTAAATCAGGCTGCGGGTATTCCTGGTAGGTAAAAATTTCGACACTCGATTTGCTACAATCAATAAATGCCGTTTGACCGTCAGTATAGTGATTGCCCTCAATCACCATTTCAAAAGCAAAAGCCTTTTGGGCAACAAGCAGACAAGTAGCTAAAACAGCCATAAGGAAGAAGGAGGTTTTCATGATGTGTAGTAGATTTAATTAACATATAAATGGTTTCTTTTTAAGAATAGTAACAATAAATAGTCTATAGGCTAGTTCAATATTTGCATTAAATTAATATTAAATAATACATAAATAATTCGAATAGATTTAGCCTGTGGAAGTCCTATCTTATCACAACGTACAGAACACTTTACTCTAAAGATGTTGCCTTCTATGACACCCCATCTTTTTAACCACCTCCACTCTGGTCAAACAAGAACAGTAATTCAGTACTGACACGTACTTCCCTAAGAGCTTTTAGCACCAAACTGCAACCAAGGTCTTCTTGCAAAGAAGTCATGCAACAAAACCATTCTAATAGTAAAAAAAAGCACGAATGAAGTCGTTTATGTCCTGGCAAAAGACTATTAATTCGCTTTTGCTGATCATTAATCAGGTTTAATAAATCGACCTATTAACTGCCAGCGCCGAAGTTATCCTGTATAAAATCATGCATGATACGCATGATTCAAAGCAGTTCCGCCGGTCAAGCCAGAGAGTATTTTAACTCCTCTCTGCGCCGTTCCGACTATTATCTGAACGGCCAAGAACAACCTGGTCAGTTATGCGGTCGGATTGCGGCCCGTATGGGAATTGCAGGTCCCATCACAAAGAATACCTTTCATGCTCTCTGCGAGCATATCAATCCTAATACAGGCGAGGCTCTTACGCCACGTAAAAAAGACAATCGCACAGTTGGTTACGATGTCAATTTCCACTGTCCGAAATCAGTCTCCATCATTCATGCGCTGACTGATGACAATCATATTCTGGATGCGTTTCAGGAAAGCGTTCAGCAAACCATGCTAGATATTGAAGCCGATGCCCAAACCCGCGTTCGTAAAAACGGCAAGGATGAAGACCGACCAACGGGTGAACTGCTCTGGGCGGATTTTATACACCAAACCGCAAGGCCCGTCGATGGCTCGGTGCCTGACCCTCACCTGCACTGCCATTCGTTTGTTTTCAACGTGACGTGGGATGCCGTTGAACAGCAGTTCAAGGCAGGACAATTCCGGTCGATCAAACAGGACATGCCGTATTATCAGGCGCGGTTTCACAAACGACTGGCCGATAAACTGGTTGAGTTGGGCTATCGCATTCGACGTACGGATAAAGCCTTTGAAGTCGCTGGTGTACCTGAACATATCATCGATCTGTTTTCCAAACGCACCAATGAAATCGGCCAGATTGCCAAAGAACTCGGTATTACCGATCAGGCCGAACTGGATCAGCTTGGCGCACGAACCCGCGCTAAGAAGCAAAAGGGCTTGAGCATGACTCAACTCAAGCAGGAATGGCGTAAGCAGATATTCGCGTTAGGAATGCGAGATAAAGACGAAGGCAACCCACCAATCCGCTTTGCCCCTGTCAAACCTTTTGCCCATCCCTCGCCTAAACACTGTATTGATCATGCGTTAGCGATGCGCTTTGAACGGGTGTCGGTTATGCAGGATCGGCGGATTTTGGAAATCGCTTATCGGCAGGGGCTTGGTTATCTAGCACTCACCGTTGAGCAGATTACCGACCGCTTTGCAGACGATAAGCGTATTATTCGGGTTAAGGATGGAGCCAAAACGCTCTGCACCACGAAAGAGGTGTTACGCGAGGAGAAACGGATGGTAGCCCTGGCACAACATGGCAAAGGCAACCTACCTCCGCTTTATCCAATTACACCTTCAATAGCATTGGAAGGCGAACAGCATGAAGCTGTTTCTCATGTGCTGACTACTACCAATCGCGTGTCGATCATCCGAGGACGAGCCGGAACCGGCAAAACCACGCTCATGAAAGAAGCTATTCGGCTGATTGAGGAAACAGGTCATAAAGTCACCGTTGTTGCACCGACAGCGCAAGCGGCACGGGGTGTGTTGCGGGAGGAAGGCTTTAGCGAAGCCGACACCGTAGCCAAACTGTTGTCCTCACCCGAACTGCAAGCGGCTTTAGCTGATGGTGTGTTGTGGGTCGATGAAGCCGGACTGTTGAACACCAAGGACATGACTGCCCTGTTGCAATTGGTTACTGACAAAAACGCACGGTTGATTCTAAGCGGGGATACCAAACAACATAGCAGTATCATTCGCGGGGATGCATTGCGCATTCTCAATACTGTGGCGGGTATTCAATCAGCCGAAGTCAGCCGCATATATCGGCAACGCAATCTGAACTATCGCAAAGCCGTGCAAGCTTTAGCCGATCATAAAGTCGGAGAAGCGTTTGCTGTGCTGGATAGCATGGGATCAATCAAGACTCCTGATCCTGCCAATTCCTTTATGGTCTTAGCCACTGATTATATAGCGGCCTTGAAAAAAGGAAAATCTGCTTTGGTGATTTCACCGACGCACAAGGAAGGTGAACAGGTTACAAAAGCCATTCGAGAGAAACTGCGTGAAACCGGACTAATTACCAGTGAGGAAACACCCCTGACACAACTGGTCAACACCAATCTAACGTCGGCTGAAAAAAGCGATCCTCGCAATTACCGTATCGGTCAGGTTATCCAGTTCAACCAGAATATAGCAAGCATCGAGCGCGGTTCGCGGTGGGAGGTTCATGCTGTGGCCGATGGCCTAGTCCACATTCAGGATACCAGCGGTAAGCAAACCTCCCTGCCCTTAGATCGCATGGAACAATTCGATGTGTATCGACCTAGCGAAATCGCACTGTCCAAAGGCGATAAAGTACGCATTACCCGTAACGGATATGACGCAAATAAAAAACGATTGACGAACGGTCAAATGTTGGATGTTGTCGCCATTGAGCCGAACGGGGCTTTGCGCCTACGCAACAAGGCAAGCAAAGCCACCTATACCGTTCCTGCCAGTTTTGGCCATATTGCCCATGGTTATTGCCTAACTTCGCATGCTGCGCAGGGCAAGACCGTCGATGAGGTGTTTATCGCCCAACCAGCCAGCACCTTTGCCGCCACCAATCTCAACCAATTCTATGTGTCGGTGTCACGGGCGCGAGATGGCGTGCATATCTACACAGATGACAAAGCCGCTTTGCTGGCTCATGCGTCCGAATTAGGGGATCGCCTATCCGCGTTAGAGTTGGTGAATCGCAAGAAGCCACACCGAAAATCCGTTGAGCATGTGATGCGAACAGCGCGACATGTGCCACCCAAAGTGAAACCATCGATCAAGCGTACTGAAACGCCAAGCCAGCCTAAGCCTATTCAGCGAAAGCCAAACAGCCATGCACCCCGTCCAACATTTTAGAGCGAATTTCGCGCAAGATGAGGTAGTGGATACAACCAGCGATAATCTTACGGATTACACGGTTGGTAGCACAGAATTGCATGATATAGACAGTACTGTGCGAAATCTATGCTTCGTGTGGGAAGACGGGCGACGGGCGTTTTTCAATTACGCCTATCTAGCATCGGTTGATTTGGTACTCACTGACAATCTGAATGAAATGCTACTTTATTTTAGTGGGCACGTCGTCACGTTAAAAGGGTATCAGCTAAGCCCATTGTTCGATTTATTATTCGATCATAGCCTCAAAACGATTAGAGCTAGCAATCCGCGCTATCAGATTGACGGGCAAACACAGGATAGTTATGTGACTGAAATCTTGCTTAAAAGCGAGTGATATATGTCTTATGCGTTGATTAAACCCTTTATTCTACGCATATTTTGCGTAGAATAATCTTTTGCTTTATCAAAATTCGATAGATGAAAGCCGGACGACTGGGTTGCCATCCGGCCTGTTGATTTAATTGGCTTTCGGTTTGTTCTTACGAACAACAACTGGAATTTTCTGGCCGAGGATGTTCAACGACAGGTTCAAGCCGTCTTTATCGCCGTGTTCCCAAGCAGCCCCTACTCTGATCCGGTCAACTTGCTCTTTAACCATAGTCCCTAAATAATTACTGGCAGCAGTCCACGCTATCAGGTTGACGGGCAAAGGCAGAATAGTCTTGTGACTGAAATCTTGCTCAAAAGCGAGCAATGTATATGCGTAGATTAGGCCTTTATTCCCTGCAAATTATACCTAGAATACGCATATACATTGCTAGAAAAGCGTAATAATGGACAATCTGACGATAAAAGCGATTATTTAAGGATTTGCTTTGTTGTCTTGCGAAAGATTAGCGCCGAACCCTTATCGACTAGTTATTTGACTTCGTAGAATTGCTTTCGAGCAATCCAACTGGCACCGACCATGAGACTGTCCATCTATAACCTCTCGACGATGACCCAGGATTCCTAATTTACTGGTAAAATCGACTAATTCCACAGCATCCTGCCATAAGCTGAATGGCCTACATACACATTTTACCACTTTTGCCAGATTGTAATTTGCTGTTGGGAGTCCATGCATGCAGGGAGTTCTCACCTAAGTAAGATACCCAAAATCGACAAAACAGTTTCACCCACTAAGTACCTATCTTTTATCAGCTCTTTCTATTACTCCTATAAGAGAGAAAGGGGAATTTTACACGGATAAAAGGGTAATTTTCCCGGTTATTTTCTACCCTGCCCTGTTTATTTTTGGGTAATCCTCTTTGTCAAATTACACTATCATGAATTTAGGATTTCTTTCCTCGCCAAACCGCTGGGCCTATTTTATGGCTAGCCTCCTATTTCTGCTAGTTACGGGTTACATTATATGGCATTACCTTGATAAGCCAGGTTCAAAAAATGTGATGCTGTCATCTTCGGAACAGGCTGATATACAAAATATTTTAGATGATTCTGAATCACTTAATGATTCCGGAAATACCGATAGCACGAGTCATCTTGCTACTCCTAAGAGTAATTCAGCTACAACCCAGCTTTCGTTCGAAATGAAACGCAGGAAAGTCTATGATTATATTACTCAAACCCATACCATGCTTGATAGTGCATCTAATGCACAACTTTGGGCAACCTGTCAGTTATTACCCGATGAACAGAGCCTGCGAAGTTACTTAAGTACACATCCTGTACGGGTATACTCACCCTACCACTTAAATGGTCGTTCTTTACTTTGGGAGCTAATCTGCTGGGCATTATTTGGTGTATTCTGCAATCTGTTCTACAGCGTATCAGAAGCATATAAAGGAACAGAAGTAAAAAAGGCAGCACCATCAGATAATCCTACTAATGCTTCTTCCGAAGAAGTAGAATTAGTTTCACCAAACGCAAAAAGCAGTTTAAAAAAACGAACTGTTAAAGAACGCCTCCAACGTCGGCTACTTGGCGGATTTGATCCAGCCGAAGTACCTTCCCATTTGGCTAAACTTCTGTATACTCCTTTTTTGGTAGTCATTCTGTATTTGGCCCTTATTTCATTTAATAGCACAACCGATTTACAATGGGTTCAATATGGTGAAGGGATTATTGTTTTTGCCTTCATCGTTGGTTTCTTTTCTGGACGAATGGTCGATTTGCTCGAACGCATCAAAGATCTGATTCTTCCAATTGGCCGATTTGGTAATGAACCACCAGCATCCAACCCAGCAGTAGATACTACCGAATCCGATGATTCCCCTGAAAAAATGGACTCATTTCAATTTATTAGCGAACGAACGCCAAATTCTTTGCTGTCTAATCTGGCATCCGCCAACAATCTATTACCAGTATCTGGCTTTGCTAATCTCAAGCTCAAATACCGACTTGAGCTTGACAAGCCAGACCGACAATTGGATATTTTCACATTAGGGTTTGATAATTTTTTGTCAGTTGTCAAACAACAACTTGATAGTACTAAAACGGTTTATTCGAATGAAAAGCTATCTACTACGCTTGATACATTTTCGAATGATGTAGCCGGAACTCCCGATTTTTTTAAAGTATTTGTTAATCTGCGTATTCGACGAGGTGACTCTATACCTGACCCGGCTGCTCAATGTTTTCTCTTTCTCTCTTTTATCGATCCCGACACGAATAAACCGGTTGCTTTTCCTCCGCATACGCCCAACCCCCGCAATGCAACATTGGTGTTTAAAATGCCGTCATCAGGAATTATTGCTGTTCATGAAGATGTACTCTGGAAACAACCGTCTGGGCCACAACCTGCTTCGCCACAGCCCATTGTACCACAACCTGTTGCACCATAAAATATAAACTACCCACCATGCATACAATAGCACGCCCTATTTTAGTGGGTTACTTATTCCTTTTTAGCCTTTTGGTACAGGTACAGGCGCAGACACTGGTTCAAAAAGCCGATGGTACTGTTCCTGTTCTCATCAAAGGAGTAACCCTCGGAGTCGATATTACACGGCCCAACGCATCGATCTATTATCTAAATGCCAAACCAGATACCGTAGGCCTGGACAATATTGATCTAAAGATCAACGAAGATAGCAAACCCATAAGCCTGACTGCTCCTGTGGTAGCGGAAAAGCTTTTTGGAACGTATTTATCTGTGAAAAATGATGATGACCAGGCTAGTACGTTCGCCATTTTCGGTGGTGAAAAACTGAAACCTCAGGTCAGAGCGGGGATTCTGTATGGCCAAACCAGAGACCTTGATCATCGACTGACTACGCATCCAGTTGTTATTGGCTCATTTTACGATGACACGCTAAAAAAGCTTGCCAACAAAGTTCAAAGACCTGTATTACTCCGGGATACGATCAAGATATTCAAAAATAAAATCGATTCATTACGATTTGCAAGTGCCTGTTTGAGCAATGACACTTTGGGCTTGGCAACTGCTATTAACAAACTTCTCGATACTAAAAAAAATGCGGATTCATGTCTTGCCGTTCCCAAAATAAAACAATTAGATGCTAAACTGGGCGAGCTGAAGTTAGTCCATAAAATGCTGAATGACTCTACCCAGGTCTGGCAAAATCGCATTAGGAAAGCTAAAGCAGACTTTCCAATCAGCCAGACGGATAGCATCAAGGCGTCAGAGGATCTAAGAACCCTGGGGGCTAGCCGACGAAGATGGCTGGCTAAACAGGATATTCTCGATAAAAAACTGCTTATTACCCAAACATGGTATATAGGTGCTAATTTGTCAACCTCATCCTTTAACTACCTGCCTTCGACAAGCCTGTCGAAGTTTACATCGTCGTTGGTAGAAGATTCACTAGCCGTTGCCTATGACTTTACGGCTGGCCTAAACTATCATATTGGCCGTGACTGGTTTATTGGCCTTAGTGTCAACCCTGGTTGGACAAACAATCTTGCTTCCCTAAAGAGTAAAGCTTACACACGAAAAGATTCCTTTAAGAATGATTCGCTGAGTATAGAAAAAACGGAAACGTATAATGCCGTGACAGGCAACTACCAAAAATATTGGCATCTGCCCTCACGGTTAGATTTGCTGTACAACATTCCCATCTCTCAGGCTGATTCAGCAGCAGCGGTACTGGTCTATGCTGGTTTGGAATACCGTTATCCGACCAACATAAATGTACGAAAGGTAATACCCGAGCAGATTAATTTACAAGCTGGGTTGTATCTCTTTACGGGACGCAAGCAACGTTTTGTGGGTGGGCTGCAATTTGGTATACAGGATATAGGTAACAACGGCTATTGGCTAAAAGTCCAAACCGATCCGACAGCTAAACGCCTGTCGTTTGGCGAACGATTTACAGTCTCTATCGTAGGTCGTATTACCCTTGCCCGTTTAGGTGGCCTGAGCGACTTTTTTAATGGTATAAGAAAGCCTCAGTGATATACATAATTTAAGTTGCGAGTTATAGCAGATCTGGTGTGAGTCCATCAAAGGTGTATGCCAAAAGAAACAAAAACACTTTCAACAGGAACCCTTTAGCCGTCACTGCATGAATACTGCGGGGAAATAAGTCAGTGATTTGATTAAATACCCCTTCGATGGGTTTGCGAAAGTGATTCTTTAGAAACACATCCCAAGCAGCATCGGGTCGATGGCTATTCGTTTTACGATGAATTCGCAGAAAAATCTGTTCATGCTCAGCGTACAAATCCTCCTGTTGGTAGTCAGTATAGCCTTTGTCTCCATAGAGTTCACTACCCGCTGGTAGATGAATACTCATCGACTGAAGAGCCGTTACATCAGCAAAACTGCCTGCAAGCACAAAATAATCAACGGGTAAGCAGTTTTCATCGATAATAAGCTGAATCTTAAAACCGTAGAACGGGGCCGCCCGCGCGGTATTCCTTTTTCGCTTCGTTGTAGCCATGATAGGCTTTGCCTTTCAGCAGTTTACAAACCGGAATCCGGCAATTTCGGCAGACCGCTACCGGAAACGAGTCGATGACGTAACGACTACTAGTGCTGAGATCTTTAAGAGTAAAGCCCAAGGCATGAAAGAGTGCTACTAGTCGGGCTTCAAGCCGGTGGATACGTCGATTGAAGCCCGATTTGTCAATCATTTTCAACCCATGATGTTCGCGCATATATTTCATAGCCGAGGCTTGATTGCCGTAAAAGAACAGGGCCGCCAGTAAAGCGGTTGTAGCGATTTCGGCATCGTTAAGTTTACAATGAGCATCTTCTTTAGGGGCACTGGCCTTGAAGAAATCGTCTAAAAAGCAGTAGATTGCTATGGCTTTGTCAGTCATGGGAGTTGTTATTTTAGAACCTCGGAAACTCTAAAATACACTCCTGACTGGCAGGCTCAGACTATCTCGCAACTTGAATTACATAAGGGTTCTTTATTTCTGCCAATCACAACTTGGGCCCATACCATACTTGTTTCATTCTGATTTGTTAAAGCCGGAGAGAGTCATCTATCCGGCTTTGTGTTAATTAGGTTTTCGGTTTGTTCTTACGAACAACAACTGGAATTTTCTGGCCAAGAATGTTCAAGGATAGGTTTAACCCGTCTTTATCGCCGTGTTCCCAAGCAGCCCCTACTCTGATCCAATCAGCTTGCTCGGTATCGGCTTGTGATTTTAGAACATAAACCGTGTGGGTTGGTTTGGACGAGCGGGTTTCGGTTTGAGAAGTCATCATCAAATCTCCTTTCTTGTGTGGTTGATGATGGAAGCAAACAAAGCTCAATAGGCCGTGTCAGCTCCCCAAGGCCAAAAATCGATGTGCAATGTCTATTTTTGGCCGCAGTCGTAGATCGTTTTTACCTCGTAAAAATGAGGGATCAGCGCCATGACGGACAATTGGGCTAGGCTGACATGCTCTATCAACTGACCCCAAGAAAGGGATAGTTGACGAAACCACCAAATCACCCGTGAGCCAACGCATAAGTTTTGCTTTCTAAACTCAAGGGCGAGGGCTTTGCAGGGCATAAATGTATTCAACCGCCTTTTGCGCGTGGGATGCGGCCTGAAAGATAAATCGTTTGTCATCCTTGAGCACATGCAGCCAGGACTGGATATAAGCCGCATGATGTTCTTCCGGCTGCGGTTCAAAGCCAAGATCAGCGGCCAGAAAGCAGGCTCCTAGCTCGGCTGTCAGTTCTTCTTTAGCGTACCCTTCATCGCCATAGTGTTTTTTACCGAAGTCACGATTCAAGCGGTGTGGCGGTTTCGTCCAGTGGCAAATTTCATGCGCTAAAACAGCGTAATAGCGCATAGCCGTTTCAAAGCTTTCGAACGGTGGCATTTGGATGCGGTCGGTGCTCTGGGTGTAACACGCTTTGGAACCGGTATAAATGTCGGCTTTCGTTTGAGCAAAGAAACCTTCGAGTTTCGGATCACGCGCTTGTCCGTTGATAACAACGGGCTCAGGGGTTTTATAGAAACCATCGGACAAGCCTTCGATCTGAGACGCATTGAAGACGGTATACGATTTAAGAAAGGGAATCTGGCTGGATTTGAGGTCGCCATTGGCATCTTCCTCTTCTTTGGTGAATTTATCGGCATAGACAATTTGGGTGCCCTTCTCGCCTTTGCGGACAGATGCCTTCATATCGGTGGCCTGTTTAAAAGTCATCCAATAGGGAGAGGTAAAGCCTTGATCGCTGGCGGCATTCCAGAGAATGAGCGTATTGATGCCGGTATAGGGAATATCATTCCAACGTAAAGGTTGCATCACCTGATTGGTCATGTGTTCGGAATGCCAAGGCTTGCGCCACGAGAGATTGCCGTTTTCAAGATCGGTCAGAATCTTGGAGGTGACGCGGGCGTAAATATCGTCCTGAGTTTGTCCGGTAGTGGCTGACGTAGTTTTGCGGGTAATCGGTTTGGTCATGTATCATGCTCCTGTGGTTGGGGTTATAGGGGATGAACAACACGGCGGCTTAGCGAGAGAACCAACCAGAATTTTGGTGGGGCGGGGAATGCGAAGCAGGCGAAAATTGTGGTTGGAAAGTGAGTGGCGTCGTGTACAGACCCGCCAGCAACTCTGGCCACTGGCAGAATGACAACTAAACCGCTGACCGCTAGCGCGGCATGCACCCTTCGTCAGCAAATGAGTAATAACTGCGCGGTGTGACGATCAGATGATCCAGTATGGCAATGTCGAGTAACTTGCCGCCATCAGATAGTTTTCGCGTCAAGGCTAAATCCTGTGGGCTAGGTTGTAGATTACCGGAGGGATGGTTGTGCGCTAGAATAATACCGGACGCATTGGCTTTGAGTGCTGTTACAAAAATTACTTTCGGGTCAACGATGCAGGCACTCATGCCGCCCGTGGAAATGTCGGAAATCGCCAGACAGTTGTTCTTGCGGTCCAACAGCAGAATCTTGAACTGTTCCAGCAGTTCCAATTTATTCTCGTCCCACGCCTGATGCAGAATTTCGTAAGCCGTTGCGGAGCGCGTAATTTGAATCCGATCCTGATACGGTGTTTTGTTGCGGTAGCTGATTTCAACTTCATTGACCGTAAACAACGATTGAATGTTGAGTTGCGACATAGGCCACCTCACACAGTCAAATTGAGTTTGTGCGTATGCCATACATTGACATCTTTGTGCGGAGCATAAACTTTGTTCATGGGCGTATGCCGTAAATCGGCTTGTGTCTGGCAGAATTCAGATAAAACAGTAGCGGCTTTGGCTCCGGCCTCGTCGTTATCCATCCAGCTATAAGCGAGGCGATAGCCGTAATTCTGCATATAAGGGATAGCCTGTTTCAGGCAGGATACTGAATTAAGAATGATAGCATCATCGGCAAGGCCATTCCCTTTTAACTGCGCAACGACCGACAGGTAATCCATGAAGCCTTCAAATAGGTGTATACCTTCGGGTTTAGGCACTTTCCCACGAACAAAGCTGATGGCTTTAGGCCGTAAACAGCCTTTAAAGAAGGGATTGCGGAGTTCAAAGCCACCATCTTCATTGGGAAAACCAAGCGCGGTAAAATACTTATTCGTCTGTGTATTCTGAACGCGAAGTTCCTTGAGATGGGGACGAGCAATCGGAAGTGGAATACCGCGCTTGTCCAGATAATGCATCAGTCCTACATGTTGAATAGATCGTTTTGATTTCAGCAGCAACGATCCATCATCATGGTTTAGAGGCTCGTCAGGCCGATAAATGGGTGTAATAGTATATGCAGCAACACCCATATTGGTAATCCAGCGCAAGGCATCCGATACAGTATGCGCTTCGCGCGTGAACTGTAGATATGCCGATACTAAATCCACAACATCTCCTCCGCGTCCGTCGCCGTAGTCGTGCCAACGATTGGTCTTGGTATCGACCCAAAAACTGGGTGTTTTTTCCTTCCGCACGGGTGATAGATAAAGTACTTTCCCCGTCGTTGTTCGTTTGGGATGAATGCCCAATCGACCTAAAATGTCGACAATAGCGACTGCCTTCGCCTGATCGATGTTCACGGGCGATCTCCTCAAAAAATGGTGGGAATGGATGGCCGTTCGTTACTGCTGAAGTTGGCGTTCAATGAACTTGTCCAACTCCGACCGGCGATAGCGTACTGATCGGCCTACTTTGAGCGGTTTCAGATCATAGCGTTTTGTGCAATCCCATACGGCCAACGTGTTTGGAGAAATGCGGAGGTATTTGGCAGCTTCTTTTCGATCCAACAGCGTTTCATTCGTCGTCGGCATGGCGTCCCCCTATCTGACTATGGTTACCCTACGTGAAGCAGGAATATAGTCATGATATAAGGAATAAATGCCTATAATCAACCTAAAACGGGATTGATCAACAACAAATAAGAACGGATAAACTGAGTAAAAAGTGATAAAACCGTTTAGACGGGAACGGCTCAAAATGCGGCACCGGCTATTTTCACGATAAATTGAAAGGGGATATAAGTGCCTGAAAAACTTGGTTGCGGAAGCCAGATTCGAATTGACAACCTTCAGGTTATCAAGAAAACTGCATAGCTGGAAAGGCACTATTTATTTCCCTTTTTGATTGACAGGTACACAAAAAGTGTACAAAATGAACCGACCACTGTCTTTTCCATGTGTTTACTTTTCATGACCTCCCTGTTTAAGTTATTTTCTCAAAGTTGCGGTTTGCCATTAAAAGAAGCCCAACTATTCTTGGGCACCAACGTTGATACGACCAAATCATGGTGGGCAGGCCGCAGGAATCCGCCGGAAGAAATTCTGGAAAAATTGGTCGATCTGTCAATCAAGCAGGATATTGCCGCTCAGGAACTGTTGCTGCAATTGGAAACACTAGGCAAAAAAAATAAAAAACAGTACATCACCTTGAAGGCACATGCGTTGGATTCTCAGGCACAGGCCATCGGATGGCCATCGGCCAATGCATATATGGCCGTTATTCGAAAAGCCGTTGAGAAAATGCCTATAGAACTTGCCATGCGTCTAGTATTAGTGACTGACTAAACCAACATATCCTAACTACCTATATAACAGCCTGTACTAAAACTGACAACATCGTTTTAGCATGCCTTGTCGATATAATCCGCATAGTCCTGCATCATTTTTGTCCGTTGCGGCAAAAATTGGGCGCGGTCATACGCTCGGTCAACACTGCTCTTTGGAACGTGCGCCAGTTGCCGATCCGCAATGTCATGCGGGTAGCCCAATTTTTCTTTTAAAATGCCTAAGGCCAGGGAGCGAAAGCCATGACCCGTCATTTTGCCGTTATAACCCATCCGCTTGATGGCAACCAGCATCGTGTTTTTGTTCATTGGTTTTTTCGGGTTATAATAACCGGGAAAGATAAAGTCCCGGTGCGCATTCAGCTTTTTTAGCTCGCGAAAAATCGCCAGCGACTGGTGCGACAAGGGAACGATATGAGGCAGATTCATTTTCATCCGTTCCGCTGGAATAACCCACATTGCTTTGTCAAAATTGATTTCGTCCCATCGGGCTTCCACCAGTTCACTCGTACGCACGAATGTCAGCAGCAATAGTTTGAGGGCTAGAAAGGTTTGCCGATGAATACGATCCTGATAATCCGTCAGACAAACGAGAAATTGGGGAAATTCATCGACCGAAATAGATGCGTAATGTCCTCGTTTAAATTTTTTCATCGCAGCCTCTAACCCATAGGTGGGGTCGCTTTCGGCCCTGCCGGTTGCAATGGCATATTTAAAGACATGGCTACAGGCGGCCTTCATCCGACGCGACAGATCAGGGGCTGTTTTTTCGATCTTCTGAAGGCAGTTCAGCATCATCAAGGGTTTTATATCCGCCAGCGGAAAGCTGCCTAAGGACGGAAATACGTACTTCTCAAAACGATGCTTAATGATGTCGGCATGTTTGGGCTTCCATAGAGGCATCTGTTTCCCGTGCCATTCAAGGGCCATCGATTTAAAATCACGTTGGCCGTTCAGCGCCTGCGTCTGAGCAATTTGTAACCGTTTTAAGACCGGATCAATGCCAACCTTTAGGTCCCGTTTAATATCGTCTTTGGCCTTACGGGCATCAGCTACCGAAACGGCGGGATAAGCACCCAGTGAAATGCGTTTTTCCTTACCATGCAGCCGATACTTCAGTCGCCATAATTTTGTGCCGTACGGCGTCACTTCTAGATACAGCCCTTCCCCGTCTGCCATCTTATACGGCTTGATTTTGGGTTTCGCTGTTTGACAGGTCATATTTGACAAAGCCATTATTGCACCCTCTGATTCGCGTTGCTACAAACCCCCTTATCCATTGGCAAGTTCATGCCCCCAGTCATGCCCCCACTTTTGGTTACTGTGGGTAAATGATAGGAATAGATGGATAAAGGGATGATAGCCCTAACGTACTGCGAAATTTGACTATTTCGCATTTTGATAAGGATGGATAATGTCAGTAAAAAAGAGATTGGTGCCCGTAGCCGCATTGCCATTTTCGTCCCAAGTGCTTGAATTGATTGGTATTAAAAACAGATCATTCTGCTGGCTGCCCCCAAGTATGCCCCCAGTTACGATGAATGTCCATATAACATATGGTATCATCTGGCGATTCTTTAGACAACGAAAATTTGTGAAGAGCGGTATTTGAGTATGTAAGCCGATGGATAGAAATCCGCCGTCGCTTATATATTTAGGTCAAACCTCTTCGCTCATAACGGTCTGGTCGCCAGTTCAAGTCTGGCCGGGCCCACCATTTACTTCAATAACTTAATTATACATTTATGATCGTAAGATATATCATGGGGTTACACAGGGGTTACATTCAAAAAGCCTATTGGCGTATCTGAATATCAACTAACAGAAAGTATCCCCAATAATTTAAAAGGTACGCTACGGGCCATTCAAGATTTAGAACGTGAGTTGCAAAAAAATAATGCAGATTCCTCTACAGATTGATAGTCAATAACGATTAATCCCCCAGTCGTTTGAAAAGATTTTAGAATATTTATACGGCTGATAATCAACACATTAACTCCCAATAAAATCGATTCCGGGATGGGTAGATAAACAAGCTGTAAAAGGAATAACGATATTTGATGTGATATGCTACCCCAAGCAAAAAAGCGCAACCGATGGTTAGTCCGGTTGCGCTTAACAGGTCAAATAGCGGGAGTGCTATCAGCCATATTAGGAGCCGTAAAACTTTTTGTCGAAGTGGCCAAGCTCCTGATTTACTAACCGAAGACCCGACGCTCCAACGTCGGGTTTTTCGTTTTGTCATCATTTGATGACAAAGTTAGTGATCTATTTTGATTATCGCTTGCGGAATCAAAATAGGAGATTGTATTAGATTTATTCGGCGGGGCTGGTGCTTTCTTAGATGGTGATAATACTGTACATCAACTTGGTTTCAGATATTTCCTGTCTGTGGTCGTTGGAGTGCCAATACCAGTAATTTACTTTCGTACTTTACTTCCCAAAGTACGAAACGGGTATAGGGCTTCAAGAGACTTGTGCCAGTTCTTTCGCAGGGGTTACCCGGGACGCCTATTCGTTTTTCGTGCTGTACCAAAATTAGTTTTTCGTGTTGCACACTGATTAGTTTTTCACTTCAAGACCAGTTTTAATGCTACAAGCAGCATTAAAAAATAATCACATTGAGTCCTCTTTGACTGCATGCCTATTAAACCACTGAAAATCACGCTCAATGCTCATCTTGTTATCATAGATGTCGTGGAACTCTACTTTTAACGTGATCGGGCTTAGCTGATCACGAACATGGTTCAAGGCGGTTTCGTTCTCTTGAGGGGCAAGAGAGGCTTCAAAAATTGTCAATGACGAATTGGGTAAAATGACTTTGCGCACCGATTCATGACCATCCAGCCGGGAGTAAGAGCGTCTGTCCAGGTGCAGGCACTCCTCAATGGTCGCATAGCGTTTGCCGTCTTTGATGAACCAGAGCCGATCCAAAATCATTGGCCCAACCCCGTTATTACTCACGCGAATATAGAGTTGGTCTTGCCGGTCTCTGAAATCAATCTGTCCCAACGGTTTGAGTGATTTTTCGTTATGGGTTCGCTGCAAATACACTTGACAAAACAGGCCTACTACCGCCAACACCGAAATCAAAACCGTCACATCCCATGTCATCAGTAACCAACCCTTTCTGATCCTTGACGGAACTGTTCAGTCAGTTCACCCAAGATAATTTGGCCTTGAAACCCAAAATAAGCTATAGGGGCCTATAAAGGTAGAGTCCATAAATGGGTTAATCATGGTGATCTAATCAATAAGCCTCTCTTTTCTCATTCATAAAAAAACCTGCCAGAAACTATATTTCCATGAAATTTATTACAGATAAGTATTTGATATTCATATAGTTTAATGGTAATTTTGCATGAATTTTGAATTAATATTCTTGCAATTACGTCTTATCTAAGCTATACTTACAATATAAAGAGGCAACCATGAAACTAGACCAACTCAAAAGCCACCTCACGAAAGGGGAAGTCTATCGAAGAGCCGATTTGGCACAATGGTCAAAGTCGGTTGATCGTCATGTCGAGCAACTCGTCGCGGACGGAACGCTGCAAAAACTAGCACCAGGCATGTATTACGTACCTAAAGAAACCGTTTTCGGAAAAACACCCCCAAACGAAGAAATCCTGGTGCGCCGGTTTTTAAAAGATGATCGGTTCCTATTAACCTCCCCCAATAGCTATAATGGCTTGGGAGTCGGAACGACACAGCTTTACAACAAACGCATCGTCTACAATCATAAGCGTCATGGCGAGTTCAAATTGGGTAATCGAAACTTTTCGTTCCGTAAAAAACCACATTTCCCCCAAAAGGCTACCCAGGAATTTTTACTCGTAGACTTGGTTAATAACCTGGACACACTGGCTGAGGATCAAGACTATGTGTTAAAAAATGTGTTTACAAAGGCCTCCACAATGGATACCAACAAGCTGAAACAATCGGTTTCAGATTACGGCAATGTGAAAACAAAGAAGTTATTCGAACCGTTTATCCTGAACAGCGAACAGTCCCATTATGCCCGCTAGTTATCTGCACGACCGGAAGGATTTCCTGGATTTACTGCGTATCCTTGAAGAGGAAACAGGTATTCAAGCCGGTTTGATTGAAAAGGATTATTGGATCATGCACGTGCTATATGGGTTGAAAAAGCAACCATTCGACTTCGAGCTAAAAGGCGGAACATCCTTATCGAAAGGGTATAAGATCATCAACCGTTTTTCCGAAGATATTGACATCCATATCAAAGCTCCGGTTGAATTACGCGTTAATGAAAATCCGAAAAACACCAAAAAACAGGCCGTCGAAGGCCGGAAAGCATTTTATGACTGGCTGGCTGCCAGCATAAAAATAGAGGGCATTCTATCGGTCGAACGGGATACTCATTTTGATGATACGGAGCATTATCGCAGTGGGGGCATCCGACTGCATTATCAAAGCCAAACTGAAACGATTGACGGCGTCAAAGAAGGGATATTGCTGGAAGCAGGCTTTGATACCGTTCAGCCCAATCAAGCCCTAACGATTTCGTCCTGGGCCTACGACAAAGCCATCACTAATCCCAAAATCAACATCATTGATAATCGCGCCATCAATATCATCTGTTATCATCCTGGGTACACATTCGTAGAGAAACTGCAAACCATCGCGACGAAATTCAGGCAGGAACAGCAAGGCGGAGAGACCCGCGTTAATTTTATGAGGCAGTATTACGACGTTGCCCAATTATTAGAGAATGAGCAAGTGATGGCTTTTATTGGCTCTGAGGCCTATGAAGCACATAAAATAGCGAGGTTTCCCAAAGCAGACTTAGCCATTCCGATAGCCGAGAATGAGGCTTTTCTACTTAACGATCCTGCCTTAAGAGCGAAATTTAAGAACCGCTATGAGAGCACATCATCGTTGTATTATAAGGGGCAACCGGATTTTTTAGCCATTCTGACTAAAATCCAGGACAATTTACACAAGATGTAATTTTACACGGATTATAGATTCATCATTCACTATCCTCTTCCAGCATGTGCCAAGCAAACCATTGAAAGTCACGCTCAATGGTTTGCTTGTTGTCGTAGAACTCTGAGATGGTCTAATAAATCGGGACACTGCAAGTGCTTAACTTCGCAGAGTCGTGAAAGAACAAAAAAACAACCAACCGGTTTCCCGCCGAAAGTATGATCAAGACTTCAAGACCGAAGCCTTGCGTATGATTGCCAATGGTCGTAGTGTTTACCAAGTTGCTCAAGCGCTGGGCGTTGGTGAGAACTTACTCTATCGCTGGCGTAGCCAACAGCAATCCGCTGATGGATTAACAAAAGGGAAAGAAAAAATAGATAGCCCGCTGGCTGTTGAAAACGAACGATTGCGGCATCAAGTGCGGCAGCTTGAAGAGGAACGGCAGATTTTAAAAAAAGCCTTGGCCATTTTCAGCCGACAGACCTGAGGTTGATCTATCAGTTTATTAGTCAGCAGATTAATGAGCATTCTGTTCAACTTTTGTGTAACGTATTGTGTGTCAGTCGTAGCGGCTTTTACAGGTATCAGGCTGGTGAAACTTATCAATCTACAGTGGAGAAGAAACAGTTAGCCCAATCGGTTGAAGAAAGTTTTCTTGACCATTGCCGACGCTACGGAAGTCGTCGATTAGTCGAAGAGCTTCGCGACCAAGGGTACCAAGTAAGTCGGTACCTGGTTCAGCGACTGATGCGTCAGCAGGGATTACGAGCTATCCAGCCCCGTAGTTTCGTACCACGTACCACCGATAGTCGTCATGATGGCCCATTTAGTCCTAATTTGCTGCTGGAGGCTCCATTTCCAACGGCTCCTGGATTAGTTCTAGTAGGAGACATTACGGCACGGGCCGCCCCGCTATATTGCCCTGGCTGGTGGTGAGTGGGCCTATTTGGCCGCCTGGATGGATTTATTTAGCCGACGAATTAAAGGCTGGCAGGTAGAAACCCATATGGAAGCCTCCTTGGTCCATAAGGCCCTCAAAAAGGCTTTATTGGGTTATTCAATTCAGGAACAAGCGGTTGTCCATTCTGATCGTGGTGGTCAATACATTGACAAAGACTTTCGCTTGACGCTGAGAGATAACAGGTTGCGTCAAAGTATGAGCCGTCCTGACGATCCGTATGATAATGCCTTTATGGAGTCTTGCTGGTCGAGATTGAAAGCAGAATTGATTCAGGATGGTATATTTCAGAATCTGGACGATGCTCGTCCAGAATTATTTGAATACATCGAGTGCTACTATAACCGCAAACGTAAGCACTCCTCGTTGGGGTATCAGAGCCCTGAACAGTTTGAAAATGAGTATTATCTAAATTTATCAAAAACTAAGCACTAAACTGTCCCGCTAAATCGAACCACCCCACTCCACTTCAAGGTAATCGGGCTTAGTAAATTGAATCCAACACAAATGGGTTACCGATTAACGCCAGATAAACTCTGTAAATGTTGGCTGTTCCTAATGAATATCTTGCGAACTAATCCAGATATAAGACTATTAATTGTCGATAGTCCCACTAAATATCTTACAAATCTTGTTTTAGATAGAACTAATGTTTCCACCTTAGGCCAAATCCAGCCCTTTCGTTCACTACATAAATGACGTATCAGAACAATGCTAGAAAGATGAAGCCCCTGTAGATAAATTTCTAAGGGGCTTCTAGGTTCTAACCAAAGTATAATAGTACATTTACTCTACATTTATTATGTTACTTTTTGCCATTAACAGGAAACACAGTATCTACAGAGTATTTGTCATAACCAACAACCTTATTAATACTGTGTACTATTTTTGCTTTAGTGGCAGGTTTTGAGTTAACAGGTGTCTTTCCTTTTGCAAACAGCTCAAGTGTATCTCGGCACAAAATATGTACGGTTGAAATATTAACTCCAGATGACTTACTAAGCTCAGTTGGTGTGATTCCCTCTTTATCGAGAATATTTCTAAGTGTTGACATTGTTTAAGGAATTGCTGAAAATTGCTGAAAATCGTTAAAAATCCTACAAATTTGCATTAAAAAAAGTTATTTTACCTCTTTTAATAAAACTTTGTTGGTTTTTTTTTGTTTTATCATATAATACACACTATTATTACAGCGTTAACAAAAGCCAATCCATTAATAGCGTGTTAACGCCCACACCATGGAAGCAACGATGATGACACCTGCCACAAACAGCTTCACGGCAAAAGCTTTTGAAAGCTTGCAAAAAACTCGTGATGAGATATCGAAGAGATATCCTGATAAGGCAAGTTATGTGCGTGAGCAGCTTGACATCATGAATGTGATGCAAGTAGAATTCCCTAAAGACAATGAAGGGGAAAAAATATATCAAGAGATGATGGTGGCTGCTGCCAGCCTGCGATTCGCATAATATTTTTTTAAAGAAAAAGCCTTACTCCTAAGAGAGTAAGGCTTTTCTTGTATATACCCACCCTACCAATCCTAAACCTTCAATACAGTGAGAGAAAGAAATGAATCAATTGTAGAATATTTAGAAGACTCTGGAGTTTTATTCAAAAATTGGAAAGAAGTTGACTTGTTAATGAGTACTCGTCCAGAAAAAGAAAAATACCAACGAACAATACATGATAATACGCGCTCTATAATATTTTCTTTATATCGCGTTGCAGATGTTGCAGATTCTACACCTGGTGAGGATATAGTATTAGCAAAAAAATATTTAAACAGTTTAGTATATGAGTCCTTCTCTATTCTTCAATATAGTTTGATGGCTGAAATTTCTGTATATAAAGAGGAGTACGAAACAGATGTAATCAAAACTGTTTTCCCTAAATACTTCGATACTTACCTAAAAGAAATTCTTTTAATACAACAAAACTTGCCAAACCTGACTCAAAATAGGGATAAAGCAAGTTTGTACGAACCCAAACAAGATCCGCGGGCGTCCTTAGATGAAATGTGGGCAGATGTGATTTTTTTGAGAGATGTTATATTACAGTTTAAAAATCTAAAGCCTGCTTTTGAAAAGAAAACAAGTGAGGACAAGAAAAAGTCTAATTCTGATATTATCAAGCAAGTTGTATATATAATAATAGCGGCACTATTAGGTTGGCTTTTAAGCTATTTTTTCAGTAAGCCAGATTAAGCTAGAGCGTGTTTGGTAATTTTATTGGCCTGATAATCAATCATTTGACAAAAAAAATCTTTTGTGTATTCCGGTCAAAGTGGCTCATCGTCAGTTTTGGTGATGAATAATTTTTCATATTAACCGGAAGTCATTACCACTCGTATCCGTAGCAATTCAAAGCCCGCTCGACCATACATGGCTCGTTTGATCGTCTTTAGGCGATTTACCTGCCCCTCCACCTGGCCATTGCTCCACCCTGAGCTAAATGCCTCTCTAACGGCGGCATAGTCCTGACGTAGACCTCGCACAAATTGACGTAGGGCATCAAGGCCTGTTGACTCACAACGAGCTAGCCACTCATCAAGTTTTTCTGCTTGCTTAGAGGCCATTAATTGCTTGAAGGATAAACTCAAATCACGAACTAACCGCAAGGATGGGCAGACATTGAGCAGTGTAGCGATGTAATCTTTAACCGGTTGGCTTGGTAATTCCTCAGTGGGTCGCGATAGCCAGATACTAACTTGGCGGGGTGAGTAGTCGATACGACGTACTGTTGGTTGAGCTGGTTCCGGGTCGCGCAAAAAACGACTGACTACCCGGTATAACGTCCGAAAACTACCCTTGTAGCCTTGGGCCACTAACTCTTGGTGCAAGCTTTTAACATGTCGCTGGCCTTCTGCCCATCGTCGGCGCAGGTATTCTTCGTAACGCAATACAGGCGACCAACGCCGAATTGTCTTGGGTTGGTAAGTGGTCCATCGCCAATATTTACGAACTGTATTCCTAGATAAACCCAACTGGCCTGCCACCCAGCGGATGGACTGGCCAGCCGCCTGTTTCATGGCTGGACGATTCGTTTCCAGTACTCTCTGGATCGCATCGCCTAAGTTTTTGAGCAAATGCCATCGATCGGCTACCTGCACTGCCTGCGGAGCGGCTTGGGCTGCCGCCAAAGCATAGGTGCTGGCCCTGTCGCGACTGATAATTTCGACACCAGGATGTTCGTTGAGCCATGACTTGAGCGTGTCCGTTTCCCGATCTGGTAACAGGTCAATAACCTGCCGTTTTTCTAAGTCAACCAAGATCGTACCGTATCGCTCACGTTTCTTGAAGGCCCAGTCGTCCACGCCCAGCACTCGTGGTGTGGTTGCTATAGGGAAGGGACAGGCACGCGCCCGGCGCAACAGCGTTGACCCACTGACGAATAGTCCGAATAAACGGCCTATCTGACTGCCATATTGCCCACCAGCGAGTAGGCCTAGCTGCTTGAGTTGTCCCTGACAGTTAGTTAGCCAACGGGCGTAGGGCTGAATGTGTTGGGAGAACCGCTCGGTGAAGATGCGCTGGTCACAAGCATCGTTGTCACAAAAGAACTTATGCACCTTTAGCTGCCAAACAAATGATTTACCAACAACAGGCAGGTCTGTCAACCGACGGTAGTAGCGGGAATGCATGCGGTCACTTATTTGGCCACACCGTGGGCAACAAGCTGAGACTGACGTGCTGGTCAAATGAGCAATAATGCGGTTAGGTTGCTGGTCAATCTCTTGACAAATCAGGGAGCAAATTGGTGGAGTAAAGTTAGTAAACACCCAACAAAGTTACTTATTCACCAAAACTGACGATGAGCCAGTTTACTCCGAAATACTCAGGAATTGAGGTTTATCCGTAGCCGCATTGCCATTTTCTTTCCAAGTGCTTGAATTGATTGGTATTAAAACGGATCATTCTGCTGGCTGCCCCCAACTATGCCCCCAGTTACAATGAATGTCCATATAACCTATGGTATCATCTGGGTATTCTTTAGGCAACGAAAATTGGGGAAGAGAGGTATCAAGCATGTAGGCCGATGGATAGAAATCAGCCATCGCTATATATATCTCAAAGCTCCTCGCTCATAACGGTCTGGTCGCCAGTTCAAGTCTGGCCGGGCTCACCATTTAAATCAATTACTTAATTATGATCTTGTGATTACAAGATACACCGTGGGGTTACATGGGGGTTACATTCTATAGTCCGGAATCAAACACTGCGTTAACAGATCGACTAATAAAAAGCATTGACAAAGCTCTTTGTATTTTATATTCTATTTTTGTGGAAAATAACAAAAATAGAATATAAATGAACTTCATCGCTTTTCAGGATGCCTTTCAGGAACGGGATGTTATTCCAGTCAATGACATTCTCAAGCGATTTCCTGACTTTGATACACGCCGATTGGTCGAATGGCAGGAGAAAGGCTATTTGCAAAAAATCATTAATAAATTTTATAGCTGGACTAATCGCCCCATATCGGAAGATCGATTGTTCTTTACGGCCAATCGGCTCTGCCATAACTCCTATATATCGCTTTGGTCGGCCCTGCGCTGGTATGGATTTATTCCCGAAGGCGTCTATCAGGTCTTTTCGGTAACGACCAAGCAGACCCATAACTTTGACACGCCATTAGGCTATTTCCATTATCAGCATGTCAAACCGGATTTGTTTTTCGGCTATCGTCCCATTGGGACAAGCCAACGCGAATTCCTGCTGGCTGAACCCGAAAAAGCGCTGCTCGATACGCTCTATCTCAATCCTGCCCTACGTGACAGCTTAGATATTGACGGATTGCGGCTGAACATGGACATTATTGCTGAAGCCTGTACCCCTGATACATTGACCTTGTATGCGCAAGCCTATCAGAACAAACGTGTCGAAAAACTTACCTCTCTCATCATCCAGCATCTGGCCAATGGTTAATCTTCAATACATCAAGCAATATTATCCAGCCAATCTGCACGGGTTTGAACGCGAACTTTTACGCGAATACCTGCAATGCGTGATGTTGCAAATCCTTTTCGACAGTCCACTGGGCCAAAAATTTGTATTCCTGGGAGGAACCTGTTTACGACTGGTGCATGACAACAGCCGGTTTTCGGAGGATTTAGACTTCGATAATTTGGCGATTACAGCCAGTCAGTTTGATGATGTAGCTGAACTGATGGAAAAAGAACTGACAGGGCAAGGCTACCAGGTTGAAATTCAGGTCGCTGGTAAAGGGGCCTATCGCTGTAACATTAGATTTCCTGAAATGCTCTACAAACAGGGATTGTCGAACCTGAAGGAGGAAAAGATATTGATTCAACTCGACACCGAAGCACAACGCTTCGATTTCACCCCTGATAGTTATATTCTCAACCGGTTCGGCGTATTTACGCAGTTGCAGGTAACCCCGCTTGATCTGATCCTAGCCCAAAAATGTTATGCCGTTCTAAACCGGCCCCGCAACAAAGGCCGCGATTTTTACGACATCGTGTTTTTGCTGGGTCGCAACATTAAACCGAACTACGCTTACCTGGAACAGAAAGTTGGCATCAAAACACCCACTGAACTCAAAGAACGATTGTTAGCCCATTGCGAAAAACTGGATATGAATGAACAAGGCCGAGATGTGGCAAAGTTCTTGTTTAATCCGGCTGATGTGCGTCGTGTTACGCTGTTTACTGCTATTATCAAGCAGTCGGAATTATAGCAATGCTCTCGTTATTCCTATCATATCAAAGGTTATTGTCAGGCATATATCGAGCAAACCATTTGAAATCACGTTCAAGCATAATCTTATTGTCGTAAATATCCCGCCCTTCCACTTTCAACGTAATCGGTCTTAGTTGATTGCGCGTATGGTTTAGCTCGGTCTCGCCTTCATAATCGTCAAACTTGGTTTCAAAAACCGTCAAATACGAATTAGGCAAAATAACTCTTTCTACAGGATCGTCGCTTGAGTCGTGCATAAATGATCTGGCTGGCAAATCGACACAATCCACAATGCTGGAATATATATTATCACTCTTGCAGAACATGATCTGGTCAATAATCAACGGCCCCAAGCCATTGTTGAGGATACGAACCGCAATCGTCTTATCGCGATCCCAGAAATAAATCTGGCCCATCGGCTTCACTGACTTTATGTTATGAACACGTTGCAGATGCCACTGGCCCAGCGTAATCAACATCGCCAAAATTGAGATAATAATTGAAATCGCAACCGACACGATAAACCACCCATCACAGAAATAGAAAGGAGCTTATATCATCTGATAATCCCGCAACAATTTCAATCGTTCTTTTGCCTGAAGCTCGTAAATCAAGGGAATAAACTTGTGATATAGGCTGCATTGAGGATCTTTGCCTTCTATTCGGTAGACTGGACAGCCACTGGTGCAAACTGATTCATACCGGCAGGATTGGCAATCCTGCGACTTCATACCTTCGTAGTGGCTAGTTTGTTCGACCATATCGACCAAATCTATCTCATCATCAAAAAGGGAATGCGCTTGTTTGGTGGCATCGCCAAAATGAACATGGCAGTAATTAACCGTACCATCTACATAGATAGCTCCACCCGAAAATCCTGATGCACAGGTCTGAAAGCCTAATTCATTCGGTTTCAGATCGCAAAATTGATGTCGGTTTGAAAAACTCCATCCAGTTTGGATGGCTTCACTCATCAATCTGTATGATGCAGATAAGTAATGGTCTAAACGTTCGCCATTAATCCCCTCACCCTTTACAATAGAGTATCGAAAGGGAATATCAAGATCAATCAGATAACGGGTCAGATCAGGCAAGCCTTCCAAATTATGATTGCTGACCACTGTGCTGGTCGATACCGGAATGTTATGGTCTATAAGTTGACGAAGGTTAGCATCCACCGTTTTAAAGCTCCCTGTTCCCGACCGGAAGGTACGCGTTGCATTATGATGAGATTCTAGCCCGTCAATTGAAACGCCATAGCTAATGTTATACGCTTTCGAAAATTCGATAATCTCCTCCGTCAGAATGGTTAGGTTGGTGATAAACGAGCCGTGCAATTCACAGCCCAATGCGTTCAAAGTCTGCTTTGCCTCGGTAATAAACCCTTTCCACGATTTGAATTGCGTTAACGGTTCTCCTCCCGCCAACCTAAACTTGATGCTGGTGAGTTTTCGCTTCTTTACGGTTTCAACGATTTTCTGTAGCAGTTGCTGTTTCGTTGCCTCCTGCATCCCACCGGTGGTGTTCAGCGTGGATATATAGCAATACCCGCAAGTGAGATTGCAACTGTTGGTGGTATGAATCCAGAAATTGAGCGATTGAGGGCTATCTGGTTTTTGCGGTTGACTAAACTCACCATCAAACCGGATCATCTCGGTTTGAGAGAGACGCGCTAAAAATTGCTCTAAAACGCCAAATGGTATAAAAAGCCTGTCTGCAATAGTTGCTGTGCTGGTCTGATTATCAATCGCACTAATGATTTTATACTGCGCTTGGGTCAAGATCCGCAAGGAATGCGGGTAAGCACAATTAACAGCATAAAAATATTCCCCATCAATCGGCCTAACCAGCAGATGGGGTGATTTGATTGGAATTGCAGTCGTCATAACGGAAAGTCAAAGGATGGCTAATACAGTCGCAATCACTTACTGGGGAGACGTAGCCCACACAATCACAGTTGGCGTTGAGGGATGGAGAACTGGCACAATCGCAATTGGCATTGACAGATGTAGCCAGTAGTTGCTGATGGCCTATATACCTCTCTAACAGAGCAAAATCATCAAATAGAATGTCTTGAGCAGAAATTGTATTCATGGCAAACAGGTATTAGCGTTGTTTGGCTAAAAATACCTATTGCCATTGGATTACTAGTGGTTGAGGGCCTTGTATCGAACAAGCAACTGACTTGTTTTTTACCAGCCTGATTTCGATTAGATTTGTGCATGGACACGCAAACAATCCACCACGGTCGCAACGTCAAACGCATTCGGGAAATTTTGGGCATCAAACAAGACGTATTGGCTACGTCTTTGGGGCTTAGTCAACAAGCCGTATCCCAACTGGAACGAAAAGAGCGATTGGACGCAAATACTTTAGAAAAGGTTTCCAAAGTGCTTGGTGTTTCCGAAGAAGCAATTAAAAACTTTACAGACGAAGCCGCAATAAATATTGTAGCCAACACTATAAACAACCATGATCAATCCACTGTGGTAAATTATTATCCTACCTTCAATCCCATTGATAAAATCGTTGAATTATATGAAGAAAAGGCAGCCTTATATGAGCGAATGTTAGCAATGGAGCGGGAGAAAAACGAGTTGTTGCAGAAACTATTAAATGCAAAAGAATAAGTTTGTCATATTGCTTTCCTATCCAAGCCATGTCATATAGTGATCTTTTAGCCCAGCAGGATAAGGAGCTTGAACGGCTCAATCAGGAATATTACGCCGATCAGGCCACGATCCGGCAACTGCAAAACGATCATTACGATAAAGGCCGTTTCGATGGCCAATTAGATCGGCTCAAAACACTCCACGAAAAGAAGGTCAAAGAAGTACAAACCCGTTTTGTTCAGGAACAACGGGAATATTTAGGAGAGCCAACACCGGCAGAGCCAGCACCTGATATTTCTAAAAGTCAGGACAAAGCAGTTGATATGATCAAAGCGTATCGACAGCAACAAAACGCAACTCAAACCGGCGATCAGCAAGATGTAGGTGGAGGTCAGGAAATAAAGCGTTCTCAACCCGCAAAAGGGCAACCCGTCGATGAAACTGAAGTCAAGAAACTAGCACAACAGGAGCGCGAAAAACGGGAGCAAAAGCACCAACAACATCATCGTCGCGGTTTTAGGCGGTAGAAGTCTAATTAGTCCATACGCTTTGACTGTGATTGGCAATTGATTTTAATTCTATGGTAATCATATAAATTTCAAAACCTGAAGGTGCGATTGATACAAGATCCTCCGTTACCTTGTTGACTGTGACCGTGACCTTTCAATACCCGAAGGTGCGATTGATACTCAGATCCGCCATCAGCTGATCCAGATTCGGTTCCATATTTCAATACCCGAAGGTGCGATTGATACCCCCTTCGAGAAGGTCGGTAAGATCATCTCCTATATGATTTCAATACCCGAAGGTGCGATTGATACCTGGGCTTCGATCTGGGCTATGCGCTCGTTGATTTCGTATTTCAATACCCGAAGGTGCGATTGATACCCCCTTCGAGAAGGTCGGTAAGATCATCTCCTATATGATTTCAATACCCGAAGGTGCGATTGATACCTGGGCTTCGATCTGGGCTATGCGCTCGTTGATTTCGTATTTCAATACCCGAAGGTGCGATTGATACATCCTGCCCTCGTAAGCGCTGCCGCTGGCATACTCCTATTTCAATACCCGAAGGTGCGATTGATACTTTGGCAATAACATCGTCAAGAATCTTCTTGGAGCTTTATTTCAATACCCGAAGGTGCGATTGATACGTGCATCATTCGCTTTGTCTAGCGTAATCGTCGTATATTTCAATACCCGAAGGTGCGATTGATACCGCGCTCTGCGATAACGACAGCGACGTAATTCTCGCATTTCAATACCCGAAGGTGCGATTGATACTTCGGCCAGTTGCGCCTTGTCACTCAGGATAAGCTGATTTCAATACCCGAAGGTGCGATTGATACCCGACCGCCCCAAATTGAGGATGCTTCACGTTAACATTTCAATACCCGAAGGTGCGATTGATACAAGTATAGCAAAGACCTCATCTGGACGGGGCTACTGTATTTCAATACCCGAAGGTGCGATTGATACTACGGGGGGCCAAAGGGATTGTATTACACGAGTAGATTTCAATACCCGAAGGTGCGATTGATACAATTATGCTCCCATTGCTGAGATACATATAATCGTAACATTTCAATACCCGAAGGTGCGATTGATACCCGCCGTCTGAACTGGATTTCATGCGAATAACATATTTCAATACCCGAAGGTGCGATTGATACATAAACCTGCGAGACTATTTCAGAAACAACACTTATATTTCAATACCCGAAGGTGCGATTGATACGGGCCAGGATTGCCAGTGCAGGCACCATCAACACAAATTTCAATACCCGAAGGTGCGATTGATACTCTTTAGCAATCCTAGCCAGTTGAATTTCTTTCGTTTATTTCAATACCCGAAGGTGCGATTGATACGCACATTAACCTCAACAAGAGGCAAGTGTAAATTCATATTTCAATACCCGAAGGTGCGATTGATACCTATAATCAACGAAAAACGCGCACCATCCTGGAAAATTTCAATACCCGAAGGTGCGATTGATACGTAGGTGAGCAGGTACGGAATATCATCGATCATCTCCTATTTCAATACCCGAAGGTGCGATTGATACACCCAGATAAGGCAGGTAAGGAAATAGCGGCTCTCCTTATTTCAATACCCGAAGGTGCGATTGATACTTGGCCTCCAGATCGCGCCGTACCCCATCCTCAGCATATTTCAATACCCGAAGGTGCGATTGATACGAGATTGTTATCCAGTCGCAGCCGCGTCGAATAACCCATTTCAATACCCGAAGGTGCGATTGATACGCGAACTGGCCGTTTAGTTTAGCCAACACCTTACCCCGATTTCAATACCCGAAGGTGCGATTGATACCGGGCATTCTGGGCCACGAGTTGCTTGGATTCGCCCATATTTCAATACCCGAAGGTGCGATTGATACTTTCCTTATCAATTATTTGGTTTTGGCAACCAAAACATTTCAATACCCGAAGGTGCGATTGATACGCGAACTGGCCGTTTAGTTTAGCCAACACCTTACCCCGATTTCAATACCCGAAGGTGCGATTGATACCGGGCATTCTGGGCCACGAGTTGCTTGGATTCGCCCATATTTCAATACCCGAAGGTGCGATTGATACTTTCCTTATCAATTATTTGGTTTTGGCAACCAAAACATTTCAATACCCGAAGGTGCGATTGATACTATTGCAAAATAATAATCCAGACTGACCAGTAATATAATATTTCAATACCCGAAGGTGCGATTGATACTTGAAGCGCATAACTACCGATAGGCAATAGTGCCCCCGCATTTCAATACCCGAAGGTGCGATTGATACGGCGGTGCAGATGCCTATCCAACTAATTCGCTGATTCATTTCAATACCCGAAGGTGCGATTGATACATGGTGCTGTTGTCGTTTTCGCCCTCCACGGTTACTTATTTCAATACCCGAAGGTGCGATTGATACTCGAAACCAATCTGAGGGCCGAGCACTTTCAAATGCATTTCAATACCCGAAGGTGCGATTGATACTGCTTAACGTCAATTTGGCCCGAGTGTTCTTTTTTGTATTTCAATACCCGAAGGTGCGATTGATACGCCATTAATGGAAGAGGATATTAACAGTATCTACATCGATTTCAATACCCGAAGGTGCGATTGATACGTTATGATGTGCGAGGCTAACGTCTGCGTGACATACCATTTCAATACCCGAAGGTGCGATTGATACTGAGGAACTGGCGTATATAGTGTATGAACAAAAATATTTCAATACCCGAAGGTGCGATTGATACCGCTAAAGACTGTCCTGAATGTGGGTATACGTTCCATTTCAATACCCGAAGGTGCGATTGATACGGGGGCTTGGACCGGCATATCACTATTTTTTTTCCTGCATTTCAATACCCGAAGGTGCGATTGATACAACTGATCGATGAAAAGGCCTGCCAGTGGAATCGTTATTTCAATACCCGAAGGTGCGATTGATACTTTACTGCATTTTTCCAGAAAAAGGCGTTTAAAATGTGATTTCAATACCCGAAGGTGCGATTGATACGATAAGCAGCAAGCTGGCGGTTGAGCTCGCGAACAGATTTCAATACCCGAAGGTGCGATTGATACAATAACGCGTTCATCGAGATCGTTGATTGCTTCGATATTTCAATACCCGAAGGTGCGATTGATACTAACCAAGATCAATGATTTCGAATTGGTGTTAGACATTTCAATACCCGAAGGTGCGATTGATACTATCTTCGCTGGTCATGGCAGGATCTGTTTAACGAATTTCAATACCCGAAGGTGCGATTGATACGGGCATGGGGTTCTGCATATACTGACGGTTAAAGACTACATTTCAATACCCGAAGGTGCGATTGATACCTTACGTATATTCTCCTCATTTGAGGTTGGAATATCCATTTCAATACCCGAAGGTGCGATTGATACAAAGTAAGAATTGGGATGTAAACAACCCAATTGCAAATTTCAATACCCGAAGGTGCGATTGATACTGAACTATCAGATGTATCGTCATTGTCACTTGATCATTTCAATACCCGAAGGTGCGATTGATACTTGCGCCAGAATTGATACTTTCTGAGCATGATCAAATTTCAATACCCGAAGGTGCGATTGATACTTAAGCTGATTAGGATCATGGCTTTTCATACAATCACATTTCAATACCCGAAGGTGCGATTGATACGGTCGAATTTGCTACCCGATTTTACCCAGATCGTTTATTTCAATACCCGAAGGTGCGATTGATACGAGGGTTCATTTGAGCGAAGAACGAGGCTTTTGTCTTATTTCAATACCCGAAGGTGCGATTGATACCAACCTCTAAAAAAGCACTTTGAGGGCTTTCAAGAAGGTTTTTCAGGCTTAAAAATAACACAAAAAAGCGTCAGCATCTAGTATTGCTAAAAATGCAGGAGGCTGACGACTTGATAAAAGGCCGTTATAAGCAGTATGGCCTGATTTGGATAGATATGCCTTGTGGAGCAAGCATTATTCATGCCGAAACAATCTCACAACTCGACAGGCTGACGACTTATAAAAACCGCGTTCGGTTTACATCATCAGTGCCGAGTGCAATGCGTTCGACGTAGCGTTCGTCGCGAAACTGATAAAACACCACGCCGTCATCGTCCTGCAAAAGCGCATCCGCTTCCAGTTGTAACTGTTTCAACTGACCAACGGTCAGGTCACCTTCAAAAACTGAATTCTGTACCCAGGTTAGGTAACGCCGGAATAATTTGAGCATTTTACCCACCCGCTTCTGGTTTACATCATAGACGGCAATACAAAACGGCATAGTTATAACGGTTTAGTATAAACGGCGTTACCACCACATATGAAAACCCTGATACAGATCGCCGACCGGATCGCACAAGTGACGCACAAGTTTGTAGCACTCGTGGCGCATCAGCCGCTCGTAGGATACTTTCTTGTTCATGGTGCGGTGCTGAACGGTCTGGCTTAGGCGCTCATCCCAATGGCTAACCACAATTTTGCGTCCGGCCTCGGTCAGGTAACATCCACCCAAGTATTTCTCGAAGTGCTTTGGATTCAACTCACCCGTTTTTAGGAGCCGGAAAATCATCCGGTCTACCAGCAGGGGCTTGAAGACTTCGGCTAGGTCCAGCGCCAGCGAGAATCGTCGGTCGCCGGGTTCGTGCAGATAGGCAATAGTCGGGTCGAGAGCGGTCCGGTAAATCTGACGCAGTACGGTCGAATAGCAGAGCGAGTTGCCAAACGAAATCAGGGCGTTCAACTCGTTGGAAGGTGGTCGTCGTTCACGTTTGTTGAACGGAAACCGGGCCGCTACTTCCGGCCCCAGAAAGTGGGGCCAAAGTCGATAGTATCGATCCCGAATACGCCCTTCAACCGCCATTAGTGTGTGAATATCAACCGTCAGCGGTAGGGCTTCTCGGTCTTTTTTCAATTCCACTAGGGTAGCTTGCACGGCTGCTTGCTCCTCCCCTACCAACCGAGGTTGATAGTATTTGATAACGCGTTCAATGTTGAACAGAGCCGCTTCCACAAAAGCGCGGGCCAACACCAACCTTCGTTTCCCACTCAGATAATGCCGGGCCTGATCAACGCGCAACCGCCCCGACAACTGCCCCTCTCGAGGGAACAGAGTGGCCGTATAATTGCCGTAGTAGTCGTAGAAAAACGTCGGAATACCCTGCTGCCCTAGGAATGTGACGAGTTTGCTGTTGATGTCGATTTCGCCGAACAGATACAAACTGTCGACGGCTTCGACGGGAAACGGAGATCGGGCACCGTCAGCCTCGGCGGAAGGCAACCCCTCGTCGTCAGGGGCATCATCAGGCAATCGCTCGCCCGTTGTGCGCTCTAGGCATAGGGTATTGTGCTGGCGACGCAATCGGCCGCTTGAAAAAAGGTAGTGTGGTCGTTTCATAGTAGTGAATTACTGAGGATGAACGCGTTATTTTATCCACCCTCTCGCTCCTCTACGGCAGTTTGGTTCATCCATAGCAGAGTTCTTCAAAGGCGCATTTGGTGCAGAAAGATCGTTTGCCTAAACGCGGGGGTGGTGTTTCCTGGTCGGCGATGGCCCGGATTGCCGACACGGTAGTGGCTAGTTCCGTGATGTGTTCAGCATCCAGCGTGACAGGTTCTGTCCGACGCAACAACGGGTAATCCAGTTGACCGGTAAACGGATGTCCGTTGGAACGGGTTACGCCGTTGAGGTAAAGCAGCCAGAGGTAGAAACGGACCTGCCAGCGGTGAGAATCCTCGCAGGCTCGACCTTTCTTGGTTTCGTGCAATACACCGTTTTTAAGGTTTGTCCGGTCAACTTTACCGACCAGTTCTGTGCCATCAGGCGCTTCGGCGTCGATGGTTAGGTGCTTTTCGTCGCGGTCGTAGCTATGGTCATCGAGCAGACGTCCGAGCGCCACCGCGTCCGATTCCTGCTCCATCCACAGCCCCCGCATCGACAGCCACGCCTTGCGGGGACACAGCCGGTAGTAACCCACCAGCATCCCACCGATGCGGGGATTAAGTATGGTCATCAGTTTTCGTAATTGTAAGCAGATAACAATTCGATTAGCCGTTGTTCCGCCTGTTCCAGCGCATCAACCGAACCGCTAACACCCGGCACATACCCTTTGCAAGCCAGAGAAGTAAATAAATCCACTCCATCAATAGGCTCAACAACTGGAATTGCCCGATAGCTATTGTCCCTATTTTGTTCAGCATCCAGGTCTGCTCGAATAGCTCCAGCAATCCGGCTGGCATTGTCGCCAATAGTAATGGCTAACATCGTTTGCGGACTGTAGGTACGTGCTTGATTGCTTGTGATATGCCAGTTGACCAAAGCTGACGCCAAAGCTGGAATAATTTCAGTTCGACGCTCAGCAGGAGCAATCAGCCGTTCACCATCAGCGGAGGCTACCCAACCAGCATCCCGTAGATTTTGTAATGAATCCGCTGTTAGTTCCGGTTCATGTTGATTGATAGAAACACTGAATAACCGGTTTAGATCGATGGCAACATCGAAGACAAATAAGCCGGTTGTTCGGGAATTATCTGGAATCCAATGTCGACGCGGTAATGTGCGTTGTTTTCTGGTTAGATAATCATTAATCTGCTCCTCAGAAAGGGCTTCTCCGGCAGCGTTGATAACGCGTATTGGATTATTGTCTGGTCGGTCACTCCGGTCGAATGTCAAATTTTCGTTTGTCATGCTGACCAGCAATGGGTGCAATGGACGCATTGCTGAAATAGACAGTGGACTACGCCGTTTCAAGGTTACCACGCCCGGACGCGCCCGCATCCAGCCCCCAATCAACTGATCGGCGTACGTTGGATCACAGGGTGACCATGGCTCTTTATTTCCCAACTCGTCTTTGTTATTGATCTCGTAATTGAACGTCACAGGTGCCCGATTCTCTTCCAGCGTTTCGGAGAGCATATCAAGCAACGAGCGTTTTACCTGCTGGCCGCTTGAGTAAGAAACTCGTTTATTAAACGTTGGATCATAGTAGTTTTTCTGTCCATCCTGAACGGCAAAAACAGTATGTTCGGCTACTTTTAAGCCGCGTAGATAAAGGTAAGGTTTCATTTTTCGATTAGTTAGCTTTTGATGTACTGGTGGTTAATTTGGCCTCTTCGACTGCGTATTTTAGTTTCAGAAGGGCAATAAAGAGCGGAATATCCGTTAGAGGCATGACTGCAATCATACTGGCTATTTCATTCAGCATTGGGTGCTGATCTGGTATTTTATCAATTAACCTGGCAAAGCGCTCGATCAATTGATTGCGATTAGTAGAGTTCGTTAATTCATTAACTAGATTGCTTCCCCCTTTTTTGCCTCGTTGAGTAGGGTCTGACACATGAATGAGTATGGCAGCTACTTTTTCGCTGAGTTCCAATAATTTCCTGTTGTTTAGCATGGCATCGATCCAGGTTTCATAAATTTTGTAAGTGATCCATAAAGAGTCTTCTCTGTTCTTTGGCGTTTTAAACGGCTTGCCACTCCCACGCACTCCGGGCATGTATTCGCGCAGGCTTTCTGGCTCAATTGCCTGGACACCGATAGCACCTAATTCGCAGGCTTTTTGAAACCCCATTTCGGTTTCATACAAACTGGCTACTTTTTCATAAGACAAGCCTTCTCGCAAGAGAAAAAGCTGCCGATGAAGTTCACGTAACACCTCAACTATGTCGCGCAATTGAATCTGAATAAATCCGACTGTTGTGTTCATCTGGCTGAGCGAATACACATACGATGTTAGCGGACGTGGAATTTTGTGAGCCAGCGCAAAAATGACACCTACCCACTTCTGCGTTTCCAGACTTGCAACCCCCGAGGCTTTATCTATTTTTACATCAGGCTGATGGCTAAACGGATCATCGGTCGGTTCGAAATCCTCCCGAAATGCATTGGTAATCCACCAACCATTCCAGGTATTAATCTGATGTGGTTTCAGGTTATGCATCTGCTTCATGAACGTCCGATAATATTGCCAGCCATCATACAGAGTCAGTAAGACAAGATCATCGTCAACCAGTACGTTTAGTCCGCCACTTACCCCAATTCCTAAAGCTGCTCCAATCCACGAAGCATATACTTCTTCGGGTGAGATGGGTAACAGAATATCGGTTACCTGCCCCGACGTTCCAGCCGTCGCTTCTGCTGCGGCACCCCCCAAAAAGAAGGAACCGTCGGGGGTATCGTGTTGGATTCGCTGATGCTGAGCCGCCAAAACATTCGTTCGCACCACTTCCGTGAGTGGTGTTTTTCCTTTCTGCTTATAGGCTTGATCGAACTTCGAATTATTGACGTGTTGCAGGAATCGTTCGTCGTTGAAGAACAACGTAAAATACTCATTCGAGAAAAAATCCTGCACCGTTCGTTGGGTATGGTCGCGAGCGTTGAGTAGTTCAACAAGCCGACGCCCTAAATAAGCTGTGTACATATCAGATCATTCGTTTAGCTGTAGTTGAGGAAGCTCCCGTGCGCACCGATTCTGGTTTATCGGGCAATACAAGTCCTAGTGTGATACCTTCTGGGTCATATTGATACAACTTATCTGGGATAACGTATGGATAATTACCGGCTTCGAGCAAAGGAAAGGTTTTGGCAGCAACGAAAGCGGCAATACTTTTCCAGGGAACGGGAATCTCTAATTCCTGACGGTTTATACCTTTCGGTTTTAAGTAAGTTTCCCGATCCTTGGCCAGAATGCAAACGGCTCCATCTATTTCAAGAGCATCAATCAGGTATGATTTCGGCCGATGACATAGTTCCCAAATAGGAGCGGTGTGAACATCAATCGGTGGAACAGTGATTTTATCATATACCTGATTAATGAGTTGCTGCAACTCCGTCTCACGTAGTAATCCATCGGGCAACAAATCAAAACTGCGTCGCACCACATCCGCATTATAAGGCTGGATGTCTTTGTCTGTAGTGGCTGGTGCGATTACGTGAACCGGTTTATATGTACCAATCGTATCGGAAGTGCGTCGACGGTGAATACGCCCGAAACGCTGAATCAAGCTATCCAATGGAGCGGCATCCGTTACTAGTCGGTCAAACGAAATATCTAAACTTACTTCAACAACCTGTGTAGCAATGACTATGCATGGCCCCTCTGCCTTGTCAAATACATCAATCAGGCTTTCCAAATTAGCTCTGTCACACCGTCGAAAACGACTATGGACTAACAATACGGGCACGTCCGGCAATTCTTTTTTCGCCCATTGATATCGCTCTTGAGCAAGTTTGACGCGATTAGCGACAAACAAGACGCGCTCCTTATTTTCACCAGTGACTACTTTTTTTATCAGCGCACGAGCAGATGTTTCATCTGGCAACTTGCTCACTTCGTGTCGGTTAAATTTGGTAAGCGCTCGCTTCTTTAACTGAACCTGGTAAACACGTCGGCTACCACCCAGTGCATTAATGAGATGCTGTTTTAGATCATCAGGAATAGTAGCTGTGCCAATATGCACCCGGCATCCTAACCGTACCAGATCTTTGACTAACTCAAGTGTCATTGCTCGAGCCAGATTATCGTATACATGCACCTCATCTAAAATCACGTCGCAGCCAGCAACGTCGAGTGCTGCCGCTTCATGACCACTAGTCTTAAAGACAATACTAGCCAACTGGTGTGGGGTTGTTACTTTAATACTAGCTCCTGGATTTCGCTGCCGGAATTGTTCTTCTTCGATTAGCTTACCTTTTTCGTCCCGAAGCCTGATCTGTGACGATGCGTGCGCCCGCCGAACATCCGTTTGCTCGTTGCGAGGCAGCCATTTCCCATCCTTCTTGTTTAAATTTTCGTTTACTCGAAGGTACATGGCATTGATTGAAGCCTGAAACGGCAACGTATATACGACTCGCCCTAGACAACGGCGTAGCAAAAAGTCTGTCTTTCCAGCCCCCGTCGGCGCAATAACCAGTGTGTGCCGGTTTCGGCGATCCGTTGGCAGTAATGAAAGTGGGTGTAAATCAGACTGTCGACTGTAATAAGTCAGATTAGGGCGCTTATAGTAGCTATTAAGAAGTGACTTAGCATCGTGCATGTGCTCGGAGGCAAAATGATCAGCACTCATCAGCAAACCTCGCCATCGCGACCGACCAGTAGGTCGACTTTTACAGTACTCAATGGCGTAATCAAACGCTTCTCGGGCCTCTTTGCGGCTAATTGAACGGTAGTTTAACTTGAATACTTTTACTACAGGCTCTACCCGCGCCGACCAAATTTCCCACACTTCCTGGCAACCGCTGTATGTATAATCGGCATGCCGGAGGAATACATCATTGGTCCCAAAATCATTTCTCAGATCGTTAAGTCCACGTCTGGATGCGTTATTATTCTGTAATGCCTTTAATGATTTATGGTGAGCAACAACCATATCAATTAGAACAGGCCAATCCCTTCGGTCGAATAAAGGTAGAAAAAGCAGCGACGAAATCTCGTGCCGGTGCGGATCAGATTCATTATTCTCTACTGTACCGATCTTTCCCTGTAACACGCGCTGAAAATAGGGATGAGCTTTGCCTAGGTCATGCAGTACCGCACCCAATCGAGCTAATCTCGTGTTAAAGCCGTATTCCCGTGCCATTTTCAAAATACAGTCGACCACGTGCTGCGTGTGTTGTAACAGCGTTAATCCCCCCTGTTCGGGACTTTTTGCTGAGAGTTTCATTATTCGAGGGGATCAGCGCCAACGGGTCTACCAACAATCTTCACGGTGCCATACATCGGCTGATTCGCCTGAAAGCGGTCATACCCGACCATAACTGCCGATGGACTTTCGCCAAACAGAAGTTCAAAGCCGGGAATTTGGTCAAACTCGTCAATGGTTTGTGTTAGTACCAGGTCATCCGGCAATAGTATGTCCTCATTTCGGCATAAACAAATGTGTTGTTCAGCCGCCCGCTCAGCATCCTCTCGTGTCGAAAAGGCTAGATGCAGTACGGGATTCAGCATAACGCCCCGTATCAGGATTGACTGCTCCCGCGTTGCCCGTTTTCGTTTGGCTTCGATAACAAAAGCCCTTGATTGCGTTCGTTCCTGTTGCTGATCAATTTTGGCATACGACAATCGGTGCCGCAGGATTCCCTCTACCCCCAGTTTTTGCCGAATGCCTTCAACAATACTTGGCGTAAGAAACTGCTGGCTGAATGTTCGTTCATCGCGCACGGCTGTCCAGGGTTTGATGTAGCCGAACGGGCCGGTGTAGCGGACGACGTAGTAAAGTTCTTGGCTCATATTGGGTTATCGGATTAACGTAATGCACCAAAACCACTGCCCGTTAATTCACCGAGTCCCACCGTCCAGGCAAAATGTAGTGCATCAGAAGTTCCCTTAACAATCACCGGGCATTCACTTCCCCGATGATTAGTACCTTTAATAGCGATCTTTCGAGTACGAGCATTTTGGTAAGTACGGTCGAACGAAGCCGTCACACCGAGGTCAGCTCCTGAAAAACCAGCCGCTGTGAGTTTGCGCTGGAATGACTGCGTTAATGCCTGGTCAGTAGCTGGATCATCCCAGAGTAGATAGGCTCGCGAGCCATCGGGACGTTTCTGACGAATAACAATCGAAGAGCCATCCGTCAGGAAATAATGATGATGTTGAAAGGCAGGCGGAGCAACTTCCCGAATTTCAGCAACCCGCATTCCAAACCCTAGTTCTGGCTGATCAAGTATACCACCCAGTGCTTGTCGAGCTTTCTCTTCGTCAAAAAACGAAATATTCCAGATAGCTCCTTTGGGAAAGCGCAAGGAACCGTTGCGGCTTTCGCCCCCTCGTAACCAGCCGAAGCTGTAGAGGCTTAAACCATCATGAATATCATTTCGACCCAGCCATTTGTGCAGGGTGCTAGTAAGTTGATGCAAGTGGTCGTAAGGTAGCGGCTGAGTAGTAGGAGTTAGTTGTAGTTGAAGGCGCATAGAAGGTTTAGAAGCTCAATGTTTACAATTAATAGGCGATGTGGAACAAAGGTGAATGATGCTTCCGCCAAAAATTGACGGTTTACAGAAAAAAATACCCGAAGGTCCGATTGATGACTGGGGGTGAATTAATGTCCCCTATGCATTACTAATTTCAATACCCGTGATGGGTGCGATTAATTACATTGTGAATAATCTGGCGTTAGAAGCCATAAAAGCACTGATGTCAAGAGCATTTGATAGAAAGGTTCGATCACAACTTGGCTGACAATCCCTCAATAATATGACTTTAACGCATCCAAGGAGGTTAACGCAAATACTAGCCAAATCTTTGTCTTGAGTAATAACCAATGATGGTGAAAATTCAATAATTTGCTGAATCACTTCTCCACTATCATATTTCTTGCTCTGGTTTTCGGAAATTATTATCAACTCGCTCTTATCAAAGAATGTGAGCGTACGTCTAAAAATAGGTTGGATTTCTGGAGTAACTACTACTTTATTCATAGTATCTAGAGTTTGCTTTCGCATTTCACAACTATAACAAAAGTAATTTTGTTCGTCTAAACAGCGCAAATATATTTATACTAATTCTTAATATCCCTAATAAACTACTACGGCATCTTGTAACTATAACAAGATAATTAAAAGTATTTTTCGCTTAGTATTCGTACACGAGCAGCCAACCTCACCCGCAGTTCAGCCGGTTCCAGCACTTCGACTAGTTCGCCGAATGCCAGGATTTCACGCTCAAGTTCGTGGTTGAGAATAACGGTCAATTCCAGATCAACAAAACCGGGGACTTCCTGAATCAGCCGCTGACTACTGTGCAACGGTAGTGAACGGACGTAGTTGGCTTCGCTGGTCTGGAAGCGCAGGACCACCCGTTGAGGTTCGAGATCAGGCGGACAGGTTACTCCAATAGCGTGTCGGCGGTCGGTTCGACGCTGGCCTGTACGGGCGGTGGAAATAGGCTGATCGGTCAGCGTAAGCCCGTGCAACCGATCCAGGCCGAAGGTGCGTGGCTGATTGGCTTCCAGATCAAAACAATCCAGATAAAATCGATTGCGGTATTCCAGCAGTAAACCCGGTTCTACCCGTCGGAGCTTTCCTTCGTCGGCTTCTTTCTCAAACTTTCGGTAGACAAACTCCACACAGCGACCTGTTTGTAGTGCCTGCCATAACAGAGGCAAATGTCCGTTTCCTGTAAACTGTGTGTTATGCTCAAGTTGCAAATGGCGCCCAATGCCCCGAATACTCGCTACCGACGACGTCAGAAACTCCAACCGTTCTCGTCGTTCGAGCAGTTGCACAAACTGCTCGAAGTCAGCCACATCTTCATCGGTGGGCAGATCAAGGTAATAGCCCCCTTTGCGCCGGTTATTTCGAATATAAATTTGATAGACCGCTCCAATCGCCCGGATGTCTCGCTCAACGGTCCGTTCCGAAACCGCATCGAAGTCCTCACTGAGTTGAGCAACCAGCTTTTTGAGGGACGGATACAAAAAAGGTCGGTCGACTATGCGAATGATATGCAGCCGTCGACGCAAGGTCTGGATTTGATCCATTAAAGAAAAGGATATAGACAAACGTAAGGTCAACGAATGAAAATTTATGTCGTTGACTACACCAGAGAAACAAAAATGATTTTTGAAGAAATGATATGTTGATTAGAATTATCGCTTTCGTCTAATCGTCTGCTTCTGCCGTTCACGGATAGCTTTCATTTCAGCAACGAGTTTTTCATGATCGTACTGGGTTTTCCCATGTGCCATCGCTCTGCTGTAATCGTTAGGAGGATTGTCGCTTTGGGATTTCAGGATTTTGCCCAATAACTCTGGTTCATGCTTGGCGAGTTGGTAACCATGATTATAACCTTTAATGAACTCTGGTGATGGTTCGTCTTCTGACATGGCTAAAAGGTTTCTTTAGTGTGGCGAGATAAATAGTCGTTGATGGAATCGCTGTCGTATAGGATGAGCTTTCTCTCAGGCTGCGAAAACCGGATACTGCCTTCATCACGGAGTTTCTGCAAAGTCGTTTTGCTCTGAATACGCAATTTCTTCATGGCCTCGCTGCCTGAAATCCATTTATCCTCCTTGACCGCTTGCTGTTGCTGAACCCGTTCAAGAACCTTGTCAATTAGGGCATAAAAGGCTTCATCGTGTAGACAGATAACTTCCATTGTGCTTTTTGGCCAAAATAGAGAATCTACCAGTAAAAGCTATACGAACCACCTAAACACTGGCTTTTACGCATGTCCGTTTTATTTAACGGACTAATAATCAACTGGCTGCTTACTTCATTTACTCACCTCATCCCAAAATTCGTTCATTGTAATTGTCTAGGATATTGACCGGCAACCCTTTCAGATAAATTTCGGTAGTTTTTACGCTGGAATGGCCAAGCATCGTGCTGATCGCTGTCAGCGGAATATCGTGCAGCATTGCCTGGGTCGCAAATGAATGTCGGCTCACATAGCTTGTCAGGTTTGAGTCAATTCCGCATAGCGAAGCCAGTAGCTTCAGCTTTTTATTGTACCGTTTTCTGGCCCACTGAATGTCCTTTTCACGCAGAGTTGGCGAGTCTCGTTTCAGGATCGGAAAGACGAACTTGGAATCGGGCGTTTGTTGCATGTAATGAACCAGTATACTTTCAAGCTGTGGCGTAATCTTAATATCGTACAGCTTGCCCGTTTTTCTCCGGCGATACCGGACGCGCCCATTCTCCACAGAGCTTTTTTCCAGATAGGCCATATCCGCAAAGTTCATCCCATACATCATATAGCTGGCAACGAAATAATTGCGGGTATTAAAGCATATATGGGTGGCCGGAATGTCCAGTTGAATGATCGTTTTAAGAAACTCTCCGTCCAAAGCTCGCTTTTCGGTAGGCGCGGTCTTAATCTTATAATCATCGAACGGATACAATTCTTTATCGGCTACCCCAGACTTAATAGCCTTGTTGTAAATGGCCCTGATTGTCCGCATATAGACAGCCAAGCCATTGGCACCATTCCCTTTGCTTTTATGGTTAGTCTCGAATCTGGCAAGAAAATCATACGTGATCTCCTTGAACAATAAATCCTTGCCTTTGCGGTATTCTTTCAAAACGCTAATCAAGCCTTTATACGATCTGGCCGTACCAACCCGATGCGCTTTAATCAGCTCATCCACGCATTGACTAGCGAATTGGAGAAAAGAATCTTTGGCTTCTTTCTGTGTGATCCGGTCTTTCAACGACGTTATCGATAAAGTTTGCAGGGTGCCCAATTCATGAAGCTTAAGAATGATGTCCATCGCATCAGTCTTCTCCTTCTCAATCTGATTGTTCAGTCTGGTAACAGAACTGACGCCCTTATAGCTTTTTTTAATAGCCCGCTTTTTCTCATCCCAATCCGCTACAGCAACGCTTATTCCAATGGGAATAGAGGTTGTTTGCGCATTATGGCCCAGCCGCATAATGACTGGATAGGTGCCATCCTTTTTGGCACGGCGAGTATCTAAGGAAATCACGACATTTGTGTTCATGAATTAAAGATACGAAAAAATTTGCACAAGATTTGCACAAGGAATCCGTATTTAAACGGTTTACCCTGAAACTCCATGATTCATAAATTACTAATAATCAATTTATTATAAATCATATTGAACCATATTAAACTAGTAATCTGCTGACTGTTAATCAGAGGGTCGCTGGTTCGAGCCCAGCTTCGGGAGCAAAAAGCCTCAAATCTTGCGATTTGGGGCTTTTTTAGTTTTTTGTATCAAAATAAGCTTTGTTGCATGGCTCTTCAAAGAGTGGCTTCTACGCCCAAACGTTATGAAAACTGACTTAGAACCTGTTTAAACTTTCGCTAAAATCCCCAAAACCGTGTGAATTTTGAAGCGCGAACTTTAAATACACATAGTAATGGGGATCATCGACAAAGCTATGATTGAAAAATGGATTTTGCCGTATCTGACAGTGGGAACACGTGGATTTGAGACAACAGTCCCACTTACGCAGATTGTCGAATGCATCGCTCCGATTTCTATGGCTTAAGCAAGTGCTAACGTATAATTTTTGTCCGCATCGGCGGTCCGAATATTTTTCACCCCGACGAACCACCGCACAAACCCGGTGAATCAGCTTGTTGCGGGCGGCATTGATCACTAGCATCTTGGGCTTACCCTCCTGGAGCTTGCGAGCATAATAATCCTGAAGGTCGCCTGCCACTTGGATGGCCGACATCGTACACAGGTGAACCAGCGCTTTCAGGCGCTTGCGCGCCTGATGGCTTACTTTGGTTTTGCCCCGTATACTACTGCCTGAGCGGTACTCAAAAGGGGCTACTCCAGCATGACAAGCCAACTTCTTAGGATCACTGATGGCCTGCATCTCGTTGGTAGCTAACAAGAGTTCGGTAGCGATCACCGGGCCAACGCCCGGCACGGAGACCATTAAATCGAACAACTCTTTTAAGCGAGCATCAGCCTGGATAAGGTCGTGAATTTGTGCCTCGACGGCTTTCTGTTCCTCTTTAAGGGCAGTCAAGGACTTCTTGACATTACCTTTCAAGGTCTTTTGGAGCGTTTTGCTGATGAATGTCTCTTGCTCGGCCACCGGAACCGCCAGCAGGTTGTAGCGGGGCGGCCCTTTAGGTTTGCGGTGTGGTAAGATTTCAAGATTTAGAATAGCTTGCCAACAAGTAAACAAGGTGGGTTTCCCTAGGGGGCGGCCGAGATATTGATCTACGCACGGATTAAGGCCCCACCCTGTTATGCTTGCCTAAACTCAGATGGAAATTCGGGGATACAGCCCCATTAGTAAGGGTTCGAGTATTAAGGTAAGCAACTACTCTGGTCACCAACCTTTAAACCTTAAACATTATGTCTACTCGCTTTTACATTGGCGTTGATGTCTCGAAAGCCACCCTCGACTGGGCTGTCACAGACGGCAAGTCTATTGTTCTGCAAACTCAGACAGCTAATTCCGAAGCAGGCATCAAAGTGGCTCTCAAAGTCATCAAAGCCTTGCCTGATTTTATCATCTCGGAGTCGGTTTGTTGCATGGAGCATACGGGAGTGTATTGCACTCACCTTTTATCTTCCCTTTACAAAGTTCACCTCCCCCTCTGGTTAGAAAGTAGTTTACAGATCAAGAAAGCAGGCGGTTTGCAACGGGGTAAGAACGATGCAATTGATGCGGTTCGAATCGCTGACCGGGCCGCCGGTGCGGTATGCTTTCCGTTTTCGTGACAAAATACGTCTTTGGCAACCGCCAAGGCCCGTTTTACAAAAGTTGGCTTCCTTAAGTGGCCTTCGCCAGCGACTCCTGCTTGTGCGTCAGCAGTTACAGCAACCTATTAATGAACAACAAGGGTTTATTGACCCTGTTCTTCAACGACAACTCACTAAAACTTGCCAGGCTTCATTGAAGGCAATCAATGCCGATTTGAAAAACGCTGACAAGCAAATTCGAGAGCTCATTCAAGCAGATGATTATTTAAAAGCATTATTTGATTTAGTGACTTCTGTTCCTGGAGTTGGTGATGCGACAGCCACCGAATTGCTAATTGCCACCGAAGAATTTAAAACCATCCGTGATGCTAAGAAGCTTGCTTGCCATGCTGGTGTAGCTCCTTTCGACAGGGCCGCCTGTGCGGTATCGATCGGGTAGTAGTGTTCGCGGTAAAACCCGCGTCAATGAGCACGCCCGAAAACGACTTAAAAGCTTATTTCATCTGGGGGCAATGTCAGCGATTTGTGTCAAAGGTGAACTGCAAGACTACTATCGGCGTAAAGTGGCCGAAGGCAAGAATAAAATTCGGACCGCCGATGCGGCTTGTACTTAATGCAGTTCGTAACAATCGGACAGCCGAAGCCGCTTATCCATCGGGTTTGCTCAGTGGTTCACCGAGGACTGAAATATGACAAAAACTATATACCCACGCTTGTATAACCCATGGAAATCCGTGCCGTATGCTCCATACAGAAAACGGCCTGAGTAGGGTTCCAGCCTGCCAGAGCCTTCAACTGAGTCAATGCCGACTTGATGCCTTTGAGGGTGTTTTCGGTGTGGATATTAAGCAAGAAGCCGCCTTTCTGGGTGTACACCGCCCAGTCCAAAGTGTCTTTGGCAATGTCGATGCCAATGAACCGGGCCGCCGGGGCGGTAGCAAAAGTCCATAACAAGGTTTAGTTTTGAATGAGTAGTCAACTCCTTGCTTTTCTCGACCGGCAGCGGCCGACCGCCTTTCGTGGGCCTGCAATCCCTTATTTCTATTCGAGTCTTATGGCAATGGAAACAGAGAGGGACCTGACCGCGACGGCGGACCGTTCGGAGCATAGGTCTTTGACTCCTCGGCGACCCGGTAGGGTAACCCTCTCTGGTTGACTACTGGCAAAAGCTCAAATCTTGGTTTCTTACCAGCCCACAAACCTAAAGGGCGACCCGGTTTCCATCGCTTAAAAACGGGGTGTCAATGGCGTGAGTTACCTACAAAACAGTTTTTCACAGATAAAGTCTTGAGTTGGAATGCGGTCTTTTACTATCATAATAAGTGGAGTAAGGCCAATTGCTGGAAGGCCATTTGGCTTAATTTGTTGAGCAAAAACCTGAAGCATTTAGACCTGTCGAGTGTCGAGTTTGACGGTAGTCATACACCTGCCAAAAACGGGGGGATGCCGTAGGCTACCAAGGGCGAAAAGCCTGTAATACCACAAATGCGCTGTTTATGTCCGATAATCAAGGGCTTATGCTGGCCATGTCTACTCCTCAAGCAGGGCAACACCAGGATCTATTCCAAATTCAAGTACTATTTGATGGGATTTGTAGCCTGTTGAAAGAAGCAGGTATCAACTTGAAAGGCTTATTTCTCAATGCTGACGCTGGCTTTGATTCGGCTAGTTTCAGAACCGCCTGTGAGCAAGAAGAAATCCTGGCCAATGTGAAAGAGAATCCCAGAAATTCATCTAATCAAGACCAGAGGCCTTATCCAACCGGTACCCATATTTTCGATGACGACTTGTACACCGATCGTTCCGTGATTGAACATGCTAATGCTTGGATGGACGGCTTCAAAGCTCTTTTGATCCGGTTTGAGTTTTCAGTCAAAAACTGGATGAGTCTACATTTTATTGCATTCTCAGTCATTTTCTTGCGAAAAATCAACCGTAAAGCGAAAGTTTAAACAGGTTCGATTTTATAACTCGCTTTTGGTACTAAATTCAGTTGAGAATAAAACCACAACCCCAAACGGACGTTGGGCAAATCAAGCGCAGCGCATAGTGTTTATGCAAGCCATACCGAAGTGATCGGCTAATCTAATTTAATACTGATTGTCTTGCCCCCTTCACCAACAGTGAATTTACAATCCTTGAATTTTGGTGCCGACATGGTTGGGCGAAAATTATTGCTGAACCCATATGGCTCTTTCGGGATTCCGAAAATCCGTTTGTCTAATTTCCCATTGCCATTTTCATCATGAAAAACAGCTATGGCATAATCGCCCGGTTCAACCGAAAATGTAGCTTCCACGCGTTTTTCAATAGCATCGAGTCTCCTCCCGTCCATTGGCTTTCCATCAGGAAAACTATTGTCAGCACGGAATAAGGCAACATAAACGGCCCCCTGTGATGTACGAACATTGTGTACATCAACTTTTAAGCTGGTTTTTTTTGGCGATTTTGTTGGGTCTTCGTTGGCCAGAAAGAAGCTAAGTACTGAAAGCAAAATGAGCATGAACGCAGTGTTTTTCTAAAAACGGATTTAATTTGCAATTATGATAGCCCAGCCGACACCTCCCGTAAAACGATGGATTTTACAACCTTCTCCTGAGTCGCCTACACAACGGTCGGCAATCGGCTCATTAGCGCAATCCCTGAATATCAGCCCATCGCTGGCAGCGCTGCTGGTCCAGCGCGGTATTCATACATTTGACGAAGCCCGAACATTTTTCCGACCCGAAATTACACATCTGCACCATCCATTCGCCATGAAAGATATGGATCGTGCCATTATGCGCCTGCAAATGGCGATGCTTCCCGAACGGGCCGAAAAAATTCTGATTTATGGCGATTACGATGTAGACGGAACCACTTCGGTCGCTCTAGTTTACGGATTTCTGAAAAACTTTCACGAAGAAATCGATTATTATATTCCCGATCGCTATAAGGAAGGCTATGGTATTTCGAAACAGGGCATCGAATGGGCGGCCGAAAATGGCTTCACGCTTATTATCGCCCTCGACTGCGGCATCAAATCGATTGATCGTGTGGCCGAAGCAAAAGCCCTTGGTATCGATTTCATTATCTGCGACCACCACCGCCCTGGCAACGAATTACCCAATGCCGCTGCCGTTCTCGACCCCAAGCGCAACGACTGCGACTACCCATACAAAGAACTGAGTGGCTGCGGCATTGGCTTTAAACTCCTACAGGCCTTTTGCTTATACAAAGAAATTGACCTTCAGGCGCTATATCCACATCTCGACCTGGTTGCTGTCAGCATTGCATCGGATATTGTGCCGCTAACAGGCGAGAACCGTGTAATGGCCTATTATGGCTTAAAATATCTTAACGCGACACCACGCACTGGGCTAAAAGCGTTAATCAAAATAGCAGGCTTTTCGCGAGAGCTGGATATTACCAACGTTGTCTTCGGATTAGGGCCCCGAATCAATGCCGCCGGTCGGATTCAACATGCGAAAGCCGCCGTACAGCTCTTACTGGCCGAATCGGAAGAAGAAGCCGATGAGTTTGCGATGGCTATCAACAAGCATAATAACAGCCGACGGGAGTTCGATACGAGCATTACGGAGCAGGCACTAAGCATGATCCGCCAAAGCGAAGCGATGGTAAATGCCAAAACAACGGTTCTATATGATGCCACCTGGCATAAGGGTGTTATTGGCATTGTAGCTTCGCGATGCATCGAGCATTTTCACCGTCCCACAATCATCCTGACACAATCGCACGATAAAGCAGCAGGGTCGGCCCGGTCCGTGCCCGGATTCGATGTATATGAAGCCATAGAAGAATGCGCCGATTTGCTGGAACAGTTTGGTGGGCACACCTTCGCAGCCGGAATGACAATGTCGATTGACAATATTGAGGCCTTTCGGCAGAAGTTTGAAGAAGTTGTGTCGCGCCGGATTAAGGACGAACACCTGACTCCGCTCGTAGATATCGATTTGCCAATGGATTTTAGCGAGATTAATGATAAGCTTGCCCGAATTGTTAAACAGATGGGGCCGTTTGGCCCTCATAATATGCAGCCGGTATTCATGACCAATGATGTATATCTGGCCGGAGAACCGATTGTCATGAAAGAAAAGCACCTGAAAATGAACGTTAAACAAACAAAATCAGGGCATATTTTAACGGCTGTCGGTTTTGGAATGGCCCATCTGGCTGATCAGCTTCGGCATGGTAAACCCTTCGCCATCTGTTATCATGTTGAGCAGAATTTTTTCAATGGCAATGTATCATTGCAGTTGATGCTAAAAGACATTCGCTGCTACTAGAAAACTGTATGGGGCAGGATTACGACAAGATTATCAAAGAAAATATTGAATCGATTCTGCTACCGCTGGCCCGGAAAGTACTGAACTTGCCCGAGCCGGAAGGATTGATTGAAATTCCGGATGACGTCCAATATACCATTGAACGCAAGCCCGATTTTCTTAAAATCGTAACCAATGCCGAAGGTGATGGGTTATTTATTTTGCATCTGGAGTTCCAGACCCGGGATGAACCCGATATGTTATCGCGTATGTTGTTTTATGCAGCCCAGTTATATGGAAAATACAAACTACCGCTGAAACAATACGTCTTTTATATCGGCAGTCGCCCGGCTCGAATGCGTCATGAATTGAACCAGGAAGACCTATTGTTTCGTTTTCATATCCGAAACATTGTGGAGGTGCCTTACCAGACGTTTCTGGAAACAGAAAAACCAGAAGAGATGGTACTAGCCATACTTGGCAACCTGGGCACCGAAGCTCCCCCTCAGGTTATTCAGCGCATTTTGCAGACAATCAAAGCGAAAGAGCAAAGTCAACTAGCACTTGGCAAGTATTTTCGGCAGGTTGAGATCCTCTCAAAATTACGTAACTTTCAGAACGAAGTCATTAAACAAATTGAAGCCATGGCAATCGTATATGATTTAGAAACCGACATCCGCTACCTTCAGGGCAAACAGAAAGGTGCTGAAGAAGCCACTATTTCAGCAATGCTCCGGGGTATTCAGGAAGGAAGGCAGGAGGGATTACAGGAAGGAAGGCAGGAAGGATTACAAGAAGGAAGGCAGGAAGGACGCGAAAAAGCAAAAAAAGAAGCCGTAATGGGGTTGCTTCAGTTGGGTGTGCTGACAGTTGAACAGATAGCGACAGCGCTTGACGTATCAACTGATTTTGTATTGGCTATACAGGCTGGTTTGCAACCGCCCGTTTCGAACAAATGATTCTTAGAACAGAAAATTTAATAAAAAAATACGGGTCACGATTGGTCAACAACAATGTGTCCTATCAGGTAGCCCAGGGTGAAATAGTTGGTCTACTCGGCCCAAACGGCGCTGGCAAAACCACTTCGTTCTATATGGCTGTTGGGCTGGTAAAACCCAATAGTGGTAAAGTTTTTATCGACGATATCGACGTTACCGACTTACCGATGTATAAACGGGCGCGGCTTGGTTTAGGTTATCTGGCGCAGGAAGCCTCGGTTTTCCGCGACTTGTCAGTCGAGGAAAATGTGCTGGCTGTACTAGAAATGAGCGACTTACCTAAAAAGCAGCAAAAGGAGAAAACCGAAGAGTTGCTGGAAGAATTCAGTCTGACCCACGTCAGGAAGAATAAAGGTAAAGTGCTCTCAGGTGGAGAACGTCGGCGCACCGAAATAGCCCGCGCGCTGGCCGTTGATCCTAAATTTATTCTGCTCGATGAGCCGTTTGCGGGCGTCGATCCTATTGCGGTTGAAGACATTCAGAGTATTGTTGCCAAATTGAAGCACCGCAACATTGGCATTCTGATTACCGACCACAATGTAAACGAAACCCTCTCCATCACTGACCGGGCATACCTGCTTTTCGAAGGAAAAATACTGAAACAGGGATCTGCCGAAGATCTGGCCAACGACGAACAGGTAAGGCGTCTATATTTGGGGCAGCATTTTGAACTAAAACGGAAAATATAGCAATGCAATGGTGACCACAACTATGGTCACCATTTTTATTAACCCAGTACTTCTCTTAGCACTGGCAGCGATTTCACTTCGCCAATCGAATCAATGTGAATCTGGTAATAGGCAACTACCGCATCGAGCAATTCATTACGGGCCGACCGAGCCAATGATAGAGGAGTTCCAAACGGCTTACGAAGCATGGTATTTAGGGCATTCTCCATCTCGGCATCCGGTAAAAACGGGTAGGAGTGTTCGCGAAGCTGATTCTCAAACTCATGGGCGCTCTCGGGACCAAACCCCAGAAAAAAAGCCAGTTTGAGCAGAAATACCAGATGAAAATTTTCGTAGTTTAGCTTAGCCTCTTCCAGAAATAAAACCGAATCTATCAGAAACCGGAATAATACCGGACTGCTGGCCTCTTCTTTCAGTACCTTATTCAACAGTTCGGTAACGAAGATCGCGATCGTCGATTTGCTGACTTCAAACGGCAGACTCTGAAACGGATGAATCGTTTTCAACTCCGACAACCGGTGCAGGTCGCGGTCGTGTTTGTTGTAAACAACCATATCCAGCAACGTTAGCGGCTGAAAGAGCGCTATTCGATTGCTTTTGTTCTTGGCCGACCGAACGCCATTAACCAGATAGCTCTGTAGGCCAAACTCTTCGGTATAAACGCGGGCGATGATAGACGTTTCGCGGTATCGGATATAACTGAGGGCAATTCCCCTTGTTTTTTGCAGCATGTTGATCAACCCACCCATCCAGTGGTGCGTAAGCCTACTAATATAACTAGTTTCCGGGAAATGTTTCAGTAAATTTCCCGTTTTCATCCCATAGTCCGTTCAGTTGAGTCGCGAGTATTTATAGAAAAGTAAATTACTCGCCAAAGACACTTTTCCTGGCGTATTTAATGATCTCCCATGAAACTCTACAAAACCCGTTCAGGAATCGTACTTGAATCCAATAATCTGTTTTATACCGTTCCGGCCAGTAATTGGGACGAATTAGTCAATCAGGATAATCTGTACACGATTCTATTCGATATTACCCAAACGACGGCTCCTGCCGACAATCATCAGCAGTGGGTTCAGACAGGCCTACTGGCCCCAATTGGCAAACAGGAGGTCTGGGCTTCGGGCGTGACCTACCTACGCAGCCGAAATGCTCGTATGGAAGAATCAAAAAAATCGGGTGGCGATAACTTTTACGACCGGGTTTATGATGCCGAACGGCCCGAACTATTCTTCAAATCGACACCCGAACGTGTTGTTGGGCCAGGAGCCAATGTGCGTATCCGCGCCGATTCGACCTGGAATGTTCCCGAACCAGAACTAACTCTGTTCATTACTTCGTCGGGAAAAATTGTAGGCTATACCTGCGGCAACGACATGAGTTCGCGGAGTATTGAAGGCGAAAACCCGCTCTATCTGCCTCAGGCCAAAACCTACGACGGCAGCGCAGCATTGGGACCATGCCTGTACGTTCCGGAATCGCCCATTTCGCCCGAAACAGAAATCCGGCTGGAAATTATTCGCAACGGTCAGGCCGTTTTTACCAATAGCATTGCTATCAGCCAGATGAAACGGCAGCACACAGAACTAGTCTCGTTTCTGTTCCGCGAATGTTCGTTCCCGTATGGCTGCTATCTGATGACCGGAACGGGTATTGTTCCATCCGACGACTTCACCCTGCGCCCGGACGACGAAGTTCGTATCATTATCGACGGCATCGGCACATTGGAAAACAGAGTAGCGTAGGTCAGAAGTGCTACTTGAACCAGACTATTTGTAACCGGGAGAAAGCCGCTTTCTCCCGGTTTTTTATTTCCCGGTATTTTCAGCAACGACCCGAATGCCTGCCCTGGCTTTCGCTACTTTTGCGCGAAGTGCATCCAGCGAATCGTCCATGACCGTAACATGGCCCATTTTTCGGAACGGTTTAGTAATGGCCTTACCGTAGAAGAACGGGAATACACCCGGCATCGCCAGCAGCGTTTCAAGCCCTTCATAAACTGCCGGTCCTGTGAAACCATCCTCGCCGAGCAGATTAAGCATTGCAGCGGGCTGATAAGCCGACGTATCGCCCGGTGGATAATTCAGAATAGCCCGCCAGTGTTGTTCAAACTGGGAGGTAACATTGGCACGAATGGTATGATGACCGCTATTATGAGGCCGTGGAGCCACTTCATTGATGAGCACCTTACCAGCCTTGTCCAGGAAAAGCTCTACTGCCAGCAAACCCACAATGCCAAAAGCGTCGGCTGTTCGGCGAGCAATGTCCTGTGCTTTCTGGTCGATTTCGGAGGAGACTTCTGCGGGCGCAAACAGATACTCCACCAGATTTAATTCTGGATGGAACACCATTTCGACCGTTGGAAACGTTTGCACATCGCCCTGCTCATTGCGGGAAACTATCACAGCCAGCTCTTTCTCAAAATCGACGGCTTTTTCCAATATGCCGGGCGCATCGAAGGCCTTGCCAACATCGGCAACGGTTGCAATGCGCTGCACCCCTCGCCCATCATAGCCGTCGCGGCCAAGTTTATGAAAAGCCGGAAAAAAATCGGGCTGCTGAATTTCGACCATTGCCACATCGGCCCGCGTTTCGGTTAGAATAAAATCGGCCGTAGGCAAATTATGATCCCGATAAAATTGCTTTTGAAGGCGTTTATCCTGAATGATTCGTATAACCGAAGGTTGCGGAAAAACTTTTTTTCCTTCGCGCTCAAGCGCTTCGAGGGCATCGACATTCACCCGTTCGATTTCGATCGTGATTACATCGACCGACTGACCAAACTGATATACGGTGTCGTAGTCGGTAAGTGAACCGTTGCTAAAGTCGGTGCAGAGATGCCGGCAGGGTGCTTCGGCGTCTGGATCGAGAACATGAACACGGAGGTTCCAGTCGATAGCGGCCTGTAGGAGCATCAAACCAAGTTGCCCCCCGCCAAGTATGCCAATAGTAGGTGCCAAAAGAGTGAACGAATGAAAGCGTGACGGTGTACCAAACGGACGCAGAAATACCTACTCGCCGGTACAATCAATAAACAAAATTAATCAATCGCTCTTTCAGTCGTCCACTCTTTTGTTGTTTCTAATCTTTCCGATGAATGTCTGACCCACCGGACTCGCTCTTGGCCAGCACTTTAGCCGACCCATAATAATAAATATCGGAGCCTCCCGAAGCTTTCATGCTTAATTCCCGGCTGGCATTGACATATACATCGGACCCGCCCGACGAATGCGCATTACAAACTTCAACGGTCAGTTTACGCGCATCGAGGTCGGCTCCGCCCGAACCGTTGGCATTAAGTTTATGGGCCGATCCCTGCAAAACAATATCGGCTCCGCCCGAAGCCGAAGCATTGAGTTCATCGGCTTTTAGCTCTAGTTTCACATCCGAACCACCCGAGGCATTAAGGGTCAGATCGCTGAACGACAAACGGTTCTGCCCAAACACATCGGCCCCACCCGACGCATGAAGTTCGGTAAGCTGTTTAAAAGTCAGATAGGCTTTCACATAGCGGTTCTTGCCAAAGTTCCAGTTTGCAATGCCTCTACGGTCGACATAAAGTTTAAGAACTCCGTTTTTCACCTCCGATACAACCTCGTCTTCGTCGAAACCTTTGGCTTCGATGGTCAGTTTTTCGGAACTACCCTGAGTCAGATATACATCAATACCACTGCTTACACTAAGCCCTTTAAAACCAGCAATAGAGCGGTCTTTTTTCCAATCGTCGCTGGCCGTATTTATACCAGCAGTAACTACCATAAGTGCCAATATAGTTGCTTTCATACCTTAAGAATAGCGTTCGTTTTATTGAAGATGCGATAAAACTACAGTATGTTGCATGAATGATCGAAAATTCTGTCCGGTTTTAGTAGTGTGGCTGTCCGTTAGCGGACGAAAAAGAGGCTCAAACCGCCGTAATCACCTAAAAATTAAATCATTACAAAACTGGCACGACACTTGAACCAATAAAATTGTTACCCAAAAAGAAAACACTGTTAAGATTCATATACGCCCTAAGCGAGAAAAGGCCTTAACCAAAATAGTTCAACGATAATTACATATGATTCAGCTCAATAACGTTTCTAAATACTACCCAGCCGGTTTTGGTCGTATTTATGTATTGCGCAACATCTCGCTCGATATTGCAAAGGGTGAATTTGTGTCGATCATGGGACCGTCGGGTTCGGGAAAATCTACACTGCTACACATTCTTGGTTTGCTCGAAGAACCGTCGGAAGGCGAATACCTCTTTGAAGATCAACCTGTTCAGAAACTCTCCGAAAAACGGCGTACAGAACTACACCGTACGCAGATTGGCTTTGTGTTTCAGGCTTACCACCTTATTGATGAACTGACAGTTTACGAAAACATCGAAACGCCATTACTTTATAAAGGATTGAGCGGATCGGAACGTAAAAGCCGCGTTGCCGAACTGCTCGACCGCTTCAATATTGTAGCGAAGAAAGATTTGTTTCCTGCTCAGTTATCGGGCGGGCAACAACAATTGGTGGGTATTGCTCGGGCACTCGCGGCTGAGCCGTCGGTAATTTTTGCCGATGAGCCAACAGGTAATCTACACTCCGATCAGGCACGCGATATTATGGAAATTTTCAGCGAACTGAACAAGAAAGACGGCGTTACAATTGTGCAGGTAACTCACTCCGAAGCCAATGCTGCTTACGGCACCCGAATTTTACGGCTGAAAGATGGCTGGCTCGAAACCGAAGCAGTAAAAGAAACTCACTAAGCTAAAACCCGTATCTACTACAATACAGGCTTTATTCCGTAAGCAATAAAACTTACTACGGAATAAAGCCTGTATTGCAATAGGACTATTCGACCATTTATCTTCACTAAATACATAATCACCTGATTTTTAACTACTTATTAACGTAAAACTTATCCCATTATAATCTCATACGGCCAAATTTGCATCACTCAACAACATATTATCAATCAGGCGAATGAAACACAGTTACTGGAACAGCGGTCAGAGTATTCATATTACAGAGGAGGCTGGCTACTGAGTTCTATTCTTTTTTTGTTTCACTATCACGTCTTATTGTTATGAAAGTTATAGTACTGGCAGCGCTTGCTGCACTGCCCTTTTCGACTCAGGCTCAACAAACTAATCCTTTTGCTCCATTTCCAGAAAACGGTATTTACCTATCGGCTGCCGATTTCGCGAAACATCAATTAACCGATAGTTTCAATGATGGCCAGGCTGGGTACCGGCTCCATCAGGAAACCTTCGAGCGGGCCATAAAAGTTGATCAGCCGAATGCCCCCGAAGAAAAAATTCCACTATCAGACTTGTGGGGCGAACGTAAACAAGGTGTTGATTACCGGATTTTTGATGGCGATCAGTATAAAGTAGAACATAGCGACCGCGTTTATATCTATAGTAAGCCAACAAATATCTGGATTTCGGGCGGTGGCAATACTTATTCGCCGGTTCAGTATTATTTCAGCCGGAAGGCCGATTCGCCGGTTCATCTGATCACAAGCAATAACCTAAAGGATATTTTCTACGATCAGCCCGAAAAATTTGCTGCTTTTGAGAAAATCGATGATTCGTATGCAAAACCAGCCGAGCAGGCACGCAAACTGCTTCAACTGTTTTATACGACCGATAATAGTCATCAGGCTGTTTCGGCTGCCGAATAAGAGCTAAGCGAAATACAATCTGCATAAGAAAAGCCAGTTTAAACGACTGGCTTTTCTTATGCATAACTAACCAAACGTCTTCACTCAAAAAAAGCAGCCATAATATACTTGACAGGAAGCCATTATTTTTATTTACTTTGCAAAACAAAGTACTTTTAATATGCAAAATTTGATCTATTTTTCTCCTGATCGCCCTCTGGGTCAAACGGCACCTCCACAAAGCAGTAAGGGGCTAAGAGCCTTAGCAGCCCTCACAACAGCCGGCATGTGTCTGGTAACAGCACGGGGCTTACTAACCGGTAACTGGTGGTTCTTCATCATGCTTACCTGGAACCTCTTTCTGGCTTTTTTTCCGCTGGGCGTGGTTCTGATCCTTCGCGATCTCCGATCGGCAGGTTTTCGTAATAGCTGGCTTCTGGGAATAGGTTTAACTATCTGGCTGGCCTTTTTACCTAATGCGCCTTATATTATTACCGACCTATATCACATTAAGAACATCGATTTTCCTTTACTATGGTTCGACACCATGACCTTGTTTCTGTTTGCCTTGACCGGATTACTGGCTGGTTTATACTCCACCTTGGTTGTCCATCGAATGATGCTGCCACTAACGGGCACAGGTTTAACCTGGCTCATTTTGCTGGGCAGCCAACTCTTGTCGGGATTTGGGATTTATCTGGGTCGTTTTGGCCGTTGGAATAGCTGGGATGTGCTGGCTCAGCCACTGGCTCTGGTGGAGGCCATTACGGCAGCTGCTCAAAATCACCTGAGCCTGAAACTGACCCTGGCCTATGGCTTCGTTCTGATCGTGCTCTACGCAGCATTCTGGTGGTATGTCGATTCTGAAAAGAACCGGTAAACCAAACATACATACTCATGAACTCCTGGCATCTGTTATTTCTCGCACTGGCTTCATTATGGGGTTGTCAACCAGCAGCGAATAAGGAAATTTCGCTTGGCCAACCCATTCGACACGACGATTTTATCTATTCGGCCGAGCAGGTAGTTGTTTACGATAGCCTTGGCGCTCTGAAACCTGAAGGAAAATTCTGGATCATTACCTTCCGGGTCGACAATGAAGCCAAACGAGTTGAACATCACTGGGACAATAATACGGCTTTCATTGTCGACTATAAGGGTAACGTTTACGAAAATAGCCTTACCGCTCAGCAACAGCTAGATAATTTACATCCATTTGGATGGAAAGCTCACTACACAACGCTGGCGGGGCGTATCGACTCAACGCAACTGGTATTCGACCTGCCCCGGTCTGTTAAACAACCTTATCTGAAAGTCCGTGGCGACCTGCTAATGGGCGATGTGTTCGACGGGCGTCAATTTGAGCATACTAAAGTAAAACTATTTTCACCCTAGGTCGTTGGTGAATTCGACAAAAAACACCAGGAGAAAGTAGAACTAGCTGTCTCGATTAAACAACTTCAATGGTATGTTTGCTCCATGATCAACTTTCGTAAGGTTTGGCGTAGCTTCGGATTTGCAGGGCAAGGTATAATCGACTTATTTCGGTATGAAAACAACGCCAGAGTCCATTTATTAATCGCGATTGTGGTTATGTTGGCAGGTTTTCTTCTGGATCTTAGTCGCGTCGAGTGGTCTATTATTCTGATTCAGATTGGCCTGGTTTGGGCAGCCGAAGCATTCAATACGGCCATTGAAAAGCTTTGTGACTTTGTTTCGCCGGGTTTGCATCCGCAAATCAAAGCCATCAAAGATCTGTCGTCGGGTGCTGTATTGATCATGGCCATTACGGCAGTACTAGTTGGCCTGATTATTCTCGGTGGCAAGTTGCTGGCAATACTTTAAGCGAATCGTTATGCCAATTTTTGTTTATTCTCACTTAATATAACACGAAACACCACGAACCCTAATTTCTTTCTCATGCACGAATCGCGCGAACATCTACAGACGCTGACGGAAATCCGCAGCATGATGGAACGCTCCTCCAAATTTCTGTCGTTGAGCGGTCTGTCGGGCGTATCGGCGGGTGTTATTGCACTTGCCGGAGCTGCGGTTGTGTATATGCGACTTCAGACTGATGTATTTAAGGCACTAAGCTATCAGCGACTCGAACTATACGATGATGCCGCTCATCAGGCCATTCGGGAATTTTTAGTTACAGTAGCTGTTGTTGTTTTAGTAGCGGCTCTGCTAAGTGGCACCTATTTTACCGTTCGAAAAGCCCGTAATCAGGGCCTTAGCGTCTGGAATAGCTCATCTCAGCGATTGCTATGGGCGCTGGCAGTACCATTGGCCACGGGAGGCATTTTTTGTCTGGGACTGCTGTATTACAATCTGATCTGGATGGCGTTTCCGGCCACATTGATTTTTTATGGGCTGGCGCTGCTCAATGGTAGCAAATACACGGTTCGCGATGTAGAGTCGCTGAGTTACTGCGAGATTGCCCTGGGTCTGCTTTCGCTGTTCTGGCCGGGTTATAATCTGCTGACATGGGCCGTTGGTTTCGGTGTGCTGCATATCGTATACGGTATGGCCATGTATTATAAATACGAACGCAATACTGCATGAAAGATCTGCTGGCTCAGTTTAATAAAGCATTTGAGAGTAAAGCGCGGCTGAATATCATGTCGATTCTGATGGTAAATGACGCCATGAGTTTCAATGCGCTTAAAGAACTGCTCGGTCTTACCGATGGTAATCTGGCCACCCACCTTCGGGCGCTGGAAGAGTCGGGCTATGTGTTGGTGCAGAAACAATTTATTGGCCGCAAACCGAATACCACCTATTCGGCTACCAACACCGGACGCCAGGCATTTACCGATCACCTTAACGCGCTGGAAGAATTCATTCGGAATATGTAGTTACAGCGCCGGACTTGTATCTTTATACCCGCCGTTCGTTATTTCACTGTATGAAAGTTACCGGGTTCAGTATTGTTCGAAATGCTCTTAAGTTCGATTACCCTATTCTTGAGGCTATTCAGTCTGTTTTGCCACTCTGTGATGAATTTGTAATAGCTGTTGGCAAGTCTGAAGACGATACACTGGCACTGATCAAAAGCATCGATTCTCCTAAAATTCGCATTATTGAAACCATATGGGACGATTCGTTGCGAGCAGGGGGGCAAGTGCTTGCCGTTGAAACCAATAAAGCGCTGGCCACTATTTTGCCCGATACTGACTGGGCTTTCTATATTCAGGGCGATGAAGTTTTGCATGAGCGATACCTGCCGGTGGTTCGGCAGGCGATGGAACGCTATATAAACCAGCCCGACGTAGAAGGCCTCCTCTTCAAGTACCTGCATTTCTACGGTTCCTATCGTTACGTGGGCGATTCTCCCCAGTGGTATCGACGCGAGATTCGGGTAATTCGCAATACGGGTAATGTTAGGGCATACCGCGATGCACAGGGCTTTCGAACAACGGATAATCAGAAACTACACGTTAAGCTGATCGATGCCTATATTTATCATTACGGCTGGGTAAAACCGCCGGAAGTACAGCAACGGAAGCTCAATGCCGTTCAACGCTTCTGGCATACCGACGACGAAATAAAGGGTCGCCCAACACTCGATCAGTTCGACTATAAGAGCATTGATGCCCTGGCGGAGTTCAAAGAAACACACCCCGCTGTTATGCAGCCACGCATACATGCCCAGCACTGGCAATTCGACTTCGACATCCGCGAGAAAAAATACTCGTTCAAAAACCGCCTGAAGATTTTTATTGAAAAACTAACCGGCTGGCGCATGGGCGAATACCGTAACTACAAATTAGTATAACCACGTCGGCATATACTTGCTGCCGTCGTTCTAACGATAGTACTCGCCAGTAACCTGTTCTCTTATGGAAGCAATGCACGCTACGATTCTGCCTATTCCGGTCCACCCTGGCTTGCCACTTGTTGGTAATTCGTTTGAGTACATACGCAATCCACTAGCCTTTATGCGCCGTTTGTTAGACACCTACGGCGAGCAGCGCATGGTTCGCATTCAGGTTGGCAACCGAACCACAACGCTCATGCTTAAGCCCGAAGAAACCAAACAGGTTATTCAGGAAAACAACCGCAATTATGGCCGGGGAAAATCGTTTGCTATTCTGCGGGAATTTCTGGGAAACGGCCTGCTAACCAGCGAGGGCGACTTCTGGCGCAGGCAACGTCGGCTGGCTCAACCGGCCTTTCATCGGCAAAAGCTGGCACTGCTGGCCGAAACCATGATCGACGAAGCCATTAGCTGGGTAAACCGACTGGAACAGAGTGCGTCAAAAGGCCCCGTCAACATCTCAACTGCCACAACCGACGTTACCTTACGAATTGTTACCCGAACACTATTTGGCAGTAGTCTGGCCGATGAACTCGACGATCTGTCGAAGGCGCTGGCAAATCTCAACCACGTTGCCAACAATGCCGTTATCAATCCCATTCGCCTTCCGAAATGGGTACCCACACCCGACAACCGGGCTTTCAACAAAGCAACTGCCCAGGTTAATAACCTGATTTTCGGAATAATTGAATCCCGACGCCAAACCGACCAGCACCGCGACGATCTGCTGGATATGCTGCTACATGCCATAGATGAAGAAACGGGCGAAAGAATGTCGGATGAACAGCTTCGCGACGAGATGGTGACACTCTTTACGGCAGGACACGAAACTACGGCGACCTCAATGGCCTGGACACTCCATTTGCTGGCTCAGCATCCTGAAGTTCTGGCCCGGATCAAAGCCGAAATCCAGGCAACACTTGGTCAGCGCAAACGCCCATCTGCCGACGATTTACGAGCTATGCCGTATTTGTCGCGGGTCGTCAACGAATCGCTACGGCTCTACCCACCGGCCTGGATTATGAGCCGCCTGTCGCTGGGCCCCGACCAGTTTGGCAACTATCGGCTGGAAGCCAACAGCGGTGTATTAATAAGTCCCTATGTGCTGCATCACGATCCGGTCAGTTGGCCAAACCCCGACCGGTTCGATCCTGACCGATTCGCACCCGATAAGGCTCGCGAACGTCATGCCTATGCTTTTCTGCCCTTTGGTGGTGGCCCGCGCCTGTGCATAGGTAATCAGTTTGCGCTCATGGAAATGCAGGCCCTACTGACGGTGTTATTAAATCGGTTTGACCTTAAACCAGTACCCGATCTACAGATCACTACCCAACCCCTGATTACGCTTCGACCTCGTCAGTCAATCAAAATTTACCTACAGTAGTATTTTGAAATTATATTTTATAAAGAACTTTTGTTAAGTACTGTTCCACGTACAGATGTAAACAGCTCGTTACGAAGCCTTATATTAACTCAGTATTACTCCAGCGTGAAACACAATTGTATCTTTCCCATCCGGGCTTGACATTGTGGCTAAGATACCCAAACTTAGATAGTCCATTGATGTTCCTATTTCAGTTCACTTTTAAAAGCGACACAATGAGACTACAAATTCATGCCGTACGCTTTACGGCCGATCAGACCCTGTTAGATTTTATCCAGGCGAAACTGAACAAATTAGACACCTTCCATGATCGAATTATTGGCGCGGAGGTGTTCCTTAAGTTAGACGGTGCAGACTCTAACAAAATCAAGGAAAAAGTCGTGGAAGTTCGACTGACGGTTCCGGGCAAGGAGCTGTTCGTGAAAGACCACGATAAAAGCTTTGAGAGCGCAACCGACAAAGTTCTTGAGGTATTAAAAGACAAACTCGTCCGTTGCAAACAGAAACGAAACGATATATTCAGTCCGGCTATAACCGAAGCTAAATCCAGAATGGAAGCCGAAGAGGAGGTTTTCGAACCCGATGAGTTATAAAACCAATACTTACTAAAAACAAAAATAGCCACCTGTTCGGGTGGCTTTTTTGTTATAGATTCAAATCGATTATAGACCAAATACGGCTTTAACCTGATCAACGAAATCGAGTTTTTCCCAGGTAAACAGTTCAACTTCCACCTCTTTAGAATGGCCGTTCGACCCGAACGTTTTCTTCACAATCTCGTTCTTACGGCCCATGTGTCCATAAGCTGCCGTTTCGAAATAGATCGGATTCCGAAGTTTCAGGCGCTGTTCGATGGCATAGGGGCGCATATCGAAAATTTGTCCTACTTTCTCAGCAATTTCGCCATCGTGCATATCAACCTTGGCCGTACCATACGTATTGACATACAATCCACAAGGCTGGGCAACTCCAATTGCATACGAAACCTGCACCAGTACCTGATCGCAAAGACCGGCAGCAACCAGGTTTTTGGCAATATGACGGGTTGCATAAGCCGCCGAACGGTCAACTTTCGAGGGATCTTTACCCGAGAAAGCTCCTCCCCCATGGGCACCTTTGCCGCCATAAGTATCCACAATAATTTTCCGGCCTGTTAGCCCCGTATCGCCATGTGGCCCACCAATCACAAACTTACCCGTTGGGTTAATGTAATAGGTAATATCATCGGTAAATAAGTGGTGCAATTCTGTTTTCTGAGCCGCTTTTACCCGAGGAATGACGATGTTAATAATATCGTGTTTGATTTTACTCAACATAGTTTCGTCATCCGCAAATTCGTCGTGCTGGGTCGATACGACAATGGTATCGATGCGAATTGGCTGATGGTCGTCAGAATACTCGATTGTTACCTGCGATTTGGCATCTGGGCGCAGGTAGGGCATCAGATGAAGCTCGTGGTTCCGAATAAACGACATTTCGCGCAGGATGGCATGAGCCAGATCCAGCGGCAAAGGCATAAAGTTGTCGGTTTCGTTAGTTGCATAACCGAACATCATGCCCTGATCGCCCGCGCCCTGCGCATTGGCATGACTCTCGAAATCTTCATGTTCTACCTTCCGGTCAACACCCTGGTTAATATCGGCCGACTGGTCGTGCAACGCCGAGAAAATACCACAGGAGTTAGCTTCGAACATATATTCGCTTTTGGTATAACCAATCTTGCGGATAACATCCCGCGTGATTCGTTGAACGTCTAAGTACGTATCTGTTTTTATTTCGCCCGCCAATACTACCTGACCGGTTGTAACCAGTGTTTCGCAGGCTACTTTACTGGACGGATCAAATGCGAGGAAATTATCGATGAGCGCGTCGGAGATTTGGTCAGCGACTTTATCTGGGTGACCCTCAGAAACAGATTCGGAAGTGAAAAGATACGGCATTACTGCTCCCTATTGCTTGGTTATGATTTTGCAAATCTACAAGATATTTAGCAAGGGGCAACAATCAAAGTCAACGGTCTGTCAATATAAAGTACAATTCAGCAGTGGCGAATTATCTATCGGGAAGTTGGGCTTAAGGCTAATAACGAGCTATTTGAATTCGTTGTAGCAAACGGCAGCCCTCTGTGGAATCCAAGAAAAATGGGATACTTTCTTAGCTATCTTACTAGTGTTATGATGCTTAGCCTTTACTTGTCAAAGCTATAGCTATTCAGACTACCGGAACAGACGGCTCAGCCGCTTTGCGAATAAGCTGTTATCGGGAAGAAAGCAGTCGTTTACGTTCAGCCGTAACTCCGCTATAATAGTTCGGCTGATTTAGCTTGGTTGTACCTTTTGAATCCTGACGATCGCGCAGTAGGTATCCAAACAGAAATCCACCACTAACGGCTAGCAGGAGGGTTATCAACCAAACTACCAGATAGAACGTATACGGTTGTACATAGAGATTCACGAGCTTACAGATATGAGTTAGAGTAATACCCTGCCGTGTATAACTGCTCAGGCAGCGCTTTTTGGTTTAATGCCCGTTAGGACGGTTTACCTGCCTGAGGGTAACGCAAATTTCTGGATTTTCTCAACCAAACATTCGTCGGCGCATCACATCGAAAAAAGCGGAGGTAAAAGGCCGCCAGGGCATCGTGGCGAATACGCGTATCTCGTCCATAAAACGGGTTTCTTCATCGAGAAACCGAAAAATGCGTTCGGGTCGATTATCGGCATAAAACCGGGTAAACAAATCGTCGGCCGGATGGCGATGCTGTTCCAGTACGTTCAGCAGAATGCTGTCGTACAGTTTAAATCGGTTGGCAAACCAGGATGTCTTCCGATTGGGTTTACCCGTTTGGGCCAGAGCATCAACTATAGTACGCAAATAGCGTTGGGTACGCTGAAAGGTGTAGCCGGTAGATGGTTTCGTATGGCCCCCTGCGGTCCCAATCCGAACAATGTGTTCAGAGGGGTTTTCTTCCGTCGGTTCATCGCTCATCGGAATTACGCCCGTTTCAACTTCACAGATTTCGTAAGCCCCCGTATCCAAAAACTGATCGATGTATTGTTGAAGTGCGGCTTCATAATCAGTATCAGCTAGCAGATAGTCATTAAAGAGCGTAAATTCAACCAGAGCCGTTTTGGCATCAAAGGGCATCACATAAACAAAACGGCAGTCGCCCTGCTGTGCCACTCTGAAATCCATCAGTTCGGGCAATGTTGGATCAAAACAGTCTTTTTCAGTTTTGATGACCCAGCCTCTGAAATGTTGCAGCAGGTTGTGATTCTCGGGTTGATTTAGTTTGAGCAAAAATGTGCTGTCGAACACATAATCGGCAATATAAGGCTCATCGTCGGCAATCACGAATCCGCCCTGAGGGGTTTCTTTGATCCGGTTTATGGTAGCCTGCCGTTGCTCAATGTTAGGCCATTTGTTTAGTTCATGCTGAATAAACTCATAGAAATCGATTCCCCGCAACATTTTATACTGATAGCTCCCTAAATCCAGGGCACCAGTATGCGTGGTTCCGTGGAAACTTACCCGATTCCATTTGCGAAACAGGATGGATTCAAAGGCACCTTCTCCTTTTTCCCAAAAACACCATGTACGGTCGTTGCGGTCTTTAACATCTTTGTCCAGAATCAGTATTGAGCGATCGCGTAATGGAGACTGAGTCAGGTAATAGGCCAAACTCAACCCCGCCATGCCACCGCCCGCGATGATGAAGTCATATTTTCTCATGCAGTAAATAAAAAGTCCGGGCGGCTCGTCCGGACTTTATTACTAATAATATTGGGTACGTCTAATTGTTTGAAAATATACGCACAAACTTTATACGTTGACGTGCTTTTCGGCATGGTAACTTGAACGCACCAACGGGCCAGATTCTACATATTTCAGACCCCGTTTCAGCCCTTCTTCCTTATACATAGCAAACGTTTCGGGATGAATCCACTCGATAACTTCGTGATGCATCCTGGTTGGCTGAAGATACTGGCCAAGCGTCAATACATCAAGGCCATTTTCGGCCAGATCGTCCATTGCCTTGAATACTTCGTCGTGCGTTTCGCCCAAACCCAGCATAATACCCGACTTGGTTCGCTGTCCATATTCTTTAGTCCGTCGGATTTGCTCCAGACTCCGTTCGTAGCGGGCCTGTGGACGAACCCGCCGATACAGCCGTTCAACGGTTTCCATATTATGCGAAACCACTTCCTGCCCAGCCGAAATCATTCGTTCGAGTGCTTCCCAGTTTCCTTTTGTATCAGGAATCAGCGTTTCGATGGTTGTAGCTGGCGAGGCTTCTTTGATAAGCCGTACCGTTTGGTACCAGATTTCGGCACCCCGATCCTTCAGTTCATCACGATTGACGGATGTAATTACAGCGTGTTTTACTTTCATCAATACGATGGCTTCGGCTACGCGCCGGGGCTCATCGGTGTCGTATTCATTCGGGCGCCCCGTTGCTACGGCACAAAACGTACAGCTCCGGGTGCATATATTTCCGAGAATCATAAATGTGGCCGTACCTGCTCCCCAGCATTCGCCCATGTTTGGGCAGTTGCCACTTTCGCAGATCGTGTGCAATTTATGTTCGTCTACCAACTTACGAACCTTCGCATATTCTGGCCCGATGGGCAGTTTAACACGCAGCCAGTCGGGGCGTTTTGTACCGGCAGTTCGGTTCCGTTGTTGTTCGGAGGGTATTACGGGTAGTTCAATCATGGCTCCTCAATCCTTTCCAGCAAAATTCGTTTTTTGTGCGGAAAGTTCAGCAAAACAGACGAAAGGAGAACGGCCAAAAAGAGTGTTAAGGCCGACCCGCCTTAGTTACTGTTCATTTTTTACTGCCAAAAAACAGGGTTACATAACCCGACGTGAAGAAACTGCGGTTACCGTCTTCGCGGGAGCCATTGGGCCCTGGGTTTGGAATAATCACAATCTTATTTGGGAATACTTCGGCCAGAAAACCGATTTCGATACCGGTTGTATTGTTGCGAAAGGTGCTTAGCTCAAAGCTTAGGGCGGCTTTGACATTCAGGCCCACCGTTAGTTTCGAATCGCCAAGGCCCTGAAAAAAACCACCAGAGCCTATAGGAGCGCCCTGCAAACCACCACTACCCTGCGTTAGTGAACTGTAGGGTACGGAGCGCGTCTGGTTGCCCTCCTGAATTTTCACATAATAGGGTTTTATGATTCCCAGCGTAGGACCGGCCGCAAAAATACCACTTACAGCAATGCCTTCGTCGCCACTCCGTTCAAACAGTTTTATTTCACGACCATACTGACCTCGCAGAGCAAACAGGTAATTTTCTTTTCCATATATATAGCGCGAACTGGCAAAATTGCTGGTCGTCTGAATTTCTTTAGGATGCTTTACATTAACGATTTCAACGCTCAGATAACGATACTGTGGTAAGCCAAAAAAATCGCCAGACAATAGCTTAGCCTGTCGGAATGACAATCCGCCCAATACACCCGAATTGGTATTCGACGTAATGCCAAAGGTCGTAATGCTCCGATACGTTTCGTCTTCCGAATCCGTATTCTGCGCCCAGGCATTACCCGTAAATAACAACCAGCCCATCAGGGTAGCTGTTGTCCATTTGTATATCGTCCGCATTTTGTAAAACTCTTTACTAAAACTACACAATTTTCATCAAATCCCGTCAAATTACCAGCTCGTATTAGCCTAACCAACTGATATTTTTTATGTTTAGGCAAATTAGGTAGCTGAAAACTAAAAACGGAATTTATAAGTAGTAACGTTGGTAAGACGAACAAATTCCTGTTTTACCTGGCTACAATATACGTATTATTTTATGGCAACGATTCACATTGACTATCTCGGTGATTTACGCACCGACTGCACCCATTTGCAATCTGGCACGCATATCAATACCGATGCCCCTACCGATAATCAGGGACGCGGTGAAGCGTTCTCCCCAACCGATTTGGTTGCCAATGCCCTGGGCACCTGTATTATAACTACGATGGCCATTTTTGCCCGGCGCGATGGTATTGATCTGAAAGGAAGCGAACTCGATGTAACGAAAGTTATGACGAGCCAGCCTCCCCGGCGCATCGCCCGCATCGAGGTAGATCTGACAATTCGTGTAGAAACCCTGCCCGACGAAGCAACCCGCGTCCGGCTGGAAAAAATTGCGCATACCTGCCCAGTCGCCATTAGTCTCCGTCCCGACCTGGAACAGGCCATTACAATTCGTTGGGAAGAAGTTGTAAGTGCTTAATCTTTAATGGAGTGGATGAACGAATCATCCACTCCATTAAAGATTTTACCAACCGTTTACCCTCTTTCTAAAAGAAATAAATAACACCTGTCTGGCTGCCATCAACCCTTAAACAAATTAAACAACCCTTTTTTTGCTCGCGTACGTATGGTTTGTCCCGACTGAGTCGCGTTAAAAACGCCTATAATAGCTGTTTCATATTGTCGAAAAAATTCAGGATCGAAATTGGCTTCCGGCAAATGTTCCAGTACATATTGGATCGATCGTTGTTGAGTGATCCAGCGTTGCCAAACCTCCTGCCGCTGCCGAATGCCCAGCGCGTTCATTCCCACAACAGCTCCATTATCCCGACGATAATTGATTCGGAATGCTATTTTTCCGTTCTCATGCTCCCAATATAGGGTCTGCTCGGAGTTGGGCAACTGGCTAGCCACGTCGCCATAGACCTGATACTCAATATCGAAGAATTTGGCCGAATTAAAAAAAATACCCGGATTATAGGCCGTTCTGACTCCGGCAATTGTACAGGCTACGGTTTCGCCCATCATTCGACCAGTATACCAGATTTGCTCCAGCGGTTTCCGCCGGGTTCCGTTCGGATTCTGGGGCGGTTGCCGATGCTGCACACAGTCGCCAATAGCATATACATCGGGGAGGCTGGTCTCCAGTAACTCATTTACCAGAATCCCCCGATCGGTTGCAAGCTCTGTATTTTTCAGAAACTCAATGTTCGGACTCACGCCAACGGAAATACCCACAAACTGAGCAGGAATTTCGTCGCCCTTTCTGGTGATAACACTAGCCACTCGCCCGCTGCCATCGTCGCGGATTTCAGCAAGTTCGGTAGTTGTCCGAATATCGACATGGTGCAAACGAATATGACGGGTAACCAGTGCCGACTCTTCCGCAGGCAACACATTCCGCCAGAAACTTTCTTCACGAACCAGAAACGTAACGTTAATACTCCGCGACAGAAGCATTTCGCAGAGTTCAATACCAATCAGGCCACCGCCAACAACCACCGCCTGTCGAATGCCCCTGGTAGCGGCCTCCATCTGGTCGAGATCAGGCTTCCCATACAGTCCCTGAACGCCCGCCAGGTGCTGCCCCGGCCAACCGAAGAAATTAGGTTTTGAACCAACTGCCAGAATCAATACGTCGTACAATATAAGTTGGCCATCGGCACAGCGAAGTGCTTTTTGTTCGAAATCGACCGTGGCGACCTGCGCCTGCACAAGATCAATTCGGTTTTTTGACCAGAACCAGTCTTCGTAAGGCTTCGTATGCTGAAACTCCAGATGCCCCATATAGACGTACATCAACGCGGTTCGGGAAAAGAAATAATCGGTTTCAGCCGAGATAACCGTAATTCGGTCGTCGCTCTTTTTACGGAGTTCGCGGGCGGCCGTAATCCCCGAAATGCCATTTCCCAGAATAACGATATGACGCATAAAGCGAATGAGAATGCTTATGTATAGCTGTAGCCCAAAGATTGCCTGCGCACCCAATGCCACACGTAGCAAAATACGGCATTATTGGTGAGGCAGATTCGTCTGCCAGCCGACAATTAGCAAAAAGTCACTGCAAAACGCCATTCTTTACTGACGCGGCTGCTTTTCTTTCTTTTGTTTCCGCTTCTGTCGCCAGCGTTTTACATCGGCAGTCAGGTTCTCCAGAAAAAACGACGGCCCTACCGATATATAGAATCCCGTATAATTGATCTGGCTTTCGGGAATATCTTTTTTGAGAATAAACCGATAACCGACAAGCAGATTTACCCCAAACCAATGCAACGGTCGCAACCACCGAACTGCCGGAAACTGATAAGCCGATAACACACCGACTCCTAGTGGCAGAAAAACGCCCCGAGCCACTTCATGCTCTTTGGCCTGATCGTCGTTACGTTCGTAGCGCGAATGACCGTAGCCAAATTCAACAGGAGTACTTATTTCAAACGAATTCCGACGAAGCCAGTACCGCTCGTAATACAATGTGCCAATCCGCAGATGCCGGGTTACCGACTCCGACGTATTGGGCAATAGACCAGGTTGATCGAGATGTTGATTGATAAAATAAAAGCCAGCCCCAGCCTTAAAACTAGCCGTACGACCTCCCCGCAAAGCGGGTCTATCGTGCTGCTGAGGAAATAGGAAACCCGCCCGCAATCCATAAACACTGACCGGTATTCGTCGGCCATTATCGTTGCGTGTATCATGAAAGAAAAAGAAACGCTGGTCGGTCGAAGCCGTAAATGTTAATGATTTTGGGCGTTCGCTGGCTGTTCGCAGCGAATCGTTTCCCTCATCGTCATCAGCATAAACAGATCGAGCCAGAGCCGGAACGACAAAACAGCCCACTAAAAGTGCTATACCAACTAATAGGCTACTTTTTTTTACGACCTGGTATATAGTTATCATAGTGCTAATAAAACGATAACCTATAAGGTCTATGATAGTTGCTATATTCTGCTTATACGGTATCAAAATAGAAAGCGAACCGCGTTTGTCCGGAGCATTTCACCAGTAGTATCTGCCTGATTTATAACCCGTAAAGCGGGTCATCAGCGCGAAAAGGAAGTACTAAGTACTTTACTTGCCAAAGCCTTGAAAATCCATTATTGTATTTACATCAATTCAAGAATAAATCCAATTTTCAATAACCTATAATATGGCCTATTTAAGCTATTTATAGGCTTATGAATTGCTTAAGCCAAACATCATGTAATTTATAAAATTTATTAATAATTGGATCTGGGAACGTTCCCGAGAACGATTGCATAAAAAAAGTCTGATTATTTCTTCTTTATGTTAAGCTAAATTCAGACACTTACGACAGTGTGCCTATAAAAAACAGGCACTAATAATCGTAGCTTGTCTTTGAATAATCCACAAACTATTCTTTTCACACGATAATTAGTCTAGAATAAGTAGAAATCCTTATCCAAGATGCTTTGGCCTACAAAAATCAGTGTCATTCCGTGTCTCACAAGCCATATTCAGCCTACACCGTCGAGGAGTTTGCGCTCGACGATCTGTTCGTTCGCTGGGTGCAACACCCTAACGACGAAGAGGTGACGGCGTATTGGCAAAATTGGCTTTTTCACAATCCGGAATGTACTGATACGATTGAGATTGCCCGAGAATTGGTGCTGACGGCCTCAATGTCCAACAGCCCATCGTTAACAACAGATGAGGTATCATCTGTATGGGGGCGAATTCGTGAATCACTCCAGACCATGGAGGATCTCCGCCCACTGCAACCCGACGTACGAGCCGTAATAGGCTGGTGGTATTTTTTGCGAACGGTAGCAGCAATGCTGGGAGTGGTGTTACTGATTGGCTGGGCTCTCTGGATTCAGTATGGGCCCGATCAATCCATTAAAACAATTAAAACAACCGCAGGGCAACCTCGGACAATTAATTTACCGGATGGTTCAATAGTACGACTTCATGCCAATAGCCAGCTACGTTATGACCGTCGGGGTTTTACGGGTCAATTATCCGACGAAACCCCCCGGGCAGTCTGGCTGGAGGGCGAGGCCGATTTTGCGGTGCTTCATCGAAACGACACCACCTCTGCCCGCCTGTTTCGCGTACATACTCCCGACCTGACTGTTGAAGCTGTAGGAACAACCTTTCAGGTTCAGCAACGGCCAGAATGTACCCGAGTTGCGCTGACCTCAGGAAAGGTCAATTTACTACTCAACAAACAGAAGCCCATAAGGCTCAAGCCTGGCGATGCAGTGGAAGTAGCTGCCGGATCAATACAGGCCATACCCTAACTCAACTCACCGTTACTTCCGAATGCATTTTAGAGTGCCTTTTATTTCTAAACCCTTAATTCTTTAACCTGATGCACAACACTATTACTTCTCTTCCTGGGCGGAAGTACCAACGACGCCTATGGTTGCCTCTACTCGGTCTGACGGCACTAACCGTAGTGAGCCAGCCCGCCTTCAGTGCTCCACCCGTGAATCGGATTGCCAAAGAAAATCCTACGCAGGAGCTTACAATCACTGGAAAAGTGATTTCTGGCGACGATAATAACTCGTTACCAGGGGTCAGCGTGACGGTAAAAGGAACAACCCGTGGTACAACCACCAATGCCGACGGTGAGTATCGGATCAATGTACCCAACAGCCGGGCTGTGCTGGTATTTTCGGCCGTTGGGTTCACCTCTCAGGAGGTTCCCGTTGGGAGCAAAACAGTTATTGATCTCACCCTATTGACCGACACCCGTGCGCTGAACGAAGTGGTGGTTGTAGGTTATGGTTCTCAGAAAAAGAGTCAGACAACGGGTGCTATCTCATCGGTTACGCCCAAGCAAATCACGGAACAACCCATCACCAACATCGGACAAGCTATGCAGGGCCGGGTTGCCGGGGTAGACGTGGCGCAGTCAGGTAGTCGGCCAGGTTCCGTACCAACCATTCGGATTCGGGGCCGTCGTTCGTTCAATGCGGGTAACGATCCTCTTTATGTAGTTGATGGAATTCCTCTTTCGGCTGGCTATGAAGATATTAACCCGAATGACGTTGGTTCGATGGAAATCCTCAAAGATGCTACCGCAACAGCCATCTATGGTGCCAGAGGTGCCAATGGCGTGGTGCTCGTGACAACCAAACGAGGTAATCCAACAGGCAAGACAACCATTAGCTACGATAGTTATGCCGGGGTTACAGACGCTCTGGACAAAATTCACCTGTTTAGTGGTCCTGAATTTGCCGAGTTTGTCCGGGAAGCCTATCGGGCCACAGGTAACTATAAAGATGTAAACGGTAATCCCGTTCCAACGGGCGTGGCCGATGCCTATGCCGATTCGAAAGTAGCGGTATTAGGTGGCGACCCAGCCGTGGCAGCCGGTATTGCTGCCAACCGAAATACTGACTGGCAGTCACTAATTCTAAAACAGGGTTTTCAGCAGAATCACTCGCTGGGTATACAGGGCGGTAATGAAAAAACGCAGTTCTACATTTCGGCAGGCTACTTTGTGGACAAAGGAATCATGCCGGGGCTGGATTTCACGCGCTATTCGCTACGGGCCAATGTCGATCACCAGATCAATAAAGCCCTCAAAGTAGGGATTGCTTCCTATATGATGTATAGCCTGCGCAATGGTGAAAACCTGAATCCTTACAACTTTACGCTTCAGCAAAATCCACTCGGCAGACCTTATGACGACAATGGAAATCTGATTTTCTCGCCAACCAACGATGCGTTACTTACCAACCCACTCGCCGAAGTTGTACCGGGTGCTCAGGTGGAACAAACGAAGAAATACCGGATTTTCAACAGCATCTACGCGGAAGTAAAGATTATTGATGGCTTAAAATATCGGGTTAATTTCGGTCCTGACTTTACAATCAACCGCTATGGACGCTTCATTGGCTCCCTAACGAATGCCCGCAAAGGGGGTGATCCACAAGCCTCAAGCTCAAATAACTTTGGCTTCAACTATACGTTAGAGAACGTGGTCACTTATAATAAGAAGTTTGGCGACCACAATTTCGGTATTACAGGCCTGCAATCTATTCAGCGCGATAATTATGAAGCCTATGGAATCAACGTACAGGGCGTTCCGGCAGAAACACAGCAGTTTTACAACCTGGGTAATGCCAGTTCGGTATTAGGCGTAAGCAGCAACCTGATCCAATGGACAATTAACTCGTTCATGGGTCGTATCAACTATGACTACAAAGACAAATACCTGGTAACGGCGACTATCCGTCGGGATGGTTCGAGCCGGTTTGGTGAAAATACAAAATACGGTAACTTCCCCGGTATTGCTCTGGGCTGGAATATCAGCAACGAAGATTTTATGAAGGGTTCGACCTGGGTTGATCTGCTGAAATTGCGGGCCAGCCGCGGATCGGTGGGTAACCAGGGCGTAGCTCCCTACCAGACGCAGGGATTACTGGATCGCACGGTATATGCCTATGGTAACACAGCCGCTTATGGGTATCGGCCAAGCACTATTGGTAATCCCGATTTGCGCTGGGAAACCTCTACCACAACGAACATTGGGGTTGATTTCAGCCTTTGGAGAGGTCGGGTAACGGGTGCTATCGAATTGTACAAAACCCGCACAACCGATCTGCTGCTGTCCGACCTGTTGCCTACATCCATTGGTTTCAACTCAGTGACCCGGAATATTGGCGAAACGCAGAACAAAGGGGTAGAAGTCAGTATCTCTACCGTGAACGTGAATACGAAAGGTGGCTTTAAATGGACATCGGATATCGTGTTCTCTAAAAACTCAGAAGCCATTATCTCCCTATTTAATGGCCCTATTGACGATGTAGGGAACAAACGCTTTATTGGTAAGCCACTGACCGAATTCTATGACTATAAGAAAGCGGGAATCTGGCAAACCAGCGAAGCTGATGCCGCCAAGTCTTATCAAAGTGCGGTTGGCCAGATTAAAGTACAGGACACCAACGGCGATGGCAAAATTACGGCTGATGACCGCGTATTCCTGGGCTCCGATATCCCAACCTGGAGTGGTGGTATCACAAACCGGTTCAGCTATAAAGGCTTTGATTTCAACTTCTTTATCTACGCCAGGGTTGGCCAGACCATCCTGAGCGGATTCCACCAAAACAACAACGCCCTGGCCGGACGTTACGAACAAATCAAAGTCGATTACTGGACCCCTAACAACCCAACCAACGAATTCCCCCGGCCTAACTCAAGCCAGGAGTTCCCGGTCTATAACACGGCCATCATCTACTTCGATGGTTCATTTGTGAAGGTGCGGAATATCAACTTCGGTTACACATTCCCACAAAAAATCGCCCAAAAGCTCAGAATGCAATCGCTCCGTATTTTCTCCAGCATTCAGCAGCCGTTCATCTTCTCTACCTATCGGTCGAAGTATAACGGTGTCGATCCTGAAACCAGCAATGGTACGGTCAGCAACGGTGTTACGCCCGCTACACGGGTAACAACCTTCGGTTTAAATGTCAAATTCTAAACGCAGTTGTTTCGTCATTTGTGTTTATAAACATTCATAGATTTTACCAACATGAAATCAGGATTTTCACATAAATCATTCCGTGTTCTGGCACTTACGGCCCTCCTGCTGAGTGGCCAAGCCTGCAAGAATGTACTGGATGAAACTGTAATCTCGGCCATTGGCAACGATTACATCAATACACCGAAAGGGTTTGAAGATGCCAGCAAAGCGGCCTATTCGTCGCTGCGCACCTTCTACGGAACCGAGCGGGGGCTAACCATGACCGAATATGGTACGGACATCTACCGGGTTGGTGCCGACGGAAGCTACAAAGGGTTTCATTTCTATGATACCCAGATGAATAGCTTCGTCGATATTCTCCAGCAGGTCTGGGAAGAGCTATACAAAGCGATCAATACCTGTAATGCCGTGATCGAGCGCGCTCCTGCTGCTTCCGTTTCCGACGCTACTAAAAAATTACGCGTAGCAGAGATGAAGTTCCTTCGAGCTCATTACTACTTTATTCTGACCCAGCAATGGGGTGGTGTAGATCTGCGTCTGACGGAAACACTCGGGCCAACCAAGAAAACCAGCCGGGCAACGGAAGCGGAGATGTATGCTGCAATTATATCGGATCTGGAAGCGGCTATTCCTGACCTGGATAACAAAATCAGATCCTCGGACTATGGCCGGGCAACTAAAGCGGCTGCTGAACATTTGCTGGCGCGTGTGTATCTGACCAAAGCGACCTCCTCAGCAAAAGCCGCCGACGATTATTCGAAAGCCGCAACGTATGCCCAAAGCGTAATTGCAAACTATGGCTTCAAACTGTTACCCGACTTTGCGAGCGTATTTGCCCAGGGTGCCGGCGAAATCAGCGATGAAGTGATCTTTGCGGTTCAGTATACATCTGACCCACTGACTAATATCAACTCTGTCAATACCATCAATGGTGAAGGCAATAAGCTTCATTTGTATTTTGGTATGCAGTATGACGTACAGGCTGGTATGGTTCGGGATATTGTGAACGACCGCCCTTTCAAGCGGCTTCGTCCAACCGACTATCTGTTGGCCACTGTCTTTAAAGACCGTGTCAACGATTCACGTTATAAAAAGACGTTCAAGGATACCTGGCTCTGCAACAACCCTGGTACGTTCAATACGGCTTTCGACAATTCAAAATCGACCGTTACCTTTAAAACTGGCGACACCACAATTTATATTCCTGGTGTAGAATGGACGATGGCTCAACGGGCTGCCAAGCCGTATCAGGTATTGGTGCCCAGCGCTTATACAGCGGCTCTGTTCCCAACCCTGCAAAAATTTCTGGATCCGCTTCGTCCCGACAAAACCTACGAAGCAGGTAGCCGCGATTATCTGGCCTTCCGTCTGGCCGAAACCTACCTGATTCTGGCCGAAGCACAGTTCAAACTTGGCAAAACAACCGAAGCAACCGCTGCTATCAACATGGTACGTCGTCGGGCTGCATGGCCAGGGAAAGAGGCTGCCATGGAAATCACAGCCGATCAGTTGGATATGGAAATGATTATGCAGGAACGCGCCCGCGAACTGGCCGGTGAGCAAATGCGGTGGTTCGACCTCAAACGCTGGGGTAACCTGGTCGAACGGGTTAAACTCTATAATCCCGACGGCGCTGCCAACGTAAAAGAAACGCATAACCTCCGGCCAATTCCGCAAACGCAGATTGACCGGACCGAGAAAGCGGCTGATGGTAGCGCAGGTTTTGCTCAAAACCCTGGTTTCTAATTCCTAAACGATTGAAGGAATGAATAATGATAATATGTTTTCATTTATTCATTCCTTCAATCGTTATTTCAAGTAGAACATAGTCCATTTTCGCTTATTTCAGTATCTACTAAGGAAAACGATTCATCTCATCGTCAGTAATTCCGACGTTCGGTCTACGCTGATCCTTCCACTTTTCAATCATGCAGGAGACGGTAAACAGGCGGCAATTTCTTACTACAGCCGGGCTATCGACACTGGCCCTTACTACGGGCCTTGGCCGGTTAGTTGCCCAACCCGAATTCGTTAAAAAATCAGGGCTAAAAATCGCCTACTCAGCCATTACCTGGGGTGGCAACGATGCCAAAGCCATTGAAGATATTTCGGCACTCGGCTATAAAGGTATTCAGCTTCGGGCTAACACATTTGGTCCCTACAAAGCCAAGCCCTCGGAACTGAAAGCACTGCTCGACCAGCATCATCTGAAGCTGGCTATGTTTTCGAGCGGTAACGTTGATATCGATCCGGCCAAAGAACAGAGCACTATCGATACTCACGTAGCGCACGCCAGCTTCGTGAAAGCACTGGGTGGCTCGGCCATTCAGCTCACCAACTCGGCCCGTCCCAAAGATCGCCTGCCAACAACGGAGGAATTGAAACGGCTGGCCGCCGTTATGAACGAAATTGGCAAGCAAACAGCCGCTATGGGTATTCAGGCTGCTTACCATAACCACATGCACCAGCTCGGCGAAACGCCCGAAGAAGTCGATGTGATTGTACAGGCCATGAATCCGAAGTATGTGAAGCTCGAACTAGACATTGCTCACTACAAACAGGGGGGTGGCGAACCTGAAAAAGCTGTGAAGCAATACAAAGACATTCTGTATGCCCTGCACCTTAAAGACACCATGTCGCCACTGCCCGATAAACCGAACGATCCGAAAGCCTACAAATTTGTAGAGCTTGGCCGGGGAAATGTTAATGTTCCGGCGGTATTCAAAGCACTGGACGACATCAAATTTAAAGGCTGGGGCATTATCGAGCTAGATGGCGTTCCCGAAAAGGACAAAACAGCCGCTCAATGCGCCCAAATCAGCAAAGATTACATCACGAAAACGCTCAACTTTCCAATTTAAATGATTGACTTGTTGAGTTGCTGAATAATTGAATTAACGCGTCATAGTTAACAACTCAACAAGTCAACAATTTCCCTATGAAACAACTCATTCTGGCGGGTCTGATTCTAACGGCCTTACTGGCAGCAGAAAAACCACAAGCGCCAAACACCCTGACGGCGAAGGAGAAAAAAGAAGGCTGGAAACTGTTGTTCGACGGTAAAACTTCGAACGGATGGCGGGGTGCCTACAAAGATAAATTTCCCGCAAAAGGCTGGGATGTTTCCGACGGGATGCTGACGATTCAACAATCAAACGGATCGGAGTCGGAAAGTTTTGGCGATATAGTTACGACTGGCGAATACAGTGATTTTGACCTGGTGTTCGATTTCAGACTCACCGAAGGAGCCAACAGTGGGCTTAAATATTTTGTGGTCGAGCAAACACCAAAACCGAAAGGTTCAGCTTATGGACTCGAATACCAGGTTCTGGACGACGATAAGCATCCGGATGCGAAAATGGGACGCGATGGCAACCGTACGGTTGGCTCGCTCTATGACCTGATTCCAGCAAAAAACAAAAAAGCAAACCCAATTGGCGAGTGGAATACGGGGCGTATTGTCTCGAAAGGAAAACACGTTGAGCACTGGCTGAACGGAACCAAAGTGGTAGAATACGAACGTGGCAGCGATCATTTCCGCGAATTGGTGGCCATGAGTAAATATAAAGCGCCATCCTATAATGCCAATGGTCGATTTGGCGAAGCCCCCAAAGGGCATATTCTGTTGCAGGATCATGGCAACAAAGTGTCTTTTCGGAATATAAAAATCAAAGAACTCTGAGCGGCTGTTTATTGTCGGTATCCTGCTGTTTGAGACAATAAAGTAGCCCTAACTTATCATCTACTAGTTAACCTCTAACGCCCTGAATTATATGGAAAATCGTCGTGAGTTTATAAAGAAATCAGCGCTTGCCGGGCTTGGCATGAGCTTTTCGGCCAGTAGTTACGCCCGGATCATTGGTTCAAATGAGCGCGTTCGGGTTGGTATTGTTGGCTTTTCGGATCGCTTTCGTCAGTCGCTGGCTCCAGCTTTTGCTGAACATGCCAAAGCCCAGAACTTTGCTTTTGTGGGTGTATCCGACATCTGGAATCGCCGTCGCGACGAAGCCGAGCAATACCTGAAAGGCAAAGGCTGGAACGATAGTTCGTTTTTTAAAGCCCGTAATAACGACGAACTCTTCGAGCGCAAAGATGTTGATGCGGTAATTATTTCTACGGCCGATTTCCAGCACGCGCTTCACTGCGCGGCTGCCGTTGAGTCGGGCCACGATGTATACTGCGAAAAACCGTTTGCCGAAGCACTCGACGATGCCCGAAAGGCACTGAAAGCGGTGGAAAGCTCCAAGAAAATTGTTCAGATTGGCTCACAGCGTCGTTCGGCTCCAAACTATCACTCGGCCAACGATTTCATCAAGTCGGGTAAATTTGGCGATATTACGATGGTTGAAATGACCTGGAACGTAAACCAACCCGGTCGCTGGCGTCGGGCTAAACTCGTATCCGAAATTCGGAAAGAAGACACCGACTGGGATCGTTACCAGCTCAACCGCCCCAAAACAGCCTGGGACCCACGCAAATACCTTGAGTTCCGGTTGTTCTACCCCTACTCGTCGGGTATTCCGGGTCAGTGGATGTCGCACCAGATCGACACGGTTCACTGGTTCAGCGGTCTGGATCACCCTCGTTCGGTAGTTGCCAACGGCGGTATTTATAGCTGGAAAGATGGTCGTACTAATGCTGATACGTTCACGGCGGTATTCGACTACGGCCCGGACAACGATAAATCGAAAGGTTTCCAGGTATTGTATTCATCCCGGATGAACAACGAAGCCGGTGGCGTAAAAGAATACTACTACTCAAACGGCGGTATGATCAATCTTGACACCAACAAGATTTCGCCCGAAGGTGGCCTGGAAGAAAAATATGCGAAAGACATGGGCATGAAAGCGAATCTGCTTCCCTCCATGTCGCTTGGCGAAGCCGCAAAAATCGAAACATCGGCCAATACCGGTGGCGACCCAATGACCTCATACCATATGCTCAACTGGATGGAGTGTGTGCGTAGCCGTAAAGAACCGAATGCTCCTGCCCGGGTTGGTTTCAATCACTCGGTGGCAAACATCATGGCTACAATGGCGCTGCACACAGGCAAACGCGTAACCTGGGATGCTACCAAGCAGGATGTGGTGGTGAGCTAGGTTTTAATTTAGTGAAGAGCTTTATTAGTGAAGAATGTAGAGTGAAGAATAAACTAGAGTGTCAGACCTATTCTTTACTTTTCACTCTACATTCTTCACTATCTTAAGATTGCCGCGCCAATCTGGCAATTAAGGCATTTTTTAACCGAACAGAATTCATTATAGAGTTCAATAGCGGCCTGCGAATCGAAAGCGGTCTGTATGCCTAACCCCAGTTCATCCCAAAGTTCAGTGAGTCGGTTGGTTTCGGCTGGCAGTTGCTCCAGTAACCCAATAGCCCGATCCAGAAAAGCGGGTTGCCCCCTATGATGGGCATAGGCCGCCAGCAACGGTACAACGGTATTAATAATGATGTTATTGGCCGAATTCATGCCCAGTGCTGGTGCGGTTTTCTCACTTACCTTACCAAACCGATAATGCATGTGCCAGTAATCGGATGGCGAGACCTGAAGCGATTTCTGTAAAACATGCACATCGCTATTCCCCACAAACAACGAAAATAAACTCGCATGATGCGTCAGTAATCGGGCCAGTTGAGCCAGCCGTAAGGTAGGGAAATTAGCGGGACGGAGCCTCCCCCATTTCCAGGCATAAGCCGCCACCTGTTTATCGACAAGATTATATTTCACAGCCAGAAAACGATACTCCCGTTGTAAGGTCGCAATGTATTCATCGGGTGGCTCCTGGCTGTCCAGCAAGCCCGCCGTTCCAAAAAGCATGGCTTCGGCCTGGGCCAATACATCTCTATGCTTCAATAGCGCTTTCAGCGGAACAGCACGACTTAACTGCGCCATTGGCTCGGCGTTTAGTTTAAACCCCATATTGACAGCCAGTAATCGATAGGCCGCTTCTTCCCAATCGCCATTAGCCTGTTCAACCACCGTCCGAACTCCTGCCGATTTGCGTTCGAGCCGTTGTAACATAGCCTTATCGAGCATGGCAGTCAGCCGCAATGGGTGTACGTTTCGAAACAGACCAGCACACGGAATGGCATCGGCAGAATCGGCCAATAGAGTATACCGGTCAATCAGCATCGGATCGGTAATTGGCTCAAGTTCGAGAGTGGGCAAACGCGTTCCGTCGGGCCGGTCAACGCGTATTCCTGTCGTTACAAAGTCATCTTGCCAGACTATGTGCAGAATAACATTGTCGTAGGCCCGGTCGTCCTGATGCCGGTGCGCCAGCCAGTCTGATGTTCGAACGTGCATTTCCACCGTTCCTCCCCATTCAACCTCATTGATCAATAATCGGGCATTGAAAAAATCAGGGCCCGAATCGAGGTTCCGAAAGCCAGGATGAAGCACCTGAACCGGCTCTCCGTCGGTCGTGAGCAGTTTTTTTGTAGAAAAATATTGGTATTGCCAGAGAAAATACAAAAACGCTTCGGGCACGATAAAAGCATAAAACGGTGGTTACTACTCAGTATCGTTTTCGGCCAGGAGGAATATTCAAAAATAGAAAAACAATGTTTAGATTCCTGTTCGCTACGAAACAATTCTGCACATCGTACTTTTACATAACCCTCCCTGATTGACGTATGTCTGAATTTTTTGAGAAAGTAGTCTGGATTACCGGAGCCTCATCGGGCATTGGCGAAGCACTCGCCATCACATTAGGAAAAGCAAACGCAAAACTGGTGCTTTCGGCCCGACGGGTTGATGAGCTGGAACGGGTAGCCGTTCGAACGGGACTTCCAGCTTCGCACCTGCTGGTTTTACCAATGGACATGATCGCTACCGACAGTTTCTCTACGCAGGTAGACTTAGTAATCAGTCGCTTTGGTCGTATCGATTATGTGTTCCAGAATGCCGGACTTACCCAGCGCAGCGCCGTTATCGATACCGATCTTTCGGTTTATAAGCGGCTGATGGATATCAACTTTTTTGGAACGGTTGCTTTAACAAAAGCTGTCTTGCCAACAATGTTTAGCCAAAGAAGCGGGCATTTTGTGGTCACAAGCAGTGTAGCCGGAAAGATAGGAACCAAACAACGGTCGGGCTATTGTGCCAGCAAACATGCGCTGCATGGCTTTTTCGACTCGCTCCGGGCCGAAACGTATAAAGAGGGTATCCGCACTACTATTGTTTGTCCGGGCTACATTAAAACGCCCATTTCGCTTCATGCCCTACGGGCCGATGGCCAGCTTCATGGTCAGATGGATACCAATCAGGAAGAGGGTATGCCCGTTGATGAATTTGCCAGACGATTGTTACGGGCTGTAGCAGCAAAGAAGGAAGAAGTCTACATCGGGGGCAAGGAAATCTTCGGCATTTACCTCAAACGGTTCCTGCCGGGCTTACTATCCCGAATCCTGCGGAATCGGGAAGGGGCGTAGAGCGTTTATAGTCTATGGTTTATGGCTGCTCCGCATCAAAGCAAGCTAACAGGCGAGCAACCATAAACCATGAACCTATTTCCCACTCACGGCTAGCCCTTTTCCAAACTGGTCCATATAGTCTACCGTTAAGTGGCAAAGCGACTTCATACCTAACACAAAGCAGCTTTCGTCGATCTGAAAATCGGGCGTATGATGCGGGGCCGCTTCTTCCACTTTTTTACCTTTCGTCATTCCACCCAGGAAGTAGAAGAAACCGGGTACTTTTTGCTGGTAGAATGAGAAATCTTCAGCACCGGTCTGAGCAGGAGTGATTTTTACGTTATTTTTTCCGGCTACAGCTTCGAGCGACGGCACCATCTGATCTGTCAGTTTTGGGTCGTTGTAGGTAACCGGATACATTACGTCAATTTTCACATCGGCTTTTGCACCAGCACTTTCGGCAATGTTGGTTGCAATTTCGTTGATCCGGCGGTGAATCGTTTTCTGCATTTCAACATCCAGCGAACGAATTGTACCAATCATGTTCACTTCTTCAGGAATAATATTCTGCCGAATACCGCCATGAATAGCCCCAACCGTAACCACAGCCGCATTTTCGGTTAGGGGTAAATTCCGGCTCACAATGGTCTGCAACCCCATTACGACCTGAGCCGACGTAACAATCGGGTCGACACCCGACCAGGGAGCAGCTCCGTGCGTTTGTTTGCCTTTAATCTTGATCGCATACGAATCGACGGCGGCCATGGTAGCACCAGGACGATACTTGATCGTGCCTACCTCGGTCTGGGAGTTAATGTGCAACCCAAAAATGGCATCGACTTTAGGCGATTCGAGAACGCCTTCTTTCACCATCAGGTAAGCGCCCCCTTCTTCACCTTCCGGAGCGCCTTCTTCGGCAGGCTGGAAAATGAATTTCACGGTGCCTTTCAGATCATTTTTTACGGACGTCAGCACTTCGGCTACGCCCATCAATATGGCTACGTGCGTATCGTGACCACAGGCATGCATAACGCCGGTTTGCTGCCCGTTATACTCCGTACGAACTTCCGACTTGAATGGTAAATCGACGCGCTCCGTTACTGGCAACCCGTCCATGTCGGCCCGTAAGGCAACAACCGGGCCAGGCTTACCGCCTTTCAACAAGCCAACCACACCGGTTTTACCAACACCGGTTTTTACTTCCATCCCCAGCGATTGCAGGTGTGCCGCAATTTTGGCCGCTGTCTGAAACTCGCGGTTGCCCAGTTCCGGATGCTGGTGAAAATCGCGACGCCAGCTAACCACTTTTTTCTCAAGACTTTCGGCGGTTTTATCCATGCGTGCATTTAGCGTTGCCGACTGCGCAACAGCGTGGTAGGTCAGGCAGTTTCCTAGCAGGAAACTGGTAGCATATAATAAAGGCTTGTTCATCAAAATGTTCAATTCAGGTTATAAGATAAGTTATCAGCCAATTTACACAGACTTAAGCATTTACCCAAAAGAGTCACGTATAATAAAGGATCTATAGGTAAACTAAAAAGTAGTTTTTAACTATAAAGTATTTAGTAAAGTAATAAATTTAGTTATATTAATGTAATTATATGCTCAATAGCAATTTTCTATAACTTATATTTAACTATTTTTACAATTCTTTATTTTTTTTATTCTATTATTATTCATCACAACAACTTTTATGAAAAAACTTCTATTTGGAAGTTGGCTGCTGACTGTTTTCTTATGTTTGCCCGCGTTGGCACAGGATGTGACAGTAAAAGGCCGTGTCACTTCATCAGATGATGGCTCTACCCTACCGGGTGTGAGCGTACAAATTAAAGGGACAACGCGAGGTACCTCCACAGATGTAAATGGACAATACCAACTTAGTGTACCTCCTAATGCCCGACTCGTTTTTAGCTTCATTGGCTATACTAGCCAGGAAATTGCAGTTGGTAATCAGTCTACACTCAACGTTTCGTTAGTCGCTGGATCGCAAAGTCTGGATGAAATTGTTGTGACGGCTCAGGGTATCGAGCGCGACAAGCGTTCTCTGGGTTACGCTACGCAGGAAGTAAGTGGTAATATTCTGGCCCAGCGCTCAGAACCAAACTTGCTGAATGCGTTACAGGGAAAACTGGCAGGCGTACAGATCAATACCCAAAGTGGAGCGCCGGGTGCTTCAACCAACATTAATATTCGGGGTATAACCTCCTTCAATGGAAGCAACCAACCCCTAATTGTGGTCGACGGGATTATTTTCAGCAACGACGTCAATAATACCCAAAACACTTTATTTGGTACGCAACCCTCCAACCGTCTGGCCGACATCAACCCCGAAAGTATTGAATCGATCAACGTATTGAAAGGGCCAGCGGCTGCTGTGCTCTATGGGTCAAGAGCATCAGCGGGTGCTATTGTGATTACTACCAAATCAGGTCGGAACAACAACAACAAAACGGAGGTTACTGTCAACTCATCCTACAACGTACAGAACGTATACGGTATTCCTAAATTCCAGAACGACTACGGTCAGGGAACAAATAACCTGTTTAACTCTACTTCCAACCAATCCTGGGGACCACCTTTTGCAGGAGGGCCAACCTCCGTGACAAACACCCAGAGCAATGTAGTTCCTTATCAGGCCTATCCTAACAACGTAAAAGACTTCTATAGACAGGGGAGCATCATCCAGAACTCCGTCAACATTGCATCGGGCGATCAAACCCGGAATTATATTATTGCCATAGGGAATACGTTGCAGAATGGTGTTGTGCAGAACACAAAGTTTAACCGGACTAACATACAATTGGGTGGTGAGTCTAAACTTCAGAATGGGTTACGTATCAGTGGAACAGGCACCTATGTTCAAACCGTATCGGCCGGGATTCCGGGCGGTAATGGAGCCAGTGCTTTCGGTCAGATTACCCGTATTCCTCGCAGCTATGATCTGGCAAATGAGCCTTATCAGGATGCCAATGGAAAAAGCATTTACTTTACGCCATCAACAAATAGCCCTCAATGGAGTGTTAACAATGAGCGGCTCGATGGGCAGGTAGACCGCTTTTTCGGTAATTTCCAGCTAAGTTATGACATCACCAGCTGGCTTAATGTAGCTTACCGCGTTACTGGCGATACCTATACTGACCGTCGTAAGCTGACATTACCAATTGGCGCGGGTCGTGCTCCACTGGGCGAAGTTTCGCAGGACAATTTCTTCCGGAATGAGCTGAACGGCGATCTGTTAATCAATGCCCGTAAAGACAATTTGTTTGTAGAAGGTCTGAACGCAAGTTTGCTGCTCGGTAATAACATCAACCAGCGTAAAACGCAGGAAGTTTTAGCCGATGCGGCTTCGCTGACTATTCCGGGCTTCTACAACGTCAGCAATGGTACGGTATATACAGGCACAGCCGAAAGCACCACACTCCGTCGGCTGGTAGGTTATTACGGACAATTATCGTTGAACTACAACAATTATCTGTTTCTCGAATTGTCGGGGCGTGCCGACCAGTCGTCTACGCTGCCTAAAGCGAACAACACCTATTTTTATCCGTCGGCTTCGGTCAGCTTTGTACCTACCGATGCCTTTAAGTTTGATTCAGATATTTTGTCGTATGCGAAAGTACGGGCCAGTATTGCGCGGGTTGGTCGGGATGCAGACCCCTATTTGCTTAATTCAGTCTATACGACGTCAAGTTATGGGAATAACGTAGCCAGCATTACGTTCCCGCTGCAAATCAGTGGAGCCAGCATTCCTGGCTTTGGTATTAGCAACCGAATTGGCAACAATAACCTGACTCCCGAATTTGTTACGTCCTACGAAGCAGGTATTAACCTGGGTTTCTTCAAAAATCGCCTGAGTATCGACGCCACCTACTTCAATTCGCGCAGTACGAATCAGATCTTTAATGTCGCCATTTCTAACTCGTCGGGTTATGATACTCGTACGACCAATGTTGGTGAACTGCGGAACGAAGGGCTTGAACTCGTACTAAACGCAACTCCCGTACGGGCAGGGGGCTTTAAATGGGATGCTACGCTGAATTTTACCCTCATTCGAAATAAGGTCGTATCCATTGCACCAGGAGTTGTTTCGTCAAATATTTCGGGTAACTCCTTCATCGGCATTGCTCCATCTATTTACGAAGGCTATCCCTATGGTGTAATTGTGGGTACGGCTAACTCCCGCGTTCAAAGCACAGATCCTAATGGTTTGTATTACGACCCGACAGGAAAATATGCAGGGCAGTATCTAATCAACGGTACTACAGGGCTGTTTGCGCCGGGTGTTGCCAATTCTGTGATTTCAAACCCACAACCTCGTTACATTGCTGGTTTAACCAATACCTTTAGCTATAAGGGAATATCGTTGTCGGTTCTGGTCGATACACGTCAGGGCGGTCAGATTTACTCTTTCCCGGCAGTTGATGCCCGCTCGAACGGTACACTTTATGTTACCGGTATCGACCGCGATCAACCGCGTATTTTACCAGGCGTAATTCAGAATTCCGACGGTACGTTCCGGCCTAACAACATTCAGCTACCGGCCCAAACATACTGGGGCTCGCTGGGTGGGCTGGCTTCTGAAGCTGCCGTTTTCGATGCCACCGTCTATCGCCTGCGTGAGGTAGCACTCAACTACACCTTACCCAAAAGCCTGCTGGGTAAAACTCCGTTTGGTTCCATTACAGTAGGCGTTAGTGGGCGCAACCTGTACTTCTACGCACCAAACTTCCCGGCCGATCCAGAAATCAATACACAAGGCGCCGGTAACATTCAGGGACTTGACCTAAACGGACCACCTAATACCCGCAACTTTGGTGGTAACATTCGGCTCACTTTCTAACAACTTCTCATCGACTTACTCATGAAATTCATAATTCCAAAAAGCTACCTGTTGATTCCTGCCTTTCTGGGAATGGGAGCATGTAGCAAGTATTTAGATGTTAACATTACTCCCAATAACCCTACGTCTGTTACACCAGCCGTGTTGTTGCCGGGTGCAGAGGCTGGTTCGGCCTTTGCCAATGCTAACGAACTGAATCGCTTCTCATCCGTTCTGGTACAGCAACTGACCGGAGCAGCTAACAGTCCCGCCACCTACGATATTTACCAAACCAATGGTGCCGATTTCGGGAACCAATGGGCGGGTGAATTATATGATGGCGCGCTGGTCAACTACCAAAAGCTGATCGAATTAGGGGATGCCGTTAATGCCAAAGCCTATTCGGGTATTGCCAAAATTATGAAAGCCTACACATTCAGCATTGCAACCGACGTGTGGGGCGATGTACCTTATTCGCAGGCTCTACAGGGCGAAGCGTTTACAACTCCTCGTCTCGACAAGCAGGAAGATATTTACAAAGGAAATTCATCTTTGGCTATTCAGAGCCTGTTCGATTTAGTTCGTGAAGGCATTCAGGATCTGGATGCTACTTCGGCCGTTAAACCAGGTAACGACGATATCATCTATAAGGGCGATCTAACCAAGTGGAAACAGGCGGGGAATACGTTGTTGTTAAAATTTGCGACAACAATCAGCCGCAAAGAACCCGCACTGGCAACCAGTGTGATCAACGAAGTCCTGACAGGTGGCACCTACATCAAGGCAAACAGTAGCGACATGAATTTTACGTTCGGGGCCAGTGTTGGTAGCCAGGACCCTCGCTATACGTATACGTACGTAAGCACATTCCAGAACGATCTGATTCTGAGCACCCGCTATCTGAACTTACTAAAAAGCCTGAACGACCCGCGTCTGCCCATTTTCTTTACCAAGCCAGGTACTGATTATGTTACCCTCGACAACGGATTTCGCGGTACATTGCCCACTCCTACTGCCAACTGGTCGCGTTATAACAAATATGTTGTTGGCAATTCGGGCGAAGGTCCGGTTCGGTTGGTTACAAACTTCGAGCGGGCTTTTATGCTGGCCGAAGCCGCAATCCGTTTAGGAACTCCCGGTGACCCACAGGCCCTCTATACCGAAGGTATTACGGCTTCCATGACGCTGGCCGGGCTAACAAGTGACCAGATCACAGCCTACCTGAACGCTAATCCAAGCGTGGCAACGCTAAGCGGAACCCCAGAGCAAAAAATCGCCCAGATCATCACTCAGAAATACATTGCATTTACGGGTAATGGACTGGAAATCTGGAATGATTACCGGCGCACAGGTTACCCAACACTTCAGCTTTCTCAAAATGCAGCCGGTATCGATGGCACGTTGCCAGTTCGTGCCGTATACATTAACAACGAAATTCAGAGAAACCCCAATTTTCCAAATCCAGCTCCTCAATCCAACGTTCGTGTTTGGTGGGATGTAGACTAATTGTTAACGATTTCAACCACGTAAGTGATGAAAAATATACTTATTAACCTGTTTCTGCTTGTCTTAGTAGCTGGCAGCAATATCTCCTGTAAAGACGATCTGATTTACAGCGATCTGGTCCGCGATAATCGTCCGGACATCCCAGTAACATTCCCCGGAACCGATACGTTTGGGTTCAATCCATTCATTGTAAGTTCGCTGGCATCGGGCGGTCCTATTCAATTTACGTTGTCGATTCCATCGTCGAGTGGCCGTACGATTAAAGAAATCACCAAAGTTGTTGGTGGGGCCACGAGTATAAACGTGGGCACATTGAATTCGGCTACTTCGACGTCAGCCTATAATCCAGCACCAATTGCGGGTAGTGGCACAACAGCCGTTTTTACGACAACCATTGCCGACTTTAAGAAAAAATATCCGAGCGTGTCGACTACACCGGCTGCGTTACCAAACTATACAGAAATTCAATTCCTGTTTTTGGTAACTCTTGACGACGGTACGCAGATTGTTCCTGAGCCAGTTCGCGTTCGCATTGTGAACTAACTAGCTCTACCCGCAGGTTCAAAAAAGCCCTTCAGACGGATGTTTGAAGGGCTTTTTTTGAACCTGCGGCAGTCTATTTGATAAATCGGATTGAAAACGGATACCGATAATACTCGCCATTATTGGCCTTAATTGCGGCAATGATGGTAAAGATCAGCCATACGGTTCCCACAATCCAAAGCAGAAAAACACCAATCAGCAACAGGAACAGAACGAAGCAGATTGCGGCAGCAATGGCCACTGTAATATTGAAATTAACGGCCTCTTTGCCGTGAAAATCGACAAAGTCCGATTTTTCTTTTTGAATTTGCCATACAATAAGTGGCCCAACAAGGCTACCAACAATTGTAAAGAATCCCGTTAATGCACTCAGGTGGGCGAACATAGCCCACATTCGGGCATCCGATTCGCTGAGAGGAGCAGGAGTTGGCGACGATGGCGGAATGGGGGGCTGGTTTTCCATGATAACGGTTGTTCTGTTTAGACTATGTAAATTGGTATAATTTTTCATCTGACACAAGGTTAATGACTAACTCTCAACAGGTTACCAGACAACCATTTATACCAAGAAGCGAAAGGAGTAAACTGATCCCAATGCCAGTTGACAATTCCCTGCTTTCTTAAACAACACATATTATGGAACAACTGTTAGCAATTATTTGCTCGCTTTATCCAGTTTCTGATTCACTAATAGCTACCCTGGTTATCATGCTTCGGCGCGATAAGTTTCCCCGCAAACACTGGCTCCTGCAACCAGGGCAGGTATCGGATCGATTATATTTTATTGAGCAAGGTGTAGTAAGAGGCTATTATCTGAAGACGCGCTCATCGCAACCCGACGGACGCGAAGTTACTTCATGGTTCATGCGAGAGGACGATTTTGTATTTTCGATCATCAGTTTTTATACACGGCAACCCGCCCGCGAATATATTGAACTGCTGGAAGACAGCATTGTATGGTCAATTTCATATGCACAGTTGCAACAGCTTTATCACGATTTTCCAGAGTTTACTATCATTGGTCGGCTACTAACCGAAAAGTATTATGTCCTTAGCGAAATTCGCGGCCAGAATCTGCGTATGCAAAGTGCAAGCGAACGCTACGAGCAATTATTAATCGACTTTCCTGCCATTTTTCAGCGGGTTCCGCTCAAGTATATTGCTTCTCACCTTGGCATTTCGCCCGAAACACTTAGTCGTTTGCGGGGGCAGGCAACCCATAGCCGCCGAAATTGATATTCGTCAATGTTTTAGCCATAAGGGGGGTGTTGTTTTAGGGGTAATTCACCCAATCTGCTATTGTTATGCTCCCCATTATTTTTGCCGTATTTGGCTTTTGTTTCATTCTTGAACGCCTGATTCCAGGCTGGAAGCTCCCGACCGTCCCAACCTGGACCATTCGTGTACTAGCCATCAATTTTGTTCAACTGATTGTGGTTGTTGTGGCCGGTTTTACGTGGGAAAAGTGGTTATCAAAGCATTCGTCCTTCCAGTTGTGGGCGTATGTTGGCAATGCTGGCGGAGGAATTATTGCATATGTAATCGCCACGTTCATTTTTTACTGGTGGCATCGCTGGCGTCATACTGTCGATTTTTTGTGGACGCATTTCCATCAGATTCATCATAGTCCCCAGCGACTGGAAGTCATAACGTCGTTTTACAAACACCCGCTAGAAATGATTGTCAATTCAATTATCGGCAGTTTGCTGGTTTATACCTTGCTGGGACTAACGCCAGAAGCAGGTGCTATTTATACGCTCTGTACGGCTTTAGGCGAGTTTTTCTACCATACCAACGTAAAAACTCCACAGTGGATCGGCTACATTTTTCAGCGACCGGAGATGCACCGAATTCATCACGAATACGAAAAGCACACATCCAACTACGGCGACATTGTCTGGTGGGACATGCTATTCGGCACCTATCAGAACCCAAAAGAATTTTGCTCGATCTGTGGTTTTGATCAGGAGAAAGAACTACGGCTAGGTGATATGCTACAGTTTAAGGATGTCTACCGGGAATAAACAAATTGGGGAGGCCAATGCACTGGCCTCCCCAATTTGATCAGAGTATGCTTATTTACTTACTCAAGCTCCATTACCCAGTCATCCTGTTCAACAACGGTACCTTCTTTCAGTACGATTTTGACAATTTTACCGGCTCTGGGCGCAGCTACGATACTTTCCATCTTCATCGCTTCGATTACGAAGAGCGGTTGATTCTTTTTCACCTCATCGCCCTCTTTTACCAGAATTCGCGTCAGACGACCCTGCAGAGGTGCACCAACATCCTCAGCCTTATCAACCTTAGCATTCATGGCTTTCTCCACTTTCGACGCTTTGTCGCGAACCTGCACCTGGCGGCTCTGTCCGTTCAGTTCGAACGTGATTGTCCGCATCCCAAACTCGTCGGGTTCAGATTTAAACAGCAACCGTACCAGAATATTTTTCCCCTCTTCAATGTTGATCAGGATTTCTTCATTCTCCTTCAGTCCATAGAAGAATGCCGGAGTTGGAATGATGCTCACATCGCCATATTGCTCATTGGCCTTGTAGTATTCGTCATACACCTTTGGGTACATCTGGAACGACAGATAATCTTCAAAACCAGCATTGAGCGGATACTTCTTCTGAAACACGTCGAAATCGGCGTCGAAGTCAATTGGTTTCAAATGCTCATTGGGACGGTCTGTAATGGGTTTCTCCCCTTTCAAAACTACGCGCTGAATGTCTTCGGGAAACCCTCCAACGGGCTGCCCCAGAATGCCTTTCAGCAGGTCTTTTACCGACTCTGGAAACGACAGCGACTCGCCCCGGTTCAGCACGTCGTCGGCGGTCAGGTTGTTGGCTGTCATGAAAATAGCCATATCGCCCACCACTTTCGACGAAGGCGTTACCTTCACAATATCGCCAAACAATTGGTTCGCTACCGAATAGTTCTTCTTGAGGGTTTCAAATTTGTCGCCCAGCCCCGTGGCAATGGCCTGCGGTTTCAGGTTCGAATACTGCCCACCCGGAATTTCGTTGTCGTAAACTTCGGCACTACCGGCTTTCATACCCGATTCAAACGGATAGTAATATTCACGAACATCTTCCCAGTAGTTCGAATAGGCATTCAGCGATGCCAGATCAACCGGGCACTCGCGCTCATGACCCTGCATCATGGCCACAACGGAGTTGAAGTTTGGCTGCGATGTTAGCCCCGATAACGCGCCCAATGCACAATCGACAATATCGACACCGGCATCAATCGCTTTCAGATAAGTAGCGGCCTGAATTCCGGCTGTATCGTGCGTATGTAAATGAACCGGAATATTTACCGCCTGTTTCAATTCGCGAACCAGCACCTCAGCGGCCATTGGTTTCAGCAAACCAGCCATATCTTTGATGGCCAGTAACTGAGCCCCTTCGTCTTCAAGCTGGCGAGCCAGATCGAGGTAATATTGCAGGTTATACTTCTGCTGCCGGGCTGGGTTGAGCATATCGCCCGTGTAGCAGATAGCCGCTTCGCAAAGCGCATCGGTTCGTTCGCGAACGGCCCGAATGCTCACTTTCATGGCTTCGATCCAGTTCAGCGAATCAAAAATCCGGAAAACATCGATTCCCGTTTCCCACGATTTTTCAACGAATTTCTCGATCAGGTTGTCAGGATAAGCCGAATAACCAACTGCATTCGACCCACGGAACAGCATCTGTAAAAGCATATTCGGCATAGCTTCACGCAGGGCAGCCAACCGTTTCCAGGGACTTTCATACAGGAATCGCATGGCTACATCGAACGTAGCGCCACCCCAGACCTCCATCGAAAACAGTTCGGGGTGATTTTTGGCGAACCCTTCGGCTACTTTTTGCAAATCCTGCGTCCGAACGCGCGTAGCCAGCAGTGACTGGTGACCGTCGCGGAAGGTCGTATCAGTATAGAGTATGCTCTTCTGATCAATCACCCACTTCACAAATTCATCGCGACCCAGTTGCTTTAGTCGGTCACGATTGCCAGCCGGATAAGGTGCATATGTATCGTAGGGCGGCACAATTGGCGTTCTGAAAACCCGTGAGTCGTCTTTTTTCTTAACCTCCGGATTTCCGTTTACAATTACTTCGGACAAATAATTCAGTACACGAGTCGAGCGGTCCTGCGGTTTCCGAAACTTGAACAATTCGGGATGATTTTCGATAAACGAAACCCGCGCTTCGCCCCGCTGGAAAATCGGATGGCTGATTACGTTTAAGAGGAAGCCAATATTGGTTTTAACGCCCCGAATTCGAAACTCCAGCAGCGCCCGTGTTAACCGTTGGCTCGCGCCTTTCAGCGTACGCCCACGCGCCGATACTTTCACGATCATGGAGTCGAAGTAAGGCGAGATTTTCATGCCCGCATAGCTACTTCCCTCATCGAGTCGAATACCAAATCCGGCAGCATTCCGGTAAGCGATGATTGTACCGAAATCGGGTTTGAAGCCATTGGCAGGGTCTTCGGTCGTGATCCGGCATTGAATCGCAAACCCATTGAGTGGCACCTCGTCCTGATGATGGATATAGATTCCATTGTCGGACAGTTTGTAGCCCATCGCGATCAGGATTTGAGTCCGCACAATGTCGATACCCGTTACTTCCTCCGTAATGGTATGCTCAACCTGAATCCGTGGATTTACCTCAATAAAGTAGATATTCTCGTGCTTATCGACCAGAAATTCGACCGTACCCGCATTCGAGTAGTTAACGGCCCGGCCCAATTGCAGCGCATAGTCATATAGTTTCTGCTTGGTCTCCTGACGCAGGCCAAACGAAGGGGCAATTTCAACAACTTTCTGAAAACGCCGTTGCACCGAACAGTCGCGTTCGTAGAGGTGAACGATATTACCATGCTGATCGCCAAGCAATTGCACTTCAATGTGCTTGGGGTCTTCAATGAATTTTTCCAGAAAAATGGTATCGTCGCCGAACGCATTACGAGCTTCATTTTTAGCTTCGGCAAACGCTTTTTCAAAATCTTCGGCCTGCCGAACCACCCGCATTCCGCGTCCGCCACCACCGGCAGCCGCTTTCACCATAACTGGAAACCCGATGCGTTTAGCCTCCGAGAGGGCGAATTCGGGCGTCATATTTTCTTCGCGAGAATCGGGAATAAGCGGAACTGCCGCTTTGGTTGCCAGATTCTTGGCCCGCACTTTATCGCCAAGAGCATCCATAGCTTCGGGCGATGGGCCAACGAAAATAATGCCTTCTTCCCGACACCGCCGGGCCAGTTTCACGTTTTCAGACAGGAACCCATATCCGGGATGAATAGCATCGACCTGATGGCGTTTGGCCAGCAGAATAATGCCTTCTACATCCAGATAAGGTTTGAGCGGATCTTCGTCGCGCCCTATCTGATAGGCTTCGTCGGCTTTGTAGCGGTGGAGTGAGTAGCGGTCTTCATAAGTGTAAACGGCAACAGTCGTAATGCCTAGCTCGGTGGCGGCCCGCATAATACGGATGGCAATTTCGCCCCGGTTGGCGACCAATAGACGTTTGATAGGACGGATGTATTCCTTCATAATTCTCAACAAAAGCAGCTTAAGGCTATGAGATTGTCGAACGACAAAGCAAGATTGTTGAAAATTTTGAAAAACCCTTGCTTCTCTGCATGATCATTGGATAAGACAGATTTTTCAATGAATAGTACAGAAAGAAGCTTGTCTATTTGTCAACCCCTAATAAGTCACCAAAAACAAACATTAGCAACAACAGAATCGACTTACTAGTCAAGGCTTCTCAAGCTGACGGGCCGTTTGATAGACAAGTAGTCCTACGCCAATTTTGTTAGCAATGTCGGCCAGCGAAAACGCCACATGAATCCAGTTCAGATCAAGCGAAGTTGTGGTTAGAATATAACCGATTGGATAAACACCCCAGCCCGTTACGGTAGCCAGCGCCATCAGCCGAAAAGCGTGTCGTTCTTCAGGACGAGACTGACCGGAAACCTCTTTCCAGAGTCGGTATAAGGTTATAGGAATAAGAACGTAAGCGAGTGCGGCCACTGCGCCCCAGATTAATTTAGGTCCTGTCAGAATTTCGTTATCGAAACCAAGTTGTTGCTCGCCAATGTAGCCTGCGAGGATCATAAAAAAATCGGCCAGCAGCATAACCGTTAAAGGTCGCCTGAGGGTTGAAAGCCGAACACCAAGTATAGAAACTGTTTGAATTAACAGCAACGGAGTCGTTACAGCCCAGTCCATATAGCGGTATTGCCCAATGGCGCTATACGACTCACGAATCAGTATCTGCCGGTTATCGGGGTCGGTTAGCGTTGCCAGTTCGGTCAGCATGTCGTGGTAATAGCCCTGAATCAGAAAATACGAAAAGCCAGCAATGGCCGAAATACTAACCGTTAATGAATGCGTCCGGCGGTATTCGGGTCGAATGGTCTCGCGCGCGAGGAGAGCAAATAAGAAATTAGCCAGAAACGCATATAGGGTCACGAGCAGAAGAAAATACGTGACCATTGGCAGCAGGCCAACAATGCCCGCCGTAGGCAAAAAAGTATCGGATAACTTCATAAAAAAAACAGTACTGCCGAATGGATAACCCCAATCGGCAGTACCGCTAAATGGCGAATACGGTTTAGTTCTGCTTGGGCAACGCAGCTTTAGCGTTGGTCATTTCGGTTTTTGCCTGCGTCACCAGTTTCTGGGCATAATTACGCAATGTATCGTTTTTACCGTATTGCAAATACGTAGTAGCCATATCAATAGCGTTCTGGCGATGATCCAGCAGGATGGTAACGAAATTTTTATCGAAGTCGCTGGTCAGTTTATCAGCCGTTCCGCCCTGCTGTAATTTAAGTGCCATAGCCTGCACATTCTTACTCTGCTGCTGTACAAAAGCCTGGTTGGGGCGTGTGGGCTTAAGCTGACGCATGGTTGCGTCGACCAGCGACAGGTCGGTTTGTGTTCCGGTTAACATCGTCTGTGCCATTTTTTTCAGGGTCGAATCTTTTCCATTCGCAATTTCCTGTTTCAACAACTCCTGTTCGCCCTGCAAATGCGCCTTGGCCTGAAATGAATAGTCAAAATCAGGATCGCCGGTTGGTTGCAGTTTCTTAAGCGTCTGCATCATCTGCTGCATGGGCTGCAGCAGTTTTGTTTTGGCCGGATCGATAGTATCCTTAGTTGCCGCAGTAGTGCCTGTAGTTGCCTGCGCACAGGCAAGCATTGAGCTTCCCGACAGGGTTATGGCTAATAACCAGCCAAAAATATTCGTATGTAGGGCCTTCATAGTGTGTTGGAAATTGGTAAGTACAATAAACTAATTAACTAAGCGCTGGCAAGATAAGCAGCTCCAGACTAAAGACAAATGAGTTTACAAATGGTTTAAATTGATTTTACCGGACTGCCCACGGTTGAAACAGAACCGTGTTGGATAGGCATTAGAACCGACATTGCTGGCCATTTTTCATGAATTAAATCGGCAAGCATACGCAATCCATATGCTTCACTTCGCTGATGCCCAACGGCAATTACAGCGATTCCGGTTTCATCGACCACCTTCTGCGTCATTTTCCGGTATTGTCCGGTCAGATAAAGGTTTGCACCCCGGCTATGCGCTTCCCGAATTAACGATTCGTTCATAGCACCTACTACCGCAATTCGGCTAATGGCATGTTGTCTCGTCTGGCAACGTCCCGCTTCGGCCCGATCATATCCGTTAAACAACTGACTAACCGCTTGTAGAACAGCATCGAATTCTTCGGTAACTACATCGACCAGCATTCCAATGGGCCGTTGCGGCAATGCCTTGTCCGTATCCGACTGCTTAAACCCAAGTGGTTCTGGCTGCCCCACAGCTCCCAAAAGGTTCGCCAATAGCAGGTTATAACCCACTGTAAGATTTTCATCGAATGGCAAATGGCTATACAAAACACCCAGATCAGCCGGTATCGACGAAAAATCGACAGCCCAGGGTCGGTGAATCCAGAGGGCGTCAAGCTGGTTGTCAGAAATCCAGGTTGGTAAACCTGACCAGGAGTGGAGCACCAAACCAAGGCGGGCAACGGGTTTCGGCGAAGGGCGATATATTCCACCCTGTTCATTGCCTGGATAGCGCTCCGACAACAGTTGATGTTGCAGAAAGGCAGCTATTTCATCCAGGTCACATGCTTGCTTATTCATACTAAAAAGGCCTTGTCTGGTTTCTCCTGAATGCAATAATCCAGACAAAGACGAAAAATTAATACTCAGATTATCAACCAACTAACTTTAATATCTACGATCATGTTTGATCTTTTTATTAACCGTTTACTCAAAGCGGTTTGATTTTCTCAAAAAGATCATTGTAACTTTGCGTTCTTAAACGTGTTCGCACTGGCGGCCCCTTAATGCCCATGAAGTTCCTCGGATAAAAACCCTACGCAGGTTTTTCTTTTTTCTCTCCTGATTTGCACCCACCTGGGTGGCGATTCCTTTTTTCATCATTCATCTGTTGTCATGAGCCGTTGGGCTATGGCCTAGCCTTTTCTATCCAATGACCAAATTTTTTCGGTTATTTCTGGCCGCATTGCGTGGTACAGAAACCAATTTCACGTCTGGCAGTATTAACCGGGCCATTTTTCTGCTTTCGGTTCCAATGATTCTGGAAATGGTCATGGAGTCGCTGTTTGCCGTAGTGGATGTCTTTTTTGTGGCCAAAATCGGTACCGAAGCCGTTGCCACCGTTGGCCTGACCGAATCAGTATTAACGATTGTGTATTCGATAGCGATTGGCCTCAGTACGGCCGCCACGGCACTGGTAGCCCGGCGTATTGGCGAAACCAATAAAGAGGGAGCCAGTCGCACAATTGGGCAGGTTATTCTGGTATCGATTCTGGTATCAATAGTATTGGGGGTGCCTGGCTTTCTGCTGGCAGAAGATATTCTTCGGCTAATGGGTGGCGACAAGCATCTGATCAGCAATGGAGTAGGCTTTACCCGCCTGATTTTTGCCAGTTCGCCAGCTATTATGTTGCTGTACACCCTGAGTGGTTGCCTTCGGGGAGCGGGCGAAGCGTCAATTGCCATGCGCTCGCTGTGGTTAGCCAATGGTGCCAACATCATACTGTGTCCGGTATTTATTTTTGGCCTTGGCCCATTCCCAGAACTTGGGGTTATGGGGTCGGCACTGGCTACAACAGTAGGCCGAACCTTAGGTGTCGTATACCAGCTTTACTCGCTGACCCGCCCGAAGGGTAATGTACAGGTTCGCCAGACCGATATTATGCCCGACATCGCTATCGTTCGTAACCTGCTCAGTCTGGCCGTTGGCGGTACCAGTCAGTTTCTGGTTGGTTCGGCCAGTTGGATCTTCCTGACACGCATCCTGTCGGAGTTTGGCAGCGACGTTGTTGCGGGTTATACCATTGCTATCCGGATCATCGTCTTTACCATCCTGCCTTCATGGGGAATGGCTAATGCAGCCGCTACACTCGTGGGGCAAAATCTGGGAGCCGGCCAACCCGAACGAGCTGCCACATCGGCCTGGCGGGCTGCGTTCTGCAATATGCTCTTTCTGGTAGCCGTTGGCATCGGTTTCTTCATTGGAGCCGCTGAGATCGTTGGCTTCTTCAACCACAACAGTCGCGTGGTATCGATTGCGGTAGAGTGTTTGCGCGTATTTTGTATTGGCTATGTTTTTATGGCCTATGGTATGGTACTGAGTCAGGCACTGAACGGTGCTGGCGACACCCGGACGCCAACCTTCATCAATATCGTTTGCTTCTGGGTTATCGAAATTCCGCTGGCCTACATACTGGCAACGATGCTCAACTGGGGCCCACAGGGTGTGTTCTGGTCGGTAGCCATTAGCGAATCGCTACTGGCCGTTATCGCGATCTGGGTGTTCCGAAGAGGACGCTGGAAAACCGTGCAGGTATAGTGCAGGGCTACAATTTCGCTTGCCTGACACTCAGAAACTTTTATAAAAATCGAGCCGTTATCTAACATGGGAGAAGAGTGACTGGCTATTGATCGTTGGTTAATTGGTTATTAGTTGTTAGCTAATGACAACACACTAATGGCCAATATTCAACATCTGCGATCTAACAGCCAATCACCCTCCTCCCCAATCCATAATTTATGATCGAAACAAATAAACAGACACCCGGCGGCCCAACTGAAACCGCAGTTCTGGTCGCGCTGGTTACCCAAAAGCAAACCGCCGACCAGACTAAAGAATATCTGGACGAACTAGCGTTTCTGGCAGAGACATCGGGGGTGCAAACGATTAAAACGTTTACCCAAAAACTCGACCGGCCCGATACCCGAACCTTTGTGGGCAAAGGAAAACTGGAAGAGATTCAGACGTTTATTCTTGCCAATCCAGTCGATACCATCATTTTCGACGATGATCTTACTCCGGCGCAGGTTCGGAATCTGGAGGCAGAGTTTAAGGAAATCAAAGTCCTTGACCGTAGTTTGCTTATTCTTAATATTTTCTCGATGCGTGCCCAAACCGCGCAGGCCCGTGTGCAGGTAGAGCTGGCACAATATCAGTATCTCTACCCGCGCCTGACCCGTATGTGGACGCACCTTAGCCGTCAGAAAGGCGGTACGGGTATGCGTGGCCCAGGGGAAAAAGAGCTGGAGACCGACCGCCGAATCGTGAAAGACCGAATCGCGTTTCTGAAAGATAAACTGGCCAAAATCGACAGGCAGAGCATCACCCGCCGGAAAGAACGCGACCGGCTGGTTCGGGTTGCCCTGGTGGGTTATACGAACGTGGGCAAATCGACGCTGATGCGAACGATGGCTAAGGCCGACGTATTTGCCGAAAACAAGTTGTTTGCAACGGTCGATTCAACGGTTCGGAAAGTAACGCTGGGCAATATTCCCTTTCTGCTGACCGATACGGTAGGTTTTATCCGAAAACTGCCCACTACGCTGATCGAATCGTTCAAATCGACCCTCGATGAGGTTCGCGAGGCCGATATTCTGGTGCATGTAGTCGACGTGTCGCACCCGAATTTTGAGGAACAGATTGAGGTAGTTAACACTACACTGGCCGACATTAAAGCTGCCGACAAGCCAATGGTGCTGGTATTCAACAAAATGGATCAGTTTGTTCCAAAAGATGAATGGACCGGGCACAGTAATGAGTCATTGAGTGAAGACGACGAAGATCATGAGCCTCTAGCGATTCCGATAGCCGTTCAGAAGAAAACGGCGCTTGAGTATCTAAAGAAGACCTATCTGACTCAAAAAGCCGACTATGTTGCCTTCATTTCGGCACAAACCGGCGAGAATGTTGGGGAGTTACGCGAAATACTATTTAACCTGGTTAAAGAAAAACATTACCAGATTTACCCGAACTGGTTATACGTTCCGTTAACCGAAACAGCCCAATATGGCGACGGTTTGGCAGGTTGATGAAAATTCGTCAATTTTGTAAATAACAAACCTATAGGGTCTCTGAGATCTTATAGGTTTTTACTTTCTGGTCCCGTAGTTCAACGGATAGAATAGACGTTTCCTAAACGTTTGATATGGGTTCGATTCCCGTCGGGACCACACTTATTATATATAATTAACTAATAATCAGCATATTACTCTTTGCATTTTAGAGAAGGGGACGGTATAGGGGACGATTTAATAGTAAAACTCGCTTTTGTAAGCGGCTTAGAAACTGTGGTAGCCTGATCTCTACCTATACCTGTTCTATAGCGACTTTCGGATTGGGAAAAGGTGGAGAATCATTTTATTTCGACTATTCGCTCTACGTGGAGGTTATACGAACCACTACTGCCTTCTACAATTACTCCCCTTTGAGCATATACAGTGCCCCATATCAGATAGGGATACTTGTAATGCCGTACGGAATCGGCAAAACGAGGCACATTGGGTTGATCAAATACCAAATTATTGAATAGGTTCAAATTCTCGGTTGCCTGCAGATCATTAGGACAAACAAGTAACCAGTCAAGCTTTTCCTTAGGCGGAGGCAGTTGGAGGGAATCTTTGAAGAAAAAGCGGTAAGCCCCATAGTCTGCCCTCACGGAATCAATGTGCATGACATAATCAATAGGCTGGCCTGTATAGCAACAGCTACCGTCTTCACAAGCAAGGTTTTCTTTAGGCTTACACTCAAGGTTGAGCCAGAATACCGCGACTAAAGCAGTACTTCTAAGAAGATTGAATCTCATGGTGTATGGATAATAATATAGTTGCCTTGCAACTAAGTGTATTTTTAAAATAGAGTAACTCTAACTTACCCTATTTCAACTAGTATCAATAAATATATGACTTTAAGTTCATTCAGAAATTATCAGATACTTATTATTTATTATTTACTATTTGGCATACTTGCTCATATTAACTGTAACAGCGGAATGATTCCGGATTAATAATGCCCCAAATTAACCAGGCCTAAAACAGAAAGTGTCCCAAATTAACCGGGGTAGAGGCTAATCGGTTTACAGTCTGAACTTGACTAAACCAACTGATTCAGAACGGGTAATAAGATAATGTGTCCTAAATTAACCGGGTTTGATAATCGAGATCAATAGCCAAAACTGCCCCAAATTAACCGAGGTACCAGAATGATTATTGACCAAAACTGTCCCAAATTAACCGGGTCTACACATAAAAAGTGTCCCAAATTAACCCTTTAAGTATAGTGTTAAATTGGGACACTGGCGGGGCGTCAGAAACGAGCCTTGATTCTAGCCGTGGAACACCGAATGTAGGCGGTATTTTAACACAATCAGAAGGGGAGAAATCCTCCCATGTTTCAGCTCCCTCGCCCGGCTTACTTTGGCAGCCGCTGCGGCCGCTTAAGGCTGCCTGGCAGAGGAGTTTAGCTAAGCCATCGACGAGCGCTGGTTAACGAACAGAGATTACACTCATTTTATAGATGCAATCTTTATAACCAACAAGGAGAAAGTATTACCCCCTCTGCCATATCCACACTATACTTGTAGTAAAGAGAAGCCCCGAATTTGGTAAATTCTCCCTCATATTTTAGCAATTGAGCGCCTGACTGTAACATTGGAAAAGGAGCGTCCTTGTCATCGGGACAAGCAGGAGAGGGAAAAATAAAGATAGGTAGTATGCAATCAATTGAGCGTCTTCGCCGGTTGGTCCAGTGCCCTTCCGTTTTTTTAATGGCTTGTTGAAGCGGTTCGACTAGTGAAGTTGGCACGCCTACCGAGGCAAGAATGTTTTCAACTTTACCCCTTGGCGTAACCGTAAATTTCATTGAACAGAGGGTGATTTCACAGATCGTTGCCATCAAACTGACGGACGTCTTTTGCATCTGCTCACGCGAAATTTTGCCAAACTCCCAGTTAATGAACTGGGACACGCTCATGCTCGAATCCTTGAAAGACAAACTAGCCGTTTGCTGCCCTTTGCCAATGAAGCATACAGCAAACAAAAGAATTACTACGAGTCGGTATCTCATGGGCTTACTACTGATTTTAGCCCACACTACAGTTGTGCAGTATGGGCAGGTTATACGTTGATTAATTGCAGGGAGTTCCTTTTCCGCCCAGAGCAGATGAACTGGCGCGATAACTTAAGCCAGTATTTAAAGCTTGCTGCATGGTCATGCCATATTTATCGGACGCTATCGGATCTAAAGCTGTATTTGCAGCTGTTTGTCCAAATTTACGGACATATAACTCCTTCACGGTAGATAATGCCAGTGCTCGGGCATCATAGCCCAGTCCATTTCCATCAGGTTGAGCAGCTAGATTAGGATAAATCTCCTGAAGTAATCGAGCCATTCCGATTATAGATTGATTAAACATAGAGTTATGGTGCCGGTTGTTGTTATTCGTAAAGTTATCCATACTAGCCCCTGCTAAATTGGTCATTAAACCATGAATAAATTCATGAATAATAATCGCAGCCATATACTCCTGGGAAGAGGATTGTTGCAGAGCTGTATTAATGTAGATGAGGTCTGAATTAGGGACTGGATTATCATCTCTTCCTGAACGAAGGAATTCACCATCATTCCCCTGGCTTTCTAAGTCTTTTAGTCGAAGTGTCACCTTATAGGTAGCACCGGGTGTCCCATACATATCATAAATCAGCCGACCGTAATAGCTTTTGAGTTTATCAGCAGTTATCTTTTCAGAAACCAGTTTAGCACACCCCGTCAACTCATTAGTAATGTCGCTGGCAAAGTACTGATATAAATCAGGTTTGGTACTGTATTGAAGCACATGTTGTAACACCTTATCCCGTACATAGGAATACTCATTGAGGATCGTCACCTCTTCATCAGTAAAAGAAATACCCCGTGATTGCATGACGTTGAAAAACTGTTGCTTAGAGGAAGTCTCGGAAGAGGGAGGCTGTGGGCTGCTGGGATTGGTCGGACTGGCTGGACCACCCGGTGGAGGACTACCGGGTGCAGGGCCTACAGGACCCGAGCAGTGACGACTCACACTGTAAATCACCCCACTGGCGCAACCATAGTAAATATCGGTACACAACGTCGAAATGATGCACATTGACTCTCGCCAGGACGTTGGAGAGGAGTAACTCACACCGCTGAGGGGGTAAAGCCGACAGGCGGGTACTAGTTGCATACTTTGTCCAGGATACTCCCAATACAATTGTGCCTGAGCATCGCCCCCTAAATCAAAATAATCCAGAGCGATCTCATACTTCTGCCCTGCTGTAAGGTAAATACTCCCCTGTTGCCAGCTGGCCGCATGCCCATTCCAGTCGTCGATGAGTAACTGCCCATTTACCCATAACCGGGTGCCATCATCATTATTGGTTTTGAAGGTATAATTTCCACTTACGGGAGCCTCAACCTGCCCCAGCCAGCGAACGGAAAAGCCGTCGGCATTGACAACACCCGGAATGGGGGAGCCACTCCAGGTGAAATTGATCTGGGCATCGGTTCTGGAATTGACCATGTTTTGGGAAAGGTCGGTGCTATTGGTGTAGAAGCCACTTAAGCCACTGCCATTGCCGCAGCCGTTGGGGTTAGTAGTACCGTTTCGAGGGTCGTCTTCGGCAAAACAATTGCTTGAGTTAGCATCGTAACCCGCTGCTACCAGCCAGTGGCGAGGCTTGAAGTTAGACCCATCCTGATAAGCCGCATATAGGGTACCGTTCGAGTAGTGGGCATAGATCGCTTCCCCGTAGAAGTTGAGCAGGAACTGCCCCTCACTGTAGGTACAGCCACTGCTTGGAGGATTAGGGTTGGTGGGTGGATTCGGATTGGTGGTCATATCGCACCCATTGGTAAAGCTGATACTGATCTGATTGCCTGATTGAGTCGCATACCCCGATGTCGTCCGACCCACTCGTCCATCACTAGGGAAGGTGTAACTAGCCACTGTGTTGGGACTCATCGTGCCTCCGAAAACACCCGGTAGTACCACATCCACCGGAGCTGAGCTACTACTGCTGAATTGATACTGCAAGACGCCACTGTTACAATCATAGCTAACAAGCTGAAAGGCTAAGCTGCCACTGGAAGTTGGCGGATTGGGATTGGTGGGCGGATTAGTCGTACCACCCGAACAACTAACCAATACGCTGGCCGAGTTCACTTCATTAGCATCGTTATTTACCTCACGTACCTTGGCATAGTAGGTACCCGATCCACTCAGTGGAAAGCTCTTCGAAAAGGAAGAGGCCGGTAAGTCCGAAGCCGAACTGACAATGGCGCCATCCTTGAAAAGTAAGATACCGACCTGGTTTGAGTTAGTTGTCAGCACACCATTCACCGTCAGGGTCGAGCTGTTACAGTCCACACTCAGGTTGGCGTAGTCGCTGGCTAGTCGAGCCGCCTGTCGGCCATCGAGTTGAATCCACAAAGCGGTTTTCTCGATGAACAGACTCGTTTCGGTGGCCTTAGCCCCTCCCCGTAGCAGCCGGAACTGAGCCCGGCCGGAATTGGTATGACTGGCCGCCTGAGAAAAGTAGCCTTTGAGTGTATAGGAGACCAGCGGATTCGCTTCTGATAACTCCGTTCCAACGAAGTCGGCATAACTGCCACCGGTCTGAACGAACCCCTCCGGCAGCAGCAGTTTGAGCCGAAAGGCATTGGCCCCTGGCAGGATAAACAGTTGCGAAGCGAGGATCTTGATATACTCAGCGGTGATAGTCAGCTCGAGTTCTTCACCGGGTTTAACGATGGATTTGTTGGCCCTTAGGCTAAAGCGGATCGGATCGGTGTCGAAGGCCGGGGTTGTTTGTTGGCGGGGTAAGGGAGGTCTATAGAGTCCCGTTAAGCGGGAGGTGAAGGTTTGGGGGCGATGGGGTGGGTAATGGGCCTGGAGCGAACGGGGCCAGGCCAGCAGGGTCAATAGCCAGAGTAGCGCCAACACAACAGGCACATGATACTTTTTTGTAAAAGTATGCATAACTTGAAGCAGGTTTAATGAGAATTAAGCTGAATAAAGCCCTGCTACTAGTTTGCCGACCGGAGCAGGGCTTTTGCAATTTTAGAGGGGGAAAGGGCCAAAAGTGACCAGGGGGGTAGGGCCTTTCTGCGTGAAATCACCATTTTTCCGGACGAAATCACCCAAAAAGTAGCCATAATAAGCATGCTTTAGTTAGACTAATTAAAAAGATTCTGTTAATAAAGCATTACTTATGAACAGAAGCCAGTATTAAAAGTGTCCCAAATTAACCAGGGTAGCCGGTTAATTTGGGACACTTTTAGTCAATAATCATTCTGGCACCTCGGTTAATTTGGGGCAGTTTCGGCTATTGATCTCGATTATCGAACCCGGTTAATTTGGGACACTTTATCTTACTACTCGTTCTTTATCAGTTGGTTTGGTCGAGTTCGGGCTGTAAACCGATTAGCCTCTACCCCGGTTAATTTGGGACACGTTTAGCCTTCCCTAGTGTAGATATGGCAGAAGGTGTAATACTTTCTCCTTGTTGGTTAGAAAGATTGCATCTATAAAACGAGTGTAATCTCTGTTCGTTAACCAGCGCTTGCCGATGGCCTGGCTCAGTCCCGAAAAAATAAACTCATCCGCCAGGCAGCCTTAAGCGGCCGCAGCGGCTACAAAAGTAAGTCAATAGCCGATCCTCTTTTAATGATACCTATTCATAGCGAGTGTTGCTTTGTCTCAGGCAGGAATAATTTCTGAGATTTTGCCCCTGAAACAAAAATTTCGGTAGATTAGCTAACATATAGGTGATTATATCACAGTAATACAACTATTCCAACTGATTTGGAATCAGCTATATATCACTTATAAGAAAATGGGTTGAGTTAGACGCACAGTATATGAAAGGTTCTCTTTTAAATCGGCCAACTTCAACCCTATTGATAGGCTGTAGCCTAGCCTTAAGCTTACAGGCTTGCCCAGGTCTTCCGCCCGTAAATAATGCTCCCGCTAACTATGCCTATGGAACTCTTGTATGGGATAGTACCACTACACCCACCCGTGTACTGACTCCTTACAGTGTTGGTTATTCTCAACAAATTAAGGTTCGTAGGGATGGCTACGGTGACATTACTCCTGCTAGTGTTTCTTTTTATCGTAATGACACGCTTCAACGACGATATTTTGAACCGTTGGGAGATAGTGCTGAAGTTAAGGAGTTGGATAATAAAAATGTACTTATCAAGTATAGTCTTCCTGGACCTGGTTCGACTTCTACGACGGCCTACATTCACTATAGAGTTGAAACAACAGACAAAGCGACCTCATTAATAGTCAGTGAATTTCTAAAACCTTATTTGAAACAAGCTGATACAGTTCATCATTATTACCGGATGGTGGTTCCTATGCCAATTACATATCCTCTTAATAATTAACTGCTTTTAGACTCCACTTAACATATCGGCAGTGGCTGTTGCAAAAGACTTATGAATAAACGCGCGTTAACCGTCTTGTTTGAACAGCAACAGATTCCAAAGGATATGTATAGCCTAGCGGGAGGCTTACCCAACGACGCTTACTGTCTACAGCAAACCAGTCAGGGCTGGGAAGTCTACTACAGTGAACGAGGCATTAAGTCTGGCTTAGTATTCTTCCCAGACGAAGAAACGGCCTGCTCTTATTTGTACAGCTTAATTCTTTCTGAGGTCAAGAAGTATAAATAATGGAGTTTTGCAACAGCCACTCATTTTATGTTAAGCTGTACTCTGCAAAACTTCTGATTTGATGTTCGCTATCTAGCAAAGCATCAACCAGAATACTATGCGCTTGGGGCAAATCTTTAAAAAAGGATAAGCTGTAAACAGCCCAATAACGAGTCCCATTGCGAATTGACTTGTAAGCCTGTACTGCGTAATGAATCACCTTCTCTTCGTCTCTACTAGCTATATCGTAAACGCTATTTTTAAAAACTCCTCTAAGTATCTCACCGGGATCTCCATAACAGGCTTTCTGATAAAGGATTGGAATCACTGACTCGAGATGGTGTCTTGCTGCATAATTAACGTCGGCTAAAAATACTTCTGCCTCGTACCAAGTCTTGGTGTAATCCCAAAGATTATCGTCTTCATCAGGCATAGGTGGCAAGGCAAGTAGTTCATTGATAACTTGTGATACTGTCCACGACTCTCTTTCTAAATGGATTTGCTTTGTTATTTGAGGCCAATTCTCCTCATCCCATATATTCTGAGCCATCTATTCTGTTGTATAATCACCTATATGTTAGCTAATCTACCGAAATTTCTGTTCCAAGGGCCAAATCTCCGAAAATACTCCTGCCTGAGACAAAGGAACGCTCGCTATGAATAGGCATCATTAAAAGGGAATTCGGCTAGATCAGCCCCTGAAACCCCTACTGCAAGTGGCGAAAAATGACCCTCAGCAGCCCTTAAGATGGTAGACGAATACAAGTTGATCCAGGCCCGTAGAACAATAGGTTGGCATTGGTAAATAACCTGCACAGGAAGAAACACCACGTTTACCCTCCTCGCCCGGCTCACTTTTGCAGCCGCAGCTTCTTCGGCAATAAATAGCGGTTACGTAGCTAGTTGGTTACGTCCTAGCAGCCGAAAACTTATGGCTTATTACTTGGCTGGTAATCTCAGTAATGCCGCCAAGCGGGTAAAGGTCAATAAACTACCGTAAAGTATAGTAAAAGAACGAGATCTACTACCGGCAAGTAGTTGATCACCTTTTATTGCCTTTAACGTATAGTCACATCTTGAACCTTTTCCCGCCGTATGCCTAACGTTTACTGTGTTCGTGCCATGTACGGCCAATACACTAGTCATTTCTTGCAGGGAGCGTATGTTGCTATTGGCTGGCTAAACGGCCAGGACTTGTCCCAGGTAAACGATCGGGAGGAAATTCGGCAGCGCTGTAGGGACGCCAATCCGCAACTGACCAGTAATCTTGTTCTGGGTCAACAAGCCGGTCAGGTATCCCGCTTTCTGTTTGACATTAAACCCGGTGATTATGTCATTACGCCCGCTGCTGATACAAGTATCCTGCATTACGGCCAGGTTGAAGCGAACCCTTATTTCCTGGGAACCGATGCCGACGGATGCCCTTTTACGCAGCGAAAGCGAGTCAGGTGGTCGCCGGGGGTGCTGCGACGTAGTACGCTATCTATTCCCATGCAGAATACGCTTGGCTCCAGCCTGACGGTATTTCAGATAAGTAACGATGCCGAGTTTTTCGAAGCCATTAACCGGAGCGATCTGGCCTCACCAGTCGTCCTGGAGCAAACGCATGACCACACCGAACAGGTCCTAAAGCGCCTGCTTGAACTCGATCCCACTGAATTTGAATTGCTGATCATGCACTTACTGACAGCCATCGGTTTTGAGGCTCAGCATACCGGCCAGCCGCACGACGGCGGAGTTGATGTACGGGGCCTGCTCAACGTGGCCAATATGGCTCGCATTCAGTTAATCGTTCAGGTCAAACGCTACCAGCTCAGTGCGAAGATCAGTGCCAGAGAGGTAAAAGCGTTACGCTCGAGCATACCGGCCGGGGCGCAGGGGGCGTTTGTGACAACCGCTACTTTTCATTCCTCCGCTTTGGATATAGCGACCGAGGCCGGTTTTCCCCGCATCGGTACCGTGAACGGCCGTCAGTTGGTCGACCTGCTCACCGAGCACTGGGCCGACATCCCGGATGAGTTTAAAGAGCGGCTGCACCTGAAAGTAGGCTTGATTCTGGCTTGAGGAAAATGCCAGGCATTGCTTCTAACTAGCACACATGGCAGGTTACTGAATCCGTATTGCATATTGTTGGAAAGAGCTAGAACTTGTTAAAAGAGGAGGTTTTATGATCTGGACAGCTCACCAAACGGGGTAAGGACATAGTTTGTAAACATAAAATGCCCCCTGAATTTTGACAGCGAGTTTTTGGGCTAGGTCAGCGGTTCATAACGCTCTTGCCTTCGAGATTTTACCACCCCTCCCCAAGACAAACAAATGACGTTTGTTTGATTGCCTGACTGTGCGTTAATTGCCTGTCCTAACAGCAATACACCATGCACCTTAAAGCCCTCACACCTACCGAATCTCTTGAAAAAACCTACCGCCTTCAACCAGCTCCCCGCGAACAGATTGAACACTTTAAGGCTCAATTTCTCAAACTCTTTAACCACATTAACGAAAAGGAGAGTGAGGAAAACGTAAAAGATCATTTGATGGACTTTCTGAAAGAAGTCTATTACAAAGATGCTCACGTAGTGGCCCCAAAAGGCAAAACAGATTTTGTCATTCACTTAGGCAAAGACGCGACCACACAGGCAGGCGTCTTATTTGAGATGAAACGCCCCGCCAACAAAGGCGAAATGATTACGCGCCAAAACCTCAACGCTAAAGCCTTTCACGAACTTCTACTATACTACTTTCAGGAACGGGAACGGGCCAAAAACAGCGATATTCGGCACTGTGTCATTACCAACGTGTATGAGTGGTTTATTTTCGACGCGGCACTGATTGACCGTCTATTCTACCGTAACAGCCATTTAGCCAAAGAATACAAAGCCTGGGCATCGGGTCAAAAGGTCAGTAAGAACAATGAGTTGTTTTACAATGAAATTATTAAACCGTTCCTGGCTGAACTAGCTAATAAACCTGATGCTGACGAAATAGCATTCACCTACTTTGACCTACGCAACTTTCAGAAAATTGTAGCCGATGCCGACAAGGTTAATGATAAGGGGCTATTGTCGCTCTATAAAGTTCTTTCGCCTACGCATCTGCTGAAACTGCCAGCGGCAACCGATAGCAATAAACTCAATCCAAAGTTCTACGCCGAACTATTGCACCTCATCGGGTTAGAAGAAATAAAGGAGGGTGGCAAAAAAGTAATTCGCCGTAAAGAAGTGGGCAAGCGGGATGAAGGCTCATTGCTCGAAAACACGATCATTGAACTAGATACGGCCAATAAACTCGCTCATTTACACGACAAAGCACAATACGGCGCAACTAAAGAAGAACAATTGTTCAGTGTTGCGCTGGAACTCTGTATTACGTGGGTCAATCGGGTTCTGTTTCTGAAACTACTGGAATCGCAATTGGTCAAGTATCACAATGGCAACCGTGATTACTCGTTTTTGAATCCTGATGCGCTGACCGATTTTGACGAACTCTATAAACTGTTCTTTCGCGTACTAGCTAAGAAACCACAGGAACGGCAAGCGTCTATACAGGCTAAGTTTGGGCGGGTTCCTTATCTGAATAGCTCCCTGTTTGAGATTACCGAACTGGAAGACGCAACGATTAATATAAACGGTTTAGATGACAGCCTGAACTTACCGTTGTATCCGAAAAGCGTCCTGAAAGATAACCCGGCCTATAAACGCACGAGCGAATTAGGTACGATGACTTACCTGTTTGCCTTTCTGGATGCCTACGATTTTGCGTCTGAAAGTCGGGAAGATATACAGGAGAAAAACCGGACGTTGATTAATGCCAGTGTGTTAGGGTTGATTTTTGAAAAGATTAACGGCTACAAAGATGGTTCGTTCTATACGCCCGGTTTCATCACTGAGTATATGTGCCGCGAAACCATACGAAAAGCCGTAGTGCAGAAGTTCAATGAGGCAAAAGGCTGGATGTGTGAGGACTTTGCCGATCTGGAAAACAAAGACCTCGACCGTGACGAAGCCAACGCCCTTATTAACAACTTACATATCTGTGATCCGGCCGTTGGTTCAGGGCATTTTCTGGTATCGGCCCTAAACGAAATCATTGCCATTAAGTCCGATTTGCGCGTATTGCAGGACGAAACCGGCAAACGGCTCAAAGGCTATACCGTTAGCATTCTGAACGATGAACTATTGGTGCAGGATGAAGACGACGAACCTTTCGTTTATCAGTTACAGGCGGCAACCAGCAAACCAACCGCCGAACGCCAACGCATACAAAAAACGCTGTTTCAGGAAAAACAGACCATCATTGAAAATTGCCTGTTTGGAGTTGATATAAACCCGAACTCGGTTAAAATATGCCGGTTGCGGCTCTGGATTGAGCTACTGAAAAACGCCTACTATACCGACGAATCAGATTTTACGGAACTGGAAACGCTACCCAACATTGATATTAACATCAAGCAGGGTAATAGTTTGTTAAGCAAATTCAGTCTGACCGAAGACCTTAGCGACGTATTCAGGAAACAGAAGTTCAATATTCAGACCTATAAGAATACAGTTAAAGCCTACAAAGACGAACGTAGCAAGGATGCCAAAGCCGAACTATTACGGTTCATTAACGAGATCAAAAACCAGTTCCGCGAAACCGTTATTAACCGCGACCCACGCCGTAAGAAACTGGCTGATTTACGGGGCAAACGGGCCTTGCTCGACATCAATACTGATATTTTCGGCAATGCCATTAAAGACCCAAAACTGGTTGAGGTTGAAAAGAAACGGTTCGATAAGTTGATTGAACAGGCTGAGGCCGACATTGCCGACATTGAAAACAACGCCCTGTATCGGGGCTCGTTTGAATGGCGTTTTGAGTTTCCCGAAGTGCTGGACGAAAAAGGTAACTACATTGGTTTTGACGCTGTTATTGGTAATCCGCCGTATATCCGACAAGAAGAACTAGGTGAATCGAAAGAGCTACTGAAAAAAGACTTTCCAAAGACTTATGCGGGGACGGCTGATTTATACGTCATGTTTATTGAGCATGGATTACGCATTTTGCGGCCAAACGGTCAGTTCGTTTTCATTATTCCTAACAAATGGATGAGAGCGGGGTACGGGTTAAGTCTGCGTAAATGGCTCAAAACCCTGGCAATTGAGCAAATTGCTGACTTTGGCGATCTAGCCGTTTTTGAGGAAGCTACGACCTATCCAAGTATTCTGAGTATACGTAATACGTCGGTAATGGCTTCGTTTCAAGTAGCGCAAATTGATACGTTAACTTATCCTGATGGATTAGCGAATTACATTCTGAGTAATCGTTTTGGGGTCAGCAACGATACATTACAGGATGAAGGTTGGCAACTGACCAATCAGGCCACCCTACAGCTTATGGACAAGCTGCGGGCAACGGGTAAGTCTCTTGGTGACTATGTGAATGGCAAAATTTATTATGGGATTAAGACTGGACTCAATGAAGCCTTTGTGATTGATGCCGCCACGAAAGACAGATTGATTGCTGAAGACCCACGTAGCGCCGAGATAATTAAGCCATTTCTGGCAGGACGAGACATAAAACGGTATCAAACGCCTACTGTTGACAAGTATTTAATACTTCTTGAAAAAGGAATTACCAACCAAAAGCGACAAGGTATAGAGCCGGAGTTATGGTTTAAAAATAATTATTCAGCCATTTATGAATGGTTAAAACCCTTTGAAGCAAAAGCAAAGATTCGATCTGATAAGGGTGAGTACTGGTGGGAGTTACGAGCCTGTGATTATTACAATGAGTTCGAAGTGAACAAAATCACTTTTCCTGACATAGGTATCAGAGTGCAAGCCATCTATGATGAACTGGGTAGTTATTGTGTAAATACAGCCTACTTTATACCAAAAGACGATAAGTACTTATTGGCTTTACTGAACTCGAATACTGTTTTACACTTCTATATTAACCTCTCAACAGCAATTCGCGGAGGGTATTTAAGGTTTTTTAAACAGTACGTTGAGCAAATTCCAATTCCTTCTGCTACAAATGCTCAAAAAGTAAATGCAGAATGTTATGTCGATCAAATTCTAACCGCCAAAGCCGTCGACCCTGCCGCCGATACGTCAGCCCTGGAATCTGAAATTGATAAGTTAGTGTATGAACTGTACGGGTTGACAGATGAAGAAATAGCTATTTTGGAGGGGCGGTAAAACAAGGTAGCAGTTAGTTATTTCCGATTTCGTAGCGCTCAGTTCCGGCTATGTTAGAATAAATTATAAGCTCAATATAGGGTCAAGAGTCTTAATTTAGCAGTTGAATTGGTCATAAGGTATAATGTCGTTCCCAGTTCCTGAACCTGTCTGGATACATCGTATAGTGCATGAACAGAATTTACCTGACATAATACGTCACGGTATGTTTTGCCGCCGTACTATCCCAGCAGACCCCAATTATATATTCATTGGTGATAGCCAATTAACTCAGGATAGGCATGAGTACCCAGTACCATTGGAAAACTACGGCAATTTGGGTGACTACGTGCCGTTCTACTTTGGTCCTTTGTCGCCAATGTTGTTGAACATTAAAACGGGATATAGAGGCATTACAAAACGACCACAGGAAGAAATAATTTACATAAGCTGCAAAGTAGACAGTATAGTAAAGGCCGGACTACGTTTTGTATTTACCGATGGACAGGCTAAAGACAGGCTAACCGTTTTTTATCAATCGCTCGACGATTTGGACAAGATAGATTGGGAGGTTGTCAAAGCAAAATATTGGCATAATATAGAAGACGATTTTGACCGGCAACGACGCAAACAGGCTGAATTTCTTGTTTATGAGCAAGTTACGGCAAACCTGATTGATGCAATTGTTGTTTTCAATAAGGAAAAAGCTGATTTTGTAAACGGATTCTTAAAACAGGAAGGGCGTTCCATTCCCGTGTATATCAACCCAGGTAACAGGTTTTATTACTAATGATTCATTTTATAACAGGCGATCTATTAAGCTCCGATGCTCAGGCACTCGTTAATACCGTTAATACGGTGGGGGTCATGGGGAAAGGTATTGCCTTACAGTTTAAAGAACGTTTTCCGCTCAACTTCAAACGCTATAAAGATGCCTGTAAGACGGGGGAACTTCAGCCGGGGAAATTATTGGTAGTACGGGAAACCTCAATCAATGGTGAGAAGATAATTATCAATTTTCCTACCAAGACCGATTGGAAACAGCGTTCGAGCTACGCATACATTGAGGCCGGTCTACAGGAATTGGTTCGTGTTATTGAACAGGAAACGATTCAACGTATTGCTATTCCGCCGTTAGGATGTGGCAATGGTGGATTAAAGTGGGAGAAAGTACGCCCAATGATGGAACAATACTTAGGTAGTTTACCGATTGAGGTATTTATTTTCGAGCCAAACGAAGCCATTAAACAGGTTTTACAGAAACAGGAAACTAAAAAAACGGTCCAACTCTCGCCCGCACGGGCCATGTTGCTCTATGCGCTGTTTGCGTATGAAAGTATGGGAGAACACGCGAGCCTGTTTGTCGCCAACAAATTAGCCTATTTTCTTCAACGGCTAGGCGAAAATTTGCGGCTCAATTTTAAACCTCATCACTACGGGCCTTATGCCAGTGAAGTAGGGCACGTATTATACAAGTTGAATGGGGTTTACATGATGGGTATGGAGCAAAACGAAATAAAGGCGTTTGAATCGCTCCAGCTACGCTATGATAAATTAGATGAAGTAAGGGATTACGTTAATAACAGCCTACAGCCCGAACAGCGTCAACGGCTCAAGAATCTACTGACGTTAATTACTGGTTTTCAGTCGGCCCTATCGCTGGAAGTATTAGCGTCGGTCGATTTTATTCAGGCACAGGAAGGAATTACATCGGTTGAAGACGTGTTTGCACGTCTACAAAATTGGTCAGACCGTAAGAAACGATTAATCAAGGAACGCCATGTGGCCATAGCCGTAGAACAGTTGAACGCCTATAAACAGCATCCTGCATTTGCTTGATTTGGGACAATAGCTTAAAACTCTACTTCGTGCCACGTTCCTTTCCGGTACTCAATCCCCGCCTGTGTGTTGTCAGTGAGTTTAACCATCTGACTAACGGGAAAGAGCAACATTTGTCTTGACTCACTACGCTGATACTTCTTTACCATTCGTAGCGGATTATTGAATTGATTGGTGTAGGTGTTGCGGTTGTTATGAGCCATGTAATAGCATTGGTTGTCGAGCTCGGCCCTGGCCTGTTTGTCTGTCAGAAACCGCCCTGCTAAGTTGTCGAACGATTGGCGGTCGGTGTTATACAGATTTTTTAGCTGCGTAGCCGAAACAAACCGTTGACGCGGACACGGTGAATCAATAACCAGACATACAACCGAACAGGCAATGCCGCGTCCTCTGGTTGCAGTTAATCAGTAGTTTCTATTGCCCTTTTAGCTGGTTGATTACTGTCATAGGGTAACCCGGATCCGCTTATTACCTTAACGGTTATTTATTACTGACAAATGATAAATTTCGCCAAAAACTAAAAGAATTCACATATCTATTAGAAAACCGAATGTATCTTGCCATATATAGAAGCCAGAATACTATCTTTATACCCGTAATCAACTCGAATGGCAACCTTTAGAAGCGAAATAGGCAGTTTAATCAGGAAGGCTCGAATGGAACAAGGGCTCACCCAAAAAGAATTGGGTGAGAAAATAGGAGTTGGTGAACCTACGGTCAATAAGTATGAAAGCGGTAAGCAAAACCTAACAGTTGAAACTTTAAAAAGAGTAGCGGATGCGTTGGATATGCAGATAAAAGTGACTTTCTATAAATAGAATATTTTTTTGATATAACACTTGCTATAAATAGAAAGTTAGTGTAATATTGTACTATCAATGAGTGGCAGAAAAGCTACATAGTACCTTAAGCAGGTTGTCTAGCGAAGTAAGCAAACTGATTGATAGCCCAAATAAAAACCCCAATGCTGAGAATCCTGGCAGACGACAGCAGAGGGGCGATGTACAACAATCAAACTTTCGTTCTCATGTTTACGGTGCAAAAGTACACCGCCAGCTTCGGCTGCGCAACAAATTGGGGCCAGACGGCTCAAAACACCCCTGCGGGCTCACTTGTCGAGTACGATCGGCAACCCAACAGCGCCCGGCCGCTGATCTCCGCCGAGGAGTTTATTATTCAGTACGCTGACCTCTTCGGGCTTTATCCCGCCGATCTGGCCGCTCAGTTAACCCAGCGCCTACAGGCCCAGCCCGTACACTACAACACGGTGCTTGACGGTATCGCCCTGCTTAGAGCCTTCACGCCCAAAGTTGCCGCTTACCAGGAGACCCATTACGGTTTGCTGCTGCGGGGCGAGGCCATCGTGGGTTTGGTCTGGCTAGCGGCCTACACCGACCGATTGGCTCCCGAAGAATCGACGCTAGTTTGCTATGAGTCGGAAACCCGGCCCCTGATGCAGCAGGCACTGGCGCTGAATGCCGACCGGGTTTTGCTAGCCTCCACCCGCCACTCAAGCGAGCATCATCTCGGCAAGCTCGAAGCGCAGGAAATGAACCGACTGGCTGCGGGGTTAGAGGTGTTTGGCGTAGAGCTACTCGATTACCTATTGTTCTTCGATGATCTGAATATGAGCTACGCCTACTGGAGTCACGGCGAGCGGGGTCTGGATGATGGCGTAACGAAGAGCGAGCTTGACCGGCACTATCTGGATTTTCCTTCTGCAATAACCTTTTCCCTGGCTCATTAAGTCATGCAGGAACTAATCACCATTACCACCGGCGGCCAAGGCTTGCCGGTGGTATCTGCCCGTGAACTGCACGCTTTTTTAGAGGTCAGAACAAAGTTTGCGAGTTGGATCGAACGGCGCATCAATGAGTTTGGCTTTGTGGAAGGTCAGGACTATAGTTCATTAACCACTCTAGAGGTTTTTCCCAAAAATGGGAAAAACCCATTAGGGGGCCGCCCTGAATTGGATTATGCTTTGACGTTGGATATGGCTAAGGAGCTATCAATGGTCGAACGCAACGCCAAAGGCAAACAAGCCAGGCAGTATTTCATCGATGCCGAAAAAAAGCTACGTCAACTAACGGCGTTACCGAGTGATTATATACGTCATCAAGAACAGCGCCTTGCCGATCTGGAGCAGCAACTCAAACAGGTGCTCGATGCCCAGCAGCAGGCCGCCCGCTCGCTGCTCGACGTGCCCCGCTCCACCGAGCCGCTGCCAATCGAAACAACCCGCATCAAGATCCAGCGCATTGTCAATGGCTACTGCCGGGTCAACAACCTCAAACAGCAGGACATCTGGCGACGGGTCTATGACCGACTTTTTTACCTGTATCGGGTAAACATCCGGGCCCATAAGCGATCGGATCGGGAAAGTTGGCTGGACGTGGCCGAACGCAGCGGCCACCTGGAGAAGATCTACGCCATTGTGAGCGCTGAGCTTACCTACCGGGAGGAGTAGCCAACACTCATAGCCTCCTCGTACCCTGCCTGATGGACGGCTTTGCCAGTCAGGCAGGGAGACTATAAGCCATTTCCTGATAGCGCTGCCAGACTATAAGTGAATTCCTGATAGTACCCGCTGCCCCTATAGGGGAATTCCTTATAGTCCTGGCTGGGCTATCCGTCAATTCCTTATAGTATCTGATGGGCAATGCTTTACGGAAAATCTCAAGTCGAAAACAGCCGATAACCCTCCATTTTATGATCGATCATGCCACACGCCAGCGGCTAGCGGCCGGTCTCTGGTTCTTACTGGCGGCTATGACGGTACAACTAGCCGCCGTCCATCGGTCGCCAAAAGCTTACCCCAATCTCAATTTTTCAACCAACCGGGCCGGGTTATTCCGGTCCTTAAAACCCCCTGTTTATGCCCATGGAAAATCAACACGCATCCGCTCCAATCAGTCCGCTCGAATTAAACCAGCGTCAGCTAGCCGCCTGGCAGGAGCTAAAGCAGCAGCTAGTGGCGGCTAACCCGGATGATTCTCGGATCGGCTACTGTGACCGGCGCATTGCCAATATTGAGGCTGAAATCGTTCGGCTGGGTGAGTAAGCCGTAGCTTGTCGGCCCAGGGACGGTAAAGGAATAAGGTCGTCTTTGGGCCGACGGCTCTGGCTGACAGATTGCCCCCAAGTCGGGGGTATACCGGCCAGAAGGCTACCCGATTAGAGCACTAAAAGTGTCCCAAATTAACCGGCTACCCTGGTTAATTTGGGACACTTTTTATGTGTAGACCCGGTTAATTTGGGACAGTTTTAGTCAATAATCGTTCTGGCACCTCGGTTAATTTGGGGCAGTTTCGGCTATTGATCTCGATTATCGAACCCGGTTAATTTGGGACACTTTATCTTACTACTCGTTCTTTATCAGTTGGTTTGGTCGAGTTCGGGCTGTAAACCGATTAGCCTCTACCCCGGTTAATTTGGGACACGTTTAGCCTTCCCTAGTGTAGATATGGCAGAAGGTGTAATACTTTCTCCTTGTTGGTTAGAAAGATTGCATCTATAAAACGAGTGTAATCTCTGTTCGTTAACCAGCGCTTGCCGATGGCCTGGCTCAGTCCCGAAAAAATAAACTCATCTGCCAGGCAGCCTTAAGCGGCCGCAGCGGCTACAAAAGTAAGTCAATAGCCGATCCTCTTTTAATGATACCTATTCATAGCGAGTGTTGCTTTGTCTCAGGCAGGAATAATTTCTGAGATTTTGCCCCTGAAACAGAAATTTCGGTAGATTAGCTAACATATAGGTGATTATACAACAGAATTTACTCCTTAACGACGATGAAAACATGGATCTACCTTGGCATTACCGGATTCCTTTTTCTGGGAACCATCAATTCAACCTTTGGGCAAACCAAATTCGCTTTGTCAATCAGCCTAGCCCCCATTTACACCCATACGGATTATAGTTCGACTCTACCTTTCCCCGACTCAAACACCCAATCACCAAATACAGTCGTTACCGCATCTTCGCATGGACTTAACTATATGTTAGGTCTGTCAGCTCGGTATAACTTTTCTCCAAAATGGTCTGCTTCGACAGGTATCTGGGCCACTCATGGCTTATCGGGTACAACTCATTTTGATATAAATGGCATTGCTGCTCAGATACCTTATCACTACAGTCATCCCTTGACCAATGCCTATAAGGTGCCTTTGTTGGTGAATTATCAGTCGTCTACTGGCCGGCTCTCACCTTATTTTACGATTGGTACTTCACTAGACTTTAGAAGCGTTAGTTACGTTGATTTAGAAGGCAATGGCCAAGAAGTGCCGGTTAAGTTTGGGAAAGCTTTAATAATTACACCCTTGGTTGGAATCGGAGCCATCTATAATCTAAAAAGCCATCTGTCAATTGTTGCTCAGCCAACAATCCAGTACAATGTACAATCTCACCCAACCTATTCGTATTATCATTCTTATCAAATAGGCTTACAAATGCAGATAATGCATCGGTTTTGATAGATTGGGTTAACATAACATTCACTTATACAACATGCGATTCATTGTAATATCATTGTTATTCTTATCATTCGTCACTTTAGGTTGTGATATTGATGGGTATCATAGTCTTGGTTATTTTCCTAGTCGGCTTAGTGCTGAGCAAGAAGTATTAAAGCTTATACTTAGTAAATACGACGAGATTGATAAAGGTTATTATAAAGTAGCTTATCAGTTTCCCGAAGCCGGTAAAGAGTTAAAGTATGCCATCTGGTACGGGAAAGATGTACATGAACTAGGGATCGAAAATGACATTTACAGCGGTATGATTTGTACCTGGAAGAATGTTGACGAGTCAGTGTTGAAAGTCCTAGTATCGGAAAAGAAAGGTATTCAGAAAGCACGGATATCGAAATCATTAATTCACCCAGATTGGGGTAATTGTCCATATTAAACTTTGGATAAAAGACAGTTGAGCAGCCGGTTACACAGATACCCCATTGGCAATTATTTCACATAACATAAGTGTGGTGGCTGTTGCAAAAATCGGTACAGGGTTGAAAAAACAATTTCGGTGGGCTATTTTCGAGACAAAACCTGGCAGTATGGGCCACGTAGGTTGAGCTTAGCAACCCACTCTCAGACTTTTGCAACAGCCACCTCACTTATACAACAGTTTATCATGAGACCTTTTCTACTGATTTCATTGCTGCTTACTTCGTCTCTGCTTCGGGCTCAGGGTAACGTATACAAGATTGAGGGAAAACTAGGAAAGGTTAACCCAACGGCCACGGCTTATGTGCGCTATATCGTGGGGAAGACCGTACATTCCGATTCCGCCCAAATCCAGAATGGGCGATTTCTCATCACTGGAGCAATCGATCAACCCCATTATGCTTGGCTATTTATTGATCGAACAGCGATCCGTTTCTATTTGGAACCCGGTACTATTTCGGTGACCAGTCCTGACTCCATTCAAAATGCGGTGGTTAGTGGATCACCAATGAACAGCGATCATCTGAAAATCAAAAAATTACTCAAATCTACGGATCAGCAGATGGCTATGCTACGCAAGGAGTACCAAGCAGCTACACCAGAGCAGAGAAAAGAGAAGGACTTTGAAGAGCGTTTCGAAAAGCGCAGTGATGCGATCTCAGCTCAGGAGCGTAAACTGAAAGCCCAGTTTATTCAAGAAAACCCTGCGTCTATGCTAAGTCTGTATGTGTTGAAAGACTATACAGATTGGTTTGCTCCAGAATTTTCGGAAGTGGAACCTCTGTTCAGCCGACTTCTAGAGACAGTCAAAACCAGCAAACCAGGCCAAGAGTACGCTAAAACCCTGGCTGTTCTTCAAGCCACTTCGGTTGGGGCAACGGCTCCTGAATTTGTTCAACCTGATACTTTGGGCAGAGCCATCTCTCTAAGTGGCTTCCGGGGGAAATATGTGCTGATTGATTTTTGGGCGAGTTGGTGCGGTCCTTGTCGGGCTGAAAATCCGAATTTAGTCAAGACATTCCAGCAGTATAAGGACAAAAATTTTACCATATTAAGCGTTTCCTTGGATAAGCCCGGGGGTAAAGAAGCTTGGCTAAAAGCTATCCATAAAGACCATCTTGACTGGACTCATGTCTCGGAGTTAAAACAATGGGACTCAGAAATTGTAAAGCAATATGCCATTCAAGTGATTCCTCAAAACGTCTTAATTGGTCCTGACGGAAAAGTTCTTGCCAAAAATATTCGAGGTGAAGCGTTAGGAATAAAATTGGCCGAACTATTGACTAAGAGGCCCTAATAATTGAGAAGTTTAGTTTGAGTTGTAGAAAGTGTAACAAGCTGCTAGCCTAATTCAGTTTGATTTTCAGCTTGTTGCACTTTTCTACTTGTTAGAATCAAAGCAGACTCAGGCTATTCTTCTAATATTTCATTAACATATTCATAGTGGCTGTTGCAAAAATTGGTAGAGGGTTGAAAAAACAATTTCGGTGGGCTATTTTCGAGACAAAACCTGGCAGTATGGGCCACGTAGGTTGAGCTTAGCAACCCACTCTCAGACTTTTGCAACAGCCACGCCACTTATACAACAAATGAAATCTTTGACAACCAAGTACCTGCTTCTGACGACTTCTTTAATTTTATTGTCAGCTTTTTGTCCCTCAAAAGCCCAGACAGTTGAAGCCAAGCAAATCCTGAACTATCATGAGTTGAAGGGACTACTCTCAAAGCATAAAGCAACTGTGGTGAGTATACTTGGTATGGAACGATTTAAAATAACGTCCAGCAAGGAAAGACCTGAAAGCACCATTTACGCTTTTGGAAGAGGCAATGATAGCACACAGATTCTCATTCGGGTACGTAAAAGTGATGAACGTGTTAGTGAGATCGCTTGGGATGAGCGTCCATCAACACTTGGAAACCTAACTCATGAGGCTATTAATGATGGCTTCGTACCAGTAGGTGGCAACAGCCGATACTACAATCGCTTCCAGAAGATGGCTCTTTTTATCAACTATAAGTTGGCAAAGGATAATGGTATTCTCCCCTGCATTTTAAGAACAATTGAGTGAAATTTTTGCCCACTATATAAAGCTTTGTAGTTATAACTTTTACAAGACTTGATGTCTTCATTCCCTTCTTACAAAAGAATCTTTTTTCATATAAAATAAGATTAGTTATAAAACCAAACCTAGAATAATACTAATTCAACCAAGTAGGCTCATTGTAATATTTTTGAATTATAAATATACACTCACCAATACTGTAACGTTACCGTTTTAAATAAACTCTTACCAACGTGAACGCCATCAAGTTATTGGTTGCCTTCCTGCTTTTTATAGGGATAGGCTCTTGTCGTAAAAAGGAAGTTTTTCCTGATTTAGCAAAGCAAATAGAAGGAACCTATGCCATTACTGAAGCAAATCTTACGTATTACAGCTCGGGTAAAACAACGGGTACATATAACCCAAAAGACTCAGCCCAAATAGGCCAAATAACGATTCAAAAGCTTGATGCCCTTAGTGCCAACATCCATACTGTGCTTAGAAAACAAAGTGGAGAAGTCTTCTTCGACGATACCTTTTATTGCGAATTGTCTCGCGACATAAGCAATAAAGGCTTTATCAAATTCACGGCACTTGAAAATAAAGGAGGGGGATATATTGTCAATGACACTCAAGCGGCATATCCCAATTATATCAGTGTAGGTACCTACTCAACATATCAAGGTCAAAAGGCTGGCTTAAGCGGAAGTTTTACGGCAAAACGTTAAGTGTACAACTATAAAAAGTACAAACCTTGTCCATTTATAAAGGTGGATGGTATTTGTACTTTTTATAGTCAGTTTTATAACTATGAATTATGTTATGAGATAAAAATAAGCCTTATAACTATGCTTTTAAAACATATTTCTAGCAAAAGTTTAATTAGAGGACTTTCGGAGTGTGTAACTATCGGGACCTTTAGCAGAGTTAATTCCTACCGTCAAGACAAATTCTTGTTCGGATATTTTAGCTACTGTAGGAAGCGTACCATTACATTTCTGAGCTATGAAGTAATGCTGAGTTTTGGGAGAGAAATGGACAAAGTAAGTCTTGTTGTTAATAGCAAATCCTAAGCTATCACCAGTCAGTTGAATGATAGCCCACGTATTAGGCTTTACTACTATAGGCTTTTTCTGATTAACGCTCGTCCGTATTTCTGTTTCTAAAAGAGCTATTGCATTATAAAAATGAATTTTAGTTGAAGGAACTAACTGAGCATTGGTCACATGTGTAATCAAACAAATCGTACATACTAATATTAGTATCTTATGCATATATCCTGTTGTATAAGTGGCGTGGCTGTTGCAAAAGTCTGAGAGTGGGTTGCTAAGCTCAACCTACGTGGCCCATACTGCCAGGTTTTGTCTCGAAAATAGCCCACCGAAATTGTTTTTTCAACCCTCTACCGATTTTTGCAACAGCCACTGGCAATATGTTAAACTAAAACAAATAACATCAGTTAGTCAATTCTTTTTACAGCTTGACTTTTCCGCTGTAATACATAATGGCGAGGAGCATCATGAAACTGGCCAGGAGCATTAGGGGATGGTATATACACGTTTACTAACTCCCAGCCATTTTTATAAACATAGTTCAGCGCTTCAACGACAGAAGCAAAACGTACCCTTTCATGATCGTTAATGGGCTTCAAAAACTCGCTTGATTTACTAGCATTATAATTCCGGCCGAAGTCAATCCAGACACTAGCTTCCCAATTAGATCGATTAAAGCCAATTAACTCAATGTACTGAATATCCAGACTGTCAACATTAATGCTCCCTACCATAATTTGAGCTTTCGCGGCCCGTTCGCCAACCAACCAGCAGGTTAAAATGGCTAAAAGTATTTTCTTCATTCTCTCGTCACAAACTAGATCTGACCAGTTGTATAATTTTCTATATGATAGCCAAAGTACGAAACGTCAGGCTAACTACCGTCTTTTTAAACGTCCCATTGGAGAAGCAGATTCATGAAAGCTCCCCGTCTCAAGTTTGAGCCTTTTTCTGAGACTGTTCATAGAAGGAGAACAACCAATTAACCAATCAATTTGATACCGGACGGAATCCCCAACCCGTCCAGCGTATTTACCAGGTCGAAAATGGGAAATATAAGGCAAGCCACCTGGGCGCACCACCCCTGGTTAGGCCAGGGCCTTTTCACGAGCCAGCCGTTGGTACTTCGCAACGACCGACTCTTTCCCAGCCTGAAGTTCTTCCAGCAAGCCAGCCTCGACAACGCTGGGCCCATGCTGGCTTCCCCACAATAGGAGTTCCATAAGAATGGGAATCGTATCAACTCCTTTTTCGGTCAGGCGGTAGGTGAACTTCGATTTCTTATCCATAGCCACAGCCTTGCTTAAGAGGCCTTGCGACTCCAGCACCGCCAGGCGGTCGGCCAGCACGTTAGTCGCCATTTTTTCCGCTGACTGTTGAAATTCCCCATAAGTAGACTTCCCCGCAAACACTATATCCCGCAGAATGAGCAGGCTCCATTTATCCCCCAGCACATCGAGTGCTGTGCTGATAGGACAAGTAGACCTCTGTTTAAATGCTTTCATAATAAATAGATTGTGTCATTACTTGCTATTCGCAAGTGAATTAGATTACATTTGCACTTGCAAATAGCAAGTAAATATACACGGATTTTTATTTCATTTTACTATGATTCTAGTAACGGGAGCTACTGGTGGGCTAGGCCACCAAACCATCGACTTTTTGCTCAAAACCACCCCAGCCACAAAAATTGCTGCCCTGGTGCGCAATCTCAGTAAAGCCACCGATCTGATGAAGCAGGGCATTGACGTGCGGCAAGCCGATTATGTTGACTACCCCGCGCTGGTGCAGGCCTTTCAGGGCATCGAGAAGGTGCTGCTGGTTTCGGCCGTGGCCTTTACCGACCGGATGCGCCAGCACCGCAATGTTATCGATGCTGCGGTGCAAGCCGGGGTGAAGCATCTTTTTTACACTAGCATCCAGCGCAGCACTGATTTTGTCATGCCTGAGGTTACCGAAAGCGACCTGGCCACGGAAGCCTACCTCAAAGCGTCTGGCTTGGTGTATACCATTCTCAAAAACGGCTATTACTTTGAAGGTCTTGGATACTTGATTGGTAACGAGGTGCCGGACACCGAGATCCGTTTCCCGGCGGGCGATGGCAAGATCGCTTTCGTTAAGCGGACCGAGCTAGCCGCTGCCACAGCCTCCCTGCTGACCAGCGAAGGACACGACAACCAGGAGTATACTCTGTCGGGGAGTGAAGCCTATTCGTTTGCCGACATCGCCCGTGAATTCTCCTCGTTAGCGGGCAGGCCTATCGCCTACCAAAACAGTGAGCTAGCGCCTTACATCGCTCAGAAAGTAGCCGCTGGCTTCCCTGAAGTCGTGGCCACCTTCTTAGCCCAGTGGGGTGCGGCCGCCAAAGCGGGCATGCTGGCTGGCACGAGCGATACCCTCGAACGTCTACTGGGTCGCAAGCCAACTTCGCTACGGGAGTACCTGCAAACGACTTATTTCTAGGTCGCTAATCGCTGGTAACAACGGGTAATACTGCCTTTACTTATTTATCAGGCGGTTTCCCGCTTTCTAGCCAGCGAGTTCACCCTGCTTCAAGACACCGGCCCGGCACTCATACCCGAACGACCGATCCCATGCGCAATCTGAATTTTGCGAAAACAGGGTCTCACTGATGAGTAGAGTTGATACTAGTTAATTGATCTATACAGTTGCTTTACCGCCCTACTAAATGCCGGTTAATTTGGGACACGTTCGGTCCTGGCTCCCCTTTATGACGAGAGTGACGCCAGTGACAGCAAATCGACAACATTTTTAAAACAGCCGCTAAGCTTAGCCACAGGCTAGTAGCGAAACCGGATTCCGATGAGGGCCTAAATTCGTACCACGCTACGAATTTTAACTCAACCGCCCGGCCCCAATAAAGCAGCTACGAATCAGGCTTAATTACTATTCAGCGGACGGTGGCAAGCTGGCAAAACGGTTTGCCACCGTGTTTTGCCAGCTTGCCACCGTCGCTAAGGCCAGGCAATTTACCGCAGGGTACTACAGGGGCATTCATGGCCCGGAGCAGCGATCTAGAACATGGTCATTTGAGGAGGCCGATACCTTCGATTTACCATAATTCGTCTCCCTCGCTGACTTGCTTAAACGATTCGGGGACATCAAACAATGGCCACTGCTCCGGCCGCGCCAGGTAGACTTCGTAAATGATGTGATTCCGGCCGGGCATTAAAGCATCAGCCTCCTGTTTCAAATGAAGCAGATGGGCCACCACGTACTCGGGCCAGCGGGCCGGATCCTCCCCCTCATCCCCTACCCGAACCGGTTGCCCATACCCCAGAGCGGGGGCATCAGCTACTTCGATGTCGGCATGAAGGGGGGAATAGTGGCTACGGCCGGGGTCGCCGTAGAGTTGAAATCGCAGAAAACGGGCCATAAAAATCCGGGTTGTTTACTGCCTTAAGGTACCCAATTCCGAGCGGATTGCCTAGCCCCCATCCGCATGCTTTTTTGTGGCCCCTGCCGCTGCTCAGCCGCAAACCGAGCGCAACCCCTCCAAGCCTTTCCGTAGTTGGTACGACAGCACCAGACCCGCCCGCAACTGCGCCCCAAAAGCCTCCGCGCTTTGGCCGCTGGCGTCGGCCAACAGCCCCAGCGTGCCCGGTAGCAGCCCCTCCAGGGCCAGTAAATCCGCTTCCCTTACCCGCTCCTGGGCTAGTAGCTGGCTCAACACCCGCCGAAGTTGCCCCACCGTCTCCTGATAAGCGGCCCGCTCTAGCCGCGCCCCCTCCTGCTGACCAAACTGGTCAATCACTTGCATCGCTGATTCACTGATCATGTACATTGTATAGTTTATGTGAGTTAGTTGCTGTTGGGTTTATGTAAGGCCGCCTGCTGGCGTTCGTAACGTTCTTCGAGTACTTCGATCCAGCCGTAGAAGGCATAGACCGATAGCTGATCCGGGGCCGGACAGCCGCTTTCGGATAAACTCGTGTAGAGCCGAAACTGCGACTTCTCCAGGCTCACCAGCCCGTTGCCCGGACCGTCCAGCAGGTTAACCGGCGGCTCCGAACGGAGCACACTTAGCAGCGCCCCCTCCAGGGCCTGAACGGCCGCTTCACTGGCTGACTCATAGTAGGCCGCCAGCGCCAGGGCGTAGCTCTTCTGCCGCTGAAGCTGGTTGTAGTGACCGCTGCCCAGCCGACGGGGATAATACCGTTTGGTTTCGACCAGCAGCCGCTGCTTAATCGAAGCCAGCGAGGACTCGATAACCGAGCCAGCAAGCCCCTGCTGCTTCAGCCTCGTTAGGCGCGCCACCAGCTCATCCTCCGAATAATCCCCAAGCGGGCTGTCATTGATCGCCTGCAGGTAGCAGGCCCATTCCAGTTCGTAGGGGTTGTAACCCTCGGCCAACAGCCGCGCCGAGAGCTGGTAATTGTAGCTTTCTAACTGGTGCTCGGCCTTCAGCCCGTACTGCTCCAGCAGGGCCAGCCGCTCCCCACGGCGGGAAAGTTCCTCGGCCGTGGTGGCCAGCGCCGACTGGAGAATGGCGTACTGCCGCGCTTCCAGGTGCAGCCAGGTAGGCAGCTCTTTAATCGAATCATACAAGCGAAGCGTCAGCGCTTCACTAACCGGTAGGGTAAGCATAGACTAGGGTGATTAAGTTACCAGAAACGATTGCGTTTTTCAACCCGTTCCTGCCAATGCAGGTGACGGCGAATGCCCTCTTTCATGCCCTCGAAATCGATATGGGTTTCCTGACGGGGGGCCTGTTCCCAGGCCGCCAGGAAGGCCGCCTGAAACTGCCGGGGCGTCATGGCGGCCGGAGCCGTGGCCATGGCCTGCTGTACACTCAACTGAGCCCCCGCCTGGCGGCTGCGCTGAAGCGTATCGGCCGTCTGCTGATTCCATTGGATGGCCTGCTGCCAGGAATCCCCCATCGCCGGTTGCCGCCAGGAGGCCATCAGTGCCGCCGTTTCGGTGGCCGTGAAGACCCGGTCCCCCGGTTGGGTGGTAAACAGGGTCGGTTTGTCGAAGACCTGGCTATAGCCTTCCCGGTCGATGAGCAGCTCGGCCCCGGCCTCCCCCGCCAGGGCCAGACCCGAATAGGTATCGCTGGCCAGCTTGCCGTCTTTGTAGGCCGGTAGCGGTTTGGCCAGCACCGCAGCGGCTTCCAGGGCCCCCGTGGCAATAACGAACGCGGTCAGAATGCCCGCCGAAATACCCAGATCGGCGTAGTGGGTGCCGCCACCGGTCGACAGTACCGAGGCTACCCCCATGGCCGTCGACAGGGCAATGTTGAACAGGGCCTGCTCCCGGTCGGCAATCGCCTGCTTGCGGGCTAGTTCGGCTTTGCGTTTGGCGTAGTTCTCCTCAATCTTCTGCTTGGCATCCGCATTGTCCCCCGCCAGCTTTAGCTCGTTGTCGTGCTGGGCTTCTAACTGCTGGCTTTCCCGTTCGTAGTTGCCCGAAACCAGGGCGAAGGTCGTTTCTCCCAGTTTGCTGGCGAAATCAGCCCCCAGCTTCAGTAGTTCATCCCGTTTCTGTTTGGCCTTCTCGATGTTTTTTAGCTCATGATCCGTTTCCAGATCACTCTGCTGCATGCCATTCTCGGCCTGCTCTTTGTTGAACTTCTTTTTGAGCTCCAGTTGCTCAGCGTCCCGCGCCTTTTCCAGTTCGGCAATGGCCTTGTTAGCCGCTTCCATCTCCTGGGCATTGAGCATGGCATAATCCCGATAGTTTTTAAGCTGCTCGATCTTACTATCGTAGAGACCCTTGCTCAGATCACTGTCTTTGTGGTAGGTTTCCTCCGTCACCCGCAGCGATTCCTGCAACTGCGCCAGTTGCAGGGCATAGAGCTGGGCTTCCCCCTCGGTTGGCGTCAGCTTGCCTTTGGCCACATCCAACTGAACCGTACGCTGCTTTTCGGCATAATACCGCTCCAGGGCCTGGAGCTTTTCTTGGTAATCGGCCCCCAGTGTCGCATTGACGGCCTTAACGGCGTCTTTGGTCTGCTCGAGCTCCTCGTTCCAGGCTTTCTGCTCGGCTTTGAGCCGTTTGCGCAGATAATCAGTCTGTTCCTCGGTCAGCCGGGTTTGGGTATCCCGGTAGAGTTGACTTTCCGCCTGCCCTGCTTCCTTCAGAATCGCCAGTTCCCGCTCCAACCCCGCCTGAAGCGCCTTATGCCGCTGCTCGACGTAATCCATCGCCGATAGCCCCCCTTCACCATGCTGCACCTCGATCGCCGACACCTGGGCATCGGTATTGCTTTTGCTCGTCTTCAGATCAAGCTGGAGCTGAGCCCGTTTGTAGTCGGTATCGGCCTTGAGCTTGGCCTGCTGAATGGCCAGGTAGTCTTTGGTCTCCTGTTTGCCGTATTTTTCCAGTAACGCCTGCCGTTCAGCCAGGCCCTCCAGGGTCAGCTTGAGCCGCTGCTCAATAAACGTCTGCTCATCCAGCAACCCATCCTGCCGCTGGTTACTCAGACTGGCCAGCGCTTGCTCCGAACCGGCCTGCGACTTGCCCAGGGCCTCCCGCAGCCGCTTGTCGATTTCGGATTGTTTGACCTGGGGCTTATCATTGGCGGTAGACTGGGTGGCCGTTGTCGGATAGAGGATCTTGTTGAGTTGATCCTTGAGTTTGGTGGCTTCCTTGATGGTAGCCTCCCATTTACTCTTCTCTCCCCGCTGAAACGCTACGGCCGCTTCGGCCTGCTTTTGGGCGATCTTCTTGTTGTAGTCATCGATGAGCAGCAGTTGTTTGGCTTCAAAATCGCCCGAACGTTCAATGAACCCTCGCAGTGCCCCATCGACCTCACCCCCCGCAGCCATCAGCTTCCGGGCCGAGGCAATCGCCTCCTGGGTGTATTGCTTATTCTGGTCGGCCAGTTGCTTGGCCCGCTGCGGGTTGACATTGGCCTCAATGTTGACCCCCATGCCGATGTGCTGAGTTTCTTTGCCGCGCTGAAGCGTGAGTTGATTGGCGTTGATACGACCAATGTTCTTGTAGGCATCGGTTTTCAGCTCAGCAATGACCTGCTTGTTCAGCTCGGCATTCAACTCACGCTGGGCCTGGGCAAAGGCCATCACTTTGGATTTGTTAACATCAAGCGCATTGCCGTACTGATCAAAGCCCGTTGCCGCAGCGGGCACGATCCCCGCCATCTCATTGACAATCCCCTGTAGCTCCTTCTGCTCTTTGGCTGTCAGGCTTGACTTCGATTGGAGTTCGTCATAGCGGGAAAGCAAAGGCGCTAAACTGGATTCGAGACTGTTCACCTTATCGGACTGATCAGCGAACGCCTGCGCGGATAATTGCGTATCACTAAACAGGTTGCGAACCGAGCGGGAAGCGGAAGTAATCAAACCAATGAACTGACCGAGTTTATCCCCGATATCAAGGCTTTTTACCCATTCGACCCCTTCATTGCGAAGCCGGGCCAGATTAGCCGCCAGGCCCTCTACCCGGCGTTCATGATTGGGGTTAAAGGTCTTTTCTAGTTCAGCGGCAAACTTAGGCAGAGCCTCGGAGGCCAACACTTCCCCGTTCTTGAGCATATCCCCTAGCTTGGTGGTGGTTACCCCCAGCGCGCGGGCCATGATGTTGAACGCCCCCGGTATGCGTTCACCCAGTTGCCCCCGCAGCTCTTCGCTCTGAATGGTGCCCTTGGACATCATCTGGGCAATGGCCAGCAGGGCCCCGTCGGTGTCTTCGGTGGACTTCTTGAGCCGGCCCATCGTGCCGACCACCGAGGTAAAAATCTTGTCAGTGGCCTCCCCCTCCAGCCGCGTGCCTTTGCTGGAAGCCGTCAGGTTGGTGTAGCTTTTTTCAACCACCGAGAGGTCCTGGCCCAGATCATCCGAAACCCGCTGGAGCATCGCCTGCCGCTGGGTAAAGACGGCCGTGTCATTGGAGACCACTTTCAGGGCCGAGTCCAGCGAATCGAACTGAAGCGTTACCTCGCCAATTTTTTGCAGGGCCGCTACACCGGTATCCAGCCCGGCCAGCGCCAGCGTCGTACCGACGGCTTTACCGGCCAGACCGCCTACCGCCCCGCCCACCGAGGGGTAATTGCCCACATTGCGGGAATAGACCCGCTGGCCCTGCTCAATCTTGGTCAGCAGGCTGATATTCTTCTGGTACTGCTGATTGAGGGCCACCGCAGCCCGGTTGTTCTGATTGATTTTGCCCGTGGTTCGGTCGTAGGCATTATCCAGCGAGTCGAGCTGTTTTTTGAGATCGGCCGTTTGCTTCTTGAGACCCAGGTAGGAATTTTCGGCGGCTACGATGGTCGATTTCGCCACCTGGAGGGCTTTGCTCTGGGCATCGATGGCGCGGGTCACGGTTTTGACCTCCTGGAGAATGGCTTTTTGCTGCTTCTGGTAGTCTTTCTGGGTGGGGTCCAGGGCCTGATAGCGTTGGAAGAGGCTGGCCAGTTTAGCCGTCAGCTCGGTGACCACCTGCCCGTTGAGTTGCTGGGCCTCGGTCAGGTCTTTTTCGGCTTTGCGGGCTGTTTCCAGTTTGGCACCGACCTGGCCGATTTTCTGGATATAGTCGACAAGCTGGCGATCGGCCCCGTCTTTGGTAACGCTGAGTTTGGCTAAATCCTCCTTGAGGGGAATGAGTTGGCGGGCGGCCTCCTGATAGGCCGCTCGGATGCGCTGCAACCAGGCCAGCGTATGCTGGGCCCAGTCGGCTCCGGCGGCATCGAGGGCCTGGAGTTGGGCGTGATAGCCCTGGAAATCAAAAATGTCTTCGGGTTTGATAATACCGGGCATGGCACAGCGAATGGTTTTGGTGCATGCAGTCGGCCCCGGGGGTAGTGTCAGGGGTAAAGATAAGCAAACGAAGCGAGTTTCGGTAGTGTCATTGAGACCCAAACGGATAGTCTCCGCTCGGGTAGATTGCTCCTATCGGCACAGAATCTGAGCCTACGGTTTATATAGGTATATTTTTACTTGCCAAACTAGTTGAGGGACAGTTTAACTATTATGCCGATGCGAATACAGGGGCAAAGTGTATAAGAAAATCATAGCTCTTTATAAGCTTTACCAAGTCGTAACCTATTAGCGCCTTCAATTACCTCTGTTTCTGTGCTATACGGGTCAAAACTTTTATAAACTGGCACTGTCTAGCCCAGACTAGCAACCTATTATCATCATTGTAATTTTAGGGTGTATTTCCCGGTTAATTTGGGTGTTTTTCGCCGTTTACTTGCGAAGACAATAAGTATCTTTGACTATTATGACTACACACACCTCCCAGGAAGTTACGGCTGAGTTCGAGCCTTTATTTGCTCAATATATCCATGCTGTCCAGGCCCAGTTCAATCATATCCCTCGTCTTCAACAGGAGATTCGAGGGTTAGCCAAGCAATTGGCCATTGAACCCCATACAAGAAAAACCGAGAAATCTTCCCCATAAGAAGGCTCGTTTTAACCGAATAGGTTCTCTTTGGGCTTATCATTGGCTAGCCAATGTCATAAACGACAATTGGGCATTGTTGACAACGAGTCCGATGGTCCCGAAAGAGCTTTGCTCCCAAACGCTCAGATGAGTTAAAAATCGGAGACTATGCCTGATTAATAATTACTTAGCTCCCTTTGTCCGCATAATAAATTGACTTGCAATCTCTCTATCGAGCATAAGTAGTTGTTTGGGCTAGAGGCTATTTTTAGGTGGATTCCTTTGCTGGTCACACCTTACAATTCGTCCTTACACCATGAAAAAGCTCGTCTACCTCTTACTGTTTTCGTTTAGTTTTCCGCTTTGGGCGCAGACTAATTATATTGTCAACACACCCAATTCTACCACTCCTGGCTACAATAATACCTTTGTCGGAGCCTCTTCTGGGGTTAATACCTCGACCATCGCTTCCGATAACACCTTCCTTGGTACGCAAAGCGGGAACTTTAATACAACCGGTCGTGAAAATACTTTTATCGGTAGTGGGGCAGGATTGAGAAATACCACCGGAAACTTAAATACATTCATTGGGGCAAGTAATGGTATTAACACAAATACTGGGCAGCTCAATACATTCCTGGGAGCAGAGGCCGGATCGTCCAATACTACTGGAAGTGGAAATATGTTTGTTGGTGCGTGGACCGGCTTTTGGAGTGCAACTGGCAATGAGAATGCTTTTCTGGGGACCTATACGGGTTACAATAATTTGACGGGTAGCTCTAACACGTTTGTGGGCAATAGCGCCGGATTTAATAACACGAGTGGGAATGCGAATACGTTTATTGGAAGGAACACAGGCACCTTCAGTACAACGGGCTCAAACAATATCTTTGTCGGTTATAACACAGGGTCAAATAATAAAACAGGGTCTGCCAATACCTACTTAGGCACCGGTGCCGGATTTAATAATCAGGACGGGCAAAAAAATGTAATCATTGGCGATTCTGCTGGCTACGAAAACCTTGTCTCCAACAATATGTTTGTCGGTTCGAAAGCAGGCTACAGCAATAAGAATGGGCAGAAAAATACGCTTTTGGGTTATCAAGCTGGTTATTATTCTGTGGCGGATTCCAATACATTTATCGGCTACCAGGCGGGTTATCAAACCACTTCTGGCAAGGGAAATACATTTCTTGGCGTCAATGCTGGGGGAAGTATTTCCGAAGGTTCACATAATACGATCATTGGCACGAAAGCAGGCCCTTCATCGATTGACTCAGATGATAATGTCTACCTTGGCTTCAATTCTGGAGCCCATGATAGCGGCTCTGGCAACACGTTGCTCGGTACGGGATCTGACGCCATTGCTCAGCATTTAACCAATGCTACCGCCATTGGAGCTGGTGCTACGGTTGCCGTCAGTGACGCCGTTATCCTGGGTAATCAGGCCAGCGTTGGTATCGGTACCTCAGCGCCTACGGCTCGACTCGAAGTTAACAGCGGAACCGATAATGAATCGGGTGTTCGATTAAGTCGACTTACTGCTAATAGCCCGGTTCAATTAGCTACAACAGATAAACTGCTCACCGTTGATGCCACCGGCAAGCTAATACTAACCTCAGCAGGGCATTACTCAGTTCGGAGCGTGGCCGACTGGTCGGATAAAGTGTTTATGGCTGGTTATAAGCTACGGCCGTTGGGTGAAGTAGAAAACTATATTCAAACTCATCAACACTTACCGGGTGTACCGTCAGCGGTTGAGGTCGTTGAGCAGGGTATTGATGCCGCCAGGATGGATGCCAAACTGCTGGAGAAGATAGAAGAATTGACGTTGTACAGTATTCAACTGGAAAAGCGGCTTGCGGAAAAAGAACGTATACATCAGCAAGAACTACAGACGATAAAGCAAAAACAGGCTCAACTAGAACGGCAACTCAGGGAGTTATTGAGCCGAAAGTAGCGAACCGATTCTATCATTCGTCGGTGTCCTTGATGGCCAGTCAATGAATGAGTCGATCATTAGTTGGCAGCAGGAATGGGAAAGCTCACTTGGGGCAATATCGTTTTCTATTTTTTGCGCCTGCAAGAAAGCCGCTTTTACAAATGGCTTTCTTGCCATTTTAACGTGCCGTCCTAATCAGATACCCCTTCGTTATGATTTCCCGAATGACCGTCAAATAATCGGTCTTGCTGGTTACACTTAGCTCGGTCAGGGGCCCCAGCCGTTCCTGAATAGCCTGGGGAATCGCCGAAAAATCATTGGGCTTTACCGTGTAGCGAACCAGCACTTCACTTTTTTTATTAGCCGAAACATATACCCTCAAATTCATCTGTAGTATATAATCATCCTCCTCAAAAGACACGTCGTCCACTTCGTGAGACTCGTGCAAGGTGTAACCAAGCAGGGTTAATACCTCTGCCGAATATGAGTTTAAATGCCTCCACTTAGGTATGGTAAAAAACATGGCCTTGTCTGGAGTTACATAGACGATCGCTGGCGCTGTAGTCATGGCTGAGGTTAATTTTTAAATCTAAATGAATCCGTTCAAATTTATCTTTTAAGTAGTCATACCCCTACCTCTTCAATACACCCTGCTATCTTAACAACCCAATCCTGATTATATCTACTGAAGGCCATGAATGAACAACACCTCCCTCCTGTCAATGGGCCCGCCCTGAAAGAGGCAATTGGGGCAATGGAAAATGTTGGTTTTATCGAGTTTGCGGCCTTCCTGATTTATTGCCAGGAATTAAAACTACTTGGCTTTAGAGAAGCTCCCCTTTGGAGTAAACTGGAAGACAACCAAAAACAGAAGTATTTACGAATCGCTGACAAACAATTTGTGAATTGGAAACTGAATGAGTTGGAGGCTTTACAAAGTCAGCTTGAACGCTATGAAAACTGGGTCAACGAAGGGCTCGGCGAGTGAGCAATGACCATAAAATTGCCAAGAAAACGACGCCTGACCTCAAGATGGGCCAGGCGTTCCGTATATCCACACCATTAAATTAGCCCCGGATCGCCTAACGAGACAGGACTAATGCCCTCGACGCCTTTCGGCAAACCAGTTCTACCCACGCCCTGTTTAATTCTCATGGATGCGAAACAACGTAGCCCGCTCCTTGAGCGCCTGGTAAAGCTGATCAATATTTTCGTTGAGGTAATCGATCTCTTGCTGGTAGCGCTCATCCCTGGCTTTCTGTTCCGATCGAAAGCGTTTGAATTGCCTCTCAAGGCGAATAATGGCTATCAGCGAGAAGCCAACCAGCAGGACAAGCATAGAAAGCAGTAATTCCATTACCAGGTACGGTTTAGGCCCGTGAAGGTATAGCCTGGAAGTGTAACTGTCAAGCCGAAAGCGTATCTCGTTGTTGCTGCTTGTGGTGCAGCAGTTCCATGTTGTTATCGACCAGTTCGCTGAGCAGTACCATGTAATGGCGCTCAAAGACCGTCAGCGTCTTGATGCCCATGATTTTGCGAACTGCCTCAGCCTGATAGCCCCGCAGCAAAAACAGCGCCCCGGCCGTCTTGCGACATACTTTTGTGGTGAGTCGGAAGGGGAGATTGAGCCGCTTTTCCAGTATGTGCAGGTTCTGATTAACCCGCTGGTTACTGAGTCTGTCCCACTCACTGACCTGGGCCAGTAGCCGCCTGGCTTCGGGCAGCAAAGGGATATGACAAATGCCCCATTCGGGATAGGCTCCCTTGACCTGCTTGAACTTTAAGCGGCTCCAGACGATCTTTCCCCCAAAGGGAAGCTGATGGATATGGGGCCAGGGGTCACGGGCAAAGGCGATAGCATCGGTGTAATCCAGTCCGGTGTAACAGCACAAAAGCGCCCACTTACGGACCTGATCGAGTAGCGGTGTCAGATCCTCCATTTTTTCTAACTGCTCCAGTTGTTGGGGCGTTAGGCAAACCACCGTTTTAGCCGCTTCCCGAGCGATGGTCAGGCTTTGGAGTTTGTTGTAGGCGATCAACTCATGCTCGACGGCATGGTGCAACATTTCCCGAATAAAGCAGATGTAGCGGGCTGATGTATCCACTGAGAGGGGAATTTCCCGCAGCCACTGGTAATAGGTGCGGGCCCAGCCCATAGTCACCTCATCAATGGTTAGCTCCGGTTTACAAATAAAGGCCAGATACTCTTTCAACTGCTTATGAGCCAGATACCATTTATGGAGCGTTGAGCGGGTTTTACGCTCGGAAAGCGGCATGCGGCTTAACTTGTTGAGATACTCTTCAAAAAAATTGATGAGCCGGGGTGAAACGGACTCCCCGGCATACCAGTAGTGCTGTACTAACTTGGCAGTCGGCTGGATGTCGGAGCGCGTTAGATCGTGCAGGAGCTGTCGATGCTGGGCGCGAATCTCCGAAAGGGTTCGATTGATGGTAAGCGCTTCCGTCTCCTGCCCCTGGAGTTGCTGCTGGTCCTGGTTCCACATCGCAGCCAGCACAAAGACGCCTGACCCGTAGAGGGGGCATGTGGTGGCGTTGACCCGCAGGCGACACTGCAGTTCAGCAAGGCCCTGCTGGCGGGGAGGTAGTTCAAAGAATAGGGCTAATTCGGCGCGTTGCCGTCTGATGGAAAGCGAAGAAGTAAGGTTTGCGTTCATGAAGTAAACCTAGCGCGAAATCAACCATTCTTGCCTCAATCAATTTAATCCCTCCACCGGGAATGGACTACCGACTATGAGGTAAGTCTGCTTCACGAATGGGTCTTTTGTGGCTTACTTGTTCCACAGATTGACCATTTTTCAATCCTTGTTTTCGCGGCCGGTTTTAAGAAAGCATTTGATTATTGGATTGGGAGCGATTATTTTCCCTCATTCTATTCCATAAAAAACCCTGCCATCAAAAGAAGGCAGGGTTTCGGTCGGCGAACACTATCTATTGATAGATCGATATTAGTTACCTTGCCAGGCAACTGATTCCTTATTTTTCTTCTCAACTGCACCTGATTGCCCGTTCCATTCAAGTAGTGAATGGCTTTCGGGCTCCTCTGTAAATAAATTAAAGACGTAAAATCGATGGCGGCAAGCAGGACAAAAGTATGCTTTTAGAGGAAGCCTTTTCATTAGCCCCTTTCGAGGAATACGATCCGGATCGTCATACCCGCAGGAAGGGCACTGCTTGAAAAAGCGAAACTTACGATAGAGTATGATCATCATGATCAGGCCTGCGATGCCACAGCCTAGATAAAACAGTACGGCTCTCATGGTTTAATTAGGGAGATAAGTTAAGTCGCTCCCAAGTTATGCCGACTGACTATCAAATTCACATTTATTAATTTATTGGTCTAGCTACATTAACAATAAAAAATTATCTTTTCTCCTCTTTATAAGAAACATATTTGCCTTTCAATAAATAGACCATAACGGTAATCTTACTGGTAAGATTATTGATTATCATTAACCAACAAAATTTCCATTTTAATAAAATAACTCTTGGCGTTTTTGTTACTGAAACATAATATCAATACATTTATGTATAATAGTTAACTAGGTGAAGAAGGAAAAAGAAAATCTGAAGTTGGAACTAGTGGAGCTTGTTCAGAAATGGGCACAAAGCATAAGTCTGTATGACCAAAATTACCGGGTGCTTACCCTACTAATTGAACGGTATAAGACAGATTCTTACTTCTCTCAGGAGAAAACAAACAATCATTCCTTTGATGAATGTTGCCAATTGCTGTTTCGAATGCAGCACAGCCTGGTTGAACTTGAAAGAGAATGGGACCAGTTTGATAGCCAATTACCTACTCAGGAAGCCCTACTTAACCGGCATATTGCCATCATTCAGGACTTAAATCACCAAATGGAAACAGCAATAAGTCATTTTGGGCTTTATCATTCGTAGCTTCTGAGCACCCATTGGTAGGTACTGAAGCTACGCTAATGGAACGAAAAAGTTCAATTAGGCTATCCTGTAAATGTGGATCAATCTGATCGATGCAACGATAGGCAACTTTAAATACGTACCGCTCCAGAGTATCCTCCATCGCGCTTGTGTTGGGGTGCTCAGGCTGTTCCATAACAAAATGATAAACAGAGTCTTTAATCGATCAACTAGTCAGTATCGATTTCAGTCAAAACTAATTCATTTTTTATGTCTTCTTAATACCAATACAACAAACCCTTTAAAAATGTTACATTAGTAGCAAGCTAATGGTGATTTTAATGAAGATTTACTCTATTACTACACTAAAATTGTTCTTATATAACTTATTATTCAGTATTTCTGCATTTACCCGTATTGGGCTGGATTGCCGGAAGTAACCTTAAAACTTTTGATTAGTACGTAGTAGCCCATTGAGGTGGTCATGTTTATCGGCACATTGACTTTGTCAGATTTGTATAATACTCTTGTTTAAATTGTTCAGGGCTTTTGTAACCCAGCGACGAATGCTTTCTCTCCTGGTTATAATAGACCTCAATATAGTCAAGAGTTCAGTGCGTGTATCATCTACGCTCAGAAACGCTCCGCCTTCAGGCTGCTCCAATGAGTATGCGAGACAATACGTACGTAGATTTTAAATGAGGGCAGCGAATAGTCCCGTGGCGGCCGCAGCGGCTAGGGCTTCTGCCAATTGGTTTCGGCGGCTGCTTTTAACTTCAAATACCGCTGCATCGGCCGGGTCAGCTTGCCTTGGTAACTCCGCTTGCTATGCGGCTCAAAGAGCCACTGACGGGTGAGTTCTTCTAATCGCTCTAACTCCTCCAACCGGCGCATCACTGCCCGAAAGGCCCGATCCTCCTTACTCATCTGCTGGCTCCGGTAAAGTGCGCCCGCAATGCCCCAGCGCGAAACAAAGTAACGACTGCCCAGATACAGCCGTCGGCACCGACGACCCGTGATCGGACACAGGGCATACCAGATCCCACCGCCCCGCCCTAAATTACTCGCCTGCCGAAGCAGTGGAATCACCTGATCGATACGACCGCCAAAATGATCATAACCCAGCCGCAACCAGCCACGGGTGGCCTCCTCGATGGATTCCTCATCGAAGGTGATCTGTAGCTCTATTACCCGAACCGGACAATAGTGCTGGTTGCTCACGAGCCGCCCACGACTGCAGCCGCTGAAATAGCCCTCCTCTTTGAGCCCCTGGAGGTCAATACTGAGCCGATCGTCGAAGGATGGAATTCTCGTTTTCTGCCGGGCCATGGAACCAATACGATTTTTAAAGGCAAACCTAACACGCTAAAGAAACTTTTTCACAAAACTATCGTAACCACCTCTTATACAGCAATATGATAGTTTCTTTATATTAGAATAGCCACTACGCAGAAACCTATTTTTCAGGGGGCTATGAGCCGCTGCTGCTTCCTTTGGATAGGGTCGTTTCTGGCGGCTCTAGCTGACTACCTGTTGAGCTACCCTAAGCCGCTGCTGCTGCCGCTAAAGACGGGGGACAATAATATCCGGCTTACCTCTCGGGGAAGGCACGTCGGCTACAATTCATAGGCAATACGCAAGGCCTGCTCATCAACCGCGCGTTGATAGTAGGTTCGAAAGGGTAAACGGCTTAGCTCATAGGCCATACCATCCCTGCCCAGCGGTAGCGGCCGCAGCAAGCCCGCCCGGCGTAGCTCGGTAAAGAGAACTCCATCGGTCGGCGTGAGCGTACTTTCCTTTAATAAAGGCTGTGAGTACGATTCCTCCCAGGCTAAACCGTACTGCTGGCAGTCGCTGGCCAGCGCAATCAGAAACGTATCACTGCCCAGGTAGGAATTCGACAATAGGATAGCAAAGGGAATCTCCAGATCAAGAAGTTGCTGGAGCTGACTCGGTACATTCATCAGATCGTTTGGGTTGGTATAAGCGGATTAATCAGGTAAGTGAACTGGTAAGACGCTACTGAGAGAAAAACAACCGGGCCCTGCCAGGAAACAGGGATGGTAGTTAATACCCATGGGCAGTGACGGTTGAGGTTGGAGATGAGCGAGCCGCTAGCTGGCGGATGGTCCGGGCGATTAGATAACTACGAACCGTATCAGGTTGCTGCTGTTGCTGAGGTGGCAGAAAACGAGTGACCAATACCGTAAAAGCGGTCGGTTCCATTTGTGCCAGCCGCAGCAGCGTCATTCGAGCCGCAAAATGCACATCGGCGCGCTGGTGAGTAATATCCAAGCCGGTGATAGGGCACAAACGAATTAAGCGCTTCTCGTGCTGAGATCTTTTCTTGGGGGTACGATGAACGTTCCTGGCTAGTTGTCGAACCTTCAAGGCAAGAGTAGCGCTTTGTCGACGGACATCTAGCTTACGCTGCTCTTGCGTCAGGTATCGCTTAGCAAGCTGATCATAAATCGTTCGATTCGTCGTATAAAACTCCTTCAGCGTTTTGGCTGTGATCAACCAGGTGTCTGCCCGCTGGTGCGAAATATCCAGCCCTGTGATTAGGCATAGACGCGGACTGGCAACTTCAGTTTTTACCGGCTCAGAGAGAACCGATCCATCAGGCTCAGGTTGCGCTGATAGGGCAAGCGGTTCGCCTGATTTGAAGCTTACCGGCGGGTCAACCCATAGCGGCTGCAGCGGCTGCCAAAGTAAGCCGGGCGAGGGAGCTGAAACATGGGAGGATTTCTCCCCTTCTGATTGTGTTAAAATACCGCCTACATTCGATGTTCCACGGCTAGAATCAAGGCTCGTTTCTGACGCCCCGCCAGTGTCCCAATTTAACACTATACTTAAAGGGTTAATTTGGGACACTTTGCCATTTTCAGACCCGGTTAATTTGGGACACTTTTTGACGGACTGCACAGCTGTTCCACGGACTGCCGTAAACCCGATTACCCCGGTTAATTTGGGACACTTTCGGTGTAGTCCCGGCTCGGTCACCTCGGTTAATTTGGGACAATTACCCGCTGTCTCAAACTGACGCTGCCAGGCCATCCTGTAGTCATCGATCGTCACCTGTTGCTGGGCTGATAAGCTCGTTAACTGCTGCCACTGCTGATCAATCAGCGTTGCTACCTGATCGGGCCAATCAGCCCCCTGGCGCAACTGAGCCGCCAACTGGCGAAAGCGTCGCTCCATTCGCTGCAAGCCTTTTCGCTGTCGCTCGTATTGCTTGCCTGCTACTGAATCCGGCATGAGCCAGTACCTGGGATTGCGGCCGTTCTGATAAAGGTCTCGCTGGCGAGCACTCAACCGGGCCGTGTTGAGACTGGGCTCATCAAAAAGAATATCCTGGAAGGTAGCCACCAATAGCTTACCTAAAGCCCCATAGAGCTCTGTGTTGAGCAGATCCGCTAGCCAGGTAAGCCGAATATTTTGCTGAGTCAGGTATTCCATCTTGAGAACCTTTACCTCTATACGTAGTACGTTAGGCGCTAGGCCTGGCACCTGCTTTCGGTATTGAGCGCCCTTGTCGTATAACTTGACGACATAGCGTTGGGTGTAGCATTGGTAATAATCAAAGCCCTCCCCCGGCTCTTTGGTAAAGGGCCGGTATTTATAGCCGACGAGATTATTGAGGACTTGCTTAACGGGAAAAGGTAGGACCACATTAACGCCAAACTCAAGGTTATTGAGTCGGGAGGTGAAGGGGTTTATAGCCAATCGAGTCACTAACTCATCGATCGTTGTCGCGAGCTGGGGTAACGAAAAGGTGTCGGCATTGTGCCGCCCCTGGTTGTGGTAGCGGTGCAAGCTACCTTTTAGCTCGCAGCGAATGGTATCGCTTTGCCTGGCCTGCACTAATGTAAAGGTCAATCCCCGATCATTGGCTTGACGGGGCCGATCGATCACAGCACCGGTTCGTTCATCGACAGCCAAGGGGAACAGCAACTGCTGATTCGCCAATAGGTCGTTCGCTGCTACGGACAGGTTGAGTATTTTGATGCCGTCAATCATAGCAAAAATATTGAGGCCAGTTGACCCTTTCGAGTTAGATAAGAATTCCGTAAGTGCTAAAGCTTTCACTCATATCCATTGCTTGGTAGCTATTATTAATAATTAGCTTATACCTTCCGCTGCCAACGTAGTATTCTTGTCGAAGACATCATGTGAGCTTTGGCCTCTTTAGACATCAAACCGTAACAAGTAGGATAGACTAGCCATGCTTATAATAAGATTGTAATCGTAGCAAGAAAGGATCAACGTTTGGTCCTACCATTCTTAACTTCTTTCATTGCTTCTACTACATCCTGCCGACGGTAGCGTACATTACCATGAATAGTTAAACTCTGTAGAATACCCTCAGTTGTTAGTTTGTGGAGCGTTACTAATGAAATGCGTAACAACTTGGCCGTTTCCTTCCGAGTGAGAAAGTCCGGATGTTGAATCTCGTCAACCATTTGAATGGACTTAGTCATTCCGCAACTGTCTAATTCAGAACGAACAGCCTGGCGAACGACTTCGTTAAGCTGCTCAGGAGTAATATTGGCTATTTGGATGATTTGCTGAATCATAGTTTAATTTGAGTAAGATCGACACAAATAAACAAACAAATTACAAATCATTCGTCTTTACTGGAACAAAAACACAATTATTTTTCCAATTTATGCGTACCAATAAGATAATCTCAACAAGCAAGATACTGTAAATCAGAAGAAAAATAAGAAAATCACTTTATTGCATTATTGAAATTAAAATTTCAAATAATACTCACTAGACGGTACTTATCTACCTGATTTGCAAGAAAGGCTTTAAAGGGGGATTCAAAAACGGGCTATCTACAGATAAAATTCTCCACCATCAAATTCGCTTATCGAACTACTTTGATAGCCGAATCCGAAAAGAACGAATGCCCCAATAAACGAATAGCCGTTTCTTCACTCGACACTTTGATATACTTCATGAATGATGTTTCGGTTTTGTGTCCAGTCATCTTCATAATATCAATGGTCGACACACCAGCTTTATAAGCGTTTGTTGCGAACGAACGTCGAGCCGTGTGGGTAGTCACAAGTTCCCACTTCTGGAGGGTTCGGGTAACGCGTACCCCTCCCTGTGTTCGGGCAGTCTGAACCAATTCAGTTAAGCCCGCTAACTTAGCTAGCTCCTTAAGATATTCGTTGAACTTCTGATTAGTTATAACACGGGGCGTTTGATAGTCATACTTAGCTAAAATGGCCATGACTTTCAGGCTAACTGGAATTGATACTTTGGCACCGGTTTTCTTCGTGAATACGGTAAGGATGTGGCCACGGAGTTCACGAATTAAATTTTGGGGGCTCAGTTGGATGAAGTCCGAGAACCGAAGGCCAGTATAACAACCGATGAGAAAGGTATCTCGAATCAAATCAAGTCGGGGCTTTGTACTTAGATCGAGTTCGTATAGCTTTTGTAGATCCTCCTCGTTTAGATAGATCGTTTCAACTTCTTCCTGGATTTTTTTAAAATCTTCATGGCGAAATATTTCATTATCGGTTATACCATCACGGTGAGCGCGCTTGAGAATTATTTTCAAATTCTTAATCAAATTGCCGATAGTGTTAAGAGAGTAATTATTGGCTGTCAGGTGTTTCTTGAACTTCTCATAAAAAACCATCGTAAATGCATCAAAATCAATTCGTTTGGGGTACACTTGTTGAAAGGCAATCAGATGGTTTATCATTGTCCTAAAACTTTTCACCATAGCATCTGAATACCTGCGGTTCGCCGAAGTAAGTTGCTTTCCAGCTTTACAGTCATTAAGAAACTGTTCTGCAAACTCAAAAAACGTAACCATTTTAAGCTGGTCGTTTTCCGGCTTAGTGGGCCTTTTTTTAAACTCTTTGTCAAGATACAAACGTACTTCTTCTACAGTAGGCGCTAAATCTGCTAAACTGAGTTGAGCCAAAACTCGGTTTAACGTTGAGCGATATCTAGCTAGCTGAGCATTTATCACTAGATAGGGCTCCCGATCTTTTCGATTTTTCTGGTCAGTACGAGCGAGTTGAGTAGTTGCATCCCACTGGCTTGGATGGATTGATTCACCTGTCGAGTACTTTAACCGATCATTTTTGTAGCGGTAGAGAAGCATAATAAGAGTCGTTTTATCCCCATTTGGCTCCTTGAGCACAAATCGTGACTTTTCAGATCGAGTCTGCATTTTCCTTGATCGGCCGTTAATTCGTATACTTAATCGCTGAATACAGACGTAAATATATTACCAGGGGACGGTATAGGGGACGGTATTTCTTTATTTCTTTTAACTAATCCGAACTGCCACGAGGAAAATAAGCCATGTAACTATCTATAAATCAGTAGCTTTTAGTACACATAAATAAAATACGATAAATATATTGGTATTCCCGTCGGGACCACATACATTACACACAAAAAACTAAAAATCAGCATATTACATCAAATTGTGCTATATAGGTAAAACATAAGTAAAACTTTCCGCGTCTTACTATATTTCTAGCTAGTTTTAATTTCTTATATTCATACATGTAACCATAAACAGAGTAATAATCCTGGCATAATCTCTTCTACTTCCTCCATTTCTGTTTAAGATTAATAATTTTTTAGTGCGTCAATCAACCGTTCCCTGATCTTTTCCCTAAACTCCTCAGGTTCTAAAACTTCTACGGCTTCTCCTAGCCTGAGTAGCTCAGCTTCAAACTCGTAGTTTGGAATAATATTGAACGTAAAGATCGAATGGTCGTCTACCTTTATTTCTTCCTGGGATGTATGAATAAGCTTTGTTCGGACATACGGTGCAGAAATTGAGGATACTTTGATTTTGATCGTTTGTAAACTTCCTCCTTCCTGAAGGGTAACCCCTACAATGGGTCCGAAATAGGTAGCTGGATCAAAATCAGTGTTATGCCGGTAGGCTTTTCGGCATGGAGTCATTTTATCTACTCTGTCAAGAGCCAAATTGGCGACTTTGGTCCACTCTTTAATCCAGCCGAATACATACCAACGCCCTCTGTATTCCTTTAAATAGTAGGGGTGTGCTTCCAGTCGTAAAGACTCAATTGCTTGAAAGGGTAAGTAGTCAATAATCAATGACTGCTGGTCCCGAATGGCTTCATAAAGTTTAGGGATATGCTCAGAGCCTTTCACGAGTTCGATTTGTTCAAAAGCAATAATTTCCTCACCAGGGTCGTAATAACGCACTTTACCTTCCATTTTCAACAAAATGCGTTCAATATCCCGAAAGTGTGGAACACCTCTGAATTGCCGTAATAAGCTTAAGGCCTCTCCCAAGTGGTTCATATCCTGGGTGTTCAATGCTTTTTTCTCTATGCTGAACGTGGGATCGGAATAGAAATAGCAGCCATTCTTACAGTCAATCGGCGCTTCATAACCCAGCGGTGGATCACTGCGCATTATTCGAATGTCGTCTTGTATCTGGCGCTTCTTAATTCCTTTACTGATGTTATGATGGTCTCTGAGTTCATCAGATACTTTCTGAACAAGCGCTTCTAAAGTCCATTGTCGGAATCGATTCTGGAAACAGTGGTCTAACACCCTGTACCGGAAACTGGCATTTTTATTTGTGGGCATTTTTTTAGGCTTTCTGTAAAAATGCAGAAAGACTGCATTTCATGCAACGAGCTTTGACCTATTCTTAACAATCGTAGGATCAAAGCTCAATATGGCACTTATTACTGAAGAACAACTTAGGGCAAGGGTTCAGAGTCAACCCGTACAAAATCGGTCTGGTGACCGGATTTATAATGTCCACGCTAAAGCGGAAACATTGCTGTCAGAGGCTCGAAGCTACCAGAATTCTACCAAAGCTACTCAGGACACATTCGATATCTTTCTGTCGCATAGCACTAAAGATGCTGAATTGGTGGCCGGTTTAAAACTACTCCTTGAAGATCTAGGCTTTAAGGTCTACGTTGACTGGATCGAAGATCCACAGCTAAGCCGTGCCCATGTAACCAAGAACACAGCCAGGGTCTTGCAGGGGCGAATGCGGCAATGCAAAACGTTGATCTACGCCTTTTCCGAAAACTCTTCAGAATCACGGTGGATGCCCTGGGAGCTGGGGTACTTTGATGGTATCAAAAACAAAGTTGCTGTCATGCCAATCGCTAAAGGCTCCCGTTCAGACGATTTTAAAGGAACGGAATATCTGGGGCTGTACTACTACATCACGATCGATAAAATCCAGAATAGTACGCAGGAGGCTATTTGGGTACACGAGAGCACTAAGGTGTACGTAGCGTTCGACAACTGGTTTAAGTTCAATTCTCAACCCTATCAACATTAACTATAAACAACTAATGAACACGTCACCTGAAATTGAATCCTTTATTCGGGATTATGTAAAGCATTTATCGGAAGGTAATGCCGCTATTTTCGCGGGAGCGGGCCTTTCACGCGGAGCTGGCTTTGTCGACTGGAAAGAACTGCTGCGGGAAATCGCTAAGGACTTAGGTCTGAATATCGATGACGAATACGATCTGATTTCCATCGCCCAGTATCATGTGAATGACCGGGGCCGGGATAAGATTAAAAACAAAATTCTGAGCGAGTTTTCGGACGAGGAAGACTTAACACCCAATCATAAGATCCTGGCTAGGTTACCGATCAATACGTACTGGACAACGAACTACGACCAGTTGCTTGAACGAGCCTTGAAAGAGGAGCACAAGATCGTTGATACGAAGTATACGATTGACCAACTCCTTACCACTCGCCCGCGCCGGGATGCTGTGATCTATAAAATGCATGGCGATGTCAATCACCCTGCCGATGCCGTAATAACGAAAGAAGATTACCAGGTCTACCACTATACCCATGAACCGTTTATTACCCTGCTAAACGGTGATTTGCTATCCAAAAATTTCCTGTTCCTAGGCTTTAGTTTCACTGATCCGAATCTGGAATATGTGCTGAGCCGCGTAAAACTCAGACATGGAAAGCAGGCACGAACGCATTATTGCTTCATCCGAAAGCACCGTGCAAGTGATTCCGACTGCCCAAATGAGGCAACGCTGGCTTATAAGCTACAGAAGCAAAAATTGTTTGTAGATGATTTACGGCGATACCAGATTAAAGCCTTGCTAATCGATGATTATGACGACATCACTGAAATCCTACGGGAAATAGAGACACGTTTTAAGAAACGTACGGTCTTCATTTCGGGCAGTGCTGCTGATTATGGGCGAATGGATCAGCAACAGGCCCAGGGGTTCATTCATAATTTGAGCAAGGCGCTCATCAAAGCTGGCTATCGCATTGTGAATGGCTTTGGTTGGGGTGTAGGCAGTGCGGTTATCAACGGGGCCCTTGAAGCAATCTATGAACGCCCAGATAAGTACACCGACGATCAACTGATTATGCGGCCATTTCCCCAGTTTAAAACGGGCGCTAAGGAATTACCCGAATTGTGGACGGAGTACCGGCAACGAATGATTGCGGAAGCGGGTGTGGCGGTTTACGTGTTCGGTAATAAACTCCAAGACGGTCAACTTATTGACGCACCCGGCGTTCATGAGGAGTTTGAAATAGCCAAAGCACAAGGCGTAACGGCAGTACCCATAGGCTCTACTGGCTTCATGACGGAGCAAATATATAGGGAGGTTGTCAGCGAGTATTCGGCCGCTCTTTTCCAGCAACATTCGGATTTAGCGGCTATGTATTCGGAAATCGGTGATTCTGACCGTAGCGACGCAAAAACGATTCAGTCGGTAATCAATATCATAACTAAACTTCAGGACTAATGGCACGAAAAGTATTTTTCAGTTTTCACTACACGCGTGATTCACACCGGGTAGCTCAAATCCGCAACTGTAACGCGGTATCGCAGCACTTCGAACGGACGCCTTTTCTGGATAGAGCCCAGTGGGAATCCATCAAACGGCAAGGGGTAGCCGCCATTCAGAAATGGATTAACGACAACATGAATGGAACTTCGGTGGTGGTGCTTTGCTTCGGTCTGGAAACCTATAAACGGCCCTGGGTAATTTATGAGCTGGAAAAAGCACATAGGGAGGGCAGGGGCATTGTAGCGATTGATATGAGCGGTATGAACAATATGCTGAATCAGTATGACGGCCCCGGACCTAATCCACTCGTTTATGCAAAGGATGCCTTAGGCAACCGCCTATCATCGCACGCCAAATACATCACTTATCATTGGGGGCGTGATAATGGTAGGCTCTATATCGATAATTGGATTGAAAAGGCGGCTCAACTGGCTGGCCGATGAGTCGGGTAAATAAAAAAGCCCTGGCAAGCTGCCAGGGCTTCAATTATAGCTGTTTCGTTAAAATACGCACACGTAATTACTTATCTGAACGGGCTTGATTTCTTTCACCCCGCTTAGAAAGGTTTGCACATCCACCTGCTTAACGGTGGGCTCCTCAGTTCGAACCGTGTTGTTATGGTGCTTCTGAGGCTTCAAAGACTTTACCAAAGATTCGCCCATAGTCTGCTATTAGTTTATCCTTCTGTTCTAAGAATCGTTTTTGTAGTACAAAAATATAGCTGTTTTGAGAATATCCAAATGCCTGCCATCGGCTATTTTGAGCACCCGTAACCAGTTGCATCATAGCCAGATAGGCCTTGTATCTCCGGTTGTCATCGTCGCTATTCTCGTTAAACATGGTTGCTGCCTGAAAGCCAAAAGTCATATCAGGAAACTGCTTACTCATATCAACAATAATGGCAAGAATTGTACCAGCTACCCGATTTGCCTTACCGACTTTAGTTAAATAACGGTAGACACTAATCGTTTCGTTCCTGATCTTACGCTCTTTGTTTGAGGTAGTTGCGTAAAAATCTACCTTAAAAAGCGTGTCGGAGTACTGCTTTACCTGGACAATTATTTTTCGTCTACAGTTCGAATTGCGAACAAAGAACTTGTAGATGTATTCGTATTGATAATACTTTTCCGGGTCGCTTTGTTTCCTCCAATCGCCGAGTTTGTTTCTGTTTCGTTGGACAAAGCGAAAGGGTAAAGGGCTATCAAACATATAAAAACGCTTCGAACCATAATAAGAACCCAAACGTCTGGGCTTACTCCTCCATAAACGCCAGCGACGTTTGTCTGGTCTTTTTCTTCCCGGCGGTGTTGGCTGCGGCTTTGATCTTTTCCAATAGTACCGAAGCGGGTTCATCGGTAGGGTCTTGCGGGACCAGCTCACCCCGGAAGGCTTTGGCCAGCAGCGCCTGCGGTAGCTTGTCGATTTTCTCTTTCAGCGAAACATACTGCGCTTCGAGCGCATCCGCTTTGGCAAATAAGGCTTCAACACACCGGACAATTTCTTGTTGTTCTTCGAGGGGTGGTAATTGAATAGGTAAGCTAATTAAAGTAGGCTGATTAATCTTTGGCATATTACCTGTTGTTCCAGTTGCTCTTTCTCTTAAATAATTTCTTGATTTACTACAGGAAAGAACAAAATATAAATACTGGGTAAGTATTATGCTTTGATTAGCCCTTACTTTTATCATTAAGTCAGGATATATAAATTCATTGGGTAAATTGTCGTATATTGCTGATACACCTACATAATCGATTGTGTTTCCGCGTTGGATTAGTATGTCGTTAGGTTGCAGCCAAAAATGAGAATCTTTGCTTATAGGTTCATCAAAATATTTATAGTGATTTGGGGAAAATTTTCCTAAAGTTGTAGAACTTAATGTTAATACTTTAAACGGAGTTTCGTAACTAACAGGATTTGCCGAATAGCCATTTTTAGGCTTACTTTCAATTATATCCGCTAACGTAGTTTCTTCCCATCTCTTAATATCTGCCTCCGTCAACTTCCCCGTTACGGCTTGGGTAAGAACGGTTTGGCGGAATTTCTTGAGCAGTTCAGGAATGCGGGCTAAGCTCGTTTTCAGTGTTCCCAAATGCGCAAAGGCCGCATCTAATTTGGCCACAATGCGGGTTTGCTCGGCAAGGGGAGGGAGGGGGAAGGGGAATTCTCTAAGGTATCCTAAACCAACGAATTTTTGAGTGGTTCCTTTAGCCTCTTTTAGCATTTTATCTTTAACCAAAGGGCTATTTAAATAGTAGGCTAAAAAGTTAGCTAATACCTGACTTTTAGGTTTAAATAGAGCTACGTTTTTTATAGCAAATACTGGCTCTGCGGCTACAATTGCTGAATTCCCAATTGTACCAATCATAGAGAATAATAAATCTCCTTTATCGACTTTACTCCTTTTATTAATTTCTAAAAAGTCTTTTTCAGATATATAGTTTATATCATTTACATCAATTTGACCATTCTTTATATTTTTGGAAGTCACCAATTGGTATCCTGATTCAGTATACTTGGGGGAATCGTGAGTTCCATCTCGAACATCAAAAACTTCAGTCAGGGACGTTTCAATCCACCCTTCCGGCAATTCGTTTTCCATTATCCCAGCAGTTCAATAATTTTTTCTAATTCGAGGTGCATGGCTTTTAGCTCGTTGGCAGCTTCGCGGGCTATGTCGAGCGGGTCGTCGTCGTGCGTGCCGTTGGTGTGGCTGTCGTCGGCAATCAGGCCCAGGTCTAGTGAGTCATTCTTTTGGGCAATCTGCTCGCGGGTGAGGCAGCTAAAACGCGGGTCGGTGATGGCGGCTCGCTTAGCCGTGTCAACCGTGCCGTCGTACTGCTCGCTCAGGTCGGCCAGGTCGATGCCACCCGTGTAGGCCCGCACAAAATCGGCAAAGGCCGCGCGCGTAAAAGGCGTACGTTTGCCGTAGCTGGGCATGTTGGTCCGCATGTCGTAGAACCACACCTGCTGGGTGTTGCCCGTTTCGGTACTGCCGCGCTCAAAAAACAGTACGTTGGTTTTTACGCCAGCCGCGTAGAAAATGCCCGTCGGCAGCCGCAGAATGGTGTGCAGGTTGCACTTATCCATCAGGTCGCGCCGGATTTTGCGGCCATCACCATCTTCAAACAGCACATTGTCGGGCAGTACTACGGCGGCACGCGCTCCCCCGCGTTTGTGCAGCGAGCGGTAGATGTGTTGCAGGAAGTTGAGCTGTTTGTTGCTGCTCAAAAACGTCAGGTCGTCGCGCGAGGGGCGTTCGCCACCCTGCTTGGTACCAAACGGCGGGTTGGCTAGCACCCCATCGAAATTCCGAAAACCTTTACCCAGTTCGGAAAGCGTATCGCCCAGGTAAATGGTGCTTTCCATTTCGTGTAGTTTGGCGTTCATCAACGCCAGCCGGTGGACATCCTGCACCAACTCGCAGCCACTGAAGGCGTCGTACTTCTGAAAATGCCGGTCAGCGGCATTGAGATCGTAATAACCGTCGTGTTTCAGGCGCAGGTACTGGTCGGCGGCAATCATAAACCCAAACGTACCAGCCGCTGGGTCGTTCCAGCGTTCACCCAGGCGCGGGGCTACCAGTTCTACCATTACGTTGATCAGTGGGCGCGGGGTAAAGTACTGTCCGGCACCGGATTTTTTTTCCCCGGCATTTTTCTCCAGTAGCTCTTCGTAAATCGTTGCCAGCTTGTCGTGTTCGTGTTCATCGAACCAGTTCAGGTTATCGATGCTGGTCACGAGCGTTTTGAGATTGACGGGTTTGCGCAGTGTGGTAGAGGCATTGGTGTAGATTTCCTTCACCGCTTCGTTGGGCGACTTGGTCGAGATGGTCGCCAGCAGTTCGCGGTAGGTATCGAACAGCTCTTTGTTGTCGGCAATGCGGGTCAGTTTCGACCAGCGGTACTCTTCGGGAATATCACTCTCAAAGGCTTTCAGCTCCGACAGGCGTAGAAACAGAATGTAGGTAAGCTCGTTAAGGTACTGGTGATAGGTAACGCCATCGTCGCGCAGCACGTTACACAGCCCCCAGAGTTTACCAGCAATATCTTCGGCACTCATTTGTTACGCAGTTTGTGGGTATAAGTTTTGATTGATGGTTTGAATAACCTGACCAAGCTGGTTGTTGAAGACCTTGTTGATCACCGAAAAACCGCCCTCATCCTTAAACGGCTCTTCATCGAGGTTTTCGACCTGGAGCACCGTTTCGGCCAGCAGTTGTTTTTCGAATCGATCAATCCACTTGAGTTGTATCCGATTCCAGTTCTGCATGGACCGTACCTTCCCAACCGCTTTTTTGATCCGTTCTTCGTGCGACTCCAACGCGCTCCCAACAGCCAGCGTCCGAATCATCGAGATAATATCGGCACCAATGTCTTCATTCCGGGCTTCTTTCCAGGCCGTCTTCAGGGCTTTCGGGTCATAGCCTTTCTGCGCCAAAGCTATCAATAATTCCTTTAGGGCGCTTCGGGTCAGTTCAGTCGGTCGGGTACAAACAATGTTCAGCGCAGTGATGGTATTCTGATTGTCGCGTAGAAACTGGGCAAAGCTATCGAGGTAATCGGCTGGCTTACTGGCAATCCCGTACCCGGTTTCCATCGCCACAAACTCATCTTCATGATTGGAAAAATAAATCGGATTTCCGGTAAAGGTCAGGCTATCGAGGTATCGCCAGAGGGCGGTAAATCGGGCCACCTGGCTACGGCTCTCGGTCAGCGGCTGCTCCCGAAAAGCCTGGATAAGCGCATCGGGGCTTTTGCCACCTGCTGTGTAGGTGAATTGCTGCACTTGTGGGTCGGTCATATTATGCTTCTTCCGCTGGATTTTGGCAATGATCTGTTCCAACTGCATCTTAGCCCGCTCGTCGGAATCGATTTGCGGCAGTTCGGTAGCAAGTTGATCAAATGTAGTGGCCGGATTTACCACCACCGGTTTCATTTGAGTGTAGTTTTCCAGGGCTTCGTAGAGCCTGACCGCGTCATAAATGCGGAAAGTTTCCTTCTTTATTTCATCGCATCGACGGGTGGCCCGACCCAGCATTTGCTCATACAGAATCCGGGATTTTACCCGGCGCAGAAACACGATGTTACAAATGGCCGGTACATCAATACCCGTGGTGAGCAGATCGACCGTAACGGCAATGGTCGGGAATTTCTCGTTTTTATAGCGGTTCAGTTGTTCCTGTGGATTATAGGATTTGCCCGTAATCTTCTGGATCGCATCGTCGGACACGCTAACGCCAATTTCCCGGAATTCCTCTTTCAGCAGACGAACGACTATATCGGCATGATCGTCGGTAGCGGCAAAAATCAGCGTTTTTTCGTCGCCATCCGGGTCCAGTTGCTGAACCAGTTGCTTCACCACAGTTCGGTTGAAGTTTTCGGTAATCACCTGTTTGTTGAAGCCCACGATGTCGAAATGCAGCTCATCTTCCAGTTCGGCCAGTTCGATCACCTCATTCGTTTCAGGATCGTAGACGGAGGGCTTTTCACCTTTATCCCACTTGATACCCTCCTGGCTCAGCTTCGTTTTGATCAGAAAAGGCGGGTCATGGTCGATCAGATACCCATCGATCACAGCTTCCCGGTAGGAGTAGGTATAAATGGGTTTGCCGAAAATCTCGGTTGTATGCAGGGCAGGGGTAGCCGTTAGCCCAATGGCATAGGCATCGAAATAATCCAGCACCTGCCGGTATTTGCTGACATAGTCCTGCTGATTTTTGAAATTGAGCCCTTCCTCGTCAATTTCCCGGTCGAGCAGGTAACCCCGGTGGGCCTCGTCAATGATGATGCAGTCGTACTGATCGACAGCGGGAATGGCATCGTCGGTATCGTTCTCGAACAACCGTTTAACCATCGACTGTACCGTCGCAAACTGAAGACGGGTGTCGGCCGCTGGAAGTATATGTTTTAGCTCCTTTACGCCGTAGATGTCGGCAAAGGTGTTAAGGTCAACGATCTTGTTGTCTTTAAAGGCATTGATGGCCTGGGTACCCAGTAGCGTCCGATCAACCAGAAACAGGATACGGTTAAACCGATTGGTCTGGATCAGGTGATAGCATAGTCCGATGATCGTTCGGGTTTTGCCGGTACCAGTCGCCATTGCCAGTAACGCTCGTCGGGAATCGGGATTCCGAATGATCTGATTTTCGACGGCCTGGATCGCCTTAATCTGGTAGTTTCTGAGATTAAGCCCGCTTTTACTTTCCAGAAAATCGAGCGGTGAAGCAGCCAGTTTCTGATTGGCTTCCAGAATGTCTTTCTCCCGAAGCTTCACCAATCCCTCCGGTGAATACCAGCCTTGTAAAGGACGTGCCGAATTGGTCGTTTTCCGAACATCCAGAAACCAGATACCACTTTTGGTTTTGATCTGTTCCAGATAGGGTCTGCCATTGGTGGAAAACAGGAACGGCACCCGGTAAGTATCCCACTCGCCTAACAGGGTAGCCCCGTTGGTTGCCTGCACATGTTGAGCATACAGTTTGGTTTGCCGTAGATCGGTAGAGATGTCCTGGGCGTATCGCTTGGCTTCGATCAGGCCATATAGCTCCGTACCCACAAACAGCGCGTAATCCGCCCATAGAGACCCGGCTGGCCATTCAGCAATCGCCCGGTTTTTTCCTTTCTGGGGCAGGGATTTATGGAGTTTAAAATTGAGGGTAGGCGTATCGACTTCCCATCCGGCTTTACGAAGCATCTCATCAATCAACTCGCGGGTCTGAGCCTCGGTCATTTCAATCCGACGGGCAGCCTGTTCGGAACGCTGTTGAATCGCCTGCTGCTGCTGATCGGACAGCCCGTTCGTTTGTCGTTCAGACAGTAGTTCAGACAACCTTTTCTCCAGAGCTTTATAGTCTTCTTCCAGCTTTTTACGTTCGGCCTTATCATCAACAAACTCCGGCTCCCGAAACACCAGCATGTAAATATTCCGGTTTTCCTGCGAATAAGTTTCATAAAACCATTTGGCAACCGTAAAAGCCGCCTGTAGTACCTGGTTGGCGTCGGCGGCTGAGCCCAAATTTTCATGCACAGCCGGATTTCCTTTTTTCTTGATTAGAAATAAAAGGTCTTTAATAGCAAAAGGCAGTAGCTTTTCGTCAACCAGGGTAACAAGCCGATTATGAAAAGAATTGTCATAGGGGAATTCTAGTGCATGTTCCTTAAACAGAAATTCGGTTAATTTTTCGCCAAAAGTACGCAACCGGGTTAGGCAATAGACAGGATCTGGATGGTAATATTGTTCGGCCGTACTGCCAATGTTAAAAAGAATAGGAAACTCCGACTCTAGAAACGTAAAATTGGAAGGCATAAACGGTGGATTACTATGTGGATAATCACTAAAGCTAATGTTACTATAAAGCTGGCCTATAACCTATCCTATCTATTATAGAAATAAAAAAATCTATCATAACCCTTGTCTCCCCTACACTAGATAATAGCCTGGAACTCCCAAATGACATTTTTATAGTAGATTCATTCACTTACTGGTTTTGAAAGCTATGGTGTCTGTGCCGAAATTCGCAGCTACTTCATAAAACCAGCGCAGAAAACCTTACTCCGATGAAATTACTATACACCTTTCTACTCCTGATAGCTATTAGCAGTTCTGGTTTATTCGCCCAATCGTCGCCAAAAGGGAAAAGCAAACTCATTCGAACGCTCATCGTCGATGGCCAGAACAACCACGATCAGTGGCCTAAGATTACGTTTATGATGAAGCGTTATCTGGAAGAAACCGGTAAGTTTTCGGTCGATGTGAAGCGAACCTATTATACCTGGAACGGCGACAACCTGATTGACAAATATAAAATTCCGGGTACGGAGGGTACCAAAGCCCTACCGAAATCAAAAGCCGACTCCAGCTTTCACCCCGATTTCTCAAAATATGATCTGGTCATCTGCAATTTTGGCTGGAATGCCGCCCCCTGGTCCGACGAAACCCAGGCCGATTTCGAAAACTTCATGAAAAAAGGGGGTGGTCTGGTCGTAGTTCATGCAGCCGACAACTCGTTTCCGCTCTGGCCTGCCTACAACCGAATGATTGGCCTCGGTGGCTGGGGCAACCGTACCGAAAAAGATGGGCCTTATGTCTATTACGACAAGGAGGGCAAACTAATTAAAGATACACAACCAGGAAACGCCGGATCGCACGGTGCGCAACAGGAGTTCCTGATTACGGTTCGGGATGAGAATCACCCTATTACCAAAGGTATGCCGCTCACCTGGATGCACACCAAAGACGAGATGTATGACCGGTTGCGCGGCCCCGCCGAGAATATGACCGTGCTGGCAACTGCTTTTTCGTCGAAAGAAAACAAAGGTACCGACCGCAACGAACCGATGCTGATGACGATCAACTACGGAAAAGGCCGGATTTTTCATACGCCAATGGGCCACGTCGATTATTCCGTCGAATGTGTGGGGTTCATTACCTGCCTGCAACGGGGTGCTCAGTGGGCCGCAACCGGCAAAGTCGACATTCCGATTCCTGCCGATTTCCCAACGCCAACGGCTACCAGCAAACGGAGTTTTACCGAGTAGTAAACTACTGCATTCGCTCTAAAAGGTTTTTGAAACCTTTTAGAGCGAATGCTGATCTGGTATTAATAGCTTTCGTTCTGAACCAGATAACCGGGTAAGTTCGACGCGCCATCGATAGCCGTTTGCGGAATGGGGAAAATCCGCTTACGGGGATTGCTATCGGTCTTTTCGGTCCAGGTGCTTTCGTATTTACCAAAACGAATCATATCGGTCCGGCGTAGCATTTCCCAATACAATTCAAAACCACGCTCCCGATACAACAGATCAAGGTTCATGGTTGTCAGTGCAGGTGGTGCCGTGGTGAGCGAACGAGCCGCCCGAACGGTGTTCACATCGGCCAGCGCACTGGCGGCATCATTGCTTTTTCGAAGTTTGGCTTCGGCCCGCATCAGGTACACATCGGCCAGACGAACAATGGAAATGTCGGCATCGCCGAGGTTACGGCCGCTGGTCGATTTCTTGCTGAACTCATATTTCTCGACCCGATAACCAGTGCTGTAATCGCTCCCGGCTACCGTAAAGTTTACCTGCTCCGTAAAGTTCACCGGAACCGTTGGCCTGTTTCGGGTTACGTTGTATAGTTTACCAACCTTGTATTTACCGTCGGGACACTTCAAAAACGCACCGTTAACCCGAAGCAATCCATATTGCTGGCCGCGCAGTATTCCCCGATTGATGTTGAAATCGGCTTCGGCTACGCACGAATCGGCCGGATTCGAATAAATCGACAGGTTTTGCCGATAAAATCGCGGATCGACCGATGGGTCCTGCGGGCTGTAGGCGCTAACCCAGGTCTGGTAATAATCGGGCGTAATGGCCGGACCATCGGTACCGTTAGCCGCCGGATAGGCCGGAATCGGAAACTGATCGCCCGAGAGCGAGAAATAGGCCAGACGGTTGTTTCCGTTGAGCTCAGCTCGCTGATCGACAGCGAAAACCAGCTCTTTATTAGTGTGATTGTCCTGATTGAAAATCGAGAAATAATCCTTCGATAACTGATACTGCCCCGAGTTGATAATTTTATCGCAGTATTCGACCACCTTGTCCATATCGGCCGACTGGAACGTAAACTGGCTGGCATAGCGGTCGCGATACACAGCCGCGTTTAGATACAGCCGGGCCAGCAGCCCCCAGGCAGCGCCTTTGCTCAATCGGCCAGGCCCAACCGTTGGCAGCAGCGTAGGTTCAACCGCCAGCAATTCGCTCAGTATGTAGTTATAGGCTTCTTCTCCGCGCAGAATGGTTGAATTAGCCTGTGGATCATCCTTCACAAATACAACTCCGAACAGATCGAGCATTAGCATATTGTAGTACGCCCGCATACCCCGCGCTTCGGCCAGATACACCGGAGCATTGGCATCTTTCAGCGTAGGAAGCGTGTTGATGGCCGAAACCGAACGTGAAATGCTTTGTACAATAAAATTCCAGGTATTCAGCAGATTAGGATCAGTGCTGGTATAACTGTGCTGGTGCATGGCCAGATAAATACCATTATCGCCCCAGTCGGTCCCCCCTCGATACGGCAGAATAGCTTCGTCGGTCGAAATTTCCTGAATAGCAAAATAGTTGGTATGCAGAAAAATATTGGGCAGCAAGGCATACACAGGAGCAATGTTTCCGTCGGCGATCTGCTTATCCGACAGGCCCGATACCGATGCTTCGTCCAGCACGTTTTCGTCTAGCTTGGTACAACTGTAAGTACCCGACAGACCGATCAGTGCCAGTATAGAGAATACTATTTTTTTCATGTCGTTTTAGAATGTAAGATTCAGTCCGAAGATGATAGAGCGTGCTTTAGGGTAGCTGAGGTAGTCGATACCGTACGACGAAATACCGTTGATGGTTCGGTCGGTGTTTACCTCTGGATCGTAGCCGTCGTATTTGGTAATTACGAACAGATTTTGCCCCGTAACCGACAGCCGGATACCATTGATCCAGCGCCCCATCCCAATTAACTTCGGACTCAGGTTGTAGCCCAGCGATAGGTTATTTAGCCGGAAAAAGCTACCATCTTTCAGGAACCGGGTCGATACCGGTGCCGAGTTATTGACCGACTCCTGCGGGTATTTGATGGCTTCGGCCGTGGTGTTCAGCCCTTTCGACAGGCGCAGCTTATAGAAGTTAGAGTTGGCCGTATTGTCGTACACCTTGTTGCCCGACACACCGTTGAAGTTGACCGCCAGATCGAAGCCTTTATAGGCTACATTTCCGTTGATATTGAACTGCTTTTTGGGCAATGCGCTTCCGGCCGCAATCCGGTCTTTGTCGGTAACCAGTCCATCGCCGTCGACATCGCGATAGGTACTGATGCCCTTCTCATCGAAGCCGGTAAAATCTTTCAGGAAGAATGTACCGATGGGCTGGCCGTTTACGTAGCCGTTGATAGTAGCCGACGTCAGACCCGAGCCCTGCGCTGATCCCGATGTAATAACCGAATAGGGCGAGTTACGGACAACGTTGTCGATAAACGTAATATTACCGCCAATATCGAACCGGAAACCGCTCAGAGCCGCGTAGCGATACATCAGATCGAGTTCAAGGCCCTGGTTAGTAATGCTCATGTTGGGCACATTGGTCCAGTAAGTACTGGCTGGCTGAACCGGATCGGCCGGGATTACTTCCAGCAGAATTTTGTTCGACACTTTCCGGAAATAGTCGATCGACCCCGACAGTGCCCCTTTCAATACCGCAAAGTCGAGACCAATATCTGTCTGCGACGACACTTCCCACTGAATGTCGGGATTGGCCAGACGCGTGTAGGAAATACCAGCCGGGTAGCTGTTGGTGCCATCGAGCGGATAGCTGGTCGTCGACGATACCTGTGCCGTATAAAGCGCCTGCGTAATTTTGGCCGGAATCTCCTGATTACCCGTTTGGCCCCAGCCCGCCCGCAGTTTCAGATCGGTGAACGGTCCCGACTTCAGGAACCCTTCTTCCGACAGTCGCCACCCGGCCGAGAACGACGGGAAAACACCGTATTTGTTGTTCGAACCGAACTTCGACGAGCCATCGGCCCGCACAGTGGCCGTTACGAGGTATTTGTCTTTGTATTGATAGTTGATCCGGCCAAAAAACGACTGCAATTCGTTTCGGATTGCCGATCCCGTTGGGCGGTTATTCGCCAGCGTCAGATCCTGTCCTAAACCCGGATTGTAAATTGGCTCAACGGGTGTAATCGGGAACTTATTGATGCTCCAGTCGCGGGTCTGAATAAAAAACTTCTGATACGAATGCCCCAGCAAAGCCGTCAGGTTATGATCTGACCGGGTCAGTGTATACGTGAAATAGTTCTCGATCAGCGTGTTGCGATTTGTGGTGTAGATCGTTTCCAGACGACCATCCTGTTGCGGCACCGCATTGGCCAGCGATTGCAGGTCGCGGGTCGAGTTCGAATAGTCGACGCCCAGGTTGAGTTTGTAAACCAGATTTTTCAGAATCTTGAACGAAGGCGACACGTTGCCAATAACCCGTGTGGTGGTGGTGATGTCTTTCTCCAGTTTCAGCGTAATCAATGGATTTACACCGCCCTGATATTGATACGGATTGCCGGTCGAATCATAAGCCGGATAGGTGGGATTGGCCGAGATAGCGCCCCCAATCAGGCTTCCAATAGGCGGACGTTTGTTTTCGGTATATGATGCATTCAGGTTTACATCCAGCGTTAGCCGATCGTTCAGCATCCGTTGCGACGCATTGATCCGGCCCGTATAGCGGTCGAGCTGGCTGTTTTTCAGAATGCCCTGCTGATTCTGAACGCCCACCGAACCGTAGTAGGTCAGTTTGTCGGCTCCACCGCTGAACGATAGATTGTGGTTCCAGGTATGTGCGGTTTGGCTAACTTCTTTCTGCCAGTCGGTCGAAGCGCCCTTATCGTCCAGTACGCCACCGACGGCTACAACTTCCTTTCGATACTGATCGGCCGAAAACACCGCCAGTGGCCGCGCCATTTTCGAAATACCCAGGCTCGACGACAACGTCAGCGAAGCCGCGCCCGATTTCCCTTTTTTGGTCGTAATTAGCACGACCCCATTAGCTCCTCTGGCACCATAAATGGCCGTTGCCGACGCATCTTTCAACACATCGATCGACTCAATGTCCTGTGGATTAAGAAAACTCAACGGATTTGTTGCTCCACCTGTGCTGGAGTTATCGAGCGGTAAACCATCGAGCACAAACAGGGGCGTACTGCCGGTTCGAACGCCACCCGGCCCCCGAATGGTAATGGTTTGTGAGCTTCCGGGCTCACCACTTGCCGACGTCACGTTTACGCCCGCCACTTTTCCCTGAATCAGTTGCTCCGGCGAATTTATTATTCCCCGGTTAAACTCGGTTCCTTTGATCGATTTCACGGCACCGGTCATGTCTTTTTTGGTGGTGCTTCCATAACCGATTACGACTACCTGACTCAGTTCGGCTGCCGATGTTTTCAGGGCTACATTAATGGTCGTGCGTGGTTGGCCGTTGCCAGTGTTAACCGGCACTTCCTGCGAATCGAATCCGATAAAGCCGAAAACCAGTACCGCCGAATTGCCATCGGGAATGGCAATCTGGTATTGCCCATTGGCATCGGTTGTGGTTCCACGCTGCGTTCCTTTCAGCACAACGCTACAACCCGCCAACGCTTCGTTGGTGGTGGCATCTGTAACACGCCCGCTAATGATGATATCAGCCACCGTGTTAGAACCTGCAGAATGAGTAGCTATTACTGTTGTTTTTAACGAATTATTGGCCATTGTTCTGAATGATATGGTGGCCAGTAATAAAAACAAGAGTATACCCAAACGCTTCATTAAATGATGAAATAAGTAGTAATGAGGCATACAGATGAGTGTAAGTTTAAGGGTACAAAGTTCAGGATAACGCCTTATTGCGAAGGAGTACCTGCTTAAAATTAAAAATATCTTAACCTGTATATTCTACTTATTTCTATAACAAAACACTTATCCCATAAGCACCACAAGCCAAAACGAAATCAATACCCTAATAATCAACAATATATACAAGAATAAATTTAATTTAACAGACAGAAAACGACTTAAAATGAGCTTAACTTATGCGTAAAAATAGCTACTGGAAATGCTCCGCATTTTCAGTAAACATACTTATGTTCTACAAAATCGTCGATAGGGAATATATGGAATAGTACCGCCTTTAATCATTTTTCCGATGCCAGCATTATCCATTTATTAAGTCTATAGCCCGTTGCCGGTTAAACGTAACAAAAGCTTAATTCAACGGCATCTATTCAATCCGTAAAGCTGTATTAGTTTTACCGCGCTTCCCTGCACAAAAGAGCGATAAAAGCATTTTTTTTATTTTTACCCGACAGGAACCTCAGCAGCTCTTTTTAGTTTCGTTCTCCAGAAAACCTCCTCGATGATTAATCGTTTTTCTTCCCTTTTTCTGTTCATTTTTGTAATCAATCAGTATAGCCAGGCTCAGCCAACTGGATTTTACACAACGGCTCAGGCGCATTCACACAACGACTACGAACAGAACGTTCCGTTCTGGACGGCTTATTATCAGCATTTTGGCTCCATTGAAGCCGATGTTCATGCCCATCAGGGTAAGCTCTACGTTGCCCACGATGCATCGGCTATCGATAGCAGCCGGACGCTGGAGCAGTTGTACCTCCAGCCTATTCTTCAGAAAATACGGGAAAACAACGGCCGGATTTATAAGGATGGCGCTCCGCTCCAACTACTGATCGACCTCAAAACACCAGCCGCTCAAACGCTTCCTTTACTGATAAACGAACTGGCTCGTTACCCATCGGTATTTGGCACGAACGGTCCCGTAAGCGTGGTCGTGAGTGGCAACACGCCTGCTCCCGACCAGTTCGGGCAGTATCCCAACTGGCTGCTGTTCGATGGCCGGCCGAACGTAACCTACACACCCGATCAGCTTCGGCACGTTGGCCTGATCAGCCAGTCGTTTCTGGCGTTTAGCCGCTGGAATGGAAAAGGACTTATTGTCAGAAAAGAGTCGGATAAGCTAAGGGCATTTATTCAGCACGGGCATCAGTTGGGTAAAAAGATCCGGCTCTGGGCTACTCCCGATAATGTCAATACCTGGAAAGCACTGATCAACCTGGGTGTCGACTATATCAATACCGATCAGATTAACGAACTTGCTCACTTTTTGAACGCTCGCCCTAGCGCCGAATTTCAGAATTCATCGTTTCATACGGTTTATAAACCCACGTATCGGAACAACGACGCCCGCAGTCAGGTCCGTCATGTGATTCTGCTGATTGGCGATGGCATGGGACTGGCTCAGATTTATGCCGGACTGACTGCCAACCGGGGCAACCTTAACCTGAGCCAGATGCTGAACATTGGCTTTTCGAAAACCAACGCTGCCGATACCTACATTACCGATTCGGCGGCTGGCGCAACGGCCATGGCTACGGGGCAGAAAACCAACAACCGCGCCATTGGCGTCGATTCGCTCAATCGACCATTGGCCGCTATTCCGGCTCAGATCAGGAAATGGCGCATCAAAAGTGGCTTAATAACGGCTGGCAGTGTGACTGATGCTACGCCTGCGGCTTTCTACGCCCACCAACCCGACCGGGCTTTCGAGCGCGACATTGCAGCCGATTTTCTGGCCACAAAACCCGATATTCTGATTGGCGGTGGCCTTCGGCATTTTCAGGAACAACACCTGCTCGATTCGCTACGGCGCTTTGGCTATGGCACCGGCACCCAGTTTCGCGACCTCAACAAACTGAAAGCGCCGTTTGTGTTGCTCGATGATAGCGCCGTTGTCTCCATCGAAAAAGGCCGCAGCGATTTTCTGACCACGAGCCTGCAAAAAACCATAGCTGAGCTAAAACCCAATCCGGCAGGCTTTTTCATTATGGCCGAAGGTGCGCAGATCGACTACGGTGGCCATGCCAACAACATGGGCTACGTTGCCCGCGAGATGCTCGACTTTGACAAAGCCATTGGCGAAGCGATGCGCTTTGCCGACGCGGATGGGCAAACGCTGGTGATTGTAACCGCCGATCATGAGACGGGCGGCCTCTCGCTGCTCGACGGCGACCTCCGCAAAGGCTACGTCGATGGAAACTTCAGCACCAACGATCATACGGGGGTTATGGTACCGGTGTTCGCCTATGGCCCTCACTCACTCGACTTCCGGGGTATTTACGAGAATACTGAGATTTACCGGAAGATCATGGCCGTTTTGCGGAAATAAAAGTTAGTTGTTCACATCGGTACGCCGAAGCAGAGGCACAGAGATCACACAGGCTTTTGAATACGCTCGTCCGGGATTATATTGCGGATGAGTGCGGGCCACATCTCTGACGCAACGATGGACCAATGCGCGTCGCAGCCGCGAGCCTCAACCATCCGCGATACAATCACGGACGAGCACTTTCGCTTACATCAGCTTAATCCCGGCTTCGCGAAACTTGACATTTAACCGCTGCAACAACTCGCTTCGGACGCTGGCTTCGGTGTAGATGTTACTGATCCAGACCGTAGCTTTCAGTTCAAGCGTATCGGCACTGAGAGCCGTCACCAGCACCTCGGGTGCCATCGATTGTATTGTACCATCTAACTGCCTGGTTTCCTGCTCAATAATTTGCTGGATAGCCTTTAAATCGGCATCGGCCCCTACCTTAAAAATCAGTTCTGTTTTCAGGTAGGTATCGCTGGACGTCCAGTTTACCAATCGATTCGACAATAAGTCGCCGTTTGGAATAATTACCTCCGAGCCCTGCACGGTAATCATCTTGCTCGATCGAATGCCGATGTCGCGAATACGTCCTTTTTTATCGGCCAGTTCCACATAATCACCAATGCGGAATGGCTTTTCGAAGATCAGAATGATTCCCGACACAAAATTGCTGACAATGGTTTGCATACCCAGACCAATACCCACACTGAGTGCTCCCAGCACCACCGTCAGTTTATCGATCGAAATACCCGAAGCCGCCACCGCCAGCAATACGCCCAAAATGACAATCGCCAGTCGAATGAGCGTCAATACCGAACTTACCTGATCGACATCGCCATTAGCTGCCGACGGAAGCTGGCTCTCGCCAAAAAATAAACCAATGTTTTTTTGCAATAAGCTCGACAGATAGACGATGATGGAAAACGACAGAATACTGCTCATTGTGAACGTTATGCTGCCAAATGTACGTGGCTTAGTAAGAATCTGAGCGAAGAAATTGTATACGCCATCGGCTATGCCCAGGTTGATAAAAAACACCAAAAACCATAAGGCAACCGCTAAAAACACCAGCCCCTTTTTAAACGACTGCCGGGTGTGATTTACGTTCACCCGCGAGAAAAGGCCTTCCGAACAGGCACTTATTTTGATCTGCAATTCCAGCGCTTCGAGCAGAATGGCAATCAGTACGCCCAGACCCGTAATCTGAACAAGACCAATAACAGCCGTAATACTGAATGTTTTAGCCAGACTGATACGACCAAAAATATTCAGCAAAATAGCCAATACCTGGAGCACCATATACAGCTTTACAACGGGCCGGATAATGCGTTCACTAACTTTCTGACGTTGCAAACGACCCGAGAAAACGAACCCGATGTAGAGGAAGCCAGCATTAAGCAAGATGAACCAGAGCCGAACAAAAATAGAATCGCCCACCAGCACACCCGTCACAATCAGCAAAATGTACATAACTCCATTCAGCAACCACATACGTCGGTCCTGTTCCGAAAAGCGTTTCCAGAGATGAACCGTTAGAGCAATCAACAGCAGAAATTGTGTAATCTCGATGTATAACGACGGCGATTCGGGCTCAAAGAGTGGCGTCAGATTAAGCAACACGATCAGTGAGGCCACAACTGGCACAGGCCGTAAGTTCTCGAAATTCAGGTCGCCCATCTTCTCTTTAAGAGCAGGCTCCTGCGTCTTTTTATAATTAGTAAACACCCAGACAAAAAAACCAACCGACAACAGCAGCAGCAGAAACCGATTATCCCAGGTCGATGAAAAAAAGTATTTGAGAATTTTATCCTGCCCCTGAAAGCTCGATTTCAGTAACATTCCGACGTTATCGGCGCTAAGTGTTGCCGGGGCTTCCCACAAGTAAGGAGTCTCTTTCTGAAATACAGTCTGGTTCGATTGCTGGAGCTGTTCACTAATTGAGGTTTGCAGATTACTGATCGTGAGCGAAGTACCCGACACATCGGCCAGCAACCGCCCAATTGTATCGAGCCGGGCGCTTGTGCGCGTCCCAGCCTCCTGCAATTGTACCTTAAGATCGCCTAACTGGCCAGCATAAAATTTTTTCTCAGTGGTATCATTACCGGCTACGGTCAACAGCGAATCATTACTCAGTGCCAGCACTTCTTCGAGTTGACGCTGTAAGTCGTTGTTCGATTTGGCCAGAGTAGTCCGCCAGTTAGCTAATTTTTCGAAAGCATCATCGAGTATCAGCCCGTAGTTCGAAAGATTTTTCGCATTAATTGATCTCCGACGTGCCTGCACATCCGTAACTATTGGTGCAATGTTAGCTTTTACGTCGGCCAATCCGGCCCGAATACGGGCAATAGTAAATCCTTTTTTACTAGTTGCCTTAATTTCGGTAATGATCGACTGAGCCCGCTGAATTTTGAATAGTAAGGTATCGGGTATAGCTGGCCCAGATGTTGCGTTCTTAACGCTCGCAGTATCCTGAGCCAGGGCCGAAATGCTTACTATAGCTATCAATAATACCAGCAGTACCCGAATGAAATAATTTTTACTAAACATGCCTTCTGAATAGCTGTCCAAATAACCAGCCCGATAAACAAATTGGTTGTAAAAAAAGTGAGGCTCTTAAGCAGCCCGTCAGTTGGGTTAACCAGACTACGCCACGGCCTTTTCTAATAATGGAATTTATCAGATGTAACTCCTAAAACGCAGAGCTGTTGCAAGAGTTGATTATTCGACCTGCCAGACACAGACCTAATAAATTGACTTCCAAACACTTACCCAGGACAGATATATTCTCTGCCAGCTAAGCCTATCAGTAATCAATTGAAGACGTTCGCCCGAAGCTGTCGCACCGTAGTTTATTGGCGCGTAATGAGAGAACCGTGGTACGCTTCAGGCGGAAATCCTACAATGCTTACAACCCATCCGTTTACTAAAATTGATTTTCATTTGGTCTAATTGATCATTGTCGATCAGAGGCTGGCTGATTTAACTAATCGGCCTACTGATGCTAACGAATTCAGTCCTGAATAGTAATGCCCACAACCTGCTCCATTTACTAAATACGTTAAAACAGGCATCAAATTGGCACGCCAAAGGCCCACAACCTGCTTAAAAATTCATTTTAATGAGTTCAAAGGCTATATTAACAGATTGTATTTAATAAAAACAACAAAACAACACTACTGAAACTATGTAAATTATATAAATCAACCAAACCTTGTAAAATATTAGATTAGAATCATTTCTTCCATATAGACTCTATAAACTATAAGGTTTGGTACAGATTTTGATAAATCCAGAAACAAAGCTAAAAGCTGATTTTTAAAGTCTTATCTGGCTAAGAATTTCTGTCTGAACAGTTGGTTCATACGCATCGATTCGGTCGGAGAACGCATTTAGGCAATCGGCGTAGCAGACATTTTTAGTAAATAGATAAACGCTCGATAACTACAAAACGTCATCATCATGAAAATTAACTCAATATGTATATCTTTAACTATTACATTGTTCGAGTTAATAATACGTGAAGGTGTTACTTTTGTTTAACTACGGTAATACAAATGACTCTTTTTCGCCAAACACCAACATATTACTCAAATCAGCTAATGAAAACACGAACTACAGGTTTAACAGCCCAGGAGCTGGCTCGGTACTTAGGTGGACGAGTACAGGTTCTGGCTGAAGGCAACGATGTGCAAAGTCGAAATGCCAAACTGGTAGCAGTGGATATTCTGAACGAAGAAGCAAAAGTTTGCTACGACGGCAGTCGGATTGAATATAGCCTGTCTTCCGAATTTATTCGGCCTGTGCTACGGAAACTGGTCACTATCAACAACGAAGAAGCCAGCGAGTGTTTTAAAACGGCTTACTCGTGGGAAGAAGATATCGACGTAGTGGTCACACGCGGCAATGATTATATTGAATTATACGCCGATCCGATTACACTCATCATTACTGCCAAAGGGGTGATTGCCTCAAGTAAAGATAGTGGTTATCGGGTAGGGCCCGCCCGCGTGAATGCTCGTGCCATTCTGAACTACCTCGACGCGCAAAGCTTCGATCTGGATGGATTGATTGAGTCCGGTTTTGCCATTGACGACGAAATCCTAACTGACTAAACCCAACTGTAGTTTACTGCCTTACGCTTTCCGGGGAGTTAATTGCGAGGGTTATCGGGGTTAATCAGCAGCAAACCGAACATTCGACCCTATCTTTGCACTATCGAATGTTCGTTGCCCTGAATTAATGATCGATCAGAGTGAATTGTCATTAATTCAGGCACAATCCGTTTGGCTCTCTATGAAGGTTCTTCTCTTTCTCTTCGTACTCGTTTCAACACCGCTGCTGGCGCAGGTGAAACTCCCTTCTAACGAACTAGGGCAAGTACAATATCAGGAAATTGTTCGTTTGCCCGACAGCAAGCGTCCTTCCCGCCAGATTATTACGCAGGCACGCGCCTGGCTGGAAACTCAGTACCCCAATGAGGGCGATGCTGAGCAACAGTACGATCAGGAACATGCTATTCTGTTTATCAAATCAGCCTATAGAATCAACGAGCAGGATATTCGGTATACGCTCACTATTGAAGGCAAGTTTGGTCGATACAGAGCAACGATAACCGATCTGGTTGCCGAAAGCGATGGCTTTGCCTCTCCTATTCTGTCGACAAGCCCAAGTGCAGCCGAATTGAGCCGGGTTGCCGATAACAAAGCCAAAAACTCAGACGTAATTAATCAGACCGTTAAACAACAGGAAGATCTGTATCGAAAACTGGATCGGCAATGCCGATTAACCCTAAACAGTCTGAAAGAATATCTCGTATCGCAGGCCGACAATCAAACCAAATAACGTTGTCGCATAGTTGGCTTACCGATGGCGCTCTACACCCACCTGTTCGCACCACTCCAGCACCGGGCAGGTGGAGCACCGGGGCGCTGTGCCGGTACAGATGTGTTTCCCAAAGGGCATCAACAAGCGGTTAATGTTGACCCATTGGTTCTGTGGCACCTTATTTTCCAGCACTTTCAGCGTTTGCTCGGGTTGTTTTGTCTGCACGAAACCCCAACGGTTAACTACCCGATGTACGTGAATATCGACACTAATAGCGGCCTGACCCGTTGCTACACCAAGCGCCAGATTCGCGCATTTAGGCCCCACACCTTTAAAGGAAGTAAGGGTGGCAAAATCGGCAGGTAAGTTGCCATTAAACTCCGTCAGGATGCGCTCGGCAATTCCCCGCATGGTATACGCTTTCTGATCAGGATAGGTGGTACCATAAAGCAACTGCGTAAGCGCAGGTATATCGAGTGACAGAAGCTGTTCGGGCGTTCGGGCTACCTCAAAAAGCCGTAATGAAACCGGAATGGTTGTTTCGTCGAGCGTGCGAATTGAAACAATGCATGAAATCAATTGCTCAAACAAGCTATTGTATCCCCGCTCGGCTAATTCAAACATTGCCGCTTTAGGATAGGTGCGAATAGCTTCTTCAATATGACTGAGTACAATGCTCAGATCGAAGTTGGGTTTCATAGAAATTCAGTTTATGGTTTACGGTTGCCTCGCCTATTAGCACACATCCTTCTGTGGCAGCGCAACCATAAAGCATAAACCATAAACTGAACACCCAAGGTTTTAGACATTAACAATCACCATTTCTACCCGCCGGTTTTCGGGCCGTTCTTTCAGGCTTTTGTTTTTGTTGATTGGTCGCGAAGGCCCATAGCCAACCGTATCGATCCGATCAGAATCGATTCCCTTGGCAACCAGATAACGCTTTACTTCGTTGACCCGATTGCGCGAGAGCTCAACATTGGCGTCGAACTCACCAACCGTATCGGTATGCCCTTCCAGCCGAATGGTCATGGTTGGATTTTCGAGCATCAGCCCGGCTAGTCGATCCAGTTCGGGATAGGATTCGGGTTTAAGATCGTATTCAGATGCGTTGAAATAAATATTTTTCAGCGTTACAGTTGCTCCTGCTTCGATAGGGATCAGATCGAAATCCCGATTTACGCTGACCCGGTTCGTTGCCAGTGTATCGCTCTGGCTAAAATACCCTTTGGCCGAAACGGTAATAGCATATACTCCACGCTTGCTAACGGGAATGCTATAGTTCCCCGATGGCTTGTCGCTACGTACCGAATCGGCTGGGGCATCGCCCGCCGATTCGGCCCCAGAAATCAACTGATATGAAATCGTAGCCGATACGGTTTCTTTGGTTTTGGCATTACGTGTCACGCCATTGATGGCAACGGCCACAGGAACCGGTTCAACTTTCGGCGCTGTAGCGGGTGGCGTTACCTCAGGTTTGCCAACGCCGGGCGACGTACGGGGCTGATAGCGGGGCTGCTGAGGCCTGGTCTGTGGTTTTGGCGTGCGTTGTGAGTAGGTTTTCTTCGCCGGATTTATGATATGAACACCCCAGAAATTGAAGCAAACGTAGCCCCCACCATCTTTACATTCATACAAATCGAAAACCGTATAACCCGGATCAATTCGTTCGAAATAGGCAACAAAATCGACTCGCTCACCCGGCTGAACCCGTCGACGGGTTTCGGCAGGAATATTTTCGGCCCGGATAAACTTATAGGATCGTTCGCCCTGGTTAACATACAGGCGCGATGTTGGCTGAAACCCAATATTGCTAACCGATTCCAGTTGTCCACCAGGAGCGTTAGGCATTGGAATTGAGAATGGCCATCCCCGATTCGGAGACCGACGGAGATTAGACTCAAATTTCATGTAAATAATTGTGTACTGAGCCGTTAACTCAACACGCTGAATCGACACGTCGGTATCGTTAATATCGTCTACCCGTGGCGACTCCGTCGTATACTGCACCTGCGCCCGAAGCCCCGATGCAGTTAATAGCAGAAAGAGGAACAGAAGTAATTGACGTTTCATGGCTGTTGTTTACGCAGTTGCATACTATAAACGTTTGACTAGGTGAGGTAGTTTATGGTTTAATCAACCGCAGCCACAACTTTGCCTTTATCTTACTCAACGAGTTAGTGTAAGGCATACGCCCAGACGCTCCTCATAAAAAATCGGCTGCTTCGCCGTAAATTATTTACAGCAGAAGCAGCCGATGGTTAGTCTGGCCGACTAAATCAGTAGCCTTCGTTCTGAACCAGCTTTGGGTTCGTTGTTACTTCGCGCAGCGGAATCGGGAAAATCAGTTTAGGATCGTTATATGCCCAGGTTCCAACACTAGTTTTTGTACGCTTCAGGTCATGGATATACGTTCCTTCGAAAGCCAGTTCGAGCCGACGTTCTTTCAGAATAGCATCCAGCGTTAGTTCACCAGCAGTCAATGGCGTTGCACCGGCTCGTTCACGAATGAGGTTAACATCGTCCAGCGGAGAAGCGCCTACCGATGTGCCTGCCCGGAAATTGGCCTCAGCCCGAGTTAGGTACATTTCGGCCAGCCGGAGTACCTGAATATTACCATATTGATTCCGGAATTTTATGGTTCGTACCGCGTCGACGGCATCGAGATAAAACAACTGCGACCGCTGATCATTTGGCTCAAACTGGTCGAGGAAATTCTGCGTGATCTCAATGTCGCCCCGGCCACCTTCGTCGGTTGAACCATAGAACGTGTTCAGGTCGTTGGTTCCGTCCTGATCGGTAATCTGAATGGCAAAAATGGTTTCGTCGGTATTGACACCGTTCTGAAACTCACGCGTATCAAATACATTTTCAATACTAACTAACCGATAGTCTCCGCTTGCAATGACCCGGTCGGCTGCGGCTGCGGCACTCGGATAATCGGCCTTTTGCAGATAAACCCGCGAAAGTTGTGCCGCGGCAGCTCCCTGCGTGGCAAAGAAACTGTTGGATTCGGGAAGTTTGGATTCGGCATCGACCAGATCGTTCAGTACCTGATTATAGACATCGGCCACCGAACTACGAGGCACGTTTGAATTTGCATCCAGATTGGCCGTGGGTGTTGTCACAATCGGTACGCCCGGATTAGAACTGGCATCGCCATCACCCCAGGTTCTCGCATAAAAGCGTACGAGTTCAAAGTATAGCGATCCACGAATAAACTTGGCTTCGCCTTCAATCCGATCCCGATCGTCGGCCAGCGCCAGATCCAGATTGGCCAGCACCGTATTGCAGATGTTAATGGTCCGGTAGGCATTGGTCCAGGTTAAATCAGCCTCATCGTTATTTACCAGAATTTTTTTCGTATAAACCTGCTGAGGGGCTACAAACGTTCCGGTCCAGAGCACATCGCCTGTGTTCGGAACGTTACCAAACAATTCGCCGTCGCGAATAATGTTCCCTCCATACAGATTGACATTGCTTAAGCCATCGTAGGCACCGACCAGCAGCGCATCCAGATCGGCGGCCGTACTTAATGCCTGACTTGTGGCCACCGAATTGAGCGGCTTAATATCCAGTTTACTGTTACACGACGTTAGCCAAAGACCAATCGACAGAGCCGACGCCAGTAAGATTGTTTTTTTCGTTGTCATGAGTGTATGTGTCGTCGATTAGAAGCCAATTTGTATTCCTCCGATAATGGTACGCGGCTGAGGAGCCGAGTAAAAATCGATACCCAGGTTAACCGGATTCGACGAATAGGCATCGGAGTTAACCTCTGGGTCCCAACCCGTATAGCTCGTGAAGGTCAACAGATTCTGAGCCGTCGCATAAAGCCGAATGCGGCTCAGTTTAAGTCGATTGATCAGACTTTTAGGCAATGTATAGCCCAATGTCACAGTCCGCAGGCGTACGAAATCGCCTTTTTGCAGATACCTCGACGACTCGCCCGTTCCGTTACCGCCGAGTAGCCGCGCCTGTGGTACGTCGGTAATATCGCCCGGTTTCTGCCAGCGTCTCAGCTGATCGACCGATTGGTTATCGAAGAAATCGCCATTGGCCGACTGGAATTTACCGCCACCATTGTAGATGTAGTTTCCAAACTGGCCATTAAACAACACGCTCAGGTCGATGCCTGCAAAGCTGAAGGTATTGGTAATACCACCAATAAATTTAGGTGTTGGGCTTCCCAGCGGCACATAAGTTGCATCGTTATAATTGTTCGTTGTCGTACGATCGCGCGAACCATCGCTGTTGAGTGTGTTGCGGTAATAGAGCGCATCACCATTCTGTGGATCAACACCCGCATATTCGGGCCCAACAAACACCCCTAGTGGTTGCCCTTCCTGCGCCCGGTTCAGGAAACTTCCGGTAATGGTGGTGCCACCCAGATCCTTAATTTTATTTTTGTTATACGCCAGATTGAACGACGTAGTCCACTTGAAACGGCCGGTCAGGTTGTTGGAATTGAACACGAACTCAAAGCCCTGATTCTCCAGTTTACCAACGTTGCGCAACTGGGTACGGAAACCCGACGAGCCTGGCACGTTCACGTTCAGCAGCAGACCACTCGTATTTTTCAGGTAATAGTCGATTTCGCCGGTGAAGCGGTTGTTCAGGAAACCAAACTCCAGCCCAATATCGGTTTGCAGGGTTTTTTCCCAGGTCAGATCGGGGTTAGGAATCTGCGACGGAGCCTGCCCCGGCACACCCACATAGCCCGTTGCCGAATACAACGCCAGCGAACTGAAGTTCCCAATCTCAGCATTCCCCGTCAAGCCATAGCTGGCCCGTAGTTTCAGCAGGCTCAGCGCTGCCACATTTTTCAGGAAAGGCTCTTCGGTCACGATCCAGCCCACCGAGGCCGCCGGGAAGAAGCCATATTTGTTGTTGGTTCCAAAACGCGACGAACCATCGATCCGGCCCGATACGCCGACCAGGTATTTATTATTGAATCGGTAATTTACCCGCGCAAAATAGGACAGGAAGCTAAACCGCGACTCCTGACCGTCGCCCGCCGTAATTTTTCCGGCCGATGTAATTTGCTTGTAGGCATCGCTCGGAAACTGCTGCCCCGTAACCGAGCTAAAGTTATTTCGCGACTCCTGATACGACATCCCTAACGTTCCATCGATATCGTGTTTTTCCTGGATTGTCCGGCCAAATGTGAAGTAGTTGTTAGTCGTATAGTTAGCAACCTGCCGGAACGTATTGGAGCCTAAACCATTCGGTGCCCCGGTATTCCGGGCCGTTTCGCGACCGTAGTATTCATCTTCCTGCTGGCTAAGCAGATCGGTACCAAACTCGGTTCGGAACGATAAACCAGGCAACAATTTATAATCGGCATAGGCATTTCCGATGATCCGATACACCCGAGCCTGCAAAGCAGCAAAATCACGGTTCAGCAAGGGGTTGTAATACAGCGTATAATCGCCACTCAACTGGTTAGTGCGCGGATCGATAACGGGCGTCATTGGCGGCAAGGCAATAATCTGCATTGGCGTCGAAAAAGCATTATCGTTCGAAACGCGGTCGTTGATCGAGTGCGACAGGTTGAAGTTTACGCCCAGCGTCAGCTTGTCGGTTGCCGTATGATCCAGATTCACCCGGCCGCTGAGTCGACGGAACCGGTTTTTGATGATAATCCCGCTCTGGTCGAAATACTGCCCCGAAATGAAGAAACGGGTTTTGGCATCGCCCCCGCGTGCGCTAATGTCATACTGCTGCGTAGGTGCTTTCTGAAAAGCCTCCTGCTGCCAGTCGGTATTATATTTTGGGTTGTCGCCCTGCCAGCCAGCCGGATCGCCAGCCGCATAGCGTGTAAACCGGTTCGTAAGCGATGTTTGGGAATAGACCGGAATCTCCAATGCCTCCGAGTTGGCCCGTGCTTCCTGAAATAGGGCAACATATTGCTGGGTATTAAGCCATTGACGCAGGTGGGTTGGCTTGCTGGCTCCGGCCGATGCCGATGCTTCGAAAACAGTTTTGCCCGACTTCCCCTTTTTGGTCGTAATCAGCACAACCCCGTTCGAAGCACGGGCTCCGTAAATAGCCGCAGCCGACGCATCTTTCAAAATTTCGAGCGACTCAATATCGTTCGGATTCAAATCGGCAATGGGGTTGGTAGGCGCCGTAGTCGACGACTGGTCAGACGATGTCATAGGAATACCATCGATCACATAAAGCGGTTGACTGCTGGCCGTCAGTGACGACGAACCCCGCACCCGAATTTGCAGTCCCTGCCCTACTTTACCGTTCAGCGATGTAATCTGCACACCGGCTACCTTGCCCTGAATAGCCTGCTCTACGCTTGGGACGGGTATGTTTTCGATGTCTTTCGAGGCTACTTTGGCAATATTGCCAGTTAGGTTTCGCTTCGATTCGGAGCCATAGCCCGTCACAACGACTTCGTTCAGTGAGCGGGTATCGCTGCTGAGCGACACATCGACGACCGACCGATTGCCAACAGCAACTTCCTGCGTAGTAACACCTACGAAGCTGAACACTAACGTGCCGATGTTGGCTGGCAGAATGATGGAATAATTTCCTTCGGCATCCGTTTGCGTACCACGCGTTGTGCCTTTGGCTACAATAGAAACCCCAGGTAAGACGGTTCCCTCTTCGGCAGAGATGACTTTGCCGGTCACTCGTCGCTCCTGTTGAGCAACAGCAACGGCGCTTACTGCACAACATCCGACTACCAGCAGAAGTAGTAGAAGATTTCTCATTTGTTGATATTTTGAATTGTCAAATCACAAAACTACTTATTAATATTTTACTAATATAGGATATTAACATAAAGCAATATCTCTCCAGGGGTAGTATAATTTAAATTTTTATATGCAAATAATTCAACTTAACACATTACCTCATCAGCACACAAAACAGACAAAAATGTATCTTTATCATTAGTAACCAACTATTTAACAGGCCCGTATATGCTATTATGAGTATTTTCCTTTCCTTGCTGGACCAATGTTAATTCGACTTCTTATACCTTTTGTGAGCAGGTTTCTGTAAGAAATACGTCGTAAATCTGACTACGTTTTTTTTAGCTTACGGTACAACGTAGGGGCCCGCTATCGGCCGACTACTTGCCACCTCAATGAGTATTGCTTTTCAATTATCACCTTGATTAATCTATAAATTATTGGGCACTACCCTTAAGAATACTATAGTCAAATTTATATGTCTCTATTAGTAATCATTTAAAATATTTTACTATAATTACAGTACACATCAAAATCAACTATTCATAAAAAAAAATCTACTTATACCCATTTCATGGCTATTTATTACTTTGTTGTTAGCCAGCGCTTTTACTGTATTTAAAAATAATGAGCCTGTAAAAAAAGCATAAGGCCTAATTGTCTTGAACCCATGAAAGTGAGCCAGTGAAAAGTAGAGTAAAAAATTTAAATTTCACTGGTAAACAAAGGGGAAATGAAACAGGCACGATTTACCGAATCGCAGATCGTGGCGATTCTTAAGAGTGCGTTGGGGAATTACATTTGGTAAAACGTCTCGATTCGTTGTAACATGATCTGACTATTGGCCAGATAGAGCCAACTGACCGAAGAAGATACTGTATGCTCATAATCCTTAGCGATCCGCCGGAAATAATTCGTCCAGGCAATGCTGCGCTCCACCACCCAGCGTTTGGCTACCGGCACAAAACCACGCGCTGATTCAGGCCGGGAGGCTTTTTCAAACCGGGACGCCGGAGCGTTCGATACTCCACTTAGCCAGCTCACGCCCAAACACTCCATTGTACGCTTGGTCGCCAAAAATCTTTTCCAGCCGGTCGCCTGCACGCCAAAGTATCGATTCAATAAGTTGTTTAGCGAGTGGGCCATCGGCTTGATTGGCCGCATCTACATCCGCCACCCAGAGTCGGCCTTGAGTATCAACGACGAAAGTTCGTTTGCGCCCATTAACGCGTTTGTGTGGGTCGGTACCGCGGTAGCTGTCAATCATTGGTGATAGCTTAACCGATTGTGAATCAATACATAACGCCGAGGGGTAGGCTTCTCGATTGGCGTTGACTCGATCCAGTTGGTTTAAGGCCGCATTCATTTGCTCGAAGGTGCCCTTAGCCTTCCACTGCTCAAAGTAATAGTAAACAGCTTGCCAATGGGGCCAGTCAGGGGGCAGATTTCGCCACTGACATCCTGTACGGAGCAGCCATAAAATCGCATCTACCATTTGTCGAAGATCATGTTTACGCTTGCGCTGAAGATCAAAAAAAGGCGATATTGTTGCCCACTGGTAGTCGGTCAGTGGTTGCCACTGAGAAGTCATACATTTGTTTCTTGGTCGATACAAAGTTGACTCGACTACCAGCCTTTCTCAATTCCCCAACAACTTCTAAGCAACAGAATAGCGGACAAACCGTCGCTCAAATTACTCGTGAGCATGGTATCAGTGAGGCCACCTTTTACAATTGGCGAGCCAAATATGGCGGTATACAGGTCTCAGAAGTGAAACGGCTCAACGAGTTGGAAGAAGAAAACCACCGACTCAAAAAGATGTATGCTGAGCTAAGTTTGCAAAACGAAGTCATCAAAGAGGCACTGGCAAAAAAGTGGTGAGGCCCGCCGAGCGTCGAGGGGTAGTCAGGTGGCTGATTGATCATAAACAGATTAGTCAGCGTAAAGCCTGTCGCTGGGTGGGTCTGACGGGGCCGCCCGTGCAACCGTAACGCTATCACTGAGCCAATAGGCATTAAAAATAAGGACGAAGTACTGGCAAACCGGATCGAACAGTTAGCTAGACGACATAAGCAGTGGGGTGTACTGAAGATTTATCGCCGGTTACGCAAGCAAGGAGAGTTGGTTAATCATAAACGAGTTAGACGTTTGTATCAAAGTTTAGACTTAAGCTTGCGTCGAAAGACGAAGAAGCGGCTACCCGATGCTATCCGTAAGCCGTTACCGAAAACGGCTTGTAATCAGTGCTGGTCGCTGGATTTTACATCGGATAACTTAAAGGGTGGGCGAAAGTTCAGGACCTTCAATGTGGTCGACGACTACAATGGCACCGGCCACCCGGCGGGAAGCTTTGGGTATTGAAGTAGATTACTCGTTACCTTCACGCCGGGTCATCCGACTGTTGGGTCAACTAGTGGAACGATATGGTAAACCCGAGCGGATTGGGAGTGATAATGGTCCGGAATTTATTAGTCAGGGTTTGCAAGATTGGTGTAAAGATCAGACAATCGAGTTGTGTTGGATTGAACGGCAGCGGCCGACCGTCGGGCAAACCTACTCAGAACGCTTATATTGAGCGCTTTAATGGGACCTTTCGCCGGGAGATTTTAGACGCTCATATATTTACGAGTATCCGACAGGTACGCCAAACGGTTGAGGCATGGTTAGTGGAGTATAACACGGAACGGCCCCATCAGGCCTTGCAGTTCATGACGCCGGTTGAGTACCGACAGGCGGCTTAAATTCCAGTCAAAACTGGCTCACCGAACGGGGTAAGGACATTGTCACCCACTCAGTTTGCTCTTAAGAATAAGATTGCACTTCAAACTTGAATCCAAAGTATAAAATGTAAATGACTGAGTGCTCAATTGTTATTCAACAAAATATAAGTAATTCTACTGGATTTAATTTAAGACTCTGATAGACATATGAAAAAGTTAGGATTATTTCTATTTATTTCCTTATTTTCACTACAACTATTGGGACAAAGTCCTCAACTTGAGTTTACAGATAAAAAATTTAGTCCTTCTCAAGCTATTCACCGAGAATTATTTAATGTTATAAATGAGCTATACTCATCAAAGCTTTATGGCCCAAGTGATTCTATTTGCGTCTTTAACTTCAGTACGATTAAGTTTACGGTCACCATTAAGGGAACTATTTCACAAATTATTCCTTCGGTGGGCTTACCATCTTCATTAAAGGAGTACATAGGCAAAGCAATAAAAAATACAGAAGGTCGCTGGATTAATCATGGGAAAAATGAAATTGATTGCATTCTTCCTATCATTATATTACCAGCATTAATGTGCCCAGAAGACAAACGCTCCTTTGAGGTACTCACTTCTGGCGCACAAATGCTAAAATATCAAGGTAGTTACGCCAAGTTTCACATTACTGACTTCAACAAGTTTAATACGAATATGGTAGCAGGAGTTATTCTCTCTCCCATAATGATACAAAGTAGTAGAGTACATTAATCATATTCTCATCACTATATGAAATAATAAGTAATTCCCCTAAATCTCAATTCTTTACTACCCGCTTACGGAATACTTGGTCGCCAATACGAACTTCTACGAAGTAGACGCCCCCCGCTACCGATTGCAGGTTTAAACTCTGCTCAAAAGTGTCGGTGTTTTTCTGATGGGTCTGCCGGACAATCTCAGCACCGTTGAGGTTACGTATTGCCAGCGTCAACGCGCCACGCAACGGACTGGTAAAAGAAACCTGCATTTGCCCGTCGCTGGGGTTAGGTGTTATAATCATAACCTGCTCGGCCAGGGGGTCGTTGGCTGTAACGGTTCCTGCCCGCACATACACCTGCACCACCGCCTGCGCCGTACACAGATCGACACCGGAGCCCGTCACTGTATAGGAGGTTGTTTGGGTGGGGCTGGCAATAAAATATAAACGCATTATTGATGCATGAGTAAGTTCGTAATGTCCGTCCACTTGCAAGGTCCTGTTAATCAGTAGACTGAGTAAGTAAAAATATTACAAACTTATTTACGCATCTATAAGCCGTCAGTATACACACAGGTTGACGGCTTAATACAAAATTAAAGCCATGAAAATAACCTTTTTAGCTATAATATTTAGCTTAGCTATATGCCCGAGTTATTCGCAAAATAATCTTAGTTTAAAATTCGTAAATTCTACATTAAGCCCAGCTCAGTTTATCCATCAAGAATTCATTAAAATAAGCAATGGAAAGCTTACGGATACTTTATGTTTCTTCGGTCTTTATTCAGTACGATTTACAGTTACAGCCAAAGGCAAAATTCTTAACATCATCCCCAGTGTAGGCTTCCCCAACACCTTAAAAGACGCTATAACAAAAAGTATAAAGTCTTCTGAAGCAAATTGGAGAAATTTAAAAAAAGCAAATATCAATTGCATATTACCCGTCATGGTTTTACCAGCATCTGAATGCTCTGGCGAGCGACCTTTTTTAATGCTTCAGTCAGGAGCACAAATGTTTAAATATGAAGGAGACTACATCAATTTTCAATTCACTCAGTTCTATAATTATAATATTAATATGACAGAAGGCGTCATATTGCCTCCGATCCTATTACATAATGGGGCAATTAATTAAACCCCATATCAATTACAAATATTTTAGTATAGTTTAAAGACAAATAAACTACTCCTTTTAAGAGAATATAACCCCATTAGAGTAGTCTATCTAGTCAATTTAGACCGCAGAGACTGCAAAGGTCATCCGCAAAGCCCTAGCATGCGCACAAGAAAAACGCTGATCATCTGAAAGATAAATAGGTGAATGGCCATTCTTCACGTTAAGTAACCAGTATTGGCTTTGTCAAAGTTCTGTTTAACTGTAATAGTCAAGACTTAATCTAAAAACTCATGAAAATAGGGCTCCTTGTTCCGGTTGTAATATCTTCCATCCTGTTATATAACAGGATGGAAGATATTACACCTTGTATAATTACAAAAAATTATGCTAAATGCAGAACAACCAAACGGAAATTTCCTAACAGCCGAAATGAGGCTGTTTTATCAGGAGTAGCCATCGATTGTGAAACTCAAACGCCCTTAAAGCTAGTTGTGCTGAACATTAATGACAGTATCTTTTATTCGGACAAGGAAAAACAAGGGCGCTTTCATAAAGTTTTGCCGCCAGGTCGCTATTCCATTTCTATTGGATGGCCGGGTTACAAGCTTCAAACCATTAATACCTACCTAAAAGCCCAGGATTCATTATACGTTGTTGCTTATCTTAAAGAGATTACAACACCTTTAGAATAAGCAACTTAAAATCGCAAAGGTCATTCGCAAAGCTCGCCAGGAAAAACTTCTCTGTGAACTTTGCGAATGACCTTTGCGGGATCTGCGGTTTAAAGAAACTTGCTTGTTCTAATTCTTCACGACCCGCTTTCTGAATACTTGGTCGCCAATACGAACTTCTACGAAGTAGACGCCCCCCGCTACCGATTGCAGGTTTAAACTCTGTTCAAAAGTTTCAGCAGTTTTCTGATGTGCCTGCCGGACAATCTCAGCACCGTTGAGGTTACGTACTGCCAGCGTCAACGCGCCACGCAATGGGCTGGTAAAGGAAACCTGCATTTGCCCGTCGCTGGGGTTAGGCGTTATAACCATAGCCTGCTCAGCCAGTGGATCGTTGGCCGTAACGGTTCCTGCCCGCACATACACCTGCACCACGGCCTGCGCCGTACACAGATCGACACCGGAGCCAGTCACTGTATAGGAGGTTGTTTGGGTGGGGCTGGCAACTACCTGTGGGCCCAGGGTCGTATTAAGACCTGTACCGGTCCAGTTGAAAACGCTGGCTCCCGACGCATTCAACGTAACGGTTTGTCCTGGGTCGATGAAGATCGACGAGGTCGCTACCTGCACAGAAGGCTTCATACCAATACGTGGGGAAATGTTGTGCGCTGCATTTATGCCCAGGCTATCGGCATACCGTAGCCAGTCGCCCTGCTGGTTTTGTCGCCACGATGTCGCCTGAAGCGATTCGCCGTTTTTCGTGGTTATGAGCGCTACCGTATCGCCCGTTGCATAGGGCAGCATAATACCCACGTGATACGACAAGCCAAACAGTGGTACGTTCTTATCGAACGTTACGGTTGTTGGCCGGTTGTTGGCAACATCGTTGAGGATAACCCGCAGCGGCACATCTTTCTGACCCAGAATAGCACCGGGCCCGCTCTGAAAACCACGAGCGTTCCAGACCGTTACGGTCACAACCGATTCTGTTGCTGCTCCTTTGGCGGCTTTGGCTACCCCAAACTTGAGTGTAGCGCCAGCCAGGTTTTCATAACTCAGCGAATTGTCGAAAAACTCCGATACAGCCTGCGCGTGTTTGCTATTCTGCCCCGCTAGATAACCAGTACCATTCGGTTCTGGAATAATTGTAGGCGTTCCGCTAAAATTGGTTATTTCGGCGCAAAGTCCCTGATTCAACACCTGGACATATTGAGTTCGAACCAGTGTATCCGACGTTCCGATGGCATTTGATGTGACAAGCGTTACTTTAAACGTACCCGGCTGATTATACGTAACGGCTGGGTTCTGTTCCGTAGAGGTACTGGGTGTTCCGCCTTCGAACGTCCATGACCACGACGTTGGGAAACCGCCCGACAAATCGTTATAGCGAACGGTTCCGCCTAACAATACCTTGCGGCTATTGGCCTGAAAATTGGGCGTTGGCACCGTGGCCACCTGCGTACCGCATACGTTTGACGTCAGCAGCGTATTGCGACGTGGACTGATTTCCATAACGGCCCGAATCCGCGCTTTCTGATCGAGCGTGAAAATATTCATACAGGCATCGTTGGAATAGTCCATGTAGTTCTGCACCATGTTGGTGCTTCCGCAGCTTACCCGACCCGTTGGGCAGCCACTACTGGCCGACGCCTGCGGAGGTGTGTCGGCGCAGAAATCGTCGCCACAGTTGGCATCGCCCCAGATGTGCCGCAACCCAAGCCAGTGGCCAGTTTCGTGCGTAAGCGTACGACCCAGATTATACGTCTGCCGCATGGTTGGGAAATTGCCTTTGCTGGCATTACCGAACGAACGATAGTCGATCACAACGCCGTCGGTGCTGGCCGGACTAGTGGTCGGAATACCCGGCAAATTCGACTGGCTCGGAAACTGTGCATAGCCCAGCAACTGACCGCCACCGGCCACAACTTCGTTCAAATCGACCACCCAGATGTTGTAATATTTATCGGGATTCCAGTAGGTGCTGGGTTTCAGAATGCCGTCGATGTTGCTCGTGTTCCAGTTGGCGCGGTTGCCGTTATAGCGGTGAATACCCGGTTCGGCCATTGCTTTCCCCTGCGGATCGAGCACCGCCGAGCAGAATTCGATTTCAATATCGGCCCCTACCGGGTTGTTGTTATAGCCGGGGGTTCCCAACTTTCGGCGATAGTCTTCGTTGAGTGTTTCCAACTGCGCCTGAACCTGTGCGGCACTGATGTTGCGCCCCGTACCGGCCGGCTCGCCATTATGCACCACATGAACAACCACCGGAATAGTAATGACCGTTGCTGCCTGTCGGCTGGAAGCCATCCGCTTTTTAATGTCAATCATTTTCAGTTGCAACTCCCGCTCAAAGTCTTCGAGTTTGCCCAACTGTGGATTTCGGGCACGGAGCGCACTGTCCATTTCCATGGTAGCACATTGGCCCGCAATGGGCTGTTGCGCCTGTGAGGGTCGGCACAAAAGAGACAGGAACGACAGGCAAAGTAATAATCGAAACATACGCCTATTGAACAGGATTGAATGTAAATCGGTAACTCGCGTCAATATCAGGGAAATAATACTCCACTGTAAAGGTTCGATCAGTGAGGTTCTTAAGCGTCCAGGGAACCTTCGCATTTACTGCTGGAATATAAAACTCCAGAGTTGCGGTTGCATTCACAAGATTCCAGTTATCAGTGACGTAGATATCGGGGTCTTGCGGATTGCACTTTGTGGCTCCTTCGCTCGCTTCCAGCTTATGCTCGGCATCGGCATAAAAAGTCAGTAAGTCATCGGCAATGCAGGACGCTACGGCACTCTGAGCCGGAATTACGCCGGAGCCTTGCCCATTATCAAATACCTGTATGGAAACCATCTTCCAGGTTTTTTTGTCGGTACCGGTCAGTAATTGACTATAGGTAGTTGGATGGGGTTCAATTTTTTCAGTACAACCACCCAACAACCAGCCAAGCACACCGGGAATCAGCAGTAAGCGTATAAACTGTCGCATAATTCAGATCGTTCAGGGAGTTATTGGGGTGTATAGGTTTGTGAGAAGAAGAGCGTTGTATCCCGGTATGTGGTAACCGTATCACGAATCATAGCTATTCGTACCGTTGCCTGAAGATTCAATGAGATCTGTCGATTACGCGGATTCCAGGCTCCTGTTCCACTCAATGAACCGTTTGATCCAAGAGCAGCATTGCTTTGAGCAGGAACGGTCAATGAATTATCGCCATTGTCTGTAAACGTTAACGTGGGTTTTTCGGCATTGAACGAAAACAGCGTGCTATTGCCAACGACAACAAAATTAGACAACCCAATATTCCAGTTGCTGAGCGTATACTGCTTACAGTCTGTACTGGTTATTTCTACATCAGCTACAGACACTGCTTTATTGTCGACAACACTACTTCCCGTATAAAACCCGCCAAACAGGCAATCGTCGTTGAGGTTGAGCGTAAACGATTTGCCAATTGGGACTTCGCCCGTTCCGAAGCCAACCTGCAACGTACTGGGATCAACACTGGTGAGTGTAAACGTCAGCGACTGCGAATCCAGAATGTTGTTAGCATTGTTGATCAACTTCACCATAATTGAGCCCTTGCTCTGATTGGCCGGGATAACTACGGTACCTTTCGTGCCAACAATGGTATAATCTTTTCCTTCGCGTGCGGTGCCACTGACGGTATATTTAATGGTGATCGGCTGGCTCAACTGCGGTCCGGCGTTATGAACCTCAATGGCAATGGGTTTGCTGTAGCTTTCCTTATAGGTTGCCGACGTATCGGTGAACTGCACAAAATACGGTCCCTGAAACGTGCGCTCGACGTCGTACTCCTGACAGGCACCCGCGCCCCAGCCAACGACAACGACCGTCAGCAAGGTAATCAGCCAATGACGGCCGCGACCATTTTTCTGCCGAATCAATTGGTTATATAAAGTCTGATCGCTCATGGTATAGCTTTCACTAAATACGTTTAGATTCTATTAAGAAACCTTTTAGGTTTAATCTAACTGCTTGACGAAACCTAAAGGGTTTTGAAAACCTTTTAGGGTTTTTAATCTGACTCCTACTTAATACCCTGGGTTTTGTGTCAGGCTTTTGTTCTGCTGAATTTCGCGCTGCGGAATGGGCCAGAGCTCCAGACGGCTGCTCCAGTTGGGCGAGAAAGCCGACATGACGGCCTGCGCCCGACCCGTACGCACCAGATCGTACCAACGCTGCCCTTCAAACGCCAGTTCGTAGACACGCTCCCGCTCAACAGCCAGCAAAACGTCGGCCTGCGCCGTAGCCGTCACCGCCGGAGCTTTCGCACGTGTGCGCAGTACGTTCAGGTCGGCAATGGCCCCATTGGCACCGGTGAGGTTTCCCTGCTGCGCCCGCGCTTCGGCCCGAATCAGATACATCTCGGCCAGTCGCATCAGCACAATGTTGTTGTTGTCTTCAGAAGCCGTACCATACTTCAATACCGTCCAGCCATTGTCGTTTCCTTTCAGATTTTGGGTGCTAAAACCAATCGTTGCACTGCGCGTCCCCGATTCGGTAGAGTTAAGCGCAGCCACGACCTGGTTCGACGGAATAACCTCCCGACGGCTTACGTACAGGTTGTTTAAGCTATAAGCGCTGGTCCCCGGATCGTCGGAAAGGTTATAGCCAACTTCCAGAACCGACTCGGTCGTAAAATCTCTCAGCACTATGTCAGCGTAGTTTGTCACCATAGTATAGACACCCGAAGAGATTACCGTAGTCGCATATTTCTCGGCATTGACCCAATCTTTCATGTACAGATAATACCGGGCCATGGCTGCCTGGCAATTGATCTTATTCAAATAAGTCGCATTGGTCGTAATGTCGGTTGAGCCAGATGCTACAGAAGGCAAATCACCCAAAGCCGCCGTATAGTCAGCAATTACCGAAGCCAGAATATCGGCCCTGGGCGTTCGGGGAATATTCGTGTTGGCAACCCGGTCGATGGTTGTCACTTTCGGAATATCGCCATAGGTATAGGCCCCAATAAAATTAGCCCAGCCGCGCATAAACCGGGCTTCGGCCATCACCTGTTTTCGGGTTGCATCCGTGACACCACTCACCTGTGGCAGTTTTTCAAGGATAAAATTGGCACCGTAAATTGTACCGTAAAGGGTAGCCCATAACTGATCGACGGCACCATTGGTAGCAGTAAGCTGCTTGGTTGCCAGTTCGCGCTCGTCGGTGAATGTTCCATTATGCTGGATGTAATCGGCCGTAAAATCACCGGCAATCATGTTGGGGGCTGCCATGCTCCGAAGCGCGCTGTATAAACCAATCCGAACAGGCTGCACATCGTTGGGTTCGTTCAGCACCAGATCGTCGACCAGCAGGGCTACCGGCTCCTTATCAAGAATCTGGTTGCAGGAGGCCAGGTTGAGCAGAACGATGAGTACTAGAATATTTCGGAAGAAACGAGTCATATCAAATATCAGTAATTACCAAGTCGGTTTTAAATCAGAAGGAGAGCGAGAGCCCTACCAATACCGTTTTTACCTGCGGGAACGTAAAGAAGTCGATCCCCTGCGCTGTTGTCGAGCCATCGAGTGTACTAACTTCCGGATCAGGCCCTGAGTAGCGGGTCCAGGTTAGCAGGTTGGTGGCCGATGCATACAACCGCGCATTGCCCACTTTATACTTGCTGATCCACTTTTTGGGGAAATTATAGCCCAGTGACACATTTTTCAATCTCAGATACGAACCATCTTCGAGGAAGCGGCTGCTCAGATAATCGTTATAGGTATTCTGATATTCATACTTGGGAACGCTGGTAATATCGCCCTCTTTCCGCCAGCGTTTCAGCGCCAGCCGCGACTGGTTGTTCTGAATATCGGCCCCGGAGTTCATGAGCGCCGTGGCATTTGAAAAGTTCAGGATACTATTGCCATACGAGAACTGGAAGAACACACTCAGATCGATACCTTTCCAGGAAACCCGGTTCGTGAAACCGCCATATAACTTTGGCTGGGCGTTGCCAATAACCTGACCATCGTCGGGCGTGATGCGGCCATCGCCGTTTTTATCGTCGTAAATCGCATTGCCCGTTGCGGGGTCAACGCCCAGAAACTTAAGGCCCCAGAAAGTCCCTAAGGGTTGCCCCTGCATGATCACGTTGGTGCCGCCCACGCCATTTCCGGTATAGCCTCTGAACAGCGGCTCGGTACTGGCCAGCTCAACTACTTTGTTTTCGTTATGCGACAGGTTCAAATCGGTACTCCAGCGAACAGCCCGGTCAATGTTTACCGTCGATATAGTCAGTTCAACACCCCGGTTACCCACCTTGCCAATGTTACCCTGCACGGTACTGAAACCCGTTGTCTGCGGAATGGGTTGAGCAAACAGCAATTTATCGGTCAGGTTATCGTAGGCGTCGACCGTCAGGTTGAAGCGACCACTCAGAAACGAGGCATCGAGCCCTACGTTTGCTTCGCGGGTGCGCTCCCACTGGAGCAGTGGGTTAGCCAGGGCCTGCGGTCCTACGCCGGTTGCACCACTGTAGGTTACCGACGACCAGGTACCCAGAAACTGATAGTCGCCAATTCGTTCGTTACCTGTGTAGCCAAAGCTGGCCCGCAATTTCAGATCGCTTAGGAAACGAAATTTTTCCATGAAGTTTTCGCTCGATATGCGCCAGGCCAGCGAAGCCGATGGAAATATTCCAAACCGACGATCCTGCCCAAACCGCGACGAACCGTCGTAACGGGTTGTTATAGTTGCCAGGTATTTTTCATCGTAGTCGTAATGTACTTCACCAAACGTTGAGAACAGGCCGTTATTTATAACATCCGACGTTCCCTGATCGACAATACCAGCCGATGTGATATAGGTAAAATCATTACTAGGGAACAATCGGCCCTGCACATTGCCTGACCGTTGTGTATGCTGTAGAATTTCCAGCCCTCCAAGCGCCGTAAAGCGGTGTTTTTCGGCTATCTGAAAATTATAATTCAGCGTGTTGGTATTAATGAATGTCGATAAACTCGTGTTTGTAAAATCGCCGTAGCCCTGATACCCCACACTCGCAAGATAACCGCCAATGGCCGTTGTCGAGGGTTCGAAATTATCTTCGGTTACGTTGTTGTAATCGATACTCACTTTCGAGCGGAAACGCAGGTTCTGAATAATTTCATACTCGGCATATAAACCAGCCAGCAGTTTAACCGTCAGTGTGTTGAAGCGGGGAAGCACCGCCTGCCCTACCGGATTAAAGTTCGGGAAACCCGGATAGTCTGGATCGTTCGGCACGGTTAGCTTACCCTGGTCGTTGTAGGGCGAATAATACGGCAAGCTTTTCATAGCACCCGAATAAACACCATCCAGAAAGTTATCGCCTTTCACCCGTTTGTTAAACGCCCGCGAAAGCGTCATGTTGGTTCCGAACGAGAGCTTCTGCGTGGCTTTATGGTCGAACTTAAACTGGCCGGTATACCGTGTAAACTGGTTGTTGAGCTGAACGCCCTGCTCATCGCGATAGCTACCACTCAGGTAGAACTGTGTTTTGTCGTTGCCGCCCTGGGTCGATAGCTGATATTGCTGATAGACTCCTTTCCGAAGCACCTCATCGACCCAGTTGGTATTAACGCCGTCCGTAACGCCTTTGATCAGGCCGAGCTTATCGGGATCTAAACCGGCATTGGTTACGGCTTCGCGTTGTAAATCCAGTAGCTCGGACGAATTCAGCAGGTCAGGCCGGCGCACAATGTCGGTCATGCCGCGCTGCACATCGGCCGTAAACGTTGTTTTCTGATTGGCTTTACCACGCTTGGTCGTTACGAGCACCACACCATTAGCCGCCCGCGATCCGTAAATAGCCTTGGCTGAGGCATCTTTAAGCACTTCGATGGATTCGATGTCATTGGCATTGAAGAGCGAAAAGGCATTATCCTGCTGGCCACCGAAATCGCGGCCAGTCAGGGCACCATCTTCTACCGGAACACCATCGACAATAAACAACGGGCGGTTGCTGGCCGAAATCGACGTGTTCCCCCGAATGCGTACGGTCAGGCCGCCACCCGGTGTTCCCGACGACTGCGATACCTGCACACCTGCCGCCTGGCCCTGAAGGGCCTGGTCGAAACTGGCGACGGGAATGTTCTTAAATTTTTCGGGCGATACGGAGGCAATAGAGCCCGTAATATCTTTCCGCTGAGTAGTATTATAACCCGTTACGACAACCTGGGTTAATTCATTGATGGCTTCCTGCATCTGCACATTGATTACCGTTCGGTTGCCAACAGTAATTTCCTGCGATACTAATCCGATAGAGGTTAGCACCAGAACGGCCGAACTACCCGGAACCGTGAGGCTGTAGTTACCGTTCGCATCGGTGCTGACGCCGGTTGTTGTGCCTTTAATCTGAATATTGACTCCAGGTATTGGGAGGCCATCCTGAACTGATATGACCCTACCCGTTATTCGCTGCCCCTGAGCCCATAGCCGAACTGGCAACAAAGCCAGTAAGACTCCGCAAATAATAATCCCGTAATAGTTCCTCATGTATACGTTATAATCCAGGCAAAATCAGTTAAGGTTGTTACTAGTTTTTTCAGAGCAGCGTTTCACGGGTCTGTGTTCCGTATAAATAAACCACATTGCATTGCTACGCTGGGTAAAACTTCTTCAGACAGCAAAACAATGTACTGAAAATCCAGCAGGATGCTACCGCTTTTAACGAAAAAAAAACGCTCGTCGTATAAATCTATAGGTGAACTAGCCACAGAATTATCGGCTTTTTACCCTAAAAAATGGCATTAACAGTTGTATTTGAATCAGTTATTCTAAAATTCATGAATACCGCAGTAAATCCTGATTCAAACGACCTTGCTAATCAGCCGATTAATACGCCTTCATTCATAACCACATTCCCCGTACTGGATTACGCAAACTAAAGCCAGAACGTTGCCCTTACATACAGAAGAGGCTCACCTTACAGATGAGCCTCTTCCCAGAAATAAATGATTGGTTTCTACAAATCCATTAATAATTCGGATTTGTCGTTGAAACGCCGGATGTAGACGGATTCAGAACCGACTCATCGGCCGGTACATCCCAGTAATCCATGAAGTTGTAGCTAATGGTTACGTTCTTATTGATGGCACCGGCCGTTGTAACAACGGTGTTGCCATAGCTTCCGCCACCCACCGATACATCGTAGGTCCAGCCCCAGCGACGGCTATCGTAGTAGGCCAGACCACGGCCAAACAACGACACACGGCGTTCTTTGGTTAGCTCAGTCAGTGCTTTGGCCAGCGAAAGGCCCGTACCAGCTACGGGTGCAACACCGGCTCCCTGATAGGCTCGCACTGCATCGATATAGCCTAACCCTTTTTCAATGTTACCCAAACGGATATTTGCCTCGGCAAGCATCAATTGGTTTTCCTCGTAGCTACCCGCAATGTAGACTTCATACTCACCAACAGCCTTGGTTCCATACACATATACGCCAGGCTCGCCATTACCCCCATCGGTAATGCTATAGCGCGTTGTAAACGTATAGTTGTTTTTGTAAGTGGTGTTGGTATTGAAGTTGTTGGTAAACCGCTTATCGCCCGCGTTGAACGACTGAATAAACCGCTCGCTGATTTTGAACGTAGTGGCCGTATTTACGCCCGTTGTCAGAGCCGCAACCGTACCCCCCGAAGCCGAGAAGAAGTAGTTAGAGGCTACACTCCGTCCCGTAAATACGATATCGCCTTTCTGAATACCCGCAGTAGCCAGTGTCAATACACTATTCCAGTCGGCATCGGTCATGGCCGTTGTCGACGACTTAGAGATCGTGGCGCTCGGATTGCCATTGACAAACGGCGACAGCTTGTTCACCAGAATATTGCGAGCCAGCATGGTGTTAATATTCCGTTTCCACATATCGATAGTTGGAATACCGCCATTGCCAACCTGCGTAAAGGCGGGAATCAACTGGCCCAATACTTCTTCATAGTCCGACTCGCTGCTGATAGTTCCTAATGTGGTAGCCGCCTGATTGAAGAAGGTATTCGACTGGTTAATAATGGCATCATGGAGTACATAATTACCATCGGTCTGCCCCGCTTTATCTTCGATCAGACCCGAATAATACATCGATCCGATTGAGGCATAGGCAAACCCTTTCCACCAGTAACACCAGGCTTTAATGGTATTGGTCCGGCTGGTAGCATCGCCCGAAAACTTAATACCATCAACAAGCGCTAATACTTCGTTACAGGCATTATTCAGCGCATACATATTTAACCACTGGTAATAGATGGCGTTGTTACCAGCTCCCGTGGCCGCCCGGCTGTTATACGAACGAATAATGCTTATCTGCGGAGCTGAGTTTGTCACCTTCGTACCGTCGTCCAGAATAATATAGTCGGGCACCCCGATTGTGGTGATCTGGTTGTTCGAGGCATCGGCACCGAGGTTGTCGGCCATCAATTCCTGATAGCCCAGCGGCAACGAGAAGTAGCTATTTCCCAGCCAGCCATCGCCATTATAAAAACCGTTGATATACACGCCACCCTGGGCCAGCGAAATAAGACCGCTTTCGGTATTCACGTTGGCTGCAACCGTCGGTGCGTTTGGGTTGCCTACATCCAGTTGATCCTTACAGGATACCCCTCCAAGCAAAATGGCTGTTAATGAAGCCGTATAGATGAATTTATTTTTTATAGAGCGTTTCATGTGTAAAAGACGTTTACGATTAGAACCCGATGTTCAGACCAACCTGATACGACTTGATGTTTGGCAGCGTACTGTGGTCTACCCCTCTGTCGAACGATGAGTTCGAAGAACCTGAGCTGATTTCAGGATCATAACCGGTGTACTTCGTGATAGTGAAGATATTCCGTCCGGTCAGCACCAACTGGCACTTGTTGAATGGCAGTTTGGCAACTTTAGCCAGATCGAACGCCAGCGAAATGTTCCGCAGCCGGGCAAACGAAGCGTCTTCAAGATAGAAGTCTTTCGTAGCATTGTTACCAGCACCCCGCAAACTACCCCATAGGCCATAATAAGCACTCGACCAGTAGGCCGTATAGGCACCGGTTTTGCCATCGATCGTAACGGGCTTGGCAAAATCGCCACTGATCCCATCGCGGTACATCCATTCTTTTGTCTGATTGTACAAATGGCTTCCATACACCCAGTCGATCTGGAAATTAAACGTCAGGAAATCTTTAAACGTAAAGCCATTGATGAACGAAACGTTGAATTTTGGGTTTGGGTTAGCCAGTGGGTATGTTTCGTTCGTAAACTGAATCTGATAAGTCTTCTTGTCCACTACCCGACCATCGACCATGGTGTAGTTCGATTCGTTGCCGGGTGTAATGTAGCGTTGGCCTTCCTGATTGGTATAGTCCAGGCTGGTCATCGCCTTATAGCCATAGATTTGGCCAATTGGCTTGCCCGGCGTCAGTACCAGCGCCGTGCTGCCCGCGTTCGAAGTCAGAATAATATCGGCACCACCCGAAATCTTATCGATCATCGAGATCTGATGGCCAAAGTTGGTTGTGAAATCCCATTTCAGGTTTTTCGAGTTATAGACCGGAATATTCAGCGAGAACTGTACGCCATTCGACGACATATCGATAGCGTTCGTTAACTGCCCCGTTGACCCGAGCGAAGGCGGCACGCTAACCGTATAGATTACATTCTGGCTTTTCCGTTTCCAGTACGTAAACGAACCATTAATAGCGCTAAGCCACGTACGTCCCGAATTGCCACTGATCGTAAAGTCGGTACCAATTTCAAGTTCTTTCGATACTTCTACCTGCAAATTTGGGTTGTTGCTGGTGGTCGGAACGGTATATACAAGACCAGGTCCGAGGTTTTGCTGGTTCAGAATTGGGTAGCGGTCAAAAGCACCTGGCTGAATACCCGCTTCGCCATAAGCAGCTCTGAGTTTGAAGTACGAAAGCGTGTTCGCCAGTTTACTGTTCTTAAAGAAAGCCAGTGGCGCAATACGCCCATCGAAGTGCGGGAATGTAAATGGTGTTGAACCACCACCGAATGCCGACGACCAGTCGCTCCGGAAACCAGCCGTAATACCACCATAATCGCCAAAGTCGATTTTCTGGTTAACCAGATAGCCATACGTTACAAATGGCTCTACATAATCACGATAGACAGCCTGCGATGAGGTCGATGAGATATTATAAGGTGGTGCCAGGCCCAACCCTAAACCATAGGTATCGTATTCAGTATATTTCTTCTTACGATAATCGAATGTGATTTGCGTACTGGTCTGGATGGGCAGTTTCGAATGGAAGTCATCCTGAAAATCGGTACGAATGAAGGCTGTACCCAGAAAGTTCTGGAATGTAGTGTTGTACTGCCAGTTGTCGATTTCCCCCTGTGCATCCGGCGCAAAATTGCTGATCCAGGTCGGATAGTAGTTCGAATTAATATTCTGTGTCTGGTTGTAATAGGTCCAGCGGGCTGTTTCGTTTCGGTAGTTGATACCATATTTCGCGTCCAACTCCAGGAATTTATTTACCTTATAGTCGGCATCAAAATTTTGCACTACGTCAATTTTATTATCCAGACCACTGGTGTACTCCTGCTGATAGTATGGATTCCCAGCATTCACACTCAAAAAGTCAGCCGTCTGGTATTGCGGATAGGTACCATCGGCCAGTTTACGGGTCAGATCGAAGAATGGCGACGTATTCAGAAAGCTAAATACTGTACCAACGCTACCCAATGAGTTACCTTTACCATAATCATAGCCACCGGGCGCACCTAAACCTGGGTGGAGTGTGTTTTTGGTGTAGACCAACTGGGTGGTAGACCGTATGGTAAACCCTTTGAACAGCTCTGTGCCGAGGTTGGCCGACAGGTTGCTTCTGTCGACATAGCCGTTTTTCAGAATTGGAGTAAGCGTATGGTTGTTAGATGCAGCAATTGAAAAGTCGCTTTTTTCCGATGCGCCTGAAATATTGATGCTGTTGTTTGATGTGCCGCCGGTCTGGAAAACCTGCTTAAAGTGATCGTAATATTTCAGGTTCGCATTATAGGGTTTATCGGCCACGTTGCGGATATCCTGAATTCCGTAGCGAGTAGCGCCACCGTACTGATACGAGATTCCTTCAATAGAACCAACTTCATTATAATCCAGTGGTTTTCCTGTATTAACATCAATGATGTTGTTGTTGGCATCCGTCATATAAGGATGCAACTCTGCCTTATGCACATTGCCGGTGTTCAGGAATTGGTTTGAAGCATAGCTACTGGAAACATTCACCGCAATCCGGCCTTTTTTTCCGCGCTTGGTGAACACCTGAATTACACCATTTGCACCCTGCGCACCGTAGATAGAAGCCGAAGCAGCGCCCTGTACTACCTCAACACGGTCGACGTTGCTCAGATCCAGCGAGTTGATATCGGTAGCCGCAACCTGCACACCATCCACCATGATCAGCGGCTTGGTACCACCCTGTACGGAGTTGATACCGCGAAGCAGAATGTTGACCGGGTCGCCAGGGTTACCACTAACGGACGAAATCTGGGCACCGGGAATTTTACCGATCAGGGCCTGGTCGATCGACGCAGTGGGGGTTTGCGGCAGGTTTTTCCCCGAAACACTTTCTACCGAAATCCCTAGTTTGGCTTTACTGGTTTCAACCCCACTACCTGTTACAACGACTTCGGTAAGCAACTTGGAATCAGAGACCAGACTCACATTCAATTCCGACAGATTACCAATTGCGATTTCCTGGGTTACTGTACCGACAAAGCTAAAGACTAACGTTGTCCCTTTGGCATTGGGTACTGCAATGTCATAAAGCCCAGTTGCATCAGTTACGGTGCCTTTTGTTGTACCTTTTATTAATACAGAAACGCCCGGTAAAGGAGAGCCATCTTCGGCCGACGTCACCTTACCAATAATCCTTCGCTCCTGAGCCCAGGCAGCGCTCCAGAGTGAGCATACGAAGAGTATACTCATACATAGAATTTTCCTCATATAAGTTTAGTGCTAGGTTAAAAAAACGTTTGTTTACGGCAAAGCTAGATCTTAGAAAAAGACAATACAAATTTTTTGTTGTGCGCAAGCATCGTAAATATTAATTCTATCCTATCCTAAGCATACAAAATATTATTTTGATGATTAAAATTCAATTAAAACAAAAACAACGTCTATTACTCATTAAAACAAACTTAACAAAACTGAAATGATCGAGTAATAAAGCTTAAAATAATTACTCATTCTCCCAAAAATACAATGCGTATATTTACACAATTAATATACTCTGCCATTTTTAAGGCATAACCAAATGAGTAAATCATAGAAAAATTTATATTCTTATAACAAACGCAGGGTATGCCAATGAGCAATTATCAACCACCAGTTGACCAACAAAAAATTGGTATTCAACCGTGTCAGCCTTATCTGGATTGGGTTTTGATACTACTGCTGATTCTCTGCCTTAGCGGGCATCAATCGGTATCGGCCGCAAGGAAAACATTGACTGTATATGTTTTTCTCAATACCGAATGCCCAATTAGCCAGCAATACGTAGTCCGGTTGGCAGAAGTCTATCAGCATTTCAGCCATTCGGATGTTCGGTTCATTGCCGTGTTTCCATTACGGACCGATACGCCAGCAGCGATCCAACGCTTTCGGGTCGAGTATAAACTACCTTTTGCCGGAAAACCCGATATCAATACGCAACTTGCCCGCCATTTCAGGGTGCGTGTTACGCCAGAAGTAGTAGTAATGCAATCGGATGGAAAAGTGAGCTATCAGGGAGCAATTGACAACTGGTATGTCGATTTGGGAAAACATCGGCCACAGGCTACCCAGTACTATCTAAAGGATGCATTGACCGCTCTATTGGCAGGAAAGTCGGTTGTTCAGCCGCGTACCGACGCGGTAGGCTGCCTGATTGAATGATTGAATGATTGAATTGTTGAATTGTTGAATTGGTAAGTTATAGGTCATGTGTTTTTAACCGCAACGGCGTACCATTATTCAGTCATTCAACAATTCAACAATTCAATCATTCAACAATTCAATCATTCAACAATTCAATCATTCTATTTAAGATAATAGAAAACCAGATTCATCATCTCGTCGGTAGAGTTCCAGCCATAGCCAACGGTTTTGGCTGGTTGGTTCGGATTCAGTGGATTCTGATCAGTATTATCGTAGTGGGCTTCGGCAATAATGGTTGAGCCTTTTGGCAAAACGAGTGGCTGTTTAAAGAAATAGCTCAACTGCCAGTTATAATCCCAGGCCGGTATATTAATCAGGTTAACCGCATCGCCATCGGGTGTAATGGCAAACGCCCTGATCGACTGTCCAAGCCGGTGCATATGGGGCAACACTGATAATAGATACACCGTATCGGGTAGAGGGCCATAATTCATAAAAAACGCAGGTCGAGTGGCCGAAGGCAACAGAAAAGGCTGATTCGTGATATTATTTTCGGTTAACGTAAGGGTATATACTGGCCGTGTTACGGGCTTTTTGGCAAAATATAGCCGCACTTCCGATTGGTCCTGATCGAGCCGGGCCGACGGCGAATAGTGAATATTCAGAATAAGATCACTGCCCGCCCGAATACGCTTGGCAGCTCCATCTGGAAACGTAACCCGATCATTGCCTGGTACCCAGCCATACAAAAATTCGTCGGCAAGGGGAGTTTTCTGAAATTCCTTCAATCGAGGGTCGTCTTCAGCAATGCCATCAATGGCGGCCATTGTCCCGGTCGAATCGACCATGATCCGACTGTGGTGGAGCAACTTCCGATTTCCGGGCACAAACTCAATTGCTTCGACCCAAACGTCCTGTTTCAGGTTCATGGGCACATGAAAATACCGAAAATCCTCCCGTCCATCACCCTGAATTGCGTAGGGTTTCATCCGCAGCACAAGATCTGGCTTAGCCCCCTGCACCACGCCCTCAGCCCCTGGCCCCACGCTCTTAGCCTCCTGCCTGTTGCCCGGTTCTCCCTGCACCATTCCTCCGTTCACCCATTCCTGAATCGTATTAATTTCCGTTTCCGAAAGCCCCCGTTCGTTGGCATACTGCTGAAACTGGCGGTCGGCCGGGAAAGGCGGCATATAACGGCTTTGAGTTACTTTGGCCACAAACTTTCCCCGCTTGGCAACGTCTTCGTAGGTAAGTAGGTTAAACGGCCCTACGCCACCGGGATGATGGCAGGGCACGGCGCAATTACGGAGAATAATGGGCCGAATGTGAGTAGTATAGGTCACTGGCTGGGCTATGGCGTTTGCCCAAATCAGCAGCACTAAAAAGGTACAGAACACGCCCTTCATGCCTCCAATATAGAAAAAATAGCGAACCTCAACTGAAGTTCGCTATCAATATTATATGATTACAACACTAGATTAACGAGCACTCCAGGTCAAACTACAGTTGGCACTCGCTTCTGAAACGGCCGTTGGATCGGCGCAAATGCTACTCGGCTCCCAGGTCTTAAACACCAGCCCATCGGTAGTTGTCAATCGCCAGGTCAGCACAAATTTATCAGTTTTGTTAAACCAGGCTCCTGCCGGACGTGGTGTAGCCGGATTATTAAACACTGGCACCGCATTCACCTTGTCGTATTTAACAGTAGCATCTTTAAAAAGATTGTATACTTCCGTTGGCGACAAACTAAACGCATTCCACTGCCGGTTGCCAGCAGCTGGTGTTATGGTCTTTGCCAAAACCCCACCACTTCCCAGTGAAGCCGTTTTAGGGTTACCATCGGGATCGGTATATGACTCAATCATGTCGACGTAAACCTCAATTTTGCTGACCGTTAGCTTGTTGTCGAGCGATACCCAGCGTAGTTTAAAGTTTACTTTGGCGGCATCGGCATTCTGCGCCGAAAGTGGGAAATTTTTGCCATAGTCGGCAATGTTCGCCTTGTTGCTTGATCCAACAGCTCCTTCGGTTATGTCGGCAAATACACCAAACCCATGAACACCTGGTTCCCAATCAGGGATAGGGTTCAGCGACTCATCGCGACAGCCAATCAATGTCAGAAAGCCAATTGTAAATGCGTAAATTATAGTCTTTTTCATATAAGTTTTCTAATGTTGGTGAGCTCGTTTTATCGTTTAGTTTGTCTACATCTGACAAAACGAGCGACAGGTTTTAGAATTCCCACTTAACCTTTACCTTATCCCAGAATACAGGGTCACGGTCGAAAATAATATCCGACACATATTTAGCCGCGTTGCTGTTCAAATTACCCTCCTGAGCCGGATAGGGTAACCGAAGTGCATATTGACGACCGGGTTTCAGAATAGGAGACTGAATACCTGTTGAGAATTGTTTGAATGGCCCCTGCACCGGGTAGCCGGTCCGACGCATCAGGTTCCAGATTTCCTGACCTTGCCCCCACGAACAGAACCAGATTTGCTTGGCCACAACGTTTAATTTACCCTGATTGCTTGGAGCAGCGTCGTAAAGTGCCAGCCAGGCATTTACGTAGGCCGTAATGTCGGCCGCTGCCGGTGCTGGCGTTTTTGGATCGGCAGCCTGTGCAAACTTGGTTACCGATGCAATCTGTTCACGCATGGCGGTTTCGAAAATAGCGCGGGCGTCGCCCGTTACACCGGTTCCGTCCAGAATAGCCTCAACCTGATAGAACTTCACGTTCCAGCTCATAATCAGTGGCCAGATCCCGTTTCCGGTGGCCCCATCTTTCGATCCGGTCAGTGCTTTGGGTGCAATTTCGCGACCACCATACAAACCGCCCGCTGGATACGCCCCAGGAACGGTGCGCAATGTGCCATCGGCAGGAGCTCCTGTATTATCGCCCCGGTCGCGACCGAAGATTCCGGCCAGGAACTTGATATCGTCGGTAGTTGGGTCCTGCTTATCGTTATAGAACACCCGTTTGTATTCGGCCAGAAACGCCGGGCGCGTTGGTATATACGTACCACCGTATGGAATAGTACCCCGGTCAGTTGGGTTGCTGGCATCCAGGACCTTATCGGTCTGGCGGAAGAAATACATACCAAAGCGTGGATCTTTATTGAGGATCATTTCGCCCATCAACTGATGGTTGATGTAGGTAAAACCGTTACCTGCGTTGTAGGTGCTAATGGCCCACGGGTGCCGGTCGTCCTGCGGAGAAATTTGCTTGGAATACTGATAGTAAAAATCCTGCGACGAAGTAGTGATGAATCCGCCTGCATCAAAAGCCGCTTTCAGCTCGGCATTGCCGTTGGCGCGGCCTTTCCGCGAATTCATCAGCAGCCGCAGTTTGATGGTTTTGGTTAACCGCGTCCAGGTAGTAGCATTTCCATTCCCAATAAAATCGCCCGAGACCGATACAGGTTGCGCCTTGGCAAACTCAGCCAGTGCCTGATCGCAAAGTTTCAGCAGATCTTCATAAATTTCTGAATCTTTGTCGAAGGCAACATTTCGGTCAGTGCCATCCACGTTTCCCTGCCAGGCCATCGAATATGGCACATCGCCAAACATATCGACCATATTGCCCATGGCGTAAGCTTTCAGGGCTAGTGCGATTCCCCGATAATAGGGATTTTTGCCATCGGTAGTTGCCCGCAGAATCTGTTCTACATTCTGCATATTCCGATAGTAGGCGTTCCAGGTGCCGTTGTAGGAGTTGTTGGTCAGGTTATAATCGTCGGCACTGTTCATATGGCCGACAAATCCTGATGAATTATCAACCACACTACGAAAGTTGCCCGGTGAGTAAGTAGTACTGCTTGAAGTAATACCTACCACACCGATGTTTAATGCCCCCAGTTCGGCAGGTGGCAGCAGCAGGTTCAGAGCAGCAGAAGCCGGTTTATTGGGATCTGTGTTGATGTCGAGATTGGTAATATCACAACTCGTCAGCGACAATGTAAGGGCCGTAGCCAATAACCCCTTACCAATATGTATGATTGAAATTTTCATATATCCGATCAAGAATTAGGTAAATGAATCAGAACGATGCCGTAATATTCAGGCCAAAGCGCCGGGTCGATGGAGCGGCACCAAGGTCGAAGCCCTGAATGTTCGAATCAGCATAGTTCGACAAAACTTCCGGGTCGAAATTGAGTCCTTTCAGCATGTTGGGTGCGTAGAACCACAGGTTCCGTCCCGAAGCCGATATCCGCAGGCTGCCGAATACTTTCGTATATTTTCTCAGTAAATCTTTGGGGAAGGTATAACCCAATGTGATTTCGCGCAGACGAATAACGGTAGCATCATATACGTTGGTCTCGTCGGCTCCATAGGCCCCAAATCCGTTGGAGAAGTGGAACTGGAAGGCCGTCATCGGAATAGTGTTCTTCACTTCCTTACCATCTTCCAGAATAGCCTTATAGGTAGCCGGATCGCCCAGTACGCCCGGAATCACGCGCATCGCTTCCCGGTCTTCCGACGACTTGAGCTGACCGCGTAACAACAAAGAAGCTGCTGTTGCCGAGAAAAGTTTACCCCCTGCCCGGTAATCCATCAGCGCCGATAGTGTAAAGCCCTTAAACGAGAATGTATTGGTCCAGCCCAGGGTAAACTTCGGAGCAGGATTGCCCAGCAACTGCGACTGCGGCAGCGTAAAAGGCAAGCCGGTGGTTGGGTTGATCAGCAGTTTCCCCGATTCACTGCGGGCATTTACCGTACCATAGATCATGCCGTATGGATTGCCAACCCGGTGCATGGTGCCGAGCGATGATAAACCAGAGCCGCCAAGGAAAATTTCGTTGGCTGGTCCGGCATCGACCACATTTGACCGCAACCGGGTGAAAGCCGCCGTCGAATTCCACTCGAAGCCATTCGATAACCGAATTGGAACGACCGTAAAGGCAATTTCAAGCCCTTTATTGTCGATCTGCCCAGCATTTGTCACTTCGTTGTAAAAACCCGTTGACGCCGGAATACGGCGCGAAACAATCAGGTTCGTCGATTTGCGATAGAAGTAAGCCAGATCGATATTGATCCGATTGTTGAAAAACTGTAACTCCGTTCCAATTTCAGTTTCGGTCGTAAACTCAGGCTTCAATTGAGAGTTGTTCAACGTCGACGGCAGAGTAGCTAATGAATAGGCCGTTCCGTTTACATAATCGCGTCCAATGTTGTAGGCCGTTAGTACCTGATAGGGATCAGCATCTTTACCCACGGTGGCATAGTTGGCTCTGATCTTACCAAAGTTGAGAATATTCTTTGGCATGTTGAAGGCCTGCGTGAAGATAAACGAGCCAGAAATCGACGGATAATAGTAGCTGTTTGTCGATGTTGGCAACGTTGATGAATGGTCGTTACGAACCGTAGCCGTCAGGAAAGCAAAGTCGTTGTACGACAAACCCAACTCGCTAAAAACACCGTATAAACGACGCTTCCGGCTGTATTCGGTGGCGTTCTGGCTCAGTGTCCCCGAAACAGTCAGCACATTGGCGTCGATTACCTGATCGCCGGTTTCAACGGCTTCGGTATAATACCGCTCGTTGGCATTGAAACCAACCAGCAATCGGGCAGAAAACCGCTCCGAAAAATCGTGCGATGCTGTAGCCAGGAATGTCAGATCCGTTTCGGTATTGGTCAGTTCTGTACGAGACACACGTCCCAGAGGAACAGTTGTTCCGCCCGGCCGGATTTTATTTGTTCGGGTTTCGTGATAGGTGTTCACCCCACCGCGTGCGGTCAGGTTCAGCCAGGGAGCTACATCGTAGCTGAGGGCCATGTTTCCAAACACACGATTTACGCGCGAGTTATAGAGGTTGTATTTGGCCGTCCAGAGTGGGTTATCCAGCGCACGATAAAATACATTCGAACCATCGACCGGGTTTTCGAACGGATACCCATTCAGGTTGTAGTTACGAGGCAGGTAAAACAAACGGTCATAGATAGAACCGGTCGAACCACTACTATAATCCGTAAAATAGGAAGCGCCCGACTGTGGACTCTGCTGAGTCGTATTGACATAATTGACATTGCCAGATACGTGCAGCCCGTTAATGAGTGTTGCCGACCCGCCAAAGTTCAACGAAGTCCGCTCCGTATTCGAGTTCGGAATAATTCCGTCGTTCTTCATCCGGGATATACCCGCGTTCAGCGTTGTCTTGTCGCCCGTAGAGCTAATATTCACGCCATTCTCAAATACTTTACCCTGACGAAAAAATCCACCAATGATGTCGTATGGCTGCAAGGGAACCGTTTTCCCAACCAGGTCAGGGAATACACTCAGGTATCGGTTATAGGTATACGAAATATAAGGCGAGGTAAGTGGGTGATAAATCTGGCCTTCGGGCGCTCCGGTTTCAATGGTCTTCGAATAGCGTGTAAAGCCCAGCTGTCCATTAATCCGATCCACTTCCGATGGAAACACCGTTCCCCAGTTACCAATAAATCCCCCGTTATACTGCTGGTTCGAGCCTTGTGTATAGGTATCCTGATAATCGGGAATCGACGAGATTTTCTCAACTGAATAGGAGCCGTTGTAGGTTACTTCCAGCCCTTTCTTGGCCGATTTACTGCCCGATTTGGTCGTAATGACAATAACCCCATTAGCTGCACGCGACCCATACAGGGCCGAAGCAGCCGCACCTTTCAGCACAGTCATTGCTTCAATATTGTTGGGATCAATATCGTAGGCCCGGTTCGAAACAACGCTGTTGCTGTTGAAATCAGATCCAGCTGCGTTGGAGGAATTGTCGAACGGAATACCATCAACAACAAACAAGGGCTGGTTATTTCCCGTAAATGATGTATTTCCGCGAATATTAATCTTGGTAGCCTGGCCAGGAGCACCGCCACCAGCCGTAATATTAACGCCGGGTACTTTACCAGAAAGCGCCCGAAGTGGGTCAGGCTCGGAGCGTTGCTGAAGAAGATCACCTTTAACATTCGAAACAGCATAGGCAAGCGCTTTCTTTTCGCGCTGAATCCCAACGGCTGTCACTACAACTTCACTAAGCTGTTTAGAATCGTTAGCCAGTTTAATATCGATAACTGACCGGTTACCAATTTCGACTTCCTGCGAAGCAGATCCTACAAAGCTGAAAATTAGCTTACCTCCCTGATCCGGGACCCCAATCGAATAAGCCCCATTAGCATCGGTATTGGCTCCGCGAGTCGTGCCTTTCAGAACAACAGACACTCCAGGCATCGGCGTTCCGTCTTCCGACGCTACAACCTTACCCGTAATTACTCGCTCCTGCGCCCATGCCGGAACCCATATTGAGCATACTATGAGTATACTCACTAGTAGAATTTTCCTCATAAATTAGTTTGAATAGGTTAAGAAATATGAGTATTAACAGCAAAATTAAAAAAGCATTAACAAATTGCAAATTATTTATCAAACACCATTTATATAGAATATAGATTGGCATTTAATGATTTTCATAAAAGCTTATTCTACAAATTCATATCTGTTCATTTATCACAAGAAACACCTAATTGATAATACACGCTAAGAAGGGGGCAAATAATGGTTACTTATACCTATAATACATAAATTACACCAGGGCTTATAAGTGCTAAAAAATAACGGAAAACTACTCAGGAAAGGCTATCTAATATTTCCTCTCAATAAATACATCTAATCTATAAAATAAGTAAACTTTACTTCCATAACTACAAACAAAAGCGCCAGGCTTATAGGCCTGGCGCTTTTGAAGACGACACGATTTTGGCACTCATTTATGAGATCTCAACAGGCGGGACTTTTAGGCTTTTTTCAATCTGAGCCGCCATTGACCGGGTATGCTGATACCCGATCCGAAACAATTCCCGTGCTTTTCCAATATCCGCTGTGGTATACTGAGCCAGTTGGGGCGGTTCGATCAGCACATTACATCGGGCAAAGCGCTCTTTCGTTTTACTTTGCACGGCCAATACCAGGCTCCGCTCGATTACCCCCCGCATCGAGGTTATCGGTTTCCGCGGGCCCAGCACATTGCAATGGGACCCAATCAGCACATCGACTTTATTTTCGATCACATCGACCGGCAGGTTATTTAACACGCCCCCATCAACATACTGTTTTCTGTTGATTAAGAATGGTTCGAAAATGCCCGGCAAACAGCAGGACGCCAGCACCGGCCGAATCAGTTCACCTTTGTTGAACACCACCTGTTCGCCATCGTTCAGTTCAACGGCTACTACATGCAATGGAATTTGTAGTTCTTCGAACGAGTCGTGGGGTATATACTTCCGATAAATATCGACAATCGTATCGAGTCGAAGTAATCCCATACGGCTCCAGGCTGGCCGCAGCCGACGAAGAAACGGCGACGACTCGATTATTTTAAGACTTTCTTCGGGCGAATAACCCTGAGCCAGCAAGGCCCCGGTTACGGCCCCGGCACTGGTTCCGGCTATCTGATCGAAACCGATTCCCATCTCGTTCAATGCCTTGATAACCCCCAGGTGAGCGATACCGCGTGCTCCGCCACCCGATAACACTAATCCAATTTTCATTGTCTGACAATACAATATAATTGCATAACGGCAGGTTTACGCTTTTGGTTTAGAGTCGACAACAGGCTATAAAAAATCGACAAGCCGTCCAGTCGCATTCACCCGAACTCCTCGTTCTGTCATTTCAACCGTGGCAGCTTCCGTTATCGGATCATGCTCAAATACCAGAATCCAGTTTTCGTCGGCGGCTTTTTGCAGCAAGCGGGCTTTTTCGTCCATAGTCATCAATGGCCGTACATCGTAACTCATTACGTAAGGCAATGGCACATGTGCCGACGATGGAATCAGATCGGCCATAAAAGCAACCGTTCGGCCATTGATGGTGAAGATCGGTAAGGCCATTTTTTCGGTATGGCCATCTACATAAATTAATTCGATGTCAGGTATAGGAAACTCGCTTTTGACCAGAAACTGCAACTGACCACTCTCCTGCAAGGGCATGATGTTTTCGCGCAGAAACGAGGCTTTTTCACGTGGGTTCGGGTTAACGGCCCATTGCCAGTGGGCCGAGTGAACCCAGTAGGTAGCATTCGAAAAAACGGGCAGCAATTGACTGTCCACTCGTTTAACGGCCCCGCCAACGTGGTCGAAATGCAGATGCGTAAGCAGCACATCGGTTACGTCGGCAGTAGAATAGCCCGCCTGCTCGATTGATCCGATCAGCGAAACATCGGCAGGGTGCAAATCGTAATGACCGAAAAATTTAGCGTCCTGCTTGTTGCCAATTCCCGTATCGACCAACAGCAATCGATTGCCCGATTCGTAGAGCAGGCAACGCATCGCCCAGGTGCATCGGTTCTGTTCATCGGCCGGATTCAGCCTGTTCCAGAGCGGTTTGGGCACAACGCCAAACATAGCGCCACCATCCAGTTTAAACAGGCCCGTATCGAGAGTTTGTAGTGTCATATGCGGTTGATAGTTATCGGGCAAAAGTAATAGTTCAGGCAGTAAGACCAGTCGATTACTCCCCTGTTACTTTTTCTGTAAAAAATATGTTGCCTTCCGTAGTAATTCGCCAGCCGTATGCTCTATTCGTATCAAGAGCCCAAAACAGAGGGGGTTCTAAAGTTATTTTGCCAGGAGCCGACTTTTAGCCGCCATTTCTTTCGGGAACGCCATCATCGGTTGCTCACCATTGCCTGGAACCGGGGAGATGATCAGAGTGTCGTAATTGACGGCATTGAGTATGTATTTCCTGCGCAGTCTATTCTGCCACTGATGGTTAATCAATCGTTCGATTTTGAGCGTCCTGAAAATATCGTTGCCTGGCAGTTCGACCGCGAATTTTACTGCATTATCGATCATGACAAAGAGGTATCCTGCGTAGGGCTTTTGTTTTATGGCTCCAAAGGGTCGCTATTTCTGGATGTAGATACCGACGAGCAGCGTAAATTCGGTGCACTCCTGACGGTTTTTGAAGACGAATTCACCACGCACGATTCCGTACAGGGCGAAATGCTGCGGATGCTTCTCAAACGGCTGATCATTAAACTGACCCGGCTGGCCAAACAGCAATACATCGACCCGGAGCTTTCTGACAATGATCTCGACATTGTTCGGCAATTTAACCTGCTAGTCGAAAACAATTACCGTAAGCTACACGCCGTAAGCAACTACGCCGACCTGTTGAACAAATCGCCCAAAACGCTATCGAATCTGTTTGCCTTGTATAACCAGAAAAGTCCGCTGAGCATTATTCATGAGCGCATTGCCCTCGAAGCCAGACGGCTGTTGCTCTATACTGATAAGTCGACAAAAGAGATTGCCTACGAACTAGGTTTTGAGGAAGTCGCTCATTTCAGTCGCTTTTTCAAGAAAGAAACGGGCCTGCCGCCGTCGGAGTTTAAGGAGCACCTTCGGCTAAAACTGGCCAGCACCTGACGAGGGTTCGGGAAGAATTGGTAAGACAACGGGAAATACTGCCATTTTGGAGCACGTTTGTCGGCTGCACCTTTGCAATGTCAATCAGACAAACAAAACTAAACGCAACAATGGCAACCTTCACTGTACCGACCCGCGACGAGGTTTCGGCTCAAAATCAGCAACTTTTCGATAATTTACAGAAAGGATTAGGTTTCGTTCCTAATTTATATGCCACCTTCGGGCTTTCAGAAAACGGATTGGGGGCTTACCTGGCCTTCCAGCAAAGTCAGACCAAAGGAGCTTTCCGGGCCAAAGAACGCGAAGCCGTCAATCTGGCTGTTTCGCAGGCGAATAACTGTATCTATTGTCTGGCAGCTCATACGGCACTAGGCAAAATGAATGGCTTTACCGACGAGCAGATTCTACAACTTCGTGCAGGTTATGCCGATTTCGATCCCAAGCTGGATGCGCTTGTCAAACTCACTAAAGCCATTACCGAAACCAAAGGGCATCCGGCTCCCGAACTAATCGACAATTTTATTGCGGCTGGCTACGCCCAAAGCGCACTTGTCGATCTGCTATTGCTGATTGGCGATAAGATTATTTCAAATTATCTGCACAGCACCACCCAAATTCCGGTCGATTTCCCGGCCGCTCCTGTTCTTGAAACCGTAGAACTGTGATCGCCTAAGGTTCTGCAACATATTGGTTCGGTTGTAAGACAAGTGTTTTTTTCTGACAGGATGAACAGGATTTTCAGGATTAATTGGCTAGCTATTATCAAAAATTAATCCTGAAAATCCTGTTCATCCTGTCAGAAAAAAACTTTATCATGCAAATTGACGGCTGGGCGACAAATTAGTAGCCGGATTTGTTATACTATCGTGTTGTCATTCCGGAACCCTACTGATAAATGAAACGAATCGTACACAAACACCCACTGGCAATTCGGTGGTTTCACTGGATCAACTTTCCGGTTCTGTTCGTCATGATCTGGAGCGGATTGCTCATTTACTGGGCTTATGATCCTTACAAAATCCAGATTGGCGACTATACGCTGATATCGTTTTTCCCGGATGGATTCTATAAATTCCTGGGCGTATCTCGTCGATTGGCCGAAGGTATGGCCTGGCATTTTGTATTTATGTGGATTTTTCTGCTGAACGGGCTTTTGTATGTGAGTTATACGTTTCTCTCGGGCGAATGGCGTCATCTGGTTCCCGACCGGCATTCGTTTCGCGATGCCATTCAGGTAACGCTCTACGATCTGGGTCTGCGCAAAACACAGCCGCCCTTTGTCAAATACAATGGCGCGCAGAAGATCGCCTATTTTTCAATTATGCTTATGGGAGCCGGATCGATTCTGACCGGGTACGCTATCTATAAACCAACCCAGTTTGCGTGGCTAACGGGCCTGCTTGGTGGCTATAAAGCGGCCCGGATGGAGCACTTTATGCTAACCATTGGTTATGTACTGTTCTTTCTGGTTCACATTGCACAGGTGATTCGTGCTGGCTGGCAGAACTTCCAGTCGATGGTAACCGGCTTCGAAGTGTTAAAGCCCACCCCGGTTCAACCCGTAGCGCCAGAACCACCCACCCAACCCGAAGCGACTCCTAACCCCAGCTTATCATGAACGCATCCACAGAGCCTAAACTTCCCGAAGAAGATCTTCCCGAATCGATTGTTCGTCGTCGAATGCTCAAGTCGTTTGGCTGGTTTGCCGTAGCGGCTGCTGTGCCGTTTGGGGTTTATAACTGGATCACCCGCAGTCCGAAACTGCTGGGCATCCGCAGCCCCTTACGCAAGGTTCTGTTCACTAACGAAACTATTGCCCGTACCTATTTCAGCAACACGCATCTGGTAAAAACATTCCCGGTTGAAGCTGCCGCCAAAAAAGCACGTGTCAATGGGTACGATGGTCTAAAAACCCCAATTCCCGAAGACTGGAGCTTACAGGTAGAAAGTCCCGGCAAACAGCCGTTAACCCTATCTATCGACGATATTAAAGCATTGCCCAGGCACGAAATCGTTTATGAATTCAAGTGTATCGAAGGCTGGAGCCAGGTTCAGCACTGGGGGGGCGTTCGTCTTTCGGACTTTATTGCTAAATACAAAATTGGCACTCATAGTGGAACCGAAATCAGTGCCGACAATACCGACGATATGTATAAGTACGTTGGCCTCGAAACACCCGACAAGGGCTACTATGTGGGTATTGATATAGAAAGTGCATTGCATCCGCAAACGTTGCTGGCCTATGAACTCAACGGCGAACCCATTACGGCTCCACACGGTGCCCCCCTGCGGTTGATTATTCCAGTCAAATATGGTGTCAAGAATCTAAAACGGATTGGTCGGCTGTTTTTTACAGATGAGCGTCCGCGCGATTTCTGGGCCGAACGTGGCTACGACTATTACGTTGGCCTTTAGGGTTATACGCATCTGGCAAACAACCCTAAAAGGTTTTGGAAACCTTTTAGGGTTTAATTAAAACTCACGCATCAACATGAGCTATTCGTTTTTATCGCTCTTCGTAGCAGCCGCTATGCTCTACGGGGCCGTTCCTTCAACGACCGAAAAACCACGTAAACCCATACCGCAGCCCGTTGTAGTGCTTGAGTTATTTACATCGCAGGGGTGCTCCAGTTGCCCACCAGCCGATCAGGCATTGCAGGAGTTGACAAAGCAGGCTGCGCAGGCGGGCCAGGCGGTGTATGGCCTCTCGTTTCATGTCGATTACTGGAATCGACTGGGCTGGCAGGACCCATTCAGTAACAAACAGTTTACCGATCGTCAGCGCCAATATGATCGGGTATTACACTCGCAAACCTATACGCCACAAGTAGTTATCAATGGGCAGCAGGACGTAATTGGAGGGCAGCGTGGGCGCATTCAGCAGGCTGTTCAGGCCATTCAGAAACAACCCGCATCGGCGTTTGTTGGGGTTGATGGCAAACTGACCCGAAACGCCAAACAGGTAACAATCGATTATGAACTCTCATCAACGGGGCCGTATCGGGTTAATGTAGCATTACTGCAAAAAGAAGCCCGGACGGCCGTACGAAATGGCGAAAACGGCGGGCGAACGCTGGTTAACACCAACGTAGTTCGTCAGTTCAAAAGCCTGGATTCGCCAGGTACTTCAGGCCATGTAAGCCTCGACTTACCCGACAAGCTGACGGCCGACCAGACGGCAGTGCTGATTTACGTACAACGAACTGATACGCAACAGGTTGTTGGTGCCAAACAATTGTAAGTATTTCCTTCATAAACAAATAAGCGGTGGCTTTTTAGCATTAAAAAGCCACCGCTTATTTGTTTATCTATACCGGTTATTAACTACTTCTGGCAACTTCCTGGGCTACCGCTTACTTTTAGTAGATTCGAATCAGATGCCGTAGTCTATGCACTCTTTTCTGTTTTTCTGTAGTCTACTGATCCTTTCCGGCGTGTACGCATCGGCCTATACGACCCAGAACACTCCCCAGCAGTCGCTGAACGCATACGTTGCGTTTCTGAATCACTCGGTCGATGAAGTTATGACTCGGTTCCACCAGATTCAGACCTACTACGCCGATGCGGAGTATTATCGAAAAAATCCGAACAACCACCTCCGATTAGCCTCGTCGGGGCCGCTGGACGAGTTCTATTATACCAAAGCGCTGGAAACCGACGGCATGACGCCAGCCGAAAAACAGCGTCTGGATGCGGGCACCAAAGCGCTCTGGCAACTACTGAATAAAATTGATCAGACCGGCAAAAAGCTCGAAACTTACGTTCGGCTCAACGATTACCAACGCGACAACCTAAAACAATCCGACGCTCTACTGAGCGAATTTCAGATGCTTTTCAATCAGTTCAGCCAGGATAAAGATTCGCTTTTCAAGCAAATTCAGCGGGTATACAGGCGCTACCAGCCCTACCTGCCCAACGACGCCTACCTGCACACAGAAAAGGAAATGGAGCAGGTCATTCAAAGTCAGTTCAAACTACTCGATACGCTATCGTACTACCTCAACGAAACTACCCAGCCCAACTGGCCCGCCGAACTCGTACAACAAAGTATGCTGGCCGACTCCAAACGTATTTCGGCTTTTGGTCAGGCTCAGTCGGCTGTGGGATATCCGGCGTCGAGCATGGTTTCCTCCTTTAGAGAAGGATTACAGGGAATTCTGGATATTAAAAAACGGGGCCTTGACGACAATACGTTTGCAGCTCGCCAAAATGCCCGTCATAACAATGAAGTTTATCTGTCGCTTATCAACCACATCAACAACGATCTGATTAGCTGGCAACATTCGTTCGTGAGCTACAGCACTTCGGTTAAACAACTGTTAACATACCCGAAATTCTGCCCGAAATTTTTCTTTGACGCTCCGCAACAAACAACCTCAGCCCAGTCTCAAACAGCACCGTTCATCGACAGCACTCCTATTACCTTTACGGTAAAACCAGCAACCGCACCAGCCACCGACGCACTGTTTATGGCGCTATCGGCCTATGTGGAATTTATTAACGAATCGCTGCGACAGATGAATCACCTGCAGGTAGTGCTGCGAAACTATCAGTCGGCGGCCGAATACTACCGAAATCCTGCTCCTAACCGGCGCAACAACCTCACCTATACGCACGACGAGTACAAAGTACCGGTTTCGGAGTACCAGCTTCTCATTAGCAACAGTCAGCAACTGCCGCAACCGTACCGCAACCCAATCAACAAACAGGCCGAAGTACTACTTAACATACTTAAGGAAATGGATGGTCTGAGCATCGAATTGATCGACTACACCCACCAGAAGCACTATCTTCAGGATCAGCTAAAACGATCGGATGCAATTCTGGACCGCTATACGTATTTGTTCGATACTTTTGATCGAAAAAAGGAGCGTCTCTATCAGGATGTTCGACGGATTCACGAAAGTTATCCGCTCAAAAACCCTGGCGACTCCTGGCAGGTAGCCGGGAAAGCCCTCCAGCAGATGCTCGACAACGATAAAGATGTACTGTTTGGTGTTAAGGCGTATCTGAAAGGTGAAGTCAATCAACTACCTCAAACCGAAAAAATTCAGGACAATGCCCGAACGCTTATTCAGGACGAATACCAGAATCTGAAAGGGTTGAAACGGCTTGGTCGCAACAATGGTCTGTGTCCCTACTCACCCTACGAAGACATTGCCGATAATTCTTTGAAACTGGCCGAAAAGGTGCAGCACGTTAAAACAACATCCAACTCATACGCAAACCATCCTTACGAAGAGTTTTATTATTTCTTCAACAACCAGCTCGTTTACGAGTACAACAAATTCAGCGAACTGGCCCGCGTTGGTGTGCTCAAGGCGATTAACCAGCCTAATCTGTTTGTCTTTCGGCGGGCAGTTCCTCCCCAGTCGAAACCACCGGTTTCGGAAGCAACCACACCTCCCGAAAAACCAGCCCCTACCCCTTCCAACCCTGTGGTTACGGTTGCTGCAACGAAACCCGTTAGTGGGTCGTCTACTGAATCCTGGCCCAATGTATCCAATCAGGCCAGGATTCAGCACGATACGGTGTATGTAGATCGATCTCGGGTAGACACGGTTTATGTTGACCGGGGTGGACGGCAGGAATACCCAAATTCGCTGAACGGTTTTGCCGCAAACAATATGGTGTTATTACTCGATGTATCGGCTTCGATGGATTCTCCGTATAAATTGCCATTGCTAAAAAAATCTATTAAATCGCTGCTGGCGCTACTCCGTCCCGAAGATCAGATCTCAATTGTGGTTTATTCGGGGAAAGCGCGGGTGGCACTCAAACCCACTTCGGGCGCCCGCGCCGATGAGATCGCCCAGGTGATTGACGGGCTTCGTTCTGATGGTGACACCGATGGCAATGGAGGTATCCGGCTGGCCTATAAAGTTGCCAACAAACAATACATTCGGGCCGGAAACAACCGCATTGTTCTGGCTACCGACGGCGAATTTCCAATAAGCGACGATATATACCAATTGGTTAGTGCATCGGCCAGTCAGGATGTTTATCTGACGGTATTTACAGTTGGCCGTAATGAGATAAAAGGCAATGTGTTGAAAAAATTGGCCCAATTAGGCAAAGGCACTTATACCCACGTCACGCAAACGAACGCCAATGGTCAGTTGATTCTGGAAGCACAGGCAAAAAAAGTCAAGTAGTCAATTTGTCATTTGGTATTGGAATAAAACAAATGACCAATGATTAATTAACCAATGACGCCGACGGCAAATGGCCAATTTCAATCCGTGATTTTTACTTTATAAAAGGTTGAATGCTCACTGGTAATGGCACTACCGGTTCGGAATGTACCATCGGGCTTAACGGTTCGGATGGAGGTTAGCAACAGGCTCAACGCATTGAAATCGGCCAGGGGCTGCTGAAAATAAGTAATCGGAATCGTGTAGGAATCACTACCTCTCCCCACTTCAACAGTCAGATAATCGGCCTCGTTGGCACTGCTTTCGTCCTGAATGTCGTTTCCCCACTTGTCTTTCTTTTCGTTGACTTTCGAAATTGTCAGTTGGCTATGCGACGTTTCGCCCTGCCACCGTTTTTGAAAGGCCGTCCAGAAATTGCCGGGTTCAACCTGCTGCCATTGCACCGCTAACGGTTGTTTACGAGAGTGTGATGGCGGCAGCAAAATCTGCTGACTGGTTAGATCGGGCTGCGTCTGAATACGGCCAATGTTGTATTCGTTCCCATCCGTCAGGACCATCGAAAAGGCATAGGTAGCGCCCCCCAGAACGGTTTCCGGCGAATCGGCCAGGAGTTCGTAATAGGGAAAAGCGCCATAATAGTTCGACGACCCATTGTTGAGTCGCATAGGCTTTCCGTTGACCCGGATCTGAATGGCTTTGTTGGCAATGGTCTTCCCGGCTCCATCTTTCAGGAAAGCTTTTATACTACTGCTATTTCCATCATAGCATACTCGCCGATGAACCTCTATAGTCACCTGGATCAGGGCAGGATCGGTCACCGATCCGGTCGATAAATCAGATCGTCCGCAGCGCATCATCAGAAAAGCCAGTGTAAGAAAAACACAGGTTCGATAACGTAGTAAATGTGAGGGTATCATAACAACCGTTTGTTGGGCTGATTGTCAGATTTTCTCCAGCAGGCTTAGAAATTCCTGTTTTTTATTTCGCGAAACAGGCAATGTTTTATTGTTGTCCATCACAACCTCACCCCCATCGCCACGAATGTACCGCTGTACATAGCGCAGATTGATCAGAAAGCCATGATGAACCCGGCAAAACCCCTTGTGTTCTAAAACCTCTTCCACCTCTTTGAGCGTCTTGGATATCAGAACATTTTTTCCATTAGTCAGAAAAAAGTGCGTATAGCCCCCATCCGATTCGCAATAGTAAATGTCATCGGCTTTCAAAATCTGAAGCCCTTCCATGGTTGGAAGGGCAATTCGATCGCCCAGTTTTTGCCGTGTAAGGTATTCGACAAACTGGTCGACACTGGCCGCCGATCGATGCTCCCGCTCCTGAATGGCTTTGCTAACTGCCTGAACCAGTTCATCCTTATCAACTGGTTTCAGAATGTAATCCAGCGCATTATGCCGAATTGCCTGAATCGCATACTCATTGTAGGCCGTTGTAAAAATCACCCGGAAACTGGTAAACCGGCAAGCTGCCAGCATATCGAATCCACTCATGCCCGGCATTTCAATATCCAGAAAAACCAGATCAGGCCGATAGCGTTCAATGGCTTCCAATCCTGCCCGTCCGTCGGCACAGGGAGCCAGCAAATCAACCGTTGGGCAATATTTGGCCAATAATAAGGCCAACACATCCCGGCAATGTTTTTCGTCGTCAACTAAAATGGCGGTCATCAGAAAGAGGTTAATTTTTGGGTAAAGCAAACGTGCGTTCCAGTGGGTGTACTCCCTGCTTTATAGCGATCACAAATCGTAATTCGGGCATCGGCCCCATACATCTCGTTGATCAGGTTCAGACGTTCTTCCGTAATGGCGATGCCATGTGTTTTATGCGCCGTCAGGCTATTGGCCTGAAGCCGGGCCGAAGCCGCCCGGCCAATACCATTATCTTCTATATCGATTATTAATCGGTCCTTTTCCTGCCGACACTGGATCTGCAATTGGGGCTTTCCTCCCTGCATGGGCAGCAATCCGTGCCAGATTGCATTTTCGACATAAGGCTGCGTAATGAGCAACGGTACGTGAACCATGTCGAGATTCAGATCGTCGCTAATGCTGAATAGAATATCGAATTTATTATCGCTCCGAAGGCGCTCCAGTTCCAGATAAATCTGCAAAACGTTCAGTTCATTGCGCAACGATACCCATTCTGCTCGGGAGTTAATGAGCACCTGCCTGATCAGCCGCGAAAATTTAGTCAGCAGATCAGATGCTCGCTCGCCATCGTTCTGCAAGATAAACTTATTGATTGAATTGAGGCTATTGAAAATGAAATGCGGATTCATCTGCATTCGCAGCGCGGTTAGCTTGGTTTCGGCCACCCGTCGGTTGGTTTCCATGAGCTGGCGTTCGGCCCGCCGGTAGGCCTCTTCCATTTCTACCTGTTTAATTTTCTGCGAGCAGAGAGCTGCCACGGTTGTCAGAATCTTCAAATGCTGGGGCTGAAAAAAATTCGCCTGTGGATGTTCGGCATCCAGCACTCCCCACACCTGGCCATTAACCCAAATCGGGACCGTAATCTCCGAATTCCGAACGGCGTCGTCGGCAATATAACGCTTATCAAGTGCCGTATTACCAATTACCTCGGGCTGACCCGTTCGGGCAACTTCACCAACAATACCAACACCGGCTGGAATTTCGATTGGATGTAAAATAACATGACCTGTCGGGTTTTTTGGGCCGTGAGCCGCTTTCTGCACCAATACATTGCGTTGACGATCGAGCTGATACACCACGCAGTCGACAAAATGCAACCGGGCAATACAGTTTTTAGCGACATCCCAAACGACTTCATCTACCGTGCTCTGTTCAAGCAGCGACATTGCAAATTCATTAATAATACGTTCGGCTTCGAGTTCACCTTTCAAAGATTTCCAGAGACTGGTTGATCGACGTATTGTTTCTTTACTCGCCACACCTGCATGGATTAGATCAAGGTCAAAGAAAAACCATGAATAACGAACAAAGTAGTCTTAACCTGTAACTGGGTGTTTTGAGTGAATAACTGGGCGACTGGGCCGATAACTACCGGTTCTGAACGCTCTTTAGCAATTGTATCGCTGTGAGTTCAAGGCTCATTCGGCATCCTGCTAAAAATAGCACTACCGTTCCATCAACCAGAAACAGGCTCAGTTGAAATAGCCTTTATCTTCGCTTCGCCGGTATTAGAAGATACAACGGGCAGCTTTTCCGTATGATCAGTAGTGAGCGTAATAGCGGATCAAAAAAGGTATTCGGGTTGAGCGGCCTTTCCCCAAACGGCCAATATCGAGGCTATCTGCTGCTATTTTTGCTGGTGATTTTCCGGGGAAATGCACAGTGCCAGTCATCCACCATACTGTTCCAGCGGCTGACCTTACAACAGGGACTGGCCACCAATTTCACTACGTCCATTACGCAGGATACGCTGGGTTTTATCTGGCTCGGCACCGTTAATGGTCTAACCCGTTTCGACGGTCAGCGGTGTGTTACCTTCGCGCATCAACCCGGAAACCCATATTCGCTATCGAATCGGCTGGTGCGCAGCATTTTCCGAGCCCAAAAGGGTACACTATGGATAGGCACTCAAAATGGGCTGAATCGTTTTCTGCCTGAAACGCAACGCTTTCAACATTACTCCTTTGCTTCATTGGGGGCAGGCTGTAACCTGATTCGGCATGCTGCTGAAAGCCCCGATGGTCGACTTTGGTTTGCTACCAGTGGTGGAGTAGTTGTCTTTAACCCGGCAACAGCCAAAGCCAAATTACTGGTTATACCGTCAGATTCGGCCTCCCATCAGGCGGCCAATAGCATTCGTCGCGTGCTGATGGATGGGACCACGCTATGGATTGCGACCCAGTCAGGATTATATGCCTACAATCGACAGAACCGGCAGTTTAAATCCTTTCGTCACAACGTATCAATCGCCACTTCGTTGCCGTATGATTATGTATCGGCACTGACGCTTAACCCACAAACGAAAGAGATTCTGTTAGGCACTCGTATGGGCCACGTTGCGGTTCTTGATCCTGCATCCGGTCAATTCCGACAACTCCCTCTGGACGCTACGAATCAGGAAATAGGGTCATTGTTATATACCCGAACGGGCACTTTATGGGTAGGCGTTACGGGTAGAGGGCTATTCCGCTATGATTCGGCTACTAGGCGATTTTCGTCGTATACCAACAATGAAACAAATCCCAGAAGTCTGGTCTCAAACTCGGTAAAAGCACTTTTTGAGGACAACAGTGGCGTTATATGGGTAACCACCGACGATGCGGGCGTTAGCTGGTTTAATCCAACCGTCAGTAAGATCAATTCGCTTTTCGACGATGTAGGCTACCGCCCAACCTCCACTCTGGGACTGGATGCCTGCGGGCTGTCGTTTGACCAGAAAAATTGCCTTTGGGTAGCAACCCGCGATGGCATTGTGTGGATCAACCCCAAAACACAGACGTATCGGCTGTATCGGCACGACACCAAAAATGCGGCTAGCCTACACAATAACTTCACCTATTCGATCCTGGCCGACTCGCAGGGAGCTGTTTGGATAGGTAGCCCAACGGGACTCGATAAACTTAATCCAACTACAGGACAAGTTGAACAAATCCTGTGTTTACCCCTACCCGAACATCCTGGTATCTATCCTGAATTCAATTCTGATCGACACAATTTTGTGGCCGGGAGTCAGGTATTTAGTGTGGTTGAGGGACCCGACAAACGTTTATATTTCGGCACGAACGAGAAACTAACTGTCTACGACCCACAAACCCATCTTTTTTTCAACCGATTCAACGACGAACGAATTCGAAAACTCCCCGGCAAAAATTACAATACACTTTGTTTTGACCGACACAATAATTTATGGGTTGGCGGTTTAGGCCCCGTATATAAAATCAGCCCTGATCTGACCCTACTAGCCGAATATACGCATCAGGAAGACAACCCAAACAGCCTGCCCGACGACGGCGTTACCGATTTTGTCGAAGATCGGCACAACCGTATCTGGATGAGTACCGACAATGGCCTTGCCTGTTTGAACCAGCACACGCAACACTTCACAATTTATACGACCCGACATGGCCTGCCCAACAACGACATTGCCGCACTGCGGTTAGTCGGCGATACGCTTTGGGTCAGCACCAGTCGGGGTATTGTCAGCGTCGATACCCGCCGGTTAGCCTTCACGGTTTTTGATGAATCGGACGGCAGTCCATCGGCAGAGTTTGAATCAGGAGCTATGGCATTCAACTCAACAGGACGGCTCTATTTCGGAGCCATGCGGGGTTTGGTCTATCTGGAACCTAAACACATACAACTTAATTCGTTTGTCCCGCCGGTCTATATTTCTTCGTTCCGAACCGTTGATCGGGTCTGGCTATCCGGCCCCCTGGCCAATCCGCCGAGTCTGGTGCTGGGTCCGGCGCAAAATGCTTTTTCCTTCGAAATGGCTGCGTTAAGCTTCGATCATTCATCTGGTAATCAATATGCTTACCGACTCGAAAATTTTGAAGAGCAGTGGAATCAGACCAACGACCGGCCCTTTGCCAGCTATACCAATGTACCTCCTGGCTCCTATGTGCTGCATGTGATTGCTTCGAATAACGATGGCGTCTGGAACCGGGAAGGCTACCGATTAGCCATAACCATTCAGGCCCCTTTCTGGCAAACCTGGTGGTTTCGACTAATTGCCCTAACAACGCTTCTGACTATTGCCGTAACTCTGGCCCGCTGGCGCGAGAAGCGGGTAGCCAGCGAGCAACAGGAAAAAAGCGAACTCCGCGAACGTATTGCCGCTTCGGAGATGAAAGCGCTTCGGTCGCAGATGAACCCGCATTTTCTGTACAATTCGCTAAACGCTATCCGGTTGTTTATTCTGCAAAACGACAGTGACAATGCCGACAAGTACCTGGTTAAGTTTGCCCGACTGATGCGCCTGATTCTGGATAACTCCCGCCAGGAGTGGGTCACATTGAGCAGCGAGTTAGAGCAATTGCAACTCTACCTCGAACTCGAACAGTTACGATTCAATCATAAATTCGACTTCACATTGGGCATTGACCCGGCGCTATCGCCGGAAAAATTATCTATTCCTCCCATGATTATTCAGCCCTATATCGAAAATGCGATTCTGCACGGTATGGCACATAAGAAAACCGGTGGCACAATAACGGTAGCTATTTATCCCAAAAACGACCATCTGGAGTGTATTATAGACGACGATGGTGTAGGACGACAAAAAGCGCAGGAGCTAAAAAGCAGAACCGTTTCGTCGCATAAGAGTGTAGGGCTGAAAGTAACCGAAGAGCGCCTTCAGCTCATCACCCAACGAACAGGTAAAGAATCGGGCGTTGTAGTTATTGATAAAACAACCGATCAGCAGGAACCTGCCGGTACGCGTGTCATTGTTCAACTGCCAGCACTCGACGGGCAAAATGAATAGTCATTCCCCCTAAGGAAGCCACCTGAAAACCAATGATTAACCCGTTAAAACGCATGATTGGCACTGAGCCAGGCCTGAATGCCGCCAATGGTCAGCGTAAGAATGAGCAACACCGCAAAGGCCATCAGGCCAACGCCAACAATGCCACGAACCTCCCAATTCGATCGTGAGCCGGGGAGTGGCTCATCCAGCTCGTCGGGCACATAGGTAAGCTGCGTAGTAGTGCCTTCAGTTACCTGCGCCCAAAGCCTTGAGTGCATATACACATCGACCTCACGAGGCTGCCCCGCAGCGTCGTGAAACAGACATTGAGCATAATAACTTTCCAGATTACCCCAGGCTCCCTGATCCGCTTTCCGAAATTTTTTCAGAATGGTTGCTGTCACCGTAAGCCCACTCGTGCGAAGATCACGGCCATCATACCACAGGTACCAGCCGACGAAGAAAAACAAAGCCCCAAAAAACAAGCCGCCAAAAGCGATTAGTAACGGAAGAATTGTTGCCATTTTCTAAATAGTAAAAAGAGGATAAACAAAAGTGAGGCACATATACTGCGCAACCTAACCCTACTTACTAATCGGTAGCTATGACTTTACAATCGGTCAATATGGCTTAATAACTGGCAGACTGGCCCAATACTGGTTATACAAACTAGCCGATACACCATTTGGCCGGAAATTGTCGCAACTTCATGGCTCCTCCGCTGAGAGACCACAATCTGCCGCCATTGGTTTAAACGATTAACCGATTTAGTCGATAATTACGTGTTCTTAGTCGTAGATTCTGGCTTACAGGCAAACACCGTTCGGAGAGGTGTTTGTCGAAAGGCGTATAGTTGGGCCGCCAATCGGTTATTCCCAGGAAAGTTTAAGAAGAGAAACGCCCTGTCGCGGCAACGAAAACGATAAGGTTGTAGTCCCATCTTTCACGTTGATCCACTCGGGCGACGTAAGCAGTTGAAGCTGGCCCGCTTTTTCGAGGGCAGCAATCTGTTCGGCTGTTGGATTCTTTGGTGACCCCATTGCTTTCCAGACCTCATAGGAGTTACTAAACTGTTGATCAATGCGATAATGTTGTAGCAACACTCGCTGGCCCGGCACGCCCTTAACCTGAACAGTAACCGACGATGAAGCCACCAATTTATTGTCGTCGTGATAATTCCAGACCATGATAGCTGCCTCCCTGGCGTCTTTTGCGGCAAAGGCATTGATATCGGGCTCGCCCCGAACACTCTCATTTTTGATTTTGCGGTAATCGTAGGCCAGATTTTGCGCAACTTCTACTCGGTTGCCCTGCATCATGCCAAACATTCGGAATACATTCAGTACGGGTTTATCGACTCCATTGGTAGCCAAATCCCGAAATCCACGAAACCAGGGTTGATCTTCGAACTCAAAAGCCCACGTAACGGCTCCAAGCAAATTCACGCCCCGCGCCTGGGCCAGATCATGTTTACGGGCAAACGAAGCTGCGGTATAACTGGAGTACATAGTACCGTTGCGATAGGCATTTTGCGGGTGCAGATCCTCCGAGCAGGCTGCACACCCTTCAGGGTCCGATTCGCCAATAATAATCGGGAGTTTTTTGAGAGTTGGGTACGACGCCACAATCTCGAAACCTTTGTCGATGTCGCGAAGCTGCGTACCCATGTTCATCTGCACAATGCCATCGACAACTTTTGGTGCTCCTTTGGCGTGAAACGTAATGAAATCGAGCGGAGTCCCAACCTTACCTGTCACGTAGTTTTTACCGTTGACCACATGATCCAGAAACGCCCGGAAGAACTTTTCCGACACATCCCAGTTAGGCCCTGTCACTTCGGGGCCGCCAATACGGGCCGTTGGCAAGGCCCGTTTGACCGCATCGGCCGTATAATCGTAGAGTTTGATATATTCCTCCGTTGTGCCTTTCCAGTAGCTAATATTCGGCTCGTTCCATAGCTCCCAATACCAGCTTTCAACTTCTTTTTTACCGTAGCGGGCTATCGAATGATTTACCCATTCATAAACAAGCGTAGCAAACTTCGCATAGTCTTTGGGCGGGTAAGCCCAACCCGTGTAGATGTCGTTGTAGTTATCGCCGGGTTGCCAGTGGTGCCGATAGGGTTGCGGCTTCGACGACAGGGCTTCGGGCATAAACCCAATCTGGGCCAGCGGTTTCATACCACGTTCGATGTAGGTGTCGAAAATTTGGTCGACGATTGTCCAGTCATATACCGGTTTCCCCTGGGCATCTTCGGTGTAGGCATTGGTTGAACCCCACTTCAGCGCAGCCGTACCGTCGCCCGTTACCAGCAGGCTATGCGCTCGCACAAAGACCGGAACCCGGCTCAACTTCGCGATTTCGGTGAGCAGTTTTTTGCCGTCCTTCATGTAGGTGTAGTTAGGTTCGTCGTAGCCAAACCACGCCCATATTGGCCGAAGCGGCCCCTGGCTCTTCGCCAGATCGACCTGAATAGAAACGGGTGAAGGCGATTGGGCAAAACAGGCCGTACTAACCGACAGAAAAACAAGGATTATCTGGCAAACCGAACGCAGCATAATTCAGCAGAAGAGTATGACGAACTAAAGCATTACCGGGAATGGTTCTACCGTGCCATTCTTTTTGCCACTTATTTATCAACCAGTGTCGACGTAGCAAATAAAGTAATTTGCATCCCATCGGGAGCCTGAACTCTTGCTACGTCACTCCACGGTGCCGTTGTAGGCGGTGCTACCGACGTAGCGCCCCCACTCGTCAATATGTCGGTAGCAACGGAAATAGGTTCGGTTACGCGCAATGCTAACCGAACCGGCCCAGATACCCGGCTCCCGACCTCGATCTGATCAATTCGTGCGGCATGGTTAGCATCAATTAGTTCGATAGATGCCCGGCCTGCATCCAGAATGATCCCATTACCCGTTTCTTCGTGCCATTCTTTCGACGTTTCCAGACCAACCGTGTCGCGGTAAAATGCGATCAACTCATCCAGATTATCGACGGTCAGAATCAGGCGCAGTTCTTTTACTGTAGTTTTCATAATGATTTTAGGAGGGTTTGTAAGTAGGATTACAACAGTCATAAAGAAGCCGCAAAGAAGCCCGCGTTTACTTATTCTGTGCGGCTTTATCCGTTTCTCTTTGTCTTATTGCTGAACTCGGACTGATATTTACTGAATTTTTGGGTCATCCTGACCGTTCTATTTCCAGTTATTGTCGGCACCTTTTCTGGCCTGACGAACCGAACAACATCATGAAACAATACGACCACCCCACGGTCGACCAGATTACGCTAACGGGCATTCTACATGCGTTAAGTGATCCGGTACGGTTAAACTTTGTCAAATGTCTCGCGAAACAGACCTGTGAGCAGCCCTGCGGGTCTATACCTACTCCGGTTGCCAAATCAACCATGTCGCATCATCTTCGGGTGTTGCGCGAAGCGGGCATTGTGCAGATTCGGACGGAAGGCACACAAAGTCTCACTTCACTACGGTCGAACGAATTACAGCAAAAGTTTCCAGGACTGCTCGAATCGGTACTGAAAGCTGCCGCTACTGTAGATCGTTGATAGCTGCCTGAGCCTATCGCATTGGGAATTCGATTGCATTCCTATCGGTTTCCGATTCATCCGTTTCACCCATTCGTCTAAACAGTTCAGCACACTCTTTAGGCAGTTCAGGCAGTCATGTCTGGTTTAGCCGATGGTCGGCGATATAAGTTTGTATCGTTCCTCAAGCAACCAGAAACAACAAATACTGTCATGAAAACGTCTACAAAAATTGCAGCTCTGGCGTTTGCCCTTGTCTGCTCAGTCAATTTTGTTCAGGGCCAGCAGGTTCACCGTCCGGCTGCCAAAACCGCTTCAACTGCCAAAAAACCAGTTGTTAAATCAGCACCGACCAGCGCAGTTCGCAAGCCCGCAGCAGCCACACCAGCCAGTAAACCTCAATCAACAGCTCCGGTAGCCAGTCAGGCACCAGCCCAAACGCACCAGGCATCCCCCGTCCAGCAGCCTCAATCGCGCCCGCAGGCCGCAACTCGTCCGGCCGTAAGCCACACAGGCAGTCGGTCGTCGCACCGCACTCGGCCGGTGTACCTGAATGCTGGCCTGGGCTTGGCAACGTACTATGGTGGTGGACTACCACTCGGAGTTTCGGTTGAGGTAGGAGCCAAAAACAATTTTTCGGTAGGCGGCTCCATTGATTACTATCACTACAACTACGGCTACTATTCAGGTGGATACAATTTCATTTATGCCGGAGCCCGAGCTTCGTATCATTTAGGCGAAGCGCTGAACGTACAGAACAATAACTTTGACCCATACATTGGTGCATCACTTGGGTTTCGGTATGCTGGCTATAACGACTCCTATGATTATGGCTATTATTATGGCAATAGCTACAATAGTGGCCTATTTGTGGGGCTACACCTGGGGTCGCGGTTTATGTTTTCGCCCAAAGTTGGTGCCTTTGCCGAAGTAGGCTATGGTGTATCGGCCATAAAATTAGGCATCACCGCTAAGTTCTAATTGATTGCATCGACTCAACAGGTACGCATCATGCCAGCCACGCTTAATGATGACGCTAGCTTAAGTATGGCACGGTCTGGTGCGTACCTGTTGAAAATAGAACCATACCCATTAGTATCCTCTTCCACCCTACCGTCTACTAAACAGCCTGCTCATGCAGTAAAACAATCCCTTCCCTCTCAATCAGATACCTACTGCACGCATAAAATTCCCGTTTTCAGGCAAATATCCAATGCCATGAAAACAGCCTTACTCATGATTCTGCAACAGCTGGCATAACCATCGCCCAGGGTCACTCTGCTCTACCCGTTTATTCTCGTTTGCTTACGGCCAGTTTAAGCATCGGCTCAGCAGACCTTCCGTGCTGATATTGGCCTTAAGTGGCAGGATATAATTCGGCCTGCCATATGCAATGCGCAACAGTTTGTGGCAGCCTCAAGTGGGCATCAAGTCCATAACACCAGAATAATAAGCCTCCTACAGATTCAGCAATCGTTTCAGTTTGTCGTAGAAACCAGTATTGCGAAACGTGAATTGTTTGTGCAGAACGTAGTTACTGATAAAGCTCAGTCCCATTCCCGATGTGTGCGCTACCAGTTTATTCACATTCACTTCTTTTGTTGAAGCAGGAATGGTAACAATAACCGACCGGAACCAATCGACAGAAAGGCTGTAAAGCAGCGAGGAGCCATATACCGTGATAATACAGGATATAATGGAAACGAGCGTAAACTTAGCTATTTCCCGGCGGGTTTTGGCCGAGTTTTTAGCGTTGAATGCGAAGAGTTTGGTAAGGTAAAAACCTACGAAAAATGAAGCTATATAACCCGCCAGTAAAGCCTGTTCATACGTTACCGGAAACCATTCCTGAAGCAGTGTACCCACAACCAGTTGTAAGGATGCTCCAATGGCTGCAACAATAAAATAAGCAATTAAATCTCTTCTGTTGAATAGTTGACTATCCATAATGACGATAAAAGCGAACGGCAAAGATAGGAAAAGCCCGGTGCGCATCGATGCCGTTCTATAAACCCCTCGCCGATTTGGCAGTTACTGTAGTTATACGCTTCGGCTTATAGCTATTTTACCACAGTTCCCGGTTCAACTGGCTAAGTGAGTATCCTCTCCAAGGCGCTTTTTAAACCAGTCTGATATGGATCAATCGCAAATTGAACAGTTTATTAACGATGGATTCCTGCGTATCGACAATGCTTTTCCGGAAGAGCTGGCCGAGCAGGGCCGGGCTATACTGTGGAAAGACACAGGCTGCGATCCAGATAAGCCTTCGAGCTGGACTCAGCCCGTTATCCGCCTGGGCGACTACAACCAGGAACCGTTTCGACGGGCAGCTAACGCCCCTACCCTTGTCGATGCTTTCGATCAACTGGTGGGTATAGGCCGTTGGCTACCCCGCGGCAGTCTGGGTACATTTCCCATTCGCTTCCCGAGTCCCAACGATCCGGGTGATACCGGATGGCATGCCGAAGCTAGTTTTCAGGGAGCCGATGGTTCCTGGCGACTCAATGTAACCTCAACTGGCCGTGCCTTGCTGTTGTTGTTCTTATTTTCCGATGTTGGGGTCAATGATGCCCCAACACGCATTCTGGCTGGCTCTCATCTGGACGTACCGAAGCTACTCGAACCGGCAGGTGCCAACGGTCTGTCGTTTATTGAATTAGCCCAACGGCTGGATAACTCTTTTGAGCGCCCCATGACGCTGGCTACCGGCAAAGCAGGTACGGTCTATATCTGCCATCCGTTTCTGATTCATGCGGCACAACCCCACCGGGGCACAAGCCCTCGTTTTATGGCGCAACCGCCTTTGCTTCCGGCCACACCCCTTCAGTTATACCGGCAAAATGGCAGCTATTCGCCGGTAGAAACCGCAATCCGGAGAGGACTATTTTCCTGACAAAAAATAAGCGGAAGAATTGAAAACAGATACTGATTTGTAACAGTTTTCTTTCTGAATATTGCGTTATCCAACACTTGCTCCCAAACGCATCATGGCTCAGCTAACTTACCAGCATTATATTCTGTTACCTAAAACAGAAACCCGACTCTCTGCTCCGCAGCTTCAATCGGAAACGCAGGCGACTTTTGCCAAACTAACGGTCAATACTCATCTGAACGATGTGCTGAACACCGATCTGGCCGACCAGGCTATTGTGCTTGATTCAACCAGCCAAACGGGCACAAAGCTTATCAGCATTCCAGAAATAGCCTTGCCTGCACTCCGGGCAGAATTAGCGGGCCTACGCATTGTGCCCGAAGTGTTCTATTATCCACAAATCTGGCGGCCCGAAGTGCGTCAGAAACCTTCGGCGCTGGCCGCTCAGCCCCGCGTTAGTGTCAGAATTCAACTGAAGGATGCTAAATCAGGGAAGCCTATTATTGGCGCTACGGCGGTTGCTTTCACGGATTTCGAACAGCGGGCGGGCGAACAGGGCACCTCAAATAGCCAGGGCATTGTCACCTTCAAAAGCATAGGCAATCGCATCATCGATCAGCTATACATCTATCCGAAGGCGGGTTACTGGAGTTTCTGGAAACAAAACCTTACGCTCAAAAACAACGATACGTTTGCCATTCAGCCCATAAAGCTCGATTATCAGGACGCCAGGAACTTCTTTTATCCACCCACCACCGATAGTATGCCTGCTGGCCAGGGCGTAAAGGTTGCCGTCATTGATACGGGGGCTGGTCCGCATCCTGACCTGACCATAGCCGGAGGAGGCTGCACCGTTACGGGCGAAGATCCCACCGATTTTGCCGATGTCGACGAGCACGGTACTCACGTATCGGGTATCATTGCGGCACATGGCACACCCCCAACGGGCGTTCGGGGCGTAGCGCCCCATGCCGAGCTTCATGTATACCGGGTGTTTGGGAAAGGCAGCGAGGGGGCATCAAATTTTGCTATCGTTAAAGCCATTGAGCAGGCTGTTGCGGATGGCTGCGACCTTGTGAACATGAGTCTTGGCGGTGGCCCTCCCGACGAAGCTACACAGCAGGCCATTACTTTTGCCCATGACCATGGTACCCTCTGTTTTGTAGCAACCGGCAACGATGGTCGGCAACCGGTTAGTTTTCCGGCTTCGTTTTCGCTTTCGCTGGCCGTTGGTGCTATGGGACGCAAAGGCACTTTTCCGGCTAACACAACCGATTCACCCAATACCGCTGCCCCCTACGGCATCGATAAAAAAAACTTTGTAGCGGCTTTTTCAAACATCGGCCCCGAAGTCGATTTCATTGCTCCCGGAGTCGGTATTATATCGTCGGTGCCGGATGGTTATGCTCCGTTAAGCGGCACGTCGATGGCCTGCCCTATGGCCACCGGAGTTGCGGCCCGGCTTCTATCGTCGCAACTGGATATACTCAATATGCCCCGCAATGCAAGCCGTTCCGAAGCCATGATCCGGTTTCTGGCTACCAACGTTCAGTTGTTGGGTTTCGGGGCTACTTTTGAAGGTACGGGGATGCTGTTTACGTCGTAGTAGGGCAATTGCCTCAACCAGCATCCACCGAAAAGCAATTCACGCATTACTAAAGCTATGAGTCGATATATTTTAAACTTTCAGGGCATCTCGCCGTTACCAGAAGATGACCTTCAACTTATTCGAACAAAAACGCAGGTAATCGATACAAGCCATCAATCGGTGCTGGTAGAGGTTACCAGCGAGCAGGTAATGCATGAGCTAGCAGGCCAGCTCCCCAACTGGACTGTTAGCCAGGAAACCAGCTATCCAATTCCTTCGACACGTCCAACCATCCGAAAGCCTCCTGATCGCTAACTGTCAACATTCGGCTAACACAAACGCCAGTAAAGCTGTTGTATATTCAAGAAATTTTTGACTTAAAGCGAGCAAATGAGTCTATTTGCACATCAGATCTGTCTTCATGCCTACGATTCAACCAATTATATCGCCAACTGCGTGGTCATCCTCCCATACAATTGCGTCCAACCCTGACTTTTGGAAAGCATTGGCCCAGACAGTACTCCCTTCGTATGTCAATACCTGTCGCTGGTTTGCTGGTAAAGCACGCTCTCAAACGGGTTTCTCTGTCCAGACAATTCATACACTGCCCCTGGAGGATGGCGACGTTGCCTATCTGCTGATCATAGAAGCTACCTATACCGACGGTGCGCCCGAAAGCTATCAACTCCCGCTGTCGTTTATTACCGATGCCATTGCCGATCGGGTAGCGCTGGCAGACATTCCAGACAAAGGCCGTCTGGCTAAAGCCAGGTTGGCAGGTGAAGCAGGCATATTAGTCGATGCTATTTACGACGAACGATTCCGCCATACTTTATTTACGAATATTTATCAGAATCAGGCACTTCAACAACCTGATGGCCAACTTTTGTTTAACAAAGGCAAAGGCCTGGAGGATGGCGACAACAGGCTGCCGTCGCGCGTGTTGCCCGTCGATTCGAGCAATTCGGCTATGGTATTTGGCGAAAAATACTTCCTGAAACTCTACCGAAAACTCTTCCGCGAAACCAATCCGGAGGTAGATATGGTGGCATTTCTGACCGACGAAAGCAATTTTCCGCATATTCCGGCTTTTGGTGGCAGCATTGTCTGGCAGCGCGACAATAGTCCCGACATAACCCTGGGTATGGTGCAGCGTATGGTTCCTAACGAAAAGGATTCGTGGATGCAAACCGGCGACTATCTCAACGATTTTCTGTATGCGGTGCCACAGCGGTTATTTGCCATTCGCGAAGATGTTTTTGAGAAGGTGGAACTACTGGGCCGACGAACTGGTGAAATGCACTGTGCACTCTACAAACCCGATGCCGACGCATCGTTTGCTCCCGAACCCTTCACCGACGAATATCGTGAGTTTTTGATCAAACGTTTCGAGGATTTGCTTGAACGACGGTATGCGTTGCTCATCGACAATTATACCAAACTCGATCCGCTCGCCCAGCGGCTGGCCTGGATTTTTATGGAAGCCCGCGAAATGATTGAAGCCTTCATTGACGATTTCCGGAAGCGCCCGCTCGATTCGCTACGCATCCGTATCCACGGCGATTATCATTTGGGGCAGGTGCTGGCCACCGGCAACGACTTTGTTATGATCGATTTTGAAGGGGAACCCGAAAGCAGCATTTCCGAACGAAAAATAAAGCACTCTCCGCTCAAAGATGTGGCTGGCATGATTCGGTCGTATCACTACGCTGTTTCGGCCAAACTCTTCAATTCGGTAGAAACCGATGGATTAACCTCAGAACACCTGCAGCGGGTTTCGGATCGGTGGTTTTACCTCATCCGCGATACGTTTATGAATGCGTATCTCGATGTGTTTGGCACCCCACATGCACTGTTTAAGAACAATTATGAAATTAACTTTCTATTGCTGGTTTATTTGCTCGAAAAAGCCGTTTACGAACTGGGTTACGAAATCAGTTATCGACCATCCTGGGTAAAAATTCCACTCCGGGGTATCTTCGACGTCATTCGCGAGATTGAGAAAATCCGTCTGAGCAATGGCGATTATGTACCCGAGGTGCCCATGCTGCAAACAGCTTTGCTAAACTCGCAACGACCCTAACCACCGACAGCCCTAAACGATTTTTGAAATTGTTTGGGGATACATTAACCCATCGGTCGGCTTACTGAGCTATACTTTCAACCAAATTGCCACAACTTTCCGGCAGAACGGAAGGGAAATTTTCTAACTTTCTGGCACCGATAACGTTCAATAACGTAGCTATACTAGTCCTAAACAATGGCAAAACGCAAAACCACGACATCACCGTCTACTAACCCACCGGCTGAAACCGAACAGTCAGCACAACCTATGCTAACCCAACAGCCGATGACTGAACCGACGCCCGATAATGCTCCCGTCCAGACGGATAGTGGGCCATACAGCCGCTTTACTGAATTCGACATATATCTGTTTCGGTCCGGCAAGCACCAGAAACTCTACGAGAAATTTGGTTCGCACGTTGTTGAATATAACGGCGTTGTCGGAACGTATTTTGCCGTCTGGGCGCCTTCGGCCCGCTATGTTGCAGTCATCGGTAATTTTAATGGCTGGAATAAAGGCAGCCATCCGCTCAACGTCCGCTGGGATTCGTCGGGTATCTGGGAAGTCTTTATTCCGCATATTGGTCGTGGCGAAACCTATAAATATTTCATCGTTCACGAAGGCGGTCGCCAGCTCGAAAAAGGCGATCCGTATGCCCACTGGTGGGAACTGCCTCCCAAAACAGCTTCTGTTATATGGGACACCTACTACGAGTGGCAGGATCAGCAGTGGATGACCGACCGAAAAGCCAAAAACTCACTTAACGCACCGTTTTCGGTCTACGAAGTACATCTGTCGTCGTGGCGTCGCGATCCATCGAACCCCGATCGTGAACTAAGCTATGGCGAAATTGCCGATGCGCTAGTTCCCTATGTGCAGGATATGGGCTTCACCCATGTCGAATTTATGCCTGTGATGCAATATCCCTATGAACCTTCGTGGGGCTATCAGATCACAGGCTATTATGCACCCAGTAGCCGATTCGGAACTCCGCAGGACTTTATGCGCCTGATCGAACGGCTTCACCAGGCAGGCATTGGCGTATTGCTCGACTGGGTTCCTTCGCACTTCCCCGGCGATGCCCATGGCCTCTATGAATTCGACGGATCACATCTGTATGAACACCCCGACCCACGTAAAGGCTATCATCCCGACTGGAAAAGCTATATTTTCAACTACAGTCGACCCGAGGTGCGTTCGTTCCTGATTTCGAATGCGTTGTTCTGGCTCGATCGTTTCCATGCCGATGGCTTACGCGTCGATGCCGTAGCATCGATGCTCTATCTGGATTATTCTCGGAACGCTGGCGAATGGGAGCCCAATATGTTTGGCGGACGGGAAAATCTGGAAGCCATTTCGCTCTTCAAAGAAATCAATGAAGCTGTCTATCTGCATTATCCTGATGTTCAAACCGTTGCTGAAGAATCGACAGCCTTTCCGGGCGTGTCGCGGCCGGTTTATACGGGCGGGCTTGGTTTCGGCATGAAATGGATGATGGGCTGGATGAACGACACACTTCGCTATTTCGAACGCGATCCATCGTATCGGAAATATCATCAGGACAATTTTACCTTCAGCACGGTGTATGCATTCACCGAAAATTTTATGCTGCCCCTTTCGCACGACGAAGTGGTGTATGGCAAACAGTCGCTGGTAGGTAAAATGCCCGGCGACGAATGGCAGCGTTTCGCCAACTTACGGCTCCTGTTTTCGTATATGTTTACCCACTCGGGCAGTAAACTAGTATTTATGGGGGGCGAATTTGGGCAAACATCGGAGTGGAAATACGACACCAGTCTCGACTGGCATTTGCTGCAATTTCCACCGCATAAAGGTGCAGCCGCCTGTGTGAGAGCGCTGAACAACCTTTATCGCTCCGAGCCTGCTCTCTATGAGCGCAGCTTTACCGCTGATGGATTCGAATGGATCGATACATCGGATCGCGAAAATAGTGTTCTGACCTATCTTCGAAAAGGGAACCAGCCAGAAGATACCCTGCTGATTGTGCTCAATATGACGCCCATTCCACGTAGTGGGTATCGGATTGGCGTACCGGCAGCGGGCAATTATCGCGAAATTTTCAACAGCGATTCCAGCGAATTTTACGGTAGTGGAATCGGCAACCCGCACCCTATGCACAGCGAGGATTCGGCCTGGCACGGCCGTTCGCAGTCGATCCGTTTAAACATACCCCCACTGGCTGCTATCGTACTAAAAATGGAATAACAAGTTGTTAACTCCTGGGCTATTCACCACAAAAAGGCGTCACATCTGAAAAGGAGGACGCCTTTTTATTACCCATTGTTTTAGCTATCTGGGCGCAGTGACGTCCTTTAAGTAACATCTTTTTATTAAAAGGCAATGACTGCATAATCAGATTAATCGTTAAGACAGTAGAATCCCGGCTTTGAGCGTATCTTTGCCGGCTCGTACATCCTGATTAGTTTGCATGAAGAGAACCATTGTTGCGCTACTAACTCTATTTTCTATTCATAGTTTTGCCCAATCGCCCGTTGCGGCTCGTCTGAAAAGTGGTTTCGATGTGGGCATGTCATACAGCAAGAGCAATTACAATCCATCGATAGCTTATTATCAGCTTATTAATGTTGGCGAACGCAAGATGTTTTCGCTCGGCTGGACGGTGCGGTTAGGTGCTTTTTACGGCGATAATCTCAATTATTACACCGCCCCTTCCCGGCTTACTCGTGGCAAAACCGGTTTTGGCGCCTTATCGGAGCCGCTGCTTGTGCAAAATATTGATACCGTCCGGTTCGATTATGTCACCATGACATCGCTCAGTGCAGGCCTTCGGGCGCAGGTCAATCTGGGGATTATCGATCTAGGTGTCAGCGCCGATCTTCTGGGCGTAACCATTGGCCGAAGCCGAACTGGCCGCTACACATCATCGACAGGCTACTATAACCTCAAAACAGCCGCCAGCCGCGATTCGTCCGTTTATTTTCAGGGAAACAACGTTTTTCAGCAGACTCATCCGAGTCGCCTTAATGTCCGTTTATTGGGCGATAACGACATCGGCACGCTATCATCGGAAGTATATGCCCGTTTGCACCTTAATCAGCGCATGTCCGTCAAATTTGGTTATCAGTGGTTAACAACTGAAATTACAGTTAATAACCGCGATGTTGAAGCCGACAACAATCGCTTTCGCCATCGCTCAGGCCTAGCCTATCTGGCCTTAACATTCCCTATCTTTTATTAATCAGGCATCGGCTGTTGCTCATTGGTCATTTGTTAGTTTACCAATGAGCAACAGATAACGAACCTACACCTCCACAGGTTTGAGATCGAAATAGGTCTCAAAAATAGCCGCGCCAATTTCGTTCGTTCTTGTTTGAAAACTGTCGAGATACTGATGCAGGCCTGTTTTAAAAATATCGGTAGTTTCGGTAAACTCGATTTCTGCCCGTAGTTTCGACAGCGTTCGCTCTGCAGTATTGCCAAATCCGTGAGTGATATTGTTGCCCGAAATTTCATACAGCGACAATTCGGCCTGCCGTATGCAATGCGCAACAGCCCTCGGAAACATCTTATCCAGAATCAGAAATTCGACAATACTGGAAGGTGTCAGCGCCCGATATTGCTGACGATGCATGTTGTAGGCACTAACAGATTTGAGTACGGCCGACCAAATCATCAGATCGAGTGTTGAGCCAACGGCTTCTACTTCGGGAAGCAGCGTAAAGTATTTTACGTCCAGAAACCGGGAAGTCTTATCGGCACGTTCCAGAAACCGCCCCAATCGCCCAAAGTGCCAGGCTTCATTGCGGGTGATGGTGGCATCAATAATGCCGTAGAACAGTTGAGTGTCGTTACGAATTTCGGTAAAAAAATTCTGGGCCTGTACCTGTCCACGCTGCTGTTTTGGCGACGTTTCGCGTACTTTCAGATAAAACTGATTCAGGTGCTCCCACATTTCTTTTGAGATAACCTCACGGATTGTGCGGGCATTTTCGCGGGCGTTGCTCAGACACGACACAATGGAATTAGGATTCCGCTTATCGAACGTCATAAACTGAATGACATTTTCCCGCGTTGGCTGATCGTAATATTTGGCAAAGAGAACATCATCGGCCGTAGCAATCAGCAACGGTTCCCATTGTTGCTCTACATTTGGTGGCAGATCGAGGGCCAAATTAAAGTTAACACTCATAAAACGAGCATAGTTTTCGGCCCGTTCTATATAGCGATGCATCCAGTAAACAGAGTTGGCAACGCGGCTCAGCATAGTTGAAAAATTGGGTTAGCAACGGAGGGAGACTAACAAAAATAGGTGTTCGTTCGCTTTTTACAAGTAGATAAAGCCCAGTCTCTATTTTTTACAAAATAATCATCTAAAAATAAAGTAATTTACCACTCAGTCATTCTCCGAATTGTTATCATGTACAAATTCTATTCTCTACTCGCGTTTAGTTTGTTCGTAGGCACGGCCGTATTCGCCATTGTTAAGCCAGGCAAACCCAGCTCAAAATTTTATGAAATCCGAATCTATCATCCAATGCCAGGCAAGTATGCCGAAATTGTAGATCGGTTTCGGCAATACACAACAAAGATTTTTGAGAAACATGGCATGGAGAACATTGGCTACTGGACGCCAACCGACACTACGAACAAAGAACTGATTTATATTCTGGCTTATCCAAGCCGCGAAGCTCGCGACGCATCCTGGAAAGCGTTTGGCAGTGATCCGGAATGGAAAGCAGTAGTGGCCAAAACTGAAGCCAATGGAAAACTCGTTGACCATGTCGATCAGATTTTCATGACCGAATCGGACATTTCGCCTAAAGTGAAAACCGGAACAAAATCGCCGGAACGCACTTTTGAATTACGGACCTATACCCCCGCTCCTGGTAAACTCGATGATCTGCTGGCTCGTTTCCGCGATCATACCATAAAACTCTTCACCAAGCACGGCATGACGCACATCGGTTACTGGATCACGCAGGAAAAAGATGGGGGCCAGCCCAAACTGGTTTATATTCTGGCTCATCCCAGCGAAGCCGAAGGAAAAGCTCATTTCGATGCATTCCGTAAAGATCCAACCTGGATCAAGGTAAAAGAAGAATCGGAGAAGAACGGTCCCCTCACCACAAAGGTTGAGTCTATCTACATGAAACCAACCGATTATTCACCCATTAGGTAATCTGAACCTGGATTTATAGGACTGACTTTGATTTTGTTTGGTTTCGCTTCTTTGAAGCGCTTTTCTAGTTTCAAAATCAAAGTCAGTCCTATAAATCCAGGTTCAGATAAGTTTTTCAAAAAAATACGACCGACGTTCGCCTTCAACGTCGTCGTAGGTATAAATAATACGCTGGCGGTTTTTGAGGTAATAGCGAATCAGGGCAAAATCGCCCAGGCACCCTACCGTATGGATTAGGAGCAGGGTAACCCAGAAAACAGTATAGGCTGGCCAGATAGCCAGGGCACCCAATCCGGCAACGGTAAGTACCACAAAAGGCATTGCCGCCACAAAGGCAACTTCGCCCATGGTTGTTGGAAAGAGTTGGCTATAGGCATACACCATCAGGCTTTTCAGCGACCATCCATAGTGCACTTCGGGCGAACCAATGTATCGAAAAGCCAGCCCATGAATAAATTCATGAATGGGTAAGATCAGAAAGAAAGCTAAAAAACCAGCCCCGGCCTGCACCAACAAAGGCGACATACCCTCTCCTGATACTAATTTTATAAGCTCAGTGCTAATCAGATAGCCTACACTAGCACCGAATACCATTATTACGACCAAGCGTAACCAGTTTTTCCAGCCACGTTTGTTCAACGATTGAGGAGGTTGCCTAGCCATTCCCAGTTCACGTGCCACAAACTGATTCATCTCATCAATAGCAAACGACTCAATCAATAGATACTGTTCGGACTGGTGAAGTTCTTCGACGGTTGGTCGCATAGCAGCATTCGATTGGTTTTTGGAACAAAGCACAAGTAAGCCGGTTTTCAGAACAAAACTACAACGTTATGAAACCGATTGTTCGTTTGATGAACTTGCTCACAGACGGCACAGCTCCCGAAGGACTGTCGCGTCAGGAGTTTTTAAAAACTACCGGTCGCGGTTTGGCCCTTGGTGCGATTAGTAGTGCCTTTGCCGCCTGCGACAATCCATCAGAAACCAAAACATCGACGGCGGCTAAAACGGGCGCTTCTGCCCCCAAATTACCTGCTGGTTCTCCTCCTGCTGAAGTTCCCGATGAAGTTAGCAAACCCATTGAGCTGGAGCAAATTAAAGCAAAAACAGAACAACAGGAAGGCCCAACCCCTACTCCCCTGCCCGAAGATATGCGCGTTGGTTATGCGGTGGTAGGTCTTGGGCATCTTACCTTAAATCAGATTCTACCCGCTTTTGGGGCCTGTAAAAAATCGAAAGTAGTGGCACTGGTTAGTGGTAGTCCCGACAAGCTCAAGAAAGTAGCAGCTCAATATGGCATAAAGCCCGAAAGTTGTTACAGCTATGCCGACTACGACAAATTGCGCGATAACCCCGAAGTGAAGGCCATTTACATTGTGCTTCCGAATGGTATGCACGCCGAATATACAATCCGAGGGGCCAAGGCAGGCAAGCATATTCTGTGCGAAAAGCCAATGGCCAACACAGCTCAGGAGTGTCAGTCGATGATCGATGCCTGCAAAAAAGCCAATCGTAAGCTTATGGTCGCCTATCGGATTCAGTATGAACCCCATCATCGGATGGTGCGCGACATGGTTCAGAAAGAGGAATTTGGTAAAATCAAATCCATTGTGGCCAACAACGGTCAGAACTCCGATAACCCAAGCCACTGGCGCTTTAAGAAGGCACTGGCAGGTGGGGGCTCGCTGCCCGATGTTGGTCTCTACTGCCTAAATACGATCCGGTATCTGCTGGGCGAAGAACCTACCGAAGTAGTTGGCTATGTCCACAGCACGCCTAACGATCCGAGATTTAAGGAGGTTGAAGAGCAAGTCAACTGGTTAATGAAGTTTCCGAGTGGCGTTCAGGCCAGTTGTGCCACAAGCTATGGCCATCATGAAGACAGGAACTATAAGGTGCTGGCCGAAACGGGCTGGATCAGAATGGACCCAGCGTTTCCATATACGGGTCTAAAACTGGAAACCAGCCAGGCGCAGGGTAAAGAAAATCAGCTTACTCAGCACAACATAGCCGACAAAGATCAGTTTGCGACCGAAATGGATCATTTTTCGGAATGCATCATGGAAGATAAGGTTCCCTTTACACCTGGTGAAGAAGGGCTTCAGGATCAGAAAATTATGGAAGCCATCTACCAATCGGCCCGCGAAGGAAAACCGGTAAAGCTGGAATCCGTCAGCAAAAAAGATGCGTTCCGGGGCGAATTGCCCAAAGAAGTTTAGCAATGCCGCTGGTCATTAGTCTTTAGACTAATGACCAATTAAAGCACTACAAATTCGACACGGCGGTTTTTCTTCCGATTTTCTTCATTGTTGTTAGGAGCTACCGGATCGAGCGGCCCCCGTCCAATGGCTTTTAGTCGATTGCGTTGAATTCCTCTCTCGGTCAAATAATCGATAACGGCCTGACAACGATCGCGTGATAGCTTTGTGTTAAGATCAAAATCGCCCTGATTATCGGTATGGCCCCGAATCTCAATCCGAATGGATGGGGATTGCATGAGTAAATCTGCAAGCTGATTGAGTTCAGCATACGATTCGCTCCGAAGGACAGGGCTACTCTGATCGAAATAAATTCGATTTAACCGGATTGCCTTGCCTTTTTCAACCCGACCAAACGACTTTGTTGTTACGGCCGAAAGTGACCCAATGGATGTTGGTAACGATGAAGCAGGTGTGACGTTTGGTTTGGTTGCGGTCACCTCTTTCGTGTCGACCAGCGACTTTATGGGCTTAAGTCGAATCGTAATATCGCCCTTACCGTTCTCCGTCGAGAGGGTTCCTATTGCCTCTTTGTAGTTCCTGGCATCAACAGTAAACTGGTATCGTTCGCCTGCTGCCAATTGAACGGTAGTAACTCCTTTAACTGCAAAAAACATCATGGCTTCAGGTTTTATACCCGATGTGGCCAGCAGTGTAAATCGGGCATCGGCAATAGGCTTACCCGTCAGGCTGTCGACAGCTCGTAGGTTTGTTGAAGCTGTTATCTTATCCAGTTCTACATCAAATTCGTAGACCTTGCCCGACGGAAGTACCTCCACTACCAACTGTCGATCAACGGGTTTGTGGCCTGCGGCACTGACCCGAATCGTTAACTCATCAGATTCCGTAAAGGCGCGCACCAGTATCCCATTGGTCAGCGAGAAATGCGCTGTCTGCCCGTTCATTCGAGAGGTTATAGTCACCACTGCCGAATTCAGTGGCTGGTCGATTTTCTCCGAAAACACCTTAATTGTTAAAACACTGGGCTTACTTTTCAGCAGCTTCATTGTAATCTGCCGCGCACTGCGCAGATCGGGCAGTCGAACCTTCGTGATTAGATAGTCCTGCGCAGTGGCCCGAACAGTCAGTGAAGTGCCGGGCAAGGCCAGTATGGTATGCTGAATAGCCGCGCGATCAAAATGGGACTCAATCGTTTGTTGAGTCTGCTCATCGACGGCGCTAACCTGCGCCATCGATACAACATTGCCTGTTTCGGCATCAACAACCCGAATCACTATCGCTAGTGCGTTTGCTCTGGGGATGGTGTCTGAGCGGGTAAATCGCTTAGGTTCTGAGCAGGTTCTACCGAACGTCAAAGCAGCCAGCGAATGGGAGCCGATGAGCGCAACGACCAGTATAGATCGGGTAAAATGGGCCGATAGACCTGGTCTGCTCATTGTTTGATCATCGTTTTCCTCTGCCAATTCCGACTTTTAGCCCTGATACCAACGCGTCGGCACGAACGTCGGCTGTAAATCGAAAACGTTGAAGTCCTCTGAAATATGCGACTAACGGGTTCTTAAAACGTGTTATGAGTGACATTGGCTACTTTTGATCGGCCAGCCGTTTAGGAGCAAGCGACATAGTTACGCCCATAAACAGATGCGACGACAGCCCATTGTTAGTAATAAAACCCAGCAGGTTGTCGCTGCCGATTGTGAATACGCCAAACCGGGCATGAGCGCCGATGGATACTTTGCCCAATGGCTGCCAATAGTTGATCATTGCCGAATATTCACGCTTTTCGGATTCATAGCGCGGACCAATCGTAATGAGTTCGGCCCGATGCTGGGCGGCCGCCGATGCATTGGCAGGTTTCCACCAGGCAGCGCCTACAAACCACCCATCTTTCAGTTGAGCATCTAACTGAATCGATAGTGTTTGCGGCAATTTCATGGACAGGTCTCCAATGGTACCTTCAGGTACAATACCTAGCGAGCGGGCCACAGCATCGCGCACCTGTGTGGGAGTTCGTGGCGGTTGAACGTCCGATTGAAGCAACGAACCATCGCGCGGTTGAACAAACCAGGAACTCGCATTCTTATACCGAATACTACCAATATCGAGCAGCGCCACCCCCAGCCGGAATTTATATTTCGTTATCGATGCATCGGTCAGCCGTTTACCATCCTTTTGATACCGAAACGATTCAGCTTCCGGTCTGAATTCATACGTAAAGCCCAGATCGAAACCGTGTCCAATGCCCGGAACACTCCCAAGCAAAGCATCTGAAAACGTTAACTTATTCAGCGTGACTAAATCAGAATATGTTGTTTGCAGACTATTCAGCGAATAATTCAGTTGGTCGGTGGGTGCACCAAAACGTCCGGTTGCGTTTAACTGAGTTGTTTGTAGCCCCCGTATGTATTTATATGTACCTCCCACCTTAATAAAATGCTGCTCCTGATCTAACACAGGCAACGCATACGACAAAGCAAGTTCACCAAAGGCATCCGACGTTAGCTGGGCCGTTCGGACCGCATCGGGCAGGGCTGCCAAATCGCCCTGAAACCAGTTGATCAGGTCATAAGCTCCCGTCAGATTAAGATCGGATCGATACCGGGTTGTTATGGCAAACGAGTGATTATTGGGCAACTGATACATTGCTCCCGGCCCCCGCACATCGGCGTCTTTGATAGCTAACGGATCGCCATGCAGTTTTATGTTTGCCCTGGCAAATGGAAGGGTGGCCAGAGGCAGTCGTGGTTGCGCAACTGCCTGTAGCGATAGTGTCGTAAAATTTATGTGCGTTCCCCAGCGCGAATCGGCAATTGATGATGGATTCAGATAAAGCCCGTTGGTACCCGCATAATTGCTAAGCAAACTGCCAGTCATGCGCTGCGCATATGCAGAACCCATAAATAGCCATAAAATCCAAATAAATACACTTTTTAGCATAATGGAGGGGCGAGATACCAGCAAAAATGCTAAATGTGTACTCCCTTTCCAATACCAGCGTTCAGAGATTTAGTGCACGGTAAAATCGGCTAAAAAGCTATTCATACTTTTTTGTAGGTAAATAAACACTAATGGTGATCTGATGACGATTCTGGCGGGTTAATCATAATATGGGCGCGGTGCGTACCCGCATCCATAAGCCACGGCATACCAGGACCTTCGGGCTTAGTAGGCAAACCCGTACTTTCGGCAGTAGCATAGGGTATGTATACCACATAGCGCAGATAGCCATCTTTTACATCGCCTGTCTTGGCGTTATAATTTTCGTCTTTAGCTCTGTAGACGAATAATGTTGATGGGTGTTCGGGCATCAAAAGTATCTTTCCCTTTACTTCCTCTTCACGAATTTTCAGAATTTCATCAGCTTTTTTACCTTCTTTTTTCAGCGCACGTCCACGCGCCATAAATGGGTCCAGATCCTTATGATAACAGGCTACATTAAGCCCTTTCTGAGCAGGATCGTCGGCCAGACAAACCAGTTCGTTCGTTCCCTGCCGAAGCAGCACAAATTCATTTTTGGGTGAATACCCATATACTGTGGCGCTGTCTCGCTTGTTGACGGGAGCGGCCAGTACTGCTGTTTTGATTTGTATGGCCGCCGGAGGAATTGTAGGCGTCTGAGCCAGAACAGCCGAGGCACAACCGAGCGCAGTACTAAAGAAGAGAAGTGTTTTCATGCTTGACACGTGTTTAGATAATATCGAACCCGTTTAAACAGCTTCAGGCGAAAGGCCTACTTAAATAAGCATGGTATCAGTAAGTACTACTCTATCTGGGCCACTGGCCATTCCCGGTTTACTGATAGCCACGTGCCTGCAACCCAAACAACTCAGCATAGCGACCGTCTTTTTCGAGCAGTTCATAATGACTACCGATTTCAAGTAAGGTACCGTTTTCCAGTACCAGAATCCGGTCGGCCATACGAACGGTGCTGAATCGGTGCGAAATAATTACCGACGACCGGCCTTCGGTAAGTTTGGCAAATCGCTGAAAGACTTCATATTCGGCACGGGCATCGAGAGCGGCTGTTGGCTCATCGAGAATAATGAGCTGGGCATCGCGCATATAGGCCCGTCCCAGCGCCACTTTCTGCCACTCTCCGCCCGACAGTTCAACCCCTTTGCCAAACGAACGACCCAGTTGCTGATTATAGCCTTCGGCCAGTTTGGCAATCACCGTGTCGGCCAGGCTTTGCTGAGCCGAGGCTTCAATGCGTGGTTGATTGGTTCGCTCATCGATGTCACCAACGGCAATGTTGGTTCCCGCCGACATTTTGAAACGGGTATAATCCTGAAAAATAACGCCGATATTCCGTCGCAGTTCGATCAGATCATATTCGCGCAAATCGTACCCATCTAACAGAATTCGGCCTTCGGCAGGATCATACAGGCGGGCAAGTAGTTTAACGAGCGTTGTTTTTCCGGCACCATTTTCGCCTACCAACGCCAGTTTTTCGCCCGCATGGAGCGTGAACGACAAATTACGCAGCGCCCAGCGTTCGGAGCTGTTCGAATACTTAAAGCCAACATTTTCGAAGACAAACCCTTCCCGAATTGGTTTTGGAAACGGGCGTGCCGTACCAGGAGAATGAATAAGCGGCTGAATGGCGAAATAGTCGAACAGATCCTGTAGATAGATTGCTTCCTGCGTCAGACTACTGAATTGCAGCAGAATTCCTTCGAGTGATCCCCGAACCTGCCGGAACGAACCCGCCAGAAAAGTCAGATCGCCCAGCGAAATCTGCCCATTTACGGCTCGCAACACAATCCAGACATAGGCACCATAATAACCGGCTGTGCCGAGAGTGGTCAGCAAGGTTCCCCACCCAGCCCGACTAATGGCCAGCGATCGGTTTTTGCGGTAATAGTCCCACGAAAGCGTTTTGAATCGGTCGATCAGAAAATCGGACAGGCCAAAAATTTTGACTTCTTTAGCGGTTTCGTCGCTGGCACCAATGTAGCGCAGGTAATCGAGTTCGCGCCGTTCGGGTGTCCAGGATCGTGAGAGCGAATAACTACGCTGATTAAAATAATTATCGCCAATGAACGAAGGAGTTACCGCCACCAGAATCAGCAACAACAACCAGGGGTTGTATACGGCCAGACCAGCCGCCAGAAACCCGACCGAAATCAGTTCCTGAACCTGCCCAAAAACGCCCGACAGCAACACAGTTCGCCCGGTAGTTTGCCTGCGGGCCCGTTCGAGCTTATCATAAAACGTAGCATCTTCAAACTGTTCCAGATCCAGCGTGGCTGCGTGTTCCATCAGCCGGATCGATGTTTTGTTAGCAAACAAATCGCCCAGCAAACTATCCATTAAGGAAACCGCCCGCCCGAGCGCCGTCGAGATTATAGCCAGACCAAATTCTGCGGCAACCAGCCACCATAAGTAGTTTACATTGTCGGGAGCATCTGTATGTTTAGAAAGCGCGACAACCTGATCAATAATGAGTTTACCAATATACAGTGTTGCTGCAGGAATAGCTGCCCGAATCAGTCGCAGGGAAGCATTGCCGATGAACAGACCCGGAGAGGTTTCCCAGACCAGGCGAAAGAAGGCAGGCAGGTTTGCCAGGGCCGCAAAGCGTTCGCGCCAGCTTATTTGTTCCTTAGTATCAGTAGACTTAGCGTGTGGAGTTACGATTTTTGCCATATACCCCAAAGACAAGAGCAGGGGTGTATTAGTTCATTGGGGTCAATTGCCAAACGATAACACAATTAGCTATAAAGCTGTTAGCTCCGTCACCAGTTTTTGAAATACCTGATAAGCCGGTTTTTGTGAATAATCGTCGCGCAAAATGCCGAACTGATAGAAAATATCGTCCTGCGAACTATCGGCATCACGAAGATTAAAAAGTTCGTAACGATGGATATTGAACGTTTGCCGCTCGTCATAGATGGTTCGGATAATGGTTTCGAGCACTTCGGCTTGCCGCTCGCAGGAACGATTAGCACTTGTTGGCCAACCATTTTCGCCGATATAAATCGGTACGGTAGCCGGAATTTGTGCCTGCGCCATACTGACGTTTCGAAACTGGTGTAACACATGGCGCACAGCTTCTTCTAACTGCACGTTGGGCGGTAACGGAATAAACACATCGGCAAAAAAATCGAGGGCTACATAATCGAGGGACTCCACAAAAGGTTGCCCACCAATTTTGAGCAGGTCGGTCCAGAAATCGTCGGCCGGATTGAAGTTGATTGTTGCGCTGAATCCAATCCTAATCGTAAGCCCCAGCCGCTGTACTTCAGCTTTTGCGGCCAATACACCAGCCACCAGCGCAGCCCGCACGTTTGGTGTTATGCCATCGCCACCGGGACCGGTGGAGTTTGCTTCTTCGGTAATCTGGAGAGTTGTCAGATCAGCACCATATTGCCGAATAATTGATCGGACAAAATTGGTCCATACCTCAAATGGGTCGTCGATAGCGCGGTAACACAAAACCAGATCGAGTTTACGATTGGGAGCCAGGTATTGTAGAAAATTGCCGGGTGTTATAGCTTCTACCTTTCCGGCGCCAATATAGCCCATATAAGCCCGAACAATGAATGGCTTTTCAACTGGTTGTAATTCATTCAGAGCACTTATAATTGCTTCGGGCCGATCGGGAAGGCCCGTCAATAAACCGCTTTCGGCTCCGGTTGCACTACCGGGATAAATACCAAATGAGAATGGTTGCATCTGTCTGTGTGTTAAGTTGAATGCAAACGTATTTTCTTCGTTTTTGCCTCTTGCCACGCAAAGCGGATTTTATGGCCCGCCAAACGGATTAGTTAACAGAATCTGAAACTTGGGCAGTCCATGCTTTCTGCGTAGTTTCGTTACATGAAAATTTTCGCAAGCAATCATGGCCATTACTTCGATGAGTTTCATCAGACTTATCCGGCCGAATTTCACGGAACGATGGGTTATTCTGAAACCCGCACTCCGCTGGCCGATGAGGTTGCTCAGGGCGAACTGGTAGAGATTTGTTTTCAGGGAGTACGTATTCACTACGGGCAGTTCCAGATTTCACAATCGGACGTTATTCGAACAATGGAAGATTTCCCATCCGTCGAAATGCTGTTTCAGTTACAGGGCCATCGGTCATGGCAGTCGTCGGTATTGAGTGAGTTGGCTCCTAAGCAACACAATCTGAGTTATCGCCCCTCTGCCGATGTCTGTAGCCGGTTCGAAACGGGTCATCATCAGTATGTTGGTATTCAATTGACCGAAACGTTCTTCTGTCGATTTGCCGACGAAAGTTCGCCAACACTCGCTCAATTGTTTACTCATCTTGTACAGCAGCGGGCAACAGCGGCTTCGGTCCGAAACCTGCCTTTTACGGCTAGCTTGCAAACTGACCTGATTCATCTGACCCAGATTGGTCATCGACACCCTCTTAAGCGACTCTACCTGGAAACGGTCGTAATTGATTTATTACGTCAGCAAATCGGCCAGGCAGATGCTCAATACAGCCATCGGCCGACATCGCTCAAAGCCAGCGACATCGACAAAGTGTATGCCGTTAAAGAACTTCTTGATACAGATCCTCTTGCACCTTATTCGTTGTTACAACTCGCCCGAACAGTTGGTTTAAACGATTATAAGCTCAAAAAAGGTTATCGGGAGTTGTTTGGCACCACCGTATTTGGTTATCTGAACAGCCTTCGGATGAACTATGCCCATCAGTTATTGCGCGACACCGATAAAACCATCTACGAAGTTGCCATGCAGCTTGGCTATAGCGAAACTCACCATTTTTCGGCAGCTTTTAAACGTACTTTTGGCTACCTTCCCAGCCGAATAGCTCGCAGATGATAAGTCAATCTGCGCTATTGCCCTTAAAACAGAATTGAATGAAACGGCTCCTGCCCCGGCTCTTTCTGGCTATGTTACTGATCCTCAGGATACCGTCTGGATTAGTTTTTGGTCAACCCAGCCATCAATCTGGCGTAATGTTCTTCAAAGGCTCCTGGAATGCTGCACTGGCCGAGGCCAAACGTCAGAACAAACCTATTTTTCTGGACGTCTACACAACCTGGTGTCCGCCCTGCAAACGTATGGATCGGGAGGCTTTTCCGAACCCCAGGATTGGTGCATCCTATAATGTTCATTTCATTAATTACCGGCTCGATGCTGAGCTAAGAGAAGGGCACGAAATTGCGAAACGGTATGCGGTAGCCAGTTATCCAACGGCTCTGTTTATCGCTTCCGATGGTCGACTGATTCACCGCGCTGTTGGCTACGGAGGTGTGAATGCTATGCTGGCGCAGGTCGATCATGTACTATCGATGTCGCCATTTAAGGGAACAATAGCCAAAGGCGATAGAGACTACGCGAAGGGCCGTCATGAACCGGCTTTTCTTAAAAAATACATAGCAACCCGCCAGTTGCTTAACCGGCCAGTGAACGATGTATTGGATGCCTATATCGATGCACTGACCGAAACGGAACGCACAAGTCATGAGATAGTAGCATTCATAGCTGAAAGCCTTCAATCGTCAGACACGAGAGCCTTTTCTTATCTGCTTCTGTATCGTTCTTCGCATACCCACGCGGATCGGGCGGATGAGCACCTGAATGCGGTTGTATCCGACGCGCTGGATCGGGCAATTACTAATGATTTTGAGCAGGCCAGTTTAACGAACGATGCCATTCTTCTGGAAAAAGTGATAGTTAATAGCAATCGTAAGTCAACTACAGACATGCCAGCCATTGCCCGTACGGATGCGGAACGACAGGCAGCCGCCAACAATTATCGGCTCCGGTTTTATAGACAGACTAAAAATGTATCGTACCAGGCATTAGCCGATAGCCTTAGCCATCAGTAAACTTCCAGGAAGCACATGGCGCAGAGCAATAGAACAGCCCCAATAAATACATTAAAATCATTTAATCTCACAAATTCCTTACTAATCCGTTTAGTTTAAGCTAACTATAGCTCCCTCTCATGGAAACGAATAAGTTCACTCGCTTTTTCGAAAAATTTGCGTCAAAAGCTACGCAGGCAACTGGTTCATCGACTGCTTTTTTGCTGGCTTTATTAACCGTAATTATCTGGCTCATCACGGGGCCAATTTTTGGTTATTCAGACACCTGGCAATTGGTAATTAACACCGGCACAACCATTATCACCTTTCTGATGGTATTTTTAATTCAGAAATCGCAGAATAAGGATTCGCTGGCGATGCAAATTAAACTCAATGAGTTAATAGCCGTAAACCGAAAAGCCAGCAATCGTTTGCTGAATGTTGAAGATCTCACCGAAGCCGAGCTACATGCCTTACACCAATTCTTTGGCGTACTGGCCGAACGGGCCAAAGCCGAATCGAATTTGTCGGAGTCGCATTCGATTGAAGAAGCCGAAGAGATTCACGAAGATAAAATAGAAGAACTGGAACAACGCCGACAAGAGCGCAAAAAATCGAACCTGCATCAGCCCAGAGCTTCTAAAGCGAAGCCTTAGCTCTGGCTTTAGAAGCCCATTTTAATTTCTTGCCGCTCGCCCGAAATGGTTTGTTCGTCGATGTTGAAAATGTCGGCAAGAGTCATTGGTTCTTTGGTTCGATACTCGACATTCAAATGAGCCAAAAGCTCGTTGGCTTTGGAAGGCGATAATTTACCAAACGCATAATCGACCATCAGGCGACCTTTGCGGAGCAGTGCTTTATCTAACAGATGTTTGCTGGCATTGAAGGTAGCAATTACCTGAATGTGCATACAATCGGCCAGTAGACCGTCTGTCAGGTTAAGAATATTCGAAACACTATTGGTATCGCCCCCGGCTTCGCGAGCCTGTAGAATACGTTCGGCATCTTCGATAATCAGCACTGAATCCTTATTATCGAGCAAAAACGGAATAATTTCGGGCGATGTCAGGTAATTGGTCATATAAGGTGGCAAAATCAGCATATCCTTTTTGACCAGCGAACTCAGGTATTTAATATAGGTTGTTTTGCCGGTGCCGGGTTCGCCATGTAGCAGAATCAGGCCTTTGCTTTTGGGTTGAGCCAGCAGGCTAACCAGCCGTTCATGAACCGGACCAAAGTCGTCGTTATAATATAAATCAAGATTGATTTCGGGCGGAACAATGTCGACTCGCTCGGTATGCAAGCCACCCAGTCCGCTCTGAATCAGATAGATATGCGTCTGATTTTCTTCATGGACGTATTTATGTTCTTCAACTCCGGCCAGAAGCGCTTTAGCCGAAGCTTCGTCGCGGTAGAATCCATATAACCGAAAAAAACGCTCGCCCACAAACTCGGCTTTCAGTATGATACCGTCGCTGTGTTGATAGATCCGCTCAACGGTGTGCCAGCCGTCGTCGTTAACCCGCGTCGAGTGGTTAATCAGATCGAAGCCGCGCTCAATCAGCAGTTCACGGGCCGACATCTTGAAATCATCGTTAAAATGCAGGTAATTCGGATAGCTCCCAAAAGCCTGCACAAAGTGTGGGGCCATCGGAAACTCCCGATCCAGATCGCTGGGGATATACAAGTTCTGAATAATTTGATGACTAGGCATACGACTTTCAGCCGTCAGGTAGCGCAACATTTCAGTTTTAGAAAATTCTTCCTGAGGTCTCAAGTGAGCTTTAGATTACGTAAAACGCTACTAATTTACCTTAAAATTAATAAATAACGTAAATCTGGAATTAGTTTAACCGACAGATCGAATATTGCGGCTTACATAGTCTTGTTGAGAACAGGTTAAACCGTTTTCATATCTATACATTATAAGAACCGGATAACAGCAGGCTGGTAGGCTCTTATTGCAACAGCCCGCAAGTTAACACCCTAAAAATGAACGTATAACAACTTACAAGCACTTTTCTGACCTGTTATTTACACTAATCCGGGAGCTCCATTTGACAGCTATAACAGCCAGTACTAAATAAACTATAAGAACAGGCAACGGTAGTCGCTCCCGAATGCGTAAGTATACTATAGAACGTAACCACCTCTATCACTTGTGCTATTCCGGAGAAGCAGATCATTAGCCTTGCCCGAGATTCTGGACGGTTGCCGCCATCAGAAACCGGCTGCTCAAAAGCAGCTATTTGAAGCGTATTACAGTTTTGGGGTGAACATTTGTTTACGGTATGCCGACAGTCGGGAAGAAGCCGAAGAAATGTTTGACGATGGGTTCCTTCGTGTGCTCAATAAAATTGCCTACTACGATCCGGAACAGCCTTTCGATGCGTGGTTTCGGACGGTAATGGTTCATTCGGCCATTGATCATTACCGACGCTATAAAGTAAAGCAGGTTTTTACCGACATCGACGAACTCTATGATGTTGGAGAATCCGATAATTTACTGGATCGGCTGGCGGCCGACGAAATTCTGGCTGTTGTCCAGCAACTTCCTCCTGCCTATCGAACTGTTTTTTCATTGTATGTTGTGGATGGCTACTCCCATCCCGAAATTGCCCAGATGCTGGGCATACATGAAGGTACGTCACGTTCTAATCTTGCTAAAGCACGCCAGAAACTTCAGGAATTGCTTATGACATGGACTTCTAATAACGCAGTAAATCGACGAAACTATGTCTAACGAACGTTTCGACAAACTAATGAAGAAAAACCTGGAATCGGTCAGGCCAGCTTATCAATCGCAGGCCTGGGATCGGTTTCGAAAACGACTTCCTGTTGGTGGCTTGTGGTCGTGGGTTTTGCCCTATGGGGGTTGGGTAATGAGTGGGCTAATGCTTATGGGCTGGCTTATGACGCTTTATACCCTACGCGAAAATCAGCAGATTATTCAGCAAATAAGTCCATCGCTGGCCAAAACGGCTCCTGTCTCGCCAACAAGCCCGGCTACCCATTCAGTACCTGAGGCTATTGCTTCGCACCGCATCGACACTGTCTATATCGTAAAAAAAACCATAGTAGAGCATCGGCATTATTATGACCCAACTTTACCGGACAAAAAACAATTTTCGGAACATCCGAGTCGGCAGCAATCTAACCCCGAAGCCGGTAGTCGGCCTACAGGAACCGGTCTGTCCACACTGAACGAAGCGGTGACACTACAGGAGCGGTCTGGACAAGAGCAATCGGTGCCGGTTGCCAGCCTGGCAACTTCATCTAAACAGCCTAAGCAAGCCAGTAAGAAATCCTCTGTACGGAATTCACCCACTGACCAGCCAGCTAGAAACGAAAGGGACTCGATCCTGCAAGCACCCGCCAGTACTGCACTGGTAGCAGAAGAATCGGTAACAGATCGGGGCTCATCACCTGCCGCCGATTCAATAGACCGGCAACCGACCAAATCGGCGGGTGCTGTTGATCAATTACCTACGCCCAAAACCGAGACCCAGGCCAGGGTGGAACCAGCATCGCAACATCGTTCGCCATTTCGGTTATCGTCGTTGAAGCCGCGTTTGGGTATTGAGTCGATTGCAACTGCGAATAGTATTGGTATCGGACCATCCATCGAAGCATTTCCTATGGATAATTTAGGTATTTCGGTAGGGTTACGAGCTTCGCAGCTTCGCACCCAATCGCATCATGGTCCTGACGATTTCAATGCCGCCACTGGCAAGGAATTTATCGACCAGTATAAGCCCTATTTACCAGCCAATTATGACCGAATCGAAGACATTTCGGTTCGAACGTCGTTGATCAGTCTACCCGTTTCGATCAATTATTATGTGCCTTTCCACCGAAAGTGGTCTGTATTGGTCAAAGCTGGCACCCGTTTCGATGTGGCAACGTATCAACAGGTCTACTACGAAAGTTACCTGAAAGGCGACGAACAGCATCATTCTTTCGACACCAATGTACAATCGCGCTTTTTCCACAATTTTATGTTTGGAACAGGGCTTCAGTATCGAACATCCCGATTTTCGGCACAGCTCAGTCCATACTATCTGTATGATTTCCGCCCTACAGCCAGCACCCCATCTGGTAATAATTTCGGTTTGCAGGCATCTGTATTGCTTGATTTATTCAAGTAGTGGCGATGCCTGTATATGCTAGTGTAGAACTAAATTTCTTTTAAAGGCAGGCAACGGTGTTTACAGCAACTCTCGTAAGTTAAATCAAACACCGTATGTATGTCGAAGCAACATATCAATGAGGCTGTCAGCCGTCACCAATTTTTACGTCAGTTAGGTTTGCAGGGAGCCGCCCTGATGGCTGTCTACTGCGCCGGACATTCACTAACTAGCTGTAGCAAAGGAGCTGATGTAACTCCCGCTCCTCTTAGCAGCTCAATAACAGTCGACCTAAGCAGCTCGGCCAACGCAGCCTTGCTCAAGCAGGGCGGCTATATCGTTACCAACAGTGTTGTTGTGGCCAATACCTCAAAAGGTTATGTTGCCGTAACGGTTGTCTGTAGCCACGAAGGCGAACGACGAATTGAACTGCTGAACGATGAGTTTTATTGCTCTGCTCACGGTGCTCGCTACGATTTGAACGGCAAAGGGCTCAACAGCAACGGTAGTCGTGGTTTAACAACCTACACAGTTGCCCAGTCGGGTACTATTCTGACAATTTCTTAATCTACTATACTTTGGGTTTTGTGGCTCAGGAAACAGTCTGCGTCAAAGCCTATTCTTGTACTAACCTATGAAACTGATTTTAATAATCTTCTGTATTGCCACAGGGCTTTCCAGCACGGGTCTTGCTCAGGTTACGCCACCCGATTCGGTACCAGCCAGTAGTGGAGCCGATAGCCTGTTGACCAGTCTGATGAGCGATTCGTCAGTATCTGCCCAACCGCTTCTTCCCTCAAAAATGATTTTTACGCAACGGATCTTCTGGGGGCCAAAGGGCTTATTACGGGTTATGAACCTTGCTCCGTTAACGCCCGAAGGCCGCGAACATGAACTAAAAATTCGGCGAACCATGCTCGTAAGCCATCAGGTGATGGGCTTTGTTACGCTGGCAGGTTTCATTGCTCAGGGAATTGTTGGCGCAAAACTCTATAATGCAACGGGCGATCAATATTCCCGCCTGTTGCGAACTCATGATGCACTGGCCACGGGCGTCAATATTACCTACACAACCACCGCTGTTCTGTCGCTGGCTGCGCCACCTAAAATGCTTACCGAACGCAAAGGGCTGAGTTCCATTAAACTTCATAAATATTTGGCAGTAGCTCACATTGCGGGTATGATTACAACCAATGTGCTGGCGGGTATGCTACACGCTCACCCCGAACTAAAACCCTACCACCGGGCGGCTGCCTACACAACCTTCGGTGCTTTTGCCTTATCCATCGTTGCCATAAAATTCTAAACCTATGCGCTATTCTTTTTTGCTGCTGAGTTTGCTCACCACACTGGCGGGCCAGGCTCAATCCCCATCGGCAACCCGGTATAAATTGCTTGTTGACAAGGGACATTCTACCGTAACGTATACCATGAAACATCCCATGCACACCTGGGACGGCGTTAGCCACGATGTAAATGGAGCGATGATTTACAATTCGGCCAACAAACAGGTTGAAAATGTGGCGCTCGTAATCAAAGTTGCGAGTTTCGACACGAAGAATGCCAATCGGGATTCGCACGCCATCGAAGTGCTGGATGGTATCAAATACCCCACCGTAACATTTACCTCACAAGACATTCGCCCGAATGCATCGGGCGGGCTAACGGCCAAAGGAAAGCTCACGTTCCACGGCGTCACACGCCCGCTGCAAGTTGATCTTACCCGGCAAGACACCAATGATGGCTTTCTGTTTGATGGCACTTTTCCGGTTAGTCTAACCGATTATAAAATCGAAAAACCATCGTTAATGATGGTCCCCGTAGAAGATGTAATGACCATGAAATTTAGTCTCTATTTCAAGAGCACGACTCCAATGACGAATTAACGGTTATTGGGTTTTAACCAAAAAGCCGACCTTGCTAATGTTCAGCAAGGTCGGCTTTTTTGATTGTAGAGATCAATACGAGAATTTGAGCGTACCCGGCGAAAATCGAAACATGATCTCATGAACGCTCTTTTCGTAATACTGATTAGACAGCGGGCTTTCGGGAGTTTTCGAATTGAAAATATATCCTAGCCGAATCGACTTTGTTAACTGGTATTCTGCCAGCGCCTGAATATAATCGGTTTGTATTAGCCCAGGACTATTGTGTCGATACGAAGCGCCCAATCCAAACTCTTCGCCAAACCAGATCCGCGCATTGACATCGACACCCAACGGCCGGTTCTCAATTTTAGAAACCAGCACCGACGGAATCAGCACGGTACCTTCATCAATTTCTATTTTCGTACCAGCGTTTACCATAACGGGTCGCACTGCCGGATAGAGCGACTGCCCTGCCAGACTTACCCCTCTCGATATAACTTCTGGCATCGATACTCCTCCGAAAAAATGCTCGGCCTGATAATAGATTCCAACCCCAAAACTCCCAACTGCCCGGTTCAGGCTTGAAGCGCTCGTAAAATCATAGACCGGCAAGACGTTGACACCACCCTGCACCCCTATCGACAGCTTTGCCAGTGCAGGCAAATTAAACCGATAGGCAACACTACCATAAACGCCCGTAGCTGCCAATAGCCCCATTCGGTCGTTAAGAGCCTGAAAACCTAGCCCAATGCGCCCATTGGATATAGAGCCATCGCCAGATACACTTTGCGTAATGGGCGCGTTTCGGGCCGTAATCCACTTACGACGCAAAAAGGCCGACAGATGGAATGTTTCACGGCTCCCGGCATAAGCTGGGTTTATACTAAGAGGGTTGACGAGGTACTGCGAATAGAGAACTTCCCGTTGCGCAAATGCTATACGAACGGAGAATAAGAGACTAGCAGTAATCAGAAAAAGGCATCTTCTACGAAAACTAACAGGCATACGGCATTCAGGAATAGAGAACCAAATTGCAGGGTTTTCCCATAAAAACCTAATCGGGATCGTAATTAACTACAAGCCCCAGCCGGTTTGGGGCTGGGGCTTGCGGCAAAGAAATCAGTGGTATTTCCACATCGATCAAGCTCTGGGTAATTACTCCAGTGTCAGAATCTTGATCTCGGTCCGGCGGTTCTGCTGGTGTTCTTCTTCCGGACAATCGACACCATCTTTACACTTGTTCAGCAGCTCGGTTTCACCATATCCTTTCGCTACCATTCGTTTGGCCGAAACGCCTTTCTTTTTCAGATAAGCCACTGCCGCTTTGGCCCGATTGGTCGATAAGGTATTGTTATATTTAGCCGTTGCCCGGCTATCGGTATGTGATCGCATTTCGATTTTCATGGCCGGATACTTTGCCATCAAGGCTGCCACTTTATCGAGTTCAAGAGCAGCATCAGGGCGGATCGTCGATTTATTCAGATCGTAATAGATGTTATCAATTTTGATTACATCGCCTTTTTTGAACATGGTTAGATCGGGCGTTTCGGTTGCATTTTTTGCAATTCGAACGCCGGTAGTTCCCATGCTGTCTTTTATGGCTTCGAGTGAATAATCACAACCGGGCTGAACCGTAAATTCATAACTACCATCATCGCCCGTAATTGCCTCCTGCGATGTGCTGTCGCATTCACTGGTTAACACAACTTTCACACCAGCGATAGGTTTCTTATCGGTCTGATTTCTAACAATTCCGCGTAATTTTCCGGACATCAGTCCCTCCTTCGGCTTGCTTAATGGAATTTCCAGCAGCGACGGTTGATCATCCGAAAAATCTCTTGTCGAAAAACCAATTTTATTATCCGTATATCCTTCCCGACTGGCCAGAAATCTGAAATCACTATCAGCATCGAGGCAAACCCGCATCAGGCCACCCGCGTCTGTTTTGACCTGCTTGTCGCTTCCTTTTCCTGCATCAACAGATACGGTAGCTTCGGCCAGGGGTTCTTTAGAGTCGGCATCGACCACTTTAACCATCAACTCCCGACATGGGTACATTGCGCCTTCTCTCGTAAAACGGTATACGTCGTCATCTGCACCGCCATTTTTTCGGTTGCTACTAAAATAGCCCGATTTACGGTCGGCATCGGTCACAATTCCGAAATCATCCTGTGCTGAATTTAACGGGGCTCCTAAATTACGTATCCCTTTGGCATGGAGGCCGTCGTCGGTAAGTAACACATAAAACATATCCAGCCCACCCAGCCCTGGCTGCCCGTCCGAGGCCACATATAGATTCCCTTTCTCATCGGCGAATGGGAACATCTCATTACCTGTTGTATTAACGTCTTTCCCTAGATTAATGGGCTCAGACCATTTGCCATTTTCATACTTAGCGACATAAATATCGGTTCCGCCAAAACCACCAGGACGATCCGAAACAAAGTAAAGTAGCTTATTATCCGGCGACAATGTTGGATGGCCGGTCGAGTATTCATCGCTGTTAAATGGCAGTTCCTCAACCTCGCTCCAATAGCCATTGCTCTGAGTAGCAGTGTATAACTTCAGTTTATTTATCCCGTCGGAGCTTTTGCGGTATTTGCCATTATTGAAGTTGTTCCGGGTAAAAATAATCCGGCTACCATCCTTCGAAAAGGTAGCAGGGCCCTCGTGGTATTTTGTGTTTAATGTCCGGCTAAACCGATCCGACTCACTTATGGCTTCTTCCGTATAATCTGATCCGGCATTAATATTAGTACCGCCAAAAAAGCCAACTGTTTTCGAATCATTTGGTGTCTGCGCGGTATAATCATCACTTCCTAAGGGGCGAATAAGATTTGTCTTTTGTACCCGTTTTTTAGGGACAGAACCGCCAACACGTGAGGCTGTAGCCTGAATTTCTTTTTCTTCGGGCTGGTAATATAAATCCAGAAAAGGGCTACTATTCCACTTGAATACCCGCTTAATTCCATTTGGCTCACCCGTCGAAACAAATACCAACCCTCCTTTATAGAGCATTGGGCTAAATTCGGCTTTTCGGGTATTCAACTTCAGAAATTCAACTCGATAACTATTGGCGTTGTTAGTCAGCGGAGTAACATCCCGATATAGTTTAGAAAATTTAGGGCCGCGGGAATCGGCGGATTGTACTTTGGTGTACTTATCATACATTGCCTGAGCTTCCTTATACTTGCCATTGCTGGCCAATGCCTGAGCATAGTAGAGATAACTTTGCGAATACTCGGCGGGCAGTTCACCATCTGTCATTAAATCACGATAAACGCGTTCAGCATTTTTAGTATCGTGCATCTGATGATAGCTATAGCCTAATTTAGCTTTAGCGGCCCGGCGTTCGGCATCCGATAGCGCCGTCGACGTTGTCAGGGCTTTTTCGTAAAGATCGACAGCCTGTGCATAGGCGAGCTGATCAAACTGGCGGTCGGCCTGTTTACTGAGCGACTGCGCTAGAATCTGTCCGGTAAGTAGCCAAAATAAACTTAAAAGCGAACAAATGCGTGCCATAAACGAAGGGTGTTATGAGGCTGTAGTTTGTGCTAACCAGCACAGAAGATATGCTCCTAGCCTAAAATCGAAAGTGTCTACTGAGTAATAGAGCAAATACTGGGCCGAAATTACCGGCATATAATTAAAAAGACGTAAGAGAAAGACTATTGAAACAGTCTGCTCTTACGTCTCTTAACTACTTAATCACTATTAGAAATATCGGGGTGTGAGAATGCGGTTTTTACCGAATCCAAACTCATACCGCAACATGATCTCATGTGAACTGGGAGCAATGTCCTTAAAGTTATTCATCGTCCGGTCGTAGGCATAGCCAAACCGAATTTGATCCGTTAGCTGTAACTCCAGCATGCCAATCACCGCATCTGTACCGACGCTGCTCCAGTCTGAAAATTGATTCCGGCGAATAGAGGCTCCAATGGCAATCCGGTCGGCGAACCAGAAGTTGATATTTCCATCAAATCCCAGCGGTGCGCCCTCGGCATATTTCACCAAAAACGATGGTTTCATTTTCACTACCGGGCTGATTCCTACGACAAAACCTCCTGCCAGATATGCATGCCGACGCTGAGTAGAGATTACGCTGCCTACATTGTATTCGGTCAGCTTATTCTTAATCAACCGGGGAACCGACAAACCAATATACGACCGGTCGTTGCTCAGATAGATTCCGGTACCAAAGTTGGGCAGAATCTTCGAAATATTGTTGGCGAAAGCCGGATCGAGTTGACCACCATCTGGGCTCGTTTTAATATCGGCCAGATTCACATTATAGCTGGCAGCACCTGCCTGCAAACCCAATGCAAGTGTGCTACGGGTTCCTACTTTAATACGAAACGCGTAGGAAACAAACCCGCCTGCTTCCTGAACAGGGCCATATTTATCGCCATATAATTGGAGGCCAATGCCCACCCGCTCCCGATTCAGGGGCATATCGGCGGTGAAGGTTGCTGTTTGGGGAGCACCCTCAACTCCCGTCCACTGGTTGCGGTACAGCGCCGACATGCTCAGAACATCGCGGCTTCCGGCATAAGCTGGATTGAGAGCCATCATGTTGAACATATACTGAGAGAACATTTTGTCCTGCTGAGCCCGCAACGGGCTGGCACTGATGCAAACCACCAGTACCAGGCCCACTGCCCACTTTGTCATTAAACTCTGCTTTGCCATCGGTATTAGCGGTTAATGGTCATGTATCGAACAAATCTGCGGCCATCGCTGGTGCGAATGACGTAGTAGTAAGTACCATCGGGCAGGCCATCAGCATCCGATCCGGCCATCACACCGGTGTTAGCTTTGCCATTCCAGTCGTTTTTGTAGTCGTCGTTTTTATAGACCAGACTGCCCCACCGGTTGTATACTTCCAGACTTACCGTTACGCCCGCAAGCCCACGGATAACGAAGGTATCGTTGATGCCATCACCGTTTGGCGAGAAGCCTTCGGGGATAAACACAGTCTGGTTGCTTACTGGCAGGTTCAACGGAGTAGCCTCACGCTCGTTGAGGTCCGTTGGGTTGAGGTTGCCGTTGAGGTCTGGAATCAGTCCATTGGTCGACACATCGGAGACGATTCCTGTAGAGGCCCGTGCCTGAGCATACACTGAATTCAGGAATGTGGTAGTAGAGCCGTTAGACGCTACATTAATCACAAGCTGGAGTGTATCGGTCTGGCCGGCTGGCAGGATACTGGTAGAATCGCCCAGAACAATCAGCGGCTGAGTATCACCGTCGAAATTGTTGTTGATCACCAGGCTACTACCGGTTGAGGTAGTGGTTGGTGCCTGTACTACCGAGTAGGTCGCTCCCGTCTGGTTATTAAAGACTTTCGAGAGTGAATCACTGACTATCACCATCTTCAAATCTTCGGGACCAAAGTTCTGCACGACAATTTTGTAGGTAACGTTGTAGCTACCATTCGGCTGACGTGCCGTATCGGATACGGCCATGGCTACACCAATGTAAGAAGCTCCTGTCAGGTTATTGAGTGAAATTGGCGTTGGTTCGCTGTTGTTACGCGGATCCAGGTCATTATCTGGGTCGTTGTTTGTACCTGCCGTTGAGGTATCAGCTACCATTACATTTCCATCCGCCAGGGCTGTTGCATAGGCCGTATTGTAGAAGGTTAACGAATCCGCGTTTTTCACATCGACCCGGACAGTAAAGTTCAGGCTACGTGTAGCACCAACTGGCAGTGTACTCATCGAATCGACCAGCATATTGGTAATCATGCCCTGTCCCGTATAGAGCGTATCGACAGCCAGATCAGCATCGGCCGTAACAGGAACCCGATTGCTTACAATCAATGCCCCATGGCCAAATGTTTCTGACAGATTATCGACTACCTGTACCTTCGTCAGTGGCACGGTTCCCAGGTTGCTCAGCTTGATCGTATAAGGAATGTCATAGACACCCGTTTCGACCATTGTGGGTACACCAACAGATTTAGCAACGCCTAACAGAGCGGATGGCAGATCGAAACGAACTCCGGTAGCCACAGCTCCCTCTGGTTGCGGATCTAGTCCATTATTGGAAATATCCATTACTGTCTGTGTAGAATCTGCTGTGCGTCCCTGCCCAACAACAGTTGAGTAGAATGGCCCCATCTGACCGTTTGGCTTAACATTTACCGTAATCAATACGGTATCCTGCTCACCAATATTCAGATAACTACCCGATTGCAACAGGTTGGCATCCGTGTTGCCATCGAATCCAGCATTAGCAACCAGATGGCTTCCAGCTCCAACAACCGGCGCACCCACTACCGAGAACGAGGTCGGGGCAGCAAAGGCATTTACCAGACTATCGGTCAGGCTCAGGCCATACAGAGCAACGTCGCCATAGTTTTTCACCGTGGCTTTGTAGGTGACGTTGTAGCTGCTGTCGGCCTGAAGCTGAACGCTCACAACAGCCAGCGCAACTCCCAGACTAGGCCCTGTTGGCGCATCTTCACCCAGCGTAAATGTTGAGAAGCCTGTGTTATTGGTTGGGTCGCCATCACCATCAGGATCGACATCACCGCCATTGATTGACAGATCTTCTACTTTCATGCCATTACTCCAGGCCGATACACTGGCAATATTCCGGAATGTTTTGGTCGTATCGCCATTTGTCCGCTTCACCGTCACATCCAGGAAGAATGTTTGCGAACTGTTGGGTGCAATATAGCTGCTGGTCGAGTCAAACAGTTGGGTATTGCCTCCCATACCCGTAAAGGCGGGATTCTGATTCAGACTAAAGTCAGCATTTGTCGAGCTAATTGTAACGTCCTGAACGGCATTGGGTGAGAATGCATAGGCCAGATCATCTGTTAGCTGCACATGGCTCAGCGTATCGTCACCCATATTGGTTACGACAAAGCTATAGCGAACCTTAATCAGTGAGTCGCCAACAGCCGCTGGGGTTCCAACAACTGCTTTTGCCAAACCAATAACCCCTGCTTTTGCGGTCGAGGTATCTTTCACCGTAACACTAGAGGTGTTATTGGACAGGTTCGTATCCTTGTTATCCAGGTAGGTAATTTCAGCCGTGTTCACGACCTCACCCCGCGTCAGTAAGCGAGCGCCAAATACGATCGACTTCGTTTTACCCGCTGGTAAGCTATCAATATGAGCCTTCAGTACACCATTGGTTATTGTAAGATCCGATGACAGATTCACAACATCCAGCTCTTTCGGTAATACATCACGAACATCGATATTGTGTGCTGTGTGGGGGCCGTTGTTACTCACGGTCAGTGTATAGGTCACGGTTTCGCCCCGTTTCACCACACTCTTGTCAGCCGTCTTGGCAATGCTCACATCCGTATCCAGTGTGTCGCTGGCACAGTTGAATACCTTCACAACTACCTTCGCCGGAGCACTCAAACAACCCGTTGGCCCTTTGGCCACAATCCAGTACGTACCTTCACAAACTGAATCCGGACGAATCACAATGTTCGAAGTATTGCATTCGCAAATTCGATAGATATATGAGTTTGATGGATCGGGCGACGAAATTGCTTTGGTCAGGTCCACAATTTTCGAAGGACAACTGTTGCGCAGGTTCGACACTAATGGTGGCAACACCGGATCGGCAACATTTACTGCTACAGCATCCGATTTAACCGAACTGCAACCGTTACCATCCAGAAGTTGTACACTGTATGAGCCACTCTGTTTCACCACAATCGACTGGCTGTGCGCATTGTTACTCCACACATAGCCACTTGCTCCATCGGGCGCTTTCAACGTCACCGAATCGCCATAGCACAGGTTGATATTTCCCTGAATTGTTACGACAGGAGTTGTTTTACCACCCTGAATTGTCAGAACCATATCGTCTGTAGCAACCGGGCAACTGGCATTGTTGGTACTCACCGACAGTGTCAGCGTAACCTTACCTGCCAGAATATCCTCTGCACTAGCTGTGTAAGTAGCATTCAGGGCATAAGGATTATCAAATGTACCGTTGCCACTCGATTTCCAGTACGCCACTTTTCCTGCACCACCCATGGTGCCATGTACCTGATAAGATTTGGAAGCGCATATACTGGCATCGGCACCGGCATCGGCCGTGGCAGGATTCTGAGCGTCACAAGGCGACTGCTCTTCGCAGGTCGTGATCTGTACATGAATAGCCACTGGGAGGCTCACACAACCGGCAGAGGTTCGTTCTACTACGTAGTAGGTCCCCGTGCCAACTGCCGACGGATTAGCCACTTTAGTGCTCAGTACCGCATCGTTGTAGTACTCAAACACGCCACCAGCCGTTGAAACGGCACTCGTCACAGCGGTACTCAGATCAACTGTTGTGAATGGGCAACTATTGGTCTTATCGACCACCAATGGTTGAGCAACTTTCGGTAGTACTGTCACCGCTACACCATTCGAAGCCGCGCTCTTACATTGTGTAGATGTACAGCATTGTGCCGTAATGGTTGTGCTGCTCGCCAGCGAAACAGTGATCGATTGACCCACCTGATTATTCGACCAAGTCACATAACTATTGTCGGAACAACCTTCAGCTACCAGCGTTACCGGCGTACCAAAGCATACGGTAGTGCTGTTGCCGCCACCCGACACCGCGATTGTTGGAGCAGCCGGTGCACCTACCGTAATGGTATTGTAAGCCGACCATTCACTCTCGCAAGCGCCAATCACACATTTCACACGATATTGTACAGTCTGAGTTGGACTCACCGTTAGCACACTACCCGTTGTGCTGGTCGGATCTGACCAGACATAGGTTCCGCCTACACAACCCGTTGCAGTTAGTGAAACCGTTTCACTGGTACAGATAGCGGGTTTATCGACAACAATGGCCGGTATGGCTGGGCTGCTCAAATGAATCGCCACTGGCGTTGATGCGCCACTGGTACAACCATCCATCCAGCAACTTGCTGTCAGAGACAGATCGTTGTAGATGATTTTACTAATCGTTTGTCCTACACTACCGTCGCTCCAGGTTACCGTACCGCTTTCGCAACCAGTAGCTGTCAGCGATACGGTTGAGCCGTAGCAGACAGTTAGCGATGAGTTACCGCTAATGCCCGGAGCCGGTATGGTTTGTAACGTAATGGCGGCTCCTGTCAGATCCCAATCGGCACAGACATGCTCATCCGCTATCAGTTTCAATACATCCGTAGCGCTAGTAATACCCGATTTAATTAGCGACAAATCCAGATAGTTTGCATCGGCTGGGTTAGCATTGTATACCAGCGTATGAATCTGGTATTGACCCGCCTGGGCAGCCACAACAAAGTTAGGTGTAGCACTGGTCTGGTCGACCAGCATACCCGCTCCCTTCGTTAGCACATACAGTACCGAATAGCCATTTGGCTGTACTAGCCCACCATTTGGCGTAGCACCTATTGTAGCAGTTGTACTGCTGCCAATGCATATTGCTGGATTTATGGCGACAAGCGTCCCTGCTTTAGCCACACAATCGCCTTTGTTAATGGTGATTGTATTGGAAGGATCGCTTAGACAATCCCGGAATTTACATTGAGCATAATAGGTCTGAATACCATCTGGCTGAACCACCAGTACCGAACCTTTATTGTTGCCATTTATATCGTTAGCAGACCAGATTACGTCGCCCGAACAACCTGTTGCACTCAGCGACACAGTACCTCCTGGCTCAACGCTTGTGGCAGAAGCGACAATTGTTGGAGCGCCTACTGGCACAACCGTCACCGTATACCCGGCAGAGACTTCGCTCTGACAGACTCCATCCTTACAGTAAACCGTATAGGTTGTTGTAACGCCTGGCGCAACAACAATACTGCTGGTTGTTTCCTGAGTACTCCAGTACGGCGTTCCCTGACAGTTCTTCACATCGAGTTTCACCGACTCGCCGGGGCAGATCGTATCGGAACTACACACGCAACGAACAATAGTTGGTCGTGGTGTTGGGGTCACGTCGATACTGATGATATTAGAACGGCCGCTGGCGCAGAGTGTACTGTTAGTTGGGCGACAAACAGCGTAGAACGTTTTGTTTTCAGGAGTAGCTGTGACCGAAACAACGGCCCCGGTCTGACCATCCGACCAAAGAACGGTACCTGAGCAACCCGTTGCTGTCAGCGAAACTACACTATTACTGCAGACAGCCAAACTCGATGCGGTGATCGTTGGAGCGGCTCCCCCTGAAGTAGTAACCGTTATGCGCACCTTGTTAGAAGCATCACTCACGCAGTTACCCACTTTACAAGTTGCATAGTATTCTTTGGTTTCTCCCGGCAGAATCTGAATTACAGCCCCTGTTTTGTCCGTACCTGGCCAAAGCACCGTACCGTTACAACCAGTAGCCGTCAACGATACAACTTCACCACTACAGATCAGCGACTTATCTGCTTTAACAATTGGAGCCGATGGGCTTACCACCGTAATATCCACTGAGGTGGATGGATCGCTCAAACAGTTCTGACTGGTTTTGCACTGAGCATAATAGCTGGTACTGGCGGCAGGATTAACCGTAATGCTGGCTCCCGTCATACCATTGTTCCAGACAATTGTACCGCCATCGCAACCATAAGCCGTCAACACAACGGGGGCATTCGCACAAACCGAATCTACATCAGCACTGATGGTAGGAATGGCAGGTGTAATAATGGGGATGGTGAGCGTTGGCGAAGCCTGGCTTGAACAACTTCCATTAGCACAGTAGACACTGTAGCTGTTGTTGCCCTGAGTGGGGATAACTACAATGCTGCTGGTAGTGGCCGTCGTGCTGCTCCAATGTGGTGTTCCAACACAATTATTGACAGTCAGCGTTATCGATCCACCAGGACAAACCGAAGTAGCACTGGTAGCGATGGTTGGCGTAGGCAAGCCACTGCTAACATCGATTGTTTTGGTTGCTGGTCCACTGAGGCAACTACCAACACGGCATTGAGCCGTATAGGTGGTTTTGCTGTATGGATTCACCACGATAGATGCACCGGTCTGTGCACCTTCCGACCATTCGATAGTGCCACCTGTGCAACCCGAAGCTGTCAGCGTAACCGAAGCGCCTGGACATACCGTGGCAGACGATGCTACAATAGTTGGTGGCTGTGGATCATGAACGGTAATAGTAACCGAGTTAGAGGCCGCACTGGTGCAGCTTCCGCTAACGCAACTAGCTGTGTAGGTTGTGGTCAGAGTTGGCTTAACAGTAACGGAGAAGCCAGTCTGTCCATCCGACCACTTGATAGTACCGCCATCGCAGCCCGTTGCTTTCAATGTAGCCACATCGCCTTTGCACATATCCGTAATAGCACAGGCTATGTAGGGAGGCTGCACATTGCATTGTTCTACTGGTATAACAACCGACGATGTATCATTCTGAGGGTAGTTTGGATCGTTGTTAGATCCACTTACGATTGCCGTATTCTTAATTGATCCCGTTGCATTGATCGTCGCTTCGACAAATAAGTTACGATTCGATCCTTGCGTTAGCGTGCCAATTGTCCAGATACCCGTTGCGGCACTATATTCACTAGAAGGTGTTGCGCTATTGAATGTTAATGTTGAGGGCAATACATCACTAACCTGAACATCTGTTGCGGTAATCGGGCCATTGTTGGAAACCGTTATCGAGTAAGTGATTTTCTGACCTACACTATATGGTCCTGCGGTAACGATTTGTTTTACAACGGCCAGATCTGCCAGACAAGTACCTACCGTAACGGTTACCGATGTACGACTTGAACTTGTACAGTTATCGGCACTAACCGCTTCTGCATAATAAATGTTTGCGCCCGATTTGGATGGCTTAATTGTTAGTTTACCACCGCTTTCGGTTGTCATCAACAACTGACCATTCTCATCATACCAGTTGATTTTTGAACCAGGAGCGAAACCAATCAATTTAGTAGCTCCTCCCTGACACACTAATGTATCGTCGCAGGCAACTCCAACTGGGGCATCCGGGCGCTTGTTTATTTTCAGAATTAATGAGCTCGAAGAGGCATTACATACACCACCCGGACCATCAGGATCATTGGTAGTGGCAGTTAGCACTACCGTACCGCTACTGACGTCAGCCAGCGACGGTGTATACGTTGTAGTTAAGCTACTAGGTGCACTAAATGTACCAGTTCCGGTTGATGTCCAGGTAACACTGGTAGCCGATCCCGAAATTGTTGCCTGAAGCGTTACCGGATCAACCGAACAAGTTGTTAAACCAGAGCCAACCTGTACTTCAGCCAGATTCTGACAACTACAGTTAACAATTTCGACCGTCAGAATTGCTGGATTACTGTAGCAAGCCTGCGCAGAACGAGCAAATAAATAATACTGCCCAGCGCCTACTGCCGTCAGGTTAGTTACCATAGTGGCCTGCGAACGATTGGTACTCGTATACCATTCGTAAGTCAGCAATGGATCATTGTTTGTAATTGCTACAGTCGTCAGATCTGCTGTTTGTGCAGGGCAAGTATTTTTAAGTGTACTGGCAATGACCGGCGTATCTACTGAATTGACGGTGATTACAACCTGTTTCCGTTCACTATGACACTCTTCAGCCGACCCCTCTATAGACGCTTCTACATAATAAGTCGTCGTCTGACCGGGCTTAACCTTTAAGAGTTGGCCGTTTTCTACAATAGCAAATGGTATTTCATCATCTGGGGTCAGGAACCAGCATATCTTCACATTAGGCAGACAACTGGAAGCCGTTATATCGACCGAATCACCTTTACAGATGCTGGCATTGTTCGATGTTGCTAAGCAGAAATCTGCTGGACACGAATTTATCGGTGTCACAGCCGTGCTGCTGTCATTATTCGGATTGGTGTCGACCACACCCGATGGCGGTGCCACGCTGGCCACGTTGACAATGGTGCCACTGGCCCCAGCCGTACCCGTCACCACCAGCGTCAGACTGCCGCCCGAAGGTAAAGTCGGTATCACCAGACTACCACCCTGTAAGCTAGCTATCGTCGGAGTAGTCGGACAGGCCGCTCCGCCACCTGAACCCAAACAACTCACCGTTGTGGCGGTGAAGTTTGCCACCGCCGGGTCGGATACCGTAGCTCCGTCAGCCCCCGATGGGCCGTTGTTGGTGATCACTACATTATAGCTCAGTGACTGACCCGCTGTTACACTCGATGGACCCGTTTTCACAATAGCCAGATCCGTTGTCGGGGTCACTGGCGTAATCGGTGTCACAGCCGTGCTGCTGTCATTATTCGGATTGGTGTCGATCACACCCGATGGCGGTGCCACGCTGGCCACGTTGACAATGGTGCCACTGGCCCCAGCCGTACCCGTCACCACCAGCGTCAGACTGCCGCCCGAAGGTAAAGTCGGTATCACCAGACTACCACCCTGTAAGCTAGCTATCGTCGGAGTAGTCGGACAGGCCGCTCCGCCACCTGAACCCAAACAACTCACCGTTGTGGCGGTGAAGTTTGCCACCGCCGGGTCGGATACCGTAGCTCCGTCAGCCCCCGATGGGCCGTTGTTGGTGATCACTACATTATAGCTCAGTGACTGACCCGCTGTTACACTCGATGGACCCGTTTTCACAATAGCCAGATCCGTTGTCGGGGTCACTGGCGTAATCGGTGTCACAGCCGTGCTGCTGTCATTATTCGGGTTGGTGTCGATCACACCCGATGGCGGTGCCACGCTGGCCACGTTGACAATGGTGCCACTGGCCCCAGCCGTACCCGTCACCACCAGCGTCAGACTGCCGCCCGAAGGTAAAGTCGGTATCACCAGACTACCACCCTGTAAGCTAGCTATCGTCGGAGTAGTCGGACAGGCCGCTCCGCCACCTGAACCCAAACAACTCACCGTTGTGGCGGTGAAGTTTGCCACCGCTGGGTCAGATACCGTAGCTCCGTCAGCCCCCGATGGGCCGTTGTTGGTGATCACTACATTATAGCTCAGTGACTGACCCGCTGTTACACTCGATGGACCCGTTTTTACAATAGCCAGATCCGTTGTCGGGGTCACTGGCGTAATCGGTGTCACAGCCGTGCTGCTGTCATTATTCGGGTTGGTGTCGATCACACCCGATGGCGGTGCCACGCTGGCCACGTTGACAATGGTGCCACTGGCCCCAGCCGTACCCGTCACCACCAGCGTCAGACTGCCGCCCGAAGGTAAAGTCGGTATCACCAGACTACCACCCTGTAAGCTAGCTATCGTCGGAGTAGTCGGACAGGCCGCTCCGCCACCTGAACCCAAACAACTCACCGTTGTGGCGGTGAAGTTTGCCACCGCTGGGTCAGATACCGTAGCTCCGTCAGCCCCCGATGGGCCGTTGTTGGTGATCACTACATTATAGCTCAGTGACTGACCCGCTGTTACACTCGATGGACCCGTTTTTACAATGGCCAGATCCGTTGTCGGGGTCACTGGGTAGAAGCCAGCATCTAATGTTAGGTTATTTTCTCCCGGCGCTAATGTTACTGACTGTGTTTGTCCTGTTATTGGATTAGCATCACTATCAAAAGCGTCGCTTCCACCTGCATCGGCTATCGTTGCAGTAAAACTTGCCGGTGCAACAAAGCTTACGGAGTAAGGTATTCCGGGAGTAAGTCCTGTAAAACTGTAAATCCCGCTGTTGTCAGTAGTTGTTGAGGCAATTGGTGTATTGTTTCCATCCAATAATACAACGACAACATTCGGTATACCTGGCTCCCCTGAGTCCTGAATACCATCTTTGTTATTATCGACCCAGACAAAATCCCCTAATGAAGCAAATAACTGAATAAAGCCAGCATCCACATTAGGATTGTTCCGAGCCGTATCGTTTGCTGGTTTGCTTGTGTCTATTGTATATATACGTGTAAAGCCGTCCGACCCTACATCACTATCCAGTGAATCGGTAGGAGTAGAGGCTACATCCTGTTGTGTTAGCGTAAAATTGGTTGGCGCAATAAATTTAATTTTATAGCTACCATCGGTTAAGCTATCAAACAAATACTTGCCTCCACCAGCAGTAACAGTAGAATCTAATTTTACAGCCCCCGTTGCATCATACAGATAAACTTTTACGCCATCTATTCCGGTAGAGCCATCGTCCTGAAGGCCATTTTTATTTGTATCTAACCAAACATAGTCTCCGAGGCTTCCATATGGCCCCTGAACAACCTGAATATCACAGCAGTTTAATGCCGGGCACCCATTAAGCGTCATAGTAAACCGATACGTACCAGGACTCTTAATGGTTAAAGATGAATCAGCATTGACAACAGCGGAGTCGGCCGATAGGGTAGTTACATCCTGATTATTGCGATACCAGACTATATTTTCATATCCTGTAGGCACGCTAACCGTAAATTCATCGCCCGGATACCAATATATAGGTACAGAAAAGCAAACAGCCGCATAATCATCTTCTACTAAGCTCTGATTATTTGGTTGCGAGTCTGAATCGGTTTGATCAGCAGACATTACTTCAGCCGTATTGAACCAAACCCCCCGTTCTAAAACGGTAGCATTCAGCGTAAGAATAGCTGAATCGCCAGGGGCAATAGCACTTAAACTCCATAGCCCTGTTGCCGAAGCATACGTTCCTGTTCCACGAAGTGTAGAAGCCGACGAGGGCACATAAGAGACGCCCCCAACTGGCAATTGATCCTTAATAACTACATTAGTAGCCGTTGCAGAACCAGGTTCATTCTTTACAATAACAGTATATGAAAGAATATCGCCAAGCGCTGGATTCTGATTACTAACTTTTTTGGTAACGCTTAAATCAATAGTTGGAGTAGTTTGCGCATGGGCAGACATTGCCAGCAAACTCACCAGGCTGATTAAGGTGCAAACCGTTTTGAATGAATATAGCAGCGCAGAAAGAGCTTTAAACGAGTTTACAGGCTTTTGCAAGCCGCTCGTTTCCCAAGTGTCTATCCCAGCTAAAGTCGAGTTTTCACCCGCATTAGATACCAATCTGGAACTGGTGGAAGGATATGACTGATTTAGTAGAGTTTTCTCATTCATTTGCTGTTGTACTAAAAAGGTGGATGCTTGGTGCAGATTGCGATAAAATCGCCTTGCTAAGCCAGGAGGGCCGATAGTTGAGCTGTCAGGAGGTCTAAAGAAAGTAGTAAAGAATCCTATCCTGGTTATTGATGGCAGCCTGTGGCTTTCGCTTTCAGATGGTGGATGCTTGTGTCGCCTATGGGCAGGTTTATAATTTTCTGCCGGCAAAAGATGCAGAAAGTAAGTAATAAGCCGGTCTCTGAGGGATGTCGTTTGAACATTATTGCCCATAACATCACTAGCTTTCCGTCTAAGAAAGAAATCCGTCAAAACCGTAAACCAAACTGTGTGTAGCGTATAAATTACTTTCATCTGCAACCTTATTTGGGGCGATACACTCTATCGCAAAGGGACCGACTTAGCAATTATTCAGACACATAAACCGCTCATAAGTCACGGTTAGCGACTGAATGCTAAAAGGCACTTTTTGCTTTTTAAAATTGAACGAAAACTATGCCAATTCATAAGTCTACGTTATTTATTCTATTTAATAACTAGCCAAATAGCAGATTTTGACTAGTTTAATTAAACAAAACCCAAAAAACGTTTATCCTTTGTTTGACAATAATTCGTCTGGTCCTGTAGCGCCTTTAACTATACACAGGGCACTATAAGGTAGCGAAAATTATGCCAATCATTGAATAACGACTTACAGAAATTATTTTACTTGATTAAATATTCGTCTATAAACAGATATACATCTCTGGCGAGTAAGTATCTAAAGACGATAAAGGAGAGAGAATATGCCGAATGGCGATGCTGAACCTATAATAAAGATCAGTGGAGCAAATATATGCAGCAAGCTATTACTAACCAAATTATTTATAAAAAAACAAAAAAAGTGTGACTATAAATCAGTCACACTTCTACTTTTCATCCACTTAAGGTTAGAAATCATACCCTAAGGTCAGATAAGCGATGGGTTTACTGACAACTTTATTTTCGAGCCCCCACCCATAGTCGAATTTAACATAATAGCCGAACAGCATCGTACGAGCCCCTGCACCATAACCGATCAGGAAAGGATTCTTGAAATTCGTGACAACTGCTCTGAACGGAATATTACCTCCCCCTACAACTTCAGTATTTAAGCTATTCTGCTGACTAAAAGGCCCTTTACCCGACCAGGCTGTCCCAATATCGGTAAAAGCAACCAATTGTAGATTTCGCAAAAAGTTGGAAGTAATATTGCCGCGATAGAGATACCGAATCAACGGCAACCGAAGCTCAGCATTGAATAACATATGGCTGGTACCGGTTAGCTTACCCTGCCGAAAACCACGCAAAGGGGCAGCAAAATCAAGGAAGAAAACATTCCGGTAATCGTACGGGATTTCGGCAGGTATCGGATTCGGAACCAGCAATGGGTTCGAGGCAACCTGTTCTTTTATCGACGAATTGGCACCAATCCAGTTATCCATACCACCTAACGTGCTCTGCTTAGGCGCGGGGCCACCCGACTGACTGAACGAGAAACGCGTAGCTAATACCAGATCGCGATGAATTTTCTGATAATGCCGTAAATCAATTGACAATCGTCTGAAGCTTTCGGCCGATGACCGCAATCCGGCATATTCTTCGAATTTGATTTTCATTTTGGTGCCGATTGCCATATTCATTCCATTGACCTTAGTATTATCGAACACAAACTCTCCCCGCACTCCGGCATAGTCCGATACACGGTCAGGTTCACTAAATGATGAGAAATCGATCAACCGGGTAATGGCATAGAATGGCGAAACCGTGAAGCGGCTATTTACCGAAATCGGATAAGAGGCCGAAACAGCAACGCGGTTGTAGCGATATTTTTGGCTTAATCCGCTATTATCGACAAACAGGGTGCTCCGGTCTACCCGAGCACCAAAGTCAATCCGATGCGTTAAGTTTGTGTATTCGGCAAACAAATCGCTGTTGCGCAGCGTCGTTGTAATGAACAATCCAGCGCGAAGAACATGGTTTTCGAGCAAGTCAGTTAAGGTAACATCCTGGGAATACCCAAACCCTTTGGCCGAAATTGGGTCAATACGCCAGTTTGAGTTGGCATCATTGACCGTAAACATACCTTTATAAGTAAAAGGCCCTCTGATGGTTATGTTCTCCCGGCGCCGGTTGCGTGGTAAAGTAGTCGTTAATGTAGGCACACCACCAGTTATCGAACGACGCTGTCGGTATTCGGTAGCTTTCAGAACATCAGGATCAAACTGATAGTTGTCCGTGTCTACTTCACCTGGCTCCAGCGCCATTTGACTCACCGAATCCTTGCGAACCACCGTTTCCGCTTGTTTTGCGGCCACGGTATCGGTTTTAGCAACACTGGGTTTTCCGGTTGTATCCGGTTTTGCGGCTCCTGTGCGCCCGGCTATACCCTGAACTTTAGCGTTTCCAGCACCTAAACTCAGGCTGCGTGGCGTAGGCTGGGCATTAACGGTCTGATTTAGATTTAACTGCGATCTGAACCCTATGTATTCTTCGCCATCCTTGAAGCTACTATAAACGAACCCGCCATTGGCCGGATTCAAGTCATATAAACGGATATTTTGCGGAAATGCTGTTACCTGAGCTGTTGCCCCCGACTCTGTATTGAGTCGATACAGGTTTTGAATACCATTGACATCGTTCAGAAAATAGACTACTGTTTCACTGGCCGGAATGGGTTGAACAGCGTGAGAAAGCGAATCAGTAAATCGAACCAGCGATAAGTCGCGGGCACCCCCTTCATGCATGAAAAGGCTCAATCGGTCAGAAATGGCCTTATATGACCCTTTGTCGACACCCAGCGTATCGAGCTTTCTGTTCGAACTAAATACGACCTGCCGCGCCGTACGACCAATAAATTGTGGATCCAGATCGTCGTATAGATCGTTTGTCAATTGCTGATACGAACCTCGATTGATGCTATATAAAAATAAGTCGTTTTGACCACGCCGATCGGCACTCAGAATCAGACTACCACCATCGTCCGAAGCATCGGCAGCAATCACCTGAGTGAGTCCATTTATCTGCCGCTTGAATTGCCGTTTCGGTCGTTTTTCGAAATCGCTAAACTGATACAGATTTGTTTTTCCCAGCTCATCGGTAATGATAAGCAGATTATTCCCTCGTTGCCAGGCTACCAGTGGGGTGCTGGTACGCGCTACCTGCCCATCAAGGCGATATCCTCCCTGCAATACGATTGTTTTCTTACGGTTCGATGTGTTCACTACTTCTACCCGATATTTACCATCGTGTAATGTAGCATAGGCAATGTATTGTTTGTCAGGACTTAATTTCAGACTAGTCAAAAGAACTTCGTCGTCGGTTGAGTTTACTTTAATTTGAAAGTCATCACTTCCTGCTCGGTATGACTGTGCTACGGTATTTGCCATACCAGCATAATAATCACGCCATTCACGCAGGAAACGAGTGTAGGGGACTCCCAATGTGCTGGAGATGCTACTTTGTTCATTGCGAATAATACGGGTCAGATTCAGAATGTTCGACACATTATCACGCCCATATTTCTGCACGATATAGTTCCAGATCGAATGCCCTACCCGCTCAGCTTCTCTCCCACTCAATAGCGACGGCTTTTTAACGGGTCGATTCAATGAAATATCCCGCATATAGTCGTCAAGTTCAACGCTATTCCCTTCAGCAATGTAAGAGGCAATACCGGGCATGAACCAATCGGGCAGCGTTAATAACAGCGAGCTCTGAAGTGCATCTTTTAAACTACCGCCATAAAGCATGTCATAGACAAACAGCATCGACACATCATGAACGATCTGGCGCCGGAAGCTGATCTGATCGCCGGTGAATGCCAACTCCAGACGCGATTTCGACAAATCCTGTTCGCGTCGGTTCAGCCCGCCCTGCGTATTCAGACCAATATTGCTCTGGGCCAGTTCTGACGGTGAGTTAAATAAGAAGATTTTGACCCGGTTATAGGGCGTGTAACCTAACAACTCCGTAATACGATCGAACTCCGACTCGGCATATTGCGCAGTCAGGTTTGCGATCTGGGTGCCATCCTGATAGTAATAAATTTCAAAGTTCGAGGTACGGATAATTTTCCAGTCGAAGGTGCGGTATTGAATCCGATTTTTTCCGAAACGCTCCAGTGCCGGATAGTTTTGTGCAGAGGCCATGCTCAAAATTCCCAGCCACAGCCCTACCAGCAGAATGTATTGATTTCGCATACGATCAAAACAACATTTGACGTCCGATAAAATGACACTGGAAAATAGCCCCAAAAGTCTAAAATCCAATACGTAATCGGCAACGTCCAGATTAACGCTATAATAACGAAACATATCGGCTAATATTCGCTTCTGGCTCAATTTCTTCGCCGTCTAATAAATAACGGGCAAATTGTTCGGCCAGATAGGGAGCCAGCGAAACACCTTTGGTTCCTAAGCCGCCAAAAATCCCTATTGAAGGGTAATTAGGGTGCATACCTACAAAAGGCCGACGGTCTTTTGTGGATGGGCGAATACCGGCATGCTGCCCTACAATTTGATACGGAATTTTTAGAAGAGCCTGAACCTTCGACTCTAAAAACGAACGACCGTCGTCAGTTGTTTGCCAGTCCAGGTCGTGCCAGGAATACGTAGCGCCTACACGCAGCAGCCCATCCCGTATTGGTAAAATAAATACACCTTGATTTACTATAGTCTTAATAGGATAATTTTCAACAACGGCCGTCAGAATTTGTCCTTTCACAGGATTGTAAGGAAGCCAGTTAAATAACGGATTCTCGCGCCCCTGAACCCCATCGCAGAATATAACATTTCCAATAGAAATATCTTTCCACAAAATATCTTTATCCCTAATTATTAAATCATTATATGAAACACTCCCTTCAAAATATTGACTTTTACGAATAAAATATCCTTTTATAATTCGAACAAACTCATTTAAATCCAGCCAACCAGCCTGCCTAACTTCAAGGCCACCATAGGGGTTGTTTATATAGGCACTATATAGCTGATTATCAACACCATGACTTACATAAGGCAGTATTTCAGGCGTAGTCGTGATTGCCAGATAATCATTTTTTTCAGCCTCAGATCGAAACGGACGGTAAATATTCTTAGGATAAAAGAACCGAACGCCCAGTTTCTGCTCAATATCAACATAAAATTGATGGAGAAAGGGGAATAGTTCATCGGCTTTCCAGGTCTGGACGAGTTTACGGCCGGTAAGTGGATTTACAATGCCGGCGGCAACCGACGAAGCCGATGGTAATGCGGGGTCATCGGCCAACAGCACTGAGCAGCCGCGCTGATCCAGAATCCAGGCCAACACCGATCCGGCAACTCCCTGACCGATTATCAGAAAATCAGCAGTCATTCAAGAAAATTTTTAGGTAGCCTAGCATGTACGAGCCGTAGTACCGCACACGGTTGCAGCAACAAATGTAATGGACTTACTGAATTACTTTCCGGCTCTTTTTGCGGTGCAATTCGGCCAGGCGACGGTCGGCCAGTTCGATCACCCAATCGACCTGCTCTTCGATGGTCATGTGCGATGTATCGAGCAGAGTAGCATCAGCGGCTTTTACCAAAGGACTTTCGGAACGAGTTGTATCGATCAGATCACGTTTCTCGATATTTTTTATAATCTCATCCATATTGACCAGCTCGCCTTTTGCGAGAAGCTCCTGTTGACGGCGTTGCGCCCGGATGTACGTTTCGGCTGTCATAAATACTTTTACCTCCGCATCCGGAAATACAGTTGTGCCAATATCCCGGCCATCCATAACAACGCCACGTCGGCGTCCCATTTTCTGTTGCTGCGCTACCATTGCCCAGCGTACTTCCGGAATGGCGCTAACCTCACTGACCAGGTTCGAAATATGCATGGTACGAATCTCATCCTCAACATTTAAACCATTCAGGCAAGTTTGATTTTTGCCCGTCTGATTACTGTAATTGAATGTAATGTGGATTCGTTCGAGGGCCAATTCTACCTCTTTCTGATTAGTAAATGCGATTCGCTCCTGAATAAAAAACAGGGTTACGGCGCGATACATGGCACCGGTGTCAATATAACCATAGCCCATTTTGGCGGCTACAGCTTTTGCGGTTGTACTTTTCCCGCAACTAGAATATCCGTCTATAGCAATTACTATCTTCGGCATGAAGCTTGGTCCGCCGAAGCGGTAATAATATCGGCAAAATAACCACAATTTAGAGGCATAATCAAATTGATGCAGGCGATTCGTACTTAGCAAACTCTAAACTTCTGAGTTAGCAATAGTCTTCTTCCGGAATAAGTTGGCACCTTGCTTAGGCATTCATCTGCCGAAATTCGGAGCGAAGCATGGCAAAAATATGCTCGTCCAGATACTGGTTATTCTTAACAGCCGCTTTCCGGTGTATCGCTTCGTGCCGATAGCCCGAGGATTCCAGAACGCGCATTGAGCCAATGTTGCCTTCGAGCACACAGGCAAAAATCCGGTTCACCTGAAAATTTGTAAAAATATAGTCGGTCATAATTGGAACGGCTTCGCTCATAACACCACGTCCCCAATATTCTTCGCTCAGCCAATAACCGATTTCGGCATTATAGCGATAAATATCATCTTTCACCGTAAAACCAATATTACCAACGGCCTGACCATCTATCTCAATGGCCAGATTATTAGGCTGTTGATACGATTTATTGGAGCGAACCCACGAATGAGCATCGCGAGGAGTGTAGGGGTACGGAAAAAAATCCCGAACATTATTCCAAATGCGCCGATTGCTGGCATGTTGAGATAACGAATCCTCGTCGCCCTCGCGCCAGGGGCGAAGCCGACCAATAGAAAGTTGAAATGTGATCAAAGTAGTGGTCAATGGTGCGCGCGTTTTCCTACAGCAGTAACACTGAAAATTAATAAATGTTAAGTCAAATTTATCCTTATCCTACCGGATTTCACTCCCTGCTTTTCTGAGTTCGTCGGAAAAAATGAGTTGTTGGGGATTGAGTGCGGTAGTTTTGAGCCATCCGATCCGTTACCGCACTCTTATGAAGCTAATTTACATACTTTTTGCACTTCTACTTTCCTAACTATCGGCTCCGAGCAAAACATACTGATGCCCATAGCAATCACCTAACGTACGCTACAAACAACGCATGACTATAGCTTATCAACGAATTGTAAAAAACAGCTAATCGCTCACCCTATGGAATCTGGCAGAACAGCAAGTAAATCCGTTTTTATCGCTACTGACGAGGCTGCAATTCGGCACATATTCGATCAACTGGCCGATGCCTGGAATGCGGGCGATGCCAGTAAATTTGGCAGCTTCTTTACGGACGATTGCGACTATGTCACCTTTGCGGGACAGCACATAAAAGGCCGGCAACAAAACGAACAGATTCATCATGATCTGTTCAATGCCTGGGCGCTCAAAGGCTCAACGATGCACACAGGCCCGGGGTTGGCAACCATAACATTCCTGAGTCCAACCATCGCCCTCACACACTCAACAGGCACCATTCAACTACGGTTTCAGAAGAAACCGCCACCAGATCGGCTCTCGATCCAGACGATGGTCCTGGTTAAAACAAACGGCTACTGGAAAATTCGTGCTTTTCACAATTGCCGTGTTCAGCAACCGGACTTTCTCCAGCGCTTATTGATGAGTTTTAGCAAAAAATAATTATCCCAAAACCAGACAAACCATGAAAACAATCATCATCCTAATTATTGTTGCTTTATTGGCCAGTTGCCCGGTATGGGCACAGTCGGAACAGTATAAACAATCTATGAATCAAGCCATTAGTACGATGCAGACACACAACGAAAAATCGACACCTGCCGATATTCTGGCATCTGCCAATCAGTTTGAACGCATTGCTGGCACAGACCCGAAAGAGTGGTTACCCTACTATTATGCAGGATTAAATTACGTTTATCTGGGTTTTATGGGCAAAGACGAAACCGAGAAAGATAAATACCTCGATCAGGCCGATGTTAATCTGAAAGCGGCAGAAGCTCTCGCTCCCGAAAACGACGAACTAGCGGTTTTGAAAGCATACATTGCACAGGCTCGCATGGTGGTCGATCCCATGAACCGCTGGCAACAATATGGCCCGCTTTTTCAGGCGGGGCTGGCCAAGGCCAAAAGCTTAAACCCCAATAATCCCCGCGCATTTGTACTGGAAGGCTCATCGCTTATGTACACACCGGCGCAGTTTGGCGGTGGGCCCGATGCAGCCTGCCCGGTATTGAAACAGGCCAGCGAAAAATTTGCTAGTTTTAAACCCGCCACCAATCTGTCGCCAATGTGGGGGCAGAAGCAAATTGAGCCCCTGCTAGCCAAGTGTAAATAGCCTTTGCTGACGATTGTTTTTCAGTTGAAAACCCACCTCGCTGAAAACTGCAACCCGAAAAATCGAACCTAAATGACTCGTGAACAATTAATCGGCACCATTGGCAAAAACGGTCGGAGGCTCAATATGCGGGCATCCGAGTTATCCGATTTCGATTTCAGCGGCCTCGACCTTACCCAGGCCGACCTCCGCTTTTCGAACCTGAGCAGAGCCAACTTCAGGGGTGCTATTCTGCGTCAGGCCAATCTGAGCTTTTCGGAACTTAACGGGGCCGATTTCACTGATGCCGATCTCTACGAAGCCAATCTGAGCTTTTGTGGTCTGGTAGATGTAAACTTAACCGGAGCCAATGTAGAAGGGGCAACCTTCAATTTTGCAGGCCGTAGTAAATACGTCCCCGAAAAAGTCAAACCAGAGCCTATTACCTTAACCACCCTGCTCAACAAACCAGGCTGGGGTCTTTTGATCGGTATGTTTCTGGGCGCTCTGCTCATCTATGGAAGCAACGCTGTCATTTATTTTACTAACCTGATCTTTACCGCCAAAGACCCCATATCCGCCGGGCTATACCGGTTTCTGATTGTGCAGAATATGACCGACGGCGCCGTTGTTTTTCTACTGACATGGACACTGTTAGGCTGGCTCACCCAACAGTTTCGGGTTATCTGGCATCGGCATATTATTCTTAGCCTGGCGGTCATCATTAGCTTTGGCGTTGTTAATATGGGGCTCTATTATTTAATGGGTAAACCCTACATCGACGAATTAGTAAAACGGCCAACCGGTATTGAGCAAACGGCTCCCTGGTATATTTATGTAATGGGCAACCTTCTGATTTCCAATATTTTCCTATATGTTTTGCAACAGGGTCGCCAACTAACCCGCAAACTTTCTGAACAGGAAATTCAGCTACTCAATCTCGAAAAGTTGAAAACTCGTGCCGAACTCGATGCATTACAGGCCAAAATAAATCCGCATTTTCTCTACAATGCCCTCAACAGTATTGCCAGCCTGGTTCACGAAAACCCCGATCAGGCCGAAGAAATGACCTTGCTGCTGTCGAAATTATTCCGGTATTCGACGGGCCGAACGGGTGAATTATTTTCGACCCTGGCTGATGAACTCGAAATGGTCCGAACGTATCTTCAGGTCGAGCAAGTGCGCTTCGGGAGTCGACTAACGTTTAGCGTTGACGTGTCTGACGAGTCGCTAAACGAACTACGGCTCCCTCAGTTTCTGTTACAACCCATTGTCGAAAATGCTATAAAACACGGCATTGCCAAACGGGCCGATTCGGGCCGGATCGACGTTCGTATTTATGAGAAAAATGGAGAGTTGCACCTGTGTGTCCACGACAACGGCCCCGCTTTCCCCGACGATATGGAAGGTGGCTATGGCCTGCGTAGTATTCAGGATAAACTCAAGCTCCTCTATGGCGACGATGCACGGGTTGAATTACAAAACTGGCCCTTAAAACAGGTTTTACTCTCTATTCGGATCGCACGGGTGCGCCACGAGCACCCTGTTATGAACTCCAGTACCGACGCTCAACTTTAATACTGATGACTCTTCCGTTAAGAACTATACTTGTCGACGACGAACCACTGGCAATCAGCCGGTTGCGTCGATTATTAACCAAACACCGCGATATATTCGAGGTGATGGGCGATGCCTCGAATGGCGCTGAAGGCTTAACGCTAATTGAAGCGGAACGCCCCGACGTAATTTTTCTCGATATTGAAATGCCACTACTCAACGGTTTTGAAATGCTCTCGCGACTAACGGCAATGCCTATGGTTGTGTTTGCTACGGCTTTCGACCAATACGCTATCCGGGCGTTCGAAGAAAACTCTGTCGACTATCTGCTCAAACCTGTTGAAGCCGATCGATTGGCTCGTACAGCCAAAAAAATTCAGGCAGTAGTGGAACGAAACGATCTGGCCAAAATGGCCAGTAGCCCAATGTCCGACAACCTGATGCGGTTGCTGGCTCAGATGCAGCCAAAGAAAGAAATTTACTCCATTTCGGTGAAAACTGGCGAAAAAATCATTCTGATTCCGCTCTCCGACATTGCTTACTTCGAAGCCGAAGACAAGTATGTCTTTCTGGCGACAATGGATGGGCAAAAGTTTCTGACGACTTATACGCTGACAACGCTCAACGAAAAACTCCCCGATATGTTCATTCGTGTGAGCCGGTCAGTAATGGTCAATCGTCACAAAATAGCGGAAGTCCATAAGCACTTCGATGGCAAATTTATGCTGGCATTGAACGATAAAAAAGGCACCAAACTAACCTCAGGCAGCACATACGGCGAAGCGATCCGACAACTGCTCGAACTTTAACCGTCAATGCTATGAAAGCCTCCACCGAACGAAAAATCATTCGCTGGTTTCATATTCTGGCAAGCGTTCCCATCCTTGGCTATATCTATGGTCCCGTGGCATCGTTGCCCCAACCGGCCTTTGCCGTCAGGTTTGTTATTCTTCCGGCAGTTATTCTTTCTGGTTTTTGGCTCTGGCTGGGCCATTACGTTCGCAAATGGTGGCGCAGCAGTCGCTGGCAAATGCATTAAGGTTGTACTTTTGCCAAAACGTAAGCGTCTATGAGCAAGAAAAATCGCATGGGTGTTGTCTATTCGACCAATCCGGATTTCGCTTATCAATCCGATGAGTCGTCAGAGGCCGAAACCCTGCCCCCAGCACAGCAGAACCTTAAAATATGGCTGGTAAAACCAGGTGGCAACAAAGTAGTTACAACCATTCGTGGTTTTGTTGGAACCGATGTCGACCTTGCCGATTTAGGCAAACAGTTAAAGTCGGCCTGTGGCACTGGCGGCTCAACCAAAGACGGCGAAATCCTGATCCAGGGCGATCATCGCGACAAAGTACTTACATGGCTTAGCAACAAAGGTTATAAGGCAAAAAAAGCAGGAGGCTAAGCAGCTTATAGCAATCCCTGATCAGCGCAAAAGGCTTATGTGCGAATCATTGAATACCACCCATCCATTTTTTGAGCGGCTTTGCTAACAGCAACAGCAGCATGCCAAAACCCAGGCTGAAGTAGGCTACATTCTGAAACATTTGTGGCATCTGCCGGATATTTTCCTCATCGAACCCACCCGCAAATAAGCCCGCGATCAGGTTCCCTAACGATGTACCCACAAACCAAAGGCCCATTAACTGGCTTGTGTATTGTTTAGGAGCCAGCTTGGAAAAAGCACTCAATCCAACCGGGCTCAGAAACAACTCGCCAAGTGTAAAGAACAGGTAAGTAAACGCCAGAAACAAAGGCGATGTTCGCACGCCGGTCAGTGCCAATCGCGATGCTACTACCATGACCACATACGCCAAACCAAGTAAAAGCAGGCTGGTGGCAAATTTGGCCGGGACCGAAAAATCGATCTTTCTGTTTACCAGAAAAACCCATAAGGCCGCCAGAACTGGCGAAAAAATCAGAATGAACGCTGGATTAAGATTCTGAAACCAGCTCGATGGCATTTCCCAGCCAAAGAAATTCAAATCGGTATAGCGGTCGGCAAAGATTTGCAACGATGAGCCCTGCTGCTCATTCCCGGCCCAGAACAGTGCCGATGCCAGAAAAAAGACAAATAGTACGCCAACACGCTTTTTTTCAACGGTATCCAGACCGCCCGCCAGCAGGATATATAAAAAGTAGACGACTGCGGTCAGCGAAATAATGGTGCCCATTGCTTTCGCTAATCCCTGTGCCGTAGTCATATCGAGCACACCCGTCAGTTGCAAACCAGCCAGCAGAGCTACTAGCAATGCCACAAGTACTAACATCGAACGATTACGGCTCGATGAAGCACTGCCTTCCATAGAGGTTTGAACTATGTAATTCCCCCGATCGCCAAGATATTTTTTTCCTAACGTCTGGAATGTGACAATTCCTAAAGCCATTGCTACAGCGGCTGCCCCAAAGCCATAATGCCAGTTAATTTTCTGTCCCAGATACCCAACAATTGAGATGCCCAGCAGTGAACCTGTATTAATACCCATGTAAAAAATAGAGAATGCTGCATCTTTGCGAGCCCCGCCTTCAGGGTAAAGTTCACCAACCAGACTACTGATGTTTGGTTTAAGCAGCCCCGTTCCCATGGCTACCGTACAAAGCCCCAAATAGAACACCCCCGGCCCACCCGGAACCGCCAGAATGATATGGCCTAGCATAATAATGATTCCGCCATAGAAAATAGACTTACGCTGACCCAGCAGGTTATCGGCAATCCAGCCGCCAGGTAATGAGAGCAGATACACTGATGCCGTATAAATACCATAGATTGCAGCTCCGTCAGCTTCGGTCAGGCCAAGCCCTCCCCGAACCTTGTCGAGCAGAAACAGGAGCAGGATGGCCCGCATGCCATAGTAGCTGAAGCGCTCCCACATCTCGGTAAAAAACAAAACGAAAAGGCCCATCGGGTGGCCAAAAAGTGTGGACTCTTTGATAGGCTTCTCAACAGTAGCATCCATGCAGTTAGGTTAATTGGTCTCGTTTGCTGACAAAAAAGTTGTTGAAACAATGCTTCGCTATGGCCTAAATAACGAAAAAATAGTGGTAAATATACTTTCACCCCCTCAAACCCGCAAGAATGCCGGGTTTCAATCTGGCATAAAAACCCATAAATCATCGAACGATTTTTTGCCATTAATTCCCGTAGCGACGTATCCAGTAGAACCAATAGCAAAGCCAACGGCTTTTGTCCGCGATATTCCTTCAAATGAGGCTTTCAAATTCCACGAATCGCCGACCGGGTCATAGGCCCAAAAATCATAGTCGCCCGATCGCTGTGCACAGGCACCCGTCACAAAATATCCTATATTATTTATGGCAAAGCCAACCCCATTAGAACGGGCAATGGATGTTCGTTCGAAACTATGCCGTTCAAACCAGCTATCTTTTGCCGGATCGTACATCCAGAAATCGGTCTGATTTACGCCATTCGTACTACCTGTCCCTAAATACGCCTGGCTATTGACCACAAATGACGCAGCTCCTGTCCGTGCATTTCCACTGAAGTCGGCTTTGCGTTGCCAGGAATCAGAAGCTGGATTATAAGCCCATAGGTCTCGCTGTTCGAGTCCATCAGAGCCGGTTGCCACATAGCCCAAACTATCAATAACAAAACCAACGGCCGATTGCCGCGCTGAGCCACCAAAATTGGCAATCTGCCGCCATTGGTTCGTTAGCGGGTTATATTCATAAAAATCCCGGAGTAAACTATCTTTTGCATCAAGGCCTGTTCCAACATAACCTTTGTTGCCGATAGCAAACCCAACAGCTTCGCTCCGTGCCTTGCCAGGAAAGTTAAGGCCCTGTGTCCAGGTATTGGCGGCATCATCGTATATCCACAGGTCAGCCAGTGCTTCATCGGTCAAATTTAATCCGGTGGTGATATAAGCTTTATGACCAATCACAAAAGCCACCGCTCCCCGCCGGGCCGGACCTTCCAGTTCGGACCGGGCCCGCCAGTCGCCCGGCAAACGCAAAACTTCATTTGGCGTACACCCTATCAGAAACCAACCACACAAAAACCACATAAGACATGCGATTTGCCAACCCTTCATACGCTTAAACCACAGTTAATTGTTTTTATAGGACTCAAAAGCATACGATATTGGTTTCTTAATAGTTTTAAGAAAAGATTTCTTATTTCTGAATACAACCTCGACTTACGAATCATGCTGTTGCCTTTCGATTTCCGGAAAGACCCGTATGTGCAGCTCGATTTTTCGGCTACCAACCCTGATCTGGCCACGCTCGATCTGACCAATACCACAGTCTTTACCGATTATGTATTCAGTAAATTACAGGCTGCCGGTGCGCAGGTGGGCGTTGGCGGCTATAACGAACACCGGGTCATTTATCGACGGAGCAACCATTTTAATACCACAGCAGAACCTCGCGAAATTCATCTTGGCATCGATTTCTGGACCGCAGCCGAAACACCCGTTTTTACGCCAATGGCCGGCGTAGTGCACAGCTTTCGGGACAACGCCAATTTTGGCGATTATGGCCCCACTATCATTCTGGAGCATGTTGTTAGTGGTAACCCACTGTATAGTTTATATGGACACCTGACACGGTCGTCGCTGGATGGCTTGTATGTTGGTAAATCGTTTAGTGCTCATGATCAGATCGGTGCCATTGGCCCCTATCCCGAAAATGGCGACTGGCCTCCACATCTGCATTTTCAGCTTATGACCGATATGCTGGGCTACAAAGGCGACTTCCCCGGCGTTTGCTCACTGCGCGACCGATCAACGTATTTGGCTCTATGCCCTAACCCAAACGACATATTGAGCATTCAGGGGTTATAAGCGTCAAGCGTTTTAGCCAATATTTATAATCTTTTTAGCCCCGTACGATTTCCAATCCTATATATTTGGCTTTCATTCTTTCTTTGCCCTGATTAGGCTGTTTCAGGCAACCCATCATAATCAGACGGTTATTTAGAGGAGATTATTTTCAACACACAATGAACGAACACAGTAAAAGTTTCCTGTATCGGTATCTAAACAATGCCTCACCAACAGGCTTCGAGTCGTCGGGGCAGCAGATCTGGCTCGATTACCTCAAGCCCTATATCGATGAGCATATCGTTGACACCTATGGCACTGCCGTTGGTGTAATAGGGCCCGGCAAAGAGTATAAAGTAGTCATCGAAGCACACTCCGACGAGATTTCGTGGTTTGTGAACTACATTTCCGACGACGGCTACCTGTTTGTTCGGCGCAATGGCGGCTCCGATGCTCTCATCGCTCCCTCTATGCGCGTTAATCTGCACACTAAAAAGGGAGTAGTGGAGGGTGTATTTGGCTGGCCTGCCATTCATGTCCGCGACCTATCGAAAGATACGGCACCTAAAGTTACCGACCTGTTTATCGACGTGGGTGCCGCTACCAAGCAGGAGGTGCTGGATATGGGAATTCACGTCGGGACTGTCTGCACATTTTCAGATGGGTTGACGGAGTTAAACGACCGCTACTTTGTAGGGCGTGCGCTCGATAACCGGATGGGCGGTTTTATGATTGCCGAAGTGGCCCGGCTACTGAAAGAGAATACTATTGAACTTCCATTCACACTCTATGTTGTGAATGCGGTACAGGAAGAAATTGGGCTGCGTGGTGCCGAAATGATTGCCCGGCGGCTTCGGCCCGACCTTGCCATCTGTACAGATGTTACGCACGATACGCAGTCGCCGAAATACGACAAAAAAGAACAGGGCGATCTGAAATGTGGAGACGGTCCCGTACTTTGCTATGGCCCGGCAGTGCAGAACAATGTGCTCGATTTTATGATTGATGTAGCCGAGCGGCAAGCGATTGCGTTTCAGCGACAGGCTGTAAGCCGTTCAACCGGCACCGATACCGATGCCTTTGCTTATGCCACCGAAGGCATTGCCTCTGCCCTGATTTCGCTACCACTAAAATACATGCATACGACAGTCGAAACCGTTCATAAAGACGATGTTCAGAACGTTATTAAGCTCATGTACGAAACATTGCTCGCCCTCAAAGGAACAGAGGATTTTCGGTATATAAAATAACAAACGAGTCGCCAAACGAGCAAAAGATCCGTTTGGCGACTCGTTAATAGGCTTCGTACGTATAGACCGTTACATCATCGATATAATTTCCCTTTTTAACCCGCTTCACAAGCAGTCCACGCTCGTCGTGAACCATTGTTGTATTGGCATTAATCACATTGTTTTTGTTGAAGGAAGTGATACCGGGGTAAATTGCAAAAAAGTTAGTATAAACGCCGGGCGCATCGTCGAACTGAACATCTGATTCTGACACATTCGGCGTCGAAGATTTCGATGTCGTTAGCGAAAGCTTAATGTGTACCGCATTGCCGTTAACAAACGTATAGGAGTAAATATCCCGCTCCAGCAACGGTGGCGGCCCCGACACAATTAACGTAACAGGTAAGTTATCGGCACCGTAGTCGTACTGAAAAGACTGCACAAACTTCAGCGTATTGAAATCGCCAACTGCCTTCGATTCACTGATATACGATAAGCGTCCCTGGCTATCGTAATTAAAAATACGCCGACTGCCAACCACTGCACCACTTGCATCATTGACAGATTGAGTTAATCGCCGGTCGACGTAGTCGATCTGGTTGGGTGTTTTGGCCGAATAATAAACCGTCGTTTGAGCCGAAGGAGTCACTGTCGATAGGTCATCGGCTATGGAGTTGTATTCTTTTACGGATTTCAAACGTCCCAGACTGTCATAGGCATAGAGCATACTCACTTCAAAATCCAATGCCGTTTCCGATGCTCTTATAACACGATACGTCACAATTGGAGCCGGGTCTTTGGAGCCACAGCCAAAAGTTATTCCCGCAACAACAGCCAGAATATACCAAATCCGAATAATCGTTGATGACATGGGCTATGGAGTAAAACAATACGTACTCATTAAAAGCTATAACTTTCTCTACCCTACCTGCTTATCAGTATTCTGACTAGAATATAATTCGCCCGGCAACGTCATCAATCTCCAGCCGAACGGTTCGGCCGATAGGTAATGCCAGATTATAATCCACATGACCAGCCGGAAAATCAAACAATACAGGATAGGTATACCCAGCTATGGCCTCGGCAATTATTTCGAGGGCGTCTTTCCCAAACGGAAGCGATGAACTACCCCGTATGTCCGTAAATTGCCCAACCACCAAGCCCGCCAACTCGGCCAGCCGACCGGCCCGTCGAAGTTGTGTCATCATCCGATCGATTGAAAACAATGTTTCGTCAATATCCTCAATAAACAGAACGGCTCCCGATAAATCCAGATCAGTGGGTGTACTCAGCGAATTAACAAGCATGGTTAGGTTACCGCCAACCAGTGGCCCTGTAGCCCTGCCATATCGGTTCTGCCGATGGGGCGAGACAACATAGTAATCGGGACTTTCGCCAAACAACCACCGACGCACCGATTCGAGCGATTCGGTCCGATTGGGGTGTCCGTATTGCCGGGGCATCAGCCCATGCAGGCTCTCGACACCATGTTTATAAAACTGACTCAATAACACCGTTACATCGCTAAACCCAATTAGCCATTTGGGTTGTTGCTTTAGCTGAGTTAGATCTAACTGATCAACGATTCGATAACAACCATATCCACCACGGGCGGCAAATACAGCCTTTACGGCCGGATCGTCAAACAACCGTTGCAGGTCGTTCCGCCGAAGATCGTCGGAACCGGCAAATGGCCCATCGACAGCCCGTAAGCTATCGCCTTCAATAACATTCAGTTGCCATTCTTCGCGCAAAATGCGCAACCCTTCGGCAACTTCATCGTAAGGGAACCAACTGGCAGGCGCTACCACCCCAACCGTATCGCCGGGGCGCAAAAAAGGAGGAGAAATCAATTTGGTTTTCGGTTTATGGTTTATGGCAGACAACCGCCTTTCTAATTAAGAAAGGCCTCTTCGGTATCGTCCAGTTTTTCCAGATCTAGTTCAACCATACCACGCTGGCCTCCATCGAACATAGGCCTGAATTTTTGCCCCCAAAGCACTTCATCGTACCGATACGAATAACGCCGGTGTACAACCTGCGAAAATGTGTCGTCCATTGCCTGAAGCAAAATTAGAAATTCGGTGTCAGATTCGGCCAGGTCGTCGGGCGTGCAGCCGTGCAATGGACTTTCGTTGGTAATTGGATGCACGAGCGTCCAGTTGGTTGGGAAAAAGACAACTTTGCTCCGTTCCAGTTTCAGATTATAGTACCGGCGATGCCGCGAACCGTCGGCCCGCGTTTCTAACCGCGACATGGTCACTTCCACCTGCACATCGATCAACTGATTGGAGCGGGCATTTATGATCCGAAACATCCAGCCATTTACATCGAGGTAAGGCGAAAATATGGCCCGGCGCGAAAACTTAATATAAGCCGATGGTCGCGAGAAGCGGCCATAGAGCAATCCTGTCACCAGCGCAAACGACAGCAAACCTAGCATCGACTCGAAAGCAGCAACAATACTGGCCAGAAAACTAACCGGAGCAATATGCCCGTAGCCAACCGTGGTTAAGGTTTGCGAACTAAAAAAAAAGGCTTTCCAGAAAGGGCCATAGAACATCTGCTCGGCTGAGCTCTGCAGGTTTTCGGCACCAACCAGCAAGTATAGGCAGGCAAACAGTCCATTAGACACACAGTAGAATAGCAGCACTAATACTAAAAACTTCGCCCAACTCATTGTAATGAGCCGGTTATATAGGTTTAACTGATCCCAGAATGAGCCATTTCTTCGGACCAGATTAAAACTACCATCTCTGTTGATCAACCTCGAATACGTATCGTTGAGTTTTGTTCCAAACCCAAGATCCCGCCGTTTCTCTTCCTGGTCAACCAACTGACTATTTCGACCATGCAGGTTTTTGGGCTGAGTATCAGGTATATTCATGTGTATTCCTAAGTACGTTAAAAAAAATAGATTACCTATCGAATAAGATTAAGAAAACTTTAATTCCCCGGCAGTAAATCGATAAGTATAATTACTTATTTTAGCGGAAAAATTTATATCTACCGACCGTAACGACTTTTAATTAACGAAGATACAATGAAATCACCGGACGGTATGATTAGTATAGTCGTACCAGCATACAACGAGGAGGAGAACCTGCCCGTTCTGGTTCATCGTCTTATGGCTGTAATGGAGCCTTATCCATCATTTGAACTATTAATAGTTGACGACGGGAGTTCTGACCAGACTCGGTATGTGTTGCGGCAACTGAGTAAGGAATATCCAGTTGTTCGATTCATATCGTTTTCAAAAAACTTTGGCCATCAGATGGCCTTACGGGCAGGTTACGAAAATGCCCGTGGTAAAGCTGTTATTTGTCTGGATGCCGATCTTCAACACCCACCCGAACTAATTCCAACCTTAATCCAGAAATGGTGCGAAGGCTACGACGTTGTCTATACCGTTCGTCAGCCTGATCCCAACTTATCGTGGTTTAAGCGGAATTCATCAAAATATTTTTACACGCTACTCCGCAATATATCGGGCCTGACAATTGAAGATGGTGCAGCCGATTTTCGATTACTCGACCGAAAGGTAGTTGATACGCTCAATCAGTTTAAAGAAAACGATCTTTTTTTGCGGGGGGCCATTTCGTGGGTTGGTTTCCGGCAGTGTCGGATATTATATGAACCGGCTGCCCGCTATGCTGGCCGCTCGAAATACTCGCTCCGGAAAATGATGCACCTGGCAGCCATGGGAATTACGTCCTTCTCGACTAAGCCACTCTATCTGTCGGTGCTGCTGGGGTTCGGCATGTTTTTGTTCGCCACTTTGTTTGGAGCGGAGGTGCTGTATGAGAAATATTTTACCAACACAACCGTATCGGGCTGGACATCACTGATCTTATTAATGGTGCTCATTGGCGGTGTTCAGTTCATTATTATTGGTATTATTGGTATTTATTTGGGAAAAACATTCGTGGAGGTTAAACAACGGCCTGCTTATATCATTGGAGATACGAGTGAAATTGAAGAGACGGAAACAACATGGCAGAGTTCAGCTACCGACAAAGAACAATTTTATTTACCGTTGACGTAGAAGAATTCGACACTGCTGTTGAATTCGGTCATACCATTTCACTAGCAGAACAAATTGCCGTTTCAACGCAGGGTCTGCGCTTATTATCCGATCGATTCGATTCTGTAGGTGTCCAAACTACGTTATTTACAACAGCCAACTACGCTCTGCACGAACCAGCACTAATTCGGGAATTAGCCCAAAAACATGAAATAGCTTCTCACGGCTATTTCCATACAACATTCGAACCGGCCGATTTGCTTAAGTCACGACTGGCTCTGGAAAAATTGCTCGGGCAGCCCGTTACCGGATTCCGCCGTGCCCGCATGGGTTTTGTTGACCCAACAGACATACAACAGGCTGGCTATCAGTATAACTCATCACTTCATCCGACCTGGCTACCGGGTCGTTATAATCATTGGGGTGAGCCCAGAAAGCCTTTCGTTGAATTGGGAGTCTGGCAGATACCCGCGTCCGTAACGCCAACCCTACGGCTACCGCTGTTCTGGCTGAGTCTGAAAAATTTTCCGTTTTCGTTCTACAAACAGCTTTGTTTGCAAACCCTAAAAGCCGATGGGTTTTTAAATCTGTATGTCCATCCCTGGGAGTTTACGGACCTGGCAGCTTACGAAAAGATTCCGGCCTACGTTCGTCGGTATTCCCGCAATGAGTTACTGAATCGGGTGGAGAACTTACTGCGGTTTCTGCAACCACATGGAGATTTCAATACGATGAGCGAGTTCACAGCATCACTCACTCAAACAGCATCAGTTAAAGCCTGAAGCTGTTTACAAACACGAAGGGGGCCGTTGATCAACGGCCCCCTTCGTGTTTGTAAACATAGCTATCAAATAAATATAACATCGTCAATCACATCGGCTCCCATGTCTTTATTGACTAACTGAATAAGTTTCTGTTTGGCATTAACAAGTTCGTTGCGCAACGGAGCAGAGGCAATTTCAATGTGCAGTTTACGATCACGAACATAGAGCCGATTTGTACGGGAAGCAATCGATGTACCCATCATACGCCCCCAGAAAGCCTCCAGATACGTTTCATTAAAACGTGTTTGGAGTTGGTATGCTTTAAGCAGTTGCCCGATTGCATCCTTTACGGTTGTAGTGCCGGCTGTTCGGGTAGCATTCTCGCGGTTATAACGGTAGGTCTGGCTCATTGTGAGGTATCTTACGCACAAAAGTACGCAACGATAAAACTAAACAAATATACCGTCCTAAAATGAAATTGAAAAAATAAGGTAACGGTTAGAAAATAGCCTTAGGGTTTGGATTGGCGCCGTCTGCCTATTATACTTGCGTTATCAAGTCAATTACCAGATGTCAAGTATACTACCATTGGCATCAATTGATTTATACAGAAGCGAGGAGAGAACAGGCTCTTAGAATCGCTGGCAACCTACCACACGGCAAGGTGCTAACTCCTGCCTAAAGCAACCGCAGTGGCGGACCGTTAGGGACTATAAATCGTTAACTCACATGTTCTACAACCAGCGTTGTATGCCCAGAGAGGCCTACTAAGCAGCACTCACCTCTTCGCACGGCCAAAACCGGGAGTGGTTTTCGTGTATTTATCTCTTTCATCGTATTTCAGCCATATTGCTCCTGCAGTGCTGAAAATTCAACCGAATCAGCAAACGCATTATCCTTTGGACCTCCATTATTTCGATTATAAATACTCTTTCCCGCTCGAATCGGGTAGCAGCCTGCCCGGCTTTCGGTTAGCATATACCACCCGTGGCACCTTAAACAGCGAAGGAACCAACGTTGTTTGGGTGTGTCATGCCCTCACGGGCAATGCAGACCCTGGCGACTGGTGGGGTGGCATGATCGGGACAGGCAAGTATTTTAATCCAGACACCCATTTCATTGTTTGTGCCAATGTGCTGGGCTCCTGTTATGGCTCAACGGGGCCCTTATCCATCAACCCGGCTACGGGCCAGCCGTTTTACCATGATTTTCCATCTGTTACCATACGGGATATGGTCGAAGCACTGGACTTGCTTCGGCAAGAACTTGGCATCGAAAAAATTCAAACCTGCATTGGCGGTTCGGTAGGTGGTGAACAGGCCATCGAATGGGCTATTATGCGCCCTAACCTGATCGGAAATCTGGTTCTGATTGCTGTTAGCGCCGTAGCATCGCCCTGGTGTATTGCCTTCAACGAAGCTCAGCGAATGGCCATTGAAGCCGATCCGACCTGGCTGGAACAACGCAACGACGCAGGGGCTTCGGGCATGAAAGCAGCCCGCGCTATGGCCATGATCTCCTACCGCAACTACGACACCTATGGCTTTACTCAGGCACTGGATAACAATGAGCAGCTAGATGGCTACAAGGCGGCCAGCTACCAGCGTTATCAGGGCGAAAAAATAGCCGAACGATTTAATGCCTTTACCTATTGGACGCTTTCGAAAGTAATGGATTCGCACAATGTGGGCCGGAATCGCGGAAGCATTCTAAACGCATTGGCTCAAATTAAATCCAGAACCCTCGTAATTGGTATTCGTTCAGACCTGTTGTTTCCTCCCTCGGAGCAACAGTTTCTGGCCCGGCATATTCCCGATGCGATTTACGAAGAAATCGACTCACTGTATGGCCATGATGGCTTTTTGATCGAATTCAGGCCTCTGGCGGCTATTCTCCGAAAATGGATGGCAACTGAAAATGGCCCTAAAAAAGCCATTGAAGAACTTAAAAAATAACTATTTACCAGAATTCCCCCTTAACCAGATGATCTGGTACGAAGACGAAGTTCGACAACTCGAAGCAAAGCTAAAAGCAATTCCTCCTACCCCAAACCGGGTTGTTTTTTATGGAAGTTCATCCATCAGGCTCTGGTCGACATTAGACCAGGACTTTCCACAAACTAACCCATTGAATCTGGGATTTGGCGGTTCTACTCTGGCAGCGTGCGCCTGGTTCTTTGAACGTTTGCTGATGCCAACATCTCCCAAAGCAATCGTATTTTATGCGGGTGACAATGACTTGGGCGACGGCCGACACCCCGAAGAAGTTTATTTGTTTTTCCGTGCCTTTGCCGGAAAAATGAGCCAATATCTGCCCGATATACCGGTGGCTTATTTATCCATAAAAATCAGCCCAGCACGCTGGAATATTAAAGATAATATCCGTTTTACGAATAAACTGATTGCCGACGAAGTCAGTAAACTACCTGAGTTCCGAACAATTGACATGACCACTCCCCTACTGGGAGCTGATGGCAGACCGCGCCGGGAGTGTTTTGAATCCGATGGTCTGCATTTAAGCCCTCTGGGCTATCAGGCATGGCAACGCGTGCTTCGGGAGTCGCAGTTTTTTTAATAATTTATTTACTTAGAAGTTACTAAAGTTTGCCGTAAAGTCCGCAATTTCACTGGCGTTTACAACCATATCTATGCAGCGTAAGTATCATAAATGGTTTAGCCCGAATCTAAACCGCGATATGGAATTGCTGATCTTTGGCCATACCGGGGCTCGTGTATTGGTGTTCCCTACGCGTCGCGGGCGATTCTATGAGTATGAAAATATGGGGTTGGTCGATGCCTTGTCCGATCGGCTGGAGAACGGCTGGCTTCAATTGTTTTGTGTTGACAGTGTTGACCGCGAAAGCATTTATAATCGCTATATTTCTCCGCAGGATCGTATCCGTCGACACCGGCAATATGAGCAGTATATCCTGAACGAAGTGCTCCCCTTTTCCCGACTCCAAAATCCACAGCCGTTTATGATTTCGCACGGTTGCAGCCTGGGAGCCTACCACGCGGCCAATATTGCGTTTCGGCATCCGCAATGGTTTGGCAAACTGGTCGCTCTAAGCGGTCGATACGATTTATCAGCACCTGTTGCCGAGTTCCGTAGCCTATTCGACGACTACTACGACGAGGATATTTACTACAACAATCCTAATCATTTTCTACCTAATCTGGAAGATGCCAGTATTCTCAACAAGCTGCGTCGTATGCAGATTGTGTTAACCGTTGGCGCTGCCGATCCGTTTTTGAGCAGCAATCTTGCTCTTAACGAAACCCTGCAATTGAAGAACATACCCCACGAATTTTATATTTGGGATGGCAGAGCCCACCAGGCCGATGATTGGCACAAAATGGTGCAAATCTATCTGTAAATCGTGTTTTTGAGGCCTACAGATAGCCTAGCCCTAAGGTAATTTCGCGGCTAAATCCAGATAGGGCAACAGCAAATGATGCACAAAAATTGTTTTTGGGTTATCGGGATACTTCCTGAAATAATCAGCATCGGCCAATAAAGTCACAAACGTTCCCGTCCGAACGTAATCGCTCGATTGGTAAAATGTTGGCGGAACATACTCTTTCAAATTCGTTTTAACATAGCGCCCGGCAAAGTCGCCTAAATATTTCAGATAATACTTACGGGCCTTTTTCGCAGGCTTTGAGAGTTTATTATAGACGTAACGAAGGGCCAGATTCTTCGGAAATTTCTGTTTTTTGGCCAGCGCCGGAATATTGGCAAAGGGATTGGTAGTATTGAAGTCGTCGAGTGTCTGGATGCTAATGGGTGTTTCGGGCACCCAATCGGCCGAATTAACGACAGTGAAGCTCCAGCCGCCAAATGTCATAGCTTCGTAGGTATAGGCATAGTAGAGATTGCCAGGCTTAGGCGCAGCACTACAATACGTTTTAAAATGAATTCTTGACGGAATCCGCCCCTGCTGCTGCAACTGCCGCAGGTGCGACGTCACCAAATACGAAATTGCCCCTCCCTGGCTATGCCCCATGATATAAAAATCTGAAATACCTGCCCGAACACACGAATCAATTTTTGGCAGAATAGTCTGCGCCAGAAAAGCGGTTCCAATTAGCCAGCCAACGTGCACAGCAGCCTGCGGATGTTCGGCCAGTTGGTAATCAAATTGATAATTGTTCGACAAAGTCAGGTGACCTTTTGCCGGCACCATGGCCGCATAGAAATTCTCCAGCCATCCGGTAGCTTCCAGCGTTGTTCCCCGAATGCAGATCACAGCTAACGAATCGGGCGAGGTCCATAAATCCCAGCGATTGTCGAGTCCGACAACGGGCGAGCGATAGGCAAACGCAAAACGTTTAGGTTTCGGAATTGGACTATCCGGCGGTAAGGTATCGACCTGACGGGCAAATACACTCATTAGTTCAATATATTCTGCCTTGTCAAATCCGGGTTTAAGTTTCTGGCCATAGATGGCAGTCGACAGTGTGATTAGTGCAAGAAACGCAGCAATTTTTTTCATACAAGTCTAAAAAGAGGTCAGGAAAACATTTAGACTTTTGCTTTTATGGAAAGCAAAAGTCTGAGTATAACTACTCACTTACTAGTTAGATACGGTTGCGATGAACTAACCTGCTCAACAAGGTTTTCTGCGCGTAACAAGGCTTCGGCATATGGTTCATAAAGTATTCGACCAGGAGGTTTAACGGACAAATCGGCATCCCATAAACCCGAATGATGCCAATGTTCGGGATGATCCCAATCGGGCCGGTCAATGATTGGATACAGGCAAATACCCCAAAGGGGAATACCCAATTCCAGAATTTTGGCACACTCCCGCCCAATCATTTCTATCCAGACCGGTCGATCGATACCCGGATGGCTGGTTTCGGATAATACAATTGGCCTCTTGTAGCGTCGATAAGCTTTTGTAAGCAATCGACTCAAAGGAAACCAGCGAGGATCAGGAACCGCGTCATTCCATCCTAAAAACTGGTCAGTGTTATTAATCCACTGATTATTGTAGTAATAGTTGAAACCCAGTATATCGAGATATTCGGGCATCCCGCCCAGTTCGGGAGCAACATAGCCTGCCAGCATGTCAACCGATTGAAACTGGTTTTCGTCGGCAATGGCCGCATCAATAAGTTCCTGCTCGGTTGCATTTAAGGGTGGAACCATCTGTACCAGAGGCTCTGTAGTCAGGATTCGAATAGACGGATCGATCTCACGCATGGCCGCTACGCCCTCAATGTATGCACGCATCAGCCCGATTTTCACTTCCCAGCCTTGTTTGGTGCAGTAGGGCGATGTGCCACAGGCATCGCCACCCAGCCACGACATAAAGCTAACTTCATTGATAGGTGTTACAATCAGTTCCTCGTCGGGATAGCGATCGCGGTAGAAATGCACAAATGCGCGGCAGAACGCTGCAAACCGGCGGGCAAACATCGGATGCAGGGGTGTCAGATCGTCGGGATAGCCAAAGTGGCACAAGTCCCATACTTGCTGAATCCCTTGCCGATGCCCTTCCAGCAACATCTGTTCAACATCGTTCCAGTTGTATTGATAGGCCGTTTTTTCGACCTGACTCCACCGAAGCCCTTCCCGAACGGTCTGAATAGAAAACGGTTCAAGGCGCCGATAGTCGTCTTTTAGCAACTGCAAATGGCCCGTCATGGGTAGAAAATCGACCCGGTTTCCAAAGCAATTGAGTTGGTCTGTACACTCATAACCGGCCCACCAGACCGACCGAAACGGATTATTGGGCAACTGTGCAGGCAACGTTAGCATCAGAAAATAAGCCTTCTGGCAGGTAGTGTTGTTCAATATGGACAAAAACTATCTGGCAGGCAAAAAAGGCCCAATTTCATGAGGGAAAGGTATTTCGGGATAATGCAGCCTACTTAAAAATTACGGTAACGCCTGAACGATGGCAATGACCAGTTTGGCCGAATTCCGGGCGGCTGTTGGATAAAATTTGTCGTAGGCAATATGAGCTTCGGCGTCGGCCCTGTCGCTCAGGCTACGGATAATCAGATGAGGAACCTGAATCTGATAACATACCTGCGCAATAGCAGCCCCTTCCATCTCCGTCGCATCGGCCGCGAAATCGGAACGGAGACTACTCACTTTAACAGGAGACGCTACAAATACATCGCCGGTAACCACTGTTCCGGTCATGACCTTAACCGGTCGGTCGGATACCCCACCCGATGCAAGTGGTATTCCCTCCAGTTTTAAGCCTCCTGCAACCAATTCTGCTAACCGAAGCAAGGCCGAATCAGCAGGAAAATAAACTGGATTAAACTGTTTGGTAATGGCATTTCGCGTCTGACGCGTCGGTGTATTTTTATCAGTAATCGAACTATAGTCATGATGCGCCGTTCGACCAGCAATCACAATATCGCCGGGTTGCAAATCAGGATTTGTTCCACCCGCAATCCCCGTAAAGAGTACCCGCTCGGGTCGAAAATGATCGAGGAGCAACGTGGTAGTCATAGCTGCATTTACTTTGCCGATACCCGTTTCGGCCACTACAACCTTATGGTTTCCAATGCGACCGGTTGTGAAGGAAACCCCGTCGATGAGGACTGTCTTTGGTTTTTTCAATGTTTGCTTCACCAATTCGACCTCCGCTCCAAATGCACCCAACAACCCCGTAACAGAACGAGCTTTATACCGTTGAGCAAATACAACCTGGGAGAGTAGAAGTAGTACGAAACAGAGTTTTTTCATAGAATTTGGCAGAACTTGCCCGAATTGACGCATTTAAATGGGTATTGAAGCCCATTGAGCATCAAGTTACAGCAAAAATCTTTGCCAGAAGCCGGGAAAGCGGCAACAAACAGAAAACCAGCAGAGCTAGCGGAAACGAAGCAAAAGCAGCCACCCAGGCCGCATTCATAACAATGAGCGACAAAACGCCCGCCCGTACGGCCAGGCCAATATTCCGACCAACCGGTTCCCGAACGGCACGCCAGAGTGGCGGAAAAATATAGTATCCGAACAGTACCAGAAAGGGAAAAGCAGTTCCTAACTGCTGCCGTTGCTGGGCCAATGCCGCTACGCACCCAATTACCAGTGCATATAACAGTCCGGCCGAACGCAGTGTAGCAACATTACCGCCATGCACTTCGCCCCGGCTGATCATGGTTATGGCCGCAATGTAGGCAATCGGCACCAGACCAACCCAGGCCCAGGGTAGCACCTGCTCTGGAATGATACTTACGCCCAAAAGCAGATTCAGACCGCGACATAAGCCCATATTGACTGGCCCAAGAATGTTGTGATGTTTGCCAAACCGGTCATAAACCAGCGAGGCAATGGCAATAGCAATTGCAAGTATCCCCGCCGTCTGATTAACCAGAAACGAGAACACTATGCCCAGCATCAGCAAAATAACACCTAGTGCTGCGGCCGTATTCTTACTGACAACGCCACTCGGAATTGCCCGTTCGGGCCGCTCAATCGCGTCGAGGTCGGCATCAAAAACATCATTAAAAACGACTCCTCCCCCATACAGGCAAACCGTTGCCAGCGACAACCAGCCAACAGCTGCCGGCGGTGGATTCGGAATCAGAAAATAACCGGCTATGGCCATACCCGCCAGCACATCGGCAATAGCCGTAACCAGGTTGGCAGGACGCATGAGCGAGAGGAGTGCTTTTAACATGTGCGAGGAGAGCGGGGTGTTGCGGGGAAGGCGGGGTATTGCAGGGAATAGCATATCCATGCAATACCCCGCCTTCCCCGCAACACCCCGCTATTTCCCCGCCTTATTTAATAATCGTTGATTCTTTATCGACTCGCGGAGCCTGTCCACCGCGTAAAATTGAACTGCCATTATACCGCTGGCTCTGGTCAATCTCTAATGGCTGAAGCAATTCTTCCAGATTAAGCTGGCCACTTTGCGCAAAAGCCGTTACGGCGTTGGTGAAGGTTACCAAGCGTATGGCTTCGTCCGATATTCCACGCTCTTTCATCAGCGCGGCCGTTTTCGGAACGGCAAGTGGATCGCTGATGCCCCAGTCGGCAGCCGAATTGATCATAATATGGTCAGGGCCATATTGTTTCACAACCTCTACCATACGTTCGTTACCCATTTTTGTAAACGGATAAATCGTAAACCCGGCCCAAAAACCCCGATCCAGCACTTCGCGCACCGTTTCCTCATTGTTGTGGTCAACAATTACCATACCGGGGTCTATGCCATGCTCCAGGGCAATATCCATGCTCCGGCTCGTTCCCTGCTTTTTGTCGCGGTGTGGTGTATGAATCTGCACCGGAAGGCCAGCTTCTCTGGCCAGTTCGAGTTGCGCCCGGTAGTATTTTTCTTCGGCCGCCGTCTGATCATCGAAGCCAATTTCGCCAACACCCACTACGCCTTCTTTATAGATGAATAATGGCAGAATTTCCATAACCTGCTCGGCCAATTCTTCCTGATTAGCCTCTTTCGAGTTAAGGCCAATGGTACAATAGTGCCGAATACCAAACTGCGATGCCCGGAAGCGCTCCCAACCGACCAGACTGGCAAAATAATCCCGAAACGAATCAACACCCGTACGCGGCTGACCGAGCCAGAAGGCTGGTTCAATCAGTGCAACAACGCCCGCATCGGCCATGGCCTGATAGTCGTCGGTAGTCCGGGAAGTCATGTGAACGTGCATATCGAAAAACGACATACCACGAATCGAGTCCATAAAATTCATGAGTAATTCAGCGTTAAAGGCATTCTAATAAAATCCAAATCAGGGGGTAAAGTTCCACAAAAATCTGTCTTCATCCTGCATGAATTTTTAGCCGTATTTTAATCGACTTTTTCCAAACCCTTAATTACCTCATTCGTTTTATAAATAGATATAAAATTTTAATGCCATACTGGTGTTATATAATTAGTCGAATACTTATTCGACAGGTATGCCAAACAACAAATAGACCTATGGTACTCCAACAGCTAAAAAAGGACCGATGGATACTTTATGTGCTACTTCTGCTAACAATTGGCGGAGGGCTTACGGCCTGTAAAGAGAACGCCATCAACGATTTAAGCCCCGCCGATAGTCCGGTTTATATCACAAATTACGATCGGAATATTAATTTCAGTCAGTATAAAACCTATAGCCTTCCCGACTCTGTTGTGACCGAATCGAATACGGGCTATGAACCTACCCTGGGGCCGCTCGAAAGCCGGTTTGTATCGAATGTCGCGAGTGCCCTAACGAGTCGTGGGTTTCAACGGGTAGCTCGTGGCGACACCGCCGATTTGGGCGTTGCCATTATTAGGGTTAACAATCTGTATACGGGTGTAGGATTAAATCCCTACGGTTACTATGGCGGCTATTGGGGCGGCTATTATGGTGGGTTTGGTGGCTATTATCCGTATTATCCGAGCTATTATACCTATCAGGTTGCCGATCAGTACTGGGAAATTCAGATAGTAGATCTGAAAAACCAGCCCGCTACGACTCCAGGCTCAGAACCTCAACTCACTGTTATTTACGATGCTACCGTTCGTGGTGCCGACGTTTCTACCCAACAGGATGTAGATGCAGCAACCACCGCAATTTTCAATCAATCGCCATACTTACAGGCAGCGAACTAAACCGTATGAAATCGATCCTAGCTTTGATAGCCTTGCTTGCCTTTTCGACGGCAACATGGGCCCAGAACAATCGCGACGACTATGCAACGGCATTTCCGTCGATGTATCAACAATATGTTACCTTCAATATTGCAGCCCGGTATGGGGTTTCGATGCCACTTGGCGGTCAGAAAGGCTATATTGATCGGGTTTCGCCAACCAATTTTGCGCTCGAAGGCGAATGGCTTTTCCCGCAACGATTTTCAATCGGGCTAAAAACGGGTTACCAATACACCCAGCAACGATTGGGGCGCCAGGTTTATAGCTACTCATCCGACAATTCTGGTCAGGATGTTTCGGCCGTTCAGACCCGTACGTTATCGATGATTCCGGCTATGGCTTCGCTTTCGTATTACTTTGCCGATAATGCAGCGGCCATTCGCCCCTATATCCAGTTTGCGGGTGGTGGTGCTTTTGTTGACTATACTAACTATTTTGGAACGCTCGCCGATCAGAAAAGTGGCTTTAAGGGCGCTATTGCACCGGCAATTGGCCTGAAATACTATGGCAAACGCGAGCAGGGCTTAGGTGCTGAAATTCAGGCCCAATACCAAAATGTGTTTTTCAATTACGATTTTCTGAAAAACAGCAGTCCATCGCTAATGTTGTCTGTCGGCATTTCGTATCGGTGGTATTAGGTTTATGGTTGCTCTGCGGCAGGCTGGCTCTACCAAGCGAAGCAACCATAAACAATAAACCCTGAACCGGTTTTCCTACATTAACTCTTCAATATGCGGGGGCAAACTACGCCCGGCAGCCCGACGTTCGGCAGCATAATCGGCCAGCGTGTGAGCCAGTCGGGCGTTTTTGCGCTCGGTCAGGCCGGTAATCTGAGTAACGTCTTTATCCGTAAAAAAAGCTTTCAAAATCAACTGATTCCAGGCTGCTTCGTCGAAGTAGTCGGCAGGGTAAGGATTATGCAACATGATGGCCGATTGTACGTCGGCAATGTTATTACGAATACCTTCTGTTGCCTGAAAGCGCCATGCTTCCGGAAAAGCCAGCACCGGCAAGGCCGAATACAACGCAACCAATTCGTTTAATTCACCCGCCTTAAATAATTCCGTAATTGTTTTTACATAGTGCGCTTCATCATCGGCTGGCAGTTGAAGCAACCACCACACCCGCGCCAATCGGTCGAGTGTCCAGTCGGTCACGGTAAATCCCGGACGAAGGCGTTCCAAAGCAAACGCCATATCGGATGGTACCACAATTAGTTGTTTGCCAACAAAACGCGGCATTGCCGTGAAAACACGATAAAATACGGGAACCTGCGGCCCCGCCTGTAGGGCATCGGCTTGTTGGCGAAGGTAGTTAACCGCTTTTTCAGAATTGGGTTGCTGCTCAATCAGGTAGAACAGCGTCTGGCTCATTTCTAAGATATTCATGGCGATAGGTAGCCGGAACGATCGCATTCGGGCAAACCGGAATTTGACTCGTCCAGACCTGATAAAGTTACTTTTTCGCCTTGGGATGCGCCTGATCGTAGGTTTTCTTCAGTTGCTCAAGGCTTGTATGTGTATAAATCTGTGTTGCGGCTAAACTACTGTGCCCAAGTAAATCTTTTATGGCATTGAGGTCGGCTCCCCGGTTGAGCAGATGCGTTGCAAACGAATGACGCAGCACGTGCGGGCTTTTCTTTTCGAGGGTGGTTACTACGTTCAGATGCCGCTTTACGATCCGCTGAATCAGCACTGGATAGGCCGGTACGCCTTTATCGCTCACAATCAGGTAAACTTTGTCGGCCTGCCCGGTAAATGTTTCGTCTTTGAGCTGGTTGTATTGCTGAATCAGCTCGAACAAAGGTTGGGTTAGCGGTACGATCCGGTGTTTGTTTCGCTTCCCCAGAACCGTAATATGCTTCTCATATAAGTTTATATCAGCCGTTTTCAGACCAATTAACTCACTCAATCGAATACCTGTTCCGTAGAGTAGTTCGAGCACCAGTTTATCGCGAATACCGTCAAACGTGTCGGTAAAGTCGACATCGTTCAACAACATTTCCATTGGTTTTTCTTCCACATATACCGGGAGTTTTTTGCTGGCTTTCAGCGCCTGGACCTTTGTCATGGGGTCTATGGAAATCACTTTTTGGCGCAGCAGAAAGCCATAGTAGCTACGAAGTGTCGCAATTTTTCGGTTTACCGACGATTTATCCAGACCACTTTCAACCAGACTTACAATCCAGGAACGAATTTGCCGAAAATCGGCCAGTTCGGGCCGATCGAGATTACACTCCGTTGCCATAAACACGCCAAATTGCCCCAAATCGTTCGCATAAGCCGTCAGCGTATGATGGCTCAGGCGTTTTTCGAAACGGATATGCTGAAGGAAGTCTGAACAAAAAGCGGGATTATCTGGACTGATCGGATTCATTTTGCTCTTCTGATTTTGCAGACCAAAGCTAATCATGTTAATTATGGGATTTAGCAACATCACAAAAATCAACGTCACAAAAAAAGCAGCAAACATCACTGCCTGCTGCTTCTATTGTCTTGATTGGCATTCCGAGGATCGCTGACTGCGCATTCAGCAATTCCGACTATCACAGCCGAACGCCAACTGCACCCCACTGGCTAGATTTTCAAATCTATTGCTCGTTGTGGTTGCCGTACATTCTTTCTTTGTAGGCGGCTTTGATAATCTCAGTACGACGCTTTACCGACGGTTTTTGGAAAGCCGTCCGCGACCGCAACTGCCGTAACACGCCCGTTTTTTCAAACTTCTTTTTGAAGCGTTTGAGGGCCTTGTCAATCGACTCGTTGTCTTTTACGTTAACAATAAGCATGTTTTAAATATTGTGTTTTAGCTAAAACCGGACGGCAAAGGTAATAGATTTGCGACTATGAAACAAGCTATTATTGATTTAGGAACCAACACTTTTCACCTGCTTATTGTCGAAAAAACCGGCAATTCGTACAAAACGCTCTTCAAAGAAAGTCGTCCGGCTAAAATTGGGCAGGCCGGTATCAATCAGGGGCTTATCACCGAAGAGGGTATCGGTCGTGCGTTAACGGTTCTAACCTATTTCCGACAAATCCTCGACCAACATGCTGTAGTGCCCAACCAGGTGGTAGCCATCGGAACGAGTGCCATTCGGGTTGCCCGCAATCAGAACGAATTCGTCGATCGGGTTCGGCAGGAAACCGGCATCCCGATTCAGGTTATTTCGGGCGAAACGGAAGCCGAGTATATCTACAAAGGCGTACGAGCCACTGGCGTGCTGGATAACGAAACCGCACTCATTATGGACATTGGTGGCGGTAGCGTTGAATTTATTCTGGGAAATGAGAATCGGATTTTCTGGAAGCAAAGCTTTGAAATTGGTGGTCAACGGCTTCTCGAACGCTTTATGCCCGGCGCGCCCGACCGTTCTGATCCAATTAGTCCAGCCAGTATGCGCAAGCTTTATGATTATCTTCAGGAGCAACTACTACCGTTGGCGAATGCCATTCATCAGTATCAGCCAACGGTTCTGGTAGGGTCGTCGGGGTCGTTCGATACGCTGGTCGATATGTGGTATATGCACGAACTTGGTCATTTACCCGATCCTGCACAGAATGCCTTTCAACTTCCTGTCAACGAATTTTACCGGGCTTTCGAATTACTCATCAGCCGATCGCATGCGGAGCGGATGCAAATTTCGGGCATGATTGAACTACGGGTCGACATGATTGTTGTAGGCGTTTGCCTGATCGACTATGTATTGAAAACCTACTCAATTTCGCAGATCAGAACCTCAACCTACTCACTGAAAGAAGGCGTTTTGGCTTCGCTTAGCCAATAAGCAGGAGCATCGGGAAGCGAACAGGTAAGTTTCGGCATAAATTGACTTTTAAGGCCAGTAGTCTGACACGCTACCGTCTATATCCTCGTTGTTCCTTATTCCTTTTACCCAATGAAAGCTGAAACAAACGCTCGTTCGTCGTACAGCAACCTGATTTATACTGCTCTGATTATTATGGCCGTAGTGGTGGCCCTGTCATTTCCGGGTCTGTTTACGCAGGTTGGCGATTTTCCGCTAAAGAAACTCATTGTGCCCTTGCTTCAGATCATTATGCTGGGTATGGGTACAACTATGGCAATCAAAGATTTTGAGGGCGTTATTCAGCAACCCAAAGCCGTTTTTATAGGCGTATCCTGCCATTTTCTGATTATGCCTCTGCTGGGCTATACACTGGCGAACGTGTTTAAATTCCCACCCGAAATTGCAGCTGGCGTTGTCCTGATCGGGTGCTCACCGAGTGGCCTGGCCTCTAACGTGATGTGCTTTATCGCCAAAGCGAATGTACCATTGTCCATTACGGTTACTACCCTATCGACCCTGCTGGCCCCTTTTCTGATGCCTGCCCTGATGAAACTGCTGGCCGGGGAGTTTATTGAGATCTCGTTTCTGAAAATGATGATCGAAATCATGGAAATCGTTATTCTACCCGTTATTGTTGGCCTGATTCTGAACCGTATTTTCCATAAATCGGCCGTGATTATTAACCGGGTGATGCCGCTGATCTCGATGGGCGGTATTGTTCTGATTGTAGCAATCATTACGGCCGCCGGACGCGACAGTTTGCTCACTGTAGGCTGGACACTGGCCCTCTGCGTGCTGATTCATAACCTCACTGGCTTTACGCTCGGCTATTGGTCGGCCCGGCTGTTTGGCATGGACGAACAAAGCAGCCGAACCGTTGCAATTGAAGTTGGCCTCCAAAATGGCGGTTTAGCCTCTGGCATAGCGGTTCAAATGGGAAAAGTAGCTACGGTTGGTCTGGCTCCTGCCCTGTTTGGTCCCATCATGAACACAACAGGTTCGTTACTGGCTACCTACTGGAGCCAAAATCCGCCCAAAGAAATAGCTCCCCAGGCCACCCCTGCCGTGAAAACGCAGGACGTATAAATAAACTTGACTAACCCAGCCATTGCTTCTTACCAGGTGGCCATTTTTAGTTGAAAGACTGCCTGAATTCGAGGGGCGATAGCTGTGTCTTGGTCTTGAAAAGCTTACTGAAAGATGCCAGGTGCTCAAAGCCGAGTTCATAAGCGATCTCACTGACCGACAAATTTGTAGTCGATAGCTTTTCCTTCGCCAGTTCAATCAGCTTGTCATGCAGATGCTGCTGCGTACTTAGCCCCGTGAGTGACTTAAGAAGTCCGCTTAAATAGTTGGGAGAGATATTCAACGATTCGGCAATGTAAGCAACTGTTGGCAAGCCCTGTTCGGCCAAAGCACCGCTAGTAAAGTATCGTTTCAGTAACTCTTCCAGGCGGGTCAATATCTCGTGGCTGGATGCCTTTCGGGTAATAAACTGGCGCTGATAGAACCGGTCGGCATAGGTTAATAGCAATTCCAGTTGTGCAACAATTACACTCTGACTAAACCGGTCGATATGGGTATGATATTCCTGTTCCATATTTTTGGCTATAGCTGTCAGCATCGTTTCTTCCTTATCTGAAAGATGCAATGCCTCGTTGGCAACATACCCAAAATAACCGTACTGTTTAATGGTTTTAGCTAGTTGTGTGTTCCACAAAAGATCCGGATGGAATAAAATCATCCATCCGGAGGGATTATGAACCTGATCTTTTTCAAACTCAACAGTTAGCACTTGTCCCGGTGCCATAAAGTGAAGCACGCCATCATCGAAGTCATGGGGCTGCTGGCCGTATTTCATTCTAACATGAAAATTCTTCTTCAAGGAGATTGAATAAAAATCAAAGGCCCTTGTAAAAGACCCTTCTGCCAACGGACGGTTCAGCTTTTCGAGGTCAATGACACTGATAAGGGGATGAGCCGGACTGGGCAAACCAGCCAGTCGGTGAAACTCGCCAATCGACTTGATCCGGATGATTTGCTTGTTCATGACACCACAAGATAGCGTAATTAGTTGAAGTAGATATCAGTGGCAAGGTCATCGGGCAAGGATGGGTGCTCCGGATGCCAGTTCAGGCGTTCCTGGGTGAGCTTACTGGAAGCCGGGCAATCGATGGCCGCAAACGCAGCAAACGGGCCAAAATGAGCAGGAGCCTCTTCGGGTGCTATGGATACCACCGGAATGTTCAGTTTTTTACCGATCGCTTCTGCAATCGTTTTTAAGGTAATGGCTTCATCGCCAACGGCATGATAGCGGGCTCCCGTTTCTCCTTGCTCCAGCGCCAATCGATAGAGACGGACAGCATCCAGACGATGGACGGCATTCCAGCGGTTGAGCCCTTCGCCAATATAGGCCGCTACCCCTTTCTGACGAGCAATGTTAATCAGCATCGGCACGAACCCATGATGATCGCCCTCACCATGAACCGACGGCGATAATCGGATTGCTACTGTCCGAACGCCCTGATCGGTAAACGAAAAACCAGCCGACTCCGAAACGCGCGGAAATTTATTGGGATCATGCTGGCTCTTCCTATCTTCGGTAGCCAGGATGCCAGGGCTAACCAGTGCCGTACCAGAAGTAACGATAAACGGACGGCCTGAGCCGGCCAGTGTTGAACCCATGGCTTCGATAGCCAGTCTGTCTATTTCACAAACCTCCTTGAAGCGGGAAAAATCATGAACAAAGCCAGCATGGATTACGCCGTCGGCAGTTGCGGCTCCCGTTTGCAAACTAGCCAGGTCCTGAAGATCACCCCGATGGACGGCAGCTCCCATGGCCAAAAGCGAATCGGCAGCCGCCTGCGAACGTGCCAGCCCTAACACCTGATGACCAGCTCCTATCAATTCTTTAACAAGGGCAGAGCCAATAAATCCTGTGGCTCCGGTAATAAATACGTTCATCTATGTCGCTGTTTTAGTAAGACAAAGGTCAGTAGAAGCAGGCTGCTCTATTTTGCCGGATCTCAGGTTTGTTTAGCCAAATCGTGGTCGTATCGAGCGATTAACAGTATAGAGCAATACGCCTATGCTCCTAATCAGTCTGCCATGAAACAATTATGCTGACATGGGTGAGGCAGAGCAACTAGCCCATCGATCGATTCTGCTATGGCTCAATACTTTCACCACAAAAGTTGCATATACAACTTTTGCAAAACATATTTAGGGTATGGATACCGAAACGTACTGTATAGCGGGACGGCTGCGAATGCAGGCACGCATACTAACCAGCCGTTACAACGGAGCTTTCTTACCATTGGGCGTAACCTTTACCCAGGCAGGACTGCTTATGCACCTGTTTGCTCAACCCGGTATTAGGCAGGCCGCCTTAGCGAAAAAGCTGCAAATCGAAAAATCAGCCATGAACCGGGATGTGAAGCTTCTGCAAAAAAACGGCTGGTTAACCAACGATCTGCGACATGGCTTGTTTTTAACCGACCATGGCACCAGCCTGGCTAAACGCTGCCACAACATCTGGAAAAGCCTGAATCAGCAGGTTTACAACGAGCTTGGGCCCGACATTGTAGGTGGGCTAACGGCTCTTTCACAAAAATTGATTTTCTGACTTTTTACTGACGGCTCATTCAGAGGCCAAACTCCTGCAAACAGAGTTAACATTTGACTATGAAACCCGATTTTCTACAAACCAACCGCCAGGAATCGGCCAGGTCGTGGTGGTTTCGAACGGTGCTCAACTGGTATCCGATGTATTTCGGAACGGGTGGCCAGATTTTATTCTGGTCGGCCGACTGGCGGGAAGTACACATTCGTTTACGCCGAAACATCTGGACTTATAACTATGTAGGCACCATTTTTGGCGGCAGTCTGTTTTCGGCCACCGATCCGTTTTACATGGTCATGCTACTGAAAATTCTGGGCAACCAATATGTTGTCTGGGATAAATCGGCCAGTATTCGATTCCGCAAACCAGGTCGGCAAACGTTATACGCCCGCTTTGCTGTGACCGATGAACACCTCGAAACCATCCGCCGGGAGGTAGAAACCCATGGACAAACCGAGCACGTTTTTACGGTTCAATGGCTCGATAAACAGGGAGTTGTACACGCTGAGCTTGACCGTTTATGCTACATTGCCGAAAAAGGCCATTACGAACAGCGAAAAAAAGACCGGCAACAATCGCGATTTCAGCGGTAAGCCCCCAACACTACCTGCTGCATGCTTGAAAATCATCTTATAGTCCAGCGTACTGCTCGTTATTATACGATTGGCCAATTGACCGAACAAACCAGATCGGTCTGGTTTTGCCTTCACGGCTATGGTCAGTTAGCTCAATATTTTGGTCGGAAATTTTCAGAACTCGACGATGGCCGAACAATGGTTGTGGTTCCAGAAGGATTATCGCGTTTTTATTTGAATAACGAATACAAACGAATTGGTGCTTCGTGGCAAACACGGGAAGACCGGGAGCACGAAATTGAGGATTTAACAGCGTATTTGAATTCTCTCTATGATCGGATACTCTCCCCAGATCTCAACCTCCACATTACCGTATTAGGCTTTTCGCAGGGGGCAGCCACGGCCTGTCGCTGGCTTAACCATGGCCATATTCGAATCGATCGGTTGATTTTATGGGCTGGATACTTTCCGGATGGTCTCCAAAATCTGGTCGATTTACCCCGTTTGGCATCGGTTGAAACGCACTATGTATATGGCGACCAGGATGCCTACCTCCTTACACTCAACAAAGAGACTTTTCTGGCCCAAATTCAGACTGACATACCAGCCGTAAGCATAACTGAGTTCAACGGTGTACATACAGTAGACACCGGCGTTTTAAAGAAATTTATATAAAATATAGAATAGGCACTATTTTATCTATAAATACTATAGAAAAAGACACCTTATAGTCAATTTTAGAATGAGCAGTCTCTTAGAGAGAAGAAATACCGATACTTTCATGCCAGTGATCCGTAATTTTTTCAATAAATTTCGAACACAATACACCATCAATTAAACAATAAGTATAAAAAATATAAATTCAGAAAATAAAACTAAACTTATTTCATGTCGATCCTTGCTCGAAATAATGTTCGTCTGGTCGGTAATCAGCAAGCAGACAAGACACTGGTTTTTGCACATGGATTTGGCACCGACCAGAGCGCCTGGAAAGAAATCATTCCGGCCTTTACCGATGGTTATCGGATTGTTTTGTTCGATTATGTAGGTGCTAACGAAGCCACTACCCCCTTTTTCAACCCACGTAAGTATAAGCAGCTTTATTCATATGCGGATGATATTCTCGACATATTTGAAGAGCTCAAATTGGAGGATGTCATTTTTATTGGTCACTCAGCCGGTGGTATGAGCGGAACACTGGCCGCCATTCAGGAGCCCGATTGGTTTTCGCGGTTGATTCTTCTGAACGCTTCGCCCTGTTACACCAACGAAGAAAGTTATGTAGGGGGTTTTAGTCATGAAGTGCTGGAAGATCTGTTTGCGCAAATGGAAGGTAACTTTCATGCCTGGGCCAGCGGGTTTGCCCCCATGGTGATGGCCAACCCAACTCGTCCTCAATATGCCCAGGCTTTCACCAAAACCCTATCGGCAATGCGGCCGGATGTAGCACTGGCCATTGCAAAAGTTATTTTCTATTCCGACCACCGTACCGATATTACTCAGTTACCCCACCAAACCCTACTCATTCAGGCCAAAGAAGACATTGCTGTGCCGAATGATGTTGCTTATTATATGGAAAAGCAGATGCCTAATGCTATTCTCGCCTTTGTCGATACCGAAGGGCATTTGCCACACATAAGTGACCCTGCCAAAGTAATCAAAGCTATCCAGCCTTTTCTGAGCTAAGTTAATCATATTCCACATCGCATGATGTGCGGCCCACATGCTACTGGCAAACAGGTGCCAGTTGTGTCTCCTACCGACATGGATTTTAAAACGCTAGAAAAGCGATTCCGTATTATTGAAGCGACAGAAATAGGCCCGAAGCTACAGGAAGCTTACATTGCCGAAATGCTGGCTTTTCTGAAAGCCGACAGTTGCTATATTGTTCAGGAACGCGACGAATGGACCGCCACGGTTCCGTTTTCCAGTTCGCCTATAAAAACATCAAGCCTGCTCAACCCTGCTCAACTCAACGATCTGACTCAATCAACACCATTCTTTTTCGATCAGAACTTTGTGCCACGCCGGGCCCTGAAAGGAATATTGGGCAATTTTAAACAGGTGGCTGGCTTTCGGTTAACAAATTATACGTTTAAAGGCTGGATACTGATTGGCTGGGAAATGCCATCCGATGATTCGGTGGATGACATTGAAGATGCCTTATATCGGTTTAGCGATAAAGTATTGATTAGCAGCTTATCGCTTCAGCGCATTGCCCTGGAACAACAATATCGGTTTTTGTTTGGCATTGTTCCTCAGGCCGTAATCCTGATCAACGAAGACGAAGAAACAAGCTGGGTAAATCAGGCCGCCGTTGAATTACTAAATCTCGAACCCGGCGAACTTCGTCCATCACCTGCCAACTTATCGGTTGGCATGATGCAACTGCGAAACCGGGCTCAGAATCTGGACGAGATCAACCAAACAGCCTCCAAATTTATTCATGATCCGAATTTCAGCATTAAAGAATGGATCTGGACGTTCAGCGACCGAATTTTATCGGTACTAACACGACCTATTTTTTCTCCTTATTTTAAGGGCCGAATCTGGCTATTCAATGATGTAACGGAGCTTTATCAGAAAAATCAGCAACTCTTTGAGGCCAATCGCGAAATCGAAAACTTAATCAGTGTTATTGCCCATGACCTTAAATCGCCCTTGTCGACCTTAAGTTTTGTGTTCAGTTTTCTGCCGATGAATGGTCCGCTCAATGACGAACAGACCGAGAACATCGAATATGGTCAGAAAACCATTAAACGTGGGCTTAATCTAATCGATAGCATTGTTTATTTCAACCGGCTTATTACCTCCAATCTACCCATAAATCGGCAGGACATTGAGCTCGACGATCTGATCGCTGTCATTGTCGATGGTTTTGCCGCACAGGCTTATCAGAAAGATATTCGCATTCATGTTCGCAATCTGGAACGGCCGGTAATACTACACACCGACCCCGAATCGCTGGTACGCATTCTTGATAACCTGATCAGTAATGCGCTTAAATTCTCTCCGTTTGGCCGAAATGTATATGTTCAGACAGCTCTGCGCGGCCAGCAATTAACCCTTTCTGTTCAGGACGAAGGGCCGGGTATTACGCCAGCCGATCAGGAAAAACTGTTCAAGCGGTTTCAGCGGCTGTCGGCTCAGCCAACCAACAACGAAGGCTCGTCGGGCCTGGGCCTATCGATTGTAAAAGCATTGGCCGAGAAATTAGGCGCTACCATTGAAGTTGACAGTACAGTAAATATCGGTACTACCTTTCGACTCGTATTCCCGGCCGAATATGTCCACCTGAGCGATCAGTTGGCCAGTAAAAACCCTAACACGCTGTAGAAACCAACTGGTTCATCCGCAAAATGCTGTTACATTTCGCTCATAATTGAGGACCTTTGCCGTATTATTTCTACCGATATGACCCGGTTCATTGCCTTCGCGTTCTGGAGTTTTCTGGTTTATTATTCTAACTACAAAGCGTTGGGCCAGGCAACGGTAAAAAGCAAGGCAGAAGCAAAGTACCCCTATCTGCTGTATTTACCGAACGACTATGCTACGTCGAAGGGCTCTTACCCGCTGGTTATTTACCTGCACGGGGGTTCACAGCGTGGCAACGACCTGAACAAACTTAAGGTATACGGCCTGCCCTCTCTGGTTGAAAAAGGAAATCATTACTCCTTTATTATTGCTTCGCCCCAATGCCCCGATGGCAAATTCTGGTCGACCGACAACTGGTTTGAGCCACTTTATGCTGAGTTAATCAACCGCTACCGCATCGATACGAAGCGAGTGTATCTAACGGGCATCAGTATGGGTGGGTACGGTGCATGGCAAACCGCGGTAGCCTATCCCGACAGGTTTGCGGCTATTATGCCGCTCTGTGGTGGCTGCGACGATTCAACGCAAATTTGTAAACTCCAGAAAATACCAATATGGACTTTTCATGGAGTTGCCGACGATATTGTGCCCATCAGTGAAACCGAACAATTGGTTAAACGGCTGGCCCAATGCAATGGTCAGGTTAAATTTACCCGTCTCGAAAATCAGGGGCATAATATACAGTACCTGTTCGACGACAAAACACTCTACAACTGGCTCCTGAAACATCATAAATGAGCTGAAAGCGACCGGGGGTCATGGGCGGATTGATTGCCCATGACCCCCGGTCGCTTTCAGCTCATAAACTGTCTACACTGCGGTAGGATCCGGATGTATCCAGGGTTGGCGGTAGGGCCGTGCCAGCAGGGCGTTGGCTTCAGAATCGCCTACGATCTGGCGTTTCTGTGGATCGTAGATAAGAGGCCGTCCTGTTTTCATAGACATATTCGCCAGAATACAACTGGCCGTAGAAATATGTCCCTCTTCAATATCGGCCACCGGGCGGGAGCCCTTATCGATTGCATCCAGGAAATTGAGCATATGCAGCCGGGTTGCCGGTGCAGCATTCAACTCAATTTTAGGCTCAGTTGGTTCGGTCACATCTTCCGGATACTTCTCTTTTTCATAGACAACATCCAGGTGAATTTTTTCGCCCTTCCCATCCGGAATGAAATCACAAGCCATCGTGCTGGCCCAGAGGGTTCCTTTTTCACCATACAGCGTAAATGACCAGGGATAAGCAGGATTGTTGGGCGTTCCCCAGGTCCGGTGCTGCCATACGCAGTTGAGGCCATCGTATTCGAACAGAGCAGACTGTGTATCGGAGATGTTAGACTTGCCATCTTTCTGAACATAGATACCGCCCGTTGAGCTAATTCGGTTGGGCCAGCCTAGTTTCAGCATCCAGCGAACAGTGTCGAACATATGCACACACATATCGCCCGTTATACCATTCCCATACTCCATAAACGTCCGCCACCAGCGCACATGCGGCAAGCCATCGTAGGGGCGCATAGGAGCCGGACCAGTCCACATTTCATAGTCCAGAAAATCGGGGACAGCTTGCACCGGTGGGTTACCATTGTTGCGCATGTGCAGATAACAACACATTTCTACATGGGCAACTTTACCCAGCAAACCAGCATCGACAATTTTTTTCTTGGCTTCTATCAGGTGTGGTGTGCTTTTTCGCTGCGTACCTACCTGCACAACCCGGTTATATTTACGAGCGGCAGCCACCATCGCTTCGCCTTCAATGACGTCGACACTAATGGGTTTCTGCACATAAACATGAGCGCCAGATTTGACTGCATCAATCATTTGCAACGCATGCCAATGGTCGGGTGTACCGATCAGCACAATATCGAGTTGGTTATCGGCCAGCATTTTCCGGTAATCGCCGTAGAGCTTAGGTGTCTTACCGGATTTCTGGCGCTGACTTACGAGCTTGGCCGCATAGGCAAGCATATTTTTATCAACATCGCAAAGCGCAACAACCTCTACAGGTGCCACCTGAATCAGCCGAAATAAATCGCTTTTTCCATACCACCCCGTACCAATTAACCCAACGCGCAGGGTTTTTGCAGGATAGATTAAATCCAGCCCCCGTTCGCCAAATGTCGAAAGGGCAAGTGAAGCCGTAGTTCCCTTAAGGAAATGGCGTCGGTTAATATTAAAATTATTCATGCAAGTTGAGGGTTTCGGGTGGTATTCCCGACGTTATAAGGACTGAATTAGAGTACATTTCCGGTATCGGCTCCTGCTAACCAGTACACCGACCCTTTCTATAGTAAAAGCAGAAAACTCCGGAAACTACCAATCTGAGCCGTCAACAATACGGCATAAATCATCGTAAGCAGTAAGCTTCTAAACTACGTGGGGCAAAAAAAGTACCTGATGCACTCCTGTCAACTACTAGCAGGCACTAGGGCACGGAGCTGCTTTCGCTTTTGGGGACAGCAAAGGAGGTTGTCCGACCTGGCCGTTTAGCCGTACTGGCAACCGATAATAGTGCCTGTTCGATTCGGTCAATGGCCTGGTCAATTCCCCACCGATCGGCTACCATTTGCCGTCCGTTCGACGAAAGGCCCTCAAAGAGATTTCGATTAGTCAGTATCCGCAGAACGGCTTCCGCAATTTCGGATGGCCGCCGACTGGTCAGCAGGCCATTATAGCCATCGTTGATTGTTTCCCGCACTCCGCCTTCGCCAACAGCTACTACCGGCAATCCGCAGGCATTGGCCTCAAGTGGAGCCAGACCAAATGGTTCAAGCGCCGACGTATAGAGCAGACAGGAAGCCGTATTGAGTAGTTGGAGTAACTCCTGGTGAGGTACGTATTGGCGAGGCTCAAAAACAACACCAAGCTGATCGCTCAGAGTGATAAGCTGAGACAGGTAATCCTGATTGCCAATATTACCAACCCAAACGAGTTTAGGCCTTTCGGCAGCATCGATCTGCGCCAGAGCTTTAATAGCCAGATCGGGTTGTTTAGGCGGATGAAACGATCCTAATCCCATTACGAAGGGTTCGCGGGGCAGGTCCATAAATGAGAACATGTCCATGTCAATTCCCAGATAACAGACATCACCGCCCCCACCATAAGCCCGAAGCAGGCTCTCATTACTATAAAATGAATTTACGAGTACTTTAGTATAGCTCTGATAATTGGCCACCTCCTCCCGAACAAGAACACGGGCCCGATGAGTCCTGATCGTATCACGCCATACGTATTTGTAATACGACAGCGAATACCAGTATTTGGGCCAGCATGGCGGAGCGGCCCAATTTTGTTCGGGGTAGGCTTCGTATAGCGATCGGTTTGGCTCGCCCAGATAAAGTACTTTCGGAATGCTCTTGATGAACCTCCCAATAAAAGGCATGTTAAAATAATGACAGGAGTTGGCAAACAGTACATCAAACTGCCCTGCTTCGATCTGCTGAGCGCATTGCTGACAAAACGCCAGCATCCGTTTAACTCGTGTGCTATTCTGATAAGCCAGCGAGCGAATATCGTCCAGATAATCGATGCGCACCCGCGTTGCTATAGATAATGGAATAATATGTGTTTTCGCAACGTAGGAATCGACATCCAGAAACTGGCTGTCGGCCAGCGATGAGGTCCAGACTTCAATATAATGTCCTCGCTCTGCTAATCCTTTGATATGCTGATGTAATGCTCTGCTAGCCCCTCCACTGGGCAGATTATGCCATATCGCTATCTTCATTATTGTATGCTTATCAACCTAAAAAATTAGATTTGATATAAGTATTTCCAGCAGAAAGAGGGCATCGAACAGGCATTACGTTCTTTGAGATACAAATTCAGTTAGCCAATTCTGTCATAATAATAAGACTTAGGGCGCATTTACCCCAAATTAGTATAGTAAACGGTAGCAAGTTGCCCAAAAGCGCGAGGTTGATTGGATTGCCTTTTTTATTTGACAGATTTAGAACCAGACTACCTCCATTCGGTTTTCACTAGCCCCCGTTCAGGTAGTTAACCTGGAGAAATATGGGAACACGGCGCAATCAGAAACTTAACGGCACTAGAAATATACGGACTTACTTTTCCATATTGACCTTATTTATTAATAAATATAAAAGAAAAATGCTTTCACTAAAGAAAAACCATTACTAAACTATTAGTATACACAAATTTAAATACCTGCTAATAGCCATGCCATTCATGGACTAATACTACCATTCGACCTAATTAATCAAACTTACCATTCTGGCTCTTCTCTTTATACTGCACTTCTAAAAGCAACATCAGGCTCGTTAGTTTTTCCTTTTCTAAACTACATTGTTATGAATGCTTTTTCAGGTTTTCTGCCAGTAAGTCTCACCCTGGTACTCTCGATGATGGTTTCAATTGCGCCGACACTGGCCCAGAAAGCACGCCCAACCAAACTCGCTCACTACGAAATAGGATCGTATATCACCGCCGATAGTACCCGACTCCGGGTTAATGTCAACAAGGAACTAGGTGGCGAAGTACATGTTCATCTGGTCGATATTACCGGGCATGTTCTGTTTGAACAACTTATGGACCAGGCCGATACAACCGTCCGACTGAGCCTGAATCTGATGGAATTAGCAGCAGGAAACTATGCACTTAAAGTATCCAATGGGCTTGATGTCACCATACGTGAATTTCAAATTATCTCCCGAAAACCGGTTCGGCCCAGTAGAACAATTACGCTATTGTCGCAGAAATCAGATCATCTCAATTAACAGCTCTCAACCCAGGAAAGTTGTTCCCGCGTTTATGTATGGCTCCCTGGCTAACACCGTCGACCCATCAGGCGGTGACCACCCTGGCTATGGTCGACACCATTGTTTTGAACCCCTCCAGATCGGTAGGTTTCGTTAAAAAATCGGCTGCTCCGGCTTTTTTGCAATATTCTTTATCTTCCTGCTCCGAAGAGGTTGTTAAAATCACAACCGGAATTGCCTGTAGCTCTTCATCTGATTTTATTTGCTTCAAGATATCCCGCCCATGCACCTTAGGTAAATTAAGGTCCAGCACAACCACATCGGGTCGTTTATTGCTCTTGGTCAAATATGGTAGCACCTGGTCGCCTTCTTCCAGAATTACGACATCGCATAACAGCTCATTGACCCGAAAAGCATATTCGAACAGGTCAATATCGTCAGGATCATCTTCAATTAATAAGATTTTCAGCGGGCCGGAAAGAGCCTCTGGCTTTTTTGCCATAACCGTAGTAATTAGCAAGAAAGATAGTCAATAGTTGTGTTTTGTGGTGCCCCGACAGACTGGTTATACAACAACTCAACCTGGCATGCTGGCCATACTAAACCCAAACAATCTATCTTGCTTTTTTTACTGATTCGCTATTCTACTCGCGTCATGAATAATAAAATCACCCACTCAGAAGACTTTCTCAGTAGTGAAGGAGAAATGGGCGAACGGCTACGGGCTATAGATTGGTCGAAGACCCCGCTAGGCCCAATCGACCAATGGCCTCAAAGCCTGAAAACATCCGTTAATCTGATGCTTAACTCGCAGCATCCGATGTGGATTGGCTGGGGCCCCGACATTACTTTTCTCTACAATGACGCTTATATTCCGGTTCTTAGTCTGGCCAAGCACCCTCGGGTTCTGGGTCAGCCAGCCGCTCAGGTATGGGCCGAAATCTGGGATTTTTGTGGTCCGTTAGCCAATAAAGTTTTTCAGGAAGGAAAAGCAACGTTTGTTGACGATGTTCGCCTGTTTATGAGCCGGGGAGATTACCTGGAAGAAACCTATTATTCGTTTTCATACAGCCCAATCCGCGATGAATCGGGTAACGTAGCCGGGCTTTTCTGCCCCAGTAGCGAAGTAACGGAAAAAAATCTGGCTACCCGACGCTTACGGACCTTGTCGGAACTAGCCGCTAAGGCCCTCGTTGAAAAAGCTGCCGACGCAGCCTGCGCATCCGTAGCCGATACGCTTGCCAAAAACCCGGACGATATTCCGTTCGCCCTCCTGTATGTACTCGACCCGATCGGAAATCAGGCCCGGCTGGAACAGGCTATACGACTAAATGCCAGCCAGGAGGCCATCAGCCCACTCCATGTAAATCTGGAAAACCAATCGACCAACAGTGTGCTCTGGCCACTGGCCGACGTTATCAAAACAAGTAAATCTACAGTTGTATACATACCCAATCATACCGACCTTCCCAAAGGACTGGCCGATCAGCCAGTCCGCGAAGTAATGGTGATGCCCCTTATTTCGCCCGGACAAAATCATCCGCTGGGCGTTTTAATTGCGGGCGTAAACCCCGGACGGCAACTCGACTCGGATTACCGAACTTTTTTTGAACTGGTAGCCAATCAGGTAGCCAACGCTATTCAGAACGCCAGAGCCGCCGAAGAAGAGCGAAATAGACTTGAGATGTTAGCCGAAATAGACCGGGCGAAAACCGTATTTTTTAGCAATGTTAGTCATGAGTTCCGTACTCCTCTGACGCTTATGCTGGGACCATTGGAAGAAGCATTGAAGCAACCCGACTCAGCCCTGTCAACCTCTCTTCACGGCAACATCGAAACGGCTTACCGCAATGCCGTTCGACTACAAAAGCTGGTCAATACCCTACTCGACTTTTCCCGCATTGAAGCCGGCCGGATGCAGGCTCATTTTGAAGCCCTGGACCTGGCCTTATTAACCGAAGAACTGGCCAGCAGCTTTCGCTCGCTGGTCGAAAGTGCAGGCATGAGCCTATATATTCAGTGCAGTCCGGTAGCCATCGGTAGCGTATATGTCGATCGCGAGATGTGGGAAAAGATTATTCTTAACCTACTCTCGAACGCCTTCAAGTATACGTTGGCAGGTTCGATAACTGTTCTGTTGAAATCACTGGCGAACGAAGTGATCCTACAAATCAAAGATACCGGTGTTGGCATACCATCTGAGGAAATGCCACGCCTGTTTGAACGATTCCATCGGGTAGCGACCACCCGTGGCCGTACATACGAAGGCACCGGTATTGGTTTATCATTGGTTAAAGAACTGGTCCTGATGCATGGCGGCACCATAACCGCCGAGAGCCAGCCTGGTGTGGGCACAACCTTTACGGTTCATCTTCCGATAAGCAACGTGTCGGCTTTACCCTCTACGCCACCCCCCAGTCAGCAAGTATCGGTTCGCAACTCTCAGTTGAAAGCCTATTTGACCGAAGCCCATCAACTTCTTTCCGACGATCTACCCCAACAGCCGTTAGCACAAGGCAGCCCGTCGGCAACTAGCTCACCCGAGCTAGTTGCCCCATCTAAAGATGTCAGCAAATGCCAAAAGATTCTGGTCGTTGATGATAATGTCGACATGCGAATGTACATCCAGCGGCTTCTGGAACCCCTCTACCAAATTAAAACTGCACCCGAAGGCCGATCGGCCCTGGAGTTGATCCAATCGGAACCGCCAGACCTGGTATTGAGCGATATTATGATGCCCATCATGGACGGCGAACAGTTATTAAGAACCCTAAAAGCCGATCCAGTAACGGCCCGTATTCCGGTAATGCTTCTATCGGCACGAGCTGGCGAAGAAGCTAAAATAGATGGCTATACGGCAGGAGCCGACGATTATCTGATTAAACCTTTTTCGGCCAATGAGCTGCTGGCCCGTGTGCGCGCACAACTCAGCCTCTCTCAAGAGCGCAACCGCGCTTCCGAACAGCTAAGGAGCCTATTTGAGCAGGCTCCGGTAGTGATGGCTATTTTAGGGCTGGGTCCCGATTTTGTTTTTGAACTGGCCAATCCACATTATGCCGAATTGGTTGACCGATCTCCTCAGCAATTGCACGGCCAATCACTGCTTAAAGCATTACCTGAGCTGGCAGGCCAGGGCTTCGATCAGTTGCTTGCGCAGGTCACAACAACGGGAGTTCCTTATCATGCCAATGAAGCTCCGGTTCAATTAATTCGGAATAGCGAATCGTATACGGTTTATTTGAACTTTGTTTATCAGCCCCGGCGCGAAGCCAATGGGAACATTACGGGCGTGCTGGTACTGGCCACTGATGTTACGGAGCAGGTACTTAGTCGGCTAAAAATAGAAGAAAGCGAGCAACGCTACCGAAAACTAGCCGACGAGCTCGAAATTCGGGTTCAGGAACGAACACAGGCACTCAGTCGCAGCAACTCAGCACTCGAACGGTCTAATTTCGATCTGATGCAATTTGCATCGGTTGCTTCGCATGATCTGAAAGAACCCCTGCGTAAAATTCAGGCTTTTAGTAATATTCTTCAAACGCAAATTGAGGACAAGCTTAGTACCGACGAACTATCGTACTTCGGCCGGATCACGAGCGCTGCCAGCCGAATGCAGGCGCTCATCGATAATGTACTGACACTCTCCAAAATTTCGCAATATGACCTCCCATTCGAACAAACTGATTTAAATGCCCTGCTGAATCGAATCGTTGAAGATCTTGAGATTACCATTACTGAGAAAAACGCCCGTATTTTCCGCGAACCGCTCCCGCTCCTCGAGGCTATTCCTGGCCAGATGCACCAGCTCTTTCAGAACCTGATCAGCAATGCACTTAAGTTCAATCAGAGCAACCAGCCAACGGTTACCATTAAGGCAATGCCACTAACCGCACAAGACCGGCACTTGGCGCATTTAGAATCAACAGATCTTGTTAAAATAAGAGTTGAAGACAATGGAATCGGCTTCGACAAAACCTACGAAGAAAAAATCTTCGGACTGTTTCAACGGCTGCATGGTCGAATATATCCAGGAACGGGAATTGGGCTGGCTATCTGCAAAAAAATTGTTGAAGGTCATCATGGACACATAAAAGCAGAATCGAGGCTGGGACAGGGAACGGCTTTCGACATTCTGCTACCCCGCAAACAACCTATACAGGAATAGCGACCCAGGAACAGATTATTTCCTGAGCCAAACTAAATTAGCTAAGTAAATTCCCGATCATATTCTCTTAACTGATAAGCGAACTCATCCGTACAAGAAAATTATCTCTATGAACACTCAACGCAGACTCTTTCTGCAACAAACCGCTGGTCTGCTTGGGCTGGCAGGTTTGTTGAGCCTGACAAAAAATAAAACCTTTGCAACCTCCCCAACAGCCGCCAAACCCTATGTTGTGTTTGTTACCGGCGACCACGAATACAGTGGCGAATTAACATTGCCTTTCATTGCTGCCGAGCTTGAGAAAAACTATGGCATGCGAACCAAAGTGCTGAAGTCAGTTCCCGACTACAACGGCGAAAAAGACATTCCCGGCCTGGAAGTACTCCGTGAGGCCGATCTGGCTGTTTTCTTTCTGCGTTGGCGTCAGCTACCGCAAGAGCAGTTAAACTACATCGAAGAGTACCTCAAATCGGGCAAGCCGGTTATGGGATTTCGCACAACCACGCATGCCTTTAATTATCCCGATGGCGATCCCCGGCAAAAATGGAACGCTTTCGGCGAATTTGCACTGGGCAGCCCTCCCGGATGGGGTGGTGCAGCCAAACATACGCACTATGGCCATAAAAGCACAACCGACGTCACGATTATTCCTGAAGCCGCTAAAAACCCTATTCTGACTGGCGTTGCCCCTTCGTTCCATGTAGCCTCGTGGCTCTATCGCGTTCTGCCCGACTATCCGGCCAAAGGAGCCGTTCCGCTGCTGATGGGCAAATCGGTCAATCCCGACAAAGAAGCTATCGACAACCCAGTTGCCTGGACGTGGCAGAACCAGTGGGGCGGAAAAACATTTATGACAACCCTCGGCCATCCCGAAGATTTTCAGGTCGAAGCGTTTCAGCGCCTGGTCATCAACGCCATTCACTGGGAACTTGGCAAACCTGTTCCCAAAAAGTGGAAAGGGAAAATAGCTATTAATGTTCCCTACGGTCATCCAAAATAATGTTGGATGCTGGATAGTAAACGTTTCTCTAAAACCCAACATCCAGCATCTCATGTCCAGACATTTTCCCTAAACGCCTTCCATTAATCAAAGAATGACTAAATCCAGAATCATCGGCATCGTTGGGCTGCTCAGCACAGTTGGCTTAGCCCTGATCGCTTTTAGTGCTTTCCATTCCGGCCAGCCCCAATCGCTTTCGGTCAGTAAGGGAGCCCATATTGTACTGATTGGCAACAACCTGGGTTCTCGTATGTTGTTCTACGACAACTTCGAAACCGAAATGCAGGTACGTTATCCGGAATCCATGCTGTATATCCGCAACATGTGCGATCCGGGCGACACGCCTGGTTTCCGTCCGCGTTCCAGCCGCAATCTGCCGTGGGCTTTTCCGGGTGCGGAGAAGTTTAAGGAAGGGACCGAATATGCCAACAATTCACACAGCGAAGGGCATTTCGATACACCCGATCAATGGTTAACCCGTCTGAAAGCAGACGTGATTGTCGCCTTCTTCGGTTATAACGAATCATTTCAGGGGAAAGCCGGGCTCGATAACTACAAAGCCGAACTGGATGCGTTCGTAAAATGGACGCTCAATCAGAAATACAACGGATCAACAGCCCCCCAACTGGTGCTGGTTTCGCCCATTGCCTTCGAAGACTTGTCGGACAAATATGACCTACCGAACGGCAAAAAAGAAAATGGTAACCTGGCCCTGTATACTAAAGCCATGCAGGAGGTTGCCCAGAAAAACAACGTTCGTTTTGTTGATGCATTTACGCCTTCTCAGCAATGGTATGCCGCCAGCACCGAACCGCTCACCATCGACGGCTCCCAACTTAACGAGGAAGGGTATAAGCGACTGGGTATTTTGCTGGCCGATCAGGTATTTGGCAAAGCATCGCCCAAAGCCGATGCGAACCGCAAGCTGGTTCACGATGCCGTGATGGAAAAAAACTGGATGTGGCATAACGACTTCAAAATTCCAAATGGCGTTCATGTCTACGGTCGTCGGTACAATCCGTTTGGCCCCGACAACTACCCGGCCGAAATTGAGAAAATTCGCGAAATGACCGCCATTCGGGACACGGCCGTTTGGCTGGCAGCCTCGAAGGGTGAGAAAATGGATCTGGCGGCCGCCGATAAGAATACCAAAAAATTACCGCCCGTTAAAACCAATTTCAACCCGGAAAAGAATGGGAGTCTTACTTATCTCTACGGCGAAGAAGCGCTCAGCAAACTGAAAGTACCACCGGGCTATAAAATCGAACTGTTTGCGTCGGAGCAGGAGTTTCCCGATCTGGCCAAACCCATGCAGATGTCGTTCGATAACAAAGGGCGGCTGTGGATTGCTACGATGCCCAGTTATCCGCATTACAAACCGGGCGATTCGAAACCCAACGATAAAATCATTATTCTGGAAGATACCAACAACGATGGCAAAGCCGACAAACAAACCGTCTTTGCCGATGGCCTTCACCTGCCCCTTGGGTTCGAAATTGCCCCGGAAGGCGTTTATGTATCACAGGGGCCTAACCTGAAATTTCTGACCGATACCGATGGCGATGGTAAAGCCGACAAAGTAGAAATTCTGCTGAGTGGATTCGATGACCACGATACGCATCACAACAGCCACGCCTTCACGGTCGATCCATCGGGTGCCATCTATTCGGGCGAAGGGGTCTTTCTGCATACCAATGTCGAAACGTCGTATGGGCCTGTTCGTGCTACCAACGGCGGATTTTATCGGTATGCCCCTCAATTGCACAAGCTTGAGCGGACGGCCCAGCTATCGATTCCCAACCCCTGGGGTATTGCATTCGACGATTGGGGTCAGCCTTTTTTTGCCGAAACATCCAGTCCCGACGTTCGCTGGATGATGCCGGGATCGGTGTTGCCGCGCTATGGCGAGTTCACTCATAAATCGGTTCAACTGGTTGAAGAGGCTCACCGGGTTCGGCCAACATCTGGTCTCGAATTTGTATCGAGCCGACATTTCCCCGACAACATTCAGGGTGATTTTCTGATCAATAATACAATTGGTTTTCTGGGCACCAAAGAACACACACTCGTCGACGATGGTACGGGCTACAAAAGCCATCATCGGGCCGATCTGATTGTGAGCGAAGATCGAAACTTCCGCCCTGTCGATATGGAATTTGCCCCCGACGGTTCGCTCTATGTGATCGACTGGCACAACATCCTGATCGGGCACATGCAGCACAACGCCCGCGATCCGCTGCGCGACCATTCGCACGGGCGGGTGTATCGGGTTACGTATCCGTCGAGGCCACTAGTTAAACCAGCAAAAATCGACGGAGCCAGTATCGACGAATTATTGGACAACCTGAAACTTCCTGAATATCGAACACGATACCGCACTCGCCGTGAACTACGGGGTCGCGATGCGGCCCAGGTACTGGCCAAACTGAATACCTGGGTTGCCAAACTCGACAAAAATGACCCGCGCTATGAACACCATTTGCTGGAAGGGTTGTGGGTAAGCTGGGGGCTGGATAAGGTCGATCAGAAGTTGCTGCGTCAGGTACTTAAGGCAAAAGATTATCATGCCCGCGCTGCTGCGGTTCAGGTGGTGCGGTATACGGGCCATCAGGTTCCCGACCAGGCCGACCTGCTGATGCAGGCCGCTCGCGATGAAAACAGTCGTGTTCGACTGGCGGCTATTGTTGCCGCTTCCTGGATAGGTCCGGAAAAAGGGTTGCCCATTCTGGCAGAAGCCGCGAAAAAACCGCTGGACGAATGGATGATCCATGCTCATACAGCCGCCGTTGCTCACCTGAAAGATGAGAATGTAAAAGAAGAGAAAGAAGATGCCACCAAATCGACACTGAAAGGTGCCGAACTGGCTTTGTATAATAAAGGGAAAGAGATTTATGCTCGTGAAGGTTATTGCGCAACCTGCCATCAGCCCGACGGAAAAGGGCTATCGGCTTCTGGGTTTCCGCCCCTGACTGGTACCAACTGGGTGCTGGGTAACGAAGACCGTCTGATTAAAATTGCGCTGAAAGGCCTGCTGGGCCCTATTGAAGTACATAATCAGAAATATCCCGGACAAGTGCCCATGACCCCCTTTGGTGGCTTGCTGAAAGATGATGAAATAGCGGCCGTACTGACTTACGTACGCAACTCATTTGGCAACAACGCTCCAGCCATCAGGCCCGAAAAAGTAAAAGCTGTTCGAACGGCAACGGCGGGCAAAAAAGATTTTTACTCACCCGATCAGTTGCTCAAACAGCATCCGATGGAAAAATAATAACACTAACCTTACCCGTATGCCTACGTTACAATCTTGTCCGGTTGGTTTCAATTTGCTGGCCTGGTCAGCGCCTATATCCGAAAAAATGTATCCAATGACGGAGCGCCTGAAAAAAATCGGTTACGATGGCATCGAATGCTTTATCGATTATCAGGACGCTTCGGCCTATAAACAGTTTGGCGATCATTTACAGCAACTGGGCTTGCAAAGTACCGCCGTAATGGTCATGAGTCCCGAAGAAAATCCGGCCAGCCCGTCGCAGACAATTCGTGAGCAGGGGCTGAACCGGCTTAAGCAAGCCATCGACCAGGCACATGCCATGGGCGCTACGGTCATTTGTGGCCCCATGCATTCGGCTTTTGCTACGTTCTCCCGGCGCGAACCGCAACCCGACGAATATGCATATAGTGCCGAAGTGCTCCATGCCGCTGGCGACTATGCCCAACAGGCAGGTATTGTACTCGCTCCCGAAGCCCTGAACCGGTTTGAATGCTATCTCTGCAATACAATGGCTCAACTGGCCGAACTGATTCGCCAAACCGACCACCCAACTGTTCGGGCCATGTTCGATACGCACCATGCCAACATGGAAGAGAAGCGGTTCCCGGATGCGATACGCACCATTGCTCCTGTACTGGCACACGTTCATATCAGCGAGAACGACCGCGGAACGCCCGGTGCCGGACATATCCCCTGGGACGACACCTTCGCTACACTGGCAGAAATCAACTATACCGGCTGGATGACCATTGAAGCCTTCAGCCGAAACGACATCGATTTTGCCAACAGCATCAACGTCTGGCGCGAATACAACGATCCGTGGGACATTGCCGAAAATGGCTATACATTCATAAAAACCATGCAGGCTAAATATGCTGGCCAACTGGTTTAGAGGCCAATACCTTTGACAAAGGTCGACCTTTGTCAAAGGTTAATACTATGTAGCAGGGCTTTTTCATAAAACAGTATCACCCCCCGGAGTGGTGACATCTTAGAATAGCTACTACGATGACATGCCTACGGCATTGTTATGAAAAAGCCCTATACTACGTAGCAATAAGCAGACTTTTGCCGTCGGTACTTAACGTAACTTTATACTGCGTAAGCGCACGGCTGGCCGGAGCGCCCGTAACGGCTCCGGTAGTGCTAAACGTAGCGCCGTGGTTAGGGCAATAAATATTGTTGTTCTTAGAAACGTACTGTACCGTCGAGCCTTCGTGTGTACATATTTTCGACAGTGCAATATAGCTTCCATCCTTAATATGCGCCACCAGAATATTGCCGGTATAGGCATAGTTGCCAACCGTTGTCAATTTCGAATACGCTGCCGATGTTAAATCGAGTGTAATACCCGACGATGTAGTGCTGGAACCCGTGGTTGTGCTACCCGATGAACTGGACGAAGAAGCTGGAGCAGGATCATTACTGCCCGATTGCGTACAGGAACTTAACGTCCCGGCGCAGTAGAACGCAACCAAAGCGCTTCCCTTTAAGCCTAACTGTTTCAGAAACGTCAGTCGATCAATTGATTCGGTGGTTTTATGCATCATTTTACTAGTTAAAAGGTAAGCTTCATTGCAATTCCTGTTCCCTGAAGGCTAGGTGCCCATTCCATTCCGACCGTGCGTTGATGTTGGTTATACCGAAAAGCGGCCCGGCGAAACAGGCTATTGGCCCGATAGTTAAGCAGTAAGGCAGCAGCACCCATTATCAGGCCACTTCCGCCCAATGCAATACCCAGATCTCTACGAAAACCTCTGCGGTCGTGATCTCGGTCATTGACCGGAGTAGTATTTCCGGTCTGGGTTGTGAGTGGTCGGTTTTCTGACCGCCAGTGATCATACTGAAAGAGAAGCAGCCCGGTGCCTGTACCAATCAAGGCCGCTGATGATAAAGCTGCAACCCACGAAAACCGACGCAGTGACTGTCCGTGCCGATAAGCCAGTAAGGCATCATGATGGTTGGCCAGTTGTGTCCGTACTTCTGTGCGGGGCAACGGTTCGCCATTATCATCAACAAAATATTGCTTAAACAACCCACCCCGGTAGCGAAGGCCGGATAGCCCCGGCTGCGGCATGGGACTTAATTCGCGAGCCGTAGATTCAGGTTGTCTGGCAACGGTGTTGCCGGTTCCGAACACGTCTTTTGTCCCGTTTGCATACTTGATCAGCAACACATCATCAATGGTGATGCTATACACGGGGCCATTTGGGTTGTCCTGCCGTCGATACTTAAGCTGCGAAGGCGATACTTCCAGCACCTTTACGGACAATTCTGTTCCGTTTCGAAAAATGAGGCTATCCTGAGCATTAACGACCAACGATAGTAAGCAACTCAGGCTTAGAAGAATGATTCGCATTGTTACAGTGGTTTTAGAGCCATGACCGAACTCTTTTACCACACAATACGGAGACGGAGAACAAGGCCGTTGCCTGACTACTGAAATTTATTCGAACGTGATTGCAGCGTTTCAGTTGTCTGCCCGAGGCTTCAGCGAGCATCTAAAAAAATCGGTCATCTGCCTAGTGACAGATGACCGATTTTCAGGTAGACAAAATCATGGCGATAATCGAAATTCTCTAACCAGCTATTCTCCTTGTTTACTTTTCTTCTTTCGTACGAAGTGTAACAATCACTTTACCGTTTTCGATAAGTCGGGTTTTTAGTACTTTTTGGGCAGGTATGGCCAGCAAAAGCGTCGGCTGAACGGGCGTGACCAATGGGGTCTTATTGCGGGTTGTATCTTTTATCCGAATGTAGCGGACATTGAGTACCGAGTCTTGCACAAATACCCGGCTAATTGAAACTCTGGGCGGCTTTGTCGACGGAGGCAATACGATTCCAATGGCTGTTTCCCGCGCAAAATTTGGCACATCCGGCCGTTTCCCACCTACTTGTGCTGGTTTAAAAACCTTCTCAAACGCATCGGCCTGATCGAGAATAAACATTGTTGGTTTCCCTTTAGTAAGCGGAGCGTCGTCGCTCAGGGCATAGCCATTCAGCATTCGATATTTCAGCGTTACCTGCGCAACAACAAGCAGACTAACCAATAAACCAACAAACAGAAAGAGTACGCGTAATCGGTAATGAGAGGAAAAAAAAGACATACTTACACTATCAACTAAATACTGCTACTCTTTCTTTAACGACGATAGCCGCGTATCAGTATCCAGTCTGCGCTTTAAAGCGCTATTATCTCGGTTATGGCGTATGGGGTTCGGCAGGGTTTTCGATTTTTATCGCTGCCACATTGAAGCAGGAATTTTCGTTATCGCTCTTACATTCAAACAGATCGAAAGTTTCAATGCCTTTGTCGAGCCGTTCGAAATAGAGCACAAACTGAAGCTTTTCGTCACTTTTAATTTCCAGTGTTTCGGGCGATAAAGGGATGCCTTCGGTCTTCAGCAAAGCAAACGTCCGCTTGCCATCCAGCGAAGCTAAAACTGCTTTGGAGTTAAAGGAGATGCTGCTCGCACTATTGTAATTAAAGTACCGATCCTGCTTATCCTTCGCATACGTCATATACACTACCGTATAGGAAGCTGTCAATCGAACGTCTGTAACTTTAATATCAGGGTCCTGCGAATGCCCCAAACCGCCCTGTGGGTCAGGATAGAGCCGCGACTGAAGCGCATAGGTCGGCTGGCCGGGCTGGTAATATTCGGCACCGTCGACTGGCGCATTCACTTTCGGCAGTCGGTTCGATGTACAGGCCGAGACGAGAAAAAGGAGGACGACGAGAGCTTTCATAGAGTTAAATTACGACCTTTCGTCAGAACAACCAAGAAGTTAGCTCGTCTGTTTTTGACGCACTTCGGCCGAAAGCGTATTCCAGATCTGATCGTATACGTCTGTAGCCATCAGGGAGTTACCAACGTTTCGGCTACTCACAAATACCGGATGGTGCTCACGTGCCGTACCAATGCGCCCATGTGAGCCTTTGACGAGTGTAGCATCCAGCGAAATTACATCCATCAGGTAGCGGAAACCAAGCAGTTTACGTCCTAGCTTATAGCCTGCTCTGAGCTTTATGAATGGATTGGTCTGATCCATAAACATCTCAACCGGGTCGTAGCCGGGTTTCTGATGAATCGCCACCAGCCGGGCATAATCCGGAGCGCGGGCATCGTCGAGCCAGTAGTAGTAGGTAAACCAGCTATTGGCATCGGCCACAACAACCAGATCGCCGGAGCGTTCGTGATCGATGTGATATTGTTTCTGCTGTTCTTTGTCCAACACGAGTTCGATACCCGGTGTATTTTCCAGCATTGTCCTCACGTTATCGAACACCGACGGATCGTTGATGTAAACGTGTGCAATCTGATGGTCGGGCGTAGCAAAGGCGGGCGATGCACCGGCATCGAACATTTCAAGCCCGCGTTCTTCGCGATACCGGATCAGCCCGGCTTCGCGGAACATCCGGTTAATGTGAATGGGGTTGCTTACGTTGGTGATGCCGTACTCAGACAGCACAATAACTTCGGCTCCTTCTTTTTCGTAATACTGAATCAGGTCGCGGCAGACCTCGTCGATTTCGCGCAGATCGTTGGCAATTTTCGCAAAATCCTGCCCAAATTTTTGCAGGCAATAATCCAGATGCGGCAGATAAATCAGCGTGAGGGTGGGATGGTGCCACTTGTCGACCAGCATGGACGCATCGGCAATCCAGCGCGAACTTTTAATGGTTGTTGCTGGCCCCCAGAACTGAAACAGCGGAAATGTGCCAAGCTCTTTCTGCAATCGATCGCGCAGGTCGCCGGGGTGGGTATAGCAATCGGGAATTTTCAGGCCATCAGACGGGTATTGTGGGCGTGGGGTAGCCGAAAAATCAGCAGTCGAGTACATATTGTACCACCAGAACATTTTTGAAACCGTAAAATTCGGATCTACTTTTCGGGCACGCTCCCATATTTTTTCACCGGCGACGAGCTTATTGGACTGTTTCCAGAATTTCACTTCCGAATCGGTCCGATCATACCAGCCATTGCCAACAATACCGGTTTCGCTGGGCCATTTTCCCGTCACATACGTAGACTGTACGGACGTTGTCAGTGCCGGAAGCATCGGATCAATGGTTGCCTGATGTTTATTGGCAAACCATTGTTTCAGAAAGGGCGTGTGCTCGCCAATCAGCGAGTACGACAATCCAACAACGTCGAGTACTACAGTCTTTTGCATAAGTTTAATTAGTCTAGCTGATCGATCACCCACTTCATTTCCCGCTCAATTGAATCGACCAGATTCAGTTTCAGTTCGTCGGGCAAGACACCCCATGTATAGGTTTCAACTTCCAGTTGGTTCGTAAAGTGTCGTTCGGCCTGCAATTGCAATACCTCCCGAATATCATCCTGCGTCGATTTCAATAGGCCATAATCAGCAACAAACAGGGGGACATGGAAATGAGCCCTCCACTCGGCCTGCGCATCAGTAAAGCCCGCCAGTGCTTCGGGCAAATCCGGAAAACGCAGCAGGTCACCGGCTTGTGTCCGGGCTACAACCTGGTGCAGATAGGTAGATTCGTTAAATTGCTCAAAGGCTTTCCGAACCTGTTCTTTTCCGGCCTGGTCGTTGGGAAACTCAGCTTTTAAAGCCGCGCTCACCTGAATTTTACCAACCCGAAGGCCATATTTTTTGAGTTTATCGAGCACTTCGGCAGGGCGCTCATATCCAACCGCAAAATGGCACACGTCGTAACATAAGCGCACATGTTCGCAAATGCGGGCTTCGGCCTCTTCGTCGGTGAGGCCGAATTGAGCGGTCAGTTGTTCGATACCCATCGGCAACAGATAATCCGTAAACCAGGCAATAAACTCGTCGGCCGTTTCAATAACTCCATCGGGTTCTGGTTCCAGATCGAGGTGCATAAGTCGGTCGGTCTGTTTGCGGAGATGAATCAGTTCGGCAACGACTTCGAGAACATTCTGGGTTGTCAGCGAAAAAATGTAATCGCGGGCAGCAGGTTGCTCCCACTCGAACCAATGCCGATAGGACAGGGGCGATGTTGACACCCCACCCTGAATGGCATTGCCTAGCTCATCGACGGGTAACAGTACCGACAAAATCCGGAACAATCGTTTTGTGTACTCGACCCGTGCTTCGGTAGTCCAGTCGGGCGTATGCACCTGATCTTTCACAACCGTATTGTGGAAACCGCCGAACGGAAAGCCATTCATGGTAAACACATAGCAATCGTTTTGCGTCAGCCAGTGCTGAAAGGCAACCAGGTTTTCGGGTTGTTCGAGTTCTTCACTGGCAATATCCGACAGGCGCAGACCAATGCCGAGGGGAGCCTCGGGCGACAGTCGTTGTTTCAGCGCCGGAATTGCCTGTTGAAGTGCCGTAAAGTGATCGGTCCAGGTTTCGCCCGTATGGATATTGGTGCAGTAACCGAGGTGTCCAAGCGCTGTTTTCATACCAGTTGAACCGATTGCTCCTGTTCTTTCAATGTAGCAATGGAGCGACGCACGCGGTCGGCATCGATTTCGTGCACTTCTACTCCTTTCCCGATTCCCTGCAATAACATGATGGTAAGCTGTCCACCGAGGTGTTCACGAAATTCCGAAAGCCCTTTCAATATGCCTTCACTGTTGTTCGCATCGAGCATAGGCTGATAAAGCGAGAAACCAAGTGTACGCAGTGTAGTCAGAATCCGGGTGGTATCAGCATCGGTCAGCCAGCCAATCTGCTGCGAATACAGGCTATCCAGTGCAATACCGATGGCAACGGCTTCGCCATGACGCAACTCAAAATTGGTGAGCTGCTCCAGTTTGTGAGCGCTCCAATGGCCAAAATCCAACGGACGCGACGACCCCATTTCAAATGGGTCGCCACTGGCAATATGCTCAAGGTGCATCTGCGCACACCGGTGAACCAGATACTGCATGCTTGTCATATCGCGCGCAGCCAGTGCTTCGGCATTCGACTCAATCCAGCCAAAAAACGCAACATCTTTAATCAATGCTACTTTGATAGCTTCGGAAATACCCGACCGCCAGTCGCGGTCATCGAGCGTAGTCAGAAAATCACTGTCGTTAAATACGGCAACAGGTGGCACAAACGTACCCAGGAAGTTTTTCTTGCCCCGGTAGTTAACGCTGTTTTTAACGCCAACGCCCGAATCGTTCTGCGACAGAACGGTAGTCGGAATCCGGATATGACGAATACCGCGGTGCGAAATAGCGGCTGCAAATCCCACCATATCGAGCACCGAACCACCCCCCAGCGCTATCATATAGGAATGCCGGTCGACTCCGTATCGGTCAACGGCATCGACTAGCTGATCGACCAGAGCAGGTTCATTTTTAGAAATTTCCCCTCCTGGAATCACGATCAAATCAGGAATCAGATCAACCAGATCGGCATATTGCGCGAAATACGTTTTAATGTCGGATAGCAGGTCAGGATGGGTTGCCACAACGCCCGAATCGATCACGAACAGAATTTTTTTTCGGGTTTCGCTGGCCTGTTGGGCAAAAAAATCGGCAAGTAGCGGATTGGTTGTATTAAAAAGCTTTTCGGTAAAGAAAACGTTATACTCGAATCGAACCGAAAAGGACTGTTGCAAATGGCTCATCTCATTAGTAATTCACCCTGACTGTAAAACTCAAAATTACCCAATAAACAACAGGATTGCTACAAATGTGCCCATGAGCATCAATTATTGCTTAACCTTAGCGGACAAGTGGGTAAAAAGGGCTGTCGACCATACTCTTAAGTGCTGAGATGCGTTGGTATACTTAGTGTAGGCAGATGGTTTTCCAGTTGAGAGCTAATACCATTGGCGCAGCAGCCCTTACTATTCATACAAAGAAGCCTGCCCACCAGGCTGTCTGGTACGGAGTAGGTACTATACAGACAACATAGTGAACAGGCCCTTTGGCGACTCAACTTTTATTAACCTCCCGCAGCAAATTCTCTGAAAATCTATGACTTAGCGAGAAGAATACTGATCGGCACGATAGCCAAATTTATCGAAGATCAGATTTACCGCCTGCTTGATTTTGTTTTCCTGCCGATCGAACCCGTTATCATTGGTCAACCCTGAGGCCAGTCCACGCCAGACAACCCGCCCCGTTTTGGTATCGACCAGATTCAAAATCAACGATCCGGCTTTTACATTGAACGTGGTTTGATCTTCGGGTTCCCGTACTTCATTTGTCCCAAAGTAGGTAGTCCCGTAACCGGTATAGCCTTTAATGGTTGTTGGTTTTTCGAATACACGGAAATTAACCAGCAAATCGGGCGACTGACGCGAGAATTTATACCCACGACCGTCCATAGCAAAGCGTACGGCATTGCGAATTCGGTCTTTAAGGACCAGATCATTCAGAAAATAATAGCCTTCATCCAGTTTACTATCGACCTGCGATGTCCAGGCATACGTTTTATATTTACTGAAATCAGTGTTTAGTTTTTTGTCGGCGTCGACTGTAACATTCTGTGCTTGCGCCAGCCCTGCCATCAGTAGCAGCGCACTGACCATCATTAGTTTTTTCATATCGCGTTGAGTTTGTTTATGCGGCAAAACTCCCGCACAAGCCTGAGAACCAGCTTAAAAGCCCCTTAGAATTTTCTTAGAATGCTCTTACCATCAAGTATTTACGTAACTCTCAGCTCGTGGGCTATTGCATTTCCAGCCAGAAGCGGATCGGGTTAGGGTCCATATTCTCACAACGCCGACTTTTCCGGGCTAATTTCTGCTATTGGTCGTTTAAAGCACACATATGACTTACTCTCAATGCTATGAAAAAGGGAATGATTGGAGCTATGTTGCTGATAGCAACCAGCTTTGGAGTACGAGCGCAAGGCCACAGCGGAACGGGCAATGGCACCAATGGATCGGCCAGGCAAAATGGTACATCCGCTACCTCAACGGGTACGGTCGATTCTACGAATGGAACCTCTTATGGTATGCAAACGACAGGAGCCAACCGCAGAAGTGACATGAAACGGTCGAACGGTATGAACAAGGCATCGGACAAACGGAATCGAAAAAACCGACGTAACAACATGAGCCAGGGCGACACTACCACCAACGGCAATCCGCCCCGGTAGTAAATGACAGCAAAGCGCCCTGGTAGAAGATCAGGGCGCTTTGCTGTCATTTACTACATCTTTCAGGCCTTTCAGAATCGTATCCCATCCTTTTTCGGATCGACGATAGCGTTCTTCGGCTCCTTTACCCTGGCCAACATTATCCGTAATACGGAGAATAGTTTCGCCATTTTCATAGGACAACGTATCTGTAACAGTCGAAAAATTTGCCGGATCATCGCTATCATCCGCATTTGTCAGACTATATTTCAACAGCCGATTCGGTTCAATTTCCAGAATAATCCCGTTCATCTCGATTTTCTTAATCAGCAGTACCGTACCAATAAATCGTATTGCACTGCCAACTTCCCAGTCGGAAAACACTTCACAGTTAAAGAAATATTTTTTTGTTTTCGCCGGATTTGTCAAGGCATCCCAAACCTGCTCAGGTTCCGCGCTGATTCGTATTTCCTTCCTGACAACAAACTCGTCCATAGTGGCTGCCTGGTTTATTTCTAAAACAAATGGTAACACTATATTGCATCAACCCACCTAAGGCAATATAGTTTCCAGCGCAAACCAAACGATTATTTATCAGCAAGTTACCTTATATATTTTCGTTAAGAGTAACTTTCAACTCCTTATATAAAGGTCGTAGCTGCTGTTTTTCATAATCGGTGGCAAGCGTTTCATTAGCCAGATCCATCAACAAATCGGCCTGTTCACGCAGCACTTCACTTCGGTCGGCTTCGCAAATTGCTTTGGCAACCAAGACCAGCGCCCGCAACAACCGCCTGAACACCGCATAATTGCCTTTTGCATTGATGCGTGTCAAATCGAACATCAACCGCATGTATTTATTGAAATCGGTGGCCCGGACCAGTACCCGCAAATGTTGCCCATCGGAACGAAGACGGGCCGGAAATTCGCGCCGGGCCAGTAGCTCCCCAATAGCACCCAGATAGTCGACTGCCATGATGGCTGTGGTGGTATCGTTGATGCCGGGCGAAAGTGCTTTCAGGGCAATATCGACCAGTTGCTGAATGCCAAATCCAATATCCTGCTCAATATTGCGATGACGGCCAATACTCACATAACTTACCAGATCGTCGGGCCAATCGGCTTCGGCCGGATCGGGGCGTTCCATATCGCTGCGAACGCTAAACAACACGGTTCCTTCGCCCACAAAAGCGCCCATTGGCTCCTCAATGCGCAGCACAACCTGGTGTTTTTTCGCCCAGTTGAGCAACCCATCGGTATTGATTTGTTGCAAATAACCGACCTGATGACTCAGGACGGGCTCCCAACCAGTTTGTTCATCGGCATAGCGCAAGGCCGCTTCGGCTTTACGGGGATCGTCGATTGGTTCGCCAAAACGGTCGGGAAACATTTTTTCAATGGCGTTTGTGGTTTCATAGAAAATATGCTGAACGATGGTTCCAGTCTGAAGCGACTCGGCAATGTGATGAATAAAAAAGATGAGAGCCGCCACGCCCCCCAGCGCCAGCACCAGGCCAACCAGCACCGCCGTTGCCGGAACAAACTTCTGTTCGTCGGTGCCCCGAATTGTGCCCAAAACAACCAGGCAGTAGGTAAAAACGGCAATGAAATAACCCATTACGACCTGGTTGATCCGGTCGCGCATAAAATTTCGCAGTACCCTTGGCGAATACTGACTACTCACCTGGGTAATGGTTGCCAGCGTCAGTGAAAAAGCCAGAGCTGCCACTGTAAGCATAGAACTGGCAATGGCGGTTAGCATACCCCGTGAACCTTCGGCACCTGTGCCAAATAATAAGGGAAACTGTTTTTGCCCCTGCCAGGCCGTATGGGCGTCAAACTGGATAAGTGCGTAGGCTAATCCGAACGAACCGAAAACCAACAGAGCTGGTACAAACCAGAGCGATTCCCGTAAAAGCTGCCAATATTCACGAAGACGGGTTGTCATTATAATGTAAGTATCTTGTCTGATGTCAAACCGGAAGCGCTACAAATAGTTACAGAAAGATACCGGACGCCGGACATCAAATGCCGAACTGCTGCATTGCAGTATCTAACATTCAGCATCCAGTGACCAGTATCTAACCTCTAACATCTAATTCTGAGCATTATATGGCTTATTCCCCCATCGAAGATTATGGTATTATTGGCGATCTGAACACGGTTGCCTTAGTGAGTATGAAAGGCTCCATCGATCATTTGTGCTTTCCGCGTTTTGACTCGCCATCTGTTTTTGCCGCTCTGCTCGATGACCAGAAAGGGGGATGTTTTCAGATTTATCCGGTTTCGGAGTCGGTCAAAAACAAGCAGTTGTATTTGCCCGATACAAATGTGCTGCTCACCCGCTTCCTATCGTCGGAAGGAGTGGGCGAACTAACCGACTTTATGCCCGTCGAAAGCGAATATCCGGGCAATGCCATTATCCGGCGCATCACAACTGTGCGGGGGAAACTAACCTATCGAATGCGCTGTATACCCCGGTTTAATTATGCCCGCAGCACTCATAAAACCGAACACCATTCGCACGAACTGATTTTTCGTAGCAACGGCGACGACAAAACGGTTCTTCGTCTGGTGAGCACCGTACCCCTTACATTACAGGATGGCGATGGGTATGCCGAGTTTACCCTGGCCAGCAACGAACACGCCGATTTCTCTCTGGAGTTGGTTACCGAAACCAATACACCACTCGACAACCTCGACAAATTTGTTGAAAAGCGGCTGGAAGAAACGGTCACCTACTGGAAAAACTGGATCGATCAGTCCACCTATCGAGGGCGCTGGATGGAGGTTGTCCACCGATCGGCCCTGGTGCTGAAGCTCATGACTTCCTCCGAATATGGCGCTCCCGTAGCAGCACCTACCTTCAGCCTGCCCGAAGAAATTGGTGGAAGCCGCAACTGGGATTATCGCTATACCTGGATCAGGGATGCTTCTTTCACGGTCTACACGCTGATTCGGCTAGGCTATCTGAAAGAAGCCGGTCAGTTTATGGCCTGGGTTGAACGTCAGTGCAACGACATCAATCAGGCCGGCCTGTTGAGACTGATGTACACCATCGATGGTCAGAAAGACCTCCAGGAAATTGAGCTGTCCTCACTGAAAGGCTACAAAGGGTCTTCGCCGGTCAGGATTGGCAATGCAGCTCATAAGCAGGTTCAGCTCGATATTTATGGCGAACTACTCGACTCCATCTATCTGTACGATAAGTATGGCGAGCGTATTTCGTATAGCTTCTGGCAGGCGATTTGCCACCAGGTCGAGTGGGTTTGCGACAACTGGCAGCGTCCCGATCAGGGCATTTGGGAAGTACGGGGCGGGCAACGTGAATTTATTTACTCCCGGCTTATGTGCTGGGTAGCCATCGACCGGGCCATAAAAATTGGCAATATGCATTCCTACCCGTTACCTCCGCTATGGGTGGATGTACGCGATGACATTTTCCAGTCGATTCATCATGATTTCTGGAATGAAAAACTTCAGGCTTTTGTGCAATATAAAGGAGCCGAAACAGTCGATGCAGCCACACTGCTGATGCCGCTGGTCCGATTCATTAGCCCCAAAGATCCTCGCTGGCTTTCTACACTGAAACAGATTGAAGAACAACTCGTATCCGACTCGCTCGTTTATCGGTATCGCCCCGACTCAAAAATTGATGGCCTAAAAGGGGGAGAAGGTACTTTTTCGATGTGTACGTTCTGGTACGTCGAGTGCCTGTCGCGTTCGGGGCAATTATATAAAGCCCGGTTGTATTTTGAGAAGATGCTGGGCTATGCCAATCACCTTGGCCTTTATGCCGAACAACTGGGCTTTTGTGGCGAACATCTGGGCAATTTTCCGCAGGCATTCACGCATCTGGGCCTGATCAGTGCCGCCCTGAATCTGAACGATCAGCTCAACGACGAACGTAATCAGCAAATAGAAGATTGAATGATTGAATGATTGAATGATTGAATTGTTGAATTGTTGAATTGTTGAATTGTTGAATTGTTGAATTGTTGAATTGTTGAATGATTGAATGATTGAATTGTTGAATTGTTGAATTGTTGAATTGTTGAATTGTTGAATTACAGCGAATCATTCAACAATTCAATCATTCAATCATTCAACCAGTATGTCAGAGCAGATCGGCCGGGTCGAGTAGGCGATTCTTGATCGCGAACAACACCAATCCGGCCGTGTTGCGGGAGTTGGTTTTTTCGAGCAGGTTGGCCCGGTGCCCGTCTACCGTTCGGATACTCACGCTCAAGCGTTCGGCAATTTCGGGAGCCGTCAGTTGTTTGCAGATCAGATTCAGTACCTCAATTTCGCGGGCCGTCAGCGTAGCCGGTAAGTCGTCGGTAAGCAACCGGCGGGGCTTTTTTACGAGCATTCGGTTTTTAAGCGCCGATAGAAAGGCTTCGTTGAAATAAAAGTCGGTTTCGATCACCGCCCGAATCGCCCGTTCGACTTCGAGCGGTTCGGCGTTTTTAAATAGATACGCATTAACGCCCAAATCCATCAGATGTGTTACGAAGCGATCTTCGCCATATACTGACAGAATAATGATTTTCAGCGTCGGGTAGTCTTTATGAATAAGTTTGGTGGTTTCGACGCCATTTAGCTCCGGCATCGACAGGTCGAGCAGCACCACATCGGGCAACGGATCGACCGTTGCCAGTGCATCGAGTAGCATACGGCCATTGTCGGCTTCGAGCGTAATGGCCATTCCGTCGAAGGTATCGACAATGGCCATCATACCTTTTCGGAACAATACCTGATCGTCGGCAATAGCTACTTTAATCAGACTCATAGTTAATTTTTTACGGGAATAATAGCCGTTACGCGTAAGCCCTGCCCCGGTTGTGTATCGAACACCACCGTTCCGCGAAGCATCTGCGCACGCGTTTCAATATTTTTCAGCCCCAGGCTCCGTTTCTGGTAAGCCTGCTCATAATTAAACCCTTTACCATTGTCGGTATAGAGCAGCATTAGCCGATCATTTTGCTGACTCAGACTAAGTTGAATATCGGTAGCGTCGGCATGTTTGATGGCATTGTTGAGCAACTCCTGCACCAGCCGGTAAACAATCAGGTTGGCGCGGGCCGGGAGCACAATAGCCGGATCGACGGCCAACTCTACATTCATGTCGGCAATATCCATTGCATTCTCGCACAGTCCTTCGAGGGCATAGGTCAGTCCCAGTTCGTCGAGCCCCTGCGGTAATAAGTCGTTCGAGATACGCCGAACGCTATCCATCGTATTGTCGATAACGCCTTTGAATCGGGTAGTTAGATCGGTTGTTTCGGCGTTGGGCGGAACAATCTGCGCCAGTTGCCCTACCAGCAAGCGCATCGCCGACAGAGCGGCTCCTACTTCATCGTGAAGGTCGCGGGCCACCCGCTTTCGCTCGTCCTCTACGGCATCAAGGGTCCGGTAAACCACTTCCTGTTGATAGTTCAATTCCATTTGCTTAACGAGCAACTCCTGTTCAGAAACCCGTTTCTGGTACAGAAGTACAAAGCCAACAACACCTGCCACCAACAGCGAAAGCGCCAGCGCTCCGCCAAAAACAAGCACGTATAAATCTACCGAAGCCTCGGACTGAACCATAAACCTACGCTAATCAAGAGGTGCATCAGGACCATCAGAAACGAATGTAGTCCGAAAACCATCAATATAAGCGCTCGATTCGAATCTGTAATTACGGCATTGCTCAGAATCAGAAAAAACAGGCTTCCGGCAAAATAAAGCAGGTAACCCGTATTGATCCAGAAAACCGGATGTTTGTCGAGTCGTTTGGCCGATAGTTCCGTGAGCATCTTATAAAAACACAGCAGCGCCATGGCCATCACCAGCAGGGCTTCTAACCCGCGTGCGTAGGTATTGTACCGGTTGAGCGGCTGTAGTAACAGGCTATTCAGAACAGCAAATCCTGTGAAACCCAGCATCAAGGCTGGCACCAGCCAACGCGGATAAAACTGACCGAAAAAGCTACGGTAGAAGAGAGCAATCAGGTTAAATTCGAGAATGGTGTATACGTGTAAAATGTGCAGATTACGAATGTTTAATTCTGCCGTTATGAGCGAAACAATTTCCCCTAAAGCCGCCAGCCCCACAAACAAACCGACATACCGCAAACAACCGGTCAGGTAACGTATCCGAATGAGCGTAATTGTGATAGAAACCAGCAGGAAATAAGACCCGTTGCGGAGCATCCAGTGAAAAAAATCCTGCATAGATGTTCGTTTCTTACGAAAGCTGCCTGCTTTCTAACAGATACCCATTAGTAAACAGACAGCCTTCCAGTCATGGAGTAGATAGAAGAATTAAGAACAACGTTCATCGGCTGGGCCAATAAACAAATCACTTCCCGGATCGCAGTCGGGGGGGCAACCATGCGAGAAGTCGAATACCTGATAAGTTTCTTCTGACATTTCTTCGCCTGTGGCTACGGTCATGGTTCCGACCAGATCGACAATAAGGTCGGAATCTGGTTTATCAGGGTTTATATCTCTTTCATAAGCAGCCGATACCAGTAACAGACAGGGCCGCATTCGGCCTGCATCTTTCTCTTCTTTCCGCCCTACATACATTCGAACAAACTCGGTATCCTGCTGCGCTAACAGTTCCACAAAATCGGCCCGACGCACAACAAAAGCACGCATTTCGGTAGGGTCGAGCGGTTTGCCGGTAGGGTCAGCATCGATCCAGTTTGAAATCCAGGTTTGAGCAGTTTGGAGCGGAACGGAAAAAGGCACCCAATCGATGCTATTTGTATCAGTGGTCATTGTTGTATAATTAATTGATTGAGATAAACACAAAACAAGGCAATAAGGTAAGATCATACACCCGTAAAACTACCTGTTTTATGAAAACAGGCAGAAAAACCCGGAAGTCCCCCTATAAACTACCCATATTTGAGAATAGGCTATTATACTAATTTATAAACTGACAGAACCGTACACTTTTGCATCGATAATTTTCTCTCTTTTTACCTGTTTCTAAACAAATAACCCCATGATTCTCGATGCAGTAACCTTCTCTCCAACCGTAACGCTCCCCGATCAGGATCGCGACGGACAAGCCATTCAGTACTTTCTGGTATGGGCTTCTATTCCAGCCAACGACGACAAAGGAATCGTTATCGACAACGTGCTGGAAGGCGACGAAATTGAGGTATACAACACGGCCGGTATTGCCTCTTTCGACAAAGTGAACATGGAGCCCATAAAAGGCATTGTGGGTATCATCAACGCCGTGGCGGGTGGAGCTATCGTACTGGCCCAGCCCGAAATGGCTCCATTGGTAGCCGGTTTCACAGCCGGTGTAGAAGCCATTATTGCGGCCGTTCCAAATGAACTTGGCAATAAACGCCGTACAGCCTATGGTTTAGATCCCGGCACAGGCGACTATGCCAAAAATGAAGGTGGTTTGATTGTTTGCATGCCCGAATCGAACGGAGCTATTTATGCCACCGACAAGTATCACCTCACGGGCGACACCAAAAATGATGGCCGACTCTATAAGTATTATAGTGATGCCACGAAAGATGTGAATGCGTTTTTCCCATGCCCGGTTGTGAATGACACCAATGACCCAACTAGCCCTAACAATGGCCGCATGAGCGCAACGTCAGGAAAATCGGGCCGGGGTGCAGTCAATATCCTGGCATTCGATGAGCGGTTCGACGATAATGCTGGCTACTACAATGTGGGCATCATTATTACGCGCCACAAAAATCTCGACCAGAGTGTGCAGCTCAAGGAAGAACTGATTCGGAGCGTCCCTGGCACGATTTTCTGATTGCTGCCCTGAGAACACTATACGAGAACATATATTTCTCAACAGCTATCGTGTCTTCTTTCCCGGTTTATGTGATAGGTCGGCCATTTAACGACCGGCCTATTACGCAATCGGTGCAACAACAGCTACCCGAAAACCAATTGTGCCGAAACCGATTTACGCAGGCAATGGATGATACTAAAGTTTGTCCTCACTAGCTTGTTGACAGTGACGTTGGTACTAAATCAGCCATTTTTTAGTGAAATGAAACATATGTGGTAATCAATGAAACATATGTGGTAGCATTTGATAATAGCTCAGCCGTATTTAGCCCCTCCAATCAACGAGTCGTTTTTGCCTTGTATCTGCCCATGTCAATAGCCATCGGCTAAAGCATCAGGAACGCACTCAGCGAACCACATCACCTTCCCTTTTTAACCTTTTAACCACAACTAAGCATGGAACCCTACATTGGACAGATTCAACTCTTTGCCTTCAATTTTCCGCCTAAAAACTGGGCCTTCTGCGACGGAAGGCTCCTATCGATTGCACAAAACCAGGCACTTTTTTCGCTGATTGGTACTACCTACGGTGGAGATGGCATTACGACCTTTGCGCTGCCCGACCTGCGCGGGCGTACACCCATTGGTTTTGGACAGGGGCCAGGGCTTACTTACCGGGAAATGGGAGAAACCTCAGGTTCTGAAACAGTTACGCTCATCTCCACTCAGATGCCTATGCATAATCACCTGCTGATGGCATCGGCTCAGTCTGCTAACCAGAACTCACCCGAAAATCATTTTATGGCCGTATCGAATGGCGTCGACTCTAACTCAGAATCGCCCGTCAGCGTGAACACCTATGGCACTACTGCCAGTACCACCGCCAACCCGATGTCAATCAGCACGAGTGGAGGTAGTCAGCCGCACAACAACATGCAGCCATATCTGACCATGAACTACTGTATTGCACTGTATGGCATATTCCCTAGCCGGAGTTGATCCGTGTTTTTTTAGTTCCAACCAATAGGCAGATCTATTTATAGGAACTGCCTATTGGTTGGTTTGTTCGTTTCTACCTGACGTTTTGTAACCTTCTCTTAGCACTCTACGTATGACTTCTCTTTACTCTTTTCTCCCCTTTCTTCCGTCGCGACACCTTCACCTGTCAGCATTCAGAGTAGCAGGGTTGCTGCTCGGATTCATTTGCATCGCAACCCTAGCCAACGGGCAGTTATATTACGTATTGAATGATGGAAGTGCCTCTACCCGAAACGATCAGCTACGAAAACGAAACGCCGACGGAACAGGCGAAGCCTTCGTTATCTCTGATTTTGCCGATTCGCCTGGTTCGATGGCTATCGATAAAGCAGGCAATAAGGCTTATATAGTCGAAAATCGGGTTACCATTACGCCCCGGATTTATGCGGTAGACCTCACAGCCGCCACTTCGACAACCTTTCTAACTTCGACCAGTATTGCTACTGGTGTAGCAATCGACAAGACCAACAACTATCTGTATTATACGGCCAGCGATGGATCAGGCAGTACCTATAGTGACTATTTACGCCGGATTACTCTGAACGGTACCGGCGATGTGGCTGTTGGATCAGCATTTGCCTATTCGACTGGTAATATTGAACTCGACCTGGCAAATAATCGGATGTTTGTGGCCGAGCGCCGGTTTGGGAGTTCCCAGATTTATGCGGTTAATCTGAGTAACGGCTCCGTTTCAACTTTTCTAACGCCAACACCACCGGCATCAACGACCGTTACGGTACGCGGTATGGCCGTTGATGCGGCTAATAATTATCTGTATTATGCCGTAAACGATAACGACGGCACCCGCACCGACGATGCCTTATGGCGGATCAATCTCGATGGAACCGGCAACACGAAACTTGCTACTGGTTTTGTTTACAGTATTGGTGATATTACCCTGGATAAAGATAACAATCGGTTATACATATCCGACCTGCTCGCTACCGATCCGAAAGTAGCCTATATCAATCTCAATACGAACGCAACGGCGACCTTTCTGACGCCCTCCAATACCTCGCAGATAACGGGGCTTTCGTATTTATCGTCGTCATGCCCCACTAGTTTCATTGTGAATAACCTCGGCGACGGCACGGATGCCAATCCGGGCGATGGTGTCTGTGCCACTTCCGGCGGGGTCTGTACGTTGCGGGCAGCCATACAGGAAGCGAATGCATTGACCAGTTGCCCTGGCTCATTAAGTATCAGCTTTAGTGTAACGGGAACAATAAATACATCGTCGGCACTTCCCAACATCACCCGCGATTTAGCCATTACGGGGCCGGGGGCCAGTCAGCTTACCATTAGTGGCCAAACAAATACACACCAGCTTTTTATTATACAAGGGGACAATTTATCGAACTGGTTTTCGGGGCTAACGCTTACAAAAGGAGGGAGTGGTAGCGGTAATGGAGCAGCTATCGATGCAGGTTCAATTAGCACAACATCTGTTTCATCGCTGTCGGTGGTAGCCTGCAACCTCGATAATAACTCGGCGTCGCTGGGGCATATTTATGTCTATAAAACTAATCTGTACATTCTCAACTCAACCATCAGCAATAACTCGGCAGGCGATGGCATTGACACTGAATACGGAGGGGCAACCGGTTTTTTACTAGTCATTCAAAACTCGACCATTAGCAATAATTCGTATGCGGGTATTTATATGAATGGTAATAATACCGGTACGATAACGACTACCAACTCGACGTTTTCAGGCAACCAAATTGGTTTTTATATAGGCGTTAATTGTTCAGCCACGCTAAATTTCAAGAACAGTATTCTGGCCAATGGCACTCAATTCGATGGGTCTGGAACCAAAACCATTCTATCGCAAGGCAATAACATTTGTACGGATGCTTCGCTAACGCCTACTTCTTCGGGCGACCTGATCAATACCAATCCCCTACTATCTTCTCTAGGCAATTATGGCGGTACTACGCTGACCCATGCCCTATTACCAGGTAGTCCGGCCATCAATGCCGGGAGTAGTTCGGGCGCCCCTTCTACCGATCAGCGCGGAGTAGCGCGCGTGGGTGCTACCGACATCGGTTCGTTCGAATCGAGGGGTTTCACGATGGGTGTCACTAGTGGCAACAACCAGAGTACCGTAGTCAATACGGCCTTTGCCAATCCGCTGGTGGTATCGGTCAGCAGTAGCAATAGTGAACCCGTTGATGGAGGAGTCGTCAGTTTTGCCGCACCGGCCAGCGGAGCCAGCGCCAGCCTGTCTTCGACCGCTACAATCAGCGGTGGGCAAGCCTCCGTCAATGCCACGGCCAATGGCACAATAGGTGGGCCTTATAGCGTTACCGCTTCAGCTCAGGGAGCCAATAATTCGACCTTTTCGCTAACCAACACCATTGGAGCACCCACTATTGCCAGTTTTTCGGCAGTAGTCAGCAGCGTTTGTACGGGTAGCCCAATCAGCTTCACCGCTACCGTAGGCAACGTGACGGGTAATTATAACTATACCCTTACCAATGGCAGCAGTACGTCCGTAGCAGGGAGTACGTCCAGTACTGCCTTTAGTCAGGCACTAACAGCCAGCGGAACCGGAACACAATCGTTCTCACTGATTATCAGCGACAACAGCCAGACTACCCGAGCGGCCACCACTATAACAGTAAACAGTCTGCCTACGGCTGGCCTGACCAACAACGGCCCGCTAAGCTGCACCCTGACCAGTGTTACCCTGACCGCTACCGGTGGCACAAGCTATACCTTTGCAAACGGCAGTGGTGTGTTAGGCACACCGGGGCCGACCAACACACTAACCGTAAGCAGTCCGGGCACGTATTCGGTCACGGTGGCTAATGCCAGTGGGTGTGTTAGTAGTACCAGTACGACAGTTGCCAGCAACACCGCTACGGTAACAGTCACTAATCCAACCACAACAACGGGCGTTATAGCCACCGCTTTTAGTCAGACCTTTACCGCCAGTGGAGGCACAACACCTTACAGCTACAGTCTGGCCAGCGGTAGCCTTCCCACCGGTTTGAGTTTAAACAGCACTACAGGCGTTTTGTCGGGGACACCTACCCAGAGCGGCAGTTTTCCGATAACGGTTCGGGCTACCGATGTCAACGGTTGTTCGGGAACAGGCAGCACTTACTCGCTAAGTATAGTGTCTCCTCCAACAGTTTCTGTCCAGCCCGTTTCTCAAACCGTTTGTGAAGGCACTGTGGTTAGTCTTTCCGTAGCAGCTACCAATGCCACCAATTATCAGTGGCAATTATCATCGAACAGTTCCTTTAGCTCACCGGGAAATCTGGGTAACTCAGCTCAGTTTGATGGCGTAACAACACCTGTATTAACCGTTTCAGCAACATCGTCGGTGTCAGGTTATTATTTCCGCTGTGTTGTTTCGGGGCCGGGTGGCAGTGTCAATTCAGAAGGGGCTCAGCTCATTGTTAATCAACCTGCTTCGGCCAGTATTGTCTATTCCAGCACAACGCTTTGTAAATCCACTAATGAGACAGCATCTCCAACCATTTATGGACAGGGTGGCGGTATATTCACCAGCAGCCCCACTGGACTCTCAATAAACGCATCGGGACAGGTTTTATCCAGTTTCAGCACACCCGGCAGCTATACAGTCAGCTACACAGTAGCCGCCAGTGGTAGTTGCCCGGCAGTCGTTAGTACGTCCCCAATGACTATTGTTGATGCGCCTACGTTTGTGTATGGAGGAGGCTTCCCAAATGTCACCCAGCCCACCTGCGCCACCACAACAGGAACGATTAGTGTAAGTGCCACCGGCAATGGACCAATTGAATATTCTATCAATAATGGAGCCTCATGGCAGAGTAGTGGCCTGTTTAGCAATTTAGCGGCTAATCAATCATATACTATTCGAGCACGCTCGACTGATAATCCTAACTGTACGCGTAATTTAAGTTTTTCCATCAATGCGGCTCCTAGTCCACCCTCGGTGAGCATCAGTCCGACATCGGCTACGCTAACCTGTAGCAGCCCTATAGCAAGCTTATCTGTCATCGGCACTGGCTCTATCCACTGGAATACAGGCGCGACCAGTTCCGTTATCTCCGTCAGTACAGCAGGCACTTATTCCGTGACATTAACGACTGCTGGCAGTTGCACGGCTTCGGCTAGTGTTACTATTGATGCCGATCAGACACCCCCATCGGTGAGCATTACGCCCACAAGCACCACATTGACTTGTGCCAATCCGTCGGCTACCCTGACAGCTAATGGCACCGGTTCGGTGCTATGGTCAACGGGTGAAACCACATCCGCCATCACCGTCTCCGAAGCAGGTACCTACTCGGTGACCTTAACCAGTGGCAGCGGTTGCACCGCCACGGCCAGTGCCAGTGTGCAGGCTGACCAGACGGCTCCATCGGTGAGCATCACACCTTCGTCCACCACGCTCACTTGTGCCAACCCATCAGTTACCCTGACGGCCAACGGCACCGGTTCGGTCTTGTGGAGCACCGGTGAAACCACTTCGGCCATTACTGTCTCCGAAGCGGGCACCTACTCGGTGACCCTCACAAGTGGCAGCGGTTGTACCGCCACAGCTTCGGCATCGGTGCAGGCCGACCAGACGGCACCATCGGTGAGCATCACCCCAACCTCGACTACGCTCACTTGCGCCAATCCATCAGCCACCCTGACGGCCAATGGCACCGGTTCGGTCTTGTGGTCAACGGGTGAAACCACATCCGCCATTACCGTCTCCGAAGCGGGCACCTACTCGGTCACCCTCACAAGTGGCAGTGGTTGCACCGCCACAGCTTCGGCAACGGTGCAGGCCGACCAGACGGCACCAACCGTCAGCATTACGCCTTCGTCCACTACGCTCACTTGCTCCAACCCATCAGCCACCCTGACGGCCAATGGCACCGGTTCGGTCTTGTGGTCAACCGGTGAAACCACATCCGCCATCACCGTCTCGGCAGCGGGCACCTACTCGGTGACCCTGACTTCGGGCAGTGGTTGTACCGCAACGGCCAGTGCCAGTGTGCAGGCTGACCAGACGGCTCCAACCGTCAGCATTACGCCTTCGTCCACCACGCTCACTTGTGCCAACCCATCGGCAACGCTGACGGCTAACGGAACCGGTTCGGTATTGTGGTCAACCGGCGAAACCACATCCGCCATCACCGTCTCCGAAGCGGGCACCTACTCGGTCACCTTAACCAGTGGCAGTGGTTGCACCGCCACGGCCAGTGCCAGTGTGCAGGCCGACCAAACGGCCCCATCGGTGAGCATCACACCTTCGTCCACCACGCTCACTTGTGCCAATCCATCGGCTACCCTGACGGCCAATGGCACAGGTTCAGTCTTGTGGTCAACCGGTGAAACCACATCCGCTATCACCGTCTCCGAAGCGGGTACCTACTCGGTGACCCTCACAAGTGGCAGCGGCTGCACTGCAACGGCCAGTGCCAGTGTGCAGGCTGACCAAACCGCCCCAACCGTCAGCATTACCCCAACCTCGACTACGCTCACTTGCGCCAACCCATCGGCCACTCTGACGGCTAACGGAACCGGTTCGGTCTTGTGGTCAACCGGTGAAACCACATCCGCCATCACGGTCTCCGAAGCGGGCACCTACTCGGTCACCTTAACCAGTGGCAGTGGTTGCACCGCCACGGCCAACGCCAGTGTGCAGGCTGACCAAACGGCCCCATCGGTGAGCATTACCCCAACCTCGACTACGCTCACTTGCGCCAACCCATCGGCAACGCTGACGGCCAACGGAACCGGTTCGGTCTTGTGGAGCACCGGCGAAACCACATCCGCTATCACCGTCTCGGCAGCGGGTACCTACTCGGTGACCCTCACAAGTGGCAGCGGCTGTACCGCCACGGCTTCGGCATCGGTGCAGGCTGATCAGACAGCCCCATCGGTGAGCATTACCCCAACCTCGACTACGCTCACTTGCGCCAATCCATCAGCCACCCTGACGGCTAACGGAACCGGTTCAGTGCTGTGGAGCACCGGCGAAACCACATCCGCCATCACCGTCTCCGAAGCGGGTACCTACTCGGTCACCCTCACAAGTGGCAGCGGCTGCACTGCAACGGCTTCGGCAACAGTGCAGGCTGACCAGACGGCACCATCGGTGAGCATCACCCCAACCTCGACTACGCTCACTTGCGCCAATCCATCGGCTACCCTGACGGCCAATGGCACCGGTTCGGTCTTGTGGTCAACCGGTGAAACCACCTCCGCCATCACCGTCTCCGAAGCGGGTACCTACTCGGTCACCCTCACAAGTGGCAGCGGCTGCACTGCAACGGCCAACGCCAGTGTGCAGGCTGACCAGACAGCACCAACCGTCAGCATTACGCCTTCGTCCACCACGCTCACTTGTGCCAACCCATCGGCTACCCTGACGGCCAATGGCACCGGTTCGGTCTTGTGGTCAACAGGCGAAACCACATCCGCTATCACCGTCTCCGAAGCAGGCACCTACTCGGTGACCTTAACCAGTGGCAGTGGTTGCACCGCCACGGCCAACGCCAGTGTGCAGGCTGACCAAACCGCCCCAACCGTCAGCATCACCCCAACCTCGACTACATTGACGTGTGCCAACCCATCGGCAACGCTGACGGCCAACGGAACCGGTTCAGTGCTATGGTCAACCGGTGAAACCACCTCGGCCATCACCGTCTCCGAAGCGGGTACCTACTCGGTCACCCTGACTTCGGGCAGCGGCTGTACTGCAACGGCCAACGCCAGTGTGCAGGCTGACCAAACTGCCCCATCGGTGAGCATCACCCCTTCGTCCACCACGCTCACTTGTGCCAACCCATCAGTTACCCTGACGGCTAATGGCACCGGTTCGGTCTTGTGGTCAACCGGTGAAACCACCTCCGCCATCACCGTCTCCGAAGCAGGCACCTACTCGGTGACCCTGACTTCGGGCAGTGGTTGTACCGCCACGGCCAACGCCAGTGTGCAGGCCGACCAGACGGCACCAACCGTCAGCATTACCCCAACCTCGACTACGCTCACTTGCGCCAATCCGTCAGCCACCCTGACGGCCAATGGCACCGGTTCGGTCTTGTGGTCAACCGGTGAAACCACCTCCGCCATCACCGTCTCCGAAGCGGGTACCTACTCGGTCACTCTGACTTCGGGCAGTGGTTGTACTGCAACGGCTTCGGCTAGTGTGCAGGCCGACCAGACGGCCCCATCGGTGAGCATCACCCCAACCTCGACTACGCTCACTTGCGCTAACCCATCGGCTACCCTGACGGCCAATGGCACTGGTTCGGTCTTGTGGTCAACGGGTGAAACCACATCCGCCATCACCGTCTCCGAAGCGGGTACCTACTCGGTCACTCTGACTTCGGGCAGTGGTTGTACTGCAACGGCCAGTGCCAGTGTGCAGGCTGACCAGACGGCTCCAACCGTCAGCATTACGCCCACAAGCACCACGCTCACTTGTGCTAACCCATCGGCTACGCTGACGGCTAACGGCACCGGTTCGGTATTGTGGAGCACCGGCGAAACCACATCCGCCATCACCGTCTCGGCAGCAGGCACCTACTCGGTGACCTTAACCAGTGGCAGCGGTTGCACCGCCACGGCTTCGGCAACGGTCATTCAGGATAACAACCTGACGGCACCTGCCTTAAGCCCAAGTATGCTATCAACCACTAATCAGCCTATATCTGTAACTGCTACCGGATGCAGTGGAACCCTTAACTGGATCTCAATCGGCGGATCGGGTTCGGCGGATGGCAACCTATACACTTATTCACAACCGGGCAACTACACCCTAAGCGCTACCTGCACTGTGAATAGCTGTACAAGCCCTGCTTCGTCGCCAATTGTGTTGACCATTCAGCCAGGCGGCTTTGCTATCATCAGCGTCACAATGGTTGATTGCCAACTGGTTAACACCGACCGAGGAGAATACTATGTCACGTTTACGCCAGCTTATAGCGGATTGAATAGCAACCCGCTTACGTTCTCGGTAGTGAATGAAATGGCTCCAACAACCGACCCAGCTCCTTACACCCTCCGGTTGTACAACGACAATCCGACTATTACATTGGTAGCTAATCAGTTAGGTAATGGAACAACCCAATTTAACTATAATTGGCTGGCTTCCTGTGGGTCGGGCCATACCGACAATCATCCGCCTACGACTACAGGAATTGCCAGCCAGACAATTCTCCAAAATCAGGCGTATCAACTCGAACTGACTAATTATTTCAATGACCCCGACCAGCAACCACTTAGTTTTTCGGCAAACAATTTACCAGCAGGGTTAAGCCTGACGGGTAGCCTTATCAGCGGTACGCCTACGGTTACGGGAGTCAATTCGGTATCGGTTACGGCCGTAGACCCAGGCGGGTTAGCGGTAGGAACGTCGTTCCTGCTCACGGTAACACCGACTCCAAACACCCCGAACTTTTCGATTGTGGACGTGACTACGCTGAGTTGCGAAGCCCTATCGACCAATCAGCGTCGGCTCAGCTTTACCCCCCAGTACGGTGGTACCAATGGGTCGCCTATCAGTTTCTCGGTGGTTAACGAATTGGCACCAACCACCAACCCTGGTCCGTATACGCTGACTTTATACACCGACAATCCGGTAATTACGCTCAAGGCGACGCAGGTAGGTAGTGCAGGTGAGGCTAGTTTCAGCTACAACTGGTTAGCTGCCTGTAATGGCACTCCACCGGGCAATGTGGCTCCAATTGTATCTAATCTGATTCCGAATCAGGTAGCCACAGTCGGCCAGGCGTTCAGTTATGCCATTCCTGCCAATACCTTTACCGACAGCAATGGCGATGCACTAACGCTATCGGTGACAGGATTGCCATCAGGGCTGAATTTCAGCGGCAATACGATCAGTGGTAGCCCCTCGGCAGAAGGAACCGCTACCATAGTGGTAATAGCTACCGATCCGGGCAATTTGTCGGCCAGCACGAGTTTTATGCTGACGGTGAATCCAGAACCACCGATTTCAAGCCCCGATTTTTCAATTACGGCCGTTAGTACCGTAAGTTGTCAGGTCGTAAGTGCGGGCGAACGGGTGGTAAGTTTCAACCCGCAGTATGCAGGATTAAATGGTCAGGCTGTTACATTTTGGGTAGTGAACGAGATGCCTCCAACGACTACAGCAGGCCCTTATTCGCTGAAGCTCTACACCGACAATCCGGTAATCACGCTCAAGGCGACGCAGGTGGGTAGTACAGGTGAGGCTAGTTTCAGCTACAACTGGTTGGCTGCCTGCGCAAATGCCAGTAGCCGTATATCGGCTGAGGCTAAACCCACTATTAGCCTACAGGTATTTGGTAACCCAACCCAGGAAGAAACGGTAGACGTCGAAATAAACGGATTAAACGGCCAGGCCGTACAACTCCAAACGGTTTCTGAACAGGGGCACCTTGTAGACAAAAAAACCATTCAGCATCCATCGGCGGTTGAGCGGATTCGCCTTCGGATAGGTCCGGCGGCCGGACTATACTTACTCCAGGTCGATACAGGTCTGCAACGCCAAACAATTAAAATCATCAAGCAATAAGCTTGGATTTGTTAAAAAATGAAGGGTGGAGAATTCTCCACCCTTCATTTTTTAGTATCGGTTACCAATACAACACCTTATATTTAACAGCGCCATACAGTCGCCAATAGACGGCTACAAATGGTGTAGCTAACGCCGTCAGCATTGTTTGCTTAACACTCGTACCAGTAACCTTGTCAGGTAGTTGATTGATAAACAAATTAGCGGTTAAAATGCCCCATATGCCAAAACCAACCGCCGAGGTAATCGCACTTCCCGATAAGGCACCAGCAAGACCGATGGTTGCCCCAAACACGGTACTATAATACTCAATTACCAAACTGCGGTCGGCAGCAATGCGCTGTCTGAACAAATCGGGGTGGCGTTTATATAGCAGTGCATCATACCGATTTTTTCGTTCATTCGATAAAGACGTATACCAGGGATCTTCCTGCATGGGATGAATCACTACAGCTTCCGGACATTTGCTGATGGGAATACCGGCCTGAATAAATTTAAACTGCAGATCATTGTCCTCACGCCAGGCCAGATCAAATGCTTCTTCAAAACCACCTACCCGTTCCAGCGCCGATTTCCGACAAAAACAATTGGCCGAAATGAACTCACTCATTTCGAGATAGGGTGTGGCAGGATTATAGAGTGTGGCATTATCAGCTAACGTTAACCGCAGTTGCCCCGTCATAACCTGGGCTCCGCGCTGAAAACTGGTTAAGGCAGCAGCCAGCCAGGTAGGTTGTGGCAAACAATCGTCGTCGGTGAAGGCTACAATTCGTCCTCTGGCAGCCCGCCATCCGCGGTTTCGGGCAGCAGCCGGTCCACGCCACTCAGGTTGTCCTAAGTACCGAACTTCGAGGGGGCCTCCCGTTTGCGCAATCTGTTTCGTAAAAAGAGCAACCGCAGCCGCTACATCCGGCGAATTTCCATCATCGACCACGATAATTTCGTACTGATCCCTGGGAATCCGTTGCTTTCCCAAAGCATCCAGACACTTTAGTAGTTGTGCCGGTTGCCGATATGTTGGTATCACTACTGAAAAGTGCGGTATCATACAATAAAGCCTGTTTATCTTCTCTAGCGCTAATTCAAAGCTTCCCTGAGCAAAAGACAGCGTCAAATGCCCATAAAAAATGTGAGTCACTGGCTCTCAGCGCATAACGTTTTTAAAACTCAAGACGTTTAGAAACACCAGCCAAACTGAGTTAGCGGCAAAAGCCTATCCGTCTATCCAGCTAGTGTTGAGCCAATTGGCTTTCCGTCTGGTTTTCTCCTGTATTAAAAGCAAAATCCGCGCCGATTCGGTGACTTTATACGATTAGATGCCAGCATTATGGATCTTTTTTTCGTTTGAAGACTCAACATAGATTCTATTAGTTTTGTGGGGTATGTACACAACCTGACTTTTTATGATTGCACTTATCACTGGCGCAACATCGGGCATTGGGCGCGCCACCGCCGAGGCATTTGCCGATCTGGACTATCGCTTAATTCTGTGCGGCCGCCGTCAGGATCGTCTGGTCGAACTCGAACAGGAGCTTGGCGCACAAATTCCGGTTATAACGTTAAACTTCGACGTACGTATCCGGGACGAAGTAGAACAAGCGATTGACAGCTTACCCGATGACTGGAAAGCAATTGATATATTGGTTAACAATGCGGGTAATGCCCATGGGCTCTCTTCTATTCAGAATGGCGATCCTGACGACTGGGATCAGATGATTGATGGAAATGTTCAGGGCCTGCTGTATGTATCTAAAGCTGTTATTCCGGGCATGGTTGCCCGAAAACGAGGTCATATAGTGAACATTAGTTCTATTGCCGGAAAAGAAACCTATGCTAACGGTGCGGTTTATTGCGCCAGTAAAGCGGCCGTTGAGGCCTTAAGTGCCGGTATGCGGCTCGATCTGACACAGCATGGAATTAAAGTGACGAATGTTGCTCCCGGCGCGGTAGAAACGGAATTTTCGGCAGTCCGGTTTAAAGGTGATACCCAACGGGCTGCCAAAGTTTATGAAGGATTCACACCCCTACAGGCCGAAGATATTGCCGACGCCATTGTTTATGCTGTTTCGGCACCTTCCCGGGTTACAATTGCCGATATAACAATTCTGGCGGGAGCCCAGGCAGCAGCCACTACAATTTATCGTAAATAGCTACCCGTTTGCCTATGCGCTTCTTTTTGGGGCTACTCTCTTGGGGAGTAGCCTGTTTTTTTACCCCGGAAACGCTTAGTTCTCGTGTAGAAAAACCAAAAGCCCGGCATAAACCGGGCCTTCCTTGGTAGTGTACTTTAACACAGTGCCTGCGTTCTGACAGACACTCATCAGTAACTTAGTGTATCGGGGAAGTGTTTAGCACTATTTTTGACCAGGGCTTATTAGGGCACATTATAGTCGAGCGTAGCCTGGTCAAGCGTTTTAGCATATCGGGTAATTATTTCATTGATCAATAAAAATTCCCCATCAGTGTCTTCTCTCCGATAAACAACTGGTTTGGCTTCCGATAGGCTGTTAACATCAGGGGCTTTTGCCTGTCCTTTAAACAAGACGACACCGTCTTCCAGTGTCGCCAGTATGCGTATCTGTACGGGGTTCTGAATCGTCTTGAATTCGGTTATGGTTTTGTATTCCGTAACAACCGTTCCTTCTTCTTCATTGGCCACATCAATATCGAAGCCAGCCTCTTCCAGAAATGCCTGTACTGACTCGAACAGTGCCGAATCGGCCAGGGTGGTGGTCAGCTCAATCGCATTGGCTCCCTGCGGAATAGTTTGTGCGGTTGCCGCCATCAAACAGCCCGCCGTTAGAACGAACAACCAGATACTGAATTTCATAACGTACCAGAAAAGTTCATGTCGAATACAGCCGAACAAACCGATCAACAATTTCAAAAAGTTAACCGCATGGTTCATTCGTTCACGCCATAAAACAAAAAACGCCCGAACAATCTGTCCGGACGTTTCGATACCCACCGTAACTTGTAAGACACAAAAATACAAAAAACGTCTTACACAATACAGGTCTGCACAGCAAACGATTTGTTTAAAATCTTTTTTTATAAGAAATAAATAACATCACCGCCACAACAAATACACCAAAATAAAAAAACAATACACTTCAGGTCTAACTACGTTACAGATTCACTGTTTGCTTTCCAGCTTTTAGCAGCAGAGATTTCCCTTTCCAGCGGAGGGTTCCTGTCAGATTTCCAGGCATGATAACTGTACCCGTCAACTGGCCAGCCGACGTTTTCCTGAACTCAACACTAATGATGCCCAATGGATGTGGCATCTGACCGCTTACGGCTGTCAAATCGCCCAGATAGGGCTCAATCCGAACGGATTTAAAACCGGGTTCAGCCGGGCGTATGCCGCAGGTCATCGATAAAAACTCGTATAAAGGCGATGCGCTCCAGGCGTGGCAGTCGGATCGGGTTGGCTCAGGATTTTCGGCAAAAGTAGTCAGGCCAATCGCCAGCATGTCGCGCCAGGGTTTGAGCTGAGCAACCAACTGATCACCAAGTTTTGTTTTTTTGAGCGCTTCAAACAGGTAAAATTTAAAGTAAAACGTAGCCTGTGTGAGTGAGGTATCGGCCATTACTTTTTGCAACAACGATGCCTGCTGACTGGCAGGAACGGCATCAGTCAATACGGCAAGGATGTTGGCATGCTGACTGAATATTGCTTTGCTGGCCGAGGAAACAGGCACATCGGCTATTAGCCCCCGGGAAGCATCCCAGCACTGAGCATAAACGGCCCGATTTAGCCGTCGACCCAGTTCACGGTAATGTTCGGCGCGTTCGTTTAGTCCATAATGCGCCAGCAAATCGCCCGCCCGGAAATAGGTATATGCCTGCTGCAACGACAGAATGCTGGACCCGCCTTTTCGGGCACCGGCCGGAACGCCCCCCGCAATTTCATCGGTAGCGTTCTGCCATTTGGCCCAGTCGACAAAATTCCACCATTCGAGCGGTCCATTCAGGCCGGTCGGAGCAATGCGCTGTTCGTGCCAGTTCAGCACGCCCATAATGCCGGGTAGCAGTGATTTCACAAAAGCGTCGTCCTGCCGATGCATCCAGTAGTCGTGAATCATACAAACCCAGAACAGCGAAAACGTAGGGATAACCTGAAAATCGGCTGATGGATATCGGCTCTGCGTAAGTCCGTCGTTAAACCGGCTATGGTCATAATCCATAATCGCTTTCCGCATCAGGCGATCGTCGCCCGTTACATAGAGCGAAATCATCGACTGAATGCGGGTATCGCCCGTATACTGCAACTGCTCGTAGTAGGGGCAATCGTAGTAATTTTCGCCAGCGCAAAGTTGGGCCGTTCGCCAACCTACGTTCCAGATGGCTTTCAATGTAGTGTCGCCAGGTGCATCTACACCTGGTGTGGCTGCGTTGGCAGAAAACCGGGCTTTCTCTTCGAAGGGATAGGCTGTATATTGGCCAATCAGATCATCGAGAACAAGCGGATCCTGTTTGGTTTCGACCGTCAGTTGCAGATACCGGTACGTTCGAAACCAGAGTGGCCGAAACGTGCGTTTGCTACCACCATCGGCCATAAACTGATCTTCGAAACCGCGTAAGGTTCGCCCTTCAATCTCGTTCCGGTTCCCTTTCCGGCCTTTAGCATCGATTAAGGCTTCGGCATAGGCAAGTGTTATGGTTGCCGCCTTACCCTGGCTAACGGTTAGCTCTGGATAAGCGTTGGTCAAATAGCCCTGATCGAGCAGAAACACGGCTTTTGTATTGGCAGGAACCGTTACGGGGGCATTTCCCTGCAAAAAAGCATTCTCCATTTTGCCGTTTTCGGTCCGCCGAACCGTTGACAACCGAAGTGGTTTTTCATCCATCATCGGAATCATACGCGGCACCAGCCCCCAGTTACCGTCTGTTCCCAGACCACGTGGCTTAGTTGGAAAATTTAGCGGTTTAGCAGCCACCCAATGAGTGTCGTCGAAACCAGGTTGCTCCCACCCCCATGGATACTGAGCGGCATCGACCCGATCGCCATCGCCCACAACAATGTAGGTACGTAGTTTCGGTATATCGTTTTTAATGGGCGAGTAGGCAGGGTTATGAACTATTTTCCAGCTAGCGTCGGTATTGGCAACTTTTTCGACTGGCCCATCGCCCTGCAACAAAAAACCGAACTGATAGCTCATCTGAGCAAACGGCGCACCTTCGCCCATATACCAGGCCTGTGCGGCCAGCACATTCCGGCCTGCCTGTAGGTAAGGAGCCAGATCAATGGTTTCATAGTTCCAGTTTTGCGTGTCGCTCCGGGCGGGCCCTATGGCTACGGCTTTGCCATTTACAAACAACCGATAACGATTATCGGCCGATACATGCACAACAAATCGGTTTGGTTTCTGCGCCAGATCGAATGATTTTCTGAAATGATACACACCATACTGCCGGGCTGGAGCCGTTGGGTGGAGTATCCAGCGGGCCGTCCAATACTGATTGGTCCAGTCGGTGGGTGTAGAGGTTTGGGCTAACGAAAGAGAAGAAAAAAGACCAAGTATAAGCAACAGACGAATCTTGCACATAAAACAGGATGGGTCAGGTAATAAGTGTGCAAGTTAAATCTTATGCCTGTTTTCTGTTCTATGCTACCGTGTATTGCCTAAAATAGACTGCCGATTGGGCTAATTAGCGTGTAAAAATCATCCCAATCGGCAGTCTATTTTAAAAAAGGCAGGGTCTTACGGTTAAATCCGCTGAATCAATTCTTTAACCTTATGCACTTCGCGGCCCATAATATGGTCGATGATCGACTGCGCATGTTCGCGGCCATTTTCGATAAATACTTTTTCGGTAAAAATTCCGGCCATCACAGTTCCACAGACATAAAGCCCCGGCACGGTGGTTTCGAATGTTTCTTTGTTATAAACAGGCACCTGCGTAACCGGATCCAGTTCGATTCCGCACCGGCGCAGCAGTTCGGCATCGGGTATGTAGCCGGTTAGCACCAGGACAAAATCGGCGGGGAGCTGGCTTTCTTCTCCCGTTTTCAGGTTATTGACCGTTACAGTTTTGCTGCCAATCTGCGTTACGACCGAATCGAATACGGTTTTAATTTTACCTTCTTTCACCCGGTTTTTCACATCGGGAACGAGCCAGTACTTGACCGTGCTCCTAAAATCCTCTCCCCGATGCACAACGGTTATGTTTACATCGTGCCGATAGAGTTCCAGAGCCGCTTCGACCGCCGAGTTTGATGCGCCCACAATGACTACGTTTGTAAACGAATACTTAAAGGGTTCATCGTAGTAGTGCGACACGTGCGGCAGATTTTCGCCGGGAATACCAAGCCAGCGGGGCCGGGTAAAATAGCCCGTTGCCATAATTACTTTTCGGGCCTGATACTGCGCGCCCGATGTTGTCGATACAGTAAACAGCTCGTCGGTTTTCCGAACATCCCAGACCTCCTGAAAGAGTTTAAAGTTGAGGTGATAATAAGCCGCTACTTTCCGGTAGTACTGAAGTGCTTCGTCGCGCCCGGCTTTTACGCCTGAAATGGGAAACGGAATACCACCAATTTCGATATTCTCGGCGGTCGAAAAAAAGCGCATCCGTCGCGGATACTGCCGAATAGATTCTGTCAGACTCCCCATCTCCAGAATCAGATGGCTCAGTCCTGCTTTGGTTGCTTCAATTCCGGCAGCCAGCCCACAGGGCCCACCACCCACAATAATAACATCAACTACTTCCATAGACAGTAACGAAGGCGAAAACCGCACCACGAAATCCTAACACACAAAAAGCCCTCAAAGGTTGCGTCGTTGAGGGCTTTCGCGGAATATTCCCGTCTATCGTTTGATCCGTACTATTAACACTGGCAAACAAACAGGTCTGGCATTCAGGCAAGGATCCAGATAAGGCCAGACCACAACCCGAACGACGGTTAAACAGCCGTTGGTTCCGGTAGCCATTACGGTATACTCGCCGGGATCTTTCGCTTCGGGATCGGTTTCGCTACTCGAAAAGCCATTGGGACCGGTCCAGGTCAGTGTTGCGCCCGGTGCATCGGCATGTAGTTTGATCGTACACCCTGTACAGGGCAACGTTCCGCCGGTAGCCATCAAGGCAGGCTTAGCCGTATCGGCCAGTACTTGGGCAGTTGTGCTAATCAGCGAAGCCTGGCAGGCAGGGTCAGTAACGGTCAGCGTATAAGTTCCCGGCTGATTTACGACGGGATTTTGCCCTGTGCTGCTAAAGCTATTGGGCCCATGCCAGGCATAACTGGCTCCAGTAGCTTCCGTGCCATCAGGGTTCTGCGCTTTGCCCGTCAGCGTAATGGTTGTTGTTGCGCAGGTCAGTGTTCCTCCGGTAGCTGTAGCGGCTACTGACGGCTTAACTTCCAGAACCGTATAGCCCGATTGCCGACAGGCGGGGTTTTCGGGAGTGGGATAAATAATGGCATATACATACTGATTTTGTACCGAGGCATTGCCAGTTGTATTGATAAGCGGACTATATAACACAGCCCGATTGCTGGCATCTGGTTTTACGGTGCCCAGCACAACGCCCGAATTTTCGTACATGGCCGTTCCTGATTGCGGGCTACTAAACAAGACGAACCGTACAGAATCGGCACGACTCAAATAATAGCCCTGAGCCGCAACCGAATCAACGGTAGCGCCAGCGCATAGCCGAATGGTGTCGCGCTCGGTAGTTAGTGCCGGACATGAATAGACCGACAGGTCGTACGTAAAATCATTCTGCCCGGCATCCATCGTTTTTACCGACATAAAGGCATACGTACCATTCATCTGCGCATCTGAATCGCGCAGGTCGCCGTCCTGGAAATCGGAGCGGTTAGCTGGCGAGAGGAAATAGAACCGAGACGGGGCTGCTTTACGGGCTCCTGCGGCCCGGGCCGCTAACCGCCCACCCGATGCTGCTGGCTGAGCATTCGGGGCGCTTAAATTTAACTGTGCCAACTGTGCCGTATCCATCCGAACTTCATAGGTATGACCAAACTGTAGTCCTCCCGGCACGGTAGCATTGTTGAAATAATATTGGCCGCCGTTGTGAGTTGTTTGCGTGGCAATTTGCGTTCCGTTGGCTTCCATATCGTGTAAGGTTAGCACAAGCCCATCAATTCCGGGTTCGTATGCATCCTGAATCCCATCCCGATTATCGTCATACCAGACGCGGTTGCCAATTTCAACCGGAGCAGGGTCGCACAGGGCCTTTACGTCGCCCAGGCCCGATGCCTTCCCAAATGACCCGGGACTGTTGGTATACAAAACAAAATTGCGGGCGCTTTGGCCAGTGTGGTTATTAAACACTTTCAAGCCACCCGACTGGAAGATATTCTCGATTGGATCAAAAGCCGACGTAAGAATTTCATTATAGCCAGGCACCAATGCCAGCGCCCCATTCGTTACTTCCGAATGGCCATAATGATCGATAAAGAACCAGTTGTCTTTCCCGTAAAATTCGCCACCGCCCGGCCCTTCGTTGTTACCGACTCCACTACCGGTGCGCGTGCCTGAATGCCCATTGCTTTCCAGTACATACGTACCATTATCATTAAATGCTCTTAGAAGATCTCCGCCCGTAAAGCCATCATAAAAGCCATTACCCTGAGGGTCGTGATTGGCAACTCCGGCCAGGTGGCCAAAGCGGTCCAGGAAGCCGATGATCATTGATCCGTCATCATCAAATTCCAGATCAGAAACGATCGGTTGTGGATACATCACAAAATAAGGAGCAACCCCCTGCCCACAAGGCGCAGGCCAGGCATCGGTCCAGGGTAACCAGTGGTCATATTTGGTACAGGCCTGATCAGGGAAAGCCGGATCGTAGGTAGCATCGGCTATACCCCGCCGGAAATCCAGTGGAAACGACAATACTGTCTCAAAGACAGGGGAGTTTGATGTGGGATCGAAGCGATAAATGGTTGCTTTCAGATCGCTCTGTTGCTGCGATGTTTCGGCCGAGCACACCACCCCAACGTACACCTTACCGTGGTGTACCTTTACGGCCCAGGGCCGGAAATCGCCATTTGAGCAGCCCGGATCAGGAATAGCCCACGATTTAACATCGGCAGCCGTTGGAACGTGTGCTGGTGTGTTCAGAAAAACGCCGTAGAGCTTTCGATCTTTCAGGTTTATCAGATATAGCGTTTTGTCATCTTCCGACATATCCATGCCGCCAATGCTCAGCCGTCCCATCGCACCCATCGTTCCGGCATCCGTGCTGGCCTGGGTTTTGTCGCCAAATAAATCACTGTGCGGATCGTCGCCCGTATCAATACCAATGGTTTTCAGGTCAATAAAGTTACTGGTTGCACCAGTAGCCATATCCGTCACATAAATTCCGCCTGTTCCGAGAGGGCCAAAACTCATATGGCGTTTCACGACGGCTGCACTAAATAGTTTTTTTGTACGTCGCTGATAAGCCAGCGCCCATATAGCACCAACCTGCCCGGCCGTGGCCAAATGATCGGGAGCGAAGTTCGAGGCACCAGCCATACCATTGGCTTCATAAGCCAGCCCAACAAGCGCATCGCCCAGGCCCGATTGTTTGTCAGCAGGAACCGGATTGCCATTAGCATCCGTTGTAGTTTGTGAATTGCCATTGATGTAGCACGGAACGGCTAACCGGACGCCTGTTGGCTGGCAATAATCGGATGGATAGTTAATGCCCAGATTTACACGACTGGCGGGTGTTCTAACAAATTGAACGCTTGTTCTGCTATTGGCTCCGTAGGGACCATTATAGTAACCAGACGGTAAATTTTCAAACTCGATCCGAACCTGTTTTCCGGCTGGAATGTCTACATCAGAAAAAGAAAAAGCCCCGGCATTATCGGTTAGGGTTATAATTGGTGTTTTACTGGTTTCGACAAAAGCGCGAACAAGAACCCCGGCGATACCGACTTCGATAGGTAACGTATCAGAACGAATTCCATTCAGGTCAAAATCCCGAAAAATGGTTCCCTGTATCTGAGCCTGTGCAGCCGACACACACATGGAAAACACAATAACGGCCAGCAGGCCATTTCGAAAGCGATTCGTGAAAGTTAAGTACAGGTGAGTCATGGATAAGGCTGGTTTTATGTAAAATTTATGTTACTCTGCATTTGCCCATCAAATAAACTATATACCATGTTTTATATACATAGCTTTTTCTATAGTTTCCTTTGGTCCATTGGATAAGTTTATTCCGGCGAATGGACAGGCCTCTATTAGACAAATCCTTTGCCAGCAAGTGCCTGTTTTCTGGCTATCTTTACCTATCGTACTGTTTTGCTTGTGGAAAATCAGCCCTACTCTCTCTTTTCGTCATTTTCGGCCGAAGAAGTTACATTCTTTGCTGATTTAATTTTACCGATACCCGTACCCCGGTTATTCACCTACAGGGTTCCGCGAGGAATGGCCGATATTGTCAAAATTGGTGCCAGAGTAATTGTGCCTTTTGGAAAAAAGAACAGTAGAGTATATACAGCAGTAGTAGCAAGGTTACATAATACTCCTCCGAGCAACTATCAGGCTCGTTACATCAGTGAAATACTTGACGAGTATCCATTAATAACAAGTTACCAATTAGAGTTATTTAGATGGATTTCAGACTATTACATGTGCAGCATTGGCGATGTAATGAGTGTAGCCCTACCGTCGGGCCTGAAGATTTCCAGCCAGTCGAAAGTGCAGTTTAATCCAGATTTCGACTATCCGGAATTGCTTACGGATTTCGAATCGACCCTACTGGCCGAACTAAAAAAACAACCGGCTCTATCGTATGACGAACTGGGTCGGCTGGTTGGCGAAGGCGGCAATGTGCCAGCTCTGATCAAATCACTGATTGGCAAAAAAGCCGTTATTGTGTTCGAGGAAGTAAAAGAAAAATACATCCCGAAAATGATACGGAAGGTACGGCTGCATCGCAATTATGAAGAAAAAGAGCAGTTGCTGGCCCTACTACAACGGCTCGAAAAACTCCCGAAACAACAGGAGGTGGTGATGCGTTACCTGAGCCACATTCCGATGCAGCGCAACCCGGCTCTTAATCAGAAAGGGCTCGACAAATCCATCCTCAACCAGGACGAAGCGCTCTCACAATCGTCGTTGTCGACGCTGATCAAAAATGGCGTTTTCGAAACGTTTGAGGTTATTCAGCCTCGTTTCTCCGACAATTCACCCGTTTCGCAGGTTGAGATTAAACTGACCGAGGCTCAGCAAACGGCTTCGCAACAGATCATGGAACAGTTTGCTACGCAAAATATTGTATTGTTTCATGGCATCACGGGAAGTGGCAAAACGGAAGTATATATCCAACTGATTCAGCAGGCGCTCGACAGTGGCTCACAGGTGCTCTACCTCCTGCCCGAAATTGCACTTACGACCCAGATTGTTGTTCGTTTGCAGCGAGTGTTTGGTGATAAGATGGGCATCTATCACTCCAAATTCTCGGACAACGAACGGGTTGAGGTTTGGAAAGGTGTAGTTTCCGGTCAGTATCAGTTTGTTGTGGGCGTTCGGTCGTCGATATTTCTGCCGTTCGATAACCTGGGGCTCATTATCGTCGATGAAGAACATGAAACATCATACAAACAGCACGATCCGGCCCCGCGCTATCATGCTCGCGATGTAGCCATGATGCTGGCTCACTGGCAGCAGGCCAAAGTATTGCTTGGTTCGGCAACGCCCTCGCTCGAAACCTACTACCAGGCTAAACAAGGGCGTTATGGGCTGGTTGAGCTATTTCAGCGTTTTGGCGAAGCCACCCTGCCCAACATCATGCTGGTTGATACCCGACAGGAGAAAAAGCAGAAAACGATGAAAAACGAGTTTTCGTCGGCCCTGCTGAATGCACTGGAAAACAATCTGGAGCGCAAAGAACAGAGCATCCTGTTTCAGAACCGGCGCGGCTATTCGCCCTACATCCAGTGCGAAGATTGCGAATGGACCGCCGAATGCCCCAACTGCGCCGTTAGCCTGACCTATCATCAGCGCGATGCCGAAGTTCGGTGTCATTACTGCGGCCACAAAGAACAGGTGCCACGCCTTTGCCCAACCTGCGGTTCAACCAAAGTGCGAACCATTGGCTTCGGAACCGAAAAGCTCGAAGATCAGCTACAGATTTATTTCCCCGGATCGCGGGTGTTGCGGATGGATTTGGACACAACCCGTGCGAAAAATGCTTACCAGCAAATTATTCAGGAATTCGAGAGCGGACAGGTGGATATGCTTGTTGGCACGCAAATGATTACGAAAGGACTCGATTTCGACAATGTCAGTCTGGTGGGTATTTTCGATGCCGACCGACTCATTCGCTTCCCCGATTTCCGGGCCACCGAGCGGGCCTTTCAGATGCTGACCCAGGTTAGCGGGCGGGCCGGACGCCGGGCGGGTCGGCAGGGAACCGTACTGATTCAGACCAGCAATCCACAGCAAAGCGTTCTGCAAAAAATTATTGCCAACGATTATAAAGGGCTCTATGAAGAAGAAATTCAGGAGCGGCAGGATTTTAATTATCCTCCCTTTGCGCGGCTCATCAAGCTAACGGTACGCCATCAGGAACGGCACATCAGCCATCAGGCCGCCGAACGATTAGCCGCCGAACTGACCGATGTGCTGGGCAGCAGCCGTGTGCTCGGCCCCGAAGAACCACTCGTAGAGCGAATCCGAAATCAGTTTCTGTTCGATATTCTGATCAAACTAGAACGCGACAAAGTAAATGTAAAGGCCGTAAAGGCTTATATTCAGGAACGGATAAACGATATTCTGATCGATAAAGGCCTGCGACAGGTTAGTATTGTGGCCGATGTCGATTGTTTGTAAGGAACCCTAACGGCCTTTTCTCCTGTTGACTTGTAGACTGAACGCCACAGATCGGTGTTCGCGACCACTTTTTTCAAACGTATGGCCCGAGTACTGATCCAGTTTGCCCACCCGGCATTAAGTAAATCGAATGTACATAGTGCACTCATCAACTACAGCCGCAATCTGAAAAACGTAACGTTTAACGATCTGTATGAGCGCTACCCCGATATGTTCATTGATGTCGCCTATGAACAAAAGCTACTTCTTCAGCACGACATCATTGTTTTTCAGCATCCGTTTTACTGGTATAGTAGCCCGGCTATTGTGAAACAATGGCTCGATCTGGTACTGGAACATAACTGGGCTTATGGCACCCACGGCAATGCGCTGGTGGGCAAAAAACTGATGTGTATGATTTCGTGCGGTGGAGGCCCTGAAGCCTATACCGAAACGGGGCGCAATCGTTTTCCGGTCTGCGAATTTCTAACTCCGCTGGAGCAAACGGCCCACCTCTGTAAAATGGAATACCTCCCTCCCTTCGTTATGTATGGCACGTATCGGCTCACCAAAGAAGGCATTGAGCAATATGGGCAACAATATCAGACAATCCTGAAAACTCTGGCCAGCGATCAGTTAACGACACTGAACTATAAAGAAGCAACCTATTTCAACGACCTACTGCCTGCTTTGCAACTACCTCAACAAGCCTGACGAAGATCGTCCACAAGCTACTCAACCACCATGCAACACTCTTTTTTCTTCCAGGCGATGGTTTATCTGGCCTCCGCTGTCGTAATGGTTCCTATTGCCAAAAAGCTGGGCCTTGGCTCCGTACTGGGCTATTTGCTGGCTGGCATTCTGATTGGCCCCAGTTGTTTGGAGTTTATTGGGCAGGAAGGCACCGACATTATGCACTTTGCCGAGTTTGGCGTTGTGATTATGCTATTTGTTATTGGTCTGGAACTGGAACCATCGCGGCTGTGGCGGCTGCGTAAATCCATTCTGGGTATGGGCGGTGTGCAAGTTGGTGGCACCTCGGTTGTGGTTGCAGGCTTAGCCATGGCGTTTGGCATCGACTGGAAACAGTCGCTGGCCCTGGGCATGATTACGGCCATGTCGTCGACGGCTATCGTACTCCAGTCGCTAAACGAAAAAGGGCTCATGAAAACCCCGGCGGGCCAAAGTTCCTTTTCGGTATTACTCTTTCAGGATATTGCCGTCATTCCTATGCTGGCGCTGTTTCCGCTATTGGCCACTCAGCCAGCAGCACATGGCGAGGGCGGTGAGCATGGTGGCGCAACACTGGTTGCATCGCTACCATCGTGGCTTCAGCCAATTGTTGTGCTGAGTTCGGTGGCCGCCGTGGTTATTGCCGGACGCTATGCAACTCCTCCCCTTTTCCGGATCATTGCCCGCACTGGTATGCGCGAAATGTTTACCGCAACGGCACTCCTGCTCGTTGTTGGCATTGCAGTTCTGATGACAACCGTTGGTCTGAGTCCGGCACTGGGTACGTTTCTGGCAGGTGTGGTACTGGCCAACAGCGAATATCGCCACGAACTCGAAAGCGATATCGACCCCTTCAAAGGCCTGTTGCTAGGCCTGTTTTTCATTGCTGTTGGGGCTTCCATCGACTTCTCGCTGGTACTGGCGAATCCGTGGCTCATTCTGGGGCTAGTGTTCGGTATTATGCTCTGTAAGCTGGCCGTTCTGTTTGTGCTGGGCAAATCGTTTTCGCTCTCCAGCGACCAGAATGCCATCTTCAGTTTTGGTCTTTGCCAGATCGGCGAATTTGCCTTTGTATTGTTCAGTTTCTCCTCGCAGGAAGGGATTCTGTCGAAAGAAATCACGGATACGATGACGGCTGTTGTTGCTATCAGCATGGCCTTTACGCCCCTGGTTATGCTCATTAACGAAAAACTGATACTACCTCGCCTGGGGCTCAAGGAAGCTAAAACCGAAGAGCCCGAAAGCGATATTGTTGAACAGGACAACGAGGTTATTATTGTTGGCTATGGGCATTTTGGCAGTACGGTAGGTCGTTTTCTGCAAGCCAACAACGTCGGCACAACGGTTCTCGACAGTAATGGCGAGAATGTGTATCGGCTCCGAAAAATGGGCTATAACGTGTTTTATGGCGATGCCAGCCGCCATGATTTGCTCGAAATAGCCGGGGCAGCCAAAGCAAAAGTCATTGTAATTGCCATTGCCGATGAAGAAAAACGGCTGGAACTGATCGAAACCGTAAAAAAGCATTTTCCCGAATTACACATCCTCGTTCGGTCGACCAACCGCTATGATGCCTACGACCTGATGAATGCGGGTATGCTGCATATATACCGGGAAACCTTCGACACCAGCCTGCGGGTAGGCGTCGATGCGCTTACGCTGTTGGGGCACCGGGCTCATGAAGCCAACCGTGCAGCAAAAATGTTCTTCCGGCACGATGAACGCACCCTGAAACGCCTGTCGGCCATCCGTAACGATGATGAATATTTCGATGCTGTCCGGCAAAATCAACAGGAACTTGATCGCGTTATCCAGGCCGACCGCAATGCCACTACCCTCCGCGTCGACGAAGGCTGGGACGAAGACAGTTTAATTGCCGAAAACAGAGCAGCTAGTTAAATAATTGATTAATCACTTGCTCCCGGGTAATTCCAAAATGGCTAGCAACATCCGATAAAATTTTATTCAATGTTCCCAGGCGTACAGGATTATGCCTGGGAACAGTTAAATGATGTATGCCGTTTTGCGCAGTCGTTAAGCGGATATGACTTCCTTCCTGACGAGTTTGTTCATAGCCGAAATGCTTTCCTAATAATTTAACGAGTGATTCACCTTTGAGGTCGCGCGGGGTTTTCATTTCACAAAACTAAAGCGGAGAGAAAGCGCCCCCACTACACAATCAAAATTAAGCGACATATTTTTTTTTTCGGTCACTTTTCTATAGCAAGCTCAAAACTTCATCTTTCACGAAATGAAGGTGTGCAACTTTCGGCGCTTGTCCTTCTTCAAAATGACAGATTGTCGCTTCCTTAATATTAGCTTTAAGTTCGTCTAATGTATCGGCTTCGGTGATAATAGACTCACCGATAGCCGATGCAATATATCCGCCTTCTTCAGCTTCTTCAATCAGAAAAAATATCTCTTTCATTGAACTTCAGAGCGGGTGTCCGTGCGGCCCGATTCTAAAACAAAGATAACCAAAAACCTCATTACACCGCAGGGCTGTTAAGTGCTAATCCCGAAGGGATGAAAGGATTATAGTATAAAGGCATATTTTATCCATTTTAGCCCCGAAGGGGTGACATTCTTTCACCCCTTCGGGGCTAAAAACAGATTCTTACAGTCTCTTTTACTATAATCCTGACACGCCTTCGGCGTTGAAAAAGAGCACTTAACAGCCCTGCCATTATACCGGATACTGCCATTCGCCCCGATAGGCACGGCTCAGGAGTTTATTGGCATCAGAATCATTCACGATCTGGCTACCATCCCATTCCACGCTCCGGCCCAGTTTCATCGATAGCATACCCAACAGCGCCATGTTGGTGGAGCGGTGCCCAATTTCAATATCGCAGATAGGTGTTTTGTTGGTTTTGATACTATCGAGGAAATTAGTCCAAAGCTGCGCAATGTTCTGATCGTCGGGCTTGTTTAGTTGCGCATCCTGATGAATCACCGGCTTTTTCGGGTCGGAAGGGTAGAATGTCCAGCCGTCGAGCCAGCCCATATGGAACGTTCCTTCGGTACCGTAGAAATAAACCCCTACGGCTTGTTGAGGGTGCGTTTTTTCGGCAAAGTTACCGGCAAAGTTCCGCTGCTCCCAAATGGCCGTAAAGCCTTCAAATTCGTAGGTAGCAACCTGGTGGTCGGGCGCATCGGTGCTGTCGCGACGAATAGGCCGCCCACCAGTCGAGTACACTTTGCGTGGATGTTTCTCGTCGGTCCACCACAAAATCTGATCCAGCCAGTGAATGCCCCAGTCGCCCAGTGTACCATTGGCATAGTCCAGAAAATTACGCCAGCCGCGGGGGTGCATCGCCGGATTGTAGGCCCGTAATGGCGCGGGGCCGCACCACATATTCCAGTCCATTTCTTTGGGTGCTTCGCCATCGGGTGTTGGCTGTCCGGCCCCACCAGCATAGTAGACAAACGCCCGTGCCATCCCGATTTTTCCGGCTTTCCCCGATTTCAGAAACTCCATACCCGATACGTTATGGGGCGACACGCGCCGGTGCGTACCGACCTGACAGATACGTCCCGTTTGCCGAGCCGTTTTTACCATTGCCTTTCCTTCATTGATGGTATGGCTAATGGGCTTTTCTACATACACGTGCGCTCCGGCCTGCATCGCTGCAATGGCAATGAGCGGGTGCCAGTGGTCGGGCGTAGCGACGATAACGATTTCGGGCTTTTCGGTCGCCAGCATTTCCCGATAATCGCGATAGATTTTGGGTTTATCGGACGTCAGTTTGCTGAGTTCTTCGCTGGTTTTCTGAAGCTGACGCGTATCGACATCGCACAGCGCGACAATTTTCGACTCGCCCGCCTGAACAGCACAGCGAAGGATATTGCCCCCCCACCAACCAGCGCCAACCAGCGCCGTACGGTATTTCTGAGCAGGTTTACGCGTAATAAAAGCCCGAACCTGAGCAGGATCGGTAATCAGCGAAGCTCCGGCAAGAGCCGAGGTTTTCAGGAAGTCGGAACGGTTCATGCGAACGAATGTTGCTTTTTACAACAAAAGGGCACGAAGCCCTTTCTTTACCGTTCTTACTGGTCCATTTATCCAGGATTACTCCACCTTCGCCTGGCCCAATACACGCAGCAAATTACCGCCCCAGATCTTGGCAATGTCGGCTTCTGAGTAGTTCCGGCGGACCAGTTCGGCGGTCAGGTTTTCGATCTGGCTCACATCTTCCAGCCCATTAACGCCACCACCGCCGTCGAAATCAGAACCAATACCCACATGGTCGATACCGACCAGTTTGACAATATGATCGATGTGATCGGCAATGTCGGACAGGCTGGCCCGTTCAGAAGCATATACTTTTTCTACCGAATCGCTCTGCGCCTGAATGCGGGCTTCCATTTCAGGTGTCATCACCTTGCCAACCCGCGCCATCCGAATTTTGGTTTTAGCGGCCCGGTGTTCGTCCGACGGTTTTTTCAGGTAATCGCTCACAAAATTGACCTGCACAACGCCCCCTTTGGCCGCCAGCGCCTTAATCATATCGTCGGTCATGTTGCGTGGAAAATCGCAGATGGCCCGGCAGTTGGAGTGCGACGCAATCATGGGTGCTTTCGAGAGGGCCAGCGCATCATAAAACGTACTGTCGGCTACGTGCGACACATCGATCAGAATGCCGAGCCGGTTCATTTCGGCCACGACTTTTTTGCCAAAATCGCTAAGGCCGCCGTACATTGGCCCATCGGGATCGGTCGATGAGTCGCCGATTAGGTTGTTGGCAAAGTGTGTAAGGGTAATGTAGCGAGCGCCCAGGTCGTAGTATTTCTGAAGCATCGACAGATCGTCGCCCACCGGATAGCCATTTTCCATACCAACAAACACCGCCCGTTTTCCGGCTTTCTGAATCCGGTAGGCATCGGCTGGGGAGGTGGCCAGTTCGGCCAGGTTCGGATACTTTTTGAGAGCCTGGTGAATTAGGTCGAACTGATTCAGCGCATCACGTTTGGCATCGGCATGGCCTTCGGGCGTGCGCGGTCCCTGTGAGGTATAGACCGCAAAAAACATAGCATCCATTCCTCCCTGTTTCATCCGCGGAAAATCGATCTGCGACTGGTCGCGTTTGGTATCGTGCGCTACTCCCACATCGAATCCCTCTTTTTTCATCATAATAGGCGCATCGGCGTGGGTATCGAGCGTGAGTACACGCTGGTGGATTTTGTGGGCTTTTTTAGCCAGTTTATCGTCAATAGGCGGCTGTCCGGCCCATGAATGGATCGCCAGCAAAGCAGATACAAGAAGGGGAAGCATAACGGATTAGGTTGTATGAAATGAGTAGCACCAATTGGAAATCTACACATAACCAACTGAAATATCAAACTTTCGCCCAAAACGTACTGTTATCGCACTACCTTTGTAATGAGTGAATGAGCGAATGAGTGATTATTTGATGGCTAATCTATTCGCTCATTCACTCAATCACTCATTCGCTCATTGAAAGATGGCTGTTGTTCCTTATAAAGATAAAGATACCTCCAAGCGCGAGCAGATTGCCGAAATGTTCGATAGCATTTCGCCTAAATACGACCTGCTGAATCATGTTCTGAGCGGTGGCATAGACATTCTCTGGCGCAAACGGGCCATTCGGGAATTAAAACCATACGCGCCCAAAACGATTCTGGATATTGCCACCGGCACCGGCGATTTTGCGCTGGAAGCGCTTGCCCTGAACCCCGAAAAAATTGTTGGTGTCGACATCTCGGAAGGCATGCTCGCCGTTGGTCGGCAGAAGATGCAGCAACGCGGTGTCGACAATATTATTGAGATGCGGACGGGCGACTCAGAACGTTTACCTTTCGGAGACAATGAATTCGATGCTGTCATCGTTTCGTTTGGTGTACGTAACTTTGAGAATCTGCTGAAAGGTTTAACGGATATGAATCGGGTCATTCGTCCCGGTGGTGTCTGTGTGGTGTTGGAGTTTTCGAACCCGCGTCAGTTTCCTTTTAAGCAGCTATACAGCTTTTACTCCCGCACTATTCTGCCGCTTATTGGGCGCGTGGTGAGCAAAGATGCATCGGCCTATACATACCTGCCCGAATCGGTGCAGGCTTTCCCCGATGGATCTGACTTTCTGCGTATCTACGAAACGGCTGGATTTACCAAGACTAAATGGATACCCCTTACTTTCGGCATCGCATCGATCTACATAGGCCACAAATAACTAACCGAACGGCAATGCGGCTATTGGCGGGTTTGCTGCTGTTCTGCACACTGAGCACGCAAACGCAGGCGCAGGGCTACAAATATGTACGTAAGCACTTGGAGCGCTACGATGATAAAGAGCTTCACTACGGTTTCTTTTTTGCGGCTCCCATTACCCGATTCAGCGTCGGCTACAGTCCATCCTACCTAACCGCCGACTCAGCCTATCGCATTTATTCGCCCAACAAGGCCAGTTTTCGGGTTGGTTTTGTACTAAATGCCTTTCTCAACGACCGATTCGACCTTCGGCTGACTCCGGCCGTATCGCTCTATAGCCGGGAAGTTCACTACGATTATCCGGGCGGTAGCCAGCGTACCGAAACCCGCGAATCGACCTGGGTCGATTTACCACTTCTACTAAAATATAAATCCGAACGGCGCAATAACAGCCGGATGTATTTGCTGGCGGGTGGCTCATTCAGTATCGAAACAAATGTCCGACGGAAGGAACTTCAGGGTGCGAGTCGACTCAGTACGGGCAACATGGATCTGTCGGTTGAATACGGGATTGGCTTCGAGCAGTTTTTCGAATTTTTCAAGTTTGCGCCCGAACTTCGGTTTTCCCATGGTCTGCTGAACCTCTACCGGCCCACGTCGAATACGGCTGGTATTGGCATCAATCGACTAACGACACACTCAATAACCTTATATCTAAATTTTGAGTAGCTACTCACTACTGGCTATCAGCGGATTAGAAAAAAGTTTATTTTTTTTCATAGAAATGCTTGCATAAAGCCTCAAAACACCTCTATATTTGCACTCCCAAACGACAACAATCGGGCGGCAAAAAATAAAAACACGGGAGTTTAGCTCAGTTGGTTCAGAGCATCTGCCTTACAAGCAGAGGGTCGGGGGTTCGAATCCCTCAACTCCCACTAAAAAAATAAAACCTTTAAAACGATAAGTTTTGAAGGTTTTTTCACTTTACAGCCTTACTTACATTTGTAAATTCAACTGGGGATCAAGGTCAAAAGTTTGGAGAGCGTTGTATTTATCTAGGTTTGATTAAGGATCAAACCGACTCGCTTCGGAAAGCTTCTTGCCCTTAGTCGAATACCTCTTACCGGAGTTTATCCTGACTTATTACCAATTGACTCGTATCGAGCAATCAGCGGATACGAGTCATCTCTATTTAGAGGAGAAAACTATGAGGAGTTGGCTAAACCCAAAGGTGAGTTGCTTTCCAAAGATTTTCTACCCGAAATCAGAAAGTGTATAATAAAGTGCGTCAGGCTAGCAAATCATAACCTGACGCACTTTATTGTATATTCCCAAATTAGCAGGGCCCTAAACAGAAATTGATTGTCTAAAGGCTTCATCCTTACTATTACGTTCAGGAATTGGGTTGAGCACTAACTTGTTGCGAATTAAAAACGCCAGCCCTTTTCGGAGCCAGCGTTTTTTTCATTTATGCGTTGCGGTTCTATCAGGGTTTGAGCAGTTTGATCACCTGTTGCTGAGTACGTGTACTCACCTGGAGGATACACTGACTGGGTAATGAACCGGCCTCTAGCTTGATAAGCTCTACCTCGGTAGCCTGCCCGATGGAATGAGCTTGTAACTGCCGTCCTTTCAAATCAACCAGTTCGAGCTTCACTTGCTGGCCTCCTACACCTCGAATTTCTACTTCTACCGATGGACCAGCAATCGGATTGCCAAGCACCTTCACCTGCAAACCTGTACCTGACTCAGTGGCCGCCAGACGTGGGCTGCCACAGCCCGACAACCAGGTATAACTGAAACTAGCCTCCCCCACAGTACCCACCTGAGTGGCCTTCAGAGTGACCACTGGATTGTCGGTGTACAAATTCAGCGTGTAGGGGCCCGGTGCCGTAGTAGCCGCCAGTTCATTGACTACCTGGAAGTTGATAGGTTGCCCCGTCACACCGCCATATTGAGGCTGGAAGACTACTGATCGTAGACCGGCACTTACTACCACACAACTCAACGTCTGTACTCCCGTAATTACAAAGGCGTCTGAATCAGGCACAACCGTCAGGCTAAAACTGGTACTAGCCGAAAGACCACCCGGATCAGTTGCCGTTAGCACCACCGTTGATACCCCTGTCAGGCTTGGCGTACCGCTCAGGGTCATGCCCGCCAGGCTCAAACCCGAAGGAAGGCCACTAGCCGTTAAGGTCAGACTGTTAGGAGTTTCCTGATCGAGAAATGTATTGATCAGGTTCAGGCTGTAACTCATGCCCACCGTAGCCGTCTGACTGGCAACAGGACTGTTGATGCGGGGAGCCGTATTGTCCTGCCCCACGGAGGCACAGGCAGCCAGCCAGTTGTAGCTGAAACTGGCCACATCAGCACTGCCTGTCTGCGTAGCCTTAAGGACAATAATCGGATTGTCGCGGTAGAGTGTCAGCGAATAGGGGGCCGGGTCGGTGGTCGGTGCCAACTCATTGACTACCTCAAACGCAATCGGCTGGCCGTTCAATCCCACATACTGAGGGCTAAAATTGATATTGATCCGGTCAGCCACGGGGGTACAACTGTTGGTTGTAACCCCCGTAATGGCAAAGGGGTGGGTCGGGGGTGGTGTGGTCGTAACTGGTAGTATAGTGAGCAGAAAAGGACTGTTCGCCGAGAGATTGCCCGGATCGGTGGCTGTAACAGTGACCGAAAAAGGCGAGCCAACCGTAGTGGACGGCACCCCGCTCAGCGTAGCTCCTTCAAAGTGTAGGCCAGCCGGTAGGCCGCTGGCTGACAGGCGAAGGCTCAACGGAGTTTCGGTATCTGTGAAGGTCCCATCGGGAATCACAAAGGTAAAATAGGTATCCACTATAGCTGTCTGACTGGCAATAGGTGTGACCAGCCTTGGAGGAGTATTTGTAGCCTCAGAGGTCTGGCAAGCGGCCAGCCAGTTGTACATATAGCTGCTTTCGCTAGAGTTTCCCGATTGAATCGCCGTCAGGGTAATGGTCGGATTATCGGTATAGAGCTGTAGCGTATAAGGCCCTGACTCGGTGGTCGGAATCAGTTCATTGACCACCTGAAAGCTAATCGGTTGTCCATTAAGGCCCGAGTAACGTGGAGTAAAGCTGACGCTGAACCGATTGGGAACAATAGGCGTACAGCTCACGGTAGTCACAGCAGTAATAGCAAATGGGAGCGTCTCAACTGGGGTTGTCACCGACAGACTAAAGGCGTTTGACGTAAGGCTATTGCAGGTTCCGGTAACGACTACTGAATAGCTGCCCGCATCTGCCAGTTGAACATTGGTCAGGTTAAGAGTAGCCGAAGTCTGTCCTGTTACAGGACTACTCAGGTTGTCTTTATACCATTGATAGCTGGTTGGCTGACCACTCACCGAGACACCGGTCATTACCGCATTTCCGACTGTGGCGCTGGAAACCGAGGCCGGTTGCTGGACAATAGCGACGGTCTGATCAGGCTGTTTGTCAATGGTGACGCTGGCCGTGGCGGTACAACCACTACTGTTAGTCAGCGTCACCGAGTAGGTGGAAGCCGTGTTGACGGTGATCACCGGCGTAGCAGCTCCCGTGCTCCACAAAACACTGCCCGTACCCACCGCCGTTAAGCTCACCGATGAGCTGGCGCAGGTTAGCGTCGCACTCGATGGGGTAATGCTGACCGAGGGCGCATTCTGATCAGCCGATATCACTGCACTGGCCGTGGCGGTGCAACCACTACCGTTGGTCAAGGTCACCGAGTAAGTACCTGCTGCCGATACGGTGATAGCCGGGTTAGTTTCGCCCGTTGACCATAATACCGAACCAGTGCCGTTAGCCGTCAGGATTGCCGATGGATTGGCGCAGGTCAGCGTCGCGCTGGAAGGTGTAATGCTCACCGAAGCCGCTGTCACATCCTGATCCACGGTTGTGCTACTCGTACTTACACAGCCATTTCCATCACTCACGGTAACCGAATAGGTCCCAGGACTACTCACGGTGCGCATATTGCCACTACCCGGCACTGTCTGCCCACTGCCATTGGTGAAGCTATAGCTAGTCCCACCCGAAGCAGTCAGCGTTACGCTGGTCTGGGCGCATGTTAGCGGACCGTTGTTGATCAGGGTAGCTATCGGTAAGGCGTTCACGGTTAGGCTTGTGGTGGCCGTAACCCGTTGTCCTCCGCTGTTCACTGTTAACGTAAAGGTTTGCACACCCGACCCTAATGCTGTTAATACTACACTAAAAGCTGTGGCAGTAGTAGGACTTGGACTACCAATTGGAGGCCCACCATTCTCAAGCGACCAGCTATAGTCGCCAGCTATATTCCCTATCGTAGCCGTAAACGTGATGGGGCTACCGACACAAACCCGATTGGGTGCCACCGCAAAGCCCGTTATGGTGGGCGTAGCATCAGTTACCACCAGATTATAAGCGGTACTGGCTATCCCCACGCAGCCGTTGGCATCACTCACCTGCACCAGCACTGAGTAGCTGCCCGCCACCGTCGGTGTGCCATTCAGCACACCATTGTTTGACAGGCTCAAACTGGAGGGCAGGTTGCTGTTAACGACACTAAAGCTGTACGTTCCACTGCCACCACTGGCCGTAAAGGTCTGGCTGAACGCCTGACCTACCGTAGCCGTCTTAACAGCCGGGTTGGTTACTGCTAGTGTAGTGGGGTTGCCCTGATACTCGTAGGCACCCCGGTCGATCAAGCCACCATTATACTGACGGTCGTTACCGGCCAGATCCGTAGCCGGGCCGCTGACCGCGTTGTAAGCCTGGTTGCTGCCGGAGTTGATGGCCACTGAGCAGTCACGCAGTTGGGTAGAAGTGGTACTCACAAAGGGGGTCAGGGTGGTGGTGAGGTTGTTGCCCCCATCAATATAGCCCGTTACCGAGGGCTCAAAGAGACTGTAACTGATCGATAGGCTAGTTCCACCTGACAGCGCAACCGTGTTAGCCCCGCCGTTGTTGAACAGCGCTGAGTTGACCAGTTGAGCCGGTCCGCCATAATCGCTGTAGTAAGCTCCTCCCTGTGGAGACTGATTGCCCTGGAACGAACTGTTGGTAATTTGTAGGGAGTTGGCGGCATTGTAGATAGCCCCGCCCTGCTCAATAGCTACGTTGTTGACAAAGGAGCAATTGGTTACCTGATAATTGTCACTATAGAACAATACCGCTCCTCCATTGGTAGCCGTGTTGCTCACAAAGGAGGTGTTAATCAGGCTGGCCGAACCACCGTTGACTTCAATCGCCCCGCCCCCGTCTCCTCCTCCCCGGTTATTCTCAAAGATACAGTTGGTCAATTTAAGCGAAATTCCACCAAAAAAAACAGCTCCCCCCTCCTTTACGGCCGAGTTACCCGTAAATCGGCAATCAGCAGCTTCTAAACTGCTGTCTTGCCCATACACCGCTCCGCCTTCTTGCTCCGTAGAGGAATTATTAACAAATTGGCAACGAGTCAACTTGACAGCCCCCTGGCCGGAATGATAGATTACGCTACCTATTCCAGCCGTATTGTTTTCCAATAGGCAGTCAGTGAGTTCCAACTGTGTATTACCATTATCATAGAAAACCCCACCACCATTACCCGAGTTCTGGCGAAACGTGCTGTTACTGACCACTAACTTAACGTTATCGGTGCTATAAATAACCCCGGCATATTTTGTGTGTTTTTCAAATAAGCTCCCGGTGATCGTTATTGTTCCTGTTCCTAGATTGTAGATCGCCCCACCGTCAGTGGCTGTATTGAACGCAAAACGACAGTTAACGATTGTAAGACTACTGTTTTCATTGTAAATTGCTCCTCCCCAATTATTTCCATAATTATTAATGAAGAAGCAGTTGCGCACTGTTGGGCTAGCCTCTGCATTGCGCATCCCTCCTCCATAGAGAACAGATCCATCAGAGCCTCTTCCTCTAGTGATGATAAAGCCATCTAGTACAGCACTGGCAGTGAGACCCGGTCCATTGCTAATCACATGACCCGTGTTATCGCTATCCTCTCCAGAATCCCCCAATGTGCCAATGTCTCCCGAGAGGGTACTGCTGGACGGTTGGCCCGTGACGGGGTTGACCTCTGGCCGATCACTCAGTTGCCCTTCAGTACCCACAAAGCCTCCGTAGATCGCTACGCCCTCTTTCATCGAAAAGCTGATGGTGGGGTCAGTGCCGGTGGTGGGTTTGTAAAGGCCCTGCGCCACCCAGACCTGCGCCCCACAGGTGGCCGCCGTGTTGATGGCCGTTTGCAGGGCCGTGCCGCTGAAGGCATTGGTCCAACTGCTGCCATTCTGCAAACCCGCTCCGGCTTCGGTCACAAACACCACTGTGCCACAGGGAGGGGTTGGGTTCTGCACTTCCAGGGCACCCATGTCTACCCGACTACCCACAATACGAGGGTTGGCAGCCACATCGGTTTGGGGCAGGCTGGTGGCAGAGTAAGGTCCACTGGCTATAGTTACACTGGCGGGGTTACCGGCGTTAACGGCGGGCGAGGTGTTAGGCAGGCTGATATCGCTGGTCGAGACAAACGGCAAACTGGTAGCGGTCAGGTTGCCAGGGCCGCTGGTGTAGCCAGTGATGGCCTGGTCCAGTAGACTGTATTGAACCGTTGTTTCACTGGTAATAAAGCTACCCTCTTCTGTCTTAAAGGTGGCATTTCCTCCTGTATTCCACAGCACACAGTTGCTCAGTTCAACGTTGATAGGTGTACTGCTCTGATAACCGCTATTCTCTAGAATACCATCGGCCAGACTTAGGAACGAGCAGTTAAATAGGTTCGTCTGTATTTGTCCGGTCTGAATCTGATAATTTTCAATTTGTGGACCTGAGCTATTTGCAAACACACACCCCATAAACGTCACATTAGCTTTAGACCCAGACGTAACCCGCGTATAAACACTTCCGCTAGTATTACCTCCTCCCTGGTTGTTGAGAAATACGCAGTTGATAAAAACAGGGTTCAGTTCACCTCCACTATAACCTGCATTTAATACATAATTTCCACTATTAATCGGATTGAAATAATTGACGTAAACAAAGCCTGTGAACAACAGATTGCGAAATTGTGGACTACATACCATCCCATAACGTGTATCGGTGAAAGTACCACTAGAATTTGTAATAGCCCCCAACTGCTCGTTACTGCTGGCCTGCGTACCAATGATGACAACCCCATCCAGAATAGCTGTATTGGTGAGCGATGACGTATTGTTAATCAGATACATACTATTATTCGCCGAAGTACCATCACCATCGACGTCCGGCGACAACGTTGTCGAAGAGGGATTGCTTAAGGTAATGGCAGGGCGTTGACTTAGTTCAGTTTCGGTACCTTCGAAGCCACCGTAAATAGCTACGTCCGGCAGCATCGAAAAGGCATCGTTGACGTCACCCGACCTGGGTTTATACACGCCACGGGCAATCCAGATTTCGCGCAGGCTACCCACGCAGGGATATTTTAGCGCCGACTGTAAATCGGTAAAGGCATCCTGCCAGCTCAGACCCGTGTTGGCTCCGGTAGCGTTGGCCTTTACGTACAGCCGCGTTACGCCCGAAGCGAGTACGGTCAGGCTGGTCGTGGCGCTGTTCGACTGCCCAGCACTGGTTACTGTGAGGGTATACGACCGTACACCAGAGCCACCTCCTGGCAGCAGGCCGCTGAGCGTTGTGAGACTATCTGTGCTACCGATAATAATACTTTCGTTGGCAAGTACCCAATCATAACTACCAGAGAAATTACCAATAGTAGCCGTGAACGAAGCGGGGCTGCCTGAGCAAATGGTGCTGGAGGTAGCCGCAAATCCGGTAATAGTAGGTGTTTGAGCGAGGGTAAATCGGCCCGAAAGAACGAGCAACAACAGGCTGGTCAATCCGATGACGGATCGCAGGGAATAGATGTTTTTCATGCGTGAGTTGTCTAAGAAAGGTAGTTCGGACACCGCCCGTCAACCCCGCAACGAAATAGCCGCTTTGCTGCTGAATGCGCTAACGCTGAGGTCGCATCGTTTAACACTATGGTCGCATCGACATAAAAAAAGCCCGCTCCAGCGGGCAAGTAGACCTGTTTAGGAGGTTACTAAACAGGTCCTGACGGGCTTTTTCCATACTGGGATGGTGAAACGCCGTATCGTTCCTGAAATACTTTGGCGAAGTAAGACAAGCTTTCGAACCCAACGGCATACGCCACCTGGGTGACGGTTTGCGTTCCCTCTTTTAGCAGCTCGGCCGCAGATTGTAGCCGAATCTCCCGAATCCAGTCTGTTGGCGAGCTATTGGCAATCGCTTTCAGCTTCCGATGGAGCTGCGAACGGCTCAGATTGACCGCCTGAGCCAGTTCTTCCACACCGAAGGCTGAATTATCCAATTGCTGAAGTATAGTATTCGTTAACTGATCGATAAAGCGTTGCTCAATCGCGAGCAACGGTGGCATCGCTACCGGTGCTTTCTGATCGACCCGGTTGGAACTGAACCACTGGTAGAGCCGCTGCCGCTGCCGGATCAGATTCTGGACCCGTACCCGAATTTCGGCCTGATTAAACGGCTTGGTCAGGTAGTCGTCGGCACCCAGTTCGAAGCCCTCGATACGATCCTCTACCGTTGCTTTAGCCGTCAGCATCACAACCGGAATGTGGCTGGTCGCGTCCTGGCTCTTCAAGGCACGGCAAAAGCCAAAGCCATCGAGCCGGGGCATCATCAAATCGCAGATGATCAGATTGGGCAGGGTCGCCGTGGCTTTTTCCAAACCCTCCTGTCCGTCTTCCGCTTCGATGACCCGGTAGTCGGCAGCAAAAATGCTGCGGACATAAGCCCGGATGTCGGCATTGTCGTCAATAATGAGCAGAATAGGTTCGGAAGTAGGTTGCAGAACGGGATCGGCGACTGAGTCAGTTTTACCAGTAACTGATCCCGTTCTGCAACCTACTTCCGTTGGAGGGGTTAAGTCGGTGGGTGCAGCCGTGGCCTGTTTGTGCGGGTTGATCAACCTCGTTGGGTCTGAAACATTGATCAGGGGGAGCACAACGGCAAAGGTAGTGCCGACACCTTCATTACTGGATACGCTGATCGTACCGCCCAACACCTTAACCAGTTCATACACTAAGGCCAGTCCAATACCCGTGCCTTCATAAGCTCGGTTAGCCTTACCGTCTGCCTGATAGAACCGTTCGAAAATGTGGGGCAGATTTTCGGGAGAAATACCAATACCTGTATCCTCAATCGTACACTGCAACGTAGCTGCCTGACCAGTAATGAGGTAATGAACCCGCAACCTGACTTCGTTGCCGCTGGGTGTAAATTTAAAGGCATTGGCTAGTAGGTTTGTAACGATTTTTTCCAGCTTATCGCGGTCAAAATCGGCCAGGTAGTTTACGTCATCCTGCAGGAACCTAAACTGAATCTGGCGCCCCTCGGCCAGCGACGTAAACGAACTGGCTATTGTACGAAAAAAAGCAGCTATGTTACTCCGCTCAAGCTCAGGCCGAAGCTGTTCCGCTTCGAGCTTCGACAGATCAAGTAGCTGATTGATCAAGCCCAATAGCCGATTTGCATTCCGCTGGAGTATTGAAAAACGGCCGTCATGGCTATACTCCTGCGCCATCTGTTCAACCGGCCCCAGAATCAGCGTAAGCGGAGTACGGAATTCATGGGAAATATTAGCAAAAAACTTCGTTTTCAGTGCGTCGAGCTCAGCCAGCCGGCTCGCTTCTTTCTGCTCGAATCTAACCTGCTGCTGGAGTATGAACCGTTGTTTCTGGAAGCGGTACAATTGCCAGCCAACCAAGACGAAAATACCCAGATAAAGGACATAAGCCCACCAGGTCCGGTAAAAAGGCGGATGAATCTGGAGATGAAGTTCGACCGGTTTACTCCAGTTTAGCCCATCGGGCGAGCCCATCATGTGCAGGGTGTACTGACCACTGGGTAATTGTGCGTAATTGGCAAAGTGGTTCGTGCCAGCCTCTACCCAGGTCCGGTCAATACCCTCAAGCTGATAGCGAAAGCGATTCTTAGCGGGATTGGTGAAATTCATCACCGCAAACTCAAGCGTAATTAAATTCTGGTCATGAGCCAGATCGATATGCGTTATATTCTCGATACTCTGGGGTAAAATACCATCAGCCCCCCCAACGACTACAGGCTCATTATTGATTTTCAGACTGACCAGATGCGCTTGCGGAGGAGCCATCACCTTACCCACTACATCCTTCGCCCGAAAGATCGTTAGCCCATTAACGCCACCGAACAGCAGCATACCGGAAGCCGTTTTGAAGTAAGATCCGGTATTAAACTCATCATCCTGCAGGCCATCAGCTTTAGAATAGGTACGAAACGTGAAGGTTCGGGGATTAAACAGAGCCAGCCCCCGGTTGGTACTCATCCAAAGGTTGTTAAATTCATCGGTCAGGATACCATAGACCACTTTGTTGGGTAGCCCCTGCGCTTCGGTGAAGTGGCGAAACTGCCCCGACTGTTTATCCAGTCGTTCTAATCCCCCACCTTTAGTTCCGACCCACAGGTATCGGTTTGGCTGGTTCGGATCATCAACCATACTCGACACAACATCGTGGCTCAGACTCTGCCGCTCCAATATGTTATTTTTGTAAATAGCAAAGGCGGGTCTGGTCTGAACGTGGTCGGCCCTGACCAGACCTCTGGTCGTACCGATCCAGAGCGTACCGACCCGGTCGAAATATAGGGCCCCTACTTCTATGTCGGCTCCACGTTGGGGAAGCAGGTGTTTATAGCTAAATACGGCGAAGGTTTCCGTTTCAGGATCGAACCGCAGAAGTTTCCCATTGATAGCCCCCAGCCAGAGCTGGCCCTCCTGATCTTCTACCGTCTGATTGAGATACGTACCAAAGGCGGTTTGGGCAGGAAGCTTGTACGCCTTCAGTAATTGCCCGGTCGATGTGTACTTGAGTAGCTGATGTATTTTTTGGCTGTAATCGATACCCGACACCCATAGAAATCCGGTTTCACTCTGCATCAGATAGTTATGATGCAGATCATTTCCAGCGTTTGTTTTAGTCAGAAAGGGAACGAGCCCATTGCTGGCCTGGTCAAGCCGGGCATAATGCTGGAAGTGGCGGACATCTATGTGTCCTGCCTGGTCCTGCCAGAGATAGGTAAGGGAAATTTTCGGCAAAAAGACCCTGAACTGGTTGACCTTAGGATTGAACACCCGTATGCCATAGCCGAATGTTCCAAACCAGATCGAACCGGTCTGATCTTTCATCAATGTTGTCAGACCCATTGCGTCGGGCGGTATCGCCGTAAACATAGTTCGGGCCGTTAAGCTATCCTGCGCAAAAAGTTGTTCGGGCCTCATTAACCAAAGGTGTTGCTGGGTGGCCACCGCTACAGTAGATGCATCAAGAAATTCGACTAACGCCCCCGTCGCTTCACCAGGTAAACTGATGACTTTATGGATTCCCCGCTGCCAGCCATGAAGCTGATTTCGTTTTGTTGAAAACCAGTAGTCGCCCTGAGCGGCATCATCGCTTATATTCCACGCTTCTACGGCCAGCTTGACTGGGCGATTGTCAGGTCGCATGTCTCGCACCTGTCGCCAATTGAAAGAACACATACCGTAGGTGGTTCCAACAGTTGCTGTGCCATCAGGCCGAAACTGAATATGATGGGCGGAGGCAATAGTGGCCATACCTACCAGTGTAATGGAACTAAATCGAGCCTGACTGGTAAAATTGGCGCTATCCGGGAAACCGGTTTTCAGATAAGCGGGCAGGGTAATTCTGAACAGTTTGTCCTGATCCGTATTGACCCAAATGTTGCCATCCGGGTCTTCGGCCAGTAGCCGAACTTCGTGATTGCCTGCGTCGGGCGAATTATCATCCCGGATATCGATATGAAAGAATTTCCGGGTTCGGGCATCATACAAATTCAGCCCTTGACTGAGCGTGCCAATCCAGAGCCGCTGTTGTCGGTCAATCAACAAGGCCGAACAACTGTTGTCGGAGAGGCTATAGGGGTTGAACGGATCGTGGGTGAACACCGAAAAATTACGCCCGTCATAGCGATTAAGTCCGTCTTTGGTAGCGACCCAGATAAATCCTTTGCTGTCTTGTTTAAGATCATAAATCATCCCCTGCGATAGACCATCGGAAATGGTTAACGTTTGCCAGCCTTTGCCAATCGGATCAGTTGATTGGGCTAGTAGACACCACGGAATCAGAACGAAGAGTAAGTAAAGGATGCGCATTGACCGGCGAATTAGCCTTTAAAATACGTAAATTTGATCATATTCGATTTAATTCATTACGGTTAAACAGGGCTTTTTCATAAAAACGTATAACCACGTAGTAGTGGCATCTTAGTAGTGCTGGCCGGATCGAAGAAGACCTTGCAAAACCATCGATTCCAGATTACCTGTACACCAGTTTTCCGTCGAGCTTTCAGATCATACAACAGATTGGGGTCTGTGCTTTCGGTAACGGTGGTCAGTATGGTTCATTACTACCCGCGTGTGTGGACTATGGCCTGTACGTCGCCCGCTTTTACGGGAAATGCGGTTCATCCCCACATGCGTGGGGAATAGTATCCCAAAGACTCGATTTTATCGCGTATTAACGGTTCATCTCCACATGCGTGGGGAATAGTCCTTTAAACTGGCTTCATATTGGGCCAATTTCGGTTCATCCCCACATGCGTGGGGAATAGAACTCCACTCCGTCCTGCTGGCTTCGTTTTGTCGGTTCATCCCCACATGCGTGGGGAATAGCCATTCCACTTATCGTTTCTGATAGAAAATTTCGGTTCATCCCCACATGCGTGGGGAATAGGCATTGTATAAGACCGTATCCCTGCTCGGAGACGGTTCATCCCCACATGCGTGGGGAATAGTTAGTAGTCTTTATCGAACGATTCGCGGAAGGCGGTTCATCCCCACATGCGTGGGGAATAGTTGATGGCGTAATCGTAATCATACACCCCGTTCGGTTCATCCCCACATGCGTGGGGAATAGAGCCCACGTATCGAAAGCATTTCCCTATACTGCGGTTCATCCCCACATGCGTGGGGAATAGGTAAGGCGTAGGTCACTGTTAACACGTGCATCCGGTTCATCCCCACATGCGTGGGGAATAGACCAGCATCGAGCTTGTTGTTTGCATAGCCGCCGGTTCATCCCCACATGCGTGGGGAATAGTTTGTGTCGAAAAGAAATGATTAAGCCGGTTCCGGTTCATCCCCACATGCGTGGGGAATAGAGTTTACTGGTTAGTTTGCCCAAAGGCCAATACGGTTCATCCCCACATGCGTGGGGAATAGGCAGTATTGAGAAATTTGGATCTGGCACGTCTCGGTTCATCCCCACATGCGTGGGGAATAGACTAGATAGGCCTTTTAAAATAAAAGATTTATCGTTCATCCCCACATGCGTGGGGAATAGATAAATTCAGCAAAACGCTCCATGCAGCAATCCCGTTCATCCCCACATGCGTGGGGAATAGTTTTTTCGCAATGTTTACATAATGGTTTTTGTCCGTTCATCCCCACATGCGTGGGGAATAGTGGCAGTACTAAGGTCCTATCTGCCTTGTTAACCGTTCATCCCCACATGCGTGGGGAATAGTTATGGTGATAGTTATAACAATAATTATCCAGCCGTTCATCCCCACATGCGTGGGGAATAGCCTTCCGAAGTGTAACTTCGCTCAAAACCGGTACGTTCATCCCCACATGCGTGGGGAATAGTATTTGGATCTGGACGCAGTTCCAACAATTACCCGTTCATCCCCACATGCGTGGGGAATAGAGCTTCAGGAAACATCGTGCCCAAATCGATCTCCGTTCATCCCCACATGCGTGGGGAATAGGGTCTGACCATACGTTGCATGTTTAAAATAGACCGTTCATCCCCACATGCGTGGGGAATAGATCGGCCTGCACAACACAGCTATCAAAATTACCCGTTCATCCCCACATGCGTGGGGAATAGTCGGTGTAAGCCTGATGCAACGTTGCATCTTCCCGTTCATCCCCACATGCGTGGGGAATAGTCCGTTGCATTGACAGTATAAAAATACGTATACGGTTCATCCCCACATGCGTGGGGAATAGGAAGCGTTTCCCCGCTTCGTCACAAGCCAGATCGGTTCATCCCCACATGCGTGGGGAATAGAGTGACGGCCGCCATAGGATCTACTTCCACTACGGTTCATCCCCACATGCGTGGGGAATAGTCGGATTTGACTTTTTTTGCGCCTTCCTGGCCCGGTTCATCCCCACATGCGTGGGGAATAGTGGTTAGTTTCTTACTTTTAGGAAGTGCCAAACGGTTCATCCCCACATGCGTGGGGAATAGAATCTATTTATATGAAACACCCACTACTCGCCCGGTTCATCCCCACATGCGTGGGGAATAGGATTTCGGTGCCATCCTGTTCGGTTACCTTAACGGTTCATCCCCACATGCGTGGGGAATAGTTTTTGCCCAAGCTCTTTTTGGGTTAGTCCAGCGGTTCATCCCCACATGCGTGGGGAATAGGTTGCCAGTTGTCCGACTGCATTGCGGGCTGACGGTTCATCCCCACATGCGTGGGGAATAGCGATACGAGCAGCAGCATGGGCATTCGCTACCCGGTTCATCCCCACATGCGTGGGGAATAGGCTGAATAATCGAATGGCTTATCGGTTGAGGTCGGTTCATCCCCACATGCGTGGGGAATAGACTGAAAATTTTCGCAATAATGCGGTTTTTGCAGATCAAAGAGCATTGATGTCATGACGCAGACATGGGCATACGAAACCAGCCACCACGATGATATTCATACGGGATGGCTGGTTTGATTGAGGTATCTTATTGGGGTCTTGCTACCGAAAGAAGGCCAAAACCAAATGCCTTGGCTGGGCCAATACCACTCGCCAACGCCTGGCTCATTAGTTCAGGTTGGGTTACCTGCAAAAGACCGTCGAAACGCACTCCATAAAGCGGAATCGAATTTTTACTCCGACTTCGGCGGTCGGCACCCAGCCAGAAATCATCGGTGGTTGCATACAAAACCTGAAAGCCATGCTGCTCTCCTTTTCGACGTAGCCAGGCCCCGACAGGTGTTGTACCGTCGTCATGTTCGGTGTTGGTCAGAGCAACTCTACGGCCCTGATCTTTACCAGCACGTTTCTCCTTTTTGGTCGGATTAGCTACCAATCGAAACGCCAGCGTTTGCCCTACCGAAAAAGCAGGCGATATACGTTTCACCAAAGGTTTGTCCAGAAAGTACACTTCGGGCAACTCGTTCCAGTCTGGCTCAGTCTGCGACTGAACCAGTACCGTTGGCAGGGCTGCACTGTATCCGATTGATTCCAGCCGAAACAAAACGTCGTGTTGAGCACGGTAGTCAACGCCCGATTCGGTTCTGAACGCATGAGACAATGTCCGGTGCAGTTCATAGGGGGCACTCACGTCGCGCAGGGCTTCCCGGCAACGTGGATTTAGGGTTAGTTTAGACAGGTACATGGTCGTGGTTAATGGTATAGATCTGTACATCACGAGGAGAAAATCGCCGGGGCTCGAAGGAAAGCGGCACATCGGCACGCTGTACCTGCCGAACAGGTGTAAGCGTAAGTCCATTGACGACGGGAGAAGAGCCACCTACATCGGCTATATACCGAAGGGCAGGCATTTCCGGCACAGAACTATCGCCCGATGGCCCCTTAAGCTTCTTTGCACGCTGGCTTAGGGTTAGCCAGGCTACATCCTGGGCAGTTAGTAATGCCTGCGCCAGTGGCAGATTGACCACACTTGTCTGGGCTGGTTGTTCCGAAGTCGAATCAGTAGCATACCGAATGGGCAAACTCGGCAAAAATGCCTTTCTCCCTAGTCGCAAAGGCCAAAACGGGCGGCTCAGGGCATCGTCCAGTGCCTGTAAAAGAGCTTCGTCGTCACTCTCCAAACCCACCAGAAAATAGGCATCAGCAAGGTAATAGCGTTCGGAAAGGACAGTTTGTTGCAGGTCGCCTTCCGGTATGGGTTTGCCAGGCCTTAGTTTGGCTTTGGCTCGTAACACATTCTGGGCCGTATGGTAGTCGCGCCGAACTACGCCTTCCTGCACAACCCGTACCCCAAAATGCAGTGCCGACAGGTCGGCTAGGGTATGGGTTTGCCCGGCTATAAGATGAGTCTGTGCGGCCCTGTCCCAACCGAGAGCCGCGCATAGCAGCCCAATTACGCCACTTTTGGATGGCTCAGTTAGGGTTTCGCGAATGCCAAATCGGCTGCTGACTCCCCACGACTGCATAGGCCCGGCCAGCCGCATCAATAACGTATGTGACATAAACAGACGAATTAGGCGTTGATGGCCTCGTTAAGCGATTGAATCAGCAACGGAACATCTTCCTGTACCGAAACACCTGCCCCCTCAAGTACTTTCACGGCAGCATCGGCATCGTCAAGCAATACACAGGAGGCTGTACCATTGAGTCCATACATCTTTTTGAGTTTGGTGTAATGCTGGCTCAGAGCATCGATTGCCCGCTCAGTCAGGCTTTGGTCTTTTGAGGGCTGAATGGGTTTTTCAAAAGCATTAGCCAGCGACACCGGCTGGCCACTTTCCCGAACAATGACCATAATAAAAGCAGGTAACGAATGAGCGGCAAAGGTGTTTTGCTTCCCGGACGGACGCGCCTGAATAAATGCTTCGGCAAACGCAATTACGCCTTCGCGGGCGGCAGCGGCATCTCCTCCCAAATTGCCGACCAATTTATCCCAGTCCACGCAGGCAAAGCGGTAGAAACACGATGAGGCAAAACCTACGGTACCAATCATTCCGGCTCCGGCATTGTCTTCTGGCTGGAGGTCGTCAACGGCCGTAAAGTAATCGAACTCCATATTCATGCGATTAACCGAAAGGGCATGGCTCACCTGACAGGCTGCATCAATGTTTTCGGTGGGACTATCGGCCAGCATCCGGCCAAACAGGGCTACATCTACCGACCGCACGTGTTTGGGATACGTTTTCTTGTATTGGTCAGCCAGAGCTGTAAATGGTTTGGCGGCTTCGTCGATTTCTTTTTGCTTCGCGTCTTTCTCTTTCTTCTGAAGTGTAGCATGTGCGGTTCGGAGCGTAGCAATTTTTTCGGCTACGGCAGCTATTTCTTCACCGGCTTCCAGCAATAACGTAGCGGAACGTTGCAACTCCTCTGCACCGATATACAGCAAATAATCAGTCATGCCTTTATCGTTTACGCCGTAAAGAGCCTCAAAAAACTCTTCAGCCATTGCTTTGGCCCGTGCTTCGGTTTGGTCACCCCGTACAAGCAACTTAGCCACTTCGATAGGTGCCCGCTTGGTGCGTTTACCAAGCCGGTCATGCATCAATGTCTCAAATACTTCCGACGTTCGCACCGAACGTTTCAGACATTGCGACGAAATACGTTGCCGCCGATAGCCGCCAAAGTCGCAGTCTTTGGGTGCTCCGCTGTCGTCGCGGTTCAGGTTCGAGGGCGGAAAGTTTTGAAGGATGTGAAATTCAATGGTTTTCATAGAAAGAATTGATTTGTGGTTTATACGTTGGTTTGGTTGATAACTTCGGGCGTTTCAGTGGCCGACTCGGTCAATTCGCCACCAGCGGCCTGCCAGTAGTCCCGTGCCCAGCGTCGGCGGGTGTCGTCAGTGTCCCAGTATAATAGATCAGCTAACAGCACCGAAAAATCAATAGGAATGCGTTTATCGGCCGTAGCAATCCGCTGAATGATATTCCTAAGCGGCACGGCTAAATCTTCGGCTGGTGTATCCAATAGGGAAGAAAAACGCATATCCAGACTCTCCTGCCCCACACTAAGCCCATTTCGTAACAGCCGAAGCGAAGCCCCCATTGACCGTTTTTTCGTGTCTCCGTTAAAGCGAGGCAGTTTTAGCTGGTTGCTTTTATCCCAGAACTTGGTGGCATAGAGTGCGAATAGAGTGGCCATAAGCCGATAGGTGTCAAATACGATCTCGTTGCCGCTGGGCAGGTGTTGGCCCAGAATACGCACATCGCGGAAATCACCCAAAGGGTCTGTGGCAGCCCGGCGTAGTTCGGCCAGATTAGCGCGACCAGTGGGGCCCTGCTGTCGTTCCAGAAAGCTGATAAAATCAGCCTGTTCTTTCGTAAATTGATTCATACTGTTTCGGGTTTATTGCTTTTATCGGATTTAGGGTAAAGCGTTCCAAGCCTCAGCACCAGTTCTGCTTCGGCCTGAGCCTGTAGTGTACGAGCATCCTGCTGGAACGACTCCAGAGCCTGACGAAGGGCCTTTTGTGCAGTCTGCCGAAGCGTTGTTTGCCAGCGGTGTTGTAGATTTTGTAACTCCTCACCTTCGACAGATAGTGTAGCAACCTGCCCCAGAAAGGTATCGAACACACTGCCCAGTGCCAGCCAGTAACGACTTTCGGCATCAATCATCTGTACGAAGGCATCGCGGTCAGACTGCTCTGCTCTTTGTAACCTTGTTCTTTCAACCTTACCATTTTTATTCGACTCATATGGCTTATTGAGCCGACTACGATTTGCAAATGCACGTACAGCCTCACGTAATTTAAGTGCCATCTTTTTAGCATCATTGATATGAGGATTCGGTGTGTCAAGCATCTCTTGAAGAGCGTTCCATCGACCGACTTCATTAATGATGCTTGGATAGATTGTTACACGCTCCTGCCGCCACATATGTATTTTACCCGCTTGAGTATCATCATTGATGAGTCCAAATACGTCTACCAAAAAAGGCGTATCTGTAGTCAAATCTAGTTCCACAAGCGTAGATGGGTCGGAAAGCCATTCAAATGTCCGAGGGGGATGATCGTTTGAACTAGAGGACATCATATATATGATGCTATCACGCCATAATGCTCTAGAAAGAGAAAGCCTTAATGGAGTAGGACCATTATCCGTTTTTCGATATGCAAGGTACGGGTCATGAAAGAGGAGATTCATTGTACTTCCTTGATTGCATCGAACACCGGTAACTATGCTTAAATCACTAACTACTAATTGAAAACGACGGCTTTGAAATGTAAACAAGTCGCTAATTCCAGCAACTTGTCGGTTTTGAAGAGGTGCTGGTGCAGTATCTGCTACCCACGTTGCCAAACCTTGTCCGTGTCGCGGGTTCCCCCATACTTTTTCAGTGGGTGACAGGTTTAGCAAGAGAGTTCTAAAAAGGCAAAAATCAGTGTCTTTTCGCCCTCGTATCCAAAAAATTGCCTTTGATATTAATGGGCCATGACTATAGTAGAAAGGTTTGGCAGCCCCGCCACTCACCGCGAACGCTTGTGATGCAACTAATGCTCTTGCCACTTCGGCAAACGTCATAGTTTGAGAAACGCTGTCGAGGTCATGGCTAAAGAGTAGGGCGTTGTTGCCACTCGTGGCTGCGTGTTGTAGCCGCGATAACGGCGAAATCTCTTTGGCATCAGTTTGCGGATGGCCGAAGAAGGGTCGCACCGGCGACAGCAAATCGAAATGCGTAGAATACTGACGTAAATAGTCATCAACCCTATTGGCATCGAACTGTCCGGCATCCCAGGCTTTAAACCAGTCCGTTTCGTTAGCCAGTTCGGGAAGGGCCGAGGCTACCAGCGCGGCCAGTAGCCGGTTGAGCGAAATGGTCTCCAGTGGGTTGTCAGTAGCCAGTTCGGCAATATCGTGCGCCCGGATAAGGGCTTCGCGTAACCCCACCGCTGATGGTGGAGCCGTTCCGGCGTATCGGCCCCCGCGCCACCTAACTGGTAGCCAGGGTTCATCGAGAAGGTTATAAGTGGTCATGATTGGTATTAGGGTTTATCGTAAATCAACCCCAGCCGGTCATTCAATTCGATGTGAATACCACCGACCGTGGCTGTGTAATCGGTAAGCTCGATAAGTTGAAAGCGTTTGAGTAGCCGGTTTTCTTCCTGTTGTTTCTGCCAGTCTTCGTTAGGTTCCTTCCACAAGGCCGAGATAATACCACCATGACTAATTCGGACGGCCGCACCGAAAATAGACCGGAGCAGATCAACAGGCATGTACTGTTTTTTGCCACGCCGAATCAACGTGTCACCATTAGGCGTTAGGCTCCAACCGTCGTTAGTGCGGTGTAGTAGCAATACTTCGGCGTTAACGCCTTCGGGGTCGCGGGTAAATGCCTGCAAATGGGCGGGCACGTTGCCGTTCGGATTGTCTTCGTCTTCGGTCAGCAGGTTCTCTTTCGCCTGAAATAAATCCTGCATGTGATTTGGCGGAGGAATCAGTCGTCCATCGGCATCAGCCTGCTGCCGTCCATTCCGTGCGCTCCAATCTTCATTGGCCTTTTCGTAATCAGCCTGAGTCGCAGGGGTTAACGGGTAAGGAAAGCTAAATTCCTGGTCATAAACGCGCTCAACCAGTTCACGATAACCGGGTAGCGTTCCATCGCCCAACGGCAACGCCCAGCCTTTGCTTTGCCGTAAGACTGACCAGGTTTGCCACAACAGCTTACGGCCATAAATGCGCCCCTTAGCCGACAACTCATCTACATCAGGCAGGTCGCCCGACTCGGCTTCCGGGCAGGCAATGTACAGCATAGGGCTTTCGTAGCCTGTGGGTCGGTTGTCGCGGTGATGGCGGTGTAGCCGCCCGGCCCGTTGCAACAGCAAGTCCACCGGGGCCAGATCAGTAATCATGGCATCAGCATCGAGGTCCAGACTTTGCTCGATTACTTGTGTTCCCACCAGCAAGCCAGAACGGTCGGGACGTTTGGGGCCAAATCGTTCGCGAGCTTTTTCTTCCCGCTGCTGCCGCCATGCCTGTGGCATACGGGCGTGAAGCAGGAGCCGGTCTTCTGGCGGCAGCAACGTATCGTTATCTAACAGATCGAATAATTGCTGCGCCCGATCTACTTTATTACAGATAATCAGCACCGTAGCCCCTTCGCTAATAAGTGTTCGCGCCAGATTAGCCATTGTGGCAATTTCCTCTGAACACCACTGAAAATGGAGCCGTTGACCTCGTCGGCTATCAGGTTTAAAGGGATGAACGGCCATCTTGCCCCCAGCCGACTGCCAGGTAACCGGATAAGGAGCCAATGATGTGTCACTTTCCAAATCGGGCGGTGTACCCCAGGCGGTGAGCATTTGCCGACGCGCTTCACCGGGCAATGTGGCCGACAAGACCACTACGTTGATGTCCAACGCCCGAAGCCACGGTAGCAATCGCCCAAAAAGGGTGTTCATGTAGGTATCGTAGGCATGGACTTCATCGAAAATAATGGTCTTACCGCAGAGTGCGAAGAGCCGCAGAAAGAAGTGTTTGGCGAATAGAACGCCCAAAAAAAGTTGATCTACCGTACCGACGCCATAAGGCACCAGTAACGCCCGCTTTTTGGGCATAAACCACGAGAGTAGCCGGTTTTTAGCCCCTGTGTCGCCCGGTAATGTTCGTTCGTCATCATCGTCATCTACGATGGAAGCGGTCAGGTTTTCCACGTCTAACAGGGAAAGGGCATCGTCGCGCAGCAGGTCATTTCCGTGTACGAGCCGCAAGGCTGCAGCCTCCTCCCCTACGTGTGCCCCCAGCAATTGTTGTTCCTTATCCCCCTTCAGAAAAGTCGCCAGCCGAGGAAACAATCCATCGGAGGTCGATTGCGAAGGCATAGCGGCATAAATACCCTGGCCGAATCGCCCGGCCAGATAAAAAGCTGCTTCGGTTTTGCCCTCGCCGGTGGGTGCTTCCACAATAAGCAAATTAGGAACGTTGGTATCTAAAACCACATCACGGGCAATTTCCTGTAATGGTCGGGGCTTGTTACCAAAATGTGCTTCAAACGATTCGACTCGAAGCCCGGCCTGATGTTTCAGACCGGCCACTTCATACGCCTTCAGTGCGCCTTCATGGCTACTTTTCAGGTAATTCGCCAAATCGTCGTCGGCCTGTACTTTGTGGTCATAGCAGGTTTGCATAGAACCCAGCCAATCGGCCAGGGTCGCCCAGCCTGCAAACGCCATCATCCAATCGGGCCAGCCTGTTCCTGAACGGCGATCAATGGCCTTTTGGTAACGGATCAGGGGCCAATCGGCATCCCATGCGTTGAAAACGGCATTCGCTAAATCAAGCTGTGTCTGTTTCCAGTGACTGTCTCCCAAAACCGCTACAATCCGTCTGTCTTCTGCCACCCCATCGGTGATTCGCCGTAAGCTTAACTTACCATGATGAATACCTACACAGGTAGCCAGCGCATCGAGCAGAAATTCGGGCAGTGGTTTACCCATACGGTCTTCATCAATATTAGGGTGCAACCAACGGCGAACAATGGCGATGGATGCATGCCCGTGATGCAGTCGATTCGCTTCGGGGTGAATGTGCAGCCCAGCATCAGCTAACTTTTTAACAACTTCCGGTGCTGCGCCCGGTATGCCCTGAAAACTTGGAATGCCCTTGCCAAGATCATGTAAACCAATCCAAATGCTGAGGAACCGGCCAGCATCGTCCAGCGACATACCGAGGGCGTCGGCCATTTTTTGTTTGAGCGAAAGGGGCAGAAAGTTGTCCCAAAGTATCTGGGCGGCACTGCCTACGTCAATGAGGTGCGCCCAGAGCGGGTGGGTCCAATCGTCGGGCAACCCGTCGATTTTTTCCCGGTTGGTTTTGGCCCAGAAGAGCCGCCAGGTTTCCATAAAAAAGGGAGTTGGTTGATACGGCGGGAAAGCTACGTCGGAACCGTGCCGTGAGTGGACATTTTCGTGTCCACTAATCGTTCTGATAGCGGGCTAGCAACTCTTCGGACTCTTGCCGGAGCCGCACACGCAGTTCGGCGGGTTCCAGCACGGTAACACCTACGCCCCAGCTCTGACAGAACGCCCGCACTTCTTCAAACCCCTCGAGTTCATAGGAGACCACCAGCCGACCGTCGGGGCGTTCGGTTTCGATCTGCTGTGAGCTATGGTATTGTCGTTCGCGGAAGTAGCGGGCTTTCTCGGGTTCTACCAGCAACCGAAGTGTATAGACTTCGCCCGAATTGATAGCCCCCATCGATGCCCAGAAGTAAGTATCCGGATCGAAGTCGCCTGGTATCTCAAAATAGTCTTCGGGGCAAGGCTCAACCTGGCTGATTCGCGTTAAGCCAAAGTTACGAATCGCCTGTCGCTCATGACACCAGGCAATCAGCAGCCAGGCCCTTCCGCGTTTCACAAAACAGTAGGGGTCAATCTTTCGACCAATCGAATCGGTACCGGTTTTAGCCGTGTGGTAGTTAACTCTGACAGACTGTCGCTCATCCATAGCGGCTTCCAGCGCCCGGAAATTTTCGAGCGCTATGAGGTCAGTAGGTGAATTGTCGAAATGCCATTCCTGTAAGGGTTCTTCCAGGTCAAAGACATAGGTAACTGGTCGTGCTCGCTCCAGCAATTTGTCGAAAGCCCGTTTGAGGGGTTCAAAGTGGGGCGTTCCGGCCAGAACCGACCGGCTGGCTTTGGCTGCAATGGCCAGTGCCCGGAGTTCACTATTATCGAAATCAAGGGCGGGAATCTGAACGTGCTGGCGGTCGGTAGGGAGCGAGAAGATGCGTTCTCTTCCGCTTCGGTGTTCCTGTATAGGCAATCCCTCCTGCTTTAATTGTCTAAGTAGTCGCTGTACTTGTTTATGACTTAAGCCAGTAAGATCTCGAAGCTGGCTGTAGGTAGGTTGCTGGCCGCTCTGTAAACAGTGGCGAATGACCGCAAGGGATGAGGTGGGTTGAGGCATGGTATGGTTTAGGCGTGTGAATAGGCGAATATTAGGAAAATGTCTTCATATTACAAATAGTCTGTTTTGAGTAAGAGGTGGCTGGACACGCAGATGTCCACTCAGATGGATGGGTGAATACAACTTTGGGCGCACATCTTAAACTTTTTGTATGAAATACAAACATGCTATGCGCGATCTACCCAAAATCAGGGATTCACTGTCGCACCTCTACTTTGAGTATGGCCACCTCGAACAGTCGAAGCTGGGCGTCGAATTTGTCAATAAACAAGGGAGCATTCCGGTGCCAGTGGCCAGTCTGGCCGCCTTGTTGCTGGGCCCCGGCACAACAGTAACCCACGGGGCCATCCGAACCGTTACGGAGGCTGGTTGTTCCATCGTTTGGTGTGGCGAACAGGGCGTTCGCTGTTACGCACAGGGCGTTGGCGAAACCCACAAGGCATACCGACTGATGCGGCAGGCCGAATTATCAGCGACTCCCGAACTGCGCCAACAGGTTATCGAACGCATGTATCGGGCACGTTTCCCTGAGCCACTGCCGCCAGGGCTACGAATCGAACAGATTCGGGGGCGGGAAGGCATTCGTGTTCGGCAAGCTTACGCCGATGCCGCCCGGCGGTTTGGCGTAGAATGGAATGGGCGAAGTTATAACCGAACAGATTGGAACGATACTGATCCGGTAAACAAAGCTCTTTCGTCGGCCAATGCCTGTTTACATGGGTTAGTCCATGCGGCCTTACTTTCTTCGGGCTACTCTCCGGCACTGGGTTTCATTCACCAGGGCAAACAGTTATCTTTTGTGTATGACATTGCCGACCTATATAAGATGCAGGTGACGGTGCCGGTGGCGTTTTCGGTGATTGCCGAAGGAGTCTCTAAGCCGGAAACGTTAGTTCGTAAACGTTGCCGGGATGCGTTCACGAATTTGAAACTGCTACACCGTATTGTTCCCGATGTTGACAGGCTATTACGTCTGGATGTAGAATCGGAAACACCCGACGGCTTCGATCCCGATGATGATCCCGCTTTGCCAACTCCCTGGTGGAGTACACCGGATTCTAAAGACCGCCATATGGCCGGATTATCGGATCAGAAACCTACTAAACATCTAGAACTATGATGGTGTTGATTGTCGAGCGGGTTTCGCCTTCGTTGCGGGGCGACCTGGGGCGATGGCTGATTGAAGTTCAGGCAGGCGTGTTTGTTGGTCGAGTAAGCGAATTAGTTCGTGAGGCACTCTGGGAGCGAGCAACCAATCGAGTCGACGAAGGAACGGTTACAATGCTCTGGCGAACTAATAACGAACAGGGCTTTGATATGCGGACGTGGCAACCTAAACAATATGTACCAATTAATATTGAGGGCATCTGGTTAACTTTGCGTCCGGTTGCCAACACATAACGTTCGTTCGGGCCATAAAATCGGCATATACGCTCAAATTTTCAGTATTTTCCCTACACGCGTGGGGATGAACCGATCATTTCTTACATGCGCAAGGATCTGGATGCATTTTCCCTACACGCGTGGGGATGAACCGAGTGTGGCTTTAAGTTCATCGGTTTTGCTACTATTTTCCCTACACGCGTGGGGATGAACCGACCACAGGTCCGGGCTGAAAGAGCATAACGACATTTTCCCTACACGCGTGGGGATGAACCGGCCCTGTTTGTTATCGTCTGCCCACGGATCACATTTTCCCTACACGCGTGGGGATGAACCGAGTGGATGAAAACGGATACGTTACCCTACAGAATTTTCCCTACACGCGTGGGGATGAACCGCAAAACTAGACAGTCAGGAACCCATCAATGCCATTTTCCCTACACGCGTGGGGATGAACCGGGCTATTCTCGAATAACTCTGCCATTAATGCCATTTTCCCTACACGCGTGGGGATGAACCGTAGCGACCCCACCACCGGACAAACGACAATGTATTTTCCCTACACGCGTGGGGATGAACCTGCTACGAGCATGATTTTAATACACGGGTATTTTCCCTACACGCGTGGGGATGAACCGTCAAAGAAGTAGGAGCAAACAAGCGCGTTAAAATTTTCCCTACACGCGTGGGGATGAACCGGTATACTGTCTGTCCTATCTTGAATTTATGGGATTTCCCCTACACGCGTGGGGATGAACCGATCTCAGAAAACAGTGAGAGCCACGGCGGAGCATTTTCCCTACACGCGTGGGGATGAACCGTCTGTCGATATTAACTATTCTCAACGAGACTTATTTTCCCTACACGCGTGGGGATGAACCGGTGAATTGGGCCAGCTTAATCGAGTCGCCCAGATTTTCCCTACACGCGTGGGGATGAACCGCTACTCGATAGTGGTCAACTACCTATGAGCTTATTTTCCCTACACGCGTGGGGATGAACCGAAGCGGACTGGGTTTTTCTTCAGTTTGCGTTGATTTTCCCTACACGCGTGGGGATGAACCGTGCCATAGGTTCAGTCGTTATGGTGTGCAGATATTTTCCCTACACGCGTGGGGATGAACCGCCGAAATGAACAAGGCCGGTATTCAGGGGATTATTTTCCCTACACGCGTGGGGATGAACCGGAATAGACCTGACCACCAGAAGGGAATGAGCACATTTTCCCTACACGCGTGGGGATGAACCGCCTTAAAGGGAGACTGGAAGTTAGTATCTTTTATTTTCCCTACACGCGTGGGGATGAACCGTTGGACTATTGCATTTAGGTGGTGCTCAATACATTTTCCCTACACGCGTGGGGATGAACCGAGCGAATCGAAGAGCTTGAGCGGGAGAATGAAATTTTCCCTACACGCGTGGGGATGAACCGCCCTTCGGCATTCTGCCGGGGCTGTGGGTTCGATTTTCCCTACACGCGTGGGGATGAACCGATAGGATCGACACCGCTAGATCCTCTATTGAGATTTTCCCTACACGCGTGGGGATGAACCGGATGCCAAGCAGAGCGAAATCGACGCGGCTAAATTTTCCCTACACGCGTGGGGATGAACCGTACTCGGCTCTGCCTGCGTCGTCGCTCATGAGATTTTCCCTACACGCGTGGGGATGAACCGCAATGGGGGTTTCGGAATCGAAACTCAACAAAATTTTCCCTACACGCGTGGGGATGAACCGTTGCTAAGCAGATATTCCAGGCGTTCGATTGCATTTTCCCTACACGCGTGGGGATGAACCGATCAGTAGTTTTTTCATGGTTAGAACAGGGGGATTTTCCCTACACGCGTGGGGATGAACCGCCCTACAGCAATTACCAGAAACAGAGCGAAACATTTTCCCTACACGCGTGGGGATGAACCGGTGATTCGAATGGCTGTGTTATGCAGGCCGATATTTTCCCTACACGCGTGGGGATGAACCGGAAAGTTGGTATAATGAAACGGTCATACCGGAATTTTCCCTACACGCGTGGGGATGAACCGATCTTTAGAACACATAGAGTAATCAAACTTAGATTTTCCCTACACGCGTGGGGATGAATGCGCGGTGTCTTCCGGCGAACCCACTACCGGCAAATTTTCCCTACACGCGTGGGGATGAACCGGGCAGCGGCAAGCGGCTCAACTGGCCGTTACGATTTTCCCTACACGCGTGGGGATGAACCGACTACCCGCAGTACCCCTACGAGGCTAACGATATTTTCCCTACACGCGTGGGGATGAACCGGTAATTGGGCTGCTTAAGATGCTGCTGACCTAATTTTCCCTACACGCGTGGGGATGAACCGACATGGAAAATCCGGTAAAAGTTGGGGAGCTAATACAAGACATAGTCTTCCCGGTAGCGCCCCATTTTAATGCTCATCACGCCAACCTCTAAGCTAGCTTTTGTTTGAAAAAGTCGATGGTTCGCTGCCAGGCTAGTTCGGCAGCCGCTTTGTCGTAGCGCGGGGTGGTGTCGTTATGAAAGCCGTGGTTGGCGCCCGCATAGGTATATGCCTGATACGACTTGTGGTCCTTCTTCAACGCTTCTTCGTAGGCAGGCCAGCCCTGGGTGATTCGGGTGTCGAGTTCGGCGTAGTGCAACAATAAGGGCGCTTTGATTTTAGCGACGTCCTCAGCCGACGGCTGACTGCCATAGAAAGGAACGGCAGCCGCCAGATCGGGCATCCGCACAGCCATCATGTTGGATACCCAGCCGCCAAAACAGAAACCGACAACGCCTACTTTTCCATTACAGTCGGGGCTGTTTTTCAGGTATTCGGCAGCGGCAATGAAATCTTCGAGCATTTCGTCGCGGTTGCGTTTGCTCTGCATTTCCCGGCCCGCATCGTCGTTACCCGGATAACCGCCCAGCGGAGTCAGCGCGTCGGGAGCCAGCGAAACAAATCCGGCCAGGGCCGCCCGACGACCTACGTCTTCAATGTAGGGGTTGAGTCCTCGGTTTTCGTGAACGACAACGATCCCCCCCAGTTTGCCTTTCGCATTGACGGGTTTCGACAGCAAGCCTTTGATGGAGCCTCCCCCTTTGGGCGACGGATAATTAATAAATTCAGATTTCAGACGGGGATCGTCGGATTTGACCTGAAGGGTGTTTTTGTAGTCGGGCATCAGAAAACTCATCAGTGCCGTAACCGTAAGACCGCCCACAGCATAGGCCGACAGTTTCTGGACAAAGTCGCGCCGGTCGATCCGGCTGTGCGCGTAGTCGTCGTAGAGATCGAAAACCTCCTGTTTAATGTCTTCTTTACGAATTGTAGGCATGTCGATTTAGGATTGACTGGTTTTTAAGAGAATGTATAGCGCCTAACGTTCCGTATGAAGCTGAAATTGAGCTTACATTCGAATCAGGCTGCTATTTTGACTTGATACCGAAAGCTATCTTTTTTTTGCTGAAATAGCCAGTTTCGACTACCGCCAATATAGAACAAATGTGGTTGTGAGCCCTGTTTACCAGCCATTGAAACCGTACCTCCCCTTGCGGCACACCTGATCATAAGCCCATTGCCCTATACTGGCAGATATACGCAAAATGTAGCGCCTTTGCCCGGTTGGCTTCGTGCACTGATCCAGCCTCCGTGATTTTCGGCAACCCGTTGACAAATGGCCAGGCCGATGCCGGAACCCGGAATTTTGTCGCCCGCATGTACCCGTTGAAACACCAGAAAGATACGATCCAGATACCGCTCATCGAAACCAATACCCTGGTCGGTAATGCAAATGCAGTGAAATTGCGATGCGGTACTGGCTGGCCGACTTTCGGCGGGTAATTCGTCTCGTTCCCGTAATGCATAATCGATCTGAATATACGGTTGCCGATCGGGCGGGGTAAACTTAATCGCATTCGACAGCAGGTTCTGGAGTAACTGATGCAGTTGTGTTTCGTCTCCTCTAACAACGGCCAGTTTATCGGCCCGAACAATGGCATTGCGTTCCTGAATAGCTAACGCCAGCGAATCAAATACATTGGACAGGATCGCATCGAGCGAAACCGCATTAAAGGCTTGCTGCCGGGTAGCAATCTGCGAATAGGCCAACAGATCCCTGATCAGCGTCGACATTCGCGAACCGGCTGCGTTGATCCGGTCCAGATAATGCGTTGCATCTTGGTCTAACCGACCGGCAAACCGCTCGGAAAGTAGTGTGGTAAAAGATTGTATTTTCCGTAATGGCTCCTGCAAATCGTGGCTGGCGATGTAGGCAAACTGTTGCAAGCTGTTATTGGAACGTTTAAGATCCTGGTTTGCCCGTAAGAGTTCCTGCGTCCGTTCCTGCACGTGCAAATCTAATTCATCGACCAGATCCCGGTATCGTTGCTGGCTGCTTTCCAACTCCTGCCGGGCCAGATAGCGATCTGTTACGTCGACGGCCATATTCAAAATGGCATATACCTGTCCCTGTGCATCGAACAGGGGCTGATAGACGAAATTAAACCAGGAAGTTTGCAGCCGACCATTAACTACCAGACTGGCAGGCTGCTCATTGCTCCGGTATGCCTTACCGGTACTATAAACGACATTCAGCAGGGGAATAAATGGTTGACCTTCCAGTTCGGGCAACGCATCAGCCAGTTTCTGCCCAACAACGGTCGGGGTTTTCCCCCAAAGCTGAATCATGGCTTCATTAGCTACCGATATGATCAGATCGGCGGTTTCGTAGACGGCAATGGCAAATGGCGCATCCTGAATGAGCCCCCGAAAGCGGGCTTCACTTTTTTCGATAGCCCGACGGGCCTGAACCTGCTCCGTAACTTCAATGGCCAGAATCATGATTCCCGTAATCTGCCCATCCGAATTTCGGACGGGGGTGTAGCTAAAATCAAAATAAGCTTCTTCCAGTTGGCCCTGCCTCACCAGTTTCGCCAACACGCCACTCCCGTAGTACGGTTTACCAGTAGCATATACATCTTCGAGTAGTTGGATAAAAGGCTGATTTTTCAATTCTGGCAGCGCATCGATCAACCGCATCCCGGTTATAGACGGATCTTTTCCCCATATATCAAAAAGTCTTGCATTACCAATTTCAATAATCATCTCGCTGCCTTTCAACTGGCCAATAGCCATTGGAGCCTGCTCCACAATAGAGCGAAAGCGGGCTTCACTGGCCAGAAGTTCTTGCTGGGCCTGGAGCTGCTGCGTTATTTCCAGGCTGAAATCGACAATACTGACACTTCCATCGGGTTCCTGCACAGGCTCGAAACTTGCATAGAAATAAGCAGTTTCCAACTGATTGTTGCGCAGAAGTGTAACCGGTATTTCGGGGGCTACAAAGCGCTGCCCCGTCTGTCGCACAGCCTCAAAGATTTCGCTAAGGCCTTGCTGAGCCAATTCGGGCAACGCTTCCAGGAGTGGCTTGCCCTGCATTTGCTCAACCCGACGGCCCGCCATTTCCGCAATCCGATCGTTAACCAGTTCAAACACATGATCGGGGCCACGGAGTAAGCCTAACCCAATGGGGGCATGGTTAAAGAGGGTCTCAAATCGTTTTCGATTCGTTTCCAGGGCTATTTTTTCAAGCCGATGGCGCTCTTCGGCCAAGTGCAGCTTCCCGGTCAGTTTTCGGAGCTCTACGAGTCGAACAATTTGCCGCGACAGCGTTCTGAGGGACAGAAGCTGCCTGTTGGTAAGTTGTTTGGGTTCAGTATCGATAACAGCTAATACGCCCAGGGCAAACCCATCGGCATCGATCAGCGGAACACCCGCATAAAAAACAATGTGTGGCTCACCCGTCACCAGCGGATTATGGGCAAATCGTTCGTCGTAGCGGGCATTGGAGATAATAAGCGGCTGGGCCAAGCCGATAGCCTGAACGCAAAACGAGTCGTTGTAAGGCATTTCCCGCAGAGAAAGCCCATAGCTCGATTTAATCCACTGGCGCTTATCATCGATAAAACTAATGAGAGCAATTGGCGACTGGCAACTATCGGCGGCTAATTGAGCAAGATCGTCATAGTCCTGTTCCGGTAATGAATCGAGGATGTCGTAGCTTTTTAGAGCCGCCATCCGATTTGTTTCCTCTGACATTGAGGGCTTCTTTCCTGGATTCGTAAAGTTCAGAAAGCTACTACTCTTTTCTGAAAAAAGAAATCCGTTTGAAAGGCCATGCTATAAACTTCCTCAAAAAATTATCGATGTTGCAACTACTGCCCGCTTAATCAAAACAACTGGGGTTTGAAGCCCTCCCTTTGTTGGGCCAGCCGACAAAGGGAGGCAAACTACCAGCCATTGCCTCAGAAAAAATCCGGCTGCGTAGTATGATTCTGCCGATGTGCAGTACTACAGCTATCTAGGTAATAAGAATTATGTTTAGAGAATGAACAAAGCCTGCATCTGTTTAGATACGGGCTTTTTAGTTTTCAGGGCTGCTGCTGATGGTTCAGCAATTGGAGCAACGATCGGTATGAGCTTTCGGTACGAGAGTAATAAAAAAATGGTCGGCTCTTTTAAAAACCTATAGCCGAACGAAATCCTGCCCCTATCCAACAGAACCATCGCTCTGCTATCAGGAAGCAACCGGCTTCCGTGAAACAGTCTCAGTACTATGAGAGAAACAAAACATTGGTTAGCAACGGCAGGAATTAGCTGTTTCCTGCTCATCAGCATCATCGGACTAGGCCAAAAACCAACCCCGCCCAACATTATTTTTCTGCTCACCGACGATCAACGCTGGGATGCTTTGGGAGCCATGGGAAACCCCATTATTCAGACACCCAATCTGGATGCATTAGCTCAAAACGGAGTTCTGTTTAAGAATGCGTATGTAACTACGTCTATCTGTTGCGTAAGCAGAGCCAGTTTACTGAGCGGTCAGTACATGTCGCGGCACAAAATCAATGATTTCGATACGCCATTTAGTCCCGAAGCACTGGCACACACTTACCCGCTGCTGCTCAAACAGGCTGGGTATAAAATTGGGTTTATTGGCAAATATGGGGTGGGCACCCAAAACCAGCCCAGTCATTCATACGATTATTGGTCATGCACCCAAAAAGGGCAACCCGACTACGAGGTTCTGAATGCGGAAGGTAAGCTTATTCACGACACCGACACCATCAGCCATGACATTCAGACGTTTCTGGGACGATTTGCCAATCAGGCGGCACCGTTTTGCTTGTCGGTGAGCTTTAAAGCACCGCACGAGCTCGACGGCAACCCGCCTACTTACGTAGTCCAATCGCGTTTCAGGGATTTGTATAGCAACGTCGATATTCCACAGCCACTCACGGCCGATCCCAAATACTGGAACAGCTTTCCCGATTTTTTTCGTACTGATCAGAACATTGCCCGCGCCCGCTGGAAACCGCTGCTGTCGACGCCCGATCGACATGCCGAAACGGTGAGGAATTACTACCGGCTAATTACGGGCGTCGATGAAGCTGTTGGCAAGCTGGTTGCGCAGCTAAAGCAATTGGGATTGGACCAGAATACGATTATCGTTTTCATGGGCGACAACGGTTTTTACCTCGGCGAACATGGTATGGAAGGCAAGTGGTATGGCCATGAAGAATCGATACGGGTGCCGCTTATTATCTATGACCCTCGCTTACCAGCAAAATTCAGGGGGAGCAAACCGGCGCAGATTGCCCTCAACATCGATATAGCCCCCACTTTGTTATCGCGGGCCAATGTGCCCGTTCCGGCCCGTATGCAGGGCATTGATCTGATCGGTAGCCTGACCCATGGCACATTCAACCGGTCCGATTTTTTCTACGAACATACGTTTATGGGCAGTCCCCGACTTCCGAAAGTAGAAGGCGTTGTGAGTCCAAACCTGAAGTATATGAAGTTTATTGAGCATGGTTATGAAGAACTCTACGATACGGCGCACGACCCGCATGAAACCACCAATCTGGCGCAGGATGCCCGCTATACTCAGGCGCTAAAAAAAATGCGAAAGCGGTATGAAGTGCTCAAACGAGCTGTGCTATAATGGCTGAATATACATGCGGATCACGATGATCCGCATGTATGGATAACTACGTAGGGCAAGCACCGCGCCCGCTTCTGCATGAACAAGCTGTTCATACAGAATCAGGTCCATCAGAAGCATATCGTCTATAGCCCTGGATTAGCCAGTTCTTAGTCTATCAATCGGTGTGGAAAGCAGCGGAAAGCAGTGTTCTGATCGAGGATCGGAAAGCACTTTTACTACGCTCGGGTTAAACTAGCTACACATGCTTCTGTTTGGGGAGAAACCTCCGCCAAACCTTACTTTTTCATCTATCCTATACACCCAGGCGACCGCGTTCAAATCTGAATACGAAAAAGCAATTATTTTAACTCAACCGCGCATAAACCTTCCCAATCCGGCTTTATTCCTCACGAATCCCTGCTTTTTTCGAACGGGATAATCATCTATACCGTTGCGTCCGGTTCGCTATAGCAGAAGTTGCCGTTTTGTTGTATCATTACACAAAAAGGATTCCCGCTTACAAAAAAATACGTCTCTCAATAAATGTCATCGGTTAGTCCGTTTCGATCGTCAGGCCGGCCGGGGTGCCATAAGCTACTTACGTTCCTGAGTGTGGTTATGGCATTGCACACGTCGGCTCAAATTCCTCCTATCGGGAAGCACCTGTACGATAAGTTAGCCCAAACCCAGCAGGAGTATCGGGCAACGATGGCTACCGGCGACTCGATGCAGGTAGCTGAAGTCTGCTATCTGATGGGGAAACGGTATAGCGCTCTGGGCGACTACGTTACGGCTCAGAAATGGTTTATCCGATCGCTACGGATTCGGGAACCTCGTGGGCCCTCCGAAGCTATTGGTAAGGTTTACCTTCGGCTGGCCGAAAACCAGTTCATCCAAAACCAGCACGAGCTTTCGGTACACTATACCCGGCGTGCGATAACTAACTTTCAGCAGGTACGTTCGCTGCACGGCATGATGAGTGCCTACCTTATGGTAGGTGGCCTTTATAAACCCGATTCAACCGCGCGAGCCAAAGCCGGGGTCGCCACGTCGTTCGATAGCACGTTCTATTATTTACGAAAAGCGGAACACATAGCCCTTACCCTAAAGAAGCCGCTGGATATTGCGAACATATCGCTGTTGCTGGGCAAAGCCCTCACCGAACACGATAGAACTCAGGGACTGTCTTATCTGAAAAAAGCCTATACGATTAACCTTCAGATTGGCCTCGCCTACGGCATTATCAACAGTTCGCTGGCTCTGGCAAACTGGTATGTGGTAGCCCGGCAGCCTCTTCTGGCAAAAAAATGGCTGGACTACGCCACCTTTGTGCGCGATACGGCTCAACATGGCGATTACAGTCAAAATAAAGAACTGCACGAGTTATACTCCAGCGTCTATCGACAAACGGGCCAATGGAAATTAGCTTTTGAGCACCAGCAGAAATCTTTCCTGTTGCGTATTGAAGCCCTGAATGCCGACCGTGAAGGAGCTATTGCCCGGGCGGGTTTCCAGTATGAAAACGAAAAGAAAGAAGCACAGCTAAAAACACAGCAGAAAGAACTGGCACTTCGGCAGGAGAACCTGAAGACACAAACACTCCTCACAGTACTCATTATGGCGTTGTTTCTGATAACAGGCATTGCCTGTGCTGTTTATTACTGGCTATTCAGAAAGTATCGGCGACTTAGCGAACAAAATGCCAAACTGGTGAAAGAACAAAATCACCGGGTTAAAAACAACCTGCAATCCATTACAAACCTGCTTGGTTTACAATTTAACCGATTGACCGATGAAACTGCCCGCAAGGCAGTAGAAGAAAGTTTACTGCGGGTAGAAGCCATGGCCCTGGTGCACCAGCGCCTGTACGACGGCGATCGGCTGGTTGAAATCGATCTGGTTCAGTACGTTCCCGAACTGGTGGGGGGCGTTCTGCGCAGTTTCAGCTATGGGTATGTGCAACCTTTCTACACGCTGCCCCCGCTGTGGCTCGATGCCGACAGTGCCATCAACCTGGGGTTGCTGTTGAATGAACTGGTCACCAACGCGTGCAAATATGCATTCCCGCTTTCTAACGATCCTGCTCTGAACATTGGCTATCAGGAAGACAATGGAAAGCTGCATGTCTGGTTCTCCGACAACGGTCCCGGTTTGACGACACCTGTCAAAAAGAATTCATTTGGGATGAAGCTGATCGACATGGTCACTCAGAAACTAAAAGGCCAGAGCCAGTTCAGCTCTGACAACGGGTGCTCTTTTTCATTAACCTTCGAACTGCCTGTTATAGCTCACCCATCATAGACCACCCAGCCCCTCATGGAAACACCATTGCGTATTCTCATCGTTGAAGACGACCTGTTCATGGCCACCGATATGGAAGAAAACCTCGTTGGGTCGGGTTACCTTGTCTGCGGAACAGCAACCAGTTACGATAGTGCGATCAAACTAATGAAGCAGACCCAACCCGATCTTGTGCTGGTAGACATTACGCTCGATGGGCCAGCCGATGGCATTACGACCGTAAAAGAACTAATGCGTATTAAATGGGTACCCGTGATTTACATAACGGGCAGTTCAGAAACCGATACCTTCCATCGCGCTAAAGGAACCTTTCCGGCTGCGTTTCTGCACAAGCCGGTTCGGGTTCGGGAACTGGCTGCCCAGATCGATCTGGCTATGCATAATTTTTATGCGGGTAATATTTCGGGAGCACCCGAGCTGCCCGAACATACCTTTCTGCCAACCGGCAGTGGGTATATCCGCGTGGTAAAATCCGAAATTCTGTTTGTAAAAGCCGACCGGGGCAATAGCGAACTCCTGCTAACCCAGGCAGGCTTCCACCGAATTTACCCAACCAAACCCTATCATGCGATCAGTATTTCGCTGAACCTGGGTCGCCTGCTGCCCTATCTTTCAACGGGTTTTTATCAGCTTTCGCGCTCGCTGGTTATTAACCTCAACTATCTGGACCGAATCGAATCCAATATTCTTTATGTGGGCTCGCACGAAATCAGCATTCCCGATGGAGCCCGCAAACCACTGATCGATCATTTGCAGGTTGTTAGAACCCGATAGCAATCCGGGTGACCCCCACCCAGCGGTAGGCAACGTTTTTTTCCGGATATTGCACTGGCTCCAATCTGCCACATTGGGTAATTAAACCTGTTCTTTCGCTTTTTTCACTATGCGCCAACTTACTCTACTCGTCAGCTTTTTGCTGGTTTTCTCTTTAGGGCTAACTCAATCCAGCACCCGAGCGCCCAAAGCGGGCAAATGGATCGAACTTTTCAACGGAAAAGACCTTAAAAACTGGGCTGTCAAAATTACCGGACACCCGCTCAACGATAATTTCGGCAATACCTTTCGGGTCGAAGATGGAAAGATGGTGGTTCGTTACGACCAGTATAAGTCGTTTGATGAGCAGTATGGCCACATTTTCTACAAAAAACCTTTTTCGGCCTATCTGCTGGTGGTTGAATATCGGTTTGTGGGCGAACAGGTGAAAGGGGGGCCTGGCTGGGCTATCCGAAATAGTGGTGCCATGCTACATGGTCAGGCTCCCGAAACAATGGGACTAAAACAGGATTTCCCGATATCGATGGAAATGCAACTGCTGGGTGGCGATGGAACTCACGAACGACATACGGCCAATTTGTGTACACCCGGCACAAATGTCGTGCTCAATGGCAAGCTATTTACACCGCACTGTATCGATTCGAATTCAAAAACCTACGCGGGCGATCAGTGGGTTCATGCCGAAGCGTTGGTGTTGGGCGATTCGCTGGTGAAACACATTGTGGAAGGCGATACCGTGCTGACCTATTCAAAACCACAGATTGGTGGGGGCAACGTTATTCATTATGACCCGGCCGTAAAAAAAGAGGGGCAACTGCTGAGTTCAGGCTATATTTCTCTCCAGAGCGAAAGTCATCCGGTTGAGTTTCGTAAGGTATCGCTGTTCGATCTGTCGCCTTATATGCATAAGCCCAAACAACTGACCGCCATTCTGCATCAGTTACAGACCCGGAAATGAGGTATTTGCCACAGTACGTGTATTCGCTCATTGCCGCCTTGCTGCTGCTAACCACAACCAGTTATGCCCAGCGGGCACCAGTAGCCCAATCCGATACGGCCTGGCGGCTGGTCTGGTCCGACGAATTCAATACTAATGGGCCGCCCAGTTCTCAAAACTGGACCTTCGAAACGGGTTTCGTGCGTAACCACGAACACCAATGGTATCAGCCTCAGAATGCCCGTTGCGAAAATGGGTTACTCATTATTGAAGGTCGTCGCGAGCAGCGCCCCAATCCAACCTACCAGCCCGGCAGTTCGGACTGGAAAACCAGCCGACCAACCATTGAATACACAGCCGCCAGCCTGAAAACTCAGGGGTTGCATAGTTGGCAATATGGACGTTTCGAGATGCGGGGTCGCATCGATATCCGCCCCGGTCTGTGGCCCGCTTTCTGGACATTAGGTACGGCTGGCGAATGGCCATCCAACGGCGAAATCGACATTATGGAGTATTATCGGGCTATGCTGCTGGCCAATGTTGCCTGGGGAACCGACAAACGCTTTACGGCAAAATGGAGTACAACAAAGAAACCCATTGCCTCTTTCAACGACCCCGATTGGGCAACTAAATTTCATGTCTGGCGAATGGATTGGGACGAACACGCCATTCGGCTATCGGTTGATGGGCTATTGCTTAATAGCGTTAACCTGAGCGAAACTATCAATCAGGACGGCTCAGGCAAAAACCCGTTCAGGCAACCGCACTACCTGCTCCTGAATATGGCCATTGGTGGTGACAATGGCGGAGATAATACTAAAACCCAATTCCCGGCCCGCTTCGAAGTCGATTACGTAAGGGTATATCAGCGCTAGTTTTGAACTAGCAGGTAGCCTATATAACAAGGAAGGTCTCCGACAGCGCCAAAGACCTTTACCATACCAACCTATGATATATTCTATTTGATGTACTCAATACGTCACTCATCAATAGCCAGTTCTAAACCAACAACAGGCAAGAGCTGGTATTTATGACTGTAAAAATGTGGCATTTATTAGAACTGGCTGTCCTGCTGTCACCTGCTCGGAAGCACTTTTCTGTACATTTTTGTGAAATATTTCACTTTTCCGCTAAAAAAATTGCCCACACAGTCATTATTTGGTCTTTCCAGACACTTTCACAGCGTTCCGCACCAGCATGGGCAACAGCGGGCTGGCATAAAAGGCATTGAAGTGGTCTTTTACCGCCGGTCCATTTACGTCGACATGAGCCAGAAAAAAGCCATAAATATGATTCGGTTGGTCGATCCACGGGTAAGCTCCCGCCCAGCTTGGGCTGGTAATCAATGTGGGTTTTCCACGGCTGTCTATTTCAGCCCGCCATTCGCCCAGGCCGTATATGCCGTTGTGTTGCTGGTTGTAGGCTTTCTTCAGATATGGTTCCTGCTGCGTATTAGCTTCACCTACCTGGTCGGCCTGCATTTCGGCAACAGCCGTCGACGATAAAATGCGTTTGCCTCCATAAACGCCATTATGATAAATCATGTCGAGAAAATGAGCATAATCGTGCAACGTACTCCGCGCTCCTCCCCCCAGCATAGGGTTATGTCCACCTGTTGGATCAACCGGAGTAAAATGCGTCGCGGTCATGCCCAGAGGCCGGGCAATTTTAGCCTGAAATAAGTCTTCCCATTCCTTACCCGAAGCCAGTTCAGCCATGCGTCCGGCAACCTGCATAGCCAATCCACCGTATCGAAACTGGAGACCTGGTGTTGCATCGGCAGGTAGGGGTTTAATGTGAGAAACCGCTTCGGTCAGTGACTGATAATCGTCGGGATGCCGCCCTTCTGGCTGATAATCGGGGTAACCCGCCGTGTGCGAAAGCAATTGCCGAAGAGTCGCCTGTCCTTTCACATCGGTCCAGCCGGGGAGCCACTTCACAACTTTATCATCCCAGGATAGCTTGCCCTCGTCCACAACAGCCGCAATGGTCGCTGCCGCAAGCCATTTTCCTGCCGACGCAATAAATACGGAAGTTTCGGATGTGTAGTTTCCAAAATAACGTTCCAAGACAAGCTCATTATCTTTTACAAGCAATAGGGATGCACCCGAATAATAGCCCTTATCGACCCACTGCTGAATCTGCCAGTCAACGGGTTCAAACGGATTTTGTGCTACCGAATGCACCTGAGCCTGTGCCGCATACGATGCTATTGTACAGATCCATACCGTCAGCAGCCGGGCGCTCATCGTATTTTGGAGAATTTTGCACCAAACAGAAAAATGATGACGTAGCAGATAATGGGTAGGTAGTAGGCTGCGGCCACATCCTTATCGGCCACTAATCCCATAACAGGCGGAAAAAGAGCACCACCCACTACGCCCATCACAATAAACGACGAAGCCTGTTGCGTATGTGTTCCCAACCCTTTCAGGCCCAGACTAAAGATGGTTGGGAACATGATGCTGAAGAAAAAGTTGAGCATCAGCAACGCAATAAACGATGGCCAGCCGAAGCCTTGGGTAATGAGCAAACACATGGCAATACTGCCGAGCGCAAATCCTGCCAGCAGTTTATTAGGTGCAATAAACCGCATCAGATACGTGCCAACGAACCGGCCAATCATCATCATGACCATGCTCAAGGCAAAATAATAAGAAGCCTTTTCGGCTGCAAAACCCATCTTCTCAACACCATAGTTGATAAAAAACGCCCAGGTTCCACCCTGTGCGGCCACATTGAACAACTGCGCCACAACAGCCCACACAAAATGACGGTGCTGAAAAAGTGTTTTGGGCTGTTGCAAACTCTCAACAGTAGTTGGAACGGCATAGGCGTCGGCCTCCGCGTCAATGCTATGCGCATCCTGAACAGGCGGCACTTTCACAAACACGAATGCAATGGCAATAGCCAGAATAACCGCCCCGATAACCTGATATAGTAATTTGACCGACTCCAGATCGTTGGAATGCTCCTGGCCAGACCGCAGAATGAAGTAGCCACCAATCAATGGCCCGATAACGGCCCCTAACCCATTGAACGACTGAGCAAAGTTGATTCGCTGGTCGCTGGTACGCTGGTCGCCCAGTCCAGCCACAAACGGATGCGCAACGGTTTCGAGAGTAGCCAGTCCGCAGGCCAGCACAAATAAAGCTGCCCGAAAAAAACCAAACGATTCGGCATTGGCGGCCGGAACAAACAGAAAGGCCCCAATGGCATATAAGCCTAGCCCGAGCAGGACGCCGTTTTTATAGCCAAAACGCTTCATGAATAATCCGGCCGGAATACCCATGACTGCATAAGCGCCAAAAATAGAAAACTGAACCAGCCCCGACTGCGACTTGGAAACGTGCAAAACGTTCTGAAAATGGCGGTTCAGCACATCGCCCATTGTAATGGCAATACCCCACAACATAAACAGCGAGGTAACGAATACGAGCGTAATGAGGTATTTTTTTTCGGTAAAGGGGGCTGAGGCCGTTGGCCGGGAAGTATCAGTAGCCTGCATGGTCAGGAAAATAAATCAAGATGGTGTATTGGTTAGCAACCGTTGCTTCTAGTTTGTAAAGAGTCCATAATGCCTCGGAAATACCCGTTTATGATCACTTTATTGTCCTAAGATACCACGAATATGCTATAGCGGAGCTTGCACACGTTTCCCTACTCTCACTTTCTTCAACCGCAGAAGAGCCTCGATATAATAGTAATCGGCATAATTGATCGACGCATCGACTTCGCTGTTGTTCGGTTTATGGCCGGTGCTGTGCAGCAAAAATGCGCTGTTTACGTTGCGGCTCTGATACTGGGACGAAGACAGGGTCTCCAGCATTTGTTCGGCCCTGGTTCGATACGTAGCTGCTTTGGTTTTGTCTTTCATCAGCGTTGAAAGTTCCAGCAAGGCCGAAGCCGTAATGGCTGCCGCGGATGCATCTCTGGGAGCATTTGGAATGTCCGGAGCATTGAAATCCCAGTATGGAATCAAGTCCTTCGGCAGACGTCCCAGATACACGTCGGAAACCTTCTGAGCAAAGTCCAGAAACGTTGGGTCTTTGGTTTCCCGATAGACCATGGTGTAGCCGTAAATGGCCCAGCTTTGGCCACGCGCCCACATCGAGTTGTCGGCATAGCCCTGATGGGTAACACCCTTAATTTTTTTGCCGGTTTCGCGGTCGTACACGACGACATGATATGACGTATAATCAGGGCGAAAGTGATTCTTCATGGTTGTGGTCGCGTGCGAAACGGCTATATCGTAGAGTCGTTTACTACCTCCGTTTTTCGAGGCCCAGAACAGCAGTTCGAGGTTGATCATGTTGTCCATGATGGTGTTGTGCTGCGGCCATTCCATGTTCGGCACCGGGCGCGGCCACGACAGGATGGTACCCACTTCTGGATTGAATAGGGTCGCTAATGTATCGGCAGTAGCCAGCAGGATCTTTTTGTATTCGGGATTTCCAGTAAGCCGGTAACCATTCCCAAAACTGCAATACATTTGAAAACCCAGATCGTGGTCAATGGCTTTCTGGTACGCTAGTGGGGTCAATTCCTGCGAGAACGAATCAGCCTTCGCTTTCCATTTTGGATCTTTGGTGTACTCATAGACATACCACAACGTACCGGGCCAAAAGCCACTCGTCCAGTCTTTATAGCCGACATAATTCCAGGTGGCTTTGCTATTCAGAACATTACGGGGCAAATTAGGTTGAGCAGCGGGAATCGAAGCAGCCGTTTGGGTGGCCTGCTCAACACAGTAATCAAGTTGAGTATCAATGTTAAGCTTTGGCACAAACGCCAGTAATAGAATCAGGAGATAGCGCATAAGGGCAGAATTATTTTTTTCATGACAGGATTTACAGGATTGTATCAACATAAATAATCCTGATAATCCTGTAAATCCTGTCGAAAGAACCTATAACCCAGGTGTCAGCCAAATGGCCTGACCACCTCGGGGTAACAGATTCATATCCAGCAACTGACCGGCTTTCACGGTTTTGGCCGTTACCCGAACCTGCGTTTTCGTCGGCACTGTCGGGTCGTCGGAATAGATATGGGCCGTGTAGGTTTTACCTTTCGGCAGAAAATCCAGCGGGAGTTTCAGTATGCGCCCGTCGTTGTTGGTAATAGTGCCAACAAACCAGTCGTTGCCGCTCCGACGGGCAATGGTCACGTATTCACCAATGGCATCGTGAATCACTTTGGTATCGTCCCAAACGGTTGGCACCTTGGCGAAAAACTCAATTTCGGGTTCGCCCTCATAAGCCGACGGTTTGTCATACCAAAACACCGACTGCAAGGGACTATATGAGATGACGTTCATCGCCAGTTGATGGGCGTGGGTATTTTTCAGCCGCTTGTCATAATAGCAAATGGTGTAATCTCCCGCACCGGCCAGGTAACGCGTAAAGGGCAGAATTGTGTTGTGCGTCGCATCCGGGAATTCTTCATTACCACGAATGCCTTCCTGCGTCATCACGTTTGGATAGGTTCGGCTGGTACCCGTTGGGCGGTATTCATCATGGATGTTGACCATCAGATTATTTTCCAGCGCTTTACGTTTGGCTTCGGTTAGCCAGGTCATCCAGCGGTGCGACCCCACTTCGACAAACCCAAACTTGACGCCCTTAACACCCCATTTTTTGTAAAGTGGGAAAATCTCATCCATCTGTTTGTAGAGCGCCTGTAGGTTTACATACAGAATGACGCCCACGTTTTTTGAATTACCATAGGCAATGACCTTCGGCATGTCGATGGGCGCAACCACCTGTCGGGCATCGGAATGGAACGTAAAGGCCGGGCCATACCATTTCCAGTCGAAGAGAATGTATTGCAGATTATGCGCTGCGGCAAAATCGATGCACGAGATGGCCCCTTCGGTCGTCAGCGTCACTTCCCGCATCATCTTTCCCGGCTTAATCCAGTCGGTATTGCTGGCAATTGCGGGTGGATTAAGATTCAGCAGAATATCATTGTTTTCGAGCAGCTTACCCGGTCGTTCAGCCACCATTACCACCCGCCATGGCGTACCCACATCCGACATCAGGTCGGCACTCTCGTACATGGATGTAATGACCGTGTTCGGTTTGTTCGGCGAAAGTTTGAACTTGGTCATGGCGTAGTCGGCCAACTCAGCTTCGGCCAGACTGGCATAGAGACCATTCGGTAAGGAAAGCGTCAGTGGCCGCTCCGATGTTTCGGGCCAGTCGGCTAACGGTAGCTTCTGATACGCTCCCTGCGCCCAGGCGGTATACCAGGCTTTGGTTTCGGCAGGCAGCGTAAACTCGCTGTTTTCGGCCATCACCCGGTAGTACAATCCTTTAGGATGTTCGGGGAAGAAATACCGAAAAGCAATGCCTGAATCATACGCCCTGAAAATCACGTGAAGCTCATAGTCGGGGCTGTCTTCTTTCTGTAGTTGAATCTCAAGCTGATTGTAGTGGTCCCGAATCAGGCTCCGTTCGCCGTAAACCGGTTTCCAGGTCGTGTCTTTTGCCATCCGGACCACGTTTTTGATGACCAGATTATCACACCAGTTTACACCCAGCGTTCCGGGTGGTGTGGTAACCGTATGCGCCATCGCGTGCTCGAATACATGGTTGTCGATCTGTACGCCTAAACCCGATTCGAGAATCACCGGGTTTTTCAGATAATCGACACGGTAGGTCATCTGCCGTTTGCCCGGACTGATTTCCTTATGCGTGAAAACGACTTCCAGCTTACCATCCGGCGATTGCAAGCGATGTTCTATCGGTTGACTGAAGGCAACCTGAAAAAATAAAATGGAGAAAATCAGTAAGCTAACGTGTTTCATGTAGCAAAAAATTCTGACAGGATTATCAGGATTGGATTGTTTTGATTCAATCCTGATAATCCTGTAAATCCTGTCGAAAAACAACATCATTATTTCGTTTCATCGACCTCGATCCGCAGCAACTTGTCGGAGTTATATCGCACAGAGACCGGTTTGTTATTGACCATCAACTTGTTCACCTTGTCAAAACCCAGTGATGCTTCGATCAACGGTTGCCCCTGTAGCTGAACATCCAGTTGATTACCTGATTTTGCTGCGTACATAAACACTTTGGAGAGTGAGCTTAGCAGTGGTTTCCCATTCCGGCGTAGGTAACTGCCATTACTGATGAATATTGAGTTCAGTTGGGTCGGGTCCTGTCGGTCTGCATGTTCAGGAAAGGTTACTGCTGCAAGGTACGCGTCGGTCTCCCAGCCATTGATCATGTTATTGGCATTGCGATGCATCAGTCGCCCATCGGCCAGCAGATTGATATACACTTCCGTGACCTGACCGTTTTGGGTGATCCGTACACCGATGTAATTGGTACCTTCAAATTTTTCGATGATGGGCAGATTGCTCCGTCCGGCGGCTCCGCTGGCCCCCGACGACCCCGTTGCAGTCTGGATCGACCGATTGGTTTCGTCGAGCAACAGGATGGCATTAACAAACTTGATTCGGTCGGTCTTCTCGGGTGGCGACAGCACATAGTAGGGAATCTGAACGTTAGTCGTCCGATCTTTCAGTCCGTACTCGGTCCGAAATTTCATCTTTTCGGGCAAATCGTGCGGATAACCCAGCGGAAGCATTTCGGGGTACAACGGCCGGAAGAGGATAGCGGCACTGTCTTTGGTAATTTCGAAATCGGGACCGCGTTTCGTGGCTTTATCGTCATAATGCAGCAGGTAATCGAAGGTGCCGATGTCGTACGTTTTTACGTCGTCGATAATCAGAATCACGTTGCCAATCCAGAGGAAGTTGCGATAGTTACGCAGGAAGTTGCGGGAGGTCGGTCCGGTTGCATCAGCCAGAATGTACTTCAAATTACCACCATCGATCAGATTGTAGAGATGACCCGGATTCTTTACAGCGCTGTACTGATCACGCGGGTCCTGCGCTGTCCCATTGAACATGAGTACGTTGTGCGCCCGGCTCGTCACGAAATAGCTGCTGTATTCCGGGTTACCGTACCCAACATCACCGCCGTCGATGAGCAGATTTTCGCCTTTATGATAGAGGACAAACGAACCTGCATCGGCATGTGCGTGATTCCAGGTAAAGCCGCATTTTACGCCCAGCATCGTAGCATCGGGTTTCCACGAATTGCGGAGCATCCCCCACCCCATAGCTCCATACAGTGCCGATGTGGGTAAAGATGGCGAAGCGGGGACGGGCTTATTTTCAGGATGGTACAAGAGCCCCATGGGCGTACTCACGCCCAGATCCTCCCGAAACTGGTTGCGAGCTGTGTGCTGTAAATACCAGTAGTAATCGTCTTTCCCCAAGCCCAGCGCAATCAGCAATTTGGCCGGTCGGTCACCGTTGGCGAAATCGTTGCTGTCGCCAAAGTTCAGCGACATAAGGGGCTTATCCATGGAGCGTGGATATGACGCCTGAATAAACCAATCGACTGTTTTTTGCAGCAACGTATCGTAAGGCATTTTGATCGCTCCCAGTGCGTTGGTATATGCCAAACGAAACAGCAGGTATTCCGATACGCCATAGTTCGCATAGCTGACGCTTTCGTAAAAGCCTCCGGTAGGGTCGAAATTGGATGGTTTGTTTTCGAGTACGCTACCCGCAAAGGCAAACCACTGACGGCTGTCCTGCATGATGTCGGCGGCCCATTGTCTGGCCTGCGGTACTTCGTTCATGACGGCCAGCGATGCCACGCCCGCTTCAAAAACGATGGCGGCCCACCAGTTATGCCCCATGTTGTTAAGCGACTGAATGCGCTTGTCCTTCGATACCCAGTCGGCAATTGACGGCTCGATGCCCAGCTTGACGATTTTACCGGCAATATCTTTCCGTTCGTCTTTGGTTAGCGAATTATAGATGGCATCGAACGTAACCGAAGCTACCCAGTTATTATGACTGGTTCCCAGTCCGGCGTTCCAGCGAGGACTACGGTCATCCATACCATCCCAGAACGGACGCCCCACCAACTCGTTGAGTAGCGTCTTAGCTCGGTCCGCATAGCGTTTATCGCCGGTTATGGCGTAGGCCAGCGCCAGTTGTTCCATATTCCCGCCTTTAGGCTCCGACAGCCACCTGTCGCACCGCTGCCGAATGGCATTCCAGCGATTCGCCAGCAAGGTGTCGGTTTTGATACGTTCTTTCAGCCGTTCGGTGCGCTGTGGGGTGTAGAACAGATACGGGTGAGCTTTTTGCGCCTGCACAGCGAGGTTTGTACAAAGCAGGCCGAACAGGATAAGAGTAAGCTTTTTCATAATTCTTATTTTTTAACCCCTAAATCCCCTGAAGGGCAGGGCTGTTAAGTTCCAATTCCGTATCATAATTCAAGAAAAAATGTCCGTTCAACGGGTGCCGCCGACTGCACCTTTTGCCCTACGCTGGTGCCGTATTGCCACGCGACAACGGTTACTTTCATGGGCATCTGGCTCCGGGGTGGAATGGGCGTAAAAACGATTCGGTTTCCGTCAATCACCGCCGGGCCCTCCTTTACGTAATAGTGTATCGGCAATCGGGAATCCGAAACGGCCGTTAACGGAAGCGACTTTAGGCCCACCTTCTGGTTTTGAATAACCGGAAACGTAATGCTTTGTGGTTGACCTTCCTTATTGGCAATGGGGAAGCGCATAGCAGCCTGCTGAACGATGCTTTTGTAGCTTTGGTCGCCATCATTCGACGCTAATAACCAGATGTCGTTCGAGCGTTTGGGATTACTAAAGCCTATTCGGTAAAAGCTGATCTGAAACGTACTGTCATTTATCTTTCGAACGGGTCCACAGATGCGGTCGATGGAGATGGGCGTGTGCGCGTGTTCCGTCGTTGGCCGGATGCCCGATGTATCGGTAAATGTGCTCTTCAGATGGAACCTGATGCCGTCAGCGTCGGGCAGAAATTGTAGTTGATAGTTAAGGTTCGCTTTCGTCGGTTTCAGCAACTGGCCCTTCTGAATATAGCCCAGATGTTGCGGTTTCTTTCCTCGGGCCTGACGGTAAATGGCTTCGGTGGCCTCGGCCATTTCTTGATCGAAACACCAGGTAGCCACGCGCTTATCGCCCGTATAAGCGGCATACGGGGCCGGTTTTGCCATTGGTAAGCTATCCTTCCGCCAGCGATCCATCAGCCAGCCTTTTTGCGGGTCAATGGGTTTCAGCACAACAGTATCTTGCTGCCCTACCGATTCAGGCAACCGATAGCGGGCGGCTTTTTCAATGTAAAGTGTCAGAAACCGGACCATGCTATCGGAATTATCAAAGTGACCCCGACCTGCATCGGCCAGTAGACTGAACGGCGTTTTAGGGTGTTTCGCCACGTAAGCCAAAGCCGGACTTAGTCGATCTTCCCACCATTCGTATTCACCCATAACCATCAGCCCTGGCACACTGTCGATGGTACGCCCGGCCCAATCGGGATTAGGTCGTCCACTGCCGGTCAGGTTGGTTAGTGGGGCATCGCCATGTACGGAAATAACGGCCAGCGTTCGGCCGGGATTCCAGGCGGCAAAATTCCAGGGATAACTGGCCAGGGCCGAATGCCCAAGCGGCACGGCGGGCGCAATTTTCAGTTCAGCATAGCCCGATACGGTGGCCAGTCGGGTCATCATGTCATTGAATTCGACGCCAGCGCCTTTCGAGGAATGAGATGGGTTCCAGTCGAAGGTCTGGTTGAACATGGGCGTTACCCAAACGATGGCCAAACCCAGTCTGGTCATCGTTTTGCGAAAGTCGGGGTGCTCAAAAATGCCTTCTTCGAGCATGTTCTGCTGACCGACCACAACGCCCCGCACATAGCGACAGTTGTCGGGAATCCACAAAAACGCCTGCGGATGATCGTTCGTTTCGGGGGAGCTTACCGATTGGACTGGCACCGACCATTGCCACACCTGTGCCCGAGCAGGCTGGTATAGACTCAGTACTATCCCAAAAAAACTAATTACGACATTCCTGACAATCATACTCCGCTGTGTGCTGTGCTTTCTGTTGGCGCTCCGAATGGTCCAACCTACGCCAGATCAATTATTGACGGCTTTCTGCGAGGAAATAGACACAGCCCGGCAACTCATACCCTTGGTAAGTTCAATTAGTTTTTCTCCTCAATGATCATCGCCTGACCACCTTTTGCCTTTATACTAACCGGAAGCGTATCGCCCTGCTTTACGGCCACAACCCGTTTCTGAATCCCAGCCGACGCATCATCTTCGTAAATTGTGGCCTGATATTGTTTGCCCGATGCCAGAAAATGAAGCGGCAGTGATCCACTCCAGTCTATCAGGCCAGCCGCCGAACCGACGTACCACGTTGTACCCTGCCGCCGGGCCACGCTGATATACTTCCCGATCTCGCCCGCCAGATAATGGCTTTCGCTCCAGACAGTAGGCACACGTTTAAAGAATTCAATTTCGCCCTCATCATTGTAATCTGTTGGATTGCCATACCAGAAAATAGCCTGCAATGGACTGAAATACACCACTGAAAGTGCCAGTTGCTGTCCTTTGCTGACCTGTAACTTGGTCTTTAACAGGTTGTCGCTAAAGTAGCGGTTGGTATTCGGGTAACAGAAGGTATAGTCGGCGGCCCCAGCCAGAAAGCGGGTAAACGGCAATACGGTGTTATGAAATGCATCAGGATTATTCTCGTTCCCCCGAATACCTTCCTGGGTAAGTAAATTCGGATATACCCGGCTTAGGCCCGTTGGTTTGTAATTGTCGTGAATATCAAGAATAAACCCGTAATCAGCTACTTTTTTAATCGCTCCGGCCAGCCACGTAATGCCTTCCTGCGTCTGGCCGTCCACGAAACCGAATTTGAGTCCAGCTATCCCCCATCTTTTGTACAACGGCAAAATCTCATCCAGCCTGGCCCGAAGGGCAACACGATTTACGTACAGAATCACGCCAACCGGAGCGCCGGACCGCCCTTTCTCTTTTCCATACTGGATCACTTTCGGCATATCGATGGCTGGAATCACCTGCGTTGGGTCGGAGGTGGTGCGAAACTCGGCTCCGTACCAGCCCGCATCGAACATAATGTATTGCAAATTATGGCTGGCTGCAAAGTCGATGCAGTCCAATCCGCCCTGTGTGGTCAATGACGAACGGATCAGTTTTCCGGGTTTAATCCAGGTCGGAACGGTTTGGGCAATTGGTGTACAAAGCCGCAAAGGGAGGTCGCTAAACTGATGCAAACCGATGGCGGAAGTAGCCACGCTGACAGTTCGCCAGGGCGTTTGAAAATCCGCCGAGGTCTGAACGGAATCCTTATGAAAGGCAATCGCCAACGAATTTGAGACGCCCCCCTTCATCAATACCGCTTTTGTATAGCTTTGATTATCGGCTTCCCCAATCGACAGAAAAAAATGGCCGTTGGTCAGCGTTGCCGGGAAATCGCAGGTTTTCTGAAGCTCAGAAACGGCAATTGGTGTAAAAACGGACTCTTCCTTGTACTGGTAAATCGTATACTGATCCGTCAGGGCGAAGGTTGTATGTTCCTGACGGATGAGCCCGGTTTCAGTCGTTTTCTGCTTCGATAACCTATATCGAAATGCCACGCTGCCGTCGAACACACGAGCAATAACCTGAAACGGTACGGCTCCTGACTGGCAATCGAGCATTAGTTCGTTGTAGTTATTTTGAATGACATCGTTTTCGCCCAATGGCCACGCAAACTGTTCCTTATGGGCACTTTGATTCGCCTTTTTGATTACGGCATGTTCCCCAACGTTCTCCCCGTTCAATTGAAACCCAAGTACCGACCAGTTCAGTAGGGGCTCATTAGCGAACGAAATCCGATAAACCAGTAGGCCCCGCTCACTAACGGTCAGCTCTATACGCATTTTCCCGTCAGGTGAATTTGCCTGATAGAGTTTAGGTTTTGGCGCGGCCGTTGTTAACGAACTAGCCAGCAGCACAATCGATATGATCTGATAAAAGGTCGCGGTCATTTTATTTGAGAGGAGATAGACCTGCATCGGCGGACTGATGCAGGTCTATTCATTTAGTTTAAATCCCAGCAAACTACATACATAGCTAGTAGGTTGTTTTTTCCTGAAATAGTCGGTCTGCCATTACGCATACTCCTTTTTCAGGAAAATAACCAGCCAGGCTAAGAAGACTTAATAAAAACGGAGAAACCAAAGTTGGCCTCTCCGTCCTGGGCTGAACGCTGGCGGCAGTTGACAATCCAGCTTATGGCTTAATCAATTTGACACGTGCATTTTCGTTATCGGTTATTGCCCGCAGCAAATAAACTCCAGCCTGGCGACGCATTGGAATTGCCTGAGTCTGGCTACCCGCAGTTGGCTCAAGGACCTGTTCATACAACAGCTTACCATTCATGTCGGTCAACGTTACGGTAAGTTGTTTACCAGAAGCTCCGCCAATATGTATGATGGCTTCGTCTCCAACCACTGGGTTGCCCAGCACCGTCAGCGTCAGCGGGTCGTCGGTACGTTCGGCCGCGAGACGTGCACCCGATGCAGGTTCCGCTCCATAGATCAGTTGCCCTTTGTAGTAGATTGTTATGTGATCATTCTCAGCCACCGGACTGGCAGGCTTGTACGAATAATCGTTCGTTTCATTAAAGGTAGACCAGTCGGCTTTGGCAATCCGGTATTGGATATTTCCGGTAGTGGCCAACGGATACAACGTGCCAGCGCTCGGGTTTACCAACAGTTCGAAATAGGTATCGGCATTGGTACGGCTCAGATTTCGAACAAATTGCCCCGTTACATTGGAATTACCCAGCTTAGCATAATCAAGCCAATAATTTAGGCTCTGCGTGCCTTCTGCTGTGAACCAGTACCGAACCGACACCTCGCTATAAGCTACTGGTACGTTGCCTTCATTGTTAATTTTCAGATAGGTACTGATCGAGTTACTTGCCGTATTGGTGTTCTTATTTTCCGAATACACCTTTAGCTTAACCACCGGCGTAACGGCTTCGGGCTCCGTTCCCCAGATGAGATTACCATTACGGTAAAGCGTGATACGGTCGTTATACCCATAGCTCATCTGCACTTTATAGGAATAATCGTCGGTTTCGGTCAGAGCCGACCAATCCGTATTGGCAAAGCGTGTCTGAATCGGCCCTGAATTACCACCCGGCGCAAATGTCCCTGTTGCGGCAGTAAAGCTATATTCAATATAGCCGAAAGCGCCGTTACGAGGTTGATCCAGCGCCACGTATTTCATCATTACATTGCTGTCACCTAACTGTGCATAATCGACCCATGTATTGATTCCCGCATAGTTTTCAGCCGTAAACCAGTACCGAACCGTCAGTTCGTTGTACGGTACAGCCGTTTGGCCTTCGTTAACCAGTGTCAGATATGGTCGGACTACGTTATTAACAGTCTGGCCGTTATCACCATCCAGGTATTTCACTTTCACCAGTGTCGGCAGCGTCACAGTCAGCGGCTGATCAACCGACGCAGCAGGCGCATAGGTCGCATCACCACCCTGCAATGCCGTAATCGTCGTTTCCCCTGAACCTACCAGATGAATTTTCCCGTTGAAAATGGTTGCTACCGTCGTATTTGAACTGACGTAACTAACCGTCAGCCCGGAACTGGCCGTTGCACCCGGCTCGAAATCGGCCTCGCCTACTTTCCTGTTGGCCAGCGTGTTGAACGTAATAGTTTGTGAACGTTTCGGTATAACCAATGCAATATCATTACCAGTACCGCCTTGATACGTAATCTGGAAGCGTATATTCCCGACCTGAATACTACTACCTTCAGGCAGGTTTTTAAACGTTCCTGCTATGGGCGCATCAGATGTATTGTCGACGATAATGTAACTCGCTCCTATTGGTAGTTCGCTCGCCGTTCCCAGATCCCTGATACTTAATTCTGCACTGTTACAGGTGAACCCATTAGACACCAGTTTGTCGAACGTTTTATCACTGCTGTTTAATTCGAGTTTGTACGTAGCATCCGCGTTCAGTAGCATAGTGGCAGCGTTTGTAAATATACCGATTGAGCTACCCGGAGAAATTGAAGCGCCTTGACCTGTTCCACTACCAATCGTCACCGAAGCGTTCGTATTGCCGGTACCTGTTAATACACCATTTACAACCGAAATCGGACTGGCTAGTGAACCGTTTACTACCAGCGTACCGTTATTTACGGTTGTAATGCCTTGATATTCGTTTACGCCATTCAGCACCAGTTTTCCATCAACAACCGTTACGGTCGAATAATTAGGCGTTCCATTGATCGTCGTTGTGCCATTTTTAATAGACCCTGTAATGGTTTGAGTTCCTGTACCAACTTTTTCGAGGTTTACGCGCCCCTTATCGACAGCATCGGCAGTTGGACCCGAACCGATTGTTCCGTCAAACGTTCCGTCCTGATTATCGGCGCCAACCGCCAACGTAGAGGCTCCATTTGTCAGGTTGCTGCGCGAGATGATGTATGCGTCGGAGGTACCATCGAGCGCCCCGATAGTCTGCTTGTTGGCGTATAAATTCGCTCCATTGTAGACAAGAACGGCAGTAGCATCCGTACCCATCGTCAATCGGGTTGGAGGTAGCAATACGTTGTTCGCATCCGTCAGGCTGTTGGTTGTGTTGTGCAGTTCAATGGTTCCCTGGGTCAGATTGATGCCCCCCTGCAATCCGCTCCAGTCCATAGCCGCCTGTATGCGCAAGCCTGCATACGAACCGCTACCGCCGTAGATGGGTGTCATGATTTTCAGCCCCTGCGTGCCCATAATTTTCAGGGGAACACGGGAGTTATTGACAGCATTGCCTAAAAATAGCTTTCGGCCCCCTGTATTGATCATGTTGATCGTGGGCGTTCCCGATAAGGTCTGAAAGGTCAGTGTACCACCGTTCAATCCACTGGCCAGCGTCAATTCCGATGTACCGTTAGCCGCATACGTCAACGTGCCAATCGTAATGTTACCGTCGAGGGTTACCCCCCCAATATTGCCAAAGCTGCTGCTGCCAAAGGTAGCATTGGCCTGAACACCACCCGGAATCACTGAATTGCTCCAGTTGGTAGCTGTCGACCATTTCAGAAACCGATTGCCGGTTCCGTTGGCGATTGAGGTAGTGGCAACCGTGGCCGTTCCCCCTGGCCGCTGCGAAAGCTGAATCGTCGTCCCGTTGACCGCCACGACCGAATAAATAGTGTTCGCAACAAACCCTCCCGGAACGGTTCCCGTTAACCGCACCAGATCACCGACCACGAAGGTTTGTCCCGGCCAGGTCAAACTGGTACTGCCGGCGGTGGATGAAATCGTGGTTGTGGTGATACCGGCGGTATTTGTCCAGGTACCGTCCGTTACACCCGGGATCTGATTGACGGTTAGTGTTTGGTACACAATGGGAGCCAGATTGTACTGACTATTGCCCATCTGCTGCGCGATGATGGTTGTTGTTCCGGGCTTCGACACATGGATGGTACCGTCGGCATTGACAGACGCAACGACTGGGTTTGAACTCGAATACACGACGGGTAATCCTGAACTGGCGGTTGCCGCCGGGTCAAAGTCAGCGGCTCCAAATTCTTTGGCTGGAATTGCCGGAAATGTAATCGTCTGCTCATTCGGTTTTACAGGCTCATCGAGTGAGAAGGTCAAGGTACCAAAGCCTAACTGGTCGTAACCACCACTGTTAGGACCGAAATTGCCGCCACCGCCTTCCGGGCGGACAATTTGCGCAAAACGAGCTGAGTAGGGAGCCAATAAGCCTTTCCGATTGACATAGTGATTATAGACCAGTTCCCACACCGGTCGAAGATTACCGCGCCCATCTTCTGACACAATCGGCTGAACAACCCCAATGCAGTTGCTATAGGTTGTATAGGGCACTTCGTACCCCAGGTTGTATCTGGCAATGTATTCGAACCCTTTCAGGAGTCGGTTGTCGTCGTAGCCATACAAATCGTCGCCCTGGTTCCAGGCCATTTCGCAGAATGTTCCCGCCAGCGCTACACCCAATACCGTATGCCCCTGATCGCGGCCACTTTCCTGCCATTGACCCAACTCGCCAAATACATAAGGCACAACATTCTTAATTGACCCCATTCCGGCGCCATTTTTAAAATAGTCGACAGCTTCGTTGTAGATCTCGCGACGGTCGCAGAGCACCCCAATGCTGAGCATAGAGGCCATGTTACACAGATCCCAGTTCGCCCAATAGTTGCTGATGCAGGCTCCGTTGTGGTTGACCAGAAAATCGTGATTCATCGGATACCATACCGTCAGCATCCAATTCTGAAACCGCGCAAAATCGGCAGGAGCCCAGCCACTGTAGGAGCGCATAATTTCGGCAGCATTGGCCAGTTGATAACCCTGAATACCTGCCAGCAGGAATTTATCGGATGTACCGCTGATGGTTGTCATGCCTGCAGCCCAGGCGTTCAGAATGGCAATTGACTTTTCGGCGTAGGCATCATCGCCCGAGATTTTCCACCGTAACGCCGTTTGGTAAGCCGCAGCCGCATCGCGAAAAATAGACGCATAGTTTTCAGGGTTTGTCCCATCAAACCCTCTGTAGACTGTGGAAGGAATCGGATTGGTGAATGCCCTCGTCAGCGATGAATTCGAATTGGCTACCAGCACATCCCAACCAGCTTTCCAGGGCTGCGTCCCAGCTGTTACTTTACTTTTCATTCGGTCGAAATCGCTTTGTTTGTGCAGTAGCCCTGGGTGCACAAACGACTGTGCGTGAAGTAAGCTAAACGATACAAAAACCAGTACTAAAGGAATAAGAAACTGGCAGACAATACTAGGCCTGCCCCAACCAATGGGGAATAGAGTTAGCTTCATAACGATTTAGGATTTTTAGGAATGAAAAGGCAAAGACATAGCCAGGAACCACTTCAACCAAAGTGGTCCTGACAATACATCGAAGCAAAGGGGCCGATTTACCAGCCTGGATTTTGCTCCAGGTTCGGATTCAATTGCAATTGCTGTGAAGGAATGGGCCACAGGTAATTTTTCTCGCTGAAATTACGAGCGGCATCTACGATAATAACGCCATCGGCATCTTTAGCTGCCGACGCTCCCTGCGGATAGGTCGTCATGTATTCGGTACCGGCCCACTTAACGCCCAGCTCGGGTTTACCCAGTAGCTCAACGGCATTATGCCACCGCTTCAGGTCATCAGTACGGAATCCCTCTGCAAACAGCTCAACTGTCCGTTCCCGTCGAATTTCCGTGCGCATATCCAGGCCATTGGCCTGCACAAACTGATTGCTCAACGGCGGCATCGATTTATTGATACGCAGGCGCGTCAAATTCAATGACTTATCGAGGTCGGCATCGCTAATGCTACCGTTGCGTTCGAAAACAGCTTCGGCATAATTCAGCAATACTTCGGCATAGCGGATAACCGGATAGTCGTAGCCTTCTTCATAATCGGGTACCTGCCGTTCGGCAATCCATTTTAGAGCACCATAGGTAGCATTTGATCCGTAGATGGGTTTGAGCGCGTTTGCCAGATCGGCCGGGCCACTCACCCAATCGACCCGGTAATTGGCATTTCCCTGCCAGAACGGTGCTCCCGGTAAACCCATTGTGTAGCGCATCCGGGTCTCACGGTTCTGGTATTCGGAATTTACTTTGGCATAGCCCTGAAACAACGGCGACTTTTCGATTGGCAACCCATCTTTGCATAAATATAAATTAGCAAACGTACGGGTCGGGCTACCGGGCCCCGAGTGCGAAATATTGGTTCGGGTTTGTCGTAGCGTCTGGTCGTATCGATTCATCAGAATGTATTCGGTATTGGCCGATTTCTGAATATTGGCCGGATTCGATTTCTGGTTTTCGAGAATGAACATATACTTCTGTGCCGAATCGCCGAGCGCTGCGGGAGCAAACAACCGATACTGAGCACCAGTAATAACGGCCCCACTGGCCGAAATAGCAATGTCCAGCAAGGTATTGGCCCGCGCTCCATTGTTGCGAAATTTCTGCCAGGTACCTTCATACAATGCCACCCGCGACAGAAATGACTGAGCCGTTTCTTTATTGATCCGGCCTAGTTCGGCCGAGGTCTGGGCGGCTTTTGCGGGCAAATTGGCAATGGCATCGTTCAGATCCTGAATAATAAAATCGGCAACTTCGTCGCGGGTGTTGCGCGGAGCCTGTAGCTCCGACGAAGATGGGCCCAAAATTTTATTGACAATAGGCACACCACCGTAGAGTTCAAGGAGTTCAAAATAAACATAAGCCCTAAAAAACTTAGCTTCTCCAACGTATTTGGCAATATCGGCAGGCGTTGAATACGTAGTGGCTTTGTCGAGCAGGTAATTAATGACCCGAATGCGACTCCAGGCCCCGGTCGGAACACTGCCACTATAATTACTATTCCAGACGCCATCGGTGGTAGGCACCGTATTGGTTCCGCGGCTAAAGGGGTTCTGCCCACCTACAATATCGGAACGTACATCGGCATGAGGAGCATCGAAAATCACGTCGCTGAAGGTTCGCAAAAACAGATAATACTGATTGGCGGCCAGCATGAAATCGTTCGGAGTTTGCCAGTAAGCAGCATCCGAAAGCTGATCGAGCGGGTCTAATTCCAGTACTTTATTACAACTGGTTTGGGTCAGCGTCAATACACCAGCCAGCGATAATGTATAGAGAATTCGTAAGGGTTTCATAAACGAAAAATTTGGTCAATTAGAAAGTGAGATTCACACCTACTGTATGCAATCGATAGAAAGGATAGCGGCTTGTGGTAGCATCACTATTCGCCCGGCCAACGTTGCGCGTTGCTTCAGGGTCCCAGCCGTCCTTGATGTGTGAAATCTCCCACAGATCGTTACCTGAGTAGTAAATCCGAAGCCGATCGACCCGAATCTTTTTAATGATTGCCTGGGGTAGCGAATAGCCCAGCACCAGGTTTTTCAGACGCACGTAAGCGCCATTCTGTACCGACCAGTCCGAAATCTGATAGTTGTAGTTGTTATAAGTCGTACCATTCTGACCTGCCGACAGCACCGGATAATAGGCATCGGTATTAGTTGGGGTCCAGGTTTTGCCCACCCAGAAATCGGTTTGCCCCTGATAGATCGAGCCGAACGGTACGCGCCAGTTGCCCTCGCGGAAAATGGTCCGCTGGCCTACACCCTGAAAAACAGCCTGAAAATCGAAGCCTTTCCAGTCGGCCCCCAAGTTCAGGGCAAAGCTATAGCGTGGATCGTCGCGGCCCAGGTATTTCAGATCGCTCGGCGTAGTGAGTTTACCATCGCCATTCAAATCCCGGAACATGTTATCGCCCAGCCGTACACCGGGCACTTTCACGCTACCATCGGCATTAAAAGAACCAATTGGCATATTGATGTTGTTTCCGGCAGCCATTGCTCTCGTAGCGGCCAGTTGCTCTTCGGTCTGAATTCGTCCGGCATACTCCAGACCGAAATAAGAGCCGATTGGATACCCTTCAACCGCCGTGTTATAACCAGGGTTAATGATATTGGCCCCGCCATAGCTCAGCAGACGGTTCTGGTTGTCGGTCAAACTTCCTCCAATGCGGTAGTTAACCGATCCAACATGGTCGCGCCATTGAAGCGACATTTCCCAGCCCCACGTTTTCAGATGACCAATATTCCCGGCCGGCGCCGTTGCGCCAATAACAGCCGCATAGGTCTGTCCCAGCAGCATATTTCGGTTGTGCTTGATGAAGTAGTCGAAACTACCCGACAGCCGCCGGTTCAGCAAGCTAAAGTCCAAACCAGCATTCGACGTTTCGACGCGCTCCCAGGTTCGGTTCTGGCTCACCAGACTAGCTGTTGGCCCTACGTATACAACTGGGCTGGAGCCAATGATGGGAAAGCCCGAACTCGTTGCCCCCGATGTAGCAGCCACGTTGAGGAGTTGCACATAATCGTACAACCCAATACCGCTCTGGTTTCCTACACTCCCCCACGATGCCCGCAGCTTCAGATCGTTCAGGAAGGAAAGATTTTGCATAAACGACTCCTGCGATAGTCGCCAGCCCCCCGAGAATCCGTAGAAAAGCTGCCAGCGATTGGCCGCACTGAATTTTGACGACCCATCGTAACGCGCCTGGGCTTCGAACAGGTATTTCTGATTGTAGGCATAATTCAAACGCCCGAAGTAGGAACCAATGGCGTAATGACTCTTCGATTCCGAAACGGTTTTAGTTGTGTTATCGCCAATACCCAGATTCAGCGAGGGAACATTATCGTTGGCAATATTGGTTGTTTTGGCCCAGTATAAATTGGTTTCGTCACGCTCGTAGTTAGTACCCAATGTTACCGACACATCATGGCTCTGGTGGAAGGTTTTCTGATAGTCCAGATAGGCATTCAGGTTATAATAAGCATCTTTATTAAGTTGCCGCTGATAGTAGGAATTCGCCTGCGTTGGGTTGTCGGGGGCCTGAATTGTACCCAGATAGTTGTACCAGTGAATGACTTTCTGCTGAATTTTGGAATCCTGTGATAGCCAGTTATAACCGGCGGTCCCGATCAGTCGCAGGTTTTTGGCCAGGTTATAGGTCACCCGAAAATTGGTGTAGACCCGCGTGTTATACTCTTTGTTGTCGCCCCCATTCTGAGCCTGCCAGTTCGGACTATATTGAGTACCCCACGAATAGGGCTGGCCATTCTGACTAGACACCGGGAAACCCGGCTGTTGATACTGCCCCAGCACATTCCCCAGCAACGTTGGCTGAATGATGTCGTTTTTTTCGAGCGAAATATTGGTTTCCAGTTTAAGCCGGTCCGTGAATTGGTAATCGTGCGTAAACCGAAGGTTATAACGGCTGTTGGAGTTATTCCCCCATTGCAGCAAGCTACCATCGCGCAGATAACCGGCCGAAATACGATAGCCAGCTTTATCGCTCCGGCCCGATACGCTCAGGTTATGTTGTGTAGAGGTAGCACTTCCCCACAATACATCGACCCAGTTGCTGTTGAAAAAAGTCAGATCTTTCACATCTCCGAAACCAGGGTTCAGCGGGTTCGACGAAGGGGCAACGGTCTGACCATTGTAGGTCGTTAAGTCAATATAGCCGCTGGCAGGCGGATTAGCCATCAACAGGCCCAGCTTATACCACAAATTCGTAACGGGCGGCACGCCATACCAGTCGTTGGTGGTAGCATCGACCAGGCCCTGGCCAAACGTTTTCACATCAATCAGGTGCGGCTGTAAGCCGATGACTTTTTGCGAAACCGAGCCGTCGTACTGAATGGTAACTTTTCCGCTTTTCGCTCGTTTGGTTGTCACCAACACAACCCCACCAGCCGCCCGTGCTCCATAAATGGCAGCAGCGGCATCTTTCAGGAACGACATATTTTCAATATCGTTGGGGTTGATGGAATTCAGGGCACTGGAGCTGCTCACTGGCACACCATCGATCACAATAAGCGGTTCGGTACCATTGGTCGATGTGGCTCCCCGAATAGCGAAATTCCAGTTGGCTCGCCCCGGAGCAGCCGACGAACGGGTTACAATAACGCCCGGAACCTGTCCCTGCAAGGCCGACAGCGGGTTATCGACAACCCCGCGATCCTGAAACACCTTGTTGTCGATGGTTGCAACGGCGCCCGTCAGGGTGGCCCGCTTCTGCGACCCATAACCGACCACGACTACCTCGTCGAGGCCACGGGCTTCGCCTTTCAGTTGAATGTTGAGCGATGTTTGTTTGCCAATGACAATTTCCTGCCGTTCATAACCTACGAAGGAAAAAACCAGAATGGCATTTTCGTTGGGTACGGCAATTGTATATTTTCCGCTGGCGTCGGTGGTTGTGCCACGGGTGGTGTTTTTGATAGCTACCGTTACGCCCGGTAACGGACTATTTTTTTCATCTGAAACAACCCCACTTACCTGAATATCGGCAGGAGCCGAAGCCTGTTCCCGGACGGGTTCAGGAACTGCGCTTTGTGTGGCCGAACTCTTCAGAATAATCTGAGAACCCACTACTTCGTAAGTCAGATGCAGTGGTGTTAAAAGTGTGGTCAACACGTCTGAAAGCGGATGGTTCTGCACGCTTAAACTCACTTTCCGATCAGACCGAATCAATTGCGGACTGTAAATGAATTTTACGGAAGCCAGCTTTCCAATTTTACGGATAGCCTGCTCCACCTGCTGATTCTCGATCGTAACCGAAATTGGCCGGTTTAAGATCTCCTGTCCTTTTCCGTCGAAGGCCAGCACCAGGCTCGAACACCAAGCCAGTATGAAGACCTGATAAAATGCTGTTCGCATGATTTTTTCAAAAACCACCCGTGGTTTTGTATTGATTATCATAGATAAAAGAAGAACTAATTAAAAGTTTAGCAATAGCATTCCCTTACCCAGTCAATTGCTGGATTCCGAAACGGCTGGAATAAGATGGGAGATATAAAACGGCAGCTATGCGAAGGCGTTAACCTGCCTGACCGATAAAACTAGTGGCGTTTACGCCGACCCGATTGGTAGTAGTTGTTCATGCTGGCAATAGGTTAGTGGTTGCTTAATTCGGCTGTCGACAGCCTTTACTGTAAATAACAATCTGCGCATCAATCACCTCATAACGAGACTCTGTAGCCCGACAAATGAGATCCAGTCGTTCGAACAGCGACTCGTTGCTAAAATCAGCTGTTAGCTCGCATCCGGTAAGTAAATCAGCGTCGTAGTTAATCAGGATGCCATAGGTCGATTCGAGTTTTTTAAAAACGCTCACGACTGGCGTATGCTCAAACACCATCGTTTGTGTTTGTTCGGTAGTAGATGGCAATGGTTCAGGTTCCTTTACCAGAGCCCGCTTTAGTTGCTTTTCGTCCCGATCGAAGGTTACTTCCTGATTTGGGGTCAGGATAACGGCCGGGCTTTTTGTGTCGATAGCATCAGGTTTTCCGCTGGCAGGTGTCGTAAAAACCGATACTTTCCCCGTCCGAACGATCACTTTAGCTTCTTTGTCATTAGCATAAGCCCGCACGGTAAAACTGGTTCCCAGCACTTTGGTCGTTAATTGATTCGTATAGACCATAAACGGCTGTTTAGGGCGCCGAACAACATCAAAAAAGGCTTCGCCAACCAAAAACACATCGCGTTGGTGAGTCGTAAACGTAACCGGATAACTAATGCGACTACCGTTCTGAAGCGCTACCCGGCTACCATCGGGCAACCGAATCAACTGAGTTTTTCCGGTTTCGTTGCTAACTTCCCGTAATGGACCAGCCTGCTGCTCGGCCAGTTGCTCGTAGGTTTCGAGCGGAGTTTTCGCCGAATGATTTCTCAGATAATAGAAGGTACCCATACCGACCAGAATAAGAACCGCAGCAACCCGAAGCAGATTTCGGAGCAGATGCCATTGGGGTCGCCTTTGGTCATCGTCCTGAAGTTGTTGACGGGCGACTCGTAACCGAATTAACTCCTGTTCTAGCTCATTATCGGGCAGTTCTTCGTGTGCCTGGCGCATTTGAATCACAAACTGCCGAGCCGCCAGCACCAGATCGAGCTTATCCGGATTTTGTTGTAGCCAGTTATTCCAGAACTCCCGGTCGGGTGGCGAATCGGTCAGAGCCCACTGCCGGAATCGGGGGTCGTGGACAAGATCATCAAACGTATACTGCGTATAATCAGGCATGCTGGAGTCTGATAGTTGCCTCTTTGCATGAAATAGACAGTAGTCGGCTGGCAATACTCTTACTGACAGAATTTTTTTGCGTTTTTTTGAGTAATACCCGTGGAAGCCAGGCGCCGGAAAACGGGCAACGCTCTAAGCCGTTAATAAAACAAAACCCCGATATGCTCTTTGTTTCGAACCAAAGAATCATACCGGGATCTGCACTATTGACTGAGTATTGATTGAGCGAATTGATTAAGAAAAAATACGGGCAGGTAAATAATTTCGTAGCTGGGTCATGGCTCGGTAGAGAAAGTTAGCAACTGTTTGCTTTTCAACCTCCATTACCTGCGCAATAGCATCATTCGAGAGCCCTTCATAGAATTTCAGGAAAACAACTTCCTGCTGTCGTCTGGGCAACTGCTCCACTGCCTGCCGCAAACTTTGTTCGGTTTCGGTTGAGGCCTCGGCCGCAATCCATTCATCCTCAATGGTATGCCCATCCGATAATATGAATTCTGGCTCAATTCCTTCTTCGGTAGCCGATCGCCATCCCTGCTCTCTGCGTAGTTTGCGAAGCAGATTATTACGTAGAGCCTTAATTAAATAGATGGTCACATAGGGAGTTTCAACAACGCTGTTTCGCCGACTCCATAGTTCCAGAAACAAATCCTGCAAACAGTCTTTAATCAGGTCCCGATCTTTCGTAAAGCGGGTTGCATAGTTAAACAACAGCCGATAACGCGCTTGAGTCAGTTGATCAAACGCATTTTCATCTCCAGCCTTAAAACGAACCCAAAGTTGTGCCATCAGCACTTCATCGGAAGGAATCAACGTGGATGCGGCCATATCCAGCTAAAAAGATTATATCAACAATTTGTGTTAACGCGACACATTCGGCAAGAGACACAGAAATTAGTCGAATACATACATATTACGAACGCCGTCTTTTAGCCCAAAACCCAATAAAATACAATTAACCTAGCTATACTCAGAAACAAAATAGCTCATCAGACAGATCTGTACTACAAGCCTTCACTGGGTATTTTACACTAATATACAGGGTAAATACAATAAGAAAAGGAAATTTAAAAAGGAAGAAGTAATTTTTCTCTGCAAACGTTTGCGGTAACGTTTGCAGAGAAAATAATTTCATAGAAAACTTTAATTTTTTCTTTATACACTCAAAAGATACCGGTTTGTAGCTACTCTCGAATCGTAACAGCGTTAAAAGCCATTTCGGGAAAAAGTTCTATTACTGACAGTTAATTCCGGCAGTAGGATTGATCGAACAGTCAATATGTGCTGCTGCATACCAAGTCGTCGGGCATACCTCTCAATTGAACCCCGTCTTTTACAGTTTCAATCGGCAAAAGAGGCACTTGAAACACCTGATATGTGCCAGGCTAAAAGGTTTGTTTAACATTTGCACTGGCGCTAACCTGAATTTGCCTTTTCCTTTCACTAAAAACCCTCTAACGGGACAGGCGAAAATGTAAATCGTTAGCAGAAAAGCCATTAACTTGAATCGTCTGTCTGATGACTAAACCAGTAATACTCATGAAAGCATTTTTTTCACTAATCCTGCTGGCTTTTGCTGCAACAACTACGTTTGCTCAAATAGCCAACGACAACACGTTTGAGGCACAAATCAATGGGAATAAATACCAAACCCAACCCCGCCGGATTCGAATTGGTAATTATTGGTGGGTTACGGCCAATACCGTTAAGCCCGACAAATCGCTCCGTATCTGGCTGGGCAGCTACGATAATAAGGACATTATTGAAACAGGGACTTATCTGATCGTTGATGCCGACAAACCCGACACGAAGGAGAACAAAAAGAAAGTTCAGGATCTGGGTAAGTATAAAGGTATTGCCGTAGTGAAATACGTTGAAGAAACGAAAGAACCCCGCATGGAATATCATGTGGGCAAATCGCAGAACAACGACGAAACCATTTCTGTAAAAATGGGCGACAATGGCTTTCTGGAAGCAACATTCAGTTGTACACTGGCCGGGTCGTACTGGAAAGAAAAGGCCACAGCCACTGTTTTTGGGGGCGTTGGGCGGCTAATTAACAAGATGGAAGATAAAGCGATAACTAAAACAACGGGCTACGATTCGTCGATCGACCCAGAAGGTAACGGTTATAGCAGGCAAAGCAAAACAGATGCGATAACCGTTACTGACGGCGCATTTAAATTGAAAATGAACTGATTGTGTGGCCATAAAAAAGCGGTGGTGCCTGTGCAGGCACCACCGCTTTTTTATGGAGTTTCACAGGTTTCCGGGCCCGACAAAACATCTTCGCATTACCCAAAAGAGTCTTAGCTGGCTTATGCTTCCAGGCCAGTGCACACGCTCAGGCTCCCAATCGTGCCGATCAAACTCTACCCACCTGCTTCTATCTGATGCTAGTGAGCGAGATCATACGATTCTTCGGCATGTTCGTGAAGTTGATCCAATTCATCCAAAACGGCTCGGGCAAATGACGTTTTATCTGATTTGCGGTAGTTTTCTTTCATCTGAGCGCCAGAAGGTGGTGTAAAATCCTGACTAACACGCTGGCAGACCTCCCACAATTCAGGATTCAATTTAATCTTATAGTGCTTGATTGGTGTGTCAGCCCCAAACCACAGGCGGATAATATTATTTACTGTCGGCTTCATAATCGTCCCCATACATTACATATCATATAACAAACGCAAATGTTTAATTATTCTACTAATAAATTGAATATTAATTGAAAATTAATTCCACATTTAGCATTTTTTAACACATATATATACATCTATAGAGTTGATCCACCAAATAATATCATCGAAAAGAGGCTTTTATCGAACGACTTTTCTGAGCCTGATCACCCAGCAATTGTAGTCGAATTTGTGCCCATTGCCTTCGAGAAATGGCCAGTTGCTGGCCATTTCTCAGTGTAACCTCATAGCTGTTGCCAACATAGTCTATTTGCTGAATGAACCGTCGGTTTACTACTATGCTCCGATGAATCCGGACAAACCACGTTTCGGGCAACAGAGCGCAATGCTGTTTTATTGTTTTTGTGGTGAGCAGCCGTTGGCCATTTTGCAGAAGTACCCAGGAATAGTTCTTCTCGGCTTGAAGACTCACAATTTCGGCGGGTGCTATTAGCTGATAGCCACTGTTTCGGATAAATAAATTTATAGGAGGACTCGTCTGCAAGTCGGCAGAGTCGGCCATTGCCTGTTCAAAAAAAAATGTCATCTATCGGTTGTTTACTCCACATTATATACGAGAATCAACCGGTAGACAGATTGCCGCTCATTAACATTATCCTATTAAATATATAGTCTAATATCCATACAATAAACAACCCCAGCCCGTGTCTACCGGCTGGGGTTAAGGTTATTTGTTTATTGAATTAGTTTAGAGCAACAACCCGATCAGGTGCCGATTGCTGTTGGGTCGAAATAGTTACATCATGCGTAGTAATATCGACACCATTTGTAATTTCAACCAGGTAGGTACCATCCTGCAGTTCATCGAGGTTTAGCCGAATGCGTGATGTTTTCTCTTTTTTGCCTATGTGCTCAGCAAACAAAATCCTGCCATTTGCATCTTTGAAGCGGATATCCACAGCGCCACCGGTTGTTTTGTCAAGTGCAATGTTCAGCTTGCCATCTACTGATGAGTAAATACCGGTTTTGTAGCTGGCCGTTGCCGATGCAGGCTTTGTGATTGGTTTTGCATTAACCGATGCAACTGATGTTAATACGGCGAAAGAAAGAGCCAGAGCGAAAGATTTGATGATCGTTTTCATGTGTATGTTGTTTTTGTCTGTTTATATTTTGAGTCGGATTATTTCCGATTGGTGAAACAAAGATATAGGCTGTAGATAGTACTATGCATTACAAACTACCGGAACGGTTATAACACTGGATGAGTGGTTAGAAAATCGGGATGATTGAGCAGCGGGTTTTAGGATAGACCAGGTTTTGATCGCAAATTTGTTAGTACTACAACCGTTGTTGTACGCAAATACACCCTCTCGAATGCCTCTCTATTTAACACCTGACCTATTTTCAGCCTTTACGAAGGTGATTGCAGCCGAAAGTACCCGACACGGCGGTGTTAGCCCTGCCCCTTTCTCATCGCTGAATCTGGGGCTGAATACAAACGACGATGCCGACAATGTGGCTGAAAACAGACGGCGATTTTTCCGGGCATTGACTGGCGATGAAACCGAACGTATGGTTGCCTCATCACATCAGACTCATGGAACAGATGTTCTGCTTGCTCAGCAGGCAGGTCGTTATTCGGGCTACGATGCGTTGATTACCGACACACCAGGTCTGCTACTAACCGTTACGGTGGCCGATTGTGTACCTATTCTTATTTACGACAACGCTAATCGGGCCGTAGCGGCTGTTCATGCCGGATGGCGGGGTACGGCAGGGGCTATTGTGACGAAAACACTGGCTGCCATGCAACAGCAGTTTGGCACTACAGCCAATGAGTGCTATGCCTATGTGGGAACCTGCATCGATCAGACATCTTTTGAAGTAGGCCCCGAAGTAGCCGGGCAGTTTGCGGCAGCATTCAGACAGGTTGATCCACAAACGCAAAAAGACTGCATCAATCTAAAAGGAGCCAACAGGCAGCAACTTCTTGATTTCGGAATTCCAGCGAGTCAAATTATGGTATCATCGTTCTCAACGGTGCTGAACAATGATGATTATTTTTCGTACCGGGCCGAGCACGGTCAAACTGGCAGAATGCTCGCAGCGATTGGACTACGTGCTTAAACAAAGCACAGAAAAAGACGGTTATGTATCTGTTTTAACGTTGATTTTTCTAAACAGTCTATAACCATGGGAATCTTAGTGTCAATATTAGTAGGTGCGGTTGCCGGATGGCTGGCTGACCTGGTGTTTAAACGGTTTTCGTTTTCGCTCTTTGCCGAAATCCTGCTGGGTATAGCCGGTGGGTTTGTTGGCGGCTGGATATTTGGGCGGGCAGGTGGCGTTGTCGATCAGATTCTGACGTCGTTTGTCGGAGCCGTTATCATTCTGGGAATTGCCGCACTCATAAAAGGTTCGCGCCGAACGGTGTAGTGAGAACCGCCCGGCGGTCCTGCATGCAGGCCTGCCGGGCGGTTCTCACTATTTCAATAGCTGTCTTGCAATCACAATTTTCTGAATTTCGCTGGTTCCCTCTCCAATTGTGCACAGTTTGGCATCCCGATAAAATTTTTCGACCGGAAAATCTTTGGTATAGCCATAACCACCAAAGATCTGAACAGCTTCGTTTGCTACGCGCACAGCCGTTTCCGATGCAAACAACTTAGCCATTGCCGACTCTTTCGTTACGGCCTTACCCGCATCTTTTAAATCAGCAGCCTGATAGGTCAACAACCTGGCTGCTTCAATATCTGTAGCCATATCGGCAAGCTTAAAGCTTATTCCCTGAAAATTAGCAATGGGCTGGCCAAACTGTTCCCGCTCTTTAGCGTAGGCTATTGCCGCATCATAGGCACCTATGGCAATTCCAACACTCAGCGCAGCAATCGATATGCGTCCTCCATCGAGCACTTTGAGCGCCTGGATAAAGCCTTCACCAACGTCTCCCAACCGTTGACTATCGGGTATTCGGCAATCCTGAAACAACATCTCGGCTGTTTCGGAGGCACGCATACCTAGTTTATCTTCTTTTCGGCCACCCGAAAACCCAGGCGTTCCACGTTCAACAATAAAAGCTGTGGCATTATGTGCCGAGTTAGGTTCGCCCGTACGGGCAATCACAACTGCTATATTACCACTACTACCGTGCGTAATGAAGTTTTTAGCACCATTCAGCACCCAATCGTTACCTTCCCGAACTGCTACGGTACGCATATTACCGGCATCAGATCCCGTATTCGGTTCAGTCAATCCCCAGGCTCCCAGCCATTCGCCAGTTGCCAGTCGGGGCAGATAGGTTTGCTTCTGTATTTGGTTGCCGAATAATAAAATATGATTCGTACATAACGAATTATGCGCAGCCATCGACAATCCCACAGCTCCATCAACGCGAGCCAGCTCGATAATGGCGGTCACGTATTCGCGATAGCCTAACCCTGTTCCGCTATACTCCGTTGGCACCAGCATTCCCATCAGTCCCTGATCGCCCAACTGCTTAAACAGGCCGGGCGGCAGAAGCTGTTCTTCATCCCACTGCCGTACATTAAAACGGATAAGCCGTTCGCTCAACTCCCGAACAGATTGCGCTATTAATTCTTGATTTTCTACAATTTCATTCAACATAAAAGGGCGTAATTCGATGAAGCGTGTGAGTAGTAATTTAAGATTATTTACTCAGACCTCCAATCTTTTTTTAGGACATTATATAGACTAAAATACCTAGGTAAAAGTTTAAACCCAGGCATCATTTGTTACCAATAAGAAAAAAATAAAAATTTAATGAGGACTATCGGCGAAGTAAAGTATATTTGTTAGCCTGTTTCCTGTTGATTCAGGCTAATGCTGATTAAGCAGACGAATTCATTACCGCTAAGTCACTATTGTTTTAAGCAATTAGGCCTTTATTAAAAAACTCCTATTTTTGTGGCATTAGACCTTCCAGATTAATAATTACCATTTACCATAAGGATTCATAAATTCTATTTGACATTTTTATATGAAACTGGCAGTTGTAGGAACCGGATATGTAGGGCTTGTTACAGGAACTTGTTTCGCCGAAACCGGAAATGAGGTTACGTGTGTCGATATTGACATACGCAAAGTAGAGAAACTGAATAATGGCATCATTCCTATTTATGAGCCCGGACTAGATGTTCTCTTTCATCGGAATGTTGAACAGGGCCGTCTGTCGTTTACGACCAACCTCGAAGAAGGCATCAAGGGCGCCGAAGTAATCTTTCTGGCGCTGCCAACCCCGCCCGGCGAAGATGGGTCGGCCGATCTGAAATATATACTGAAAGTAGCCAGCGATCTGGGACCGATCCTGAGTCAATATGCTGTTATTGTCGACAAGAGCACGGTTCCGGTCGGAACGGCCGAAAAAGTACATGCCCATATTGCCGATAACGCCAAAGTCGATTTCGACGTCGTATCGAACCCCGAGTTTCTGCGCGAAGGTGTGGCCGTAGAAGACTTCATGAAACCCGACCGCGTTGTAATTGGTACTAAGTCGGAGCGGGCCAAAGGTGTTATGAACCGACTGTATGCACCGCTGGTTCGGCAGGGCAATCCAATCATTTTCATGGACGAACGTTCGGCCGAAATGACCAAATATGCCGCCAATGCATTCCTGGCTACGAAAATTACGTTTATGAACGAAATTGCCAATCTGTGCGAGCAGGCCGGTGCCAATGTCGACGACATCCGTCGGGGAATTGGTACTGACAGTCGCATCGGTAAACGCTTCCTGTTTGCTGGTATTGGCTACGGCGGTAGTTGTTTTCCTAAGGATGTGCAGGCATTGGCCAAAACAGCCTCCGATTACTCCTATGATTTCAAGGTACTGAAGGCCGTTATGGATGTTAACCATAGCCAGAAAACCAAGCTCTTCCCCCAAATTATGGATTATTTCGGGGGCGACCTGAAAGGCAAAACCATTGCGGTTTGGGGATTGGCCTTTAAACCCTATACCGACGACATTCGGGAGGCTCCGGCTTTATACAACATCAAGGCCCTACTCGAAGCAGGTGCTAAAGTAACGGTCTACGATCCAGAAGCTATGGATAATGTACGCGGGCAACTTGGCAATACAATTACCTACGCACATACGCAATATGCTGCTCTCGACGATGCCGATGCACTAATGATTATCACCGAGTGGCCACTGTTCCGTACGCCCGATTTTGCCAAGATGAATCTGCTTCTGAAGAATAAGGTTATCTTTGACGGCCGAAACGTATACGAACTCGACCAGATGCGCGAGATGAACTATACCTACTTCAGCATTGGCCGGGAAGCTATTCTGGCCCCAGTCGAACAAAAAGCCTGATGTGGTTTGTGGTTTACGGTTGCTCGTTTAGTAGCATATATCCTTCCAGGGTAGCGTAAACGATAAACCGTAAACCATAAAACCGAAAATCCTATACTGAATGAAGCGTGTCTTAATTACCGGCGGTGCCGGATTTCTGGGATCGCATTTATGTGATCGGTTCATCAAAGAAGGCTATCATGTGATAGCCATGGATAACCTGATTACTGGCGATATCCGTAATATTGAACACCTGTTCCACCTGCCGAATTTCGAGTTCTATCACCACGACGTTTCAAAGTTTATTCATGTTCCGGGCGAACTGGATTACATTCTCCATTTTGCTTCGCCAGCGAGCCCAATCGATTACCTCAAAATCCCGATTCAGACATTGAAAGTAGGGTCGTTGGGTATTCACAATTGCCTGGGACTGGCACGGGTCAAAAAAGCGCGGGTGCTGATTGCGTCAACATCCGAAGTATATGGCGACCCCACCGTTCACCCACAGAATGAAGAATACTGGGGCAACGTAAACCCCGTTGGCCCACGTGGTGTATACGATGAAGCAAAACGCTTTCAGGAAGCCATGACAATGGCCTACCACACCTACCACGGGCTGGAAACGCGTATTGTTCGTATTTTCAATACCTATGGTCCCCGAATGCGCCTGAACGACGGGCGAGTATTGCCTGCTTTTATTGGCCAGGCGCTCCGGGGCGAAGATCTGACGGTTTTTGGCGATGGTAGTCAGACCCGTTCGTTCTGCTATGTCGATGATCTGGTTGAAGGTATTTATCGCCTGCTCCTGAGTGATTATGCTTATCCGGTCAATATTGGTAACCCATCGGAAATTACCATCCGCGAATTTGGCGAAGAAATCATTAAGCTGACGGGCACCACGCAAAAGCTTATTTTTAAGGATTTACCCAAAGACGACCCGAAACAACGGCAACCCGACATCACAAAAGCGAAAGCCATTCTGGGCTGGGAACCACAGGTATCGAGGGCCGAAGGTCTGCGAATTACCTACGACTACTTCAAGAGTTTACCGGAAGAAGAACTCTACCGAGCGGCTTATCACCGCGAGTTTGTAAAGAAATAAACTGAATCGTTACGTTGCCGTTCACGGAAACGTTGCGTAGTTTTACTTCCGTAATTGCCTTGTGCAGTACACCTTTAGCTGTCTGATAAAAACCTGCGGACCCTATTGTGCGCAGGTTTTTTGTTTCTATACCTCAGCGGCTTATGCTACTTCCCCCTACCCTAAGCCTTAACTAAGCCGGTCCTTAAAGCTCTCGTAGCCATAAGAACGCACGTGCAGAAAGTGCTGATCTTCTTTCCAGATTCCAATACTCGGCAGGTTAACCCCATTAAAAGTCGTGGTCTTCACCATTGTGTAGTGAATCATGTCTTCAAATACAACCTTATCGCCAATAGAAAGCGGTTTATCGAACGAGTAATCGCCCATGAAATCGCCAGCCAGGCAAGTCATTCCACCCAGCCGGTAGGTCGGTTTCCCCGCCACGGGTTCATGATACGAATCAGTAATCCGTGGCTTATAGGGCATTTCGAGCGTATCGGGCATGTGTGCAGCAAACGACGTATCCAGAATAGCAACCTGAATGCCCTGGCTATCGATCAAATCCAGCACTGTTGAAACCAGCACGCCCGTTTGCCAGGCAATGGCAGAACCGGGCTCCAGAATTATGTCGACATTGTATTTCTGCCGAAACGCCGACAGCAAGCCAATCAGATGCTGAGTATCGTAGCCTTCACGCGTCATTAAGTGGCCTCCCCCAAAGTTGACCCACTTTACCTGATGCAGCAGATCGGCAAATCGGCCTTCGAGTGCCTGAAGCGTACGTTCGAGCGTAAACGAATCATTTTCGCAAAGCGTATGAAAATGAATTCCCTCCAGCCCATCGGGCAGTTGGTCGGGTAGCTGGTCGCGGGTGACGCCCAACCGCGAACCGGGCACGCAGGGGTTATACATATCCGTTGCTACCTCCGAATATTGCGGATTGACCCGAATACCACACGAAACCTTACCAAGGGCCCGGTCTTTAAATCGCTCCCACTGGTTCCATGAATTGAACGTAAGATGGGTACTACGGTCAACGATTTCGTCAAACTCATCGTCGCGATAAGCCGGAATATAGGTATGAGCCTTTACGCCCATATAATTGTTTACGAGTTTAATTTCGTTGAGCGAACTGGCCGTAGCACCGCTGAGGTACTTATGCACTAGTGGGAAAGCACTATACATCGAAAAGCCTTTCAGGGCCAGAATAATGGTAACACCAGCTGCTTTCTGGACCGAATCGATCAGTTCTAGATTTCGGCGAAGTTTAGCTTCTTCGAGAACAAAACAGGGCGATGGAATGCTATCCAGATGTTGATAGAGGTTCGAATTCATACTACAAAGGTATGCCCTTTTGTGATGCTTACCAGCGCCGGAATCCGGTTGTTATTGTGCGAACCCCCCGAAGGCTATTCGGCAATCCGAATCACATAACCCATGCCTACTACGGTATGAATGAGCTTGATTGTAGCCTGACTATCAATCTTTTTGCGTAAATAATTAATGTATACCTCTACCGTATTTGGGCGAATTTTATCGATTTTACTCCACACATTCTCAAGAATTTCCTTTTTCGAAACAACCCTGCTCCGATTTTGCATAAGAAAGGCCAGCAGATAATATTCGCGCGGTAATAAGTCGATTCGCTTTCCTGCCCGGTATACTGTTTTATGAATCAGATTAATTTCCAGATCATCGACGCGTAGACTCGACAATGTAGGAAAAGTACCAAATTTACGTCGGTGAAGCGCATAGAGCCGAGCCATTAATTCCCGGCTATCAACCGAGTATCCAACACAATCATCGGCTCCCGACTCTAATCCCCAGGCTTTATTGGCAGGCGTATCGGGAGATATGAGAAGAAAAAGAGGAACCCGATAGCTTTCGGCCTGCCAAAGCTGAAGCAAATGATTTTGATTGGATTCCGACAACTGAATGGCCACGACTACAATATCAAATTGCGATTCATGGGCCATTAGCCAGCCAGTTTGCCAGTCGGGACTCGTTGCTACCTGATTGTTTTCAAGCTCCAGCCGCCGACGTAGCCAATCAGACTGCTTCAGTTCATCAATTATCAACAAAATTTTCATAGAGATCTTTGCCCATTGCTCTATTTCTGAATTATGTTCAGCAAGAATTCCTGCTAAGAATAGTCAACTATGAACCTGATTTTTATCTACATCCAGCCATTGGAATGGTCACGGTTCCCTTTATCAGGAAAACAGGCTGGTTCTGGATAAACGAAACCAAACTGAGCGTAACCAATTGCAGTACTACAAATGTTGTATTGAATTGAAGAGAGAAAATTAAATTTCGCTTATATTTTAGGTTAAAATACTATTAATAGAAGGCCATAAGTAAACCTAAATACATATAAGGGAAATAAAATCAGTATTTGACTGTATAAACTGAATACGTATTCAGCTACCAGGAAAATAGGGTGCACCTCAGTATATTGGGCTACCAGCAAGGAAGCGGCATAAAAAAGCCCAGCCAAAATGGCTGGGCCCGAAGTAATTTTTGGCTAGTAGAGGGGTATTTATCTTTTAGAATATAGTTTTTCTATTCGGTCACTTTGCCCTATAAAAACTCTTTTCGCAACTGGGTTACTGATTATACTGACGCTCATATAACTGATGAATTTTATCACGGCTACGCTTAAGACGCATTTTGACAGCACTGGGTTTTAAATCGTACAGGTCCGCAATTTCATTAATACTCATTCCATCTTCATATTTAAGCCGAAGCAGGTTGGTCTCCTCGTTCGATAAGGTTTCCATTGCCCGCTTCACCATATCGAGGGTTTCTTCATGAAGCAGCGCATCCTGCGATTCTGGAATATCGAATTCCCCGCTTTCATCCATAGCAATGGTAGTGATCCGTCTGGAAATCCGAATCTGATCCAGGCAATAATTATAGGCTATCGAATAAAGCCAGGTAGAAAAACGAGCACGCTCCTGAAAAGCATCAAGTTTATTAAATACCTTCAGAAAAATGTCATGCGTAAAGTCTTCGGCTTTGGCCGAGTCGTGCGTTAACGACAGGCAACGCCGATAAACCTTAGTTACATAGCGCGCATAAAGTGTTTCGAAACATTGATTAGGCTGATCGGGTAAATACAGGCGAATTAGTGTTTCATCAGTTAATGAAGTGTACATACTTTTCTACTTGTGCCTTCAGGTTGTATATTATTTACAATTCACACGATTCAACAATCGCTTGTTTATATTAGACTCGATATAATAAATTAAGGCACTAAAAATATATTAAAAGGCGTATTTACCAGTATATCCAATGTACTACATCAACCTAAATCGGTTATTCTGCCGACTCTCATTGAAATCTGGCCATACTTGTCAGGTTCACAACTGCTCGTTCTGTAGCTAGACATCGATTGGCTACTTGTAGCAAAAATGGTAAAACTGTTGTATGCTCTAACGAGTTGATAGTAGGCAGGGGCTGTTCCCGGTTATATTTTACTCAACAAACTTTCTTTTCCTATGCGTCCGGTCTTATTAATAATATTTCTTACCCTATACGTATCGGTCTGTAGAGGGCAAATCGATACGACCAGGGCAAGGCGGGAGCCATCGCCTTCGGCTCAGGTTCCGATTCCAGGCATCGATACGCCACTCTCGGGGCCCGGTACATTATTGCAGTCGTCACCACAACCCAATGCCGTAGTAACACCACAGAATAGCCGAAAAAAACGAAAACTTAAGACGATGCCACCAAGCGACCCAAGAGCTTTTGGGGTTGCCATTCCGATAGAATCGACGAAAAAAGATACAATCCGCTGAAACAGCAGTCTTTATTTACCCATCCAGGTCTTAAAATCACTTACTTTCTCACGACTTACCAGCGCTTCCTTATCAAAAGCGGGGCGCAACTGCAAGACCAGCCGATTACCAAAATAAGACTGTATCTGATCAACCGACTGGTGTGTAATCAGCACACTCCGATTAATGCGGAAGAATTGGCCAGGGTCGAGGCTTTCGGCTAGTTCATCCAATGTGTAGTCGACCAGAAATTTCTGCCCCCTGTGCGTAGTAAAGAAACTATATCGTTCCTCGGTATAGAAATAAGCGATTTCACTCACTTCAATAGACAGCAGGCGCTGGCCCTGACGAACAAGAAACCGTTGGCGGTAGTCGCGCAGGGACTGGCGTTGCAGTTGCTGCACTAGTTTTTCAATATTCCGAACCGGATCGTTGGTCGCCGACCGCCCCCGCAACGCTTCGTATTTTTGGAGGCTTCGTTCGAGGTCGTCGCGCTGAACAGGCTTAAGCAGGTAATCGATACTATTGACTTTAAAAGCCTGCAAGGCATATTCGTCGTAAGAAGTTGTAAAAATAACAGTGCTACGAACCGGTGTTCGCTCAAAAATTTCGAAACTTTGCCCATCGGCCAGTTCAATATCCAGAAAAATAAGATCAGGCTCCGGCAGGCCGCTCAACCGGCGGTTTTCCAGCCATTCAACGGTATCTTCAATACCAGCCGTAATACCCGTTATGGTTAGGGCAGGGGCTACATCGTTCAGTAATTTCTGAAGTTTGCGGACAGCCAGTTCTTCGTCTTCAACAAGCAGTGCGGTCATTTGTTGGCAGAGGATTTTATCTATAAAGGTAAGGTAACCGTAAACTAGTTGGGGCCTGTTTCAATAAGCAGTTGAGATAGCAGCCTTCTTATAAACAAACGGGGTAATTGCCCTGAGTGGCGTATAGAAGCTACTCAGGGCAATTACCCCGTTTTAACGAGGCTGGTTGGCTCTTACTTCTGCGGTGTAGCTGTTGTAGCAGACTGCGCTTTCTGAGCCGTTACACCGCGCTGAGGTTTATAAATTGCGCCGGTAGCGAAATCGACAATAGTGCCAGGCCAGAAAAGCAGGATATCGGCAATCAAAGCACCTGTCCGTACCTGACGCTGCGCTTCGCCCGGCATTGGTTTACGCTTCTGATAATCGGTAACGCGGCCACCAAACACGGTAGCGCAACTAGTGAGTGAGCCCGCCAATGTAATAGTAGCCAGGGCCATAAGGGTAAATTTTTTGAATGAACGCATTGGTTTGTCCGCCAGAGCGGGTTTAGAAGAATAAAAGAGGAGTTATTTAGTGGCCGAAAGAGTCAACTCAACACCGTTGTCGTCTTCGCCCGTAATGCTGAGTTTACTGGTTGTGCCTTTAGCAATCAGATTGCCATTCAACCGGTATTCAATAGAGCCACTGCCAGCATCAACTACCGTAACGTCATCGGCCGAATCCTGTAGGAAAACTTCATTCGTTGATTTAATTCTAAAATCGACGACAATCGACACGGTTGTTGCCGACTGGCGGGTTACCTTCATTGTGCCTTTTAGGTCGGTTTGACTGGCCGGATATGTTTGGCCACCCGCTACCAGTTCAGAATAGCTGTAGGTACCGGCTACACGACTAGCCAAGTCAGGAGCAGGATCGGAATTGTTTTTCTTACAAGCCGAGAGCGATGCCACAAACAAAATTGCCAGCAGCACCGGGCGATAAAATGAAAAATAAGCCTTCATGATGATCAATAGTATTTTTGGTAAAAAAGAGGACGATTGACCGAGCTATGTCGGTTTTGTTAGATCAAAATTGGGCTTTAGGCGTAGCAGAATAAAGAAGATTTTGCCCCAACTGACAAAAGAGCAGAACCAAAAGGAATAAGTGCTGAATGAACTGACCATAGCTCATTGGCAGGCGCCAACCCTAGTGGTGTATGTATTAACTTCGGGGCTGCTAAAGCAGAAAAACAGCCTTTAGACAGTAACAAAATCAGAAAGAAGTTATTTTAATACAGAAATCATCAATCACGTATTTATATATTAAAGATATATAGTTACTTTGCATATGCTTTTATTAAAAATACGCAACAAAATTTTTCAGACGTAATGCCTGATTATTCGAGTCCGCTTATTTATGCTGTTGATGATGATGATGATGACCGATATCTAATACAGCGTATTTTCACAACTCATTTTAAAGAATGTACCCTGCGTTTGTTTGAGAGTGGTGCAGTTTTACTAACTTACCTTACGCATCTGATCGACGGCCAACTACCCGATTTTATTATTCTTGACCTGGAAATGCCCGTTTTCAGTGGCTTCGAAATTCTTCATTTTTTGAAATCCAATGAGGAGTTTCGGCACATCCCGATCAGCATTTTATCAGCAGTGCATCATAAAAATGATATACAACGCTGTTTCGATCTGGGAACAACAAGCTATCTAACTAAGAACCAGAGCTATATACAGTTGGTATCTAGTATACAAAAACTGCAACCCTATTGGCAGGAAACGCATCGCTTGAAGACAGAGATGCCCAATGCAGCAACTGATTTGCCAGGAATATTTGGTCGAAATGGCCTTCCACTTAATTAACAGGCGAATTCGTTTACTATTAGCAAGTTTTTTTTAACTTGCATCAAAATCGTTGATCCACAGGACTTGCTAGGATATGGCTGAACGCTCTCAAAATTCGACTGAATTAGAATCCAGCACCGAAGAGAACTTCTATCGTATGCTGGAGGAATATACGCAGCAAGTTCGCCTTCGGTATCATATACCTGTTCGTCTGAACCTTCCTCGTCTGGCGAGGTCAGTAAAAAAAACCAGCAAAGGCTCATTCGAGGAAAAATAAAGCAAATCCAAACGGGCAATTTTTCGCTGAAAAGTTGGGGTTCTTTATCAGTAACCACCGATAGTTTTACCCAGTCAGGATTCCCAGTGGAGTTCCTGGGCTAAAAAAGCCGTCAATTCCTGAGCCATAAGTGCGTGTTCGGCCAGTGTAGGATGGTCTCCGCAACCGCCATGGTATCGTTGGGAAAAGAAAAACAGGCCAACATTCGGCATTCGTCGGGCATTGGCATACTGCACAATACTGGTCAGGTATTTTTTTAACACTGGTGCCAGTAAAGCATTTGCCATCGGGCTGGCTACACACACAATATATGCATTTGGGTAATGACTGCGGATGGTTGTTATAAACTTGATATACGCACTACAAAACGCGGTTGAATCCTGTATACCATCGTTTTGCCCCAAACAAATGCTTACTACATCGGGTACATACTGGTTAAAATTCCAGTTTACATAATTGCCCCACATATTAATTTTGTCGTAGACCTGAGGCATGGTAATTGGCAATGAGCAACAACTTCGGATCAGGCCGATGCCCGATACCGACGATAACTGCCATTGCGCATTAAAGGCACGGGCAACAGTAGGGCCATACGACAAATAGGCATTGTGTTTATCGTACCAATTTCCGTGTCCACACTGCGAAATAGACAAGTCGCTACCAGCTCCGCACGTTATTGAGTTTCCGATAAACTCCATTTTGCGCATTGGTTTAGGTGGCAGCGGAAGCAGTTCCTGGCAGTAGAGCCCCACAAACTCCAGATAACCAGCACTCGCTTCAGTATCCTTACAGATCGTGAGCATGTGTTCGCCTTCTGGCAGATTTCGAATCACTTTTATTGTATCCGTTTTTGACCGGGTCTGTATGCGAACAGGCGCGGCATTGTCGACAATAATGGACAGATAGTTGTGGTTTATTTCATCGTGCAATTCATCATTGACCACTATGTCGCAGAAACTACCCGTAAACTTTGCTTTGATATAGACTCCCGAAGCCCAGAATCGGGGCAGTAATGGGTTCGAAAAATCGATGCGGCCTATATACTGAATAGTTGGATTATCAGCCGACTTGAAACTTGGTTCAACGGGCACTGTTCTTTTGGGCGAACAACTCAATATAACCACCAGTAAAACCCATACTATACTACAAAGAAATCCCAGCCTTACTATAGCAGTGTTGTAGCTCTCCACACGCATATCTTTCCTTATTTGTACAACTAAAAAAAGGCAGTCCTTCAATGAAGCAACTGCCTTTTTTGGCTTTATTGTACACCACAAGATAATATTTCAAATTTTCGGTAACATATCACAACAATTACTTACTTTCAGACAATTCGAGCACCACGCTGGTTCGGCGCGTATCCACAGTTGGGTTGAAGCCAATCGTCATCAGGTAGTTGCCTGAATAAACCTGTGGGGTAGCATTGATGGCCGACTTTGTTCCGGGATATACATTCAGTTCCCGAATCGCATAGTTTCTGGCCGGATCAAGCCCTTTCAAACGAATTGGAGCTACGCTACCAGCTCTATATCGATTTTTGATCAGGTAAGAGAACCAGACGGCCTTATCCTTAGCATCGTTCACATACATCAGCGATGCCAGATCAGCTTCATAGGGCGAAACCAGCCGGAACAGATCGCCATGCCATACCACGTCTTTGATCTGGTCGTAGGTTTTCAGGGCCTGCTGGCTGAACTCCAGTTCTTTTTCGTCCAGTTTGCTAACAACAATATCGTAGCCAATTTTACCCATCATAGCTACATCCGTTCGAAACTTGATTGGTTGCTTACCCCAGTCGGTTACGTGATTGCAGGTGGCAATGGCCGGAAAGAAATACGAATAATTCCACTGAATGAACACCCGCTCCAGACCATCGGTATTATCGCTGGGCCAAAATTCGGTAAAGTATCGCAAAGCACCATAATCGACGCGGCCCCCTCCACCCGAACACAGCATCATGGGTAAGGCTGGATATTTCGTCCGCAGTCGCTCCATCACCTTATAAAGTCCCCGAACGTAGTCTACATACAAATGCGATGGATTCGGATTGGTGGCCGAAAACGCATTATAAATAACAGCATTGCAATCCCACTTGATGTAGCTCAGCGTTGGATTCTTTGTCATGATATCGTCAACGACACCATAGACAAAGTCCTGCACTTTCGGGTTCGTGAGATCGAGCACCAACTGATTTCTGAAATAATACTCCTGCCGATTAGGCAGCTTCAGCACCCAGTCGGCATGTTTTTCGTACAGTTCACTTTTGGGGCTTACCATTTCGGGCTCTACCCATATCCCAAATTTAATGCCAGCCTCTTCGGCCTGCTTCACCAGATAGCCCAAGCCGTGTGGAAGTTTTTTGACATTCTCCTGCCAGTCGCCCAGCGCGGCCCGGTCGTTGTTGCGTGGATATTTGTTACCAAACCAGCCATCGTCGAGCAAAAACAGATCGACGCCCAGTTTCTTACCATCTTTGAAAAGTTCGGTCAGTTTCTCTTCATTGAAATCGAAGTAAGTAGCTTCCCAGTTGTTGAGCAACGTTAGCCGATTGCCTTCGCCCTGCGGAATGCGAAATTTCCGCGCCCAGCGGTGCAGATTCCGGCTGGCAGTGCCTTTGCCCGTATTGGAGTAGGTGTAGAGAAAGGCGGGCGTTGCAAATTCCTTACCCGGAGCCAGCGTATAGGCCGACGCGTAGGGATTTATGCCGGCCATCAGTCGCAGATTATGTAATGGATCGACCTCAAAGGCAATCTGGTAGTTGCCCGACCAGGCCAGGGTTCCGGCCACGACTTCGCCTTTATCTTCTTCAGCAGGCTGGTTCAGCGCCACCAGAAACGACGGCGGCTGAAACAGATCGGCACGCGTGCCCAGTTTTGTATCCAGCACCTTAAGGCCTTCTGTGAGCGGTTCTTCAACCGGGTTCATCTCCTGCGCCCAGTCGCCGTGAAAATGCGTCAGGTAGTAGTGCTGCGCCGGAATGTAGAGGTTGGCCGACGCATATTTGTGCAGTACAACGCTGTTCTTTTCGGTATGCCGGATAACCGACCACTGTTCAATGACATCTTCGAGCAGATACGCTTTGTAATGCAGTTCAACTTCAAACGGATACTGCGGATCTTTCAAAAAAACGGTTGTTTCTACGATGCCCTCTCCAACAGGTTTACGTTCATGGCGCACATACCGCAGATCGAGCGACGGATTGCCATCGGCGTGGGTTACCTGAATGGCGGGTTCGAGCAAATTTCGGCTCCCAGCCGGTGTATATGCCGAATTATACAAGCCTGTATAATCTTCACCACGCTTCCCATTTCCCGAAATTTTTGCGTATTCGTCGGCCCGGTCGAGTTTAGGGCCAACGTGAACAACAGTTGGATTTTGATCTTTATCGACCAGAATGACCAGCGCCGTTCGCTTGGTTTCGATGGCAATATGGATATCGCCAGGCGCACTCCAGCCGACTGACATGGTTAGTGAAAGCAATATCAAAAGAGGAACAACTAATCGAAGCATGGTTATGGGATACTGGATGTTAGCTATTGGACGGCTGGACATTAGATAATCAATCACAAAACTAGCGTCAATATCCAACATCCAGCGTCCACAATCCTAAATCTGCGAATACTCCGTCGGTTCCAGAAATACCCGAATAATGGTTGAAACCGTATTGGCATATTCGGGAGCCTGCGACACGCGCTTCCAGTCGGGATCAGCGCTAAACTGCTTCCAGTTGGCATCACGCTCTGCCATATCCTTAAACGTGAGCATATAAGTCAGGCAGGGCATATACTCACCCGCCACCACTTCTCCGAAAAATACGGCGTGCAAGCCCGTCTTATTGAAGATATTGATCTCTTCCACATTAAACATTTTAATTTTCCGTCGAACGGCGTCTTCTGAGTAGCCTTCATAGGTTCGCAGCTCAAAAATGCGCGGTTCTTTCTGAGGCACAACCAACTGTGGCAATCCTTCAAAAGCACTCAGCAACGATGTTGTATAGCGCGTATAGGGTGCTTTATCGGGCAACAGGGCAGCATAGGTCTGGCTCGCCTGGCTAAATGCCTGATCGCTGGCTAGTCGGCTGGCCGATGCTGCGTAGGTTTCCCAGGACGAATGCGGAATAAGAAGGCGCAATTTGGCCGGGTCTGATTTTCCCATTTCCCGGAAAACACCAACCGTTTTCACTCCTTGCCGGTTCAGGGCCGGAATCAGCGCATCTTTAAAATAATTCTCAAGATTCGATTGCGGAGAACCAAACTTCAGTTCATAGGTTCGCAATTCATACACCGCCTTTTGGGCGTCGGGTTTAGCAGAGTCTGTGGTTGCTAATGCAGGTACTGCCAGCAACGAGGATGCCACAAAATTTCGTCGTTTCATGAGAATAAGAAAGCCTCACCGCCATCCTTTTGCCAAAAGGCGGTGGTGAGGCAATTGAATAGGGTTTATTTATTACACACTGATTTTGCTCAGGTTCCGATAGCTGATCGCAATCGACTCCAGTGGAGGGCGTTTGCAAACATCCTGCTCAACAAAGTAGTGAGTCATGCCTGCAATTTTCTTGGCGTCGAAAATGCGCTGAAAATTGATAGATCCCATGCCCACTTCGGCAAATTCGCGCTCTTTGGTTTTGGCCATATCTTTCACGTGCCACAGCGGGAACCGACCGGGGTGTTTCTTAAATAAGGCCACAGGGTCCTGTCCGGCAAAGCTGGCCCAATACAGATCCAATTCCATCTTCACCAGGTTCGGATCGGTTCCTTTCAGAATCATGTCGTAGGGCAACTGACCATTCATGGGTTTAAACTCGAAATCGTGGTTGTGGTAGGCAAACTGAATGCCGTGGGCCTTACAAACCTCTGCCGATTTATTGAACAGCTCAATATGCCGTTTGTAGTCGTCGGCTTTGCGTTCTTCGGGAAACAGATAAGCACAAACCATATATTTCTGACCCAACGCAGCCGCATCATCAACCGCCCGTTTCCAGTCGTTTGTGAGGGTTCCTTTCATCTTCGGCATGGTATTGCCGGTTGTGTAGTGGCCACTGGGAGCCGACAGGCCCAGACTCTTGAGCAACGCGCCAAACTGCGCGGGTGTTTTTCCGAAAAACTTACCGTCCGAATAGCCAAATAGCTCCACCTCCTTGTAGCCAATTTCAGCTACTTTTTTCAGCGTACCTTCCAGATCTTTCGGCAATAAATCACGCAATGTGTATAGTTGAAGACCAACCGTTTTTGCTGGTTTGGCCAATACATCGAGGCTGGGAATGAGCGCGGCCGTTACAGCCAGCGCACTTGTTTTAAGGAAATCCTTACGGGATATTTTCAACGAATTATTCATACGAATGGGATTTATTTTTCTACTATAGCAATAAGAGTCAGATATAACCTGCCTACTCTTTACTTGTTAGAGACCGATGCTTTATCCACCGAATCGGTATTGCTGATAAAGGCAATTTGTTTGCTATCCGGCGACCAGGAAGGTGTATTGATGGTCCCCTGACCACCGTATACGTAGGCAATTACCCTGGCTGGTGTTGTCCCCGAAACGGGCAGTAGCCGCAGATAAACCTGCTTATAAAACGGATGGTCGTCGGGCGATACGTCTTTTCCAAACGATAGAATCACTATCCATTTGCCATCGGGCGAAATATGCGGAAACCAGTTGTTGAATTCATCGTTTGTAACCTGTACCTGATTGCTGCCATCGGCATTCATTCGCCAGATCTGCATGGTACCGCTCCGGGTTGAGTTGAAATAAATAAACTGGCCATCGGGCGAATACTCCGACCCATCGTCCAGCCCTTTTGCCGTCGTTAGCCGAACCTCCTGACCACCATTGGACGGTATCCTGTAAATATCGAACTCACCATCGCGCTGACCCGTATAAATCAACGACTTCCCATCGGGCGACCAGCTATGCAGGTACGAATGGCCAAGCGGAGTAATTCGTTTGGGCGTACCGCCTTCAACCGGCATCGTAAACACAATAGACTTGTTCCCTTCTTCCTTCACATGGTTGCTGATGCCCAGCATTTTACCATCGAACGATAAAACATGGTCGTTGTTGTTGTTCACGGCAAAATCGGTATTGATCACCGACGGCGTCTTTTTAGCCAGATCGAACCGGTATAGTTTGCCGTTGTGATTATAAATCAGCGCTTTATTGTTCGGAAGCCAGTTTGGCGCCTGAATCGACTCGGGCGAGTGGTAAATGATTTTCCGATGACCGGTGGCTACATCCATCAGTTCGAGGTCGCTGCCGATATATTCGCGATAGGGCACAAAATTGTCGCGAGCCGGAATAATTAGCCGTACGTTGTGAAAAACGGCTTTTTCGGATACATTCGGATTGTGCGAGCAGACGAATAAACCAACATACACCTCATCGCCCAGATTCAGATCCGTTACCTGTTCCGTAACAAAAAGCTGCCCGTTTCGAGCCACCGACATGGTATACGTATTCCCTTTTCGGGCCAGTTGGATCACATCGGCCGAAGTCAGTGACGATTTCTGTTCCTCAGTAGCAGCGCCTTTTGTCCGACGAAATTGCAGCGACGTAAGGCCGTCGCCATGCACCACCGCATTGACATGAGCTGAGTTAGAATCCAGCGATGAGCGAACCATCCAGCCCAGTTTCCGATGCGGATCGACGCCTTTGCCGAGCAGTTTGCCATTCGTTTGCAGAATGAAATCACCTTTCATTCGCTTCCACACAAAATGGAATTCATCATGGTCGAACCAGATGTTTGTACCCGACCCCACAATGGTATATTCCTGCCGGGCCGGGTTGTAGGTGGCCGAACCGGGGTGTTTAACCTTGCCAACATCTGCCTGCCCATCAAACTGGCCGATACGGTTTTGAGCATGAACGGGCAAAAACGCCGTAACAAGCCAGGCCAGCAGCAAACCGGCACGTGCATATTCTGAAGTCATAGGTTGGTTGTGTTTTTCAGAAAAACCGCATTTCTGGCTTTCCTACTAACTCCTTTTTTTGTGAGTCTATACCTTCGGCACCCGGTAGAGCCCAATCGTTTTACGCTTTCCCTCAATCGTCTGCTTTTCTGAAAGCCGTGGCAAAAATCCTATCATTTTATCCACAAAATCACGTTATTCACATACTACTTAACCCTGTTTCTATGTGGCGTTTTTACCCGCTGTTTCTATGTGTTGGTTTGCTTACTACGGCTCTTCGGGCCGAACCAATCGCTTTTGTTCAGAACCGGGGGCAATGGGCCGATGAAGTACGTTTTCGGGCCGAAATTCCGGGAGGGTACCTGTATCTGAAAGCCAATGCTCTACACTATGTTTTCTACGATGGAGCTACGCTGGCCAGCCATCACACGCCCGACCATACTAAACCATTAAGCGATAAAATACCGGCCCATGCGGTTGAAGTACGTTTTAACGGCGCTAACGAACGGAGCCAGATTGAAACCAATCATCTATCGACACTAAGCCGTAATTACTTTTCCGGCAAGCACCCGGTTGGTAACGTGCCAGCCTATGGAGAAGTGATTTACCATGACCTGTACCCCGGTATCGATTTGCGCCTTTATGCCTATTACCAAACGCTCAAGTACGAATTCATTGTACAACCCGGCACCGATCCGTCGGTCATACAGATGGTTTATAAAGGAGCCAATCGGGTATCAATAACGGACGAAAAACTTACCATTGAAACCAGCATCCAGCCCCTAAGCGAAAGTCGCCCCTATTCGTATGTTAGCCAGAATGGACGAGCCGTTGAGGTAACCGCAAAATGGCAGCTTATAGCAGGTAGTGCGCCCGGAACACAGACCGTTGGCTTTCATTTTCCAAATGGTTATGACCGTACACAAACGTTAACCATCGACCCGGAACTGGTTTTCTCTACCTATTCAGGTTCATATTCCGACAACTGGGGTATGACCGCTACCTACGACTCCGACGGGAATCTGTATTCAGGCGGCATTGTTTTCGGGCCTAATTTTCCGGCAACAACGGGAGCATTCGAAGCCAAATTCAGCGGAGAAGTCGATGTAGCTATTCTAAAGTTCAGTCCTGATGGCAGTAAACTTCTGTTTGCATCGTTCCTCGGTGGCAAAGCGGCCGAAGTGCCCCATAGCCTGATCGTGAATAATGCTGGTGATCTGGTTGTGATGGGGTCTACGTCGTCGCCCGATTTTCCGGTTACGACGGGGGCTTTTCAAACAGCTACCCAACTCGGAACCCCTGCTTCACTATCGCTAACAACCACCACCAGCATCGAATACATCAATGGCAGCGACATTTTCGTGTCGATTATCAGTCCCGATGGCAAGCAACTAAAAGCCAGTACCTTCGTTGGCGGAAGTGGTAAAGATGGTGTAGGTGCCCGGCACACTACCGGCTTCGAATCAGACGGAATCAGCCTACGCAACTATGGCGACGATTTACGGGGCGAAGTGGTTGTAGGTATCGACGACAACATTTACGTTGCCAGCGTGACCGAATCGGCCGATTTTCCCATTAGCGACTTACCGGTCAAAGGCACTTATGCGGCCGATGCGGTTGTGTTTCGTTTAAGCGCCAACCTGAGCAAGCTGGTCTGGGGAGCGCGCATTGGTGGCTCTGGCTACGACAAAGCCAATAGCCTGAAAGTCACGGCGTCGGGCACGATCTACGTATGTGGCGTAACCACCAGTTCCGATATGCCAGTTAGCACCAATGCCATCAAGCCAACGGCAGACCCAACCTCACCAGTCGATGCCTTTGTGGCCCGCTTCGACAATCAGCAACTGAGTCGTTTAACCTATCTGGGTACCAACAATGAAGATATTGCCTATCTGCTGGATGTCGATCCGGACGGTAACCCGTATGTGTTTGGGTCAACCTTAGGTAAGTATCCCGTAACGACGGGGGTTTATCAGAACGCAGGCAGCAAACAGTTTATTCATGCGCTGAATTCGTCGCTGTCAGCAACGCTGTTTTCAACCGTTATTGGTTCCGGTCGTAGTGCCCCCGATATTGCTCCGACGGCCTTTCTGATCAATGAATGTGGTAACATTTATCTGTCGGGCTGGGGCGGTGCCGTCAATGTGCGCACCGGCTACAACATTAGCAGCAGCACAAGCGGATTGCCCATCACGAGCGATGGCTATAAACGAACAACGACGGGCAGCAATTTCTGGGTAGCTTTGCTCGAAAAAGGGGCCAAATCGCTACTCTACGCCACTTTTGTCGGTAGTCCAGCCGTTGGCCGGGGTGATCACGTCGATGGAGGCACCTCACGTTTCAACAAACAGGGAGTTATTTTTCATGCCGTCTGCGCCTGTGGTGGCACCAACTTTCCGGCAACGGCTCAGGCCTGGTCGCAAACCAACAACAGCAGCAACTGCAATAACCTGGCGTTCAAGTTTGATGTAGACCGGCTTCGGGCGGGTTTCGACACGTATCGGGGAGTTGAAAAAGGTGTTGTTACAGGCTGTACACCCCTGACGCTGACCTTCCAGAATACCAGTATTGGCGGTAAACAATATCAATGGCTTATCGACGGTCAGGTGATTTCGACCGACACAGCCAAAACCAGTTATGTGTTTACCAAATCAGGCCAGTATACGGTTAAGATTCGGGCTTATAACCTACTTACCTGCCAGCGCATTGACTCCGTAGAGCGGGTAATTACGGTCAATCCGGCAAATTTTTCGATCAGTCCCGATACAACCATCTGCCCCGAATCGTCGGCTTTGCTTAGAGCTGGAGGAGCGGTAAAATACGTCTGGTCCCCCGCCAATGGTCTGAACAGTACGACCATTGCCAGCCCAATGGCTACGCCAACGAAAACCACTACCTATACGGTCAACATGACCAACGAGTTTGGCTGCACCAGCCGCCAGCAGGTAACCGTCAGTACCGACGATTCTTTCCGGCCCGACTTTTCAGTTCAGGTGGGTGAAAATTGCAGTGAAGCCGCTAAGCTTACCTTTACCAACAACACTCAACATGCCGACCAGTATGTCTGGCAAATGGGCAATGGCGACACCGTTCGAACAGCCATCCCGGAAAACTATAAATACGATCAATCCGGGCAGTATACCCTTACCCTGACGAGCTACCGAAATGGCTGCTCGCTGAGTGCCGTTCAAACCGTTACCATCGAAAATCTGGATAACATCCCGAATGTGATCACCCCAAATAACGACGGCAAAAACGATGTATTCAACACGGGACTATCGGATGCGCAAATCATCATCTACAACCGATGGGGCCGGCGTATTTTCGACGCATCACCTTACCAGAACAATTGGGGCAACGCCATTGAAAACGGCGTATATTACTACCTGCTAACCACACCGACAGGCACAAAATGTAAAGGCTGGATTCAGGTGATTGAATGATTGAATTTCTCACAATTCAATCATTATTCAGGTATACTGATATGCCCACCAGATCAGCACCGCCTGTAGTGGCAAGCGGGCCCAGCGCAGCCAGGCCGGAAATCTGGCGAACCGGTTCGATGTGGCCATATACACATTGGCCGGGAAGACGGCAATCAGCAGCAAAATGAGTCCCCAGGCCGATAGTGAGCGGGTAGCCGGAAAAAGCAAGCCAATACCTAAACCGATTTCAGCAATTCCACTTAGGGAAACCATCAGACCAGGGGCCGGTATATAAGGCGGCATAATAGTCTGATAGACTTTCGCGTTCCAAAAATGATTTATTCCCGAAGCCACATAGATAAAAACCTGCACATACAGACTTAGATTCGTCATAAAAGCACGTTAATTTAGTCAATAATCATTGGCCCGTTGTCATGGGTTTTGTGGAAAACTCTTAGAATCACATTCCTAACGCAAACAGCTTCCTGGTTAACAACCAATAACAAGTGATTAATGACTAAAAAAGTTGGGTATTGATTAAACCTTTCTGGCAATGCAGCATCCAACAGACAAAACAACAAGACTAATGAACGTAAAACCAATGCTGGTGGCTGTTGCGGCTGTATTGCTGTCGGTAGGTGCTTATGCACAAAGCCAGACTCAGGTATATAAAGTAAAGCCAAAACTTACGCCTGAACAACGCGAAGCCAAACGGGCCGAAATGAAAGCAAAAATTGCCCAAATGACGCCCGAAGAACGAGCCGCTTTCAAAAAAGCCCGCCATGAACAAATGCAGGCCCGGCTCAATGCCATGACACCCGAGCAACGGGCCAAATTTCTGGAACGTCGGCGGCAACATAAAGCCCAGCACGATCAGGAAGGAAAGTAACAGAATTAAAGTTGGTTAGGTTTGCCATTACCCCACCGTGACTGAAGCGTGGCCTGCTACCATAGCAGGCCACTTTTTTTATTCAACCAGGTGCCCAACAAATCCGGCACCATTGTCGAGAATGAGTCCGCCCCGCCGAAAACCAAGCCCACAGGCATCGCCCGCATAGAATACGCCAGCCTGATATGAGTACCCATCCGAATCTTTCGGAAAATCGACGTATTCCTGATACACTTTCGCGTAGTGACTATACTCGCCATCGACGGCTTGCTGCTCGCTACCATCGGCATTCAGAATGCGCACGTTGGCCCCTTCCCTACCAAACAAAACTTTTTCAACGCAGGCCCGGCCAGCCAATGGTTTCGTATCTGTTTCGAGCAGCAACGGATGATTGGGGTACAATTCCCACAGAATTTTCAGGATATATTTCGACTGAAACAGCAGCGTGTAAGCCGGATTGAGCACTACGGCCAGCCGTTTCCGAACCAGATCGGTCAAAATGGTGGCCAATTCAGGTTCGTCTTCGGCTATCGATTCCCACGGCACTAGCTTGAACCAGAAATCCAGCTTCTCGAACTGGCCATTTTTAGGATTTTGCCAGAAAATACCCTCATCGGCCGAAAACTCAACATTGTCGATAAAATCGAACTCCACCTCAAATCCGGCTTCGCTGGCGGCTTCGCCCAGCAGAGCAACATTGGCATCGTCTTCCGGAAAATCGCGCATGGCCGATAGTAGCAACGTAGGCTGAAGGTCGGGGTTAGCCGCCAGAAGTTCTTCAAACTGCCCCGTCAGGGTTTCGAACACCGAATTGAACTGGCGACTTTCATCGAGCTTATTGGCTTTCAAATGCGCAAATTGCACAACAGCCGTTTCGGGTAAACAGGTAGCCGTATCGGCATTGAATTCGATGAGCTTTATCGATTTCCCATCAATTCCGCCCGTCAGGTCGAAGCGTCCGTAGAGATGAATATTCCGGTCGTCGTCCCACGATAGTTTAATAAGTTCGATCAGGTTGGCCGGTATACCCAGTTCAGCAAAACGATTGTTGTCGATAACGTGCTGGCCAGCCGTCACAAACATATCGAACAGTTCGTTGGCAGCTTCATAGTATGCCTCTACTTCCTGGGGGCTAACGAGTACAACTTCATTGGTCAGATAAGGCAACGTATCCTGACCCAGCATCCAGTCCCAGCCGAGGTTACGGAGCTGTGTGTCGGGCGATGTGCGAAGTGGTTTTAGTGAAATCATGTGTGGCATAGTATTTTGGCGAAAGAGTGTGCTTTCTCTGCAAAAGAAGCTTCATTATGACCCGCCTGCACCTTATTTTGGTTGGATTGCTCCTGACGCTGACGACCGGTAAAACTCTAGCACAATCAATGCCAAAACTGGCTCCTGTTTCGGTTATTTTTGATACCGACATGGGCCCCGACTACGACGATGTCGGTGCCATTACAATTCTACATGCGCTGGCCGACAGTGGACAGGCAAACATTCTGGCAACCATTGCCAGCACCAAATACCCGAAGGTAACCCAGGTACTCAGCGTCCTGAATACCTACTTCGGACGGCCCACGATTCCGATTGGTGTTCCCAAAGGGGAAGCCGTTACGGATAAGGATACTCAACACTGGTCTGATACGCTCGTAGCCCGCTACCCGCACGCTGTTCGGTCGAACAACGACGTACCGGATGCCGTGGCCCTATACCGCCAGATTCTGGCCAAACAACCCGACCGCAGCGTAACGATCATCACGGTCGGCTTTCTAACAAATCTGGCTAATCTGCTCAACTCTACACCTGATCAGTACTCAAAACTTTCGGGCCACGATCTGGTAGCGAAGAAGGTAAAAAAAGTAGTCAGCATGGCGGGTAAGTTTCCAGGCGGCAAAGAATACAATGTGTTTAGAGATACGCCCGCATCAAAAACCGTATTTGAGAGTTGGCCAACACCCATGCTCCTGAGTGGCTTCGAAATTGGTCAGCAGATTCACAGCGGCCTGCCCCTTATAAAAAACGCCCGAATTACTCACAGTCCTGTTAAAGACGTTTTTCGTATTTCTATCCCTAAGGCCAAAGAAGACCAGGCCGGGCGTATGAGCTGGGACCAAACCGCCGTGCTGGTAGGAATTAAGGGCTATGCTCCCTATTATACCGTCAAAACCGGACGCTTGACCATGAATGCAGATGGCTCGAACGGCTGGGACGAATCCGGCAAAAAACACCAGCATCTGGTGGTAAAAATGCCAGTAGCCAAAGTCGAAAAAATCATAAACGATCTGATGCAGCACCAGCCTATGAAGCATTGAGTTGCCATTTATTTTGTATGCTCAAGGCGATCTTTTACGTATAGTTCGTCGACAATAATGAGCAAAACAGCAATGATTGGCGAAGCAAACAAAACGCCTACCAGCCCTACCAGGAACCCCAGCAATACCTGCCCAAACAAAAGCAAAGCTGGCGGCACAGACACAAACCGCTTATCGAGCAAAGGTGTGAGAATATATCCCTCCAGCGATTGGATGCCCATGTAGAGCGCAAAGACATATAGCGACAGACTCATACTCTGCGGAAAAGCCACCAGCATGGCCGGAGCCACGGCCAGATAAGGCCCCAGGTTTGGTATAAAGTTGAGCACCCCTGCCAGAATGCCTAATATAATAGCAAAGGGTACACCCATAATGGCCAGTCCCACACTCGTAGCCACGCCCACAACCACCATGCTGATCGATCGGCTAATGAACCAGTTTTTAATGGTTTCGTAGCACTTATCCATCACCTCCCGAATATGATTGCGGAAGGAAGGCGTAAACAACCGGACAAAGCCGTCGCGATATACGGTAGGGCTCGATGCCAGATACAACCCCGTAATGATCACGATCAGCACATTGACCAACGCTCCCAGCGTAGACGACACAATGCCGGTTAACTGCGACAACACACCTTTGCTCGAACTCCCCGAAAACAGATCGGAGGGTTGCTGAGGTATACCTTCCAGCAGGCTCTGCCCCCAATCGGTTGATGCTATTGACGTTTTCAGCCGGTCAAATGATTGGGGGAGCGACTGACTCAACTGATTGGCCTGTCGGCTAACGGTTGGTGCCAGCAGCCAACCCGTTGTACCTACCAGCAGCAGAATCAGTACGGCTACCAGGGTCATGCTGAGCGAATAGCTCAAGCTCGTTTTATGGCTCACAAAGCAGCTTAAGGCATTTATGACGACGGCAAACAGAATACCGCCAAACACCAGAAAAAAGAATTGGGCCGCATAGCCAACCAGTATGAATAAGGCTGCCACAAGCAGGCCTACAAACCAGAATACTGCTACTTTTCGGGCATAAGGTCGTTGTTTCTCTTCTGATCCAGCCATATTTATCGGTGTACTACCTGACGACATACGTTTATCTACCATTATTGTTTGGCAGTGAAACCGGTTGGCTACTGCGTTGAGGTTGCCAATTAGAATTAGAAACGGCATCACTATCCATCATAACCACCGTATGCGGGTAAGGCATATCGATATTGGCCTTGTCGAGGGCGAGCTTAATGCCGGTTACTACCTGATCGCTGACTTTCAGCACATTCGCCTGATGTGATTCGGTCCAGAAATAAACCGTCAGGTTTACCGAGGAGTCGGCCAGTTCGGATACATAAACCCAGGGGCCAGGGTCCGACAAAACGCCGTCGATACTCGCCAGCACCTGATGAATCACCCGCCGGGCCTCTTCAAGTGAATCATCGTAGCCAATGCCTACCACAAACTTAATCCGACGCTTATCGTAAGCCGTTCGAACCAGAATGGCACTCGTATACACATCGCCATTGGGCAGAATAGCCCGTTCGCCATCGTAGGTTTTCAGGCGGGTCGATCGGGTGTTGATAACTTCAACGGTTCCTTCAAACTCTTTCACCCGAATCTGGTCGCCTACCACAAAGGGCCGACGCCACAGAATCAGTAATCCTGCGAAGAAGTTTTGCAGAATATCCTTGAAGGCGAACCCGATGGCAACGGAAGTAATACCAAGTCCAGCAATAACATCGCCGGGTTTGAACGTGGGAAAAATAACTACACAGGCTGCCAGAAAGCCAAAAATTGTTATGAGCATACCCATAATCCGGCTTAACAGATTGGCCAGCGAGCTATCGATCGTATGAGCAGCCACTTTGGCAATGAGTTTTCGAAGCAGTTTAGCCAGTAGCCAGAAAAACAGGAAGACAACGATACCAACCAGTAAATAAGGCAAATGCGACACTGTTCCTTTCAGAAAGGACCGCACTGTTCGCCAGAACAATGTCAGAGCATCATTGATGGTAAACGGCGGTTCATTCAGCCCTCCTGGCTGCAGAAAAGTAAGCAGTGTTTCCATAATGTTATGCGAGTAGGTCCAGATTCTGCAAGTCTCTGCCGGTTAACCACCAGAACAATTGCCATTGGCTCTGAAAAGAATAACCCCTAAACCCTTAATGAAACCTTAATAAAACCTTAGAATTTGGTTAGATCATAGCATGAAAAGAATCGCGATTCGTCAGTCGGAAATTGGCACTTACTTACTCATCGGCCTAACCCTTACCCAGGTTCAGGTGTTATTAGTCTACTATCCCATATTCTGCTCTAAGCAACTTTTAAGCAGATTATAAGCGGATTCTTACCTCAACGGTGCATGTTAACGAACCCATTGCTGGCAGTGCTTTCGAAAACACTACAGAAAAGGGGGCTTAATCAAAAAAAAACATGACAAACAATAACGTAGAACTCGATGATAACCTTCACTGGTATAAAGATGCGATTATCTATGAGCTACACATCAAGGCCTTTCACGACGGTAACGGCGACGGAATCGGTGATTTTCAGGGCCTGCTCGAAAAACTGGACTACCTTCAGGAACTAGGCGTAACGGCCATCTGGCTGCTGCCCTTCTACCCCTCTCCACTACGCGACGACGGGTACGATATTGCCGACTATTATACCATCAATCCGTCGTATGGCAACATCGAACAGCTTAAGATACTTCTGCAAGAAGCCCATCAGCGCAATCTGAAAGTGATTACCGAACTGGTTATTAATCACACATCTGATCAGCATCCGTGGTTTCAGCGGGCCCGAAAAGCGCCCAAAGGTTCACCCGAGCGCGAATACTATGTCTGGACCGACGATCCGACTCAATACAAAGATGTACGGATCATTTTTCAGGATTATGAAACCTCCAACTGGACCTGGGACCCCGAAGCCCAGCAATATTACTGGCATCGTTTTTTCCATCATCAGCCCGACCTCAACTACGATAGCAAACTGGTTCAGGCAGAGGTTTTTAAGCTCATCGACTACTGGTGTGAGCTTGGTGTCGATGGGTTCCGGCTGGATGCCGTACCGTATTTATTCGAACGTGAAGGCACCAACGGCGAAAACCTGCCCGAAACGCATGCTTTCCTGAAAAAACTACGGAAGCACGTCGATGATCATTTTCCGGGAATTGTTTTTCTGGCCGAAGCCAATATGTGGCCCGAAGACTCAGCTTCCTACTTCGGCGATGGCGACGAATGCCACATGAACTACCACTTTCCGGTAATGCCCCGCATGTTTATGGCATTGCAGATGGAAGACCGCTATCCGATTACGGATATTTTCGATCAGACACCAACCATTCCGCCAACCTGCCAGTGGGCCATTTTTCTGCGTAATCACGACGAATTAACCCTCGAAATGGTTACCGACGAAGAGCGGGACTATATGTACAAAACCTACGCGCAAAACCCCAAGGCTCGTATTAACCTTGGCATTCGGCACCGATTATCGCCCCTGATGGGTAATAACCGGAAGCGAATCGAGCTGCTCAACAGCCTCTTATTCTCACTGCCGGGTACGCCTGTTATCTACTATGGCGACGAGATCGGTATGGGCGACAACGTATATCTGGGCGACCGCGACGGTGTTCGCACGCCTATGCAATGGTCGCCCGACCGCAATGGCGGCTTTTCAAGTGCGAATCCGCAAAAACTCTACCTGCCCACCATTCTCGACCCCGAATACCATTTTGAATCCGTGAATGTTGAAACCCAGCGACGCAACACCTCGTCGTTACTCTGGTTCATGAAACGCATGATTAACCTGCGCAAAAAATATAAGGCGTTTGGGCGGGGCGACATGACCTTTCTGAATGTTGAGAACCCTAAAGTGTTGGCTTTTACGCGTACCTACGACGGCGAAACCTTGCTCATTGTAGTTAACCTGTCGAAATATGCACAACCAGCCGAAATTGAGTTGCCCGGTTTCAAAGGGTATGTGCCTATAGAAGCGTTTAGCCACAACGCCTTCCCGCCTGTTTCCGACAGCGAAACCTATTTCTTCACGCTGGCTCCGCACGATTATCAATGGTTTGTGCTTGAGAAAACCAACACCGAAGCCGTGAGTACCTATGAGTTACCTTACGTTCGGATCAATGATTGGTCGAAGCTGATGGCCAGCCGAAATCGGGAAACGTTGGAAACAAAAATAATACCCGAGTATCTATCCCGTATGGACTGGTTTAGCGAGCGCAAGCAAACCATGCGCGGTATCGTTATCATGAACCATGCGGTGCTTCCTGTAGCCGATAGTACTGCCTATGCCCTTTTGCTGGAGATTTCATATGAGCGCGGCCTGCCCGAAATAGTTCAGTTGACACTTTCTTTCGCAACTGAAACACAAGCAACTAAACTAATCGAAAACTGCCCTCAGGCCGTGCTGGCAAATATCCAGGCAGGCGACCAGACGGGTATTCTGTGCGATGGGCTATATGTTACCGAGGTGCAACTGGCACTGCTGGCCCAGATGGTTTCGAAAGAGCCTCATCAGGCCGACCAGCTACTATTCCAGAGTAGCGCGACCCTTGATGCCTACGTAGCCGAGCACCCCGAAATCCGGCCAAAACTGATTCCCGACAGCAATGGCTATGTATCCATCAGCTACGATTATTATTTCCTGCTGAAGCTATACCGAAAAGTCGATCTGTCAATCAATCCCGACGCGGAGCTTACGCGTTTCCTGTCCGATACGGCTAACTTCTCCTATGTTGCCACCCAGGCCGGAACCATCGAAATGGCGTTGGATGGCACCACCATTCTGCTGGGCCGTATGGAAGAAATGGTTGCCCGCCACGGCGATGGAAAAAGTTATGTGCTGGATCGGATTAACAACTACATCGAACGGATTCTGGCCCGCGATCAAAATCAACTGACGTGTGCGCTATCGGCCCCGCGAGGGACCCTAAGTCAGCCCGTTTCGTTCGAAGAGCTACCTGCCGAGGCACAGGAACTAATTGGCCATCGGGCGGCTGAACAGGCCCGGGTGTTAGGTACCCGAATCGGGGAGATGCACCTGGCATTGGCGTCGAACAAAACACACAAAGATTTTGCGCCGGAAGAGTTCTCGCTACACTATCAGCGCTCTCTTTTTTCGGGGCTTCAGTCGCTGGTTCGCGAAAGCTACCAGAGCCAGAAACGGAATCTTCAACGACTTTCGCCCGAGGTCCGACAGGATGTGGAGCAGATGCTGAGCCGAAAAGATGACGTACTGACCATGCTCAAGCGTATTTACAACAAAAAATTGAATACGACCAAAATTCGTATTCATGGCGACTTACAACTGGAAAAAATTCTGCTAACGGGCAAAGATCTCGCCATTCAGGATTTTGGGGGCGATCCGAACCGAAGCTACAGTGAACGGCGACTAAAACGATCGCCCCTGCGCGATGTGGCCGCTATGATCCGTTCGTTCTATTATGTTGGCTACGAGGGTTTCCTGAAAAATATTCAGGTTCCAATCGACAAAACGCTGACACTAATGCCTTTTGCTGAGCTTTGGTCTTATTTCATGAGTGGATTTTTCATGCAGGCTTATTTGCAAACTGTTCAGGGCAGTTCGTTCATACCCGACGACCCTAACGATCTGCAAATGATGGTTGAAACCTATCTGCTCGAAAAAGCCATTGCCGATCTTAACTATGAACTAAACCACCGCCCCGACTGGGTAGGCGTTCCGATGCAGCTCATAAAATCGATCATTGATTAGTTAGTCGACGGGTATTTTAAGGCGGGTCTTGTTCGTTTGCAATCGTATTGCCAACGAACAAGACCCGAACCTATCTAGCAAAAGTCCCGTGCCCTTCCTTTTCTGGGTATTGCAGACGCGCACTTAGCCATCCGCGATTGTATTTGCGAACGAGCACGGACATCAATTAATCAATGCGAATCAACCGCCTTGTAAACAACAATTGATTCGGGTTGGAGCAGAAGCAGGTTAGTATCTGAGATCGACAATGCAGAGGCTCGTGGTCCATACCACGCCGGATCAGCAGAGTCGAGCAATTTAGTCCATGCGCGGCCAACCCGCGGAATGGCAATCGGTTCAGTCTTGTCGGAAAAATTCATCAGACACAGCACATGGTTTTCATTATACCAGCGATGCAAAACCATTGTTGGATGACCGCTCTGGTGAAAAACCTCCATTTGTTTCTGATTCAGATGGTTCAGGGCCGGTTGTTCGCGACGCAATGCCGTAAGCGCCTGATAGTATCGATACAGTGTATGGCTCGTATGATCTTCCAGCAATGCCGACATCAGCATTGGCTCTCTATCCATTAAACAGAATCGTTCGTCGGTCGAATAGCCGGGCTCCACCTGGCTTAAACCCAGAAACGGGTTTGTTGCGCCCCATTCTTCACCCATGAACAGCGTAGGAACATACGGACTCACCATAACCGAACCGGCAATGAGTTTAAGTAGCTCCATATCGATCCGTTCGTCCGATGGCTCATCCAGCAGTTGATCATACTTTTGCGAAATCATGACAAACGGTTTTCCGAACGCATTCTCGGCCTTCCGGTCAAACAACTCCTGTAGTATGCCTGAAAAGTTTTTATCGTACAAACAGTCTTCCCGGTAAACTCTGGTCTGATGTATAAGTGTACCATATTCTTCATAGCAACTATGATAGCCACCTCCGGCGGTCATTTGCCGGGTGCCGTTTATTTCATAGTCGTTCTGATCCTGCGACTGTATGGCAGCAGGCTGCATATCCTGCTCAACAAGCAGGTAATACTGACGCCCCGTAATTGCCGTTAAGGCATTGGTGTAGCTTCGAATTTCCTGTAGAAGATTTTCTGAACCGGGTATGGTATGTGCAATTTCGAGCCGAAGTGCATCGATGTGAAAATCCCGAAACCACATCAGCACATTTTCGAGCAGATACCGGCGATAGGCTTCCTGCTGAAGCCTGTTTGTCCGCGTTGCTGCTCGGTCGGCGGGTTGCCGACGGGTTTTGGAAACCCCCAGGTTACGGGGCGAGTTCTGTTGAGGACTGCCCTGATGATAGGCCATATCCATAATAACGGCAATACCTTCGTAGTGGCAGGCATTGATCAGATGCTGTAGTTGGCCAGGCCCTCCATACGAGGCCTGTACGGCATACATAAAAGCACTATCGGTCTGGCTGCGCACTTCCGGAAAGGGCGTAACCGGCTTAATAACAATGGCATTGACACCCAGCTCTTTCAGATACGCTAATTTCCGGACAATGGCCTTAAAGGTACCTTCGGGTGTGAAATTGTAAATATCGAGTTCATAAACAATAAACTCATCGAGGGGCGGGTTAATCCAGCACGAATCTTCCCAATAGAATGCATTAGTATCAAAAGCCTGCGAAGGTCCATACAACCCCTGCGGCTGAATAAGCGATGCCGGATCGGCGCTTTCTTTTTCGTCGTCCAGAACAAAAGTATACAGATCGCCTGGCTTAATCTGATCTGTTTCTGCCGACCAGTAGCCTGGTTCTTCCGGGCTTAGTGGTATACTTCCCGAATGGTTGTTTGTTGAAATAGCTGCCTGCTTTGCAAGAGGAGCCCATACCCTAACATTCGCTTTTCGATCGGCAGTAAACGTTACGCCGAGTGTTCGTCTGTCTATCTGTATCTGGCTCATCATAGGTAGTGTTGCCGCCGGAAACAGTGTTTAAAGTCATTTTATGAGCAAACCTCAGTCACCCAGTTTCCGGCAGTTGTTTTTTATTTAAACGAAATAAACGACCGAACGTTAACCCGCCTTCGCAATCTCAAGGCCAATCGCCAGGCTTCAAAAGCCGACATTGTCAGAGTTACCAGTGAGATTGTAATTAACGACTTCACAATCGGAGTAATAATGCTCATTCCTGTAGGCGGTTTATGGTCGAATAATAACAAACTACGTTTTGCTAGCTTAGAATATGCTTAAGAAGATCTTAGAAACACCTTAGAAACTTAGGAAAACAATCCCCATGTCTCCGTCGACCTATGCCTCAGGTCGGTACATACAGCAGATTAGGAGCTGTTCATTCATCAGCCTACTTACTGGCACAGGCGATTTGAACCAGCCAGGATGACCTTTTACGAAAAAGTCGGGAAAGCGCTGGCAGGTGCCGACAAATGGCCGTATACTTATAACTCCCTACTACTCAATATCATGAAAATCTCAGCGAGTATAAAAAGCTCTTACAACCAACAGGAAACGGTTGTGCAGACAAACGATTCGGCCAAGGAAATGCAGATTACCACCAAACCATCGGGTTTTGGATCGTCGATCAATGGTGGCGAACTCCTGCTTCTGGCCCTGGCAACCTGCTTCTGCAACGACATCTACCGCGAAGCCACTAAGCGAAACCTTACTGTATCGGGCGTTGAGGTGCTGGTTACGGGAGAGTTTGGTGCCGACGGCGAACCTGGATCAAACTTTACGTATAAAGCCAGTGTTTCATCAGACGCCCCTCCGGCCGAAATCGATGCGCTAATCAGACACACCGACCAGATTGCCGAAATCCATAACACCCTGCGACAAGGGCTTAGCATCACACTGGCTATGTGACATTGATTCACCAGACTCAGGGGTTTACGGTAAAAACAGCTTCGGCACGAACGGTATTGCCACTGCTGGTAATACCCTCAACAACAACCCGATAGCTACCAGACACATCGCCCGTAAAAAACGAAAGGTTAGTTGCACCTTGTTCCGAGCTAACCGCAACGCGCGGATTCCAGTAGAGCGTTGAGCGGTAGTCGCTCATGGCTGCATTTTCAACGGGCCTCGTATAGTCGGGCGATTGAAAAGTTATTTCCTGATCAAACCCACGTGCTTTTACAAATGATACTGGTTTCGAACTGGCTTCGGCAGGGCGTTTGGTATAGACATTGATCAATCCATTCGACCCATTGGCTCCCTGATTAGAGGTGATCATTCCATTGACTTCAATATGATCGATCATGGACGGCGATAACTGCATTAACCGATCGCCCGTGCTTTCGCCCACAACCAGTACGTTGTTGATATACAGACTAGGTTCATGTGAGGAGAGATTCGACTGGCCCGACAGGTTACTCCCCGTAGGAACACTCGCCCGGCCCCAGATCAGGAACCAGTTTGTTTGATCATAAATTAGTTTAAACGTTGGAAGTTTAGCTGCTATGGCATCGGCCATGCTAGCATATCCCTCCAGATTTTCCCCTTTCAGATATACATCGGGCGTACCATAGGCACTCTCGCTCCGAACTAATTTTCGGGCCGATACGCTAACAGTCTGCAATAGCTTTGCCTGAAGTGTATCGCCACTATAGACAGGATGGAGCGTATTCGCAGAAACAATACGCATAGGAAACTCGGGCAGTTTATCGGGCAAAAGAGGAGCAACTCTATCGCTCAGAATCACACTCCCTTCTGGCTGAATAACAAATTTTGTACTATCGTAAAAGACCAGATTCGGCAGCGAAAATTCGCCATTGTTCAACGTATTAATGGAATAAAACTGATCGAAATGTTCGGGAATGAGCATTAGGACTGTTTTTTTCGTTCTGCCTTTTTTGTCTTTATAAAGTCCCGATATACTTACCCCTTTTTCAATGGCATACCTGAAAGGCAGATCGCCGGGCGGTTCAGGCAGGTCGAAACTGGTTTTTATGGATGTTGGCCCCACTATCGGCACCGCAACGGCTTCATCGAACACGGCAACCGAAAAACTACCATTTATACGCTCTGTTAGTCCTGTGGTGTCGAAGCGAAGGGTCATGCTGACTTTATCTCGTTTTTTATACCCAGCCCGGTCAACCCCAACAGTCAGGAGGCTATCGGCCACCGGTTTAGGAGCAACCGCATCAACCTGCTCATTCAGCGCCAGAATCGTAATGGGTTTGTAGAAAAAATTGGCTATCCCATAATTTCTCATCCACTGTGTATAGGCCCTCAGCACATACTTTCCGGGTTTTATGGGTACAGGCAAGCGGAATGCACTGGCCGCCCGCCCACTGTTGATTTTCAGGACGCACTGCTGAGCAAGCTGCCTTTCCGAATCGATCAGATCAACATACAGCACCTTGCTTAAGGTATCTCTCAAACCCGGAATTCGGTAGTTCATAAATGCACTAAACCATAACTTATCGCCCGGATAATAGTAAGGTTTGTCGGTATGCAGATAGGCTTTTTCCTGAAGCCGTCGAACCAGAAAGTTGGTTGGGGCTTTTGTTACAACAGGGTTACCTGGCTGATAATTGAGCGGTAACATCCCCGACACGCGCGCATCGGCCATACTACCCGACACTGCCACATCGGTCGGATTCAGCATCGTACCCTCCTTATTTACCACCACATACCCCCCTCTAACGTCAAGCCAGCTAACGGGGTGGCTGATGTCTTTATAAAACCCTCTGTTCGTGAAGTCGTTGAGATAATGGATTTCCAGCCGATCTTTTATAGAAAGCCGATATTCGTTCAGGCCAGCCGCCGAAACAGCCAGCGAAGAGGTATCATAAGGTACCAGGTTATATTCAAGCTCGGCACTAAAGTTATTACTGCGCCCCCGCCCTTTCGTCTTATCGCCATAGAGCAAAAAGCCCTGTTGTTTCAGCCGTCGGTCGAGTATAGCTTTCATCAGGTGTTTTACTGAACCGTGGTAAGCGCGTTCTCTATTTTTAGTCCAGGCAGCGGCCTGCGAGGTACCTGAAGCATCAAGCTCTGTAAACCGAACATTACCAACAATGGCAAATGTTGTTGACGAATAGGCAAATTTCTTTAACTGAAAATAGAGCTTATAGCCCAGTTGCTTATTCTCAATCTCTAAAAGAACAAGGGCAGTGGCCGTAGTCTGTCCGTTTCCGCTACCAAAGTCGATAATCCAGGGATTAATGATCTTACAAGTAGCGGTGTTTCCCAGAAAAACCTTCTCAAATCGTTTAAACTGCCGCTCCCAGTCTTTGTCACGGTTCGATTTTACACCCACTTCCACTAGCTGCTGTGCATCAGGATTGAGTCGGATCGCTACTGGCGTATTTCCGGTTTCACGAACCATCACCTTCAGTTGTTGGGAAACATACCCAATAAATGAAACCACAATGTCGGCCGAACCCAGCGGTAGATGCTGCAACAAAAATTCGCCATTGGCATTTGTTGTAGCTCCAATGGTCGTATTGTTGAGGTAGACATTGGCGAATGGCAACGGTTGCTGAGTACTACTATCAATTACTCGTCCTGACAATTTTCCGGTTTGTGCGTATAAACCAGAACAAGCGGTAACCCAGAGAAGAAGCGTAATACAATAGTTCATACGGTCAGAAGGTCGATACGAATATACTCCATAATGCCACATTCTGAGTGCCTTATCCCAGGCTTATTTGTTACGACATTTCAACAGCTACCCGTTCGTTCTTGTGTTTAGCAATGAGTCATACGTTCACAGGTGGGTATTTCTTACCGTTGGTTCTTCTGAAGCCGGATCAATGAACTGAAACAATTTCCAGACTTTTCCAGACCAGATCGCCCATTGTCTGGCACCGCATAAAGTCTGGATTGCGATACTGTCGGGCCAGTGCCAACCGAAGACTTTCGACATTGGCTACCGGTGCAATCTGATCGCCACGCATGGCTTCCATCAGATCGCGGATACGAATATTTTCGACCCGAATCCGACTCGCAATCAGGGCTCGCTCTTCAATCTGATACTGCCGAACGCTCTCGGGGGTCATATACCGAACACCAAGGTCGATAATCGGGCGATTTTGTTTATAATATTGCGGCATGTAGACCGACCGGCGCCCTTCATACGATTGCTGATCGAAATCAATAGCCCGAATCCGGTAATATACCTCATCGAAGTCGGGGGTAACATCGACCACAAAATTGCTGGAATGCATATCGCCCAGTAGACGAACAAAACATCGCTCATTGAATTTAATGAACTCCTTACAGAGTCGAATGGGGTTAAGGTCGGGGTCGGTCAGTTGATTTTCAAAGAACATATCGCCCGGAATTCCGGCAATGTGTTCTTCAACCAGGGTTTGGCCCGTAGTCAGGTAATTGATGCGATTGGGTGATAAGATATGCTCCAGTTCGAGGCCATAAATCCGCGAGGCATCGGCCCGCTTGATGTAAAAATAGTCGAAGTTATCATTGACAATGTTGCGTATGCGCACCCGAAACGGCTTTGTATTTCCATACATACACAAATCGACCCGATCGACCGTCAGGTGATTGGTGATCGACAGGTCGCCATTGGCTTTCAGTTGCGCATAGATCGACTTCAGCGAACGCTGCATTTCTTCGGCTTCAGCTCCTGCATAGAAAGTTGTTTCCCAGAGCGTGTCGCGCCCACGTTTGTCGAAAAGCGTAATGGCATTGGTATACCGAAGCAGATCTTCGTATTGGGTAGGCAGCAACAAATCCCGGTCATACTGAATCAGGTATGATCGTAGCCGATCCTGAATCGGATAAACTAGCTTTTTTCTGGATATAACGGGCATAAGTAGCGAACCGCGAAGCAAGTCAGCAAGATCGCTGTTTTCGGCAAAAGTTAGGCAGGAAATCCTTGTTTGCGGTATTGAGCTGGCGAAATGCCCGTTTCCCGACGGAACAGCTTCATGAAATAAGTCAGATTATTAAACCCACATTCGATACTGATATCGGCTAGCCCCCGGCTTGTTGTCCGCAGGAGTTTCGACGCCAGCGAAATCCGTTGCTGATTGATATATTCGACCGGTGTCATACCAAATGTATGCTTAAATGTCCGATAGAAATTGGGTTCACTCATGCAGGCTTCGTCGGCCAGTTCTTTAATTTGCAGGCTTCGGTTCAGATGCCTGTTAATATACTGAGCAACGTGTGCTAACCGGTTCACATTGACGAACGTTGTTTCTGGGCTCAAGAGTAAGGTTCGGGCTTGGGTTTGCATTAATCGAACGACCAACTCCTGTAAGACAAGGTTGGCAAATACTTCTTTGGCCTGGTTGTTTTCCGTAAAAATGTAGATCAGGCGCGATATGAGTTGATGAATGGGCTCGTCGTTGGTCAGAAAAAAATTGTGCTGCCCAAACTGCCAGCCCTGTGCATTATCGATCAGTGGAGTCCGGTCGTTCAATAAGTCGGTTACCTGCCGCACCTTATCGGGCGCAATAGCCAGGGCCAGACATTGAGTAGGATTCTGGCTTTGCGCTTCAGGAAAATCGATACACATGGTTTCCTGGCCCGGTACAATAACCGACTCGCCCGGCAAAAAGTCGAATGAAGGTGTTCCAGGCAGGTGCATGATTTTTTTACCCCGAATCATGCTGGCCAGCACAGGGCTGGCAAATGTCAGTTCTACTTTTTCGGCAACGTGCTGTGTTTCATAGATATTTAATTCGGCGGTGTCGATCGTGTAAGCCGTTCGGTTTTCTACTTCCTGTTCCAAACGTCGGGACTGTAAATGCCTTGAGATGTCAAGTGAGGCCGTCTGTACACGTTTCATAGCAAATGGTCAGTTAAGCCGTGCCAGGTGATTAAAAGTTAAAAGCAGGCTGTAAAGTAATCAAATTTAACTAGTTGCGTATTGATAATGTTATAAATTTTATTGCTATTTCAAAAGTATCACCGTTCGCAGCCGGGATGTATAGAAGCTGTTTGAAGGCAGGGTGTTTTATGCAAAAAGAGACTGTCTCTTTTCTTTCTCCGGCGTGTTTGCATTGATTGACCGCAAAAATGATTCACACAAAAACCCGCTTTATTTCCCGATCGGGTATCGAAAAGTTGATAGGATAGTGCAAGCAGACGATAGGTTTGATGAACTACTGTTTGAATAATTCGCACAAACTTTGTAACAAATCCAATTTAACTGTTCTGCATTTATGGAAGTTCTGGAAGCCCCTAACAAAATTTTACCCCGTCCCCAGTTTAAAACGCAATATGAAAACTACATTGGCGGGAAATGGGTAGCCCCGGTAGATGGCGAATATTTCAACAATACGTCGCCTGTCGACGACAGTCTGATTGCCCGTGTGCCCCGCTCAAAAGCTGCCGATATTGAACTGGCGCTCGACGCAGCCCATAAGGCCTTCTCAACCTGGTCGAAAACGTCGGCTACCGAACGGAGTAATATTCTTCTGAAAATTGCGGATCGAATTGAGCAGAATCTGGAGTTTCTGGCCCGTGTTGAAACCGTTGAAAATGGCAAGGCCGTTCGTGAAACAATGGCTGCCGACCTACCGCTCTGTGTCGATCATTTCCGCTATTTTGCGGGCGTAATTCGCGCCGAAGAAGGCTCAGTAGCCGAACTCGATGCCACCACCGTATCGATGATCATTAAGGAGCCCATCGGCGTTGTAGGTCAGATTATTCCCTGGAATTTCCCGCTGCTAATGGCAACCTGGAAACTGGCTCCCGCGCTGGCAGCAGGCTGTTGCGTAGTAATGAAACCCGCCGAGCAAACGCCAACCAGTATTTTGGTGATGATGGAACTGCTCGAAGGCTTAATTCCACCGGGTGTCATAAACATTGTGAACGGATTTGGGCCAGAGGCCGGAAAACCGCTGGCTCAATCGAAACGGATTGCGAAAGTGGCCTTCACGGGCGAAACCACAACCGGGCGTCTGATTATGCAGTATGCGTCGGAAAACCTCATTCCCGTAACGATGGAACTGGGCGGCAAATCGCCAAACATTTTTATGGAGTCGGTTGCCGATGCCGATGATGAATTTTTCGACAAGTGTGTCGAAGGTGCCGTTATGTTTGCCCTGAACCAGGGTGAAGTTTGTACCTGTCCATCGCGAATGCTGGTTCATGAACGTGTCTACGATCGGTTTATGGAGCGCGTTATTCAACGCACCGAAGCCATCAAACTAGGCCACCCACTCGATCCGGAAACGATGATGGGAGCCCAGGCCAGCAATGATCAATACGAGAAAATTCTGTCGTATATCGACATTGGCAAGCAGGAAGGTGCCGAAGTGCTAACGGGTGGCGAACCGGCAGGTCTGGTTGGCAATGGCCTCGAATCGGGCTACTACATTAAGCCAACGATCTTTAAAGGCAACAATAAAATGCGGGTTTTCCAGGAAGAAATTTTCGGACCGGTGGTATCGGTAACGACGTTCAAAGACGGCAACGAAGCCCTGGAAATTGCCAACGACACGCTCTATGGCCTGGGTGCGGGTTTCTGGTCACGCGATGCGCATGAGCTGTATCAGATTCCTCGCCAGATTCAGGCAGGGCGCGTCTGGGTGAACTGCTACCATCAGTATCCGGCTCACGCACCATTTGGTGGCTACAAGAAGTCGGGCTTTGGTCGCGAAAATCACCACATGATGCTCAACCACTATCGCCAGACCAAAAACCTGCTCATTTCCTATAGCAAAAATAAACTTGGGTTCTTTTAAGTAATGAGCGAAAGAGTGAATAAGCGAAGTTGCTCCGCTTACTCACTCTTTCGCTCTTTCTCATTTTCGCCCCATGAATCGCATCGACGTTACTCCCGCTGCAGCAGCGGTCATTAACAAACTCCGGACTCAACACGGCCCGCTTATGTTTCACCAAAGCGGAGGTTGTTGCGACGGTTCGTCACCGATGTGCTATGCCGAAGGTGAATTCATCGTGGGCTCTTCCGACGTATGGTTGGGTCAGATTGAAGGCTGCGATTTCTGGATGTCGGGCGATCAGTTCGAATACTGGAAGCATACACACCTGACGGTTGATGTCACACCCGGACGCGGTGCCAGTTTTTCGCTCGAAATTCCGCTGGGCGTTCGTTTTCTGATTCGATCACGGCTGTTTAGCGACAACGAACTGGAACATCTGACCCCGGTTCGGGTAGGTTCGTAATGCCAAAACAAACAATAAAGGTGTAGCTGTTTAGTTAATTTCAATTGTAGCCCTTGCTAAACGACAGATAATCCATCTGACCGTAAGGCAAGGGTTATTTGCGTTTTCACCTCCGCGCTAACAACAATCAGTTTTCCACCTAACCATTGTCATGTGCCAGCAGCGGCAACGATTGTTGTTTTGTGCTATCAATTAAATGCACAACAACAATGGCTACCCTCACACATCAGACAACAGCATATACAGATTCGCATTCGACCGGTTGGCTGAGCGTTTATAAAAATTTTGTAGAAAAAGCGGAGTTTAATCGCATTGGCTGGGCCATCACCGCACTGGCTATTCAGGGATGCATTTTGTCGCCAGTGCTATTGCTGACAATGGAATATTTCCGTGGTGGCGACTGGCAGTTTCTGGTTAGCATGTTTGGCTTTCTGTCGATACTGGTTCCGGTTTTATCGGCTATGCCGGTGAAGTATATCTTCCCAGCCTTTGCCCTCAGTGCCGTTATTCATCTGCTGATTATTCTTATCAATATCCTTTAGTTTTCTGTTCTCCGACAAGGACTTGTTAGTCCACCGTAATCGTTAAAATCACTATCGGGAACCGAAAACGCAGCCTGCTCAATTGCCATGAAAACGATTATTCTTGCCACCGATTTTTCGCACAATGCCAATCTGGTTGCCCGGTTTGCGGCTCAACTGGCCCGCACCTGGAAAGCGGAGTTAGTGCTGTTGAATACCTATCATTTCTGGCCTGACAATCCGGCCAAAACGGGCAATTTTCCGTTGAGTGCTGAAGCAATGGGCGACGATAGCCGAAAAGAGCTTAAACACCTGGCTCATGCATTGAGTGAAGACGGCTATTCGGACGTGCCGATCCGGTATATTGCCAAAGAAGGACACACCAAAGAAGCAATTACGGCGGTTGCCAAAGCCGAACAAGCAAGTCTGCTCATCATGTCGACAGTGGGTTCGGCACCACAAAGTGCTCAGTTAATGGGCAGTACAGCAACAGATATGGTTACTGAAACCACCGTACCTCTGCTGCTGGTGCCACCCGCCATTAAATATGCCAGTGTTAAAAATCTGGTTCTGGGAATCAATCTCGAAACACCCCCCAATGCCATTGCCCTGGATACAGCGCTACGCTTTGCCCACGACTTCCAGAGCGTTGTCAATATTCTATGCATCAACGATAACCCCAGCGACCCAACCGTACAGCACCGGGCCGAACACATCCGCCGAATGATGACGGATGTGCCACATACCATAACCATTGTGGCTGGTCGGGAAATTTATGATACAATGCTAACATTCGCGCACGACAATAAAGCCGATCTGCTCATTATGTTCCCACAGGAGCATTACTGGTTTGAGCAATTATTTGCCGAGGGCGAAACCCAGCGAATGGCTCGCCTGACCGATATTCCACTACTGGCAGTCGTATAGATCGTACCCCACCGAATCCTGTTTCGTAACTATAATGTCCACATCTAAAGTGCCTGTTTGGCGGCTAGCCCGATTTTTCGGGCTAGCTTATTTTATATCGTGGCTGGCCTGGTCGCCTTATTACCTGCCCCTGAACACGCCCCCGTCATGGCTACCTTATGGGCATCTGCTGGGCAGTCTGGGCCCCATGCTGGCATCACTGATTTTGCTGTATCACGAACGGGGCTTCGCCGGTATCCGAGCACTGGCGGGGGGCCAACGGCCAGGATGGCCATCCCTTAAGTGGTTACTGATTGGCGCAGGCGCTCCTATTTTACTTCTACTGATTCTGATAGGAATCGGCCTTCCATCTCACCCAAAAGCGCCAAACTGGCAAGGTCTGTTTTTAGGTCAGGAGTTCAAATTTCTATCTCCTGTTGCGTATGTACTGGTCAACTTTTTTTTCTTCGGTATGGGTGAAGAAATCGGTTGGCGCGGGTTTGCCCTACCACGGCTCCAAACCCGTTTTTCGGCATTTACGGCCAATCTGGTTCTGACAGGCTTCTGGGCTCTCTGGCACTGGCCACTTTTTCTGAACCCTCTGGGCGGTTATATCCATATGGACATTGGCGGCATAGTGGGCTGGCTATTCAGTCTCATTACGGGCGGTATTTTGTTTACGTGGCTGTTTAATTCTTCACGGGGAAATGTGCTGGCCTGCGCTTTGTTCCATAGTATGATGGACGTGGTATTTATGGCCGATCTGAATCTGCCCCACATCAGCACGTATGCGGGTATTCTGGTAACCTTATGGGGCGCGTCGGTATGGCTGATTTACGGCCGGGTTACATTATCGCACTCACCGAAAGTAACAAGCAATTACTAGTTGCTACGCAAAAAAGCAGTCCGTCTTACCCCAACCGATCAACGGCCTGTTCCAACTGAATTGAGCGACCCGATTTTTCGGTAATACGAATTCGGTAAACAACCGTTGCGGGCGGCTCGTGTGCTGAATCTGGCTGTCCAATTTCGGAAGCCGGTATAGGCATTTCGTTCGGAAAGAGAGGAGCCAGTCGTTGTCCCAGTCGTTGCAGAACCCAGGTTCGTTCGTCGCCGGTTAGTTCTTCAAACTGTCCATGAACAAGCACACTCTGCCAGAATGTGGGCGATACGACCTCATCGACCTCAAGGCAAACATTCGGATTTTGCCGCATAAGCCGGGTTTTTGTACCCTCACGCGTATGACCGTAGATGTTATGACCATCGTAAAGGTAAGTTACCGGAACAACCAGTATTTCATTATCGGCTGCACAACCTAGCCGGCCAAACCACTGGTTGTTGAGCATGTAGTCTATCACTTCGTCGCTTAGGTGATGCAGCATAGTTGTACAATTTTCAGAGAAGAACTTATATGGTTTGCGAAAACAGGCGGGTCTGCGGCTGAGCATAATTAAGCCGCTCATCGAATGCCATACATATATTGCGCAGGAAAGGGCGGCCTTCCGGGCGCACCCATAAACCTTCGGCATCAAAATCCAGCAAGCCGTCGAGCCAGAACGATTCCAGTCGCGCACTCAGCATTTCCCATTCAGACTTCGACCAGCTACTCAAATGCCATTGGGTTTTTCCCTGACACATAATATTGAGAATCTGTCGACGCAGAAACTGATCCTGATCATCCAGAACATGGCCACGCAACAACGGCAACTCGCCCGCCAGGACCCGACTCATATAAACATCCAGCTCTTTTTCATTTTGGGCAAAGGCAGTCCAGACATCGCCAATAGACGATGCTCCCAAGCCGATCAGCACCTGTGTTTGCGTAGTAGTATAGCCCATGAAATTGCGATGCAATGTGCCATTTTCGAGCGCGCTGTATAACGAATCGTGCGGAAGCGCAAAGTGGTCCATACCTATCTCTACGTAGCCCGCCTGTTCGAGCAAATCCCGCCCGGTTTGGTACAGAAGCCGTTTCTGGTCGGGAGTCGGCAAATCGCTCTCCCGAAACCCCCGCTGCCCATTGATTCCTTCAATCCAGGGAACATGAGCGTATGAATAAAAAGCAATACGATCAGGATGAAGCGTCAGGGTTTTAAAGATTGTATCGACAATGGAATCAGTGGTTTGGAAGGGAAGTCCAAAAACCAGATCGTGGCTGATGGATGTATAGCCGATCTGGCGAGCCCATTCGGTCACCTTCCGTACATTCTCAAACGGCTGAATCCGATGAATGGCCTGCTGCACAACGGGGTCATAATCCTGTACGCCAAAACTCACCCGCCGAAACCCAAAATCATAGAGAGTCTCCAGGTGCTCGCAGGTTGTGTTATTCGGATGCCCCTCCCAGCCATAATCGGGCGATTCGGAGGGCGTGGCTCTGCTAAACAGTCCGTTCAACAGTCGCCTAAGCTGTTCAGGAGAAAAAAAACTTGGCGTTCCTCCTCCCAAATGCAGTTCGGCAATGCGTGGCATTTCGGGCAACAAATCACAATACAGGCCCCACTCAGCCAGCAACGCGTCGATATAGGGCGATTCGACGCCATGATTTCGCGTAATGCGTTTATTACAGCCACAAAACGTGCAAAGGCTGTCGCAATAGGGCAGGTGGATATATAGGCTAATACCCGATGTATGGTTGCTGACGGAAAAGGCCCGGCGCAGGCTGCGAACCCAGGCCGTTTCACTAAATGTGCTATTGTCCCAGAATGGCACCGTCGGATAACTCGTGTACCGTGGCCCAGGAACGTTGTATTTCTGAATTAATGTGTTCATGGTTAATGCGGGGTTGCTTCGCGCAGGGTACTTCGCGCAGGGCAATAGCGGGGTTGCTTCGCACAAAGTACCTCCGCTTTTCGCAAGCAAAAATGAACGGATAATCAAGCACACACACTGAGTGGTATCAGCGGAAAGACTGACGATTGTCAGGGTTTTGAGAATCAGGCCTTGCCAACTTGCCACAAATTTTTGAGGTATGAGCACGGCAACGATTTCGAACATTCAATGCTATCACTGCGGCAATGATTGCACCGACCACGATATTCTCTACGAAGACAAACATTTCTGCTGCGAAGGCTGTAAAACCGTTTACACTATTCTGAGTCAAAACCAGCTTTGTCACTATTATTCGATTGATCAAAATCAGGATAAGCTCCGGCCCGGCAATACCATTAAAACCAGTGAAACCGCTCCCACTGGCTCCGACAGCGCACGACTGGCTTTTCTGGATCATCCCGACATTATTGCGCAACTGCTGGAGTTTTCCAGCGACTCGGTTGCCAAAGTCACCTTCTATGTTCCTACCATTCACTGTAGTTCGTGCCTGTGGTTGCTCGAACACCTATATCGAATCAATTCGGGCATTCAACAATCGCGGGTCGATTTCCTGAAAAAGCAGGTACATATCAGCTATCAACCCGATAAACTCAGCCTTCGTCAGGTTGTTGAATTGCTTGGCTCAATTGGCTACGAGCCATTGATTAGCCTGAACGACGTTGTCAAAGAACAACAGAAGCCATCCTACCGCCCCTTGCTGTATCGGCTGGCCGTAGCGGGTTTCTGTACGGGCAACATCATGCTATTTAGCTTCCCCGAATACCTTGGTCTCGATGATCCCGCACTTAAACACGTCTTTGGTATTCTCAACTTTCTGCTGGCTATTCCGGTCGTTTTCTATTCGGCATCGGGCTATTTCGAATCGGTCTGGACAAGTCTACGGAAAGGCATTATCAATATTGATTTCCCTATTCTATTAGGCATTCTGGTTGCCTTTTTTCGCGGCACCTACGAAGTGTTCGTTCTGAACGGAGCCGGTTATTTCGATTCGCTGAGCGGGCTGGTCTTCTTCCTCTTATGTGGTAAATGGTTTCAGGAGCGCACCCACGAATTCCTGTCATTCGAACGCGACTACAAGTCTTATTTCCCGCTGGCCGTAACGGTGGTGAAGCGCGGAGAAGCAGCCCCGCACAAAGTAATTCCCGTAGCGCAGCTCCGCAAAGGCGATCATATACGGATTCGAAACCATGAACTGATTCCGGCCGATGGCCTTTTGTATAAAGGGCAGGCTATGGTCGACTATAGTTTTGTAACGGGCGAATCGGAACCGGAAGCCAAAGCCCCGGGAGCCTTGCTCTATGCGGGTGGCAAGCAGATTGGCGAAGCGATTGAAATGGAAGTAGTCCGCGACGTGTCGCAAAGCTACCTGACTCAACTCTGGAATAACGACGCTTTTCGGAAAAGCGACACGTCACGGATGCGAACCTTTGCCGATGTAGTAGGCAAATACTTCACTATTACGGTTGTTATTCTGGCCACACTGATTGCCCTGTATTGGTATGCCCACGACCCATCGCGGGCGCTCAATGCATTTACGGCGGTGCTCATCATTGCCTGCCCCTGTGCGCTGTCGTTGTCGTATCCGTTTGCGCTGGGCAATGGCCTCCGAAAACTCAGCCAGCAGAAACTATACCTCAAAAACGCCGAAGTACTTGAAGAAATGGCGGGCTGCGATGCTATTGTTTTCGATAAAACCGGTACGCTCACCACCAATTTGCAAAATACGGTTCAGGAGTCATTCACAACGTCGCTTACCAACTACGAACGCGCGTTGATTGCATCGCTGGCAAAACAGTCGGCACATCCCCTTAGCCGTAAGCTAACCTCCCATCTGGCTAATGCCCAACCGCTGCCCATCGATGGGTTCACCGAACTACCCGGCCATGGCATACAGGCTCTTGTCGACAACTGGGTTGTTAAACTAGGAACCCGTGCGTTCGTTGACCCAGATGCCAATCCATCAGCCAATCAGCAGGCAATTGCGGGCGCAACAGTTCATGTTTCCATCGAACATCAATATCGCGGCTATTTCCGGTTTGCCAATCTATACCGCCCTCAGCTCGACGCTATCTTAACAGAACTAAAAAGTAAGTATGCGCTCTATCTGCTTTCGGGCGATAACGATACCGCACGGGCCGAACTGGCCCAATGGTTCGATAACGATAAGATGACCTTTGCGTGTCAGCCGCAGCAAAAGCTCGACATAGTTCGCCACCTCCAGGATCGGGGGCAGCGCGTACTGATGGTTGGCGACGGGCTCAACGATGCCGGTGCGCTCAAACAAGCTGATGTAGGCATTGCCATAACGGAAGACACCATCCAGTTTACACCTGCCAGCGACGCTATTCTGGAAGCATCGACCCTACAGCAATTGCCCGCCATGCTTCGCTATAGCCGGTTTGGTATGCGTCTGATTCGGTTCAGCTTTGTGGTTTCGCTGCTATACAACTTCATGGGCCTGACCTATGCCCTAACGGGTCATCTGTCGCCCATTGTAGCTGCTATTCTGATGCCCATCAGCTCGGCAACCATGCTGGCTATTGCCACCATCGGAATGCGGAACTGGAACCGCTGGGCTACCCGTCCCTGATTTTATTCTCCAATTTAAGTCATCATTACATCCATGAAAAAAGTTGCTGATTACCTGATTACACTGGAAGGCCGTCTGGAAAACGGCGAGATTGTTACCGAACTGCCTTACGAAGAAGTGATGCAACTGGTCAACGAACCTAATGTAGTTATTGTCAAAAACATTTTTCCCGCCGACCTGCTGAAACGGGTTATCAACGAAACACTTAACTGGTCGAACCAGGAACCATTGCGTCAGGAACCTGACGATTTTATCTCGAATGCCCACAAGCATCGACTCCATATCAGCAATATTCAGCAGGCACCACAGCTTTTCCACGATCATACGTTCGATAATATTCCGGCGCTGGAACCCGACTTTCAGCAAACGCTCCTATCGGTATTTACACCGATGACCCGCTTCTGGAATCGGCTCACGGGCAATGCGGTTCCGCTGGGTATCCGGGCCAAAGGGAAACCCTATTTCCATCCACAGATTACGCACTATCCGCTAGGCGGCTCTTTCTTCGGGCGGCACTGGCATCCGCTTAACCCGCAGCAGGTTGGCGTAATTCTGGCACTAAATCAGTATGGGCAGGATTACCATTCGGGAGGCACGGGCTATATTATCAACGACACGATTATAGAAACTGAAGGGCATCAGAATGTGGGCGACATGATTCTGTTCCGCTACGATCTGCCGCACTGGGTTAGCCCGTCGAGCTTTGCCGACCGCTTTAGCTGGGACGATCCGAAAGGCCGCTGGGTGGCCATTATTCCGTTCTACGATCCGTGGGGAACGCCAGCTCCCAGCCAGGAACCACAAGGCTGGAAAACCCAGATTACGGTTACGGAACCACAGCTTACCGAAGCTGAATAAACTTTATTAGCCGCCTTTCAATTCTTTTATCTTTTAGGCCTGGGTTTCCTGGCAGGAAACCCAGGCCTCTTCATGACTAATGGTCAACGAAACGATTCCCACCTAATCACTTTCGCCACTATTTTCTGGCTGACATAAACATTATCTGGCTTCGGATGTAATTCTACTAATCCTACAGAATAAAAACTAACAACAAAGCCAGACGAGTATGAATGACAAAGTGAATGAACTGGACATGAATCGGGAGGATAGTAAAGACCAGTTCTTAACAACCAACCAGGGGCTTCGGGTAAACGACGACCAAAACTCACTAAAGGCCGGAGATCGGGGGCCAACCCTGATGGAAGATTTCATTTTCCGTGAGAAAATTACCCATTTCGACCATGAGCGCATCCCCGAACGAATCGTGCATGCCCGTGGCGCAGGCGCTCACGGTTACTTTCAGGTTTATGAACCACAGGCCGAACTAACCAGAGCCAGCTTCTTGCAGGACCCCAGCGTTAAAACGCCGGTTTTTGTGCGTTTTTCAACCGTAGCAGGCTCACGGGGTTCAACCGATCTGGCGCGCGATGTTCGTGGTTTTGCCGTAAAGTTCTATACAGAAGAAGGCAATTTTGATCTGGTCGGCAACAACATACCGGTTTTCTTTATTCAGGATGCTATCAAATTCCCCGATCTGATCCATGCGGCCAAACCCGAGCCACATAATGAAATTCCACAGGCAGCCACTGCTCACAATACCTTCTGGGACTTTATTTCGCAAACTCCCGAATCAATGCACATGATTATGTGGGCGATGTCGGACCGGGCCATTCCGCGTAGTTATCGGATGATGGAAGGCTTCGGAGTGCATACATTCCGGTTTATCAATGAAGCAGGCAAAGCCCGCTTTGTTAAATTCCACTGGAAACCCCTGATGGGTGTCCACTCGGTAGTTTGGGATGAAGCCCAACTAATTTCGGGCCGCGACCCGGACTTTCATCGCCGTGACCTGTGGGATAGCATCGAAAGCGGAGCTTTTCCTGAATGGGAACTTGGTGTACAGATCGTAAATGAAGAAGACGAGCATACGTTCGACTTTGATTTGCTGGATGCAACAAAAATTATTCCGGAAGAACTGGTTCCGGTCAGGCGAATCGGGAAAATGACCCTCAACCGCAATCCAGACAACTACTTCGCCGAAACCGAGCAGGTTGCATTTCATCTGGGACACGTCGTTCCGGGTATCGATTTCACCAACGATCCACTCCTGCAGGGGCGTTTGTTTTCCTACACCGACACACAGCTAAAGCGACTAGGCGGTCCTAACTTCCATGAGATTCCGATCAATCGGCCAATTGCCCCGGTCCATAACAATCAACGCGACGGGCACATGCGGCAGATGATCAACAAAGGGCAAACAAGCTATAGTCCTAATTCCATAAACGGTAATAGCCCGGCCCAGGCCCGGCAGCAGGAAGGAGGCTTTGCCAGTTATGCCGAACGGATCGATGCGCCCAAAGTTCGTGCCCGAAGCAAAAGCTTTATGGACCACTATAGCCAGGCAAAACTGTTCTGGAATAGTCAGTCGGCTACCGAAAAAACGCATATCGTTAAAGCGCTTCGGTTTGAGCTAGGTAAAGTAGCCATTGAAGCGATTCGGCAGCGAATGCTCATGCATTTGTCGAAAATTGACGCGACACTGGCAAAACTTGTTGGCGAAGGTTTGGGACTGGATGTGCCATCGACAGAGGGCGTTCAATTGAACATGAGTGTTCCGGCCGATGCAAACCCTGCCGATTACCAATCCGGGCCAGTCCAGTTGACCCTTGATCGGTCGGAAGCCTTAAGTATGGCTAACACCATCATGGACTCGATCAAAACCCGGCAGGTAGCCATTCTGGCGGCCGATGGCGTCGATGCGGCTTCGCTGGAAACCATGCAGAAAGCGCTTGCCGCCGAAAAAGCAGTTATTGCTATTGTTGCTCCTCATCTGGGCATGCTCAAAACATCGGGTGGCCAATCGGTTAAAATTGACGCAAGTTTACAAACAGTTGCTTCGGTTTTGTTCGATGCGGTTTATGTTCCGGGAGGAAAACCCAGTGCCGATGCACTTGCTCAGGAGCCCGATGCTATTCGGTTTGTTCATGAAGCATTTATGCATTGCAAGGCCATTGCAGCCACCGGCGAAGGAGAAATACTGTTGAAAGCAGCTTTGCCGCCTGATAGGCTTACCAGCGACGGCATCATCAGCGGCTCCAATGGGGCAGCCGACAAGGTGGCAAAAGACTTTATCAAAGCTATTGCCCAGCACCGGTTCTGGAGTCGGGAAAAATCATTGGTATAAACGCTATCGTTTATTCAGTCTATGTCAGGGATCTGACATAGACTGAATAATAGTACTTTACACCGCCCCCCGAAAAAAGATTGAATACGTATCTTTGGGAATGCTCGCTTCCTCACGTGTCAATCGTCAGTTACCAGTTGTTGTGTTTGCTCAATTTGCCGGAACATCGTTATGGTTTGCCGGAAATGCCATTTTGCCCGAGCTTCAGCCCCTGCTGAAAACCCCCGCCCTGACCAGTTGGATTACGTCGTCGGTTCAGCTTGGCTTCATTACGGGAACACTTTTGTATGCGGTTCTGGCGATTCCAGACCGTTTCCCATCGACCTACGTTTTCCTGACCTCTGTTATTCTAGCCGCTCTAGTGAATCTGCTCTGGTTATTTTTGCCCATTCAGGCTGGCACAATTCTGGCCAGCCGGTTCCTGACGGGCTTCTTTCTGGCAGGAGTGTATCCCGTAGGCATGAAGATTGTAGCCGATCAGTTTAAGCCGATTTTAGGCAAAGCAATGGGACTTTTGGTAGGGGCACTGGTAGTTGGAACAGCCTTTCCGCACCTTATTCGTGGTTTGGGCAGTAGTTTGCCATACCGAACCCTACTGCTATCGGTTAGTTTGCTGGCGATCAGTGGTGGGGTTTTACTGACCATAACGGTGCCGGCCAATCCCGTTCAGAAAAGTCGTAGTCTGTTTCGTTTTCAGGCCTTATTCTCACTTTGGAAACCCTCGGCTTTCCGGCCCGCCATGCTAGGTTATTTTGGCCATATGTGGGAGCTATATACCCTCTGGGCATTCCTGCCCCTGCTCATTAACTACTATAAGCAACAACACCCCGGTGTCGTTTTCCCGACGTCAGTCTGGGCCTTTGGTGCCATTGCTGCCGGAGCCGTCGGATGCATTGGAGGAGGCTATCTGGCCTTACGAATTGGCAGTATGCGGGTAGCCCGTTATTTGTTGGTCATTTCAGGAATTTGTATTGTACTGACTCCGCTACTGATAGCAGCTACCCCTTTTTTGTTTGGGTTCTTTCTGCTGATTTGGGGCGCATCGGCCGCTGGCGATTCGCCCCAGTTTTCGACTGTTGTAGCCAGCCGGGCAACCACCGAAAACCGAGGAAGTATTCTGACTCTTGTTACCTGCTTTGGCTTTCTGCTAACGGTACTGTCGATTCAGTTTATAGCCTGGCTGGTAACCACAACTGGCACTACCGAATGGCTGTTTTATGCACTACTTCCCGGACCAATAGCTGGTCTTTGGGCCATGCATAAAACAGCCTAACGTTCAGCTACATATAGGCTTCATCGCGCCCTACCCTCAGTTTTATTACGTGCAGTGCATTCAGGAGTTTCAATAAGGGGTACGCCGGATCGAACTCGTGCCAGCGGAAGCCCCCAAAGTTGGCCCGCCCACCGTATTTGTGGTGGTTGTTATGATATGACTCGCCCATCATCAGGAAATCGAACGGAAGCAGATTTTTGGCCGTATCGTTCACTTTAAAGTTCGTATAGCCATACCGATGTGCATACCAGTTGATGATCGCTCCATGAACCGGTCCCATCAGAAAATGCACCGGAAGCAGCATAAATAACCAGGGGGATGTGGCAAACTGAATGTAAACTAGCGTATAGATCGTGCCCCAGGCCAGTCGCACCGGCCAACGATCGCCAAAACGCTCCATCCATTCCCAGTTGGGTACCCCCTTTTTGAACTTAGCCGGAATCGAATCCCGGTTGTTCAGGATATCGTTGTAATACAACCGGGTTTTCCACATCATATCGAACAGGTTTTTGGAAAACTCGGGCGAATGCGGGTCCTGCTCAGTGTCGGCATGGGCGTGGTGTAGCCGATGCATGATTCCATACGCACGGGGGCTAAGAAACGATGAGCCTTGCCCAATAAAGGTAAGAACGTAAAAAACTTTTTCCCAGCCCTTGCTCATCGTGAACATCTGATGGGCGGAATAGCGGTGCAAAAAAACCGTCTGCATCAATACCGACAGGTACCAATGCGCAAGAAAGAAGGAGAGAATAATCATTCAGAAACAGGCATTGGGTTATCCAATACCATCAAGTATTAAAGCATATTGAGCGTCACCATCACCGAAAGGAACTGATAGCAACCGGCTTTGACCCGGCTGAACTCATCCGCCAGTGCCCGTAAATGTGAGTCGACGAGTGTATATAACCCAAAGCGAGGCTCCCTGCACACCTGTTGATCGGATGGCATACAAACCCGATTTTCACAAACCATATCGAGTCGTAATCGCTGAAAACGGCTCTTCACCTGATTCAGCGTACCATAATAGTCGATAGCACGCAGGCGTAAATTCTGATAGGTAGGGTGTTCGAGCAGATCGGCTAAGAGTGCCAGGAGATTATCAATTTCCTGTTCATACTGGACAATCGCAGTGGTCCATACCTGATTTTGACTTCGGCAGGCCTGAATCAGAGAGGACTCTTCTCCCTGGGGCGGGTTGGTCAGTGTGTCGGTCATGACGTAGATAAAAATAAACTTCTGGCAGTAAAAGTACCGCCCTGGCCAAAGCCACTTCCTGACGTTGGTCAGGCGTTTTGATGACTTTTATCAGCTTTTTCTACTTCCTGAATTCTATCAACTATTTGGCTGACAAAGCTCATATATCGTCCATGAGATAACCTGCATTTTTGAGCCGTCAAACACTTACGGGTATGTACATCATCTTCTTCATGATTGGCATCAGCCTGCTACTGGCTCTGGGGTTCCTTGCTGCATTCTGGTGGTCGCTCCGCTCCGGCCAACAGGATGATTTGTACACTCCATCCATGCGCATCCTGCTCGATGACAATGAACCAACAACTTCTACCGATACCCCCGAATAACAGTCCGTTACTATTATGATTTCTCAGAAACCGCCCACAATTATCTCGTCTGACCGAACTACGTTAGGGCAGACAAACTCTCCAGGTGTAGAGTATTTCAGTTACGACAACCGTATCGTGCGCAACTTTGCCATTGCAACCATCGTTTGGGGCATTGTTGGTATGCTGGTTGGCGTAATCATTGCCAGTCAGTTGTTTGCACCAGCCGCTAACCTCGGCACGCAATACACTACCTTTGGCCGAATTCGTCCGCTACATACCAATGCGGTCATTTTTGCCTTTGTTGGCAATGCCATTTTCATGGGAGCTTATTACTCGCTGCAACGGCTCTGCAAGGCCCGGATGTTCAGCGATTTGCTAAGCAAGATCCACTTCTGGGGCTGGCAGGCCATTATTGTCGCTGCCGCCATTACGTTGCCACTGGGTTTAACCACATCGCACGAATACGCTGAACTCGAATGGCCCATCGATATTGCCATTACGCTGATCTGGGTCGTCTTCGGTATCAATATGTTCGGTACGATCATCAACCGACGGGAGCGCCACCTTTATGTAGCCATCTGGTTCTACATAGCCACATTTGTTACAGTGGCCGTTCTGCATATCGTCAACTCCTTCGAAATGCCGGTGAGCCTCTTCAAAAGCTACTATATGTATGCTGGTGTGCAGGATGCGCTCGTACAATGGTGGTATGGCCACAACGCCGTAGCCTTTTTTCTGACAACGCCGTTTCTGGGGCTGATGTACTATTACCTGCCCAAAATGGCCAATCGCCCGATATATTCGTATAAACTCTCAATTCTGCACTTCTGGGCGCTGATTTTCATCTACATCTGGGCCGGACCTCACCACTTGCTCTATAGCTCCCTGCCCGACTGGGCGCAATCGCTGGGTACTGTTTTTTCGATCATGCTCATTGCGCCATCGTGGGGTGGTATGATCAATGGTCTGCTCACCCTGCGGGGGGCCTGGGATAAAGTACGGGAAGATACACTCCTGAAATTTATGGTTGTTGCCATAACCGCCTATGGGATGGCAACCTTCGAAGGCCCAATGCTGTCGCTGAAAAATGTGAATGCCATTGCGCACTTCACCGACTGGGTTGTTGCTCACGTTCACGTTGGTGCGCTGGGCTGGAATGGTTTCATGGCTTTTGCCATTCTGTACTGGCTCATTCCGCGCCTGTATCGGACACCACTCTATTCGCAAAAACTATTAAATATCCACTTCTGGATCGGTACGCTGGGCATTCTGCTCTATGCCATTCCGATGTATATCTCCGGTTTTACGCAGGGGATGATGTGGAAAGAATTCACACCTGAAGGGGTTCTGAAATACCCAAATTTCCTCGAAACAACGCTGCAACTATTGCCCATGCACCAGATGCGTGCGCTTGGCGGAGCGTTCTATCTGGCAGGAGCTATCCTGATGGCTTATAACCTCTTCAAAACAATGGCTGCTGGTAGTTTGCTTGCCAACGAATCTGCCGAAGCCCCTGCTCTGACCAAAGCCTATACCCCAACTGGAAGCGACACCTACTGGCACCGTTGGTTCGAACGCAAACCTATTCCGCTACTGATTGGCTCACTGGTGGTTATTCTGATTGGCTCGCTGGTGGAACTGATTCCAACCTTTATGGTTCGCTCCAATGTGCCTACCATTGCCGTTGTTCAACCCTATACTGCTCTTGAAGTGCAAGGCCGTGATCTATACATCCGCGAAGGCTGCGTAAACTGCCACAGCCAGATGGTTCGGCCATTCCGCAGCGAAACCGAACGCTATGGCGAATACTCGAAAGCAGGCGAGTTTGTGTATGACCACCCATTCCTGTGGGGTAGCAAACGTACGGGGCCCGATCTGCACCGCGAAGGGGGTAAATATCCTGATTCCTGGCACTACCATCACATGCGTGACCCAACATCCATGTCGCCCGGATCGATCATGCCTTCGTATCCGTGGCTGCTGACTCAGCAACTCGACATTTCAACTACGTCGGATAAACTGAGAGCCCTGCAAAAAGTAGGTGTTCCCTACGACGAACAAACGATCAGCTATGCCAACGCCGACTTGCAAAAACAGGCACAGGACGTAAGCGCCCGACTGGCTAAAGATGGTATCAGCGTAAAACCCGATCGCGAAATTGTAGCGCTCATTGCCTATCTGCAGCGGCTCGGAACCGACATCAAGAAAATGGAAACAGCGAGTAAATAGCGGGGGGCAGGGAGTGCGGGGATTGCAGGGTTATTCCCGCACTCCCCGCCTATTCCCCCGTGCGAAGCCAATTACAACTATGTTCAAGCAATTCATCTCAAAAATTCCCGGTGCGGACATCTATATGGTTGGATCGTTCCTCACATTCTTAGCCTTCTTCGTGCTGGTTGGCCTGTATTTGCTGCTAGTCGACAAAACATATATTCAGAAAATGGGTCGGATGCCGCTCGATGAATCGTCAACCGATTAACCTCTATCACTTACCATGAACCTATTTATCTTATTCCATAGCGGTCTGTTTGCTCCGGAAACCAGCCAATCTGTGCTGTCTATTTCCTCGGGTGAAGACTTATTATTGCTCTCTCTGGCTCTGCTCCTGCTGGTAGGGCTGGTATTGGTAGCTGCCATGGCGATTTATCTGCTGTTTATCCTAAAAAGAACACTGAATCCTACGGCAACCTCGCAACCCGCTGAACCACGCACACTCTGGCAACGCATAACGGGGCTTCGCCCACTAAGTCAGGAAAAAGACCTGATGATGGAACACGCCTACGACGGTATTGTTGAGCTGGACAACCCTACTCCACCCTGGTTTATGTGGTTGTTCTATAGCACAATTGGGTTTGCAGCCATCTATCTGCTCATCTTCCATGTTATCGGTTCGGGCGATATTATGGCTCAGGAGTATACCAAAGAAATGGCTATTGCCGACCAGCAGCGGGAAGAGTACATCAAAAAAGTAGCTGGCTCCATTAACGAAAATACCGTTACGATGCTAAAGGATGCTAAAAGCGTCGATGCCGGAAAAACGCTCTTCACCCAATATTGCACCGCCTGCCACGGAGAAAAAGGCGAAGGAAAAGTTGGACCTAACCTGACCGATGTTTACTGGCTACACGGGGGCAATGTGAAAGCCGTCTTTCACACCATTACCGAAGGTGTTCCCGAGAAAGGGATGATTTCCTGGAAAAAACAATTGAATCCTCTTCAGATTCAGCAGGTAACGAGTTATGTGCTGTCGCTACAGGGAACCAACCCTGCCGGAGCAAAAGAACCCCAGGGCGAAAAAGAATCCTCTTCGGTAGCCATGGCTAATTAATAAATCCAATGAATACGAACGTAGCCCCACAAACGAACTTTCGCAATGTAGTGCCTACCGCCAATGCATCGGGCGGGCGTCGATGGCTCTACCCGCGCAGTATTACGGGGCGCTTTACCCGCTGGCGTACCATTGTTGCCGTGGTACTGCTGGTTGCCCTGTTTGCTGGCCCCTTTGTGTGGGTCGATGGGCATCCGCTTTTTATGTTCAACGTGCTCGAACGGCGGTTTATCTTCTTTGGCGTACCTTTCTGGCCACAGGATTTCTACCTGGTTGCCATTGGTCTGGTCACGTTTATCGTATTCATTGCCCTGTTTACGGTGGTCTACGGCCGCGTCTGGTGCGGCTGGGCCTGTCCACAGACGATTTTTATGGAAATGGTTTTCCGTAAAATAGAAGTCTGGATTGAAGGCGACTCCAATGCCCGGATGCGGCTCGATGCCAGCCCCTGGACCACCGAAAAAATCTGGAAAAAGGGACTTAAACATGGCGTTTTCTTCCTGATTTCGTTCATGATCAGCAACACGTTTCTGGCTTATCTGATTGGCCGCGACCAGTGGTTGCTGCTCATTACCGACGATCCGGCAAAACACATAGCCGGTCTGTCGTCTATGCTGGTTTTTACGGGCGTTTTCTATCTGGTATTTGCCCGCCTGCGCGAAATTGTCTGCACCACCATTTGTCCATATGGCCGACTTCAGGGTGTATTGCTCGATAAAAACTCGCTGATTGTAGCCTACGATTTTATCCGGGGAGAACCCCGTGGAAAGAAAGAGCGAGGAAATGCAGGGGTTGCGGGGAGAATGGCCTCCATTGTTAATGACACCACGCACCCCGCCATCCCAGCCCTCCCCGCATTTCCTGCTCACAAAGGCGACTGCATCGATTGCAAACTTTGCGTGCAGGTATGCCCAATGGGTATCGACATCCGAAATGGTACGCAGTTGGAGTGTGTAAACTGTACACTCTGCATGGATGCCTGCGACGATATTATGACCAAAATCGATCGTCCGCAGGGATTGATTCGGATGGACTCGCTACGCGGCATTGAAGAAGGAAAACCGTTTCGTTTTACCAGTCGGATAAAAGCGTATAGCATAGCCCTGCTTGCCTTGCTGAGCATACTGGGCTTCCTGCTGATTAGCCGCCCGGTCATCGACGTAACGGTGTTACGGGCACCGGGGCAACTGTTTCAGCGCGAAGCCAACAACAAGGTTTCTAATCTGTATCTGATAGAGGTTGTCAATAAAACGTACCGAACCCTACCCGTTAGTTTCCGGCTGAATCGGCCCGATGCACAGTTGACGTTCGTCCAACCGCTCACCCAGGTTCCGGCAGGAGAATTAACCAAAAGTATGTTCTTCATTAGTCTGCCCGAAAAAGCGATTCATGAAAACAGTACGCCCCTCCAGATCGATGTACTGGCGGGCAACAAAGTTGTAGAACAAATCAAAACCACCTTCTTAGGACCGGTGAAACCTTAAATGATTGAGTTGCTGAATGATTGAATTTTAAGTGAAAGTCCTGATTCAATCATTCAACAACTCAATCATTCAACAACTCAATACTATGAACTGGGGACAAGCCATCGTACTTACGTTTATTCTCTTTGCCGGATTTATCGGCGTTATGGTCTTTCGGATGAGCCGCCAGCGTGTCGATCTGGTACGTGATGATTATTATCAGACCGAAATCGCCTTCCAGCAACATATTAATCAGGTTGCCAATGCGCACAAGAATCCAGCGGTTGGCATCAACTACCAGGCCGATCGGCAGCAGGTAGCCTTCACGCTGCCTGCATCATTAAACAAAGGTGAGATTTTATTCTATCGCCCTTCCGACCGGCAACAGGATTTCAATGTACAGATTCCAGCCAATCACCAACGTCAGCAAACCGTGTCGACAGCTCCTTTAAAGAGAGGCTTCTGGCGGGTCCAACTTACCTGGTCCGACGGGCAGCAGGATTACTATACAGAACAGGATCTATTCCTTTAAAAGCCATGAATCTGCAATCAATCTGGTGGACAGCGGCCCTGACAACGGGCCTGGTTGGTAGTTTACACTGCGTAGGCATGTGTGGGCCGCTGGCTATGGCGCTACCAGTTGGCCGGTTGCCACGTTCGCAACGCGGATTGGCAATGGGACTTTATCATGCCGGGCGAGTAACTGCCTACGCCAGTCTGGGCCTTCTGATGGGTAGTATTGGACAGGGGATTCTACTGATCGGCCTTCAACGGCCGGTATCGATTGCAGCCGGTTTGTTTTTATTACTCTGGACTCTGGTGAATCGCGGCAAACTACCGGGTTTGCCAATGACCCGCACAACAGGCTGGATCGTACAGCCTCTTACCCGCTTTCTGCAACGTCCGACATTAACCGCGTTTGGAGGGCTGGGTTTTCTAAATGGATTACTTCCGTGTGGATTTGTTTATGTAGCCCTGGCGGGAGCCATTACAACCAGCAATGCGCTGACCGGCACGCTCTATATGGGCTTATTTGGACTAGGTACGATTCCCGCCCTGCTGACGGTCCGCGTTGTACCCAATTTTTTCCCGCCAACGCTCCGCCGACGCTTTACGTTGCTGATGCCCGTTGCGACGATTGTACTGGCCTTACTACTTCTCGTTCGGGGACTTTATAGCCCGGTATCCTCTGGCAAATCACAGCACGAAATTCCTCTTTGCCACGGAAGTCAGATCAGTCTGACACGAGTTGACTACTAACGGATTAGTAACTCAATGGTTACCAATCCGTTCCAATAGATTCGGCATCAATGTTCGCTCTGCCTCAGCCGTTGTAATACCCTCCTGACGCCACAGTTCTACTCCCTGCTGCACGAGTACAACAGCAGGAAATTGCTGTACATCGAAGCTCCGTACAACGTCGGGATGCACGTTTTCATCAATCTTCAGTACGCGCACGGTATGGCCAAGTTCTTGCTGCCACGACCCAACAAGCTTTGTCAAAGATAATCTCTGACCAATCGTATCACGACTGGCTGCCGACGGCAAAAAGACCAGCAACACGGCCGTTCTGGCAGGAACCAGAATAGGATGTTGAGCTTGAAATTCCATAATACATACTAGCCGGGTGACCGGCCATTAGAACTGGCAGTAAAATTCTCCTTTTGACGAGTCGATCTCCATGACGTTACTCAAAAAATCGATTGATATTTAACAGATTTCGCCAAACTACTAGTAGTTTAGCGGTAAGCAACAGAAGTTGCAGGCAACTGCACTCTAAAGCGACTCCCTATTATGCTTTCAACGCTCTTTTCGACCCATTTAACGGATCTTCTTTTTGAAGAAAGTGATGACTTTATTGGTGTATACGACATTGCTTCTGAGCAATTTATACGCATCAATCAGGTTGGAGCACAGATGCTCGGCTTCCATACAGAACAGGACTTTCTGACCGATTCCAACTGGTCGAAATCGCTGCTGATCTGTGCCCAAACGAAAGAACACCAGCAGCAACTCATTCAGAGCGTTTTGCAACAGGGGCGTCTCGAACGGGAAATTGAACTGACTCACCAAAATGGCACGCAACTATGGTGTAAGCTGGTTATTATACACTTACATAACGATAGTAAGGATTATTTTCTAATTCGGCTCCGGAATCTGGTGCGGCTTCACCAGGCCGAACGCGAACTCGAACAGAGCGTTTTACGCTACGAAGCCGTATTCACCAATGCAACCATCGGTATCATTGTAGCCGACCAGCGAGGTCGGGTAGTGTCGGTAAACCGGTTTGCCAAAGAACTGTTTGGCTATCCAGACGACGAATTACTCGGGCAATCGATTGATGTGCTGGTGCCAACCAGCGTTAGTCATTACCACGAACGACTCCGGGAATCGTTCATGAAAAATCCGCAGGTGCGGGCTATGGGCCACAATCGCGACCTGCACGCCCGGCGCAAAGACGAATCGGTATTCCCGGTTGAAGTTAGTCTGAGCTATTTTCGGCTGGATGACCAGCTCTATACGGTTTCGTATATAATTGACATCACCTTCAAAAAAGAAGCTGAGCGGGAGCTATTAGCCCACCGCGATCGTATTGAGCGGTTAAATGCGGATCTGGAACAGAAAGTGGCCGACCGTACTCATGCGTTGATGAACACGCTCGAACAACTGGAACGATCGAAAGATGAACTAGCCATTGCCCTGACTGCCGAACGCGAACTGGGCGAACTAAAATCGCGCTTTGTCTCGATGGCTTCGCATGAATTCCGTACTCCGCTTACTACCATTCTCACGTCGGCAACACTCATCGAAAAATATCCCAACACCGACCAGCAGGATAAACGCCATAAACATCTGCAACGTATACACGCATCAGTTAATCACCTGAACGATATTCTGGAAGAGTTTCTGTCGGTAGGTCGGCTGGAAGAAGGAAAAATTACGGCCAATCCAGTAGCTGTCGACTTGTCGGCGCTTCTTCAGGATATACTGGGCGATATGCAGGGTATGCTAAAGACTCAACAAACGATTCAGATTGATCTGAACTGCACCGGCAAAATCTGGGTCGATCCGTCGTTATTGCGCAAGGTGATTGTCAATCTGCTGTCGAATGCCATCAAATATTCGGGTGAGCGCTCAGTTGTTACGATAACTGGCCAGTGTACGGCACAGTCCATAATGTTAGCCGTTTCTGACCAGGGTGTCGGCATATCGCCCGAAGATCAGCAACACTTGTTCGAACGGTTCTTTCGCGCCAAAAATGTTTCCAATACACCCGGCACGGGGCTGGGCCTGCATATTGTTGCCCGATATATTGATCTGCTGGGCGGAACTGTTGCTCTACAGAGCGAATTAAATAAGGGTACTACCGTTACATTAACTCTCCCACATGAAAACTATTCTGCTGATTGAAGATAATGACGACATTCGGGAAAATACGGCCGAAATTCTGGAACTTACCGGCTACGCTGTTCTGACGGCGGAAAATGGCAAAGTAGGCGTCGAAAAAGCACTCGCTACCCGTCCCGATCTGGTCATCTGCGACATTATGATGCCTGTTCTGGATGGCTATGGTGTGCTGCATATTTTCAATAAAAACCCTCAATTGGCAGGCATTCCCTTCATTTTTCTGACGGCAAAGACTGAGCGCACCGATTTCCGAAAGGGCATGGAATTAGGAGCTGATGACTACCTGACCAAACCCTTCGACGAATCGGAACTGCTGAGCGCTATTGAAGGTCGGCTCAATCGGTTTCAAAACATCAACCCCTATCAGCTCAAGGGCGATTATGATCTACAACACGAAGGCTTAAATCAGTTTCTGGACGATGCCCGGAAAGCCGGAAACCTGGAAAGCCTGTCGGCCGACCGTAAGGTTCATCAGGTTCACAAAAAGCAGTATATCTATACCGAAGGCGACGAGCCCACCCGGCTGTATTTTCTTAAATCGGGCAAAGTAAAAACCGTTCGGACCAATGCCGATGGGAAGGAGCTGATTACGGGCCTTTACAATGCGGGCGAGTTTTTTGGCTATCTGGCTCTACTCGAAAATACCGAATATACCGACTCGGCCGTAACGCTCGACGACTCCGAACTGATTTACATTCCGGACGAAGATTTCAAACAACTCCTACTGGCCAACAACGAGGTAGGCCAGCAATTTATTAAACTGCTGGCAGGCCGCATCAGCGAACGGGAACAACAACTGGTTACAATGGCCTACAGTTCGCTACGCCGACGCGTTGCCGATGCAATTCTGCGATTACATGAACAGCAGGCGCCTAATCACCCACAGGGTCTTATTCAACTTTCGCGCGATGATCTGGCTTCCATTGTGGGCACAGCTACCGAATCGTTGATTCGAACGCTGAGCGAATTTAAACAGGATGGCCTGATTGAGCTGGTTGGTTCGGCTATTCGTGTTCTTCAGCCCGAAAAACTCCGCCGGGCCAACTGGTAGCTGATAATAATCAGGCGAATGCCTAAGCTGGCTCATCGGCTATGGTAGGGCAACGGTCTACCTTTGAGATACAAAAACGTCTCAATTCGTGTCCATGAAAACAGCCTGTTTCCCTACCGATTGCTCTGTCGACTCAGCATTGGCGCTGCGTGGCTGGCTCACAACTCATTCATCGGAAGCCATTCGGCTAACGGTTGTGCATACCTACGACATTGAAGTAAGCGATAGGTTAACGAAAGAAAGTTATCGCATAGCCAAACAACAGGCACAAAGCCGCCTGGAGCAATGGCTCGATATGCTTCCTCAATCGTGGGCGGGTGCCTGCAAACCCGAGACGTTATTTTCGTCGCCCGAACTGGCTCTGAAAATGCACCTGCTGTTACGCTCTTACGATTATTTGCTTGTCGATGATCAGCTAGCCAGCGTATCGGCCGATGTCGATGCCTTGTTGAGTCGGGCGTCGGCAAAACTGTGCCGGTTAACAGATTATGACTTCTCCCGACAAATTGCCTAATCGCCATGAAAATCGCCTTCTTTAGTTGTCATCCCTACGAGCAGTCGTTTCTGGAAGCGGCCAACGCCAATCATCGCCATCAACTGACCTTTTTATCGCAGTCGCTATCGCCCGAAACGGCTCCGTTGGCAGCTGGGCATCAGGCCATATGCGTTTTTGTCAATGATCAGCTCAATACACCAACCCTCCAAACGCTCGCTAATCTGGGTATTCGGCTCGTGGCACTCCGCTGCACCGGCTACAACCAGGTCGATATACTGGCGGCTCAACAACTGGGGGTTCGTATTCTGCGCGTTCCAACCTATTCTCCTCACTCCGTTGCCGAACATGCCGTAGCCTTGTTGCTGGCACTGAATCGGAAAACACACCTCGCCTACCAGCGAACCAAACGAAACAATTTCACGCTCGACGGGCTGATGGGTTTCGATTTATATGGCAAGCGGGTTGGTTTGATCGGTACGGGTAAGATCGGAACTGCATTTGCCCGCATTATGCTCGGTTTTGGCTGCCATGTGCTGGCCTACGACAAAGTACGCTCGGCCGTTTTACAGCAACTTGGCGTGGAGTATTTGCCTCTGAACGAATTGCTGGCAGAAGCCGACATATTGTCGCTACACTGTCCGCTAACGTCCGAAACGCACCATATCATCGACGCATCGGCGCTGGCACGTATGAAGCCGGGAGCTTATCTGATCAATACCAGTCGGGGTGGACTGCTCGATACGCCTGCCGTACTGGCAGCGATCCACAGTGGAAAACTGGGCGCTCTGGGCGTCGATGTATATGAGCTGGAAGATAATTTCTTTTTCAGCGACTGGTCGGAAAAAGAATTGCCCGATCTGGATCTGAACGTATTAACGCACCTGCCCAATGTGATTGTAACCTCTCACCAGGGTTTTTTCACCCGCGAAGCCATGCAGCAGATTGCCAATACTACGCTGAATAACCTTACGTATGTAGAGCAGCAACATCTGCCCGAAGATTGTGTTGTAGTTGGATAAATAAATGGAACCTCTGTCCATTAAAACAAACCAGCCCCGGTTTCCAGGGCTGGTTCTTGTTTTCTTATTGACAAATCAACGCAATGGATAACATCGAGCCGCCTGTTAATCAGGCTCCTATACTGTCTGCTTATTGGGCCATACAACCTGATGAGCTATTGGCACAACTTCATACAACAGCATTAGGGCTTAGTTCTGATCAGGCCGATTTAATTCGCCAGTCTGCTGGCCAGAATCAGCTACAAACCAAAGGCCGGGCGTCGGTAGTTGGGTTGTTTCTCAATCAGTTCAGAAACCCCATTTCGCTCATTCTGCTGGTAGCGGCTGCGCTGTCATATTTTCTTAACGACACCACCGACGCTATTATCATCTTTATCATTATTCTGGTAAGCGGATTGCTCAGCTTCTGGCAGGAAAAAGGCGCTTCGGATGCCATGCAGCAACTCCAGTCTATGGTAACGGTAAAAGCAACCGTTTACCGCGACGGAAAGGCATCCAGTTTGCCGGTTGAGCAGGTTGTCCCTGGCGATATTGTCGGCCTTTGTGCAGGCGACCTCGTCCCCGGCGACTGCTACCTACTGACTTCCAATGAGTTATTCACGAATGAAGCGTCACTAACGGGCGAAACTTATCCAGTCGATAAACAGCCGGGCATACAACCTGCCGATACGCCAATGGCCAAGCGGCAAAATGTTCTCTTTCTGGGTTCGCATGTGGTAAGTGGCAGTGGTCGGGCAGTAGTAATCAGAACAGGCCCCCAAACAGAACTGGGCCATATTGCCGAACGAATTGGCAACGCAACGCCCGAAACGGATTTCGAGCGCGGAATCCGGCAGTTTGGGTATATGCTGATGGAGGTGACACTGGTGCTGGTGATTCTGATTTTTGCCATTAATGTAGGGCTTCATAAACCCGTTCTGAATGCCTTTCTGTTTTCGCTGGCCATTGCGGTTGGGCTAACACCTCAGTTATTACCAGCCATTATCAGCATTAATCTGGCTAAAGGTGCAAGCCGTATGGCCCAGCAGCAGGTCATTGTTAAACGGCTGTCGGCTATCGAAAACATTGGTAGTATGAACCTGCTGTGCTCGGATAAAACCGGTACCCTCACCGAAGGGCACGTTCGGGTCGATCGGATTATGGATGTTCATAAGCAGCCATCCGTACGCGCCCGGTTGCTGGCTCAGATCAACGCCCAGCTTCAGCAGGGATTCCGCAATCCGGTCGACGAAGCTATTCTGGCATTCAATCCTACCGATGTGTCGCTCTATCCGCGTGTCGATGAGATTCCCTATGATTTTATCCGAAAACGCCTGACCATTCTGACCGAAATCGACGGACAAACCGTGATGAGTACCAAAGGGGCGCTACAGACTATTCTGGATGTGTGCCGTTATGTAGATACCGGTACCGACGAACTGGCGTTATTGACAGCATATCGGGAACAGATTGAGCAAACGTATCAGGAACTGAGCAGCCAGGGGTTTCGTACGCTGGGGCTTGCTACCAAACAAACGAACGGCAAACGCGACATCGATAAATCCGACGAAGCCGATATGACCTTCCTCGGATTTATTACACTCTTCGATCCTCCCAAAACGGGCATTGCCGAAACATTGGCCAGCCTCAACGAACTCGGCATTCATCTAAAACTAATTACCGGCGACAATGCGCTGGTTGCTCAATCGGTAGCCCAGCATATGGGTATCGACTGCCCGGAGGTGCTTACGGGTTCGGCCATCCGCCAGCTTAGCATTGAAGCCCTGCGGCAGAAAGCAATGCACACCCACGTGTTTGCCGAAGTAGAACCCAATCAGAAAGAAAGTATTATCCTGGCGCTTCGAAAATCGGGGTTTGTGGTAGGCTACATGGGCGATGGCATCAACGATGCCAGTGCGCTGCATGCAGCCGATGTAGGCATCTCGGTCGACTCGGCCGTTGATGTTGCCAAAGAATCGGCCGACATCGTGTTGCTTCAGCAAAATCTGAATGTGTTGATCGATGGAATTCGCGAAGGTCGCCGAACGTTCGCCAACACCATGAAATACATTTTTATGGCTACCAGTGCCAATTTTGGCAATATGTTCAGCATGGCCGGTGCATCGCTGTTCCTGCCGTTTCTGCCTCTGCTTCCTACCCAGATTCTGCTTACTAATCTGCTCACCGATCTTCCCGAAATGACAATAGGCTCCGACAATGTAGCACCTGAAACCATAAAACGACCTACTCAGTGGGACTTACGTTTCATTCGCCGGTTTATGCTTACGTTTGGGCCCCTTAGTTCTTTTTTCGACTTTGTCAGTTTCGGCTTGTTGATTGGCGTATTCAAGACCAATGAAAGCCTGTTTCAAACCGGCTGGTTTGTCGAATCGGTTCTGTCGGCATCCATCATTGTGCTGGTAGTTCGTACGCGTCGGGCATTTTATCGCGCCCGACCTGGTCGCTGGCTTATCCTGGCTACCGGTTTTGTAGCCCTGTTTGTGTTGTTACTGCCATTAACGCCTTTAGCTGCGGTATTTGGATTTAGCCCATTACCGCTGGCCTTGTATGGGGCTGTGGTGGGTATTGTTGGTGCCTACGTGATAGCGGCTGAACGTTTAAAACGGTGGTTTTACCGAACATACGCACCAAAAGCAAATTCACACCGCCGTTTGCAGCTTCGGCAATTGGTTAATTACTCGGCGATTCGGTAATGAAAAACCGGAATGCAGCCTAAACGGTAGCACTCCGGTCTGTTTTTTTATGTGCAACCCGGCATCAAGCCGTCAGCACTTCGTTTTCCGAATTAACGGACTGCGGCAAGGAATAGAGTTTTTCGTAGTACTCTGCGGCCATACGATCCGAATCGAAGTAAGGCACAATGTCGTGCATACTGTTTTTCATCATCAGAAGCCATTGGTCCGGTTGTTCGTAATACATAGGCAGAATGATCGTTTCGAGGAGTGTGAAGAGGTTTTCGGCATCGAAAGCGTCCTGTTCATGAGCCGGAGCCTCTACGTTTGCCTCTGGGAGTACGAACGCGTTGATACCATTCCGGGCAAACTCAGGAACCCACCCATCATTGGTCGAGCAGTTGACGGTTCCATTCATGGCTGCCGTCATACCACTTGTTCCAGAGGCTTCGCGCGTTAGTCGGGGGGTGTTGAGCCATAAGTCGGCACCTTGTTTTAGTTGTTTGGAGAGACGTATTTCGTAGTCGATCAGAACGGCACAGTTGGTATATTGTTTGGCTACATGCACCAGCCGGTCGAAAATACCAATGCTGGCATAATCGAAGGGGTAGGGTTTACCGGCCCAGATCATCTGAATCGGATAACGCGAATTTTTCAACAGCCGGTCAAATCGGTCAGGGTCCGACAGCAAGAGTTCAGCGCGTTTATAGCCCGCAAACCGACGCGCCCATACGATCGTAAAAACCGCCGGATCGTAGAGGTCGCCCGTCTGGTTGGCTACTTCCTCGAACAAGTCCTGTTTTTTCTCCTTCTTCCAGGCCAGTATTGCCGTATCATCGTTTGCTGTGGCAGCACCGAGCAGTTTTGGGTCAGCCCAGAATGCCTGGTTTTGGGCATTCGTAATCGAAACCAGCGGAGCGGTACCTGCAAACCCTTTCCACATTTGTTCGCTTACTTCTCTATGTTTTTTAGACACAGCATTGGCCCGTCCCGAGAGTCGCAAAGCCCCCAGCGCCCAGTTAAACAGATCGTCGCTGATGTTTGTAATACGCCGTACGTCATCCAGAGGCAGGTAATCGAAAAAGCCCATCCGATCGAGCAGCCTGATATCCGTTCGTGGATTACCGGCTTCTTCGGGTGTATGGGTCGTAAAAACCAGATGTTCCCGAACCATTTCGACGCTACCGTATTGACGATAGAGATGAAATGCCAGCGGTAACGGATGGCTTTCATTCATGTGATAGACGTCGGGAGTTATCTGTAACTTTTCGAGCAGTTTAGCCCCACCGATACCCAGCAAAATACTGGAAGCAACCCGCGTTTCGGGGTTAGCATCATACAGTTTATGGCAAATGGTTTGCGCCAGATAATCATTTTCGGGCAACTCGGTCGACAGGAAGTAGGCTGGCACAGTACCAAACACCGTTGGGGGCAGATAATAGGCCGTTACCCAAACGGGCGCGTGATTGACCCAAATCTGAAATTTCAGATTCGTTGGCTCCAGAAAGCTATATACTTTCTCCATAAACAGCACATCCATGGTCTGATCGGCCTTACGCACCTGATCATAATACCCATATTTCCAGAGAATTCCGACGGCTACGATAGGCTGTTTCAGTGCATAAGCGGAACGCATATGCGATCCTGCCAGAAATCCCAGACCGCCCGAATAGGTTTTAAGAGGCTGGGCAAAAGCAAATTCCATCGAAAAATAAGCCACTCGTCGCTGAGCCAGCGTGTTGGTTGAAGAAGAAGCCATGAAAATACGTGTAGTGTTTCAATTGGTTGTATGCCCGAAGGTCTGGAATTAAGCCCGACCATAGATTGAGAATCATCAGCAATTGGGGTGATTCTTATCGATGCTGATTATTAATAGTCTACTGCCTGAGTCTGGTCAGGGTTTTCCAGTGCCAATCTGGTCAATTTTACATGGTGTTTACAAGTCCCCATCCCCTCCCTCTCATTAGTAACGCTGTCATGGACAAAAAGTTAAGCCCGCCGACCCAACATATACTTGTGCTAAACAGTGGTTCATCGAGTCTGAAGTTTGCGGTCTATGCGTGGGGAGCCAATGATCGATCCTGGCTCTCCGGGAAATTGGCGCGCATTGGTTTACCAGACGCTTACGTTGAACTGCGCGATTCGGAACACAACCTGCATAGCAGTCAGCACAACCTGCCCGACCATTCGGCAGCCTTAACCGTTTTAGTTGACTGGCTCGGGCAGCAACCAGAGTTGCAACTTAAAGCCGTTGGGCATCGGCTAGTCCACGGGGGAGCTAACTATCAGACACCCCAACGTGTTACGGCGAAGCTGTTAACTGACCTTAAACCACTAATTCCATTCGCACCCGACCATCTGCCAGCCGAAATTAGCCTGATTGAAGCTGTCGATCAGTTATATCCCAATTTACCCCAGGTCGTTTGTTTCGATACGGCTTTTCACCAAACCATGCCCGATCGTGCCCGGCGGTTGCCCATTCCGCGCCATCTGGCCGAAAAAGGAATCGTTCGCTATGGCTTTCATGGACTTTCGTATGAATATGTGCTCGATCAGCTTGCCCAGCAGGCGGGCACACAGGCCACTCAGGAACGGGTCGTGCTGGCGCACCTCGGCAATGGGGCCAGCATGGTAGCTGTTCGGTCCGGAAAAAGTATTGACACAACAATGGGTTTTACGCCTACAGGCGGCCTTATGATGGGCACCCGCTCTGGCGATCTCGATCCGGGTGTTTTGCTTTATCTACTCGCCAATGGCTATGCAACTAGCGAAACACTTAGTCACTTACTCAATGACGAATCAGGATTACGGGGCGTTTCGGGCATCAGTTCCGACATGCAGACACTGCTCAATCAGGCTCCTAAGCATCGGCATGCCGCCGATGCCATTGATCTTTTCTGTTATCTGGCTCAAAAACAGCTTGGCGGATTAGTAGCCGCACTAAATGGCCTCGATACGCTGGTTTTTACGGGTGGAATTGGAGAAAATTCGCCCGAAATCAGGGCTCGAATCTGCTCAGACCTCCAGTATTCAGGCATTGGGCTCGATGCAGAACGAAACCGGACCAATGCTTCCATTATTTCGCCCGAAGGCCAACGTCCTGTGGTTCGGGTCATTCCTACCAACGAAGAATACATAATTGCGCAGCAGACCCAACAGCTCTTATACACTGAATACAAACCGATTAACCATTAATATCATGACTCAGTCTATTGAATCTTCTACCATTCCTCAGATCGACCGTCTGGATCAACTCCATCGCTACTGGCAAGCCACCAATTATCTGGGGGCGGCTCAATTATACCTGCGCGACAACTTCCTGCTGGAACGCCCGTTGCTACCTTCCGACATTAAACCACGATTACTGGGGCACTGGGGCACCCAACCTGGTTTGAACCTCATCTATACGCACCTCAATCGGCTTATTCAACATACCGATGCTCATGTACTGCTAGTGGTTGGGCCAGGACACGGAGCGCCTGCCATTCTGGCCAATTTGTATCTGGAAGGTACATTGGGGGAATTTGATCCTCAGTATAAAGTAGGCCTGAAAGGAATGCGTCATCTGATCAGTGAGTTCTCGTGGCCCGGAGGGTTGCCTAGCCATCTGGTGCCAGGTACTCCTGGCCAGATTCAGGAAGGGGGAGAGTTGGGTTATAGCCTCTCTCATGCCTATGGTGCAGCACTCGACAACCCCGATCTGCTGGTAACCTGCGTTGTTGGCGATGGCGAAGCCGAAACCGGGCCGCTGGCAGCCGCCTGGCATTCGAACAAATACCTGAATCCGGCCACATCGGGAGCTGTTTTACCGATATTACACGCCAATGGCTACAAACTTTCGGGCCCAACAATTTATGGCCGAATGAGCCATGACGAGCTAGTTCACCTGTTTACAGGTTACGGTTATCAGGTCCGAATTGTTGGCGGCAGCGATCCTATGCAAGTTCATGTAGCTATGTGGAAAGCCATGAACTGGGCTTATCAGGAAATTCAGGAAATTCAGCAACAGGCCCGTGCAGGTATGCTGACGGGTGTTCCGGCCTGGCCAATGCTTATTCTGCAAACCCCCAAAGGCTGGACCTGCCCTCTAACAGTTGATGGGCAACCCATCGAAAATACTTTTCATTCGCACCAGCTTCCAGTAGCCGATCCGGCACACAAATCGTCGCAGCTTGCTTCGCTCGAACACTGGCTCCGCAGCTATCATCCCGAAAAGCTATTCGATGAACTCGGACGGCCTTTTGCCGATGTGGTCAATAGTTGCCCTACGGGTAACCTACGCATTGGCATGAATCCAAATGCCAATGGGGGCGAACGGATCGTGCCACTCAATCTTCCCAATTTTGCCGATTATGCGGTTTCGGTACCATCGCCGGGAGCGGTGTCGGTTGAGGGTACGCATACGCTGGCTACGTTTTTAGCTGAGGTGTTCCGGCAGAATGAGTCGAACCAGAACTTCCGTATTGTTTGCCCGGACGAAACGACCTCTAACCGCATGACGCCCCTCTTCGACGCAACCAGTCGGGCCTGGATGGGCCCAATGGTCGAAACAGACGAATACCTTTCGCCCGAGGGTCGGGTTATGGAAATTTTGAGTGAACACACTTGCGAAGGTTGGCTGGAAGGCTATCTGCTTACGGGACGCCACGGACTCTTTGGCTGTTATGAAGCGTTTATTCCATTGGTAGACTCCATGCTTAACCAGTATGCTAAATGGCTGAAAGTAAGCAAGGAAACAGCCTGGCGAAAACCGCTGGCATCGTTAAATTACCTACTCACATCGCACGTATGGCGTCAGGATCACAATGGTTATACGCACCAGGTACCCAGTTTTATAAATTCAGTAGTAGCCAAGAAAAGCTCCGTAGCGCGGGTATATCTCCCACCCGATGCCAATTGCCTGCTCTCCGTGACTGATCATTGCCTCCGCAGTCGCGATTACATCAATCTGATTGTTGCCTCTAAAGCCAGCCAAAAGCAGTGGCTAACCATAGACGAGGCCAAAGCACACTGTAGCCGGGGAATGTCGGTCTGGCAATGGGCGAGTCATGAGTTAGGCAACGAACCCGATGTGGTGATGGCCTGTGCAGGCGATGTTCCGACCAACGAAACGGTGGCAGCAGCCGCTATTCTTAAAGAGCATATGCCCAATCTGAGCGTACGGGTAGTGAATGTACTGGATTTGCTGACCATAATGTCGCCCGAAGATCATCCGCATGGTTTTCGGGAATCGGCTTTCGATCAGCTTTTCACGCCCAACAAACCCGTTATCTTCGCTTTTCACGGCTACCCAACGCTGATTCATGAATTACTACACCATCGGACCAATCCTAACCGATTCCATGTCCGGGGTTATATGGAAGAAGGGCGTACAACCACACCTTTCGATATGCTAGTACTCAACAACATGAGTCGCTATCAGCTAGTGCTTTCGGCATTGGACCGTATTGAAAAACAGCCCGGCATCCAGGCATTAACCCTATGGTGCCAAAACAAACTCCATGAACATGGGGTCTACATCCGGCAAAATGGTCTCGATATGCCTGAAGTTCGTAGTTAAGGGTGATTTATGGTTTACGATTGCTCTGCTTATCGGCATACATCCTACTCATGCAAAGCAACCGTAAACCATAAACAAACCATCTTACAAATCCAGCCGCCACCAGTGGTACACGTCGCGATATACCTGAATAGCTCCGGCATCGTCGACATCGAGAATGTTGTAGGAAACAATTACCGGAATTGGCTGAGGCAAGGTAATGGTTTTAGGGCTTGCCTGCTTTTGGCATCGATTCATAAACGACGCGTCGAACCGATTGGCTCCCAGCAGCAAATTAGCCAGTTCGGTTGGTTTCTCGACCCGGATACAACCGTGACTAAGCCAGCGCGATTCATTTGCAAACAACGTCCGCTGATTAGTGTCGTGCAGGTAAATGTCGTACGGATCATTGATTGTGAACTTCAAAAGGCCCAGCGCATTATCGCAGCCGGTTGATTGCCGTAGGCGATACGGAAAATTCTTAACGCTAATCGACCAGTCGATTGAATCGGGTGACACGATACGGCCATTGGTATTAATGACCTGTAAGTTCATATCGGCAAGCGTAGTGGCCGGATTTTTACGAATTTTAGGTAGCAGTTCATTAACCGCAATCGACCGGGGCACATTCCAGTAGGGATATGTTATAACATTGAGAATCTGCGCTGTAAAAACGGGAGTGGGCGTTTTGGGTTTACCAACAATGACACGGCTACTGAGCAATGTTTCGCCCTGGCGGTCGATAACCCGTAGCGTTGCCGAAGGAATATTTATGACCACTCGTTTGTCGGCCGAAAATCGGTTTAGCCATCGGTAAAAATTCAATGTCGTTTTCACCTGTTCGATGGTTAATGAATCGGCCATATAATCATCGAGCAAACAACGCATGCAATACTCTTTTAGCTGTCGGTAATTTCGATCATGCGATTCGAGCGAATCGAGCAGCGGACACCAGTCGGCTCCGGCCAGGAACTGACTGGTCAGGCGGTTTATACGAGCAGTGTCAATGTGTTGAGCCAGTCCCTGATAACCCAATCGCCGACTCGGCCTTCCATAAACAATCTGGGTAAAATAGGTTTTCAGACAGGTAGCGTCGGGCGTTGAGCATAGGCTATCAACGCCGATTTCGTCGGCATACTGGCGTAATCGGGTCCAGTCGTCGCTGGTCTGTGCTATAGCCAGCACCGGACCTAATAACAGGAAAATCAGGGAGCGTACCATTTTCTGGCAGGGGTTTCTGGGTGTTTGATTGACTCTCCAAAGATGGCCATTCGTTCAACGACACGGGGTAAGGCTCATCAACCGACTACCTGAAACCAATCAGCTCATTTGCTGACCGCCATCATGGCCAACCGGTTACTCAACAATCATCTTTGCCGGGGAACTTCGGTTTCCGTTACCAATTGCCCACAATTCATTCCTCAACAGCCATGACATTCGAACCTACTTCTCAACTGCTGGCCTTTGTGCTCCCCACATCGTTCCAAAAAGGTGATCTGATTTTCAGTCAGAGTAGTAACGCTCAGGATACTATCCAGATACCGGTTAAACCAACCGAAAAGCCCCGCCATGTGATCTCAACGGCTCAACTGGCCAAAGGTATCTGGCGTGTATGCCTCAACTGGTCCGATGGCCGTCGGCAATATCACGATGAGAAACAGATTAATATTCGATAAGTATCAAAACCATTCTCTACCCTATCGCCCATAATGAACACGCTGTTTTCTTCTTCCACGTTCTGGATTGCCTATACTCTAACGAATCTGGTGGCTGTTTTGCTGGTAACGGCCTGCTACCGGCGTCCTGTACTTGCCCGGTTCAGTCTGGCTCTGCTGTTTGGCTGGGCCGGTTGGTTCAATATCATCACCGTGCTGGAAACACCCTGGGTCTACGCCGATTTTGCCGACTATGTCGTGTTTCCGGTTTACCGATGGTTTATTCTCGGCCCTTTCGAGAAAATAACGGTTCCGTTTATCCTGACCATTGCCGCCGGACAACTTTTCATTGCAATTTCGATGCCTATGACCGGTCGATTGTTTCGGGCGGGTTGCCTAGCCGGTTTTTTGTTTTCGCTGGCTATTTTGCCATTGGGTCTGGGCTCTGCTTTTCCGGCCATGCTTTTTCTGGCGCTTGGCTTTTATAGGCTTAGTGAGCATCCGGGTGATCATTTATTGTGGAAACGCAAAACCAATCGACGTAATCAGAAACACCTACAGGCAAATTAGCTATTGGTCATTGGTTAAGTAGGCATTGGTATTATTTCTTCTAATGACTTAATGACTAGCGCCTAACAATCTTATAGGCTTCCAGCCAGATAACACTCCCCAGCGACACCAACAGGCAACGGTTGAATTCGGCATGGCTCAGTGGGGTGAACTGAGCCAGTTGTCGAACCACCGGGATTGATAAAGCAGCAACGAGCATGAGCGCGGTCAGAGCCAGCATTAACCACAAAATGGGATTAGGCCGACGGATAGTAGTCAGAATCGACTCCTGGTTCGAACGGTTCGCCAGCGTTAGCCAAATATTACTCAGCACAAGCGTTACAAAGGTTGTGGTTCGCACTCGATCCAGCGAAAGCCCCTGTTGCATAGCATAATAATACATCCCCAATGTAGCCACGGCAATAACCACACCCTGACTAACACGGAAGCCCAGTTCGCGGGTTGTAAAAAACGTGTCGGTCATATGGCGGGGCGGCTCATTCATCAGATTACGCCCAGCGGGTTCATTCTCGAAGGCAATGGAGCAGGTTGGCCCCATAACCAGTTCCAGAAAAATAACGTGTATCGGACTAAACAGGTTAATGAACCGCCAGCCCAGAAACAGCGGCAGCGTAACGGTCAGAATGATCGGGATATGAATAGAAACGATATAGCCAACGGCCTGTTTCAGATTCTGGTAAATCCGACGTCCCTGCGCAATAGCCTTTACCATTCCACTCAAATCGTCATTGACCAATACGAGCGATGCGGCCTGTTTGGCCAGTTCGGTACCGCGTTTTCCCATAGCGACGCCAATATGAGCTGCTTTCAACGCAGGTCCGTCGTTAACACCGTCGCCGGTCATGGCAACAACCTCACCAATGCTTTTGAGCGCACGAATTACCCGTAGTTTGGCATCAGGAAACATCCGGGCAAAAATATTGACTGCCCCTACCTGATCCTGTAACTCAGCATCTGCCATACTCATTACCTGCTTCCCCGTCAGAATCCGGTCGGCATTGGGCAAGTCTACCTGCCGGGCAATGGCCTGAGCCGTTTCGGGCGAATCACCCGTAATCATTTTCACGGTAATACCGGCCCGGTTGAACTGATGGATAACTGACCTGGCATTGGCTTTGGGTGGGTTTTCCAGCGCAACCAGTCCTTTGAAATCCCAGTTAAAATCGTCCTGTTTCAGGGGATAGGTTTCGCCCTCCCAATCGCTTCCCGCAACGCCCAGAACCCGATAGCCCTGTTTGGCCAGTTCAGTAGCCTGTTGGAGTATTTCGGCGACCTGGGTTTCTGGCAATTGGCATACCCGCACAATTCGTTCAACCGCACCTTTACCCGCTACCCGCACTCCATCGGCCTGGGGTGCATACACATGCGTCATCATAGGCGGGACGCCTTCCAATGGGTATTCGTGCTGCAATGGCCGGGGAGCGCTCTGCGGAAACTCCCGCCCGAACGCATCAATAATGGCTCGTTCCATCGAATCGAACGGTTTGGGCTCGCTTGCCCAGCGTGCATAGGCCAATAGCTGCCGCTCCGAATGGGACAAGGCGCGGGTAAGGTCGATTATTTTGTGAGTTTTCGCATCGTAGAGTTTAGAAAGCGTCATGCCTTCTTTGGTGATTGTACCTGTTTTGTCGGTGCAGATCACCGTAGCCGATCCAAGGCTTTCGACCGTTTGCGGTTGTTTGGTCAATACGCCAAAACGAACCATACGCGCAGCGCCCAACGCCATAAAACTACTGAAAGCCACCGGAATTTCTTCGGGCAGCACCGACATGGCAATTGTAAGGCCAAGTAGTAATGATGTAGCCCAATTGCCGGATTGGGCAAAGTTGACACCCCAAACCAAGGCAAAAGCGCCAAAGCCAACAAAGGCCATTCGTTGCACAAACTGACCGATCTGCTGCTGTAAGGGTGTTTTTTCAACCTCAATATGCTGAAGCGACTGACCTAACCGGCCTAGCTCGGTGGTTGCACCAACGCTTGTAATGCGCACATAGGCACTGCCCGAGGTTAACCAGGTACCGGCAAAGAAAACATCCGAGTTAGGGTTTGTTTTGGCAACAGGTACCGACTCACCAGTCAGCACAGCCTCATCGACAGAACAATCGTTAGCCTGCACCAATACACCGTCGGCAGGTATGGTTTGCCCTTCCGTTAGCCAAACCAGGTCGCCCACTACAATTTCTTCGGTGCCAACTACCGTAAGGCTTCCATTACGCAGGACGGATACACTGGGCTGAGTAAGTCTTCGAAGGGCCTGTAGGGCATGGTCGCTCCGAATCGTCTGAAACAAAGAAATTCCCGCTACTACTCCCATCGCAATACCCAAAACGACACCTTCTTCCCATTCGCCCAGCGCAACATATAGCCCACAGGCAATGGCCAGCAGAATGAACATGGGTTCGGATATAACCTCAAGAACCATTCTCCAGACAGACCCCGAATCGGATGTTGCCAGGCGGTTTGACCCATGCTGACGCCGGGCGGCTTCGACCTGTGCAGACGACAGGCCCTTTTCGGGATGATCCTGAGACAGACGGGAAGGCATAGGATTTTGCTTAAAAATAGGTTACGAACACACTCAAAAGTAAGCAATCAAGGCAATATTCACAGGAAAGAATGAGTTCTTTTAGGATGATAAAAATAGACGCCACACCGACTGGCATGGCGTCTATCCAAACAACAAACACCCTCTACTAACATCAATAATTTACTGCGCCAGATACCCCCCATCGACCGGGTAATACGAACCCGTCACAAACGATGCTTTATCCGACGTGAGCCAGATAACCAGCTCGGCCACTTCTTCCGATTTGCCTAACCGCCCAATTGGATGCAAGCCAATAATTGCCTGTTTGGCTTCGTCGGGTAAAATTCGCAACAACGGCGTATCGATATAGCCGGGGCCAACCGAGTTAATCCGAATCCCTTTCGATGCATATTCAATAGCCGCCGTCTGCGTAAGGCCAAGCAAACCATGTTTCGCCGTCACGTAGCCAGGAGCCTGTGCCGTACCAACCTGCCCCAAAATTGAAGCCATATTAACAATCGACCCGCCGGTGCCCTGTTTCAGCATGGCTTCCAGCTCATATTTCAGGCAATAGAAAACACTATTCAGATTAACGTTGATAATCTTATGCCAGCCTTCCAGCGAGTAGTCGGCCGTTGCATTCATTTCGCCACCGATTCCGGCATTGTTACAGGCCATATCCAGCCGGCCAAAGGTTGCAATTGTTTCGTCAACCAGTTTCTGACACTGGGCCGCATCACTAACATCGGCTTTTACGAATTTGGCCTCTACACCGGTTGCTTTCACTTCTTCGGCCACTTCCAGCCCCTGCACTTCGTCAACATCCGACAGAATTACATTAGCTCCGTGCTGACCGTATAAAATTGCCGTTGCTTTTCCGATACCCGACGCAGCACCCGTTACCAGTGCTACTTTTCCTTGCATGTCTTTATCCATAATAAATTCAGTATTAACTATTGAGTAAACTATAAGAGAATTCGTTAGAGCCGCATGATCAGAACTGGTATCTGCGAATGATTCAGAACATCTTCGGCCACACTGCCCTTCAGCCAGTGTTGCAAGCCTTTATGTCCATGCGTGAAAAGTACGATCAGATCGGCCTTAACCTCATCGGCATAATGCAGAATACCGCCAGAAATCGTTTTGTCATGCCAGATATGGAGGTTGTATTCTTTCATCCCATTTATTGCCGCAAACTCATCGACCCACTCCCGTACTCCTTCGGGGAGTCGACCATCGCTGGGTGTCATCACGTAGAGAAACTGTCGGCGTTTCGAATCGGCCAGCGAGAACGGATAGGTATGGGGTTTTTTCAGTTCCTTTTCCAGATCGATTCCGTAAACGATTCGTTCGGGTTTGAAATGCCCGACGGGTTGCTTAACAACCAGCACCGGGCAGGTTGCATGGCGAACAATTAATTCAGCGTGTGATCCTTCGAGCCACTCCATCAACCCCGAAGATCCCTTAGAGGCTAATACGATCAGATCGGCAGGTTGCTCGTTGATGCAATGGATGAGCCCATCCAGATTACTACCCAACTGTGTTTTGATGGTAACATCGGCATACCTGGGATTAGCAGCCAGCTTATGCAATTCCTGATCGGCTTCTTTCCAGGCTTCTTCATAAACAGGTCCAATGTCGAACGATAGGCCCGTAACGCAATCAGCGGGTGGTATATACTCGCTCAGAACCGTATGCAGCAGAATAATTTCGGCCTGATATGTACGCGCCAGATCGACAGCCACGTTGAGGGCATATTCTGTTATGGGGCTCAGATCGGTAGGAACCAGAATCGTTTTCATGATGACCATCGGCTTGTTCACTACAAAACAAGTCAATTCGTGAACCGCCAGCTATGAGCTAGTACAGGAACCGTACTGATTAACATCAGTTTAGTTCATATGTTAAGAGTCAATGATCATTAGAAGAAGAGACAACCAATGCCCAACTTCTTAAACGCTGGCAACATTGGTTGGTGTAGTGGTCAGACCAGCCTTCACAAAGAATGAGTGAAGCAGTGCCCGATATTCTTCGATCTGTTTTTCACGAACCTGATCGGTCCAACCTAATTCAGTAGCCATCAGGCTGGCTACGGCTGGTGTTAGTTGTGCGGTCAGTTGCCAGTCGGCCAGTTCGAGCCGCCACCGACGAGCCAGCACATCCCGTGGGCGAACGGCCAATTCTTCACGTACCTGATGCATAACCTCGGCTTTGATAAACGGCTGATTTTCGGCAAGTCGTTCCGACAAATCGGAGTTGGAAAGCGTAAGTTGCGCCACTCGTTCGGCCCGAGTACCATAAGTTCGCATCAGATGCTGGCAAACATCGGCGGGCAGTTTATAATGTTGCTGGAGTTGTTGCCAATCACTAAAACGATAGTTTTCGCCACCGACCAGATAGTGCGACTCTGTTTTGCCCGGCATTGATTTACCAAGCAGTTCGCCCGCCCGATCAATGGCATCCTGCGCCATCAGCCGGTAGGTTGTCCATTTGCCGCCCAGCAAGCTCAGCAGACCCGATGTAGCATCATACTCGACTTCATGATCCCGCAGCAGTGTCTTGGTCGTTGCCCGACTACTCACAATAAGCGGGCGAATACCACCAAAGCCAGCCAGAACCTGGGTTTTATCGGGAGTTTTGGCCAGATAAGGCCGTAAGGTTTCGAGCAGATAATCAACTTCTGCAGGTTCCAGAACCGGTTCGTGGCTCAGGTCTTTGTAATCGTCATCGGTTGTACCAACAAACACTTTATCGCCGAATGGGATCGCGAAAACCACTCGCCCATCCGACGTTTTCGGAATTAGCATCGCACAATCGCTCTGGAGCGTTTCGCGGGGCAGCACAATATGAACGCCTTTGCTGGGTCGAATGCGCGATTCGAGTGTAGAACTAGCCAGTAATCGAATGGCATCTGAATAGGGGCCGGTGCAGTTCAGAAACAGGCGGGCACGAATCCGAAAGGTTTCACCCGTCACCTGATCCTGCACAACAGCGGCCGTTAGCCGATTGCCTTCCCGGTCAAAATCTTGTACGGACAGGTAATTGACAACAACAGCCCCCGCTTCGTCGGCCGAATGCGCCAGCGCCAGTGCATAGCGGGCATCATTTAACTGCCCATCATAGTAAAGTACGGCACTATGCATATTGGGAGTCAGCGTCGGCATCTTTGCCAATGCCTGCGCTTTGGTCAGCCAGCTTCCTTTAGGAAAACTGTCGTTACCCGCAAAAAATGCGTAGAGCGCCAGACCAACCGACATATACATGCCTTCAAACCAACTGAATACGGGTGTCAGCAACGCCAGCGGATGGGCCAGATGCGGAGCATTTCGGATTACGGTTCGCCGTTCGGCCAGCCCGTGGCGCACCTGTTTCAACTGGGCCAGATCGAGCTTTTTGATCGCTTGTTCAAGATACCGTACTCCACCATGAATTAACTTGGTCGAACGCGATGAGGTTTCTCCCGATATGTCGCCCCGGTCGATGAGCGCAACCCGATAGCCCCGCAGCGCAGCATCCAGCGCCGACCCGGCTCCGCTGGCTCCGGCGCCAATAATACAAATGTCGAATGTCTCCTGCTGTAGCCGCTTCCGATTGTCGTCCCGATTCATAGATCAAAGGTAACAGGTTACTGGTAATTAGTCATTTGTCATTGGGGATTAGTCATCGAAAGACGCTGCTACCACTGACCAATGACCGAATGAGGCTCAACGCTACACTTCGGTATAGTCTAGTTCCTTGCCGAAGGTTTCTTCCATCGTTAGCAACGACCAGAAACCCAGCGCAAAGCAAGCGAAGGCCACAATGGCTCCGGCGCCAATTACACCCAGAACTGGTTTCATGGCCTGAAAAGCCGGAATTGTCAGCAAGGTTGTGGCCCGAACATTATTGGCCACTGAGGTAGTGGCCGTAGCCCGGAGATTGGTACCAAAACTTTCGGCCGTAATGGTCAAAAACATGGCGATGTAGCCAATACTGAATCCCATGCAGGCACAAAGTGTATAAAAAGTAGTAGCCGACGAAATCCCACCGTATAAATACAGAATGACAAAAATGGCGGTCATGCCCATCATGAGACCAATGGCTTTTTTCCGCGAACGCATCCATTGACTCAGGAATCCGCTCGTTAAATCACCGAGCACGGTTCCTATGTAAGTAAACATGACGCACCGGCCAGGTTGAATAGCCTCTGGAATACCCAGTGCCTGCCCGAACTCATTGCCAAACGTAGTGAGAATACCAATGACCAGATAAGTAGGCAGGGCAATACCCATACATCGCAGGTAGCGCAGGACACGCTTACTGCCGTTAAACAAGGCCCAGAAGTTACCGCGCGACACATTCGCTTCCAGGGTCTTCTTAAACATACCCGATTCCAGAACACTTACCCGCAGTATGAGTAAACCAAGCCCTAACCCGCCCCCAACCAGGTAGGTGGTGCGCCAACTGAATAGAGTAACGGTAAAATATGCAACCACAGCGCCTAACAAGCCAACGCTGGCTACTACCGATGAACCATAACCACGCAGTTCTTTCGGCAAAATTTCGCTCACAAGGGTGATCCCCGCTCCTAACTCACCCGCCAGTCCCAAACCGGCAATGAGCCGCAGGATGGCATATAGCTGTGGGTCATGGACAAATCCACACGCGATGTTGGCCAGCGAATAGGTAATGATGGAACCGAATAATACCGACAGTCGCCCGCGCTTATCGCCCAGAATGCCCCACAGAATACCACCGATTAGTAAGCCTGCCTGCTGATAGTTCAGAATTTTTCCGCCGATAAGCGAAATATCGGCATCCGCAAGCCCCAGATCTTTCAGGCTCGGAACCCGAACAATATTAAAAAGCAGTAGATCATATACGTCTACAAAATAGCCCAGCGCAGCCACAATAACGGGCAGGGTAAGCACAGAACGAATAGTAACAGAAGCAGAAGAAGGTACGGTTGTCGATTGCATGACAGTCAGGAATAGCAACGGCAAGTTAGGAAAGAAGTTGCAAGGTTATACGAAAAAAGGCACGGAGTAGAGCCCCGTGCCTTTCCTGTACCTAACTTCCACTATTTGTGTCCCTATTTATCCTAATTTGTTGTTCATTAATCGTTGTTGTTTCACTACTGGTCCTGGAAATTGGCCTATCGAATTGCCTAATGACCAATTGCTCACGACTACTAATTATTGCTTAATTCATCGAGATTAACCGTACGGGCATTTGTTGTTCAAGGGTTGGGGTCGATAGTTTGAACGTACGCTCTTCCACCTGATTTCCGTTCGAGATCCGGAATGTGTAGTTACCATCGCCAACCTGGCTCAGATCAAACTGCTGGCGGTAACCATTTCGTTTGCCACCTTTCCCCGGAAGAGCTTCATGAAACATGACCTGCCCTTTTTCATTGACTAATTCGACACTGATCTTATCATTGGCTTTGTATTTTTCCAGACAAAGCCAGACTTTAGATTCGCCATTGGCCGGAAACATGGCGATGGCAAATGCTTTTTCCTGGGGCTGATCGCCCTCCGTAAAACCAAACGATACCGATACGCTTAAAAGAAACGCAAATGCACTGGCGAAGAATTTGAGTGAAGTTTTCATTGTGTTGAAGATTTCGTTGTAGAACCTTTAGCTGTCAACACAATGATGCAGATAAAGCCGCTAACCGCTCAGCTTCGTGAGCAACGGCTTCAGAAAAGGATAAACGGTTCGAGAATAAAGACTGGCGGTCGGCCTGAGTCTAATCCAAGTAAATAGATAAATAGTTTAATTTTCCTGAATTTTATGGGATTTTCAGACAATAACCCTACTCCACATAATCCAGGTCCTTGCCAAATGTTTCCTCCATTTGGCTGAGTGACCAGAAGGCCAGACCATAAACAATAACGCCTAACATACCAGCGGCCACCAGAGCACCTAATGAGGGTTTTAGGGCCTGAAAAAATAAGGTCATCGGAATCAGTGTGCCCCGTACCACACTCGGCACCGACGTAGTTGCCGTATTGCGGAGATTAGTTCCGTAGAGTTCGGCGACCATCGTCAGAAACATGGCAATATACCCCGTACAGAAACCCGCCAGCAAACAAACCGTGTAAATTCCATTTGCGGTTTTGATGCCGCCAAACAGGTAAACACCACTTAGCAATGCGCTGAAAATCAGCAGGCCCGTAATGGCTTTCAGTCGCGACCGTAACCAGTGGCTTATAGGGCCGCTCAGCAAATCGCCACCGGCCAGGCCAACGTAAATCAGCATCACGCACCGACCGGGTTTAACGCCTTCGGCAATATCCAGCGCCTGCCCAAACTCATTGGCAAACGTTGCCAAAATGCCTACAATGAACCAGGTGGGCACACCAACAGCCACACATCGTAGGTATTTGATGGCTTGTTGCCAACTGCTGAAAAAATACAGAAAATTGCCCCGGCTAATGGTTTTATGTTCAACTTTCGAACGGCTGAACAGCCCCGACTCGAATACGCTGACCCGAAGTAACAACAGAATAAGGCCCATGCCACCACCAACCCAGAATGCTGTTCGCCAATTGAAGTATTCAACGGTCAGGTAAGCAACACCGGCACCCAGATAGCCAATACCCGCCACCATCGACGAGCCGTAGCTCCGAATTTCTTTGGGCAGAATTTCGCTCACCAGCACCATAGCTGCGCCAATCTCACCCGATAGGCCAACACCCGCCACGAAGCGTAGAACGGCGTAGGTATTCACATCCTGAACAAAGCCGCAGGCAATATTGGTCAGCGAATAGGTCAGGATACTCCCAAACAAAACCGACATACGCCCCCGTTTATCGCCCAGAACACCCCATAGAAAACCGCCTATTACTAGTCCTGCCTGCTGAAAATTCAGAATGAAGGTTCCGGCCGACGATACTTCTGCCTCCGACAACCCCAGCGATTGCAGACTTGGAACGCGCACAATGCTGAAAATCAGCATATCATATACGTCCACAAAAAAGCCCAGCGCCGACACAATGACGGGCAAGGCAAACAACGGTCGAAACGATGTACGCGCCGGAGGTGTTGAAACGGTTTGCATAAATAGGCGTCTGAACCGGGATTATTCTTCCAGATAGTCCAGGTCCTTGCCGTGGGTTTCGGGAATGGTCAGAATGGAGTAGAAACCAAGAATAAAGCTAATCAGGCCGACAACGGCGGCCGCATTGATGACCTCCAGCGAGGGTTTAAGCGCCTGATAGGTAATCGTCATCGGGATAACCAGTCCACGCACCATATTCGGTACCGTTGTAGCAGCCGTAGCTCGAAGGTTGGTTCCAAACTGTTCGGCTCCAATTGTAACGAACATAGCCCAGTAGCCGATGCCAAAGCCCATTGCCAGACACAGACTATAAAGTATGGTTGCGCTTTTAATACCAAAAAATAAGTATACCAAGCTGAATAACAGAGCAATACCCATTAGCAGTGTTACCGCTCGTTTGCGCGACGAAAGTTCATGGCTAATGAAACCACTGGCCAGATCGCCAGCCGCCAGCCCTACATAACACCACATAATGGCCAGCCCTGGCTGGATTTCCTCCGCAATACCGAACGCTTTGCCAAACTCGTTGCTGAACGTAGCCAGAATGCCAATCACAAACCAGGTTGGAATTCCGATACCGATGCACTTCAAATAGCGTTTTAATCGACTCCCATTTGTAAAAAACGACAGAAAGTCGCCCCGGCTAATATGTTCCTGTTCGGTTACGTTTTTAAACATACCCGACTCAACAACCCCAACCCGCAACAACAATAGGCCAATACCCAATCCGCCACCAACGAAAAAGGCCATTTGCCAGTCAAAATAGATTACGGTAAAATAGGCAACTACGGCACCCGACAAACCGATTCCGGCCACCAGTGATGTACCGATAGCCCGTTTTTCTTTCGGCAAAATTTCGCTCACCAGCGTGATGCCCGCGCCCAACTCGCCCGCCAGACCAATACCCGCCACAAACCGCATAAGCGCATAGTAGGTGACGGGGTCCATAAACGTGACGTTTTTGATGAAACCACAGGCAATGTTGGCAATGGAATAGGTAATGATCGACCCGAACAGTACCGACAGGCGGCCCCGTTTATCGCCCAGAACACCCCACAGAATGCCCCCCAGCAACAAGCCCCCCATTTGCCAGTTCAGAATACTGGCTCCAACCGTCGATATTTGGTCGGGCGTCAGGCCAAGATCTTTCAAACTGGGCACACGAACAATGCCAAATAGAAGCAGGTCGTAGATATCGACAAAATAACCCAGCGCGGCAACAATTACCGGTAAGCTAAACAGCCCGGGTTCAGTAGATTTAACTTTTGAAGGGAGAGTAGGAACAGCCATACGGCAAAATCAGCAAAGAAAGTCAGAACAATTCTGCAATAATACGAAATGCCCAAAGAAGATTAGGCTTTGAGGGAGTGTTTATTAACCTAATCTCCCCTAAATCGCAGGAATTAGTTGTCTTTCCGCTCGTACTGATCCGGTTTATCGTCGGTAGGTGGGTTTGCATTTTCGTCCTGAACCAGAATTAACTCAGGAGTTGAAACCGGTTCTGGCATTGGCGATGGCCGAAGGGCGGGAGACGGTTTTGGTAACAGAGCGTAGAGGGTGTAGGCCGTTCCAAGCGACCACACTTTCAGCAGAACACGAGCGAAAATAAACGATTGCTGCACAATAAGCATCACTAAAATAGTAAGCCAGTTGCTCATCGTAATGGCAGCGTCGATCAGGAAATAGATACCAAACAATATTGTTCCGATCCCAATAAATAACCAGTATACACCATAGGTACGTCCCAAATTTCGCAGAACAAGTCGGGCTGCCCGACCAAAGGCCCGAAAAGCCCCCTGTTCATCTTCCCGAAACATCAGCACTTTTGCATAGTCGCCAATGCAAAGGACGAGCGTTACGGTCAAAGCAAAGAGTCCGAAAAATCCCGCACCAAGCCAGAATTGACCGCGTTCGGTTAGTGTATCGTTGAGCAGAACGGCCAGCAGCGAACCAATTACCAGCCAGATGCCTCCCCCCACAACAACAAACAGAACCGACACGCCAAACAGCCGACCAAACCGCCCAAAGTAATGGCTACATCCCTGCAAAAATGCACCAACGCTGAAGAGCGCTTTAAACTGCGAAAACCGGAGCAGAATTCCACCAGCAACAAATATGCTAAGGAAAAGATACAGTAGCCCTAACCAGCGCCCTGCACTAAAAAGAGGGCTAATGACTCGTTGGCTACGGTGCATAAAATCGGAGTAAACGGTGTAGTCGAAGCCATTGAGCAGTTTCAGAAAAGCCAGCGAATTCTGGTCTTCAATTTTCAGGGTCGTATAAAATGGCAAGGCCACTACTAGTCCTAAAACCAGGGTGATGCCATAAAGCAGCCACAGCAACCGTAGCGATTGTAGGGTTTGTCGCAGGGTAACAAGGATAGTACGCATCAGGAGCGAGTCGGAAAGTCGTCAGATTCAGCGGGTTTGTCTGCCGAAAGTACAACTTCTTTTGTTCCGAGCAACGGGTGTTCCTGTCTGATTTTTTCCTGCAATTTCAGAAAGCCGTCGATCAGCGCTTCGGGGCGGGGTGGGCAACCGGGCACGTAAACATCAACCGGAATAATACGGTCGACGCCTTTTACCACATGATAGCCATGCTGCCAGTAGGGGCCACCGCAATTGGAACATGACCCCATCGAAATAACATAACGCGGCTCAGGCATCTGTTCATAGAGTCGGCGAATACGGTCGGCCATTTTATAGGTAACGGTTCCCGACACAATCATAATATCGGATTGCCGGGGCGAAGGGCGCGGAAAAATGCCAAAGCGGTCGAGGTCGTAGCTGGAAGCAAAAGCCTGCATCATTTCGATAGCGCAACAGGCCAGCCCAAAACTCATTGGCCAGAGCGATTTCTCCCGCGACCAGTTCAGTAACTCTTCGGACTGCATCAGAATAACGCTTGCTTCACCGGATTTATCTGAGAGTGATGACATATCAAATAGAGGTTATTATGGCTTTACTACGCCACTTACCGAGACTTGGGCAACCGATTCAGTAAATCCTGTTGATACCGGATTGAAAACGGTTCGAGTTGCCGCCGTAGACTAAGATCAGGATTGGCCGGATCGAGCGGCCGAATAATCCGGCTGGTTAGATTACCAATAGCCGAACTCAAGATCAGGCCACCCGTAGCGCCACCAGCGGCAGCAAAGACTACCGTTAATCCATGCAAAATCGGGCTTCGGGCAGGGCTGTTTTCCAATGATTGATTGGCAATAAAACCAACCAGTAACCCACCCACAATGGCACCGGTTATTTGGACAGTCTTTTTATTGGCTCGCCGAAGTACCACTTTACGAACGTTTTCTAAGGGAACGCGCTCCGTGCCAACATACGAATACATTACGGTGAGATGGCTTTCGGTTACGTCATCCAATATTCCACGCAACCGCTGTCCTGTTTTGGTAATGACCCGTACCCGATATTGTTCGATAACTGGTTTCTGCGCGAATGACTCTATCGACACCAGCAAAAACAGGCAGGCCGATAGCAACCGGCCACAACTCAGTAGTAACGTCAACGCTTATAACGCTTATTTACTTCCTGATACAAATCAGCAGGCACTTTCGTTTCCACGGTCGGAATTTTCGGTTGAGGCTTCACCCAGTCCAGATAACCCTTCACCCAAACATAGGCCAGACCGAGTGCCAGAATCAGCACAAATACGGTCATTTCGGCCAGCGAAAACCAGCCCCAAAGGCCCTCGGTTTCATGAATAAGCGATTCCTGACCAAACACGGTTGCCCAAGGAAACAGGAACACCAGTTCGACATCGAAGAGCACAAACACCAGCGCTACCACATAGAACCGGATATTGAACTGAATATTGGCATTACCAACCGGCTCTTCGCCAGATTCATAGGTGCTGTTTTTCTCAACATTCGGGCGATTAGGGCGCAGCAACCGGGCGCCGAACAACACCAGACTGATAAAGGCAAAAGCCCCCAGAATAAACAGCAATATGACGCCAAAGTCGGAAAGCATAAAGAAATTGAGTGATTGAGTGATTGAGCAAATGAGTGAATACTGATCTGACTTACACAAATTTATTCGCTCAATCACTCAATTATTTCTGGCCCGGCTTTTTCTTTTTCGGATATAGGTTATAGACGATCGATGCCTGAAAAACACGATTCTGATAGGTTGCTCCGGCCTCTGGCGACACGTTCATAAATCCGTAGATATAGCGCAGGTGGAGACTAAACTTATCGAGCATATCCAGAAAATCGTAATGGACACCCAGAACCGCGCCAAGGTCGCTTTTGCTGCCTGGCCCGTTAGATGAACCCTGGTTTAATGCATAGCTAAATTCGGGGCCCGCCTGAATGGTCAGTCCTTCCGTCGGAATATAACCCAGCAGAATTGGCGCGCTCAGATAAGTGTACGTATTGTTGATTGTCTGGCGAACACCACTTGTCTGTTCAACCTGAAACGAGCCTCCCTTAACGTTCAGAATCATTTCGGGCTGTAATACCAGTCGATGATACCGATACCGATACATAACGCCGATGTGCGGATCAAGATTCTGCTTCGGGATGTTGACACTGGTACCGGAAAGAGACAGCTTGGTTAGCGATCCACCTACCTTTATACCAAAATGACCGCCAACCGGCTTATTACTTTGTGCCTGTAAGAACAGAGGAGCACTTACCAAAAACGAAAAGAGTACTAGTCGGGAAATCTGCATAAAAACTCACGGGAGGAAGTCAAGCTTCCAGTAACGGCTGCTTACCTGAAACGTCAGATTGCCAGCAAAATTGGCAAAAAAAGTTAAGATATTGCCGTTATCAGTCCCGGATTTAATTCAATCGTGGATCAACGGGATAGTGTGCGATGGATTTAAACTCTCCGCCCATGCGTTTCAGCACACCGCGCCAGAACTCTTCAACTGGTGTTTCAAATAAAAAATTAGCATCGGCACGGCTCACAATCCAGGCTTTCTGATCCAGTTCTGTTGCCAGTTGGCCCGCATCCCAACCCGAATAGCCAACAAAAAACCGAATATCGCGTTCAGAAATTGTACCAATATTCACGGCTTGTTTTACCTGTTCAAAATCGCCACTCCAGTATAAGCCATTGGCTACCCGAATCGAGCCATCGATCAGATCGGGCCGTCGGTGAATAAAATGGAGCGTATTTTGCTGGACTGGCCCCCCTACAAATAAAGCCTGCGACGAATACACGTCGTCGATTACATCGCCAAGCTGGATATCCGTTGTTTGATTAAGTACAAGCCCGAAGGTACCCGCCGGGCTATGTTCGCAAACCAGAACGACACTACGATCAAAATTGGTATCGCCCATAAATGGTTCGGCAATCAATAGACTGCCATTGGTGACAGGTAGTGTATTGGCGTTCATGGTACCAGACATATTAAAGCGTGTTACGTAAAAAACGGCATATTAAAGATGATGTTACCAAAATGATGCCGAAATTTAGCGTAGCTACCCCTAAAGATTTTTTATACGGATATTTTTCCAATTAAGATTTCTCTCCATCGTTTTCGGGTTATAACCAATGGTTAGCGATCAAATGCAAGCCGCACGTGCCGCCCCGAAACCCGTTCGAGCAGTGGTTTTACTATTCGGTCGGCATTTTGACGGGTCTGAACAAGAATACCACTATTGAGCGCCGACTGCCTGATTTGCCGCTCGGCCTGCCGATAGGCATCACTCACAAGCTGCGATTCGTTCAGAAACGAAAAGTGTGTATCATAGACTCTCGACCGATCGTGGTTAATTTTCCAGCCGCACAGTTCAGGTTTGGGTAAATGAATAACGATCGAATCGTCATCGACGTCAATATCGTCGGCGTTAATTTTCGTTAAATCGATACAGCCCGTTGCCTGTCCTTCTACAATCAGGACGGCATTTGAATTGGGCAGAAACATATTGGCCTGCTCGTGCTCGACAATGTCTTTGAACGTATAACTTACCAGTTCGAGCTTACCGAGTGTCGTTATTTCTTTAAGCACCACGCTCTGGGTGGTTTTGTCGCCCCGTCGGAAACGGCTCATCAGCTCACTGCTCCGAATCTGCTCCCAAAGGGCAATCAATCCAACCACCAAAACAGCAATCAGTAACAACCGCAAAACGGTATTAATCAAACGAGTCATAGCCAGCGTGGACCTCCTTATCAGCAAGAATTTGTCCACTTATGATAACGATAAACCGGGGGAAATAATTACGACGACCGACCTGAACCTTAATCGCGCCAGCCATTGGGTTTGTAGGGTGTTTTTGAATCGCTGGGGGCACACACCGCCGTTGGTGGCCGCGATGCAATGGGCCATATTCTGACTTTAGGTTCATTACGTTCCCCAACATATGGGGGCGAAGGCTCTGGAAACGGCCGACGTATGTTGAGCGCATAAAATAAATCATCCCCTGCGTTTTCGTGCGGTCCTGTGGGGTCGGTAGCGCCAAACGGAATGCCTTCCGTATCTTTTCGGTCGAGCCAATGATGATATAACGATACTGCCGATGCGGTAAAATAACCGGCTACTACCTGCTGCCGATTCGATGCATTATATACATTTCCGGCCAGAATGGTTGGTGGCGTATCGGCCAGCCCGCCCGTATTCTGCGATTGATCCTGAAAACGTTTAAAGTACTGATAGGCATCCTTTGTCAACGATCCCTGTCGTATATCGACCAAACAGGGGGCACGCTGGTAGAAAGGTATTTGTGCTACTTTCCGTTTAGCAATCAATCCACCATTGCTGTACATATCATCGAAAACGTTCAGGCTATAGTTATGGAGAATTTCCCAACAGTCGGTCCGGCACGGATAGTCGTAAAACCAATCACCTGCCGGAACCTCGGGCGCATCATAATCTGCTTTGCCGGGTGGCGGAGTAAAACAATCTTCATATAGATCGTTGCCCGATACAAAATAATAACTGTACAGATAGGTATGTGGCACAATCGCATTCACCGCATACACGCCTTGTTTGCAGGTTCGGCACCAATACTGGCGTTCGTATAATGTCCAGTCCCAGCGGTAGTAATCGTGCCTGTCGGCCGGGTCCTGACTGGTAACAAAAACATCATGCCCTGCCGTATACCCCCCTAATTGATTTGCCGTCAAACACGCCGGATTAAAAGCCGATTCGGTACTACTGATTTCAGCAACGGCAGGCATTATCTGCTGATCAGACACATAGCGACTACCATCACTGAGCGTAAAGCGAAGTTGGTAGCTATGGCCAACCTGCCCCCGAAAATCGCTGGGCAACTGATAGCTGCCCACTTCGGTCTCATGAGCGACCACCACTTCCACCGAATCGACTACCACTTCAACTGCGGCTTTGGTGATAGGCAACGTACCAAATCGACCGGTCAATCGGTCGGCCTGCGACCGGTTGAGCCGAATGAGTTGCGGTTCGACCAGATTGGTGATTGTTCCGTCAACAACAAGCAGATCCACTGTGCCATGCAACACCAGATTTTCGGGATCAACGCAGGCCGTTGCTAACAGAAGCGGAAGGAAGGTGCTCCAGCATAGATAAAGTCGAACATGACGCATAGCGTTGAGCTGTTTATTTAAACTCGAAATTGTAGCTTAAACTAGGAATCGGAGCGGCAAAAATGCTCAGCCGGTACGGGTTTGTGGTTTGCCCTTCTGTCCGATAGAAAATCGAATACACATTCCGACGGCCATATAGGTTGTAAACCGTAAAGGTCCAGTGCCCTTGCCAGCGCCGATTCTTCAGACTGGGATTATAGATATTCCAGGCAAAATCCAGCCGGTGATAGTCGGGCAGTCGATACTGATTTCGTTCGTTATAATACGGATACGTTCGACCCTGATACCGGATAAAGCCTTCGGGAGCCGTATAGGGCCGCCCCGTACTGTAAGCAAAATTGAACGAAAAGCTATGATGGCGCCCCTGGTTGATATTCAGGCTGATATTGACACTGTGCGGACGGTCGTAATTGGCCCGATACCAGTTGCCATCGTTAATTTGTTGTAGAAAATCGACACCCTGATTTACCTGATTCAGGGTTCGGGCGTAGGTGTAATTGATCCAGCCTGTTAGCTCGCCTTTCTTTTTGGCCAGCATTACCTCTACCCCATATGCCTTACTGCGCCCCGGCAGTAATTGTGTTTCCGGATAGGGTTGCAGCAAAAAATCGGCTCCCGGCTTATAGTCCAGAATGTGCTGCGTGCTCCGCCAGTACACCTCGGCCGACAGTTCGAAGATGTTGTTTTTCGAATTATGAAAATAGCCAGCCGACCACAACTGACTAACCTGCGGCTGAATATGCGCATCGGCCGTTTTCCAGCGGGCAGTAGGCAATGGTGTAGTGGTGTTGGTAATTACCTGCATGTATTGCCGCATCAGGTTATAGCCTATTTTGACCGACGAATTTGCACCAATCGCATACCGCAGTCCCAGCCGGGGCTCCAGGCCACCATACTGCTTACTAATCTGGCTGGCCCCGTACACAGTTGAGTCTACTACGGTTGTGGCATCAATAACCTCATCAGCAGCGTATTGCCGAACTACCGACGGGCCTAAGGTCAGAAAATGCGAATAGCGCAACCCGACCGAAAGAGCCAGATTGTCGGACAAACTGATTTCGTCTTCGGCATGAATGGCAAGTTCCAGAGCATTCTCGATTGGTGTTTTCTGGTAGTTGACTGCCCGACTGTTATTAGGGATCAACTCACCCGGATTAAGTCGGTAATGGGTTCCGCTGATGCCTACTTCAATCTTCTGATTGTCGAGTTGATAGTTAAGGTTCGATTTGATCTGTCGCTGCAACACCATCTGTTTTAGTACCACTTTGTTGTTCGTGCTGTCTTCTATAGACAGAATCTTCGGTACATACTGAGCGACCAAAGCGGTGGTTTGCAGATTAGTTCGATCATTGAAGGCATGAAACCAGCGCACCATACCGTTGGCGGTCTGCTGAGCATATTGCGTACCTACGGCATTGATATTAGCCAAACTTCCCAGCAAATTGGTCTGAAACAAATCCTGACTGTAATAACCCATTGCCGTTACGGTGTTCCGATCATTTACCCGCCAGAAGAGCTTGGTTGCCCCATCGCCAAACCTGGCCCGGATATCGTTGAACCGGTCGGATACTAACCGCAGTAGAAAATCATTGAAAGCCCCCCGTCCCGACACCAGGATGCCCAGTTTGCCTTTTATAATCGGCGCTTCGACCGTCAGCCGATTTGCTACCAGACTGATGCCGCCATTGAGCCTAAACTGATCCAGACCAGGATTCCGTAAACTGATGTCGAGCACTGAAGCCGCCCGGCCGCCATAACGAGCGGGTACGTTACCTTTATACAGATCGAGCCCACTAACGGCGTCGGGTGGAAACACCGAAAACAACCCGAACATATGCGTAGGATTAAAAATGGGCGTATCGTCCAGCAGAATCAGGTTCTGATCGGTGGTTCCGCCCCGAATGTTGACCCCATTGGCCGCTTCGCCTACGCTGGTTACGCCCGGCAGCATTTGCAGACTACGCAGAATGTCGACTTCGCCCAGGGCGGCCGGCATTTTTTTAAGTGTAGCAATATTGATCTGACTAACGCCCAACAGAGGCTGTCGAACAGTACGGTCGTAGCCTTTGCTGGTCACAACCACTTCTTCGAGCTGGCTGGCTACTGATGGGAGTAAAACGTTGAGCGTTGTGTTACCCCGAACCTGAAGAGTTGTTCGGAAAGGAACATAACCAATGTTTCGAACCACAATAATATGTTGTCCTGAACGAAGCTGAATCGAAAATTTGCCCTGAGCATCGGTATAGGTTCCTTTCGCTGTCTTTTCGTAATCGACCACAACAGCCGCCCGAACAATAGGTTGCTGATTGGCCGAATCGCGCACGGTTCCCGAGAGCGTATACAGTAGTTGAGCCCGTAGTGTTGTTGAGAGCAATAGGCAAAGACCCGCAATGAGTAATGATCGATTCATGAAACGAACGGTGTGGTTTAATTTCGACACTTTCACTACCCATTACGAAGTAGTCATTGATAGCTTAGTTAGTATCCGGCCAGCTTATACCTTTTAGGTTTGTTTGCCAATGACAAGTGGCTCAGGATATGACAACTAAATCATTTCTATTCGGGAATCTACCTATGCCCTGAGCCGCAAACGGCCTTTCATTTATTATACGAAATTCGGGCTATATATCAACTAAATCTCGTTAAATTACCGTCTTATAGTAAGTATATGCGTTTTGTTTCGAGTATTGTCGGATTGCTTTTTGCACTGGTAGTAAGTAGTTGTACTGACCCTTATGATTTGCCTATCTATTCGACAATTGATATTATGGTTATTGATGGAACCATTAACAACCTGCCCGAGCCCCAGCTTATTCGCCTGAATCGATCAAAAGCTGACCCACTAACTGGCCGGTTTGGCTCGACTCCTATCACCAACGCCACAGTTGAAGTAGTAGTCGATTCGGTGGAAGTGGTGATCGCTCATGAGACCGAAGAGGGCAGCTATCAGTTGCCCAGCGATTTTCGGGGGCAGGTTGGCCATAGTTACCAGCTTCGCTTTACGCTCAGTGATGGCAGCCGTTATAGGTCGGCAACCGAAGTAATGCAGGCCGTCCCGCCTATTGCTAATGCAACCGCCCGCTTCAACCTGAACAGTTTGCCCGTTGGGCAGCAGTTGCCAGGTCAGTTTCGGGCCGGGCACGATGTGTTTATTGATGTTAATGACCCAGCCAATCAGCACAACTATTACCGCTGGGAATGGAAACTCTGGGAAAAACAAAGCTGGTGCCGGAGTTGTCTGCAAGGAGTTTATGCCGTCAATAATATTCTGCCGCACGTTTACCAAGATGCCACCTTCTACGTTTCCGGCAACGACCTTTACGAAGACTGTTTTGTGCCCATCAATTACCGGGAATCGGGTCAGCCACCCTTCATTCAGGGATTATATACCTACGACTATCCCTGCCGCACCGACTGCTGGGAAATTCTATATAGTAGCGCTATTGATGTGTTCGACGATCAGTTCAGCAATGGTAATTCCATTCAGCATCGAAACGTTGCGCAGATTCCGTATTACGACAGTACGGCCTGTCTGGTAGAAATTCGGCAGATGGCGCTGACTCAAAACGCTTATTCCTATTTCAAACGGTTTCAGGACCAGACCCAGAACGTAAACGGGCTTACCGACTCTCCCCCATCGGCTCCGGTTGGCAATGTGTTGAACATTGCCAATCCACAACAACGAATTATTGGCTACTTTACGGCATCGGCTATTGCAACGCTCCGGTATTGGATCGACCGCACGGATGTGCAGGGGCTGCCGCTGGGGCAAACCGATCCTGATGGACCATCTACCCAAAAAGGTTCTGAGTTGTTTTTCGCACTCAATCAACGGCAACCCAACCCGGAGCCTATCTACCCTTATCCCAACATTCGAATTTTTGGCGGACCACCACGACCGCCCACGGCAATTTGCGTTCCGGGTAATAGCAGAACCCCTTTCAAACCCGATGGCTGGCGCGATTAGCTAACATAAAAAACTCCCGGATCAGTATTGATTCGGGAGTTTGACTACTAAAACCGTTTAGATTCAAAGCATTAATAAGAGTGTTTTGGATCGTCGGCCGTATGTTTTTCGAGATCGAATAAATCGTTTAGCACATCGATCAGTGTTTCGGCCTCACCGCGTTTGCAGGCTGCTTTGAGCTGCAACACAGGTAGTTTAATAATTTTCTGCATGATACCCCGCGTAATTTTGTCGACTTTTTCCGACTCGTCGGGGGTCAGGTGCTTCATGTGCCGGGCAATTTCTTCCTTACGAATCTGCTCCAGCGCATTCTTGAGTTTGTTGATCGTGGGCGAAACGACCATTTCTTTCGACCAGTCGCTAAATTCGGCTACGGCTTGTGCCACAATGGCTTCAACCTGCGGAATAGCCGCCATCCGCTGATTCAATGCTTCGTCGGCCCGGTTTCGAATATGATCAATGTTATAGACCAGCACACCCGGAATCTGCTCAACGGCGGCATCGACACTGCGCGGTACCGAAAGATCAATAAAATATTTGTAGGTCAGTACGTTCAGGCCCTGTAGCAACGTGGGCGTAATCAGCGGCTCATCGCGCATTACCGACGAGATGATAACATCGGCCTGGCGAATTTCGTCGGTCAGGTTTGCAAAATCGGCCACCCGAAAACCATATTTTTCGGCCAGGGCTTCGGTTTTAGCCTGCGTGCGATTGCAAAGTGTAATATTTTTCAGATTGCGGTCCTGAAGGTTCAGGCACACATCGGCTCCAATTTCGCCCAGGCCAATCACCAGCACACTCGGATTCTGATTGTTGCCAACCAGTTCTTCGATCAGCTCAACGGCCGCATAGGATACTGAAGCAGCACCATCGCGGAAGGGCGTTTCCTGAGCAACCCGCTTGTTTGTAAAGAAAATCGTATGCATCAACCGATGCAGGAACGGCCCCGCCATACCCAGATCGGCCGACCATTGGTAGGCCTGTTTCACCTGATTTGGAATCTGCATATCGCCAACTACCTGCGAATGCAGGCCAACGCATACTTCAAACAGATGCGTAACGGCATCGGTATGAACATCGAAAAACTGGAAATAAGGCAAATATTGGTCAGTGTCGGTCAACCCTTTTTCGATCAGTAGCAACCGGGCAATTTCTGTATTCAGATTCGAGCCAATACTGGCCTGATCTAACGCATAGTAGATTTCTGTACGGTTGCAGGTCGATACAACCAATACATCTGACAACCCAAAAAAATCACGCAGCCGAAGCATCAGATGCTTTGCTTCATCTTCGCTAAGTGCAATTAGCTCCCGCACCCGAAGAGGGGCTGTTTTGTGGGATAAACTAATTGATTTAAAAGTCTCTAACATTGTTGCGAATCACACTAGTTGGCGCTAGCCAGCACAAAATTACGGTACAATTACCGGACATGGAAACAGACTGTGTAATCGGTTGCTCTATTTAGAATTTATCCAAATAGAATCTATGTTTCTTTGTTGAATCCTATTTGATTTCCTAACAGATGCGGTAGAAGAGTCGTTCAGTTTTGCACAATTAATACTCTTTTCCCGTTTATAGATCAAATAGGTTCCTACTAGTGAGTTAAATACGGACCAATCACATAATCCGTTGCTTATTGATCTATTTTTATACTATTATGAAGGTTCTTTGCAGAACAGAGTCGTTTGGCGAAATCTGTAAAGCGGCTCTCTAAAACCATGCTGAAATCATTTGATATTTATAGTCAGAATAATATTCTGAAAATTATAGTCGCTCTTAACCTGCTTTTGGTAGGAACGGCATCGTTGCTCTATACAGATCGACTAATTACCAAGCTGGAAGACCGGGAAGAACATTATGTGCAGCTATACGCCAAAAGCATAGCCTATTTAGTTGATCCGGCCCACTTCGATTCGGGAGATCTTACTTTTGTGACGAGTGAAATTCTGGAAGCCAACAAAACGGTTCCTGCCATTTACCGCGACCCGAACGGGCAAATTTCGAAGCCGTTGAACATTGAGTTCCCCGAAAATTTAACGGACGATCAGAAGCTGCAATTTCTTCGGGATAAGATCGATGAAATGCGCAAGCGGCATCCGCCCATTGTGGTTGAAATTGGCAATGGCGAACGCGGTCTGGTTTATTACGACAACTCAAAGCTGCTGCGGCAGTTAACTTATTTTCCGTATGCGCTGCTTACCATCCTGACCGCTCTGGGCGTTCTGGCCTATCTGGCCTTTAGTTCGTCGCGCCGGGCCGAACAAAACCGCGTCTGGGTTGGTCTTGCCAAAGAAACGGCCCATCAGTTAGGAACGCCTATGTCGTCGCTGATGGCGTGGATTGAGTATATGCGCTCCGATCCGGGCCAGTTTGATCCATCTATTACCGATGAAATCGAAAAAGATGTTCAGCGGCTCGAAACCATTACGTCGCGTTTCTCCAGCATTGGCTCAATACCGACCCTGAAAGAAGAAAATATCAACGAAGTTGTAAGGCAGTTTACCGGCTATTTGTCGAAACGCATTTCTACGAAAGTAAAAATGAGTATGACGAGTCAGTTGCCGCCCAATCAGATGGTTAAGATCAATAAGCTGTTATTTGAGTGGGTTATTGAAAATATCTGCAAAAACGCCGTTGATGCCATGAAAGGCGTGGGTGAACTGAAACTGAACATTCTACCACTGCCTACCAATGAAATTGCCATTGATATTACCGACACCGGTAAAGGCATTCCAAAGGCCAGCATGCAGAAGGTTTTTTCGCCGGGATTCAGCACCAAAAAACGCGGTTGGGGGTTGGGTTTAACGCTGGCCAAACGAATTGTTGAAGAGTATCATAACGGCCGACTGTTTGTGAAAAGCTCGGAAGTTGGCAAAGGTACCACCTTCCGAATTGTTCTGCATACCGATAAACAAGCAAAGGCCGTGGAACCACAGCCTTCAGTAAAAGCAGCCCAACACTAACGATTATTATTGAACCGGGAAGGGCACACTTACGGTATCGGTCTCAATCACATTGCTCTCATTGAGGCTACGATCCCGAATTTTGATCATGAATTTTGTGGGATAAATCTGCACGGTGGTTCCGTACGTAAAGATCTGGTTAAAATCCAGCGTTCCTTCAATAGCGCCTTTGGGCTTTCCTTCGGTCAGATCAGGAAAAATCAGGAAATTATTGACCGTTTGCGGATATTCGACATACTGTTTGTTGATATAGCGAAACGTGCGGATCTGATAATTGCCCCATCCCCCATTCTGAGCGTAATGCACCGAATCGGTTTTATAGGTAGCCGAACTGGTGTTGGTGCCCAGATTTCCGTCACCATCTTTAAAACCAACAGTAATAACGACCGAATCTCGCTTCGATTTACCAACCCCTTGTCCGGCAGCGATGGTGTATTTAAAAATACCTTTAAACTCAAGCGAGGGCGTATCGGAGTAATTCGGTTCATTAAAACAGGACGACAGCGTCAGGGCAATTCCTAACACCACAAGATATGATTGAATTAGTTGTCGTTGCATACTGTTGTACTCGTATTGCAGATAAACGTTTTTATTACTCTATTTTAAAATGCTTTTGCCAGAAGCAGCTTCACTTCGTCAATCGTTACGCCAGCAGGTATTGACTCTTACTACACAAACCATCGATCAGTCGTTTTTTGAACCATTGTCGCTGGCTATTTTCCGTTACCAGGCCGCGTTTAATCCGATCTATCGAACCTATCTGCACTACCTGGGCATTCAACCCAATCAGATTACTGAACTAGGCCGGATACCGTTCATGCCGATCGGTTTCTTCAAAAAACACCAGATTCTGACCGGCTTCGAAACCGGCGCTAAGCTACCTTCCAACACGGTTACGTTTGCCAGTAGCGGTACCACGCAGGCCGACCAGACCAGTCGTCATTATGTGCCCGATACGGATCTGTACGACGCCATCAGTACGCATATTTTCGAGCAGACCTACGGTCCACTCAACAACTTTCATATTCTGGCCCTGCTACCATCGTATCTTGAACGAAATAACTCATCGCTGGTGTATATGGTTCAGCGATTTATGGCAAAGACCGGTTCCGAAAAGTCGGGTTTTTTTCTACACAACCACACTGAACTAACCGAACAACTCCGGCAACTTACACAACAACCCGATCAGAAAAAAATTCTGCTCATTGGAGTTACGTTTGGTTTGCTGGATTGGGCCGAATCGGGGGAGGACTTATCGTTTCTGGGACAGGCCCCAAACCTGATTGTTATGGAAACGGGTGGTATGAAAGGGCGTCGGCAGGAACTCCTGCGAGAAGAAGTACACACGATATTGACCCAACGCCTAAATATCCGGTCCGTCCATTCTGAATATGGTATGACAGAACTACTTTCGCAGGCCTATTCGCAGGGGAATGGCGTGTTTGGGGTGAGTTCGACGCTTCGTATTTTGCTCCGCGACATTAACGACCCATTTCTGGTTTACCCTAGCAATTATAAACGAAGCGGAGGAATTAATGTAATCGACCTTGCTAATCTGGATTCCTGCTCCTTTATTGAAACGCAGGACTTAGGCCAATATGTGGGTGAAAACGGAGACTTCCGCGTTATCGGCCGTTTCGACAACTCCGATGTGCGGGGGTGTAATTTAATGATTGAATGATTGATATTTTAAGCTGACAATTCAATCATTCAATCATTAAATCATTCCTTTAGGCATATGCTTTTACGTCATCGAGTGTAATTTCGTCACCACACATGATAACCAATCGTTCGACTACGTTTCGAAGTTCACGTACATTTCCCGTCCAGGGCAACGATTGCAGATACACCATTGCATCGGGAGTTAGTTCTTTAGGTGGTGCGCCATACTCAGTGGCTATATCCTGCAGGAATTTATCGGCCAGTAGAGGAATATCGGAACGACGCTCGGCCAGCGGTGGTACGTGAATAACAATAACACTCAGACGATGGAATAAATCTTCGCGAAAATTACCGTTCGCTATTTCCTGCCGGAGATCTTTGTTGGTAGCCGCAATAACCCGAACGTTAACCTTAATTTCCTTGTCGCCCCCAACGCGGGTAATTTTATTTTCCTGAAGCGCCCGGAGTACTTTTGCCTGAGCCGACAGGCTCATATCGCCGATTTCATCCAGAAACAACGTTCCGCCATCTGCCTGTTCGAATTTACCGACACGGCGGGCGCTGGCTCCGGTAAACGCTCCTCTCTCGTGGCCAAAAAGTTCACTTTCAATCAGCTCACCCGGGATAGCGGCACAGTTCACTTCAACCAGTTGCTGATTCGACCGATTGCCTTTCTCATGAATTTGCTTGGCAACCATCTCTTTCCCGGAACCATTGGCACCTGTAATCAGCACCCTGGCTTCGGTTGCCGCCACCCGATTGATGGTTTCTTTTACCTTCCGAATGGGCTCTGAATCGCCAACAATCTCGTTGAGTTTATAGATTCTCTTTTTAAGGGTTTTGGTTTCCTGAACGAGCTTGGCCTGCTCAATAGCATTCCGAACAGTAATTAGAAGTCGGTTCAAATCGGGTGGTTTTGTGATGAAATCGAAAGCTCCCCGTTTAGTGGCTTCAACGGCATTTTCCACATTACCATAGGCAGAAATCATAATAAACTGGGTGCCCTTACTTGCTTCGTGAGCCTTTAGCAGCAACTCCAGCCCGTCCATTTTAGGCATACGAATATCGCACAACGCTACATCGTAGTTTGTGCGCATAATCATGTCTAATCCTTCTTCGCCGTCTTTAGCCTCGTCTACCTCGTAGCCTTCGTACTCTAAAATATCACGTAGAGCTGCCCGAATGCTCTTTTCGTCATCTACGATAATCAGTTTGGCCATGCGCGTGGGTATGATTTTTGGCGTGCTACAGCACCGGGACGAAAATAGTCATTTTGCGTCCACAACTGCAAACCTAAGTAATAAAGCCCTTTCAAAATAGAGACACAAAATATATTGATGATCAAATTAATATAATTAAAACAAAAAATTTGATCATCAATTCTATTAATCGATACATCTTAAACGGGTTGGTCGCCCATTCGCTTTATGACGTAACACATCCCGAAACGCCACTTAATTAGTTAGTTTGGAAGCAATAAACCTACTACTTCATTGATATTGGTTCGGGCATCAACCGGACGCATTCGGAATGAATAGCTATACGCTTCCGTTGCGGGCAACTGATACTCGGGATGCACACGCGGAGACCAGCTATCATCCCCGCCTAAACCCATTTGTGCCAGATCGATGTTCACAACCGTGATTTTCCCTCGTTCCAGTTCCTGGCTATTGGTATGTTTTGCTCGAAGTAAGGCTTCATCTGTATAATCACGAGCATTTATAGTAAGCCAGGCACCCTTACTTATATCGCTCATAATTAGCAATCCAAGTCCTGCATCATCGGTTAGTTCGGCCCAGCGAACGTCGGTTTTATTACCATTTTCCTGTGCCATCGTGTATGGAAAAAACTGATCGGCAATTTTCCCATCATACAATCCAATTTTTGCCGCGTCTTTTCGATCGGCATAGCTTTCAAAGGGGCCACGTCCATACCATTTCAGCATCGACATTGTGGCGGGTAATTGCAGTTGCATACCTACTCGTGCCAGCGGAGGCAACGAACCAGAAGGGGTATAAGACGTTGTCACCTGCACATCGCCCGTACCATAAACGACATAGTCGGTTTGTTGAAGAATGCTCCCCCCATTTCCGACCAGTTCGTTCGTGCAGCTAACCCGAACCAACTGCGGGCGCGACTCCACTTTGAAATCTACCGGCCGGGCCCGGATGGTATCCAGGCCAGCCTGCCGCCAGCGAGCTGCAAACGAACGCTTCCCACCCCCTTCGTCATTATCCGTTGGCACGCGCCAGAAACTGGGTTGAAGCCCCTCCAGCAGCAGGTTTTTCCCTTTATAAAACCACTGATTCAGCGTACCGGTAGTTTTGCTAAATACAACAGCAAAATCTTTGCCACGCACAGTTAAGTCAGTAGCAGTTGGCGTAATTTTCAGAGTTCCTAGGCGATTTAGTCCGATTACGGGTGGTGCAGGCGTATTTATTTCTACTGGAAACTGGCCCAACGCTACTTCATGATTGGCCCCCGCCCAATCGGTCGCCTGTTTCAGGCATACGCTGACATTCAGAAAATATTCATTAAGCAAGGGAGACTGATCGGCCGAAACGGCTCGTGCATTACCCGTAATCTGGCGAAGATCAACAACTGCGTCGATGTGGACAGGTAGTGTTAAAACCTGAGTCTGGCCAGGTTTGGCAACCAAATTATTTTCCCGTCCGCGCTGCACAACTTCGCCATTCCGTATCAACTCCCAATCCAGCCGGAATGGCTCAAGCGACAGAAAACTATATGTATTTTTGAGATAGATTTTAACTGGCTGGCCCGCCGACAAGGCGGTTGGAGTGGTGAGCTTTACGTATTGATAAACCTGTTTTACTTCGTTGATTTCGGGTTGGGGCGTTCGGTCTGGATTAACGAGGCCATCGCCCGCATTGGCCCCATCGATATGATTGATATGATCGGTAAATTCATTCCCGGCCTTGTCTCTTAGCCGCAACCCCTGATCGACCCAGTCCCAGATGAAAGCCCCCTGCATCCGGGGGTATTTGTCAATAACAGTCCAATAGTCTTTTAAATTACCGACGCTATTGCCCATTGCATGGGCATATTCGCAGATAATCAGCGGGCGGCTGGGGTCTTTTTCCGTCAGCTTAACCATGTCGTCTACCGATGGATACATGGTCGAAATAATATCAAAACTGGTCAGCGAGGTGCCATTGTAAGGTTGTCGTCCTTCGTAGTGGATCGGTCGTGTCTGGTCGATCAGGCGCATAATATCGGCCATGTCCCGAAAATTCTGACCCATTCCGGTTTCGTTACCAAGCGACCAGATTACGATGGATGGGTGGTTTTTATCCCGCTCGACCATAGCCCTTCCACGCGCCACAAACGCATCGCGCCATTCGGGCTTAGTGGCTGGCGATTGTCCTTTCGACCACAGTTCGTGGCTTTCTATATTGGCTTCGTCAATTACATACAACCCATATTCGTCGCAGAGGTCGTACCAATCCGTTACGTTCGGATAGTGCGACGTTCGAACAGCATTGATATTATGTTGTTTCATGAGTTTTATATCCCGAACCATGGACTCACGACTGATTACGCGTCCCGTATTCGGGTCAAACTCATGTCGATTAACCCCTTTATAAACAACAGGCTTGCCATTTAGCAACAGCCTCCCACCCGTTAGCGTCATTTCCCGAAAACCAAGTCGCTGGCTGATCGCTTCCGTCGGTTGTCCATTAGTACCAATCAGTTGGATGGTTAGCGTATAGAGGGTTGGCAATTCGGCACTCCAGAGCGCGGGCGCTTTTATGAGTTTATTGAGCCGAAAAATTGCTTCCTGTCCTACTTCCGTTGCATTTTCTGAGTTGATAGTTTCTGAAAACAGAACCGTTTTTTTCGGATCGTAGAGTATTACTCGAAACCGGTAAGCTGGTTTTGCACCGGTTGACGACAGATTCCGAACACTGGCTGTTAGTTTAAGGGTAGCATCCAGATAGTGTTCATCCAGATCCGTTGTTACATACAGATCGCGCAAATAAGTTGTGGGCGTAGCGTACAAAAACACATCCCGAAAAATGCCCGACAACCGCCAGAAATCCTGATCTTCCAGATAACTACCGTCCGACCAGTTGATTACTTCTACCGCCAGCAGGTTTTCGCCCGGTTTTAATTTATCTGTAACCAGAAACTCAGCCGGTGTCATGCTATCTTCATGATACCCCACAGGCTCTCCGTTCAGATAAACCCGGCACGTTGACTGGACCCCGGCAAAATGCAGAAACACATTTCGTCCCTGAAAATTATCGGGCACTGTAAACCGAACCCGGTATAACCCTACGGCATTCGTGTCAGATGTGATACGGGGTGGTGTGGCCGGAAAGGGATGTTTGATGTTGGTAAAAATAGGGCGGTCATATGCCCGCCCCTCTCTGGCGCCAACCACCTGCCAGTTTGATGGAACGGGCAGGTCGTCCCAATTTCGATCATTAAGCGCTGGTTGAAAAAAATCGGCAGGAATCAGTTTCGGATGTTTCAGCCAATGGAACTTCCAGGTACCATTCAGCAATTTTACATAAGGCGATGTTCGCCAGTCGGAAGCCATCAGGGCCTGCTGTTCGGAGGCAAACGGAATCAGGATTGCGTGCGGCTTTTCGGTATTTATACTAATCACCTGCGGGTCTTCCCAGTCGGGTAACGATTGAGAATGGGCCTTAACAGTAAAAAAGAGAAAGAGTAGTAAGTGTTTGTGCATACTCAATAGTTTATTTCGTTACACAAAAGGAGAGTTCTTCTTTAGGAAAACGGCTACAAAGCACTCCTATTTCCAGGACTGGGTAAATTTCTTACAAATTTATTCGCCTTATAACCAGAAAGCCCATGACATTCCGCACTTTACTGTTTTCTATTTTTTTGATTGTCCCCCTGCTTAGTTCAGCTCAATCCCGACGGCGGGCCCAATTGACAACACCCCAGTCGAATGGCCCCGTTCCGGTTGTATCGGCCCCCCAGACCCGCCTGCTTGAAAGCCTGATCTGGAACAGTTCGATGCTCAACAGGGCCGTGAAATTCTCGGTCTATCTGCCACCAGATTATTATACCTCTAACCGGCGCTATCCGGTGGTGTATTTGCTGCATGGCTATGGCGATAACGAAACCAGTTGGATACAGTTTGGCGAAGCAGATCGTATTGCCGATGCAGGCATCCGCTCCGGCGAATTACCCCCAATGATTATTGTAATGCCCGACGCCGGTACAACCTTCTATATCAACGACTACCAGAATAAAATTCGCTACGAAGATATGTTTGTGCAGGAGTTGATACCGCACATCGATTCAATGTTTAGAACCCGTACTCAACGCGAATTCCGGTCGGTTTCGGGCTTGTCGATGGGTGGTTTTGGGTCGTTAACGCTGGCCATGCACCATCCTGAACTATTTAGTGGTTGTGCAGCGCTAAGCGCCGGGATTCGCACCGATGAAGCGTTTGCCAGTATTCCTGATGAACGATACGATGCGGTGTTTGCTCCCGTTTTTAGCGGGCCAGCTAAAGGAGAAAACCGACTGACTCTTACCTGGAAGCGTAATAGTCCAATCACACTGGCCCAATCGGCACCGGAAGGTGATCTGATAAAAGTACGGTGGTATATCGACTGTGGCGACGACGATGCGCTATCGGCAGGCAATGCAATGCTACACCTGGCTTTTCTCGATCGTAAGATTCCGCACGAATACCGCGTTCGCGATGGTGGGCACACCTGGAACTACTGGCGTTCGGGTTTGCCCGATGCGTTGAAGTTCGTTAGTGAAAGTTTTCATCGGTAAGCCCACCGCCCTATTGCTTCCGAATAGGTACTACCACTTCGGTTTGGTCCCAGATCAGAAGCATGTCTGCGCCATCCGTTTCGGGGCTAAACATGATCGTAAACTGGTCGGCAACCGGATTGTGGGGCTGTGCAGGAACAGGCACTCGCAACACATCCTCAGCGGGGTTATAATCTGTTCCCCACTGACCCGTTTCGCGGTTGAAAATAATTGTCCAGTTCTCCCTGGTCGGAATTGTCCAGAGCGAATAGGTTCCGGCACTCAATGCTTTTCCGGCAATATCGACATTCTGACCAAGTTCAATTACTGTAGCTTCGTTGGCTCCCGTACGCCACACATTTCCATAGGGAACCAATCCGCCAAAAATAGTACGACCTTTCTTATACGGTCGGCAGTAATCAACTTTTATACTAAATCCATCCTGGCTATATAACGCCATCGACTCCGGACTGCTGGACTTGGTCCATATACGGAGAGCAAAAAAACCGGCCAGTAATATAACAGCAATAATACCGAGTAGAAGAAGGACACGACGCATGGCAGGGAGTGGAAAGGGATTTTTCTATCTGATAAACTGCAAGATAGCGTTTTTTTGTAACCAAAGGCAGTCTATCTACAACCGGGCAATTTTAGGAGTCTGGTCTGAACGAAAGCTATTGGCTTGATTCAGACCAGACACTTAAAATTACTAAGCCATTGCCTGCTTTAGTTTATCGCGCAGTTGAAATAACTCATCCCGTAGCCGGGCAGCCTCCAGGAAATCGAGGTCTTTAGCAGCTCGTTCCATTTTAGCCTGCGTTTCATTAATAATCTTTTCCAGATCGTTTTTGCCCATATACTGCACCACCGGATCGGCTGCAATCCGAATTTCTTCGGGCTCAACATAAAAATGTTTGGCTTTGGAATCGGCCACTTTGGTTTGTCCCATGATGGCCTCGCGGGATTTCAGTACGGTTGTTGGCACAATACCATTATCAGCGTTGTATTCCATCTGAATCGACCGACGGCGATTGGTTTCTTCAATTGCTTTCTGCATCGATCCCGTAATCGTGTCGGCATACATAATTACTTTACCATTGGCATTCCGGGCCGCCCGGCCAATAGTCTGGATCAACGATCGAATGTCGCGCAGAAAACCTTCTTTATCGGCATCCATAATGGCTACCAGCGATACTTCGGGCAGGTCGAGCCCTTCGCGTAGTAGATTTACCCCCACCAGCACATCGAAATTACCCAGTCGCAGATCGCGAAGAATTTCGACCCGGTCGAGCGTTTTCACTTCAGAGTGAATATATCGCGTTTTAATACCAACCCGATCGAGGTATTTTGTGAGTTCTTCGGCCATGCGTTTGGTAAGCGTTGTGACCAATACGCGTTCATTATTTTTTACACGGCCATCGATCGATTCGAGCAGGTCATCAATCTGGTTCAGGCTCGGCCGTACTTCAATTTCAGGATCGAGCAGGCCCGTTGGGCGAATCAATTGTTCGACAACAACACCTTCGCTCCGGCGTAGTTCATAGTCGGCAGGAGTAGCCGACACATAAATGGTTTGCCCCGACAAATCTTCAAATTCCTGAAAGGTAAGCGGGCGGTTATCCATCGCCGACGGCAACCGAAACCCATAATCGACCAGGGCGGTTTTGCGGGAGCGATCGCCCCCCCACATAGCCCGTATCTGCGGAATCGTGACGTGACTTTCGTCGATCACCAGCAGATAATCGTCGGGGAAATAATCGAGCAGGCAGAACGGTCGCTGGCCCGGTTGCCGCCGATCAAAATAGCGGGAATAGTTTTCGATACCGGAACAGTAGCCCAGCTCGCGCATCATTTCCAGATCGAACTCGGTGCGTTCTTTAATCCGTGTGGCCTCCTGCTCCCGAAAATCAGATTCGAAGTAGCGAATCTGCGCAACCAGATCGTCCTGAATCTCATGAATTGCACTATTGAGCGTATCCCGCCCCGTTACGAACAGGTTGGCCGGGAAAATCGTCACGATCTGTTCTTCCGAAATTTTTCGGCCCGTCGATGGGTCGATTTGCTGAATGGTCTCGATTTCATCGCCAAAAAAGATGACCCGATACGCAAAATCGGCATAAGCCACGTACAGATCGACGGTATCGCCCTTGACTCTGAAATTACCCCGCTGAAAATCGCCTTCCGTACGGCTATACAAAATCTCGACCAGTTGATGCAGAAACTGATTTCGGCTCATGCGTTCGCCCACACCAATCCGCACCACATTTCGTTTAAATTCTTCGGGATTACCCATGCCATAGATGCACGACACCGAAGCGACCACAATCACATCCCGCCGACCACTCATCAGTGCCGACGTAGCAGCCAGCCGTAGTTTGTCGATTTCTTCGTTGATGGCCAGATCTTTTTCGATGTAGGTATTGGTGGTAGCAATGTATGCTTCGGGCTGGTAGTAGTCGTAATAGCTGATGAAGTATTCGACCGCATTTTCAGGAAAAAACTGCTTGAATTCGCCGTAAAGCTGTGCTGCCAGGGTCTTGTTATGACTCAGTACCAGCGTAGGTCGATTGGTTTGCGCAATAACATTGGCTACAGAAAATGTCTTGCCTGATCCCGTGACCCCGAGCAATACCTGAGCCGGTTCGCCCTCTTTTATACCCTTAACCAGTTGTTCAATGGCCTTTGGCTGATCGCCGGTAGGCTGAAATTCTGACGTTAATTTGAAGTTCATTAGTCGAGCTGTGTAATCTGGCTAAGATACAAAAAAAACCGCGCAGCGACAAGTATGTTCTGAAAATGCCCATAACTTAAAAACAGCCTCTGCCCAGGAGTTATTTTCCTATCAATGCCCCCCCATTGCGGCCTTATCCAGTACCACTTTATCCGAAATACCGGCCTTCGCCTGCATCCGTCGGAATATGGTCAGTAAAACAACCAACAGTCCAATTGGCACCAGCGAGAAATAGAAAGCCGTTTGCCCACCGTAGGCTTCGAAAACGTGGCCCGTAATGATGGAGCCCGTAGTGCCGCCAAGCGCCGAGAAGATAACGATCAACCCGGCCATTGGTCCGTGCTTCCGTAGCGGCAAACTACTCAGGATAGCGGAGTTAATGGCTGGATAAATGGGGGCAATCAGGAGGCCAATCATTGGAAAAATGAACGCAGCAATTGGTGCATCGGCCCAGCCCGTTACTTTTTTCTCGCCCACCGACGCGGCTAGCGGTAAGGCCAGCAACACCAGCCCTGCAGCCACAATCAGGCAGATGATCAGCAGCCAATACCACGACAGCCGACGCAGCAGCAAGCCCGCCATAAATCGGCCAATCGCCGTTGAAGCGGCCAGAATACTGGCCATCTGAATGCTGAGCGAAATCGGCAATTTCAGGATCTGGCTGTTAAACGTAGGCAACCAGCTCATGATGCCCTGCTCCATCAGCACATAAATGAAGGCCGTTACAATAAACACCAGCACAACCGGCGTAATGGCCAGTTTAACCATATCGCCCAGATCGGCCACCAGTGCTTTGGCCAGTGGTGCATTAATTGTTTCGCGCTGAATACTCGACTCATCGATGGGTGTGCTGAGCAGAAGCAGAAACGCAACCAGTGCAATGCCAGCCAGCACATAATAGACCATCAGCCACGAAGTCGATCTGGGATTCGTATCATCGACGAAGGCGCTAAACAGAAAATAGCCAGATAGCACCCCAATCATAAAAAACGACTCCAGAAAGTTCATAAAACTGGCGTGCCCATTCGAATCGTCAGTAACCAGGCCAATGGTAGCGAAAATGGAGACTTTAATCAACGCAAAACTGGCTCCAGTAGCCGCAAAGAGCAATTTCGTTGTCCAGAAGCCAGGTAGTTGTGGCATAAGCAGACAGGACACCGTTACGATGCCGAGAGCAATGAGCATGGCTCGCTTATAACCAATACGGGTGATGTAAGAAGCAACAATGAACGAGACAAATGCGATCGAAAGATCTTTGAAGGCTTCCAGAACGCTGGCTGATGAGGCCGATACGCTATAGTTATTCTGTACCTGAAGAATAACTGTTCCAACGCTGTTTAGCAGAATGGCAAAGACAAAATAGTTTAGTAAAAGCGATAATTTAACACGCCAAAAATTCATAAAAGTACGGTGGTTACAAGTTCAGTGGGGATAAACATACGGAAATTCTTTTCTTGTCAGAATTATACTATTTCTTTTGTTGTAGCAAAAACCACCGTTACTCTTACTTTCATAGAAAATCGTGTCTCCAACACTGCCTGCGCACCTGCATTTTTTATCGCCCGACCAGCTTTTTGGGCCCTTATTCCGCGATGTTCAGTTAAGTTATGTTTTCAGTGACTCCAAAACATTTGTCGACTGTATACCCAGACTTCCGGCAAACGAGCTTAGGGCACGCTACGATGTCGAAAAAATAAAGCCCGGTTTTGACCTGGATTCTTTCATCCGCGACCATTTTGTTGTCCCTGAGCAAGCTGCTGGTAACTACGTCAGCGATACAACCCTCGCCACCGCCGACCACATCGACCGCTTGTGGGATCGGCTGACCCGCCCTGCCGATATGCCCGTTGCGGGGAGTTCACGCGTGGCCCTTCCGCACCCATATGTTGTGCCGGGTGGCCGCTTTCGGGAGATTTTTTACTGGGACAGCTACTTTACCATACTGGGCCTTCAGGTATCGGGTCGGACTGAGCTGATTCGGGGAATGGTCGATAATTTTGCCTACCTCATCGATACATTTGGTTTTATCCCCAACGGCAATCGAACCTATTTTCTGAGTCGGTCACAACCGCCTTTTTTCGCCCTTATGGTTGGCTTGCTGGCTGATATTGACGGGAAAGCCGTACTTGCCCGCTACCAGCCGCAACTCCAGCGCGAATACGATTTCTGGATGGCCGGGCTGCCAAACGTGTATCAAGGCCAATCGGCCAGTCAGCGCGTTGTACGAATCGACGACAGTACTTTTCTGAACCGCTACTGGGACGACACACCTACTCCTCGACCGGAATCCTATCGGCAGGAAATTGAACTGCTCGAAAAAGCAGAACCATTGGGCATCGCTCCCGAAGAACTTTATAATCATATTCGGGCCGCCTGCGAATCGGGCTGGGATTTCAGCAGTCGTTGGTTTCGCGATGAGCATACGCTGGCGCATATTCATACTGCCGATATTGCGCCGGTTGATCTAAATTGCCTGCTATACTGGCTCGAAGTAACTCTCCACAATATAGCCATCCAGACCGGTGCCTGGAAAACAGCCTACGACGATTTTGATCCGTTGATTAATGATCGCCAGAAAGCAATTCAGCGCGTGTTCTGGAACGAAGAAACCGGCTTTTTTCATGACTATGATGCCGTTTCCCAAAAACAGATACCCTCGCTCACGCTGGCCGGAGTTTTTCCGCTTTTCTTCCGGCTGGCCACGCCCCAACAGGCCGAACGCGTTCATGAACGCCTGAAATCGGATTTCTTACAGGCGGGCGGCTGGGTTACAACCCTCCAGCAAAGTGGTCAGCAATGGGACTGGCCCAATGGCTGGGCACCTTTGCAGTGGATTGTTTACCGAGGTCTTTTAAACTATGGTTTCGCCGAAACAGCCAACGAAGGGCGCGACCGCTGGCTTAGCCTCAACGACAAGGTCTTTAAAGCTACGGGCAAAATGATGGAGAAATATAATGTGGTAGACGCATCACTGACTACGGGCGGAGGTGAATACCCGAACCAGGATGGTTTTGGCTGGACCAACGGCGTGTATCTGAGACTTTTAAAGGATAAGCAGGGAAAATAATTTCTTTAATAAGAGTCAGAAGCGTAATCGTGGCACCGAATTTGTTTGTATAAGCCTACAGAAAGCCTATACCAAACTCATTTATAGCCCGTTACGCCATGAAGAAGCTTTATTTAACCGTGTTGGCGGCCGGTATGACCACCGTTTCGTTTTGTCAGAAGACATTTATTTTATCGCATCAGGATAAAAAAGGATTCTTTGCCGTGTCGGCAGGAGCCAGTTTACCGGTTGGTCACTTTGGTAGCTGCTCCCCCATCGACAATCAGGCTAGCATGGCCGGACGTGGTCTATCGATAAACGTAGCAGCGGGCTATCGCATTATTGGGCGCGTGGGTTTGATGATAAAAGGAGAACAACACCGCAATGCGCTACAAACCGACGCCTTGCTAACAACTGTTTACCGCAATGAAAACGATGTATGGACTGTCAAAGCGGATAACTGGTCAGTAACAACCATTATGGGTGGGCCTTACGTTAGTATTCCACTTGGTCGGTTTGCTATCGATGCCCGGCTCCTGGCAGGCCGAGCCCAGGCCGTTTTACCCAATACAGCCATTGCCGGAAATATTGGACCCGTTGATATGTCGGTGCAAACAACCGGATCGACCAGTACGGCAACGGCATTGGGTGGCGGAATAAGCGTTCGCTATCGACTGGGCCGGAGCTTTTCATTGAACCTCAATGGCGATTACACCCAGGCCCTTTGCCAATTTAATAACCTGACATCGAAAGCGAAAACTACCAACGGGCAGTCGGAAAGTTCGTATTACAGCAGCGACCGCCCCATCAGCATTGTTAGTGCATCGGCTGGCATTTCAGTACTCTTCGGCAATCACCATCGTCCGTTCTAGCGACCGTTGGTGAAGACCCGCAACGGTTTATCCGTATCTGCTTGCACCCCGATAGCAAGAGCGGTAGTTTAGCGTACTCAAATTGATAAAGCTATGACACCGCTTCGCAAACATGCCGTTCTTCGGCGCGTAAAAGATATTACCTTAAGTACTACGCTTAGTCTGGCTTTGCTTAATGGCTCTGTCCTCTTGCAAAGTTGTGGCAATAATCAATCCGACGATTACGAAACCGAAACCCGTTTCGGCAAAGGTGTTCGTACCTACATCACCGAAACGGCTCCGGGTAATTTTAAAATTACGGACGAGGTGCAGGCCGACCCCACTCAGGCGGGCGCTATTGTAAGCTATTACGATGGCCACCGCGATACGCTTAGTGTTGAAGCCGCCAAACGACTAGTTGAAAGTGATGAATCAACTCATACCTATCTGCACAATCCGGGTGCCTACCGAACTCATCATCACAATGGTCTGGCCAATGCGCTGCTTTGGGGAAGTCTGGGCTATATGTTAGGCCGTTCTACGGCTCCTCAGTACCGCGACGACGAGCGCCGATACGGTTCGCGTTTTTATACTAACCCCAGCGTATACGAACGTTCGCACCAGATTCGCGAGAATGTCCGCACGTCGCGCGTTGTGCGGACAAGTCGTCCTTCGCGTGGGCGAAGTGGTTTTTTTGGCGGGCGCAGCCGGGGATTTTCCTCCTGATGAGTTGTGCCTGAGTGGGCCGGTTGCTCAGTTCCGGACCAATTGAAAGCGTTTCTTGTTACCGAAACTAACGTAGCAAGGATACTTTTTACGTACTTTTACGGCTGAACCGAATTAGTGACTATGTCGGCTAAAAACCCATCCGCCGTCTATTTTTCCGGCTTTAACGGAGTACGTTTTCTTGCAGCATCCTCGGTGGTCTTTCACCATATTGAGCAGTTTAAGACCATTTATGGTTATACGGACACCTTCGACAAAACCAACGAACACCCGGTTGTTTATCAGGCCGGACGCTTAGGCGTTGCACTGTTTTTTGTCTTAAGTGGCTTTCTGATCACGTATCTGTTACTGGCCGAAAAGCAGTATGCCGGTCGCATTCATATCGGCAATTTCTACGTAAGACGCATTTTGCGCATCTGGCCGCTCTATTTCTGGATCATTGGATTAAGTTTTTTCGTATTTCCGCACATCCCGGCGCTTTATATTCCTGGTGTTTCCGAACATGCCTATGACCATTTCTGGCAAAAGCTGGCATTTTTTGGAATCGTTATGCCCAATATAGCGCTCACGCTCTACCACGAAATGCCGCTGTGTTCGCACACATGGTCGATTGGCGTCGAAGAGCAGTTCTACCTGATCTGGCCCTGGCTGGTAGGAAGCCTTCGACCTCGCCGGACAATACTCACGCTGGCCAGTATTGCGCTTTTGTTGGCAGCAGGTTTTTTCTGGCTGCGCTATGGCCCCGGTTCAACTGCTCCCGAAGCCGGAACAACGATGCTACTGGTATCGGATTTTCTGGCTCATTTTCGCATCGGCACAATGGCCATCGGCGGCATCGGTGCTTATTTGGTCTTTAAAAAACACCCCATCCTGACTGTATTGTATCTGAAATCCGTACAGTGGGTCGTGTATGCTGTATTAGGAACAATGCTCGCACTGGGTATTCGAATTCCGGGGCTGAACTACGAAGGCTACGCGCTATTTTTTGTTTTTCTGCTAATGAATCTGGCGGCCAATCCCAACTCGGTCATCAATCTCGAAAACAGGCTTTGCAACTTTATGGGCAAGATTTCGTACGGGCTCTATATGTATCATCCGGTTGTGATCGTATCGTGCCTGTACGTTATCCGTCAGTTTATGCCCTATAGCCTGGGGTTTTCGGTGCTGTTGTATATAACAAGCTACGCCATGACTACGCTCGTAGCCTGGCTCTCCTACGAATATTTTGAAAAACAGTTCCTGAAACTAAAAGATCGGTTTTCGCCGGGAGCCAAAGCCGTGGCAAAGCCCCAAACTGCCCGCGCATAGCCAGAACCATCTCTGATACCAACAGATCAATAACTAGTTGGGCGTTTATTGAACCACGGGCGGGCCTTCTCCAGTTGACCAGCCAATCGGAACAACGTGGCCTCATCGCCCAGTTTGGCGGCAAACATAGTCCCAATCGGCAAACCATCGGGCGACCAATGAAGCGGAACCGACATGGAGGGCTGACCAGTCATGTTCGTAATGACGGTGAATGAAATGTAACCCAGCGAACGTTCGGCCAGCTCATCGACAATTTTGCTCCCATTCAGGTATTTCAATCCACCAAGCGAGTCAACCAGTTTGAGCAATCGTTGCTCCGATGCTTTATTCTGAAAGGTACCGATAGCAATGGGTGGGCGTGGCAGCGTAGGGGTTAAGAACACATCATATTTTTCGTGCAACTGCCCCATACTGCGGTTGAGCGAATTCCAGCGACGTTTCTGATAGGCTACATCCGTTGCTGAGAAACCTTCGGCCAATCGAGCCTGCGCCCACGTATTCAGTTCTACATCGCTTCGCTGGGTTGGCCGGCCAAGGTATTCACCTAGTTCACGCAGTGTAGCGGCTGTTTCGCTAAGCACATTTACGAAAAAAGCCTCCGTAACAATCGATTTTTCGTACGGCAATGCAATTTCCTCTACCGTGTGGCCCAGGCTTTCCAGCAGTTGAGCAGCATCCCGAACGGCGTTAACGCATTCTGGATCGACGGACTGTGCCGGAATCAGCGTCTGCGTCGAAAAAGCGATTCGGAGCCTGCCAGGCTCTCGGCTTACTTCTTCAACAAACGGCCGTTCGGGTGGCGTAATACCATATGGGTCGCCCGCTAATGGTCCGGCAATGGCATCCAGCAGTCCGGCACTATCGCGAACACTGCGCGTCACCGAATGACCAATGACAGCACCATTCCACAACTCGCCAAAACGCGGGCCAAGCGTAACCCGTCCCCGCGAAGGTTTTAGCCCAAACAGCCCGCAGCAGGCTGCCGGAATCCGAATAGAACCGCCCCCATCCGACGCACTGGCCGCTGGCACGATTCCGGCAGCTACCGCTACTGCCGATCCACCACTCGACCCACCCGGCGAATGAGTTGGCTTCCAGGGATTTCGGGCAGGGCCGTATAGTTGCGGCTCCGTATAGGGTGTCAGGCCAAATTCGGGCGTATTGGTTTTTCCGAAAAAGACCAGCCCTGCTGCTTTTAGTCGCCTTACTACTTCGCTATCGGTTGTAGACACATAGTTCTGATAACCCCGACAACCCGATTTCATGGGTGTTCCAGCCCATTCGAACTCCAGGTCTTTCAATAAAAACGGAACTCCCCGAAACGGCCCATCGCCAGGCAAATGTGTAGCCATTTCACGGCCTTTATCGTACAAGGGCGTTACAATAGCATTGAGTTCAGGATTAACGGCTTCGGCACGAGCAATGGCTGTTTCGAGCAATTCAGGAGCCGTAACTTCGCCCGATCGAACAAGTTGAGCCAGACCAGTAGCGTCGTGCTGAACGTATTCGTCAAACGATAGAGTTGTAGTACGGGACGTTTGCATAGGATTGGCAGGGTTTACGGCGGAAGGTACTAAAAATATCAGTGTCTGATAACCAGGCTCATTTGGCTACAACATCCTTGCTTAACTTTTCTTTCGGCACCAGACCTTCATGAATCGATTCAGTTAATGTTCCACCGAACCAACGGGCTCGCTGCAAACTCCCCGCCACATCGTCCAGTTCGCGTAGCCGAATGCCACCAACCGAGTCGGGGGTTGGTTCTTCATACACGACCGCCAGGCCAACCCATTCCAGGTATCGATTGAGCGTTGATTCGAGCGGTTGGTTGCCAAAAATGCAGAGATCGTAGTACCAATCCAGTGGCTCACCCGCCACGGTTTCGGTGACAGCCCGATAATCGTCTAGTGTATATCCTACAAACGATTTGCCGAATCGCTCCCACATCGTCCGCATCACATTGTCCAGCGAACGGGCATGATCCGTAAGCTGCCGAATGTGCAGGTCCAGAATCAGAGCCGCTATTGCTCCTTTGTGATAAACCGACACCTTACGGTCGGGTACACCTTTTTCGTAGCCATCGAGCCATAAATCCCACGACGACTCGACCAGCGACTGAAACGCCCGTCCATTGTTTTCGAAATGCCGCTTGAACAGCACCTGAAGCTCTTTCAGATAGGCTTCATCGTCGAAAACGTTTGATTGACGCAGCATCAAATCGCCATAATAGGTTGTAACGCCTTCGGCGACAAAACAGGTTGGAAAGTAGTTTTCTTTCGTAAAATCATACGGCAGCAATTCAATGGGCCGAATACGAATGATATTCCAGGCATGGAACAACTCGTGCGAGGCCACGCCGAGCAAATCCAGATATAACCCTTCCCCTTCGTCGGTAGGGCCAAGCACCAGCATGGTCGAATTTCGGTGCTCAACGCCATGATAATAAGGTGTGGGCAACACCAGTGTTAGAAAATGATAATCGCGCTCAGGGAATTCGCCGTAGAGTCGGATCTGCGTTTCCGAAAATCGGCTAAAATCGCGAACGATTCGCTCGGCATCGAATGTTGGAGCGCCATCTGTTCGCCAGCCGCCCTGAATCCAGACATGAAATGAAACCTCGTTTACGCTGTATTGAATATGCTGAATAGAGGGGGCTGCCATGAGCGGACAATCGGCTAATTCGTAGAAATCGGCCGCCCGAAGCATTTTTGCGTCAATCTGTTCTAAACCACAGGCCACCATCCAGCCATCAGGAATAGCCAGTTCGAGCGTACAGGGTTCATCGATACGCCCTTCGGCATACAGACAAAGATTAACGGGATTGACATACAGCAATACATCGCTGATAAAACTGCTACCCGCGTTGAGCAAATTGGGCGTGGGCACTATCGAATAATAGTTATACCGGGCTATAAGGCTACTGGCGCCATTGGTCTGCACCCGCCACCGATCTTTTGTAATTTTGCGAAACGGCAGGACCCTTCCTTGCTCATCGACAACCTCGAACCGCTGAATATTTTTGGCAAACTGCTGCAACTCGTACCGACCGGGTCGCCAGGCAGGTAATTGAAGCTCAACCTCGGCCAGATTCTGAATGGTGGTTAACCGGGCTTCAACGGCAATATAATGTGGCAAAAGAGGATCGGCAGCTAGTCGGTAATGCATCAGCAAGTGGGTCAATACGTGAAGAGGTACTAGAACGCTGAGGAAGCGGTCAACTCGCTTTCCTATCGACCAAATTACCGGAATTCCTCAACAACTGGGTACCAGTTAGCTAACTCCTTTTAAAGATAAAACGTTTTTCAAATTCTGGCTTGATAAACTGACATGATTCTCCTATCTTTGCGGACTCATTTGGAAATAAGGCTTTTTAGGAACATATATCATGAAAAGAACGTACCAACCATCGAACCGGAAGCGGAAAAACAAGCACGGCTTCCGCGAGCGGATGTCAACCGCCAATGGCCGCAAAGTGCTGGCTGCCCGCCGTGCGAAAGGTCGTCACAAACTGACCGTTTCGGACGAGAAAAAAGGCGATCGCTTTAAAATTTAATAGTATACCGTTTTCAGTCTATAGTTTCCAGTTAGCGCTGAACAGAATAACTGAAAACTGTATACTAGAAAACTGTACACTGAATTATGCGGCAAACCTTCACGAAATCGGAGCGGCTTTGCAGCAAAAAAATTCTGGGCGAGTTATTTAAGAAAGGTAGTACGGCCGGGTCGGAGCAGACCACGCGGACGTTCTACCTTTTTCCGTTTCGGGTATTGTATCTGGCCCATCCCGAACCCGTCGGCGAGCCACCATTACCCGCCATTGTGATCTCGGTCTCCAAACGGAACTTCAAACGCGCCGTCGACCGTAACCTCATCCGTCGGCGCATTCGGGAAGCCTACCGCCTTAATAAGCATAGACTTAGTTCCCAACCATCTTCGCCAGCCTACATTGCTTTTTTATATACCGCTAAGCAAATTATTTCGTTTGAAGAAATAGAAAAAGGTATGAAATTGGCTTTAAAAAAAATGTAGCCTAACTAACCATGTTCGGACAAGTTTCTCTACCTGACCGGAAATGGCCTCCCACACACCCGATTTATGCAGGCACGCGTTCTTTTCCTACGTCCATTTTTGCTATTTGCCGGACTGGCTCTTGCCGTAGTTTGCCTTGAAATTGCCGTTGTTCGGTCTGCTGCCTTTCAACAAAAACCCGACTGGGTAGCCTTGGGCCTAACGTTCGACATGCTGATTGGGTTACCTCTTCTTTATTATTTTCTGCTTGTTCGCCGGTTGAAGGTTCCGCTCCGTAGCCTATTCGGCATTTTCGGGCTGGCACTGAGCCTAACGGCCCTCATTCTCCCCACTAATTATCAGCAGTTTGTTGGTTTACTACGCCGGTCGCTGTTGCTGGTTGAACTAGGCATAGTAGGCTATGCGCTCCTACGGATCAATCAAATTCGTAGATACTACCGACAATTCAGTGCCGTAAGTGCCGATTTTATGACCAACCTGCTTCAAAGTCTGGATGCGGTGCTGGGGCATTCCCGATTTAATCGTATTTTAGTCAGCGAACTGTCGATTCTGCGCTATAGCCTGCTGGGCTGGTGGCTGCCGGTCGAAAAAAAAGCAACGGATATAGTTTTTACATCCCACCGCGAATCGGGTCAGACGGCTTTAACCATGGGGCTTCTGCTGATCGGTATCATTGAAACGACCGTGGTTCATTTGCTAATCGACCGATGGGATTCGACAAGTGCGTGGCTTGCAACGGCAGCCAGTTTTTATAGTCTTTTATTTATCGTTGCCGATCTGGTGGCTACTGGTAAACGACCCGTGCTGGTTCGGAGCAATGACCTGGTTTTGCGTTTTGGTTTGCGTGGCTATGGAACAATACAACGTAAACAGATTGGTCAGATTGTTCCCATAACTAATAAGCCCGAACACCATGCCAATACCATGATGGGCACATTTCTGACAGTCCCGAATATATTCATTGAACTGACCGAACCCGTAACCATGACTGGTCTATTGGGCAGCCAGCGAACCGTAAGACGCATTGCCTTATTTATCGACGACAAACAAAAATTTATTAATGAACTGACGGCCTAAACCGCCTATGTACTACTAAAAGGTTATGAAAAAACACTGGAAGTCCCTTGCCGTTGCTGGCGTGCTGGCCGGAAGTTTGTCGCTGGTGGCGATGAAAACCGACGATCGTTTCTTCGAAATTGCCCGTAACCTCGACATATATGCCTCGCTATTCAAAGAGCTGAATATGTATTACGTTGATGAGATCAATCCGAACCGGATGGTCAAAACCAGTATCGACGGTATGCTGAAGGCGCTTGATCCGTACACTAACTTCTTTGCCGAAGACGAGATTGAAGACTATATGACCATGACTACTGGCCGCTACAACGGCATTGGTGCGCTCATTGGTCAGCGGCAGTCTAAGAACATCGTACTGATGGTCTATGAGGGCACACCGGCCGAAAAAGCCGGATTGCAGATCGGCGACGAAATTCTGAAAATTGACGGAGTCGATATTAAAAACCGGAAAGATGTTGATCCGGGCAAGTTGCTCAAAGGACAAAATAATACCTCCGTCAAATTAACTATTCTGCGCTATGGCGAAAAAAGTCCGCAAGACGTAAGCGTAGGCCGCGATGTAGTAAAAATGACCAATGTCCCCTATTATGGTATGGTTTCCGACGATGTTGGCTACATTGATCTGAAGGATTTTACGGCAACGGCCTCGCGGGAAGTACGGACGGCGTTTCAGGAGTTGAAAGGAAAGGGCATGAAAAAACTGATTCTCGATGTTCGCGAAAATCCGGGTGGACTGCTCAACATGGCAATTGACATCTGTAATATTTTCATTCCAAAAGATTCGGAGGTAGTAACAACGAAAGGTAAAGTGACCGAATGGAACAAAACCTACACGGCCCTGAACCCTCCAATGGATCTTGAAATGCCAATTATTGTACTGACTAACAGCCATAGTGCATCGGCTGCCGAAATTGTGTCGGGGGTGATTCAGGATTATGACCGGGGCGTATTGATTGGGCAGCGTACCTATGGCAAAGGATTGGTGCAAACCACTCGTGAACTGTCATTCAACACGAAGCTTAAAATTACAACTGCCAAATATTACATTCCGAGTGGCCGCTGCATTCAGGCTATCGACTACAGCCACCGCAATCCTGATGGTAGCGTTGGAAAAATCCCCGATTCGCTCAAAACGGCTTTTAAAACCAAAGCTGGGCGTGTGGTCTACGACGGTGGCGGTGTGCTGCCAGATGTGGTTATTGAAGCGCAAACGCCAGCTCCTATTGCCATCAGTCTGACTAATAAAGGGCTAATTTTCGATTATGCAGTCAAATACCGCCACGAGCATCCGAGCATAAAACCAGCCCGCGAATTCCACCTGACCGATGCCGAATACCAGGATTTTGCCAAATGGGCCAGCGATAAAGAATACGATTATACTACGCAGGTCGAAAAAGATCTTGGTACGCTGGAAGCATCGGCCAAAAAAGAAAAATATTTCGATAAGATTCAGGATCAGCTGAAAGCCCTGAAAACGAAAGTATCGCATAGCAAAGATACCGACATGATGACCTTCAAACCCGAAATCCAGTCATTGCTCGAACAGGAAATTGCGGGGCATTATTATTTGCAGAAAGGTCTTAAGGAGGCTTCATTTGCTACCGATCCAGAGCTAAAAGCCGCGCTCGATCTTTTCAAGGATATGAACAAATATGGGTCTATTCTGAAAGGAAGCAAGTAATAATGATGAATTAAGAATGATGAATGATGAATTAACGGCTGGTTGTTTATCATTCATCATTCATCGTTTCTATGCTCATTCTCTCCCTCGACACTTCCACGGCAGCCTGCTCGGTTGCGTTGCATCATAATAATTCGCTACTGGGCTCTTACGAGCTATTTACCGAACGTACATCAGCAGCCATGCTTACTACTTTGCTCGAACAAGTGGTGGAGCATAGTGGCTATTCGCTGAAGCAAATCGATGCGGTAGCGGTAGCCAAAGGGCCAGGGTCTTACACGGGCCTGCGCATTGGCGTTTCAACAGCAAAAGGGCTTTGCTTTGCCCTCGACAAACCGCTAGTAGCTATAAACACACTGACCGGAATGACCGAGCAAGTGCGGCCATACTATCAGCCTGGCTACACGCTTTGCCCGATGATCGACGCCCGACGCATGGAGGTTTACTGTGCGCTTTACAACATATCGGGCGAAGAAATTGAACCTACATCGGCCCGGATTATCGACGAAAATTCATTCGCCCAATGGTTGGCGCAAGGTCCGGTTGTCTTTTTTGGCGATGGAGCAGCCAAGTGCCGCACTGTACTTAGCTACTCGCCCAGTGCCGTTTTCATCGATCAGCCTGTTGTTCCGTCGGCTCGCACAATAGGTAAGCTCGCAACGGCAGCTTTTGAGAGAAGCGCATTTGAGAACATGGCAACGTTTGAGCCTCTCTATCTGAAAGATTTTATGACTACCAAGCCCAAAAAAGTAGTTTTTTGAGCCTGTAAGCCTGGCGAGTGTACTCAATAAAGCCAATGAATAAACGGTAGATTGTGGGATTCTGACCTTTTTCTCCTTATTTCGCCCCGATAACCGTCCTATTTCTCGTGCAGATTATCGTTGATATTGGCAATACCGACGCCGTTTTTGGGCTCTACAATCAAACAGACTGGCAACATATTTGGCGTACGCCCGCCCGACACGACGAATCGGCAAGGTCGTATGAAGCCCGGTTGCGGTTGTGGCTGCTGGAAGCAAATGTTTCGTTGAGCAGTATCCAGACAACCGTTCTGAGCAGCGTGGTTCCTAATCTAACACCAATCATGCGCACCATGCTAGCCGAGCTATTCGGGTTCGACCCTATTGTGGTTGGTCCTGGTGTATATCCGCTATTGCCCCTCGACATTCTGCGTCCTCACGAAATTGGAGCCGATCTGGTTGCCAATGCAATGGCTGCTTATATTCGGTATCAGCAAAATTGTGTTGTTGTCGACTTCGGTACGGCACTTACGTTCACTACCGTTTCGGGAGAAGGTAAAATTCTGGGCGTAGCTATTGCACCAGGTCTGAAAACAGCAATCCGGTCGTTATTTGCCAATACGGCTCAGCTTCCCGAAGTACCCATCGAAGTCCCTTCTTCGGCCCTCGGAATCAGCACCACTCATGCCATTCAGGCCGGTGTGGTGTTAGGCTACGAAGGCCTTGTTCGTTCGTTGCTCGACCGGATTCGTACCGAATTGAATGGCCATTGTCTGGCCGTAGCAACGGGTGGCCTATCGAATCGGATTCCATCACTGCGCAACGATTTTGTGGATATTATTCCATCTTTAACCCTCGATGGAGTTCGCCTGATTGGCGATATAGTGACCACCTCCCTAAAATAATACTGTTTTTGGTGCAGAATCCATACCCTGCTTTTGTGTAAGGGTCTCCTCAGTATAGGCGCCTGAACGGCCAGTGCCCGCTAAAAAACGATTAGTTTGTCGTGTTTGCCATGATGCTGTTTTTTCGAAATAATTTTCTAATAAACAGCTCCTTATACATACATAGTACGGTTCAGCTAAAAGATGGCAAATATTCTTCTATTTGAAATATTTAAAAAAATATTTAATAAATACCATTAGATAACTATAACTGGTAAATCACTTATCAGGCACACATTTTTCGGTGAATAAGCGATCTGGGCATCCCTGCCAGATTAGACTCAACCCCGATAAAATGAAAAAGTATATACTGCTAGCGATACTCTGCTTAGGCTTTGCAGGAGGCAACGCACAGGCCAGAAATACATGGAATCATGGCGAACTATTACTGCAAAACGGCCTTCTGCTGACCGGTGAGCTCGACTATAACTGGAAAGCCGAAATCGTTCAATATCGTGATGGAAATACGATAAAGGCGTATTCGGCCTTTCAGGTAAAGGAGTTTAAGTATTTCGATGATCGATTGAATACCCTTCGCAAATTTGTGACAATGGATTATCTGGTTAAAAAATCGGTCTATAAACCATTGTTCATGGAAGAGTTTGGAACTGGTTCGCTGATGATCTATCGTCGGCTTCGCCATGCACGCGAGCCGATTACACTAACGAATGCGCCGACGGGTGGTGTTGATGAAAAGCTCATTCGGAACCTGAACAACTTCAATTATTATATACAGGAAGGTAAAACCATAACTAAACTCGACGATTTCTTTCGGGAATCGTGGCCAACAATTGAGCAGGAGTTTGCGGAAGAAATACACCGGTACCATACATCGCTGGTTGCTGGTTTCACGGGAAATACGCTTACGAAGCTACTTCTGATCAGTCATTACAACCAGCTGAAAGCACAGGCTAATTGGGCCAGACAATCAAAAGTTGCTGTTCAGGCCGATGCAGAGTAGCGAACATGCTGCTTAACCTGGCCTTTCCCTCTTCTGTTTTTTTCATAAAAGCCAAAATTAGCTTTCCCCGAAGGGTATATTCACAATATATTTTTCTGAATATAATACAAAAAAGCGCTTAAGTACTTAAGCGCTTTTTTGTATTATATCAAGTTATCAAAAAAAACCTAAAATAATCCAAGGCCACATAATAAATGTTTATACACGAATAATTTTATGCATCATCATAAAAAATACTATCCTGATAGGTTAATCTTCAGTCGGTTCTATTCTGTCTCCAGATAATTAAACTTTCTAAATTGGACGATTTTTCTAGCTGATAACAAGGCATTTAGCGCTTTGTTAATTTGGTATCTGAGCCGCAGCACGTCACGAACAAAAACAGGCTCATTCACATGCTTATCAAACTAATCAGCAATGAAGATGGCCAAATTATATATAGTCGCTACAATAGGATTATTTGTACTTTTCCTATCATCAACGTTTACTTTTGCACACCCAGATCCAATTTGGCATAGTGGTCAGCTAACCTTCTGGAACAAGACTACACTACAAGGCGATCTTTCCTATAACTGGTCGGCAGAGATGATTTTATTGCGCCAGACCGACGGACGAGTTCGCACATTTTCGGCCAATCAGATTAACCGTTTTGGCTGGTTCGATTATGCTTTACATAAACAACGGGTTTTCATTTCCGTATCCGATGCCGGCGACAAAAACAAAGATCGTCAGGCTTTTTTCGAACTTTGTATGGATGGTCCACTGGCCGTTGTGCGTCGTTTACGGCGTCCGCATGGTTTATTCAGGCGAACTTTCAGCAACCCGGCCTACTATGCCGATCAGCCCGAACTGGCAAAAAGCCACGAGCATTTCGATTATTTCGTCTATGATGCCGGTCGACTACGGGCTTTCGACCACTACTACCTGGACATCTACGATCCGCTGATGATGTCGTATGACCGTGAACTTAAGCAATATGTCATGACACACAACATCAACGACCGTACGATACTGGGACGGCTGGTTATCATTGACCATTTCAATCATCTGGTACAGCAGGATCCAAAAACGGCATCAGCTAAAAGCATGAGTAACGTACAGGAATAACGAGCTACTCATCAGTCGCCGATTCGTCCGGATCGTTACTGGCGTTGCTTTTAGGTCGTTTCCTTCGCTTTCGAAGTGCATCATTGAGCAGGTATTCGATCTGGCCGTTTACACTTCGAAACTCTTCCTGCGCCCATTGTTCCAGCTCTTTCAGGGTTTCGGGCTGAATGCGCAATACGAATGCTTTCTTTTCTACAGCCATAGGTATAGGGCATAGGGCTAGGGGCACGGGACGTAGGGCAAGGAGTTCTGTAACCCTATGCCCCATGCCCCCACGCTTACTGATAAAGGGTTCCGGTATTTATAACTGGGCTTACTGATTTTTCGCCACAAAGCACAACAAGCAGGTTACTCACCATAGCCGCTTTACGTTCTTCGTCCAGTTCCACAACATCTTTTTCGGCCAGTCGGATCAGCGCCATTTCAACCATACCAACGGCACCTTCAACAATCTGTTTCCGAGCCGACACAACGGCCGTTGCCTGCTGGCGCTGCAACATGGCCCCGGCAATTTCGGGCGCATATGCCAGGTGGCTGATCCGGGCTTCCATTACCCGCACTCCTGCCTGACCAAGTCGCTCGTCCAGTTCCTGCTCCAGAAATTTGTTGATCTGCCCCGTATTATCGCGGAGAGTCAGGGTTTCATGTTCATCCTCCATATTATCGTAGGAGTGTGAGCTGGCCAGAAACCGAACGGCGGCCTCAGACTGAATCTGAACGAAGTTTACGTAATTATCTACGTCGAACAAGGCTCTGGCCGTATCAGAAACCTGCCACACAACCACAGCCGCAATTTCAATAGGATTACCCATTTTGTCGTTTACCTTCAGGGTCTGCCCATTCAGGTTACGCGCCCGCAGGCTGATCTTTTGCTTACGGTATAAAGGATTTACCCACCGAAGACCGGTTTCTTTTGTCGTTCCTACATAATCGCCGAAAAACGTAGCCGCAATTCCTTCATTAGGATAAATGATCATTATCCCCAACAGAACAAAGAATCCGGCAAACATCAGCACAACGCCAAGCAACGGAACCCTCAGATAAAATGTATAGGCAGCCAGTGCAATACACAGCAGGCCAATCACCAGGAACACATATCCCGATGTGGATGTAAGTTTTTTCTCTTGCATAGTTGTAAAATTTAAGGCCAGGAAATGATATCAAATTGATAGCACAATAATAGCCTAAAGCCTACCAATTTCCATACAACTTCGGATGAACGGTTGCCGGAAATGGAGAAGATCTATTTTTTCAGGATGAAGAACCGCCAGTGCTGAGGGTTATCAAAAATGGCTATCGACCGCCAACGTAATCGGCATAAGTTGCACACTCACGCAGCATCTCGTGCTGAAATCTGGTTTGCCGGTATGTACTAGCTAATTGAGCCAAAAAGTGACCATACTGCTCACGGCGAAGCTTTCGGGTCATAGTTTCCCACTTCTTCTCATCATAGTCGGCATAGCCGCGTTTGACTTCCTCAACTGCCAGCCGAATGGTCAGTTCATTCTGCTCACAACGAGCCGCCATAAAACAGGCTCTGGCAGCCAGCTCGGGCTTTTTAGTGGCCTTCATTGCCTGCTCAAAAAAGGCTTTGGCAGGCGCGGTCGAATAATACGGGTCATGCATCAGTTGCCGTCCGGCCCGATCCAGTTCGCCGGGCTTCGTTGTGCCATATAATGACCCAACCAACTCTGCCGAACTCCACGAACGCTTTACGAGTAACCAGGCATTGCCAAACCAACTTATGTTGTAAGCCCCACACCCCAACTCATAATAGAGTTTAGCCGCATCTTCACCTTTCGCGTCTTGCAGCTGCTTCTGAAGTTGCGCCATACGCTGAGCAAACTGAACGGGGGTATAGGGATTTGCGCTGGCAGTAGCCTCGCCAATAGGTGGTAAACGAAATGGGTTTTGCGTAAAATAGGTCGTAAACGGTTCATTATGCCATACCGTATCGGGCACTTTTGCAAACGCTTCGGCAGCCTCCTGGTAGCGTTGTTCGGCCAGCCACCGACGCCCTAGCAAGGTGTGCAGATAACTGAGGTCGAAGCCCGTTAATTTCAGCAACCGTTTGTCGAAATCGGTCGGATTGGTCTGCTGCGCAAAAGCCACAACCTGTTTCACCGTCGACGCCGATGTGGAATCTTCGATCGCCAGTTGATCAGTATTGATATTGACATAGGCGCCACTTCTGTTCAGTTGCGACGAGGTCAGCATTGTCAGCAGGAATGATTTGGCCATTGATGCTTCTTTTCCCACATCTGTTTTTGGTCGGCTACAGCTCGAAAACCAACCTTCCGATTTAGCATCATTCGCTTCTTTCCGATACAGATCGGCAAATTGCCCACATACCGTAACAAAAGCATTGTTGAACCGAAAATTCTCGGTGTTGCCAAACTCCTCCAGATAGCCAATCAATTGCGATTCGGTTTTTGCCGTAATGGTTTCGGTCTGGGCTGCCAGCAGCAGCATCCGTTGCAGTGCAATCTGTTTTTTCAGATCGACATTGGAGGTTGTCGCCATCGCAGCTTTGTCGAGGGTAGCCTGCGCATCGGCATAATCTTTACTCAGATAGGCCAGGTAAGCAGCCGCCGTATACCAGAATGCCGGATCGTTTAGTTTTTCGTTGGTAGCCGCCCCCAGGGCAAAATCGCGTAATTGATCGGCATAAGATGCCGATGTTTTTCGGCGGGTTTCAAACGCTACCGAATCGTGTCGGCTAGCTTCATCGTAGCCGTAGATCGGATTTTGATCTGACAGAAAGTAGTATTCATTCCGATTGATTTCGCGCGCCATGGTCAGTTCGACTAATGGGTTCTGGGGAGCCAGCGCAACCAGCGACTCCAGTAGAGGCAAAGCATCCTGTTTCGGCTGAATGGCACACAGGGCATATACAGCCGCTTTTTCCTGATCGGTATGGGCAAACGTCAGCGCGCTGTCCCGAAACCGAAGACCATAAATTCGCAGGCTGGCTTCGGCCTGCTCCCGGCGAGATGGGCACCGATCAAATACCTGAGCAAATTCATAAATGGCCCGCGCCGTATCACCTTCCGACAAAGCCGCTCCGGCATGGCGGCATAAGGCCCAGTCGCTGATGTATGTTTTCGTCGCGAGGGGAACAACTAGCTTATCGTACAGCGAAAGCGCGTTGGCATAATCGCCCGTCTGGTCGGCCAGTTTCACAGCCTGATACGCATAACGCTCTTTCAAAAAGGCGTCAGGGGCAGCCGCATAACCCGTTTGTGCTTCAACAAGTAACTTTTTCAGGGCCGCCGTATCGGCCGGAACGGGGCTCCAGATATCTCCTCCCCCACTGGCCCGTTCGACCTTGCGCGCTAATTGTATATAAGCCAGGGCAGGTTCGTGCATCCGCGACAATTGCGCAATAAATGCATTTTCCGCACTTTTATCACCTTCATAAATCACCTTTGCCGCAACTTCTGTCGATACGCCACCACCCGCGTAGGCCACCCAGGCTTTCAGATTGACATCGGCGCTGAGCGAATCGGGCGATTCCTGACCATTCCCCTCGCTGCTATAGAGCAGGGGTGAAAAAATATACCGCTTATCTTCGGCTCGAATGCGGGCACTTTCGGGCAAAAAAAAGCTCAGAAATTCGTTTTCATCGAACAAGCCAGGTCCACAGGCAAAGGCCAGCAGAATTCCAACGGACAAACTAAAACGGCGAAATTGGTGCGAAAAGGGTTTGGAGGTAATCATGATTGTAAGGGGCCAGAACCGTACTATCGAGGTGGTATAAAGCAAATGTAAGGGATTGATTAGGGATCTGTTTCAACAGTTGGCTTTTGGCCCGCGTGAGTACCTGACTCCCACAGGCTTCAGCCCTGAACAGGTCACCTTTCCGTACCGACAGTCCAAATGCGATTGTATCCCGAACCGAAACAAATCGGCTACTATCGGTCTGCCGACTCAAAAAAGGCAGACGCATTAGCTGACTTTGGTCTATATTATTCAGAATGGTCAGAAACCGATCATTTCGGTACACAAGCGTCCATCTAAACAACGGCAAAACAACATCCAGCGGTAATGGGTATTTTTCAACAAAACCAATGTACCGGTCAGAAACATCCAGATCGAGGATCGAATTTCGGGTATTGGGCTCTTTCCAGTCGGCCATGTTATAGAACATCAACATCCCCCGGTCGACGGGAGGAATACCCGTTCGGTCGGCATATTTTATCTGGTGCAACCGAATTGTTGCCGACACAGGTTTCTTCATCTGCACCTTTACCATCGACAGCAGCGTAAAATAGCGGCTACGGCTCGAAGGCGACCAATCGCAGTCGAGCTGAACTTCCGGAAAAACCAGGTTTTGGTCGCTGGCTATCTGCTGAATCTTCTGAGCAACGTTTCGGGCCAGTGTTGCCACCTCGGTTTCGGGCAAAGCCAGCAATGTGCGGTTAGTAATAAAGACGACCGGAATAACTGAAACGCCAGCGGGTCGTTCGGCAAATCGTACAATTGCCTTTGGAACAGGCCGACGGCGCTGCGCATCCCAGTCTACATCAAATAATCGAACATAAAGCCGCCGAACCTTGAGCTGCTGCAACAATTTTAGTTCGGCAGGGCCAGGGTCATAAACAGCTTTCCAGTGATAAAAAGCGGGTGTAAGCTGTTTAGGAGCCTGCGATTTCTGGCACCCTGCCAGGCTAATCAGGAAGCAGCCAACAAAGAAAATTAATCGGAACATAAACAAGTCGCCAAAATACAACGCAGTCGCTAACCATTTTATAAGTTCTGATCTTACGGGAAATAGGCTAGTTTTACCATTTCGTACCACGACGACAGCCCTGCGTGAAATTCGACACTTGGATTATATGTTACGGTCTGCCGTTTCGGCTGAAACAAGGCTTTAGCTAAGTATATTACTGATTATACAAGCGACCAACCCGCTCCGAAAACCGCACCAACTACAGCCCGTTAGCGGAGTTTTGACAGGTCTAACTGGCAGATTTTATCCGAGGCCACCGGTTAATTGGCTTTTGCCCGATCAAAAAACTGCCGCATAAAAAGCGTCTGATAGAGAATGGCGTTGTTCCAGTAATTCCAGTTATGCCCGCCGGGGCGGGTAATGTAATCATGCGCAATGTTGCGCTCCAGCATTTTCTCATGCAGGTTGTTATTGACCCGGAAGAAAAAATCTTCCGTACCACAATCGACCAGAATGGCCAACGATCCGGGCGTGAGCAGATGGAGCAAATTGATTACCGTGTTTTGTTCCCAGCGTTCCGGAAACTGCGCGTAGGTTCCCAGCCGCTTAGCCATATCCCAGTTGTTCGGAAACGGCCGAATATCGACACCCCCACTCATGCTACCGGCTGCCCCAAAAACATCCTGATGCCGAAACGCCAGATACAGCGCACCATGCCCCCCCATACTCAAGCCCGTAATGCCGCGGCCCGATCGGTCTTTTATGGTTTTGTAGTGACTGTCGATCCAGTTTACGAGTTCGGTAGCTACATAGGTTTCGTAACGGAACGCCGGGTCGACAGGGCTATCAAAATACCAGCTCCCGAAGTTCCCGTCGGGGCACACGATAATCATCTGGTGCAGATCAGCAGCATTGTGGATATTCGGTGATTTTTTCACCCAGTCGCTATAGTTACCGCTGTAGCCATGAAGAACATATAAGACCGGAAGTTCTTTATCATTTGCATAGGTTTCTGGTGTCATCACCACCGCCTTAATGGTCTTTTTCATCGACGGACTATAGGTTTCGACCGTGTCGATTTTAGCCGCCCAGACTGATTGCTTCACAAAAAACAGCCCTACCAGAGTAAGTAAAATACGCAGATGATGCATTGTATAGAGATTTACGAAATGAACTGCTAAATTAATGTTGGCAGTGCAATAGCCATTACCTAATTTTCTTCTTCCTCATAAACAACTACGCTAATTTTTCAGAACATTATCCTTTAATGAAGCCTGATGCCGAAACTTGAAAATCGGCATTTAGCGCTTTATTTTAGCCATATGAACTCTTTTTGCACAATGATTACTTCACTTCGTCGACTACTTACATTCTGTCTCAGCTTATTAGCTATCTTACCAACTGCTTACGGCTGGAATAAAGCCACGCACATGGCTATTGGTGCCATGGCTTATCATAATTTACAGACAACTTCGCCACAAACGCTGACGAAAGTGGTCTCGTTGCTGAAACAACATCCCTATTACCAGAGCCGGTGGGTTGCTCAACTGGCCGAACTAAAACTTAATGTACAGGAGCAGGACGAATACCTGTTTATGCTGGCTGCCCGCTGGCCCGACGACGTAAAAGGTACAGACCCCTATCACGATCATTTTAGCTGGCACTTTATCAACTATGTCTATGCTCCCCAACTTGGCATTGCCCGTAGCGACACCACACTCCCTACTGGCGAAACGATTCTAGAAGCTTATGACCTCAATCGACAGCTTCTAAAAAGCGATGCCCCCGATAGTTCCAAAGCAATAGCTCTTTGCTGGCTTTTTCATCTTGCGGGCGACGTACATATGCCTCTTCATACGTCTGCGCTGGTCGACAATCAGTTTCCAGAAGGCGATAAAGGTGGTAACTTATTCAAGATTAAAGTCATGTTGAGTAGCCGTACAACCAATTTGCATTCTTTTTGGGATGGAATGCTGCTTAATTCCGACGCGTATCATTCGGTCGATAGTCTGGCCACCCGGCTACAATCCGAATTTGATCGAACCCGGCTAACCCAACTGGGGAGTCCGGATATCGTGGTATGGTCGCGTGAGAGTTTTCAGTTAGCGCAGGATAATGCGTATCGAAGCAATACACTACAGGCAGGTAGCGATCAGGACGGAGCCGTTTTACCCCCCGATTACGTAGCCACTGTTCAGCCCATTGCCCGGCGGCAGATTAGTTTGTCGGGCTACCGGTTAACCGACGAACTGATTGCCGATTTAGCCAATTAATCGGCTCTATTGCACAATTCCAGCCTACCCTGTCTATTTACCCCTACCTGGATTGCAAGTGACGATGCTGGCATCTACAGCATTCCAGTCAGGGGAAAACCTCCGTTTCGCATCAAAAAAAGAGGCATCAGGCGCTCGAAAACGAGCGTAGGTAGTGTGATACAGTAACTTTCCGGTTACTAAACCACACCTTTTATCCTAATAATCAATCCATTTATCCTATTGCTCTGCCTTTTAATTAATATTCTCCGATTAATTAATCAGTTCATGAAACCATATTTACACCACTACCGTATTGTCTCTATCTAACAGGCCCTGTTGCAAAACAGGTTTGTTTAGGTGTGGATAGTATCGGAAAGCCCGGCTCATATTGAAGTTGGGCTTTTTTACTGTAAAACCAGAAACTACCATTCTCAGGCTCCCAAACCTCCAGACAGACTGGCTTCTCTACAGCTCTATTTATCCTTATTCCTGTAAACGCCAATCCTTTTCACTATTTTTGCGCCCTATTTCTTAATAGATCAATCCCGACAATCATACAAATCCGATAAATCCGGCTCCGTTGCCGGCCGTATTCTGATATGCTGAGCGAACAAGAGATAAATCGCCGACAAAAACGCGAAGAACTTATGCGGATGGGCATCGACCCCTATCCTGCCCAACTCTTCGATGTAACAACCACCGTTGCCGATATACGGGCAGCCTTTCAGCCCAATGGTCCTGGTACTGATATAACTCCCGAAATGGACCTCTCCGGCGACGAACGTTGGGGCAATGTTCAACTGGCCGGTCGGCTTATGATTGTCCGCGTTAGTGGCAGTGCGTCATTTGCCGAATTACAGGACTCAACGGGCCGCATTCAACTCTATTTCCGACGGGACGACATCTGCCCCGGCGACGATAAGACGATGTATAATGTGGTTTTCAAAAAACTACTGGACATTGGCGACATCATTGGCATTAGCGGGCACATCTTCTCCACCAAAACGGGCGAACTATCGATTTATGTCCGGGAATTCAAGATCCTTAACAAATCGCTGCGCCCACTGCCGGTTGTGAAAGAAGTAATCAACGAAAAAGGTGAGAAAGAAACCTACGATGCTTTTACTGATCCCGAACAACGGTACCGTCAGCGCTACGTCGACCTGATCGTAAACCCGCAGGTGCGCGAAGTATTCGTTAAACGGACCCGGCTCGTAAACTCGATTCGGCAGTTTCTGAGCCAGCGTGGCTATCTGGAAGTCGAAACGCCTATCTTACAGCCCATTCACGGGGGGGCGTCGGCACGTCCGTTTCGAACCCACCACAATACGCTCGACATGACGCTGTATATGCGCATTGCGAACGAATTGTATCTGAAACGGCTTATCGTTGGTGGCTACGACGGCGTGTTTGAGTTCGCCAAAGACTTCCGAAACGAAGGTATGGACCGGACCCACAATCCAGAATTTACGCAGGTAGAGTTCTACGTTGCTTACAAAGACTACCTCTGGATGATGGATACCATCGAAGAAATGGTCGAAAAAGTAGCCATCGACGTAGCCGGAACTACCAAAGTGACCGTTGGTGAAAACGTTATCGACTTCAAACGTCCCTGGAAACGACTGACGATGTTCGAAGCGATTCAGGAATATACCGGCGTCGACGTATCAGCAATGGAAGAAGCGGAACTTCGGCAGGTTGCCGAAAGTCGGGGAATTAAAGTCGACAGTACGATGGGCAAATCGAAGCTCATTGACGAAATTTTTGGCGATGCCTGCGAGCCAAATCTGATTCAGCCCACATTTATCACCGATTATCCGGTTGAGATGTCGCCCCTGACCAAAAAACACCGGAGCAAAGCGGGGCTTGTTGAACGCTTTGAAGCCATCTGTAACGGTAAGGAAATCGCCAATGCTTACTCGGAGCTAAACGACCCACTCGATCAGCGCGAACGTTTTGAGGAACAACTACGGTTGGCCGAACGTGGCGACGAAGAAGCGATGGCACTTGATGAAGACTTCCTGCGGGCGCTCGAATATGGAATGCCGCCAACGGCAGGCGTAGGATTGGGTATCGATCGGCTAACGATGATTATGACTAACCAGCCTTCTATTCAGGATGTACTATTCTTTCCGCAGATGCGTCCAGAGAAAAAACTCGAACAGTCGGCCGAAAGCGATTTTGTAGAAGCGGGTATCCCAGCCGAATGGGTCCCGGCCGTGCAGAAGCTCGGCTTTCTGACGGTAGAGCTGCTTCGTACGGCAAATCCGAACAAACTTTTCAATGATCTGGGTGGAGTTCGCAAGAAACTGAAAATGGAGATTCCCATGCCAACCCTTGCCGACGTGCGCAGCTGGACAGGCCAATAAAATTGGTCTTGTTAACCAATAGTTATACTACAGAAAAACCCCGCTCTATGCCTGAGCGGGGTTTATTATTTCGTGGTCAGAGGTAGAGGCTTAATAATCTGACTCAATTTTTCTTACTTTTACGGCGTTGAGGCCTTTTTTGCCATCAACTACTTCAAATTGTACCCGATCCTTTTCGCGGATGGTGATACCGTTGAGACCTGTGATGTGGACGAAAATATCCCGATTCGTGTCATCTTCAACGATAAATCCGTAGCCCTTGCTTTCGTTAAAAAACTTTACTACACCTGTTTGCATAAAACTAAAAAAATTAAACTAATTAAACATACAAAGGGACAGAGAGTAACAAAGGACGCGAAACAGGTACCAAAGCATACATCAGGCGGAATACTTGGCTGAAACTCAACGGACTTTGTTGACAACTTTGTGCAGCCAGCCTCATATGATGGCCGACCTCGCTACAACACAAAGTAAATAAATTTGTTCCAAATACAATGCAAATACCCCTCTTTTTTAGGTAGTTTTACTAAAAATGTTGCGATTTTCTGTGTAAACGGCAAACATTCTATTGATTGTGTATGTTAATTTTGTTGATGTAGTTGGAGTGTATAACCCTTTTATAGCCATACGAACCTTAACTGGGAATGGATAAACTCAGGTATTTTGTCGAAAAGCAGGCATTTGGCGTCTGTACTCTACTGGGCGAGAAAATGAACATCTCAGCCAGCAGCATCCGGCTGTACTTTATCTACACCTCATTTCTAACATTAGGCTCACCAGTGGTGCTTTATTTGATTATGGCGTTCTGGATGGAAATGAATAAGCATCTTCGTCGGCACGCGCATCCAACCATTTGGGAACTATAAAAACGAGTGAAAAGTGAAGAATAAACTAGAAGCGTCAGCCCTATTCTTCACTTTTCACTCGTTTCTACAATCGCTTCAAACGTCTTCTTGCCTTTTATAAAATAATCCCATACAATGCTGTGTGGATAAAGAGGAACCTCCGCTTTTTGTTGCTTTAGCAAGGCTTTTCGCTGACGATGCAGGTGCGGCAAACGGCCATAAAACGAAAAATGCGCCCGGATAATCGCCAGCACATCCCGCCATTGACCAACCTTCAGAAACAACAGCGACGATACACCGTCCAGAATTAGTCGTAACAAAAATTTCCCCCATAGCCACCCATCGGCAGGCCAGTTCTTGTAGAGCATGAACAAACTGTTGCGGTAGTTCAGGTATGTTTTGTGGGGATTGGATTTGTGAAGAGTGCCCCCGCCAACGTGGTAAACCGTCGACTGCCCACATGCCCAGATTTCGTAGCCAAGTCGTTTTAACCGCCAGCAAAGGTCAATTTCTTCCATGTGGGCAAAAAAAGACGCATCGAATCCACCCACCCGATGAAACAGTTCGGCACGGATAAACAGACAGGCGCCTGTTGCCCAGAAAATCTCCTGATTATCATTATACTGCCCCTGATCCGATTCGAAGGTAGCAAACACGCGTCCCCGGCAAAACACGTAGCCAAGCCAGTCGACATACCCGCCCGCAGCCCCTGCATGTTCGAATAGCTCCCGTTCGGCATAGGATAAAATCTTAGGCTGGCAGGCTGCAATTTGTGGATTCGCATCCAGCAGTTTCATAACAGGGTCGAGCCAGCCGGGCGTTACTTCAATGTCGGAGTTGGGAAGAACATAATAGGTTGCTCCGCCATAATGCGTCTGAATATGCTCCAGTGCCATGTTATAGCCACCAGCATAGCCTTCGTTGCGCGGAAGCTCGATAAGCCGAACGGCTGAAAAATGAGTGCGAACAAAAGCAACAGAGCCATCGGTTGAGGCACTGTCGGCTACATAAACCGGATACCCTTCAGCATTGGCAAGAACGGTTGGCAGAAATTTGGCTAAAAACGATTGACCGTTATAGTTAAGAATGACAATTGCGAGGGTATCCACAAAATACGTTTACAGTTTTGAGCACTAACCAGGCAACCCGAGCAGGGGCTGGCTCACTCCCAATAGACGGATGGTTACGACTAATAAACTGCAAACTTAAGCACTTTTATCCCATTAGCCCATCCAGATTTAGGCCCGGAATGTTGGGCAACAGCCCTTCGGTAGCCTGGCGAAGATGCTCACGGGCTTTGGTTTCGACGTTAGCCATTGCTTTATTGGTGGCCGCAACGATCAAATCCTGCAACATTTCCTTATCGTCGGGCTTAATGAGGTCGGCGTCAATCTCAATTGAAAGCACGTTTTTCAACCCATTAACGGTCACTTTCACCAACCCAGCTCCCGATTCGCCGGTTTCGGTAACGGCCGTAAGGCTTTCCTGGGCTTCTTTCATTCGAGACTGAACTTCCTTCATTTTCCCGAACATATCCATCATATTGAAATTCATCGTGTCGTATTATTTGGGGTCATTAGATGCTCTGGTTAATTAGTCAATGATCATTGATGTTTCTAGCCAATTCCGATCATCCAATGACTAATGGCCAATCTCTAATGACCTATGATTAGCATCTACCGAAGTAGTAACACAGCTCCGGTTCGAACAGTTTTCTGATTGGTAAGATCTACGACCTCAATCTGGTAAATATACTGCCCTTTATTGGCAGGTTGGCCGTTTACGTTCCCATCCCACCCCTGAGTTCGGTCGGTGGTGCTATAAACCACCCCTCCCCATCGGTCATAAATAATCATCCTGAACTGATCGACGTAAATACCTTTTACCACAAAGGTATCGTTCATACCGTCGCCATTGGGCGTAAAGGCGTCAGGAACAAAAATTTTAGGTTCGCGCCGAAACGTAAAAAAGTTAGAATAGCTCACGACACCCGTACTCGACACGGCAATGACGCGATATCGCTGCGATTGCAGGTTTGGATCGTTCGGGTCGGGTTCGTAATGAGTATTGCCACCCATTGAAATCTCTTTCTTCGTATTATTGGTCGAATCGACAATTTCGAGCGAATAGCTGGCCACGTCATCCGGGGTGAAGGGCGAACCAACCGTCCAGTCGATACCCGACGATGACTGTGCCGACAAAAATACGGTGCAGACCGGTTGAGAGGGTGGCGACGAGTGACCGCAGTTGCTCTGATACGCCAATTGGTAGCAATAAACTCCGCTATTGACGTCGGCGCTTTCGTCTACAAACGTATTCTTATTAGTGGTGCCAATAACCTCAAACGTCCCTGTTGGACTGGTAGCCCGACTGATCACAATGGTATAGCTAGACGAGGTGCCCGTATTGGGCAAGGTAGCAACAATACGCGGATGATTATCCTCTACAGAAACGACAATATCTTTTATTTCGCCCGGCGTTTCATCATTAATACCCGTTACGCACACCTGTGATGAGGTAACGATTGTTTGCCCAATCGTCGCTTCCAGTTTATAGCAATACTGAACTCCGCATTCAATAGTATTATTGTCTACATAGGTCGTTGTATTCCGATTGGCCACCGACCCAACAGGCGAGCTTCCCCGATAAATACGATAGGTTCTGAACGAACTGGTTGCCGATGTGCTGCCGGCATAAGGTTGCCAGCTCAAATCATTCTCCTTGTTGGCCGCTTTAACATCGAGCACCAGACTACACACCTGTTCGGATTGGTTTATCGATGTGGCTCCACAAGCATCCTGATAAGCTAATTGAAAACACTGCACCTGCTTGCTATCCGTTTGTACGGTAAATGTACCAGAACCCGTGCCTACCTGTCCGGTATTGGCATAAATTCCCGAAGCATCTTTCTGCAATAGCTGCACGTTTGTGCCTGTGCTCGACTGGTATTGAATTGAAATTGAATTATCGCTAACCGTAGTCAGTTTTGTAATAACTGGTGTAATGGTAGCCGAAAATGAAACTGTTTGCCTTGTAGAATTTACGGCTGCTGCAGGGGTGCTGCACCCGGCAGCGCCATAGGTACCAGTAATCGTAATGGTATAAGTAGCATTATTGGCGTAGGTATGGGTTTGTGGATTAACAACATCCGCGCGGCTAATTGGGTTGCTATTCTGCCCATCACCCCAGTTGATGATAAAATAATCGTACTGGCCAGTATTCGCATCCAGCGTCACGTTAACAATAGCCTGACGGCCTGAGCAACCTTTCGCTGTAAATTTGACCGGATCGACGGGTAACACGGTTACGACTTTGCAGGCAATGGTACCGGTAGCCTGTCCGCCACCGCTTCCTACCTGGATGATGGTATACGAACCCGGAGTGGTATAAACATGATTTTGAACATTTGTAATAGCCGTTGGCAGGCCATTACCGTTGTAATCGTAATTATAACCTACATTTGAGACATTTGAAGAAGCACTGGTAATTGTTACAACATCGTTCACACAGACTTTATCTTTTGCCAGTGTAAACCCTCCCGCAGCCGCTCCACCCGGAGTTATACAGTAATTTTGTGCCTGAGCAAACAAACTTGCAATTAAAAATAAGCCGGTCCAGAAAGCGGTTATCCATCTGGTTTTCACCCCAATTCCAAGCGGCCGCATTCGTAAAATTCGCACGAGGGTAAAGGTTTTTATCAAGTAAATTCTCTAAGACGGTTACTACTGCTAGTAACGTCTTAACCGACATTTTCGCGTCTGGCGAAACGTATCTTTCTAAAAAACAGTTTTCAGGCTGTAAGCTTATCGTTTTCTATCTTTAGTAAGCCTAAAGTTCAAAACCATAAACTTGTTACAGAAAACTTAAAGATACTTTGCTTACGCGCATCGCACAAACCAATGAGCAATAATAATACCAACATTACCGGAACCGAAACGACGGACCGGACCGGACCGGCTCCTATCCGATTGGATCGTATTGAAGATGCCATTGCTGACATAAAAGCAGGGAAAATTGTTCTGGTAGTGGATGACGAAGATCGCGAGAATGAAGGCGATATGATTTGCGCGGCCGAAATGATTACGCCCGAAATGGTCAATTTCATGATCCGCGAAGGGCGTGGCCTTATGTGCGCCCCGCTTACGCAGGAGCGTTGCGACGAGCTGGGGCTGGAAATGATGGTTACCAGCAATACGTCTGTCCATACAACCCCATTTACAGTTTCGGTCGATTTGTTAGGCCACGGCTGCACTACGGGTATTTCGGCTTCCGACCGCTCCAATACCATTCGGGCCCTGGTCGATCCGGCCACCAAACCCGAAGATTTGGGCCGCCCTGGGCATATTTTCCCGCTGCGGGCTGCCGAAGGTGGCGTTATTCGCCGGGCAGGCCATACCGAAGCAGCCATTGATCTGGCCCGTATGGCTGGTCTCTCGCCAGCCGGGGTGCTGATTGAGGTATTGAACGAAGATGGCACAATGGCCCGGTTGCCACAACTGCGGATAATGGCCGACCGGTTTGGTATGAAACTGGTTAGCATTCAGGATTTGATTGAGTATCGGTTACGGACCGAAAGCCTGATCCGGCGCGAAATTGGTGTCGATATGCCAACCGAATGGGGTCATTTCGACCTCATTGCCTATAAACAAAGCAACACAGGCGATACGCATCTGGCTTTGGTAAAAGGAACCTGGGAACCCAACGAGCCGATTCTGGTTCGCGTCCATTCTTCCTGTGTTACGGGCGACATTTTCGGGTCGTGCCGCTGCGATTGTGGTGGCCAGCTCCATGCCGCTATGGAGATGGTAGAAGCTGAAGGAAAAGGTGTTGTGGTGTATATGTTCCAGGAAGGACGCGGTATTGGCCTTCTCAACAAGCTCAAGGCTTATAAACTACAGGAAATGGGCCGCGATACGGTTGAGGCTAATATTGAATTGGGCCTTCCAATGGATGCCCGCGATTATGGAATCGGTGCACAGATTCTGCGCGACCTGGGCGTCCGGAAGCTCCGGCTCCTGTCGAACAATCCGAAAAAACGCGCGGGCCTGATGGGTTACGGACTCGAAATTGTTGAAACCCTTCCTATCGAAATGCCCTCTAACCCCCACAACGTACGTTACCTCCGCACCAAACGCGATAAAATGGGCCATACCATCATGAACGAGCCCGTAAACGAGGAGCAATAAACTAGTTTTCAGTTTATAGTTTTCAGTGGCTTCGCCTGTTAGTATACAACCTACTAAGGCAGCGCACTGAAAACTATAAACTGTTTCTACCTCCCGTAGAATCCACCGTTGTCGTAGAAGCTCCGACGACGACTAAGTTTAAGTTCCTGCAAAATAGCCGATCGAACGCGCAGGTCGAACGAGTAGTTTCCAGAACGGATATTGCTCCCCGAATAGGGCGTCCAGTTAAACGCCATCTCCCAGCAATGCAAATCCCGATTAATGCCGATAGTAGTCAGCGTGGGGCTATGGTACTGGAAATCATACCCCGTATTGAACGTAATCTTCCATTTCGGCGTCAGGCTCAGATCGCCCGTCAGGGTTAGCGCCTGAACCACCTGCGAGAGTTCTGGCGTTAGCTTGGTCAGGCCAAATGTGTAGCTAACATTAATTGACCAGGGTATGTTGAAATCGACGTAAAGCTCCGGATTATTGTTAATGGCTTTCATCGTTGCATCGGTCGCATTCGAGCTGGCTTTCTTCTTGTTAGCCTGCTTAGGCGCAAACCGGGTGCTCAGGTAAGCCTGTAAATTTGTTAATCGGGCAAGCCCCTGCCCAGCCTGGAGCGCATATAAATTGGGGACTCGGGCATACTGTTGATCCGAATAGCCAAGCGCCCGCAGCAGCAACTGCGAATAGGTATTATAAGCACTGGCCGCTGCACCTGATGCAGCATTCGCCAGCGCATAGTAGGCGGTGCCACCATAAGGCCGCGATGCATACGGGTCGAATGTCGACGAAATATTGAAGCTTACATTCTTGAAAATCTGCGTATTGGCACTAACGGCAATCGGCGACAGCTTATAATCCTGCGCCAGCAGGTTATAACTTCCGGTAATGCTGATATTATCGAAAATCGGAATTTTCTTAAAATCCTGCCCTGCCGAATCGCCCCGCGTGCGAACCTTCATTTCGAGTTGGTTTACAATCCCAAACGAGATAAATGCCGACTCCGTACTGGCACTACTACCACTACCACCCAACCCTCTGAATACCGATAGTGTGCGACGGTATTCCTGCAGATTAGCTAAGCTCCCAATGGCGGGCAATACCTGAAATTGCCCAAAAGATGGGTTCGTGAAATCAGGAATGTAGCTAAACGAAATCGTTGGCGCAATGGTATGTCGAATGGCTTCAATGCGTTTGCCCCGAATGAAATACGTACCATAAAGGCGCGTGTTCATACTTAGGTTTGCCGAGAAATTATAGGACGGGAAAAAGCCCCTTGCCGTATCGATCCGAACTTTATTTCGATCCGTAAGATACAACCCCGTAGCCGGGTCAATCGCCGTCGTATTATCGTAACCCAAATAGCGATAGCTTAGCTTCTTCGTATAGATACTCCCCTGAAGTGAGAAACCGGGGGTCAGGTTAATGTATCGGAGCAGTTTGAAGTTAGGCAATGAAATAGGAATACTATATTGAGCCTGAATGGCACGGTTCTGCCAGATTCGGTCCAGATTGGCAAAACTAAAGGCAATCAGATTCGGATCGGTAACAACCTGACCATTCCGAATAGCCGTTGCCCGTGCAATACTATCCAGCGCCCGCTGAACCGTATTGACCACTTTCAGGTCGGTAATTACCGGAAAGCCAAGCCCAGTGGTATCGACCTGAGTCGTAATCGTATTGCTGATACCAATCGAACCACTTACATCCAGACCAACCCGAAAACTTTCGTACCACCGACCCGTTCCGCCCTTTAGCGCAAAGGGCGCAATCTGGTTAATGCCGAAGTTAAACGACGACGACACATCGGTTTTACCGTTTTCTTTAATACCCGTTACCTGATTCAGTTGTCCAAACTGCTGGTTAACCCGCAGGTTCATACCCGCCCTGGCATACTGACCAAATTGGCGGCTGTACTGCACCGACGAAGCCGCGGTGTTTGATATATAAGCATTAGTACCCGTGTAGGAGTTAAACTGGTTATAACTGTTACTGCTCGCATTAACGTTAGCCGAAAAACTCCCCCGTCCGTGCGGAACAGGTGTATGCGACCACGAAATCGAGAAATCGCTTCGAGGCTTCTGCGATGTATCGACCCGGTCGCCTGAGCGGTTGCGGTTAAATTGCAGATTAATACCTCCGCTATAGCGATACCGTTTGTTATAGGCCGATGATACGCCCAGCCCCCAGCTACCCCGCGAATAGATTTGCCCTTTAAACTGCAGACCCAGATTTTCGTTTACGGCCCAGTAATAACCCCCATCGCGCAAATAAAACCCCCGGCCATTTGGTTCTTCGCCATAAGTCGGCACAATAATTCCCGACACGCCAATATCTTTTTTCTTCGGAAAAGGGAAAAAACCAAACGGCAGCCCAATTGGCAACGGAACCTGATTAATGACCAGATTAAACGGTCCGGCCACTACCTGTTTATTATGGATTACTTTCAGTTTACTGGCATTAATATGGAAGTGCGGAGTAGCCAGATTACAGGTTGTATAGATAGCCTTGCCAATATAGAGGTTATCTTCAGCATCTTTCTTAACATTTTGCCCCCGAATATTCCCTTCGCCCTGCTGCGTAATAACTCCCTGAATTTTTCCTTTTTTCGATTTGAAATTATACCGAATTTCTTTGGTATCATATTTGCCTTCACCATCCTGAAAGATGGGTCTTCCAATCCATTTTTTTGAAGTTGAGTCATAACGACCTTTAGCGTAAACCTCGTTGGTGAGGTAGTTTAACCGAATGTAGTCGGCTTTTAGCGAAATGTCGCCATAAATAACACTAGCATCGCCAAATAGCTCAACGGTTTGCCCGTCGGCCGCATAGATGGTAGAATCTTTTGCCTGATATTTCACCGTAGTGGCAAAGGCATCATCGCTCTTTGTTGTATCTGCTTTGGCGGTATCAGCCGCAGCAATTCGCAAGGAGTCGCCCCCAATTACGGTTTGGCTTTGGGGCAAAACAAGATTGGGCGATACGATACCGGGTCGTAACTGCGTTTTCCCTTTAGGCAACGTCTGCGAGCTGGGTGCAGTGGTGACAGGAGCAGGAGTTGCAGCGGCCGGATTGTTGGCGGCAGCCCTGGATGCGGGTGTGGGTTCGTTAGGTATCCGTTGTGCTGGCACAGAAGCGGGCGGAAGCCCTCCCTTGCCAGGCAGTTGCGGCAATGGCTGAGCCTGTGCAGGCTGGGTAGTTCCTGATCGGGCTCCCGAAGTATTTTTAACCGCATCGGGTTGAATCGTATCTTTTTTAACGGTTTCCAGATCCGACTTAACAACCGTTGTTCGGCCCGGCCGCTTCGTAGTTTTTGACGAAGTAGTGGCAGAAGCCGGTTTTGCGACTTTCGAAACCGCTTGGGTGGAGGTAGTTTTAGGCTGCGATTTAGTTGTAGTCAGCGTGCTGGTGGATGGCTTCGATAATCCGGTCAACGACGAAATAGTTGTCCGTTTAGTCGAAATACGTCTGGGCGATATAGTATCTTTAACCGATTGCTTACGCGTCGGTAGGTTCTGCCCCAATGCATTAAGTGTCCATACAGACCAAATGAGGCATATAATAACTCGTATGAGCGGGGACCGTAAAATAAAGTGTCCGTTTTTGAGTTTTATCAAAAAAATTATATTTGCCAAAGCGGTACTAAACCAGTGGCTTACAAAGGTATTCACGAACAGTTATCCCGCTATTGCCTTGAAACGATTTCAGCTGTTAAAATTTATTAAATCAACCCGCACCGTTTTTACGGTTCCGGCTCCCGGAATAGTAACAACCGTGGTCCTGATTTCATTGCCCTTACTGGCCCTTACTGTACTCCCGGCTCCGACCTCTGTTATACAGGATTTGACCCAGGATACCGTTCGTCGTGCCAGCCAGCAGGAGCCCGAATCGGCCTCCGCGCCCGAAAACGCCCCTAACCAGCTTCGTACGGTTGTACTCGATGCCGGACATGGCGGTAAAGATCCAGGCTGCATTGGCCGCAAAACGCGAGAATCGCGGGTGGTGCTTAAGCTTGTGCTCGAACTGGGTCGTAAAATTAAGCAACATATGCCGAAGATGCGGGTCATTTATACACGTTCGTCGGACCACTTCGTCGATTTATACGAACGCGGAGCCATTGCCAACCGAAATCGGGCCGATCTGTTCATCTCCATTCACTGCAACGCCAGCCCATCGTCGAGCCGTGTTTATGGCACAGAAACCTACACCATGGGGCTTCATAAGACGCAGGGTAACCTCGAAGTAGCCCGGCGCGAAAATGCGGCTATTCTACAGGAGCGGGATTACCAGACAACCTACAAAGGGTTCAATCCAAACTCTCCGCTGGCCACGATCATGCTGGCTAACTATCAACATGCGTTTATGGCAAGTAGTATTAATTTCGCCGAAAAAATCGAACGCAGTTTTCGGCACAATGCCAATCGCAAAAGCAATGGCGTTAAGCAGGCCGGTTTTATTGTGCTCTGGAAAACAGCAATGCCCAGTGTATTGATCGAAACGGGCTACCTCACAAACCCAACCGAAGAAAACTATCTGATGTCGGAAGAAGGACAGGAAGAAATTGCCGACGCCATTTATAAAGCCTTTTCCCAATATAAACAGGAGATCGAAGCTGGCGACTAATTGTTAGTAATCATTGGCAGTATCGTTCGAACAGGGTTTATAGCTAAACAAAGGCGTATAAACCGCTGGCTAATTACCGTTTATCGAAAATCCCATCTTTGCGGGACAAACAGCCACTAAACTTGGTTATACTCTTAATCAAACGGGTAGCGTAGCTCCCTGGCTGTTCTCCTTCATACACGCATGAAAATTTCGCAGGAAGTAAAAGTTGGCTTATTCGCTGTCATCGTACTGGTGATGTTTTATTTCGGATTTGAGTTTTTAAAAGGTTCTGACTTCTTTTCCTCTACACGTAAATACCAGGTTACCTACGATAATATTGATGGTCTTACGCCATCGAACCCCGTCCGAATCAATGGGTTATCGGTTGGCCGGGTCAAAAGCATCGAGATCTTACAGGATCAGGGTAATAAATTGCTGGTTACGCTTGAATTACGGAAAGAGATTCGGGTCACTCAGGGATCAAAGGCTATTTTGGCTGACGATGGCCTGCTTGGCGGTAAAATCGTTCAACTCGACATAAACCCGGGCGCTACCGTTCTGGACGATGGCGGAACACTGGTAGCCGCTAAAGAATCGGGATTATCGGCCCTGATCCGGGAAAAAACCCTGCCTGTACTTAATAATGTCGACTCGCTGACCTATCAGCTAAACCGCGTAGTAGCTCAGTTCGACCAAACCGGTGTTATTCTTAATCAGACTCTTAAAAGTGCTAATGCGACCGTTGGAACTCTCGGCTTAACGGTTTCGGAAAACCGGGCCACCATTCAGGCCGCTCTCGGCAATGTAAACCGTCTGGCAGCTTCGCTGGTTGAAACCGAAAAACAGTTAAAACCGATTCTGGCAAAAGCCGATTCATTTGCCGATTCCTTACAAAGTCTGCAACTTAAGCAAACCCTGACTACTGTAAACAAAACGGTCGGTAACCTGCAATCGATTCTGAGTGGAATTAGCAAAGGACAAGGCTCGCTGGGCAAGCTAACCTCCGATGAAGCCCTTTACCGTAATATCAATAATACGACAACCAGCCTCGAACAACTACTAACCGATCTGCGCCAACATCCGAAACGTTACGTGCATTTTTCAATTTTTGGTCGTAAAGACAGGCCTGTTCCAGAACCAACCGAGACCGTCACAAACACATCGGCTGTTAGCCCAAGTGATTCAACTAAATAGATTGCATTGCCGGAGTTATTTCAGAATGGCAGATTGGCTCTTTGCTTTTTGGCCTGTTGGGTTCTTATTGTTTCGATCCAAAGTGTAAGCAGGATGCCAATAGTATAGGCAAGCATATCAATCCATTCGAAGTATGTTCCGATTAGCGTTCTTGCTAGTTTCGAGTCTTCAAGACCAAGCCAGCGAATCACTTGAAAATACTGTAGGCATTCTATGGCGTAGGCGAATAACAGAGCAGCTAAAGCCGCTTTTCGCACGGGTATCGGTATAAATGACTTTATAAAGCAATAGACCAGAATAACCACTAAAAGATCGCCAACGTAAGGCCGGATGATTGGATCGTGGGCAAATTGGGCAATCAGAATTTCGACCGCAAGTAGCAGAATAACCCAAAAGAAATAATACCGGTTAAATTGCATTAGGTTGTTCATGGTTGGTTTTGGCTTATGGACATCCATAGCCTGTTGCGTTATAAGATGGTTGTCTTTCCTCTACTTCCATCAGCAGTTTTAATAACAAAACTACAGTAGAAGAACGCTATTTCTATGCAGTCCTTTATTGACGAGCTAGCCCAGCGCACCGAACAAACCCAGCTTGGTGGCGGGCAGAAAAAAATTGATGATCAGCACCGTAAGGGCAAACTAACCGCCCGCGAACGTATTGCTTACCTCACCGATTCCGGACAACCGTTCACCGAAATTGGCTTGTTTGCAGGTCAGGACATGTATGCCGAACACGGTGGCTGTCCGTCGGGGGGCGTTGTGGTGGGAATTGGTTATGTATCGGGTCGGCAATGCGTAATTGTCGCCAACGATGCTACCGTAAAAGCCGGAGCCTGGTTTCCAATAACTGCCAAAAAGAACCTTCGGGCGCAGGAAATTGCGATGGAAAACCGCCTGCCTATTATTTATCTGGTCGACAGTGCAGGCGTTTATCTTCCGCTACAGGACGAAGTTTTTGCCGATAAAGACCACTTTGGCCGCACGTTTCGGAACAATGCGCAGCTTTCGGCTATGGGCATTCTGCAGGTAGCCGCCATTATGGGAAGTTGTGTAGCCGGTGGCGCTTATCTGCCCATCATGTCCGACGAAGCTCTCATTGTTGAAGGTACCGGTTCCATTTTTCTGGCTGGTCCGTATCTGGTCAAAGCCTCGATTGGCGAAGAGGTGGATGCCGAAACGCTCGGTGGCGCCAGCACACATACCGAAATATCGGGCGTGGTCGATAATAAATACCCCGACGACAAAAGCTGCCTGGATGCAATCAAACGCATTTTCGACAAAATCGGTCATGCCGAAACAGCCGGCTTCGACCGTATTGAACCAGCATTACCAGCTAAGAGTCCCGAAGAAATCTATCAGCTTCTACCTACAGATCGGGTAAAACCCTACGATATGCAGGAGATTGTGGATAGACTTGTGGATAACTCTGCTTTCGATGCGTATAAACCCGATTATGGGCAGTCGCTGCTTTGCGGGTATGCCCGAATCGACGGTTGGGCCGTTGGCATTGTTGCCAATCAGCGAAAGGTTGTAAAAGCGAAAGGCCGTACTGGCCAGGCCAGCGAAATGCAGATGGGCGGTGTAATTTATGGCGATGCGGCCGACAAAGCGGCCCGATTCATTATGAACTGCAATCAGAAGCGTATTCCACTGGTATTTTTGCAGGATGTTTCGGGTTTCATGGTCGGAAGCCGGGCCGAACAGGGCGGCATCATTAAAGATGGAGCTAAAATGGTCAGCGCTATGGCCAATTCGGTAGTTCCGAAGTTTACGGTTGTGGTTGGTAATTCATACGGTGCCGGAAATTATGCCATGTGCGGCAAAGCCTACGACCCCCGGCTGATGCTGGCCTGGCCAACGGCGCAAATGGCGGTGATGAGTGGCGCTTCGGCCGCCAAAACGCTGCTTCAAATTCAGGTAGCTTCTCAAAAAGCAAAAGGCCAGCCGCTCACTCCCGAAGAAGAACAGGCACAACTCACAAAAATCACGCAACAATATAACGCCCAATTGTCGCCCTACTACGCAGCGGCCCGGCTTTGGGTCGATGCGGTTATCGATCCGCTCCAGACCCGGCAAATTCTTTCTGAAGGCATTGCTGCCGCCAACCACGCGCCGATTACTAAACCGTTTTCGGTGGGTGTGATTCAGACGTAAACCGAAATCCTATTTCCGCACGGCTTTCACTTCATCAGCCGTAATCCCGGATGCTTTGTTGCCAAAACTGCTGCGGATGTAGGTAAGTACGTCGGCGATCTGCGTATCGGTCAGGAAATCGTGAGCAGGCATGGCGTTGTCGTACACATCGCCTTCTATCTCCTGCCCCTGTAATCCTTTCAGCACCACATTGATGAGCCGGGTTTTATCGCCCAGCACCCAGTCTGTTTTCCGAAGGGGTGGATTCAGATTCGGCACACCCGAGCCATTGACCTGATGGCAGGTCAGGCAGTTTTGTTCATAAACAAGCTGGCCGGGCGATTTTGTAGCCGCAGTGGCTGGTTTAGCGGCTGGCTTTTGAGTCTGAGCTATCGAAACAGATGTCGATAGACAAATGAAGAAAAGTAGTAGTTTCATAGAGTTGGGGATTCGGTTTTTGGTTTACAGTTTACGATTGCTTCGCCTATCAGCATACACCCTGCCTGGGCAACGCAACCGTAAACCACAAACACTAACGCCATTTGAGCGTATTGAGCAAATGCATAATGTCCTTGCGAATGTACTGAATAACCGGCTGAAGCGAATCGTTTTGCGTAGCTGTATTGAAGTAGAGCGCACCGCGCAGGAAATGAGTTGTTGAATCGGTTGTGATAAACTGCACCTGGCTGGGAACTTCTCCTTCCAGATCGATCACACTCGCTTCCAGACCCGATTTCAGCCGTATTTTTTTCTCGTCAATGGCGTAGGCTTTTATGTTATGCCGAGCCGCCAGTTTATACGAATCTTCCAGCATAGCCCGCAACCGATTGATATTATGCTGAACAGGCTTGTAGGTTAACTGCACGCTGGCATGAAAAGCCGGATAGTTGATAAAGATCCAATGCGGCTCCGAACGGGCAAATGTATCGGGCAGAATCCGGGCAATTTTGTTGTATTCAAACTGATACGGATGCGTCGGTTCAAGAAGCGTATAGCTCGGCGCAGGTAAATCGATCCGTGGATAGCCCTTTGGTTTGGGTGTATAGTTCTCAGATGAGCTGTTGCCGCAGGCAGCCAGCAGCAAACCCGTCAGCAGAACAAGAAGGTATTTAATCACAGCTAGACTTTTGTTAGCCTGGATGGCCACGTCCAGGCAGAGACTCGTTTCCCAGACGTGGCCATCCAGGCTACGCAAACAACGAAAAAGCCCGGCCTTTTGGTGCGGGCTTTTCGGTTATGTTGGCCAGCATCTTACGATACCGTTACGTCTTCCAGTTCTTCTTTCCGAACGGGTTGGCCCAGAAGAGTAGCAAATCGGTTAATGTTGAACGTTGGCTCAAACCAGACTTCGCCCATTACCGGATGCCTGACCGGCACATCGGGGTTCTGAATTTCATTCAGCAACACACCTGTTTCGCCGGTTGTATGCCGTTTTACCTGCCGAATTGTATAGAGCTGATCCCGCTTTGGTGTTTGAACGCCAAACTCGGCATAGAAAGCCAGTACGGGTGCCGGAAAATTATCGTTTGTGCAAATGACTTCCATAAATCGAAACCTTGATTTTCAGGATTTTAAAGATAACACGAATCAGTAGCAAAAAGTCACCAGACGAATCGGTTTCTTCGGCAAAAATACAGCTACTTTACGGATTCTTCTTAAGAAGCCAGAACGTTTCGCTTATTGGGGTGCCCTAATCTTCGAACAGATTCCCCAGGTGGCCTAACACAGAGCCGCCTTCTTTATGAGCCTGTCCTCCATTGGGAGCCAGCCGCTGAACCAGTTTAGAGATCGGCATCGACTGAATCCAGACTTTACCGGTTCCGCGCAATGTTGCCAGAAATATACCTTCTCCCCCAAAAATCATGCTTTTCAGGCCACCAGAGCGCTGAATATCGAAACTGATGCTGGGTTCAAAACCAACCACGCAGCCCGTATCGACGCGCAGGGTTTCGTTGTTCAGCGTCCGCTCAACAACCACTCCCCCCGCATGAATGAAGGCCATGCCATCGCCCTGAATTTTCTCCAGAATAAAGCCTTCGCCACCAAAAAATCCCGAGCCCAGCCGCTGGTTAAACTGAATGCTAAGTTTTGTACCGAGTGCGGCACATAAAAAAGCATCTTTCTGAACAATGAGCGTGTTGCCATACACATTGGCCAGATTAACGGGCATAACTGTTCCTGGATAGGGTGCCGCAAATGCAACCTTACGCTTGCCAACACCCCGGTTGGTGAAGTGGGTCATAAAGAGCGATTCGCCCGTGATAACGCGCGTACCGGCCTGTAGCAATTTCCCCAGAAATCCCTGATCGGGCTGGGAGCCATCGCCCATTTTGGTTTCAAACACAATGCCATCTTCCATAAACAGCATCGAACCGGCTTCTGCAATAACTGTTTCGTTAGGGTCTAGCTCAATCTCAACAATCTGGATGTCTTCGCCAATGATTTTGTAATCGATCTCGTGAGAATACATACTGAGAGTGGTTAGTGGTCAGTAATTCATGTTTAATGGGCGAAAACTACAGAAACATGGGCATTCGTCGACTCTTTATTCGTACAAACGGCCCAAAAAAAGCCCGACCGGGCGTTTTTGCGGGTCGGGCTGTTAGCGTTGATTAATGTCGTCGGGCAAATCGTTATCCGTATCGTCAAACAGGTGTTCATCGTCCGAATCCTCCTCTTTTTCATCAGGTTCGGGGTCACCTTTCAGATTCAGATCTGTCCGGTGGCGCAGTTTTTTGTCATCGACCGTCTTATTCAAAAACTGATTGATCCGGTCTATATCAAAACTCGTAGTGATCTCGCCAAACGAGTTGATCTTGATATCGAAGCCTTCAAGTTCTTTATGAACGCGAGGTTTATCGTTTTCGTCGGGGTTTTTCTTTTTTGCCATGCTCCAGTAGTATGATGTATGTACTTAAGAACGATTCTTCTTTTTTATCAGAATTGTAGTGCAAATAATTAGTTACTAATGAGCCGCTTGAGCTTTCTGAAATAAACATCCAATCCGTTCTTTTTTACCGCAGAGCGCACAAAGGTTATTCGCAAAGGTCACAGAGAAACGCTACTGTATGATCTGTGGGCACTCTGTGGTAAAGCCTCTGCGTCACCGTATATCGACCAACAGGGCTTTTTCATAAAACAGTATTTCTCCCGGTTATGAACAAAAGTAGAACACGGATGACACCGATTGAACGGATTTTCCCAGATAAAATGGCCAATTAATCGGTATCATCCATGTTCTGCTTCTTTCTATAAAAAAGCCTTGTTTCATTCAGATAGTCTGTTGCAGTTAACAACGCTAACCAGCAACATGTTTGATGCAGGAGTAGCTGGCCCGATGTTTACAAGTCACTACTCCAAACATATATCATCCAGTTATTCTCAACGTTTCCAATGCCTTTTCAAGCCGCTGAATTGTTTCGTCTTTACCGATGATTTCCATCGTTAGCATCAGGTCAGGACCCGCGCCCAGCCCCGTCAGTGCCAGCCGCATGGCCTGCATAATTTTCCCCTGTTTGATACCCGCCTGCTGCATGGTATCGGCCAGCGTATGCTTGATATTTTCGGCCAGAAACTCGTCTTCAAATGACGTTAGCGCATCGCGGAAGGCCGTTACGGCTTTCACCGCATCGTTGTTCCACTTGGCCGTGGCAATGGCTTCGTCGTAGGTTGTTGGCGCGTTGAAGATGGTGCCCGCTTCGGTGAAAATCTCGTGGGCAAAATTCACCCGACCTTTCAGCAAAGCGGCAATTTTTTCGGCTTTCTCCAGCGAACAACTAAATCCAGCGGCTTCGGCCTGCTGCCGAACCGTTGGCGCCAGTGCTGAATCGGGCTGCTGCCGAACATACTGATGATTGAACCACTGTGCTTTCTGAATATCGAACCGGGCACCAGCCTTGTGTACCTGTGCAATATCGAAGCTGGCAATCAGCTCGTCCATCGTGAACAACTCCTGCTCGGTGCCCGGATTCCAGCCCAGCAACGCCAGGAAGTTAATGGTAGCTTCGGGCAGGTAACCGTCTTCACGGAAACCACGGGCAACCTGTCCGGTAAACGGATCGGTCCATTGCAACGGAAAAATCGGGAAACCACCCAGGTCGGCATCACGCTTACTGAGTTTTCCATTCCCTTCAGGTTTCAGCAACAGCGGCAGGTGCGCAAACTGAGGCATGGTATCTTCCCAGCCCAGATAACGGTATAGCAACACATGCAATGGAGCCGACGGCAGCCACTCTTCGCCCCGAATTACGTGTGTGATCCCCATCAGGTGATCGTCTACAATATTGGCCAGGTGATAGGTTGGCAACCCGTCGGATTTCAGTAGTACTTTATCGTCGATGGCCGACGAATGTACGTTTACCCAACCCCGAATCAGATCGTTGAGCCGAACCTCTTCTTTGCGGGGTGTTTTCAGCCGCACCACATATGGATCACCTGCGTCGATGCGCGCCCGAACCTCTTCAGGTTTCATGGTCAGCGAATTGTGCATCTGCATCCGGGTAATGGCATTGTATTGAGCCGCTGGTGCATTGGCTGCTTCGAGCCTCCGACGCATGGCGTCTAGTTCTTCGGCCGTGTCGAACGCATAATAAGCTTTGCCTTCATCGATCAGGCGCTGAGCTTCTTTCTGGTAAATTTCCTTACGTTCCGATTGCCGGTATGGACCATGCGGCCCACCAACGCCCTGGCCTTCGTCTATTTCGATACCGACCCAGCGCAGCGATTCCAGAATATACTCTTCGGCTCCCGGCACAAACCGATTCTGGTCGGTATCTTCAATACGCAGGAGCATTTTTCCGCCCATTTTTCGGGCAAACAGGTAATTATAAAGCGCTGTACGCACCCCGCCAATATGTAGCGGCCCGGTAGGGCTGGGCGCGAAACGAACGCGTATGTCTGAACCAGGATTCACAGGATTCAAATGATTTACAGGATTTTTTAGTATCTGGACTGCCGATTGACTTTAACATTTAGTCAAATCAGATTTATCAGGTTAATCAACTAAATCCCGGTTCAGATAACCGCTATCACCGAAATTTCGACGTTTACATCTTTAGGCAGACGCGCCACTTCTACGGTTTCGCGGGCTGGCGGATCGCTGGTAAAAAATTGCCCATACACTTCATTGATAGCGGCAAAGTTGTTCATGTCTTTCACAAAAATGCTCGACTTCACAATATTGCTATAATCCATACCGGCGGCTGTCAGAATAGCGCCGATGTTTTCCATTACTTTCTGGGTTTCGGCCCGAATATCGCCCTGAGGAGCCAGCTCAATGGCAACCTGCCCCGAAACGAACAACATGCCTGCGCCTGCTGGAACACTCACGGCCTGGCTATATGGACCGATAGGGGCGGGAGCCTGATCGGTATAAACAATTTGTTTGCTCATGGTTTTTAGTACTAATTCGCCTGCAAGTTACCACCAAACCCTCTTATGGCCGAAAATCATCTCATTATCTTCGTTAAAAACCCCATAGCTGGTCAGGTTAAAACCCGTATTGCCCGCACCGTAGGCAACGAACGGGCTGTTGAAGTCTATCAGCACTTACTACAACACACTCAGCAGATTACGCAATCGATACCGTGCCACAAAGTGGTGTATTACGGCGATTTCATCAACACCAACGATGGCTGGAACGGCTACGAGAAACAAATCCAAACGGGCAACGATTTGGGCCAGCGGATGCTCAACGCCTTCAGAGAACAGTTTGCGGCTGCTTCGGCCGACGATCACGTTGTCATTATTGGAAGCGATTGTCTGGCCATTACTCCAGCGCATATTCAACAGGCTTTTGATGTGCTGAAAACCGCCGATGTTGTAATTGGTCCGGCTACCGATGGTGGCTATTATTTGTTAGGCACCAATCGGTTTTATCCGTTTTTGTTCGAAAATATGCCCTGGAGTCAGCCGGAACTTTTTGAGTTGACCGAACTGGCCATTTTGCAACATAGTCTGACGTTCGAATGTCTGGAACAATTAACCGACATTGATGAGTGGGACGATTATCAACGAGCAATCCAATGACTAGCTGGAAAGATTTTTTGATTAGTGCTTCAGCCGATGCCGAAGCGCAGTTCGACAAACTTAAGAATCGTCTCTTTAACCGTCTCGACGTCGAAAAACCTTATAAGATCATTTATTACCGGGGTTTTGGCAGCCCAACAGCGGTGTGGCTGAAAGGGCGGGTTTTGCGCCAGCGGGATCTGAGTACGCCCAGCGACAACGATACGTTCTGGCAAAACCTGCTGGCTACCTATCAGCGATTCGAAAGTGACGAAGTACCGGGCGCGACCGTACGCGTGGAAGCCTTCGGGAAGACTTACATTACCCAAACCGACGCTGATGGTTATTTCGACATAACGATTACTCCGCCAAACGATCTACCACCGGGCAGGGCCTGGTTCCCGGTTCGTTATGCGCTCGACAACGTTGTTCAGCCCACGGGCGAAGCAGTTGCTAAAGATGGTTATCTGATGATTTCGCCCCACTATAGCCAGTTTGGGGTTATTTCCGACATCGACGACACCGTGCTGGTAACGGGGGCAACCAGCCTTTTACAAACCGCACGGCTTACATTTCTGGGCAATGCTTATACCCGCCTGCCGTTTGCCGGTGTCGCGGCTTTTTATCGGGCATTGCAAAGCGGCCCTGTTACAACCTTGTTTAATCCAATCTATTTTGTGTCGAGCAGCCCCTGGAATCTATACGATTTGCTGGTTGATTTTTTCCGGATTCAGGGCATTCCGAAAGGGCCAATTCTGCTTCGCGATTTCAGTTTTAACCCCGAATTACTTTCAGATCAATCGCATCACACGCACAAGCTTGCCATGATTCGGAAAGTACTGGACGTAAACCCAGCGCTGCCATTTGTGCTGATTGGCGACAGCGGCCAGCAGGACCCTGAAATCTATACACAGGTTGTTCGCGATAATCCCGGCCGAATTCGGGCCATCTACATCCGTGATGTCTCCGAAGATCGGCGCGACGCAGCCGTTCGCGAACTCATCCGAACCACAGAAGCCTATAACGTTCCGATGTTGCTGGTTCCTGATACGGTTGAAGCGGCTGAACATGCCGCTTCGCTTAGCCTAATCGACCCCGATACCATTCCCGAAATCCGCGCCGACCGCCGGGCGGACAAGGAATAAGTAGCGAAAAAAATAGTGTAGAGTGAAAAATAGGGCTGACGCTTCTAGTTTATTCTTCATTTTTCACTCTACACTCTTCACTATTTTTTGCACTACTTATACGCCTGCTACCATTTTTTTCATTTTGTCCATGGAGGTTTTGGCGACCGTCATGGCGTCCTGAGCGTAGTAGTTTTTGTTGAATACTTCCAGCGACACAATAATAGATTTGTTGGGATCTTTAATGCGTTTCAGAGTTTCTTTGATAGGTGCTACCCCATCGCCCGGATAAACTCGATCGGCATCGGTGATAACCTCACGAGTCATGTTGGCGGGGTAATCGTTAACGTGAAATACTTCAATAGCCGGTTTGCCTACCAATGGCAGGCTATCGATACTGGTACCTCCTTTAAAAATATGGTAAATATCGAGTAGTAGTCGTGCCGATGGGTGACCGGTTTCGATTGCTACATACATGACCTCGCTCAACCGACTCAGGTTTTTTGAGAAGCCCCACATTTCCAGTTGGGGAACTACACCCGTCTGATCGCCTAATTCCAGAATAGCCCGGTAGCGTTCGGCGGCTTTTTTCAAATCGATACTGGGCGAATCGGGCGTTTGTGCGCCTATCGACGGCGTTGCTACCCGTTTGCACCCAATTTGGGCCAGCAATTCCATCTCGCGTTTCATCTGATCGAGCCCCTGAGCACGTTTGGCATCATCGTCGATAATCCAGGGAGCAAAACCAATAGCATTTTCCACCCGAATTCCCTGGTCGGATAGCACTTTACGGGCATCGGCAACCGTACCACCCGATTTTATGTACTGTTGCAACGTCTCAATCCAGATTTCGACGTGCTGAAAGCCAGCTTTCGAAGCGGTTTCCAGCTCTTTGACAAAACCGAGTTTGTGCCCCCGAAGAGTGCTCATGTTCAGGCAAAGTGCGAAGGGTGCAGGAGCCATAGGAGCGGGCGGTGGAATTGCAGCCGACGACGCTACGGCTGGCGAAAGCGAAGTGCCCAAAGCGGCAGTGATCGTTGCCAGAGTCTGGCGACGGGTTACGGATTGCGACATAAGGTTCGATGTAACGCGGACTGAGGTCCGTTTTTAGACAGGAACGGGTCAAAGCCCGTGTTACCTCTAAAACCAAAATTTGCCCGGAACTACTGATGATTGGTCATTCGTCATTGGCAAATCAATAATCTAATGACCAATGACGAATTAACCAATGACCTGCTCTTTAAAACAGCGGTTCGTTTACCTGCGTATCGAACACGCCGGTGAGCACACGTCCACTGCGTTTCACCTGAATCCAGATTCGATAGTGGCCAGGGCGCGGAAATGCGTATGGGAATTCAACCATATTTTTGGTTTTCATCTCATGATTCATGGCGGGCATACCGGCCATCAGCAATTTATTCTTTTCGTCTTCGGGTAGTGTTTTGAGGGTAGCAACGTAGGTATCGATACTATCCCGAAATCGGGCGGCATTCGGATAATGAAACGTTCGGGTCGTGTCGGCGATACGGTTTACCATCGACTCTTCGGCCGCCATCGAGTAGGTACCAACCGGATGCAGGTGGATGTAAACAGTGCCATCGGAACGTAAAATAGCTGCGTGACCACTCATGCCCAAATACGGCTCCAGTGTAACGGCTTTCCCATCAGCATCGGCTACGGCAAATTTCAGATTGTATAGCTTCCCAACTTCCAGTGCGCCTACTGGTTTGTCCATCCAGATCATGTTTGTGCCATCTTCCAGCTTTGTTGTGGCACCGGGCTTGCCGCATACCACCATATCGTTGTCCAGATGCGGCACATTAGCGGCATTGGTTTTTATGCCCATCGGCTCCGTTACGAGCCAGGTATCGTCGGGGTCCGATGGTTTGGCCTGGGCAGCCGCTTCGGCGCTTATTTTCACGAAAGGCACCTCAACCGTATCGGTTAGCGTTTCGGTAAAACCACTTCGGTAAACCACATCGGCATATAGCAGGTATTTCCCTCCCGGCAACCCCACAGGCAACGACGTTTCATAGTTAAGCGTGTCGCGCCGGTTCGGGTGTAAATGGGCAAAGGCATCCAGCCCTGGTGTTCTGACCAGAAAAGCGTGCATCAATTTTCCGTGGTCGGGCAGCATATAGCTAAACATCCGGCGCAACTGCCGTTTTTTACCAAAACCAGTCGTATCGAACCGGATCGTAAGTTGCCGCTGCGCGTTCGCAATTTGCACCGACGTTTGAATGGGCATTGGCCGGTAAAGCTGTACAGTACGATATTCTTCCTCCGTACTGGTCCACCACGAACGCCAGCCCGCCAGAATCAACGTAACCACAACCAAACCGACGCCCATACCTATCAACCGACGGCGGCCCAGTGCGTTGGGCGTTGGTTGATGGGGGTCGGCAATACCATCGGCATTACTGGCACCAATAATGGTAATCAGCATCACAACCAGTAGCAAGCCCATGGCGGCCAATGCCCAGCCTGTTCCGGCAGGCATATCGCGCATGGCAGTAGCCACGGCAACAATTGGCACCACCACCTGCTCTCTGCCATCGGGCCCTTCAATGCTTAGTTCGACACTCGATGAACCCGAGTCCATGAGCCAGAGATCGCCTTCGTACCGATTTTGCCCAATGCGTTGCAGTACATCATGCGTGGGTGCTCCTTTGTCGCCCGATCGAAAATAAATGGGCCGAGCCCCAACGCTGCTAACGCGCCCCCGTTCGACAAATACGGTTACTTTAGCCGTGCCGGGCACAACATCGGGAGGGCTAACACTAACCAGCAGCGTATACTTACCTGCCTGTTTCTGAACAATAACGCCCGAACTTCCTACATGAGCGGTTGCCGTAAGCGAAAACGCCAGCCAGAACATGAACAGGCTATAAAAAGTCAGTTGCTTCAACCGCGCTAAATCTCGAAATACAGAAAAAATCATAATGCTATGTACCTTGTTCACTACTACCGTACCACCCGTTTCATCCAATTGCCCCATAGTAGGCCAACGCGTGCCGACAGCGTTGCATAAAGCAATGCACGCCCAAAACCCAGCAGAAAATCAGCAGTAGATTGTTTGAGCCAGGCCGGGTAGGCATATCGAAACTCCCAATCCGGCGGGCCGTCATAAGAAAGTGAATAGCTTAGGAAAAATCCATTGCGGGCATAAGGCGAGGTAAGCAGAAATTCGCCAAACGGCCACTGAACAAGCAGCAACACCAGCATGAAGGCTACGCCATACAAAGCAGCTAGCACCCAGTCGTTTAATTTACGTTTACTGACATTTGGTATTTCGAACCGATGCATCAGCCAGTCGATGGCAAAGCCCGGAATCACCAACAGTAGTGGAAACATAAACGGCTGATAATGCGTGACGGGATTCAGCACCGGTCCAAGGCGGGGTGTAGCCGGAAAAAACTGAAGAACCCAACAGGGTAAGGCCATTCCCAGCATGTATATGGCCGTAGCGGTTGTGATAGGCCAGCGCAGCAGTGAAGCCCGACCAACGGCCAGCAAATAAAACGGGAAAATAATAGCTGCGGTGGCATAATAACTCGAATGGTGCGATTCGTGTTTGCCTATCGATTCGGCCAGCATTGTTTGAAGCATCATCAGTAGCAAACCTGCCGAAATAGCGAATAGATACTTTAGACGGGTTGCCTGCCGACTGGCATTGATATCCAGTTGTATTGTTTGATTTCGAAAACGATTCTGTAAAGCCAGCACACCAACCATAGCCCCAAACTGTACGGTCATGATGCCAATGGCCAGAATAGTATGGGGCGGAGTCAGAATCTGGACATCGAGGCCGTAGGTGTTATGCCACCAATCATCAAATGGAGCCGATGTCAGCATGGCCAATGCGCCCCAAACGCTGAACATTGCGCCCAGTGGGCCATAAAATACACCCCAGAATGGCACAGCAGCCGAACGGCCAGGATGGTTTTTGCGGAGGGTAAGCGTTAGAATTTGATAGGCCGAAAACAATCCGGAGACAATCGCTCCGACATAAATAACCAGATGTGGTGGTGCAAACAGCCCATCGCGCCCAATAGTCAGATGCCACATAATGTCCCAGAGCAGCCCCATGACGACACAGAACGACGAGAATACGACAGCGTAAATGTAGACCGGAATACCCAGCCGCCAGTCCGTTGAGCGACCTAAGGCAGGCTGATGAGCCGATTGCAGGGAAGAGGGAACGACAGATTCCATAATCAAATAGAAAATACGTTTGTTGGCCAGGATAAAGATCCGAAAGTTACGTAATAGTTGCTTATTCTACCCAAAAACAGGCTCATGATACTATTGATCAGTATACACTAGCAATAGGTATTTTGCAAAAACGTCTCAATACCTATCCTTAAAAAGCCGTTATCGATAAGCGCTACTGAGCCAACGGGATACAGATCCGTTCATTTATCGCGTTATTTGCATACATAACGCATCCCAGTCTCCGTATTATGCTCCGTTTTGATTCATCGGCACGATTTTCCGTAAAGTTGCTCATTGTCGGCTTATGCCTGTTTATGAGCGCCTGTGTGCCCGACTTTCTATCAAGTTCGGATTGGGTGGTTATTGAAGCTGGCGAACACGAACCCATGCCCAAACGCAAGGTGGGACTACTGATCAGTCCGGCTCAGATAACCGCCGAGGTTACGTTCGACAGTAGCTGCATTTATGACATTGGCGCTGTTGATGCCGACGACTGGAATAAGGTAATTGGCCTCGGTTTTGTAGGCTCTAAAGACCAGCCGCTCGATGGCGTTCCACCGCATCAGGTCGACGGTGCACGGGTTGGCTGGCGCTGGAATCCTAAAACCGGCCGGATCGATCTGGGTGCCTACGCCTATGTAGAAGGACAACGCATCGACTTTAAAGTTGCCGAAACAGCCATCAATCAGCCCACACGACTGACTATCAAAATCGACTACGACCGTAAGGTTTATCAGGTACTCGGCGGTACGCCAATCCCATTCACCCACAACAAGTCGTTTGCCTACAGTACTGGGCTTTATTTTGGTGGTAATCAGCCAGCACCGCACCGTATTCGGGTAAAAATTGTCGATTAGCCAGCAATGACAATCGCTCCTCTCGACCTCATTTTGCTACTCGGTAGCGTTCAGGGGAGTATTCTGGCTGTATTGTTATGGGTTAATCCGAAAGGCAATCGATTATCAAACCGATTGTTAGCAACGCTGATTGGTTCGCTGGCGCTGATGAGCTTTGCGGTGGGTGTTCCAATTACCAGTCAGTGGATCAGCTTAGCAACTGAGCTGTTACCTTTTTTTCTGGCCATGTCCATTGGCCCGCTCATCTACTTCTATACTCAATCGGTGTTGAATCCTGCCTTCCGGCTCGGCCAGGCCGAAAAACGTCATTTTTATACGACGATTCTGGATATTGGCGCGCCACTTATTGGATGGACGTTTGTGATTGGGGCTCTGCTCGGCTTCATCCCAAGAAACGAAGGGCCGCACTGGGGCTATATTATGGACGAATACAATACCTATGTTGATATTCCACGCTGGCTCTCCGCTACGGTTTATCTGGCATTAACCAAACGGTTTTTGAATCAGCATCAGGCTTCCATTGAGGGCCAGCAGGGGCCACAGCTACGCTGGCTTCGGCAATTTATCAATGCCTTTCTGATCTTTCAGGTGATTTGGTTCATCCATCTGGTGCCTTATATTATTCCTTCGTTACGTGGCCCATTACTTGATCGGTTCGGCTGGTACCCAATTTACATTCCCATTGCTATCCTGATTTACTGGCTGGGTTTTAAGGGATACCTATACACACGTTCAGAAGCCGTTAATCCAGCTAATTCCCCCTCCAAAGCAGCCGGTTCTGATTTATCGCCCGAAATCATTGAGCAGGTTGTGACGGCATTGATCAAAGCGATGGAGCAGGAAAAACTATATCTGGACCCCGACTTAAGCGTCGATAAATTAGGCAAGCATCTGCAATTCCCGTCTAAACTGATTTCGGCCGTTCTGAATCAGCACATTCATAAAAACTTCAATGGATTCATCAATGAATACCGTGTGGAAGAAGTAAAACGGCGGGTTCTCGACCCTGCCAATGAGCACCTGACCTTAACCGGCGTCGCCTTCGAATCGGGATTCAACTCACAGGCTACTTTTCAGCGGATCTTCAAGCAACTGACGGGCGCGTCGCCGAGCGAGTATATGGCCCAACAAAAGAAAAAGTCTTCTCAAATCGGGATTTGAGAAGACCGGGCACTGTTTTTCATGCTGTTTTGGCCGAAAAACAACATTGCCATGCAACTATTCTTACGAATCGTTTCAATCGTAATTTTCTATTGCTTTACCCTTCCGGCCAATGCTCAGTCGGGCAGGACGATGGCTGAAAAAGTGGATGAATACTTCACCGTAGCGGCTCGTCATCATCGGTTCAATGGTACGGTGCTTGTTGCCAGACAGGGGCATATTTTTCTTCAGAAAGGCTATGGCTGGCGCAATGAAGCCGCGCAAACCCTCAACGATTCCAATAGCATTTACCAACTTGGCTCGATTACCAAAACCTTCACAGCCCAAGCCATTCTGCAATTACAGGACGAGAAAAAACTCTCGGTGAAGGATAACGTGAGCCAGTACTTACCCGATTATCCCAAAGGTGACCAGATCACAATTGAACAGCTTTTTGCCCATACATCCGGCATCTATGATTACAAAGGTGTTCTTTATTCGAAAGATAGCCTGGAATTTACCCGACCCGTCACAAAAGATCGCGTGCTGGCTACATTTAAAGACAAACCGTTGCAAAACAAACCGGGCGAACAGGTTAATTATACAAATTCCGGGTATTTTCTGCTGGGACTAATTATCGAGAAAGTAACCCGACAGCCATTTGAAACGGTTATCCGCAAACGCTTTATAGAGCCGCTCCACCTCACCCAAACGGGCTTCGATTTCATCAACCTAAAACGCCCTGAAAAAACAACCGGTTATACCTACTGGAAAGACTCGGTTCTGGTTGCCGTTCGTCCACTGGATTCAACGGCCGCCTATTCGGCTGGCGGTATGTATAGCTCGGTGGGAGACTTATACCGGTGGGCACAGGCTATCTTCACCAGTCAACTGCTGAAACCAGCTTCCCAGAAGCTTGCGTTCACAGCCATTAAACCGGGTAACTGGACGTATGGCTGGGGTGTAAATGAGTTTCAAAAAGGGAGAAAGCTGGTTTTCCAGAACGGAAACCTCCCCGGCTTTGCTACCTTTTTTGTCCTTATCCCGGAAGATAATACAGTCCTGATTATGCTTGCCAATGTCGATGACACCTCCGACGCTACCACGCTGGAGCCGATGCTGAAAGACCTGCTTTTTATCACGTACGGAATGCCTTATCAGCTACCATCTAGTTTTAAAACCGTTCCGGTTCGCGAGGCTGTGTTGAAAGATTATGTTGGTAAGTATCGGTTATCGCCCGACCGTATTCTGTCCATCACGCTCGAAGGTCGAAACCTGTTTCTACAGGTAACTGGCCAGCAACGATTCGAGATTTTCCCCTCCAGCGAAACCGATTTTTTTCTGAAAGCGGTAAACGCCCAGTTAACCTTCCAGAAAGATGCCAGCGGACGTATCACCCAGGTAATTGTTCATCAAAACGGCGATGTCGTCGCAAAGCGTTTATAAACACCCCCTTCTAATGAACTGAACTCGTGCGACTTACCCATATTTTTCTCTTTACGCTGTTCGCCTGCTCGCTTGCGGCCCAGCCCGTAACGGATACCCTCCAGACCAATGTTCTGCAACCCGCCGATATGCAGGCCGACTTTCGCTATTTCCGCCGTTTGCTCGAAGAAACGCATCCAGGCCTGTATCGTTATACACCCAAACCGGTTATGCAGGCTAAACTCGACAGTCTGGCCGGAACGCTAACCAAGCCGATGCCTTTCTATGATTTTTTTCGAACAATTGAGTCCCTCGTTGCCGACATTCGATGCGCACACACCCACGCGCTTCCGGCAAAAAACTGGGAAAGTCTGTTCAATAGCCATTGGAAAACCTTCCCTTTGTTTATGTTTCCCATCCAGAATCATTCCTATATTCTGTTCAACGGAACCGCCAATGAAACCATAAAACCCGGCTTTGAATTATTGCGTATCAATGGACATTCGATGGAGGCTATTCGGCAACGGTTGTTTCGCTATCATTGGGACGACGGCTATATCCAAACCTCAAAACAGGCTGTCATGCAAGGGCAGCTTTTCGCTCTGTTTTATTACTGGTTTATGGAGCAGCCCGATGTTTTTCATCTGACGCTTCGGAAACTAACGGGCGATACCATTCAGGTTGACGTACCGGCCCAGCCATTTACAACCTCCCTGCGCTTCTACAAAAAGAATCCGGTCAACAAACAGATGATTGGCTGGTATGGCAAAAACGCAAAACATCCGTGGCGGTTATCATTTCCTAACGATATGCCGCGAACAGCCTTGTTACGCCTGGACAGCTTTGGGGGCGAAGGGGCCAAAAACAGCGACGAAGCCGTAGTACTATTCCGGGCGTTCATGGATAAGGCCATGCGTCAGCTTGCGAAAAAAGGAATCCGCAACCTAATCGTTGACCTGAACAACAATCCGGGCGGTTGGGATAGTCAGGGAATCGAACTGTTTTCCTATCTGATGAAATCAGATTCGGCCGCTGCCTATTATGAGCGACAATATAGCGTGACCGACAGTTCGGAATTCATCCAGTTTTCGGATTTATCGGAACAAGATCGGAAAAACGTTAAAAACGAACTTATTCCTGAATCGGACGGCACATTCACGCTGAAACAGGGTGATGTGGGCCGTGGTCCCAGACGGTATTTACCCAAGCCCAATCGATTTCGGGGTCAGGTTTATATTTTTATGAATGGCCGGAGCGCGTCCACGGCATCGGAGTTTCTGGCCGTTGCCCATGCCAATCGGGTAGGTGTGTTTCTGGGCGAAGAGTCGGGGGGCGCTTATGAAGGCGGCAATGGTGGTAGTTTTATTCATCTCGAACTCCCACACTCAAAAATCTACGTCGGCAGCCCATTGCTGTATTACCACAATGCCGTTGGTGAAGTTACGAAAAAAGGGCGGGGTACTATGCCCGACTATGCCCTGGACATTACGATCGACGATGTATTAAACCACACCAATAGTCGACTGGATTTTGTAAAGAAATTGATTCTGGAAAACTAGGTTTCTGACAGGATTAACAGGATCAACTAGGTTTACAATCAGCAATACCCAGAGAATCTTGTCAATCCTGTAAATCCTGTCAGAAAAAACCGTTTGGCGCTTGCGGATGTTATGGTCGAACAATCATTTTCCTGCCTATGGCCGCCTATCAACCTCTGCACGACTGGAACGTTTCGCCCGCCGAAGCCGTCGCTCTACAGCAGCAATTGCGCTCGCAGATACGAATCGAACCACTACAAAAAACACCCAGAACGATTGCAGGCTGCGATATTTCGTTCAATAAGTTTGAAGAGACGGTCTACGCTGGCATTGTAGTGCTGAATCTGGAAACGCTCGAAACCATTGACGAAACGGGCGTAATCAGTACGGCGCCCTTTCCGTATATCCCTGGTCTGCTGTCGTTTCGCGAAATTCCGTCGTTGCTGCAAGCCTGGGCAAAGCTCAAAACGGAACCCGATGTTGTGATGTTCGATGGACATGGTACGGCCCACCCGCGCCGAATTGGCATTGCGTCGCACGCGGGGCTTTTTCTGAATCGGCCAACGTTCGGTTGTGGCAAATCGGTACTGGTCGGCAAATACGACGAGCCAGCGCCCGAACGGGGTTCATGGTCCCCCATGCGACACTACGGCGAGGTAATTGGTGCTGCCCTGCGAACGAAAAACAAAGTGAATCCGGTCTATGTATCGCCCGGTCATCTGATCGATCTGGAAACGGCTATGGCACTTACCCTTCAGTGCGACGGTGGCTACCGCATTCCCGAACCGACACGGCGCGCCCACAATCTGGTAAATGCTCTGCGCCGGGGAGAACGGGTTGACCTTTCAAACTAATGTACTTTTCTCCTTGCCCCTTGTTAAAGCACTTTTTTCATCATGACATCGGTTTGTTCATCTTCGCCTAATTTGAAAACATGTTTGTCGAAGGCAACAAATCCATTCTTTTCATAAAACCGTATCGCTTTGGGATTCTCTTCCCATACACCCAGCCAGATATAGGTCTTTTTTTGACGTTGAGCAATTTCCAGTGCTTTCTCATAGAGAAGCTGTCCTACTTTTTTGCCATGATAGCTACTCTTTACATAAATACGTTCAATTTCGAGAGAGGCTTCGTCCTGTAGTTCTGTTTGGCCTTTACCAACATTTACTTTCAAATAACCAATAGAGCTTTCACCGTTTAAGGCAATATAAAATAGCGAATCTGGGCTGCTTAGTTCAGACTTTACTTTTTCGTCACTAAAGTTTATCTCCAGATAGGTCTTCATATCCGCTTCTGTATTGCTTTGAGCAAACGTTTCGAAAAAGGTTTCTTTGCCAATAAGCTGTATGGTTTCGAAATCGCCGATAGAGGCTTTTCTTACTATTATCTGTTCCATTTCAACGTAGTAAAACGGCGCAAACTTATCCACAAACCAGACCATTGGCGTAGTCCAGTTTCTCTAAAATGGATAGTCCAATCGGGAAGCGTATTGCCACAATAAAACCCCTACCGATTCGCTGTTGTACACGGCATATGAACGTCAGTAACTATTTTCCTCCAGTTTCACCTTTCCCCGGAATGTCCAGAAAACAAAAACCGTATAGGTTGCTACCAGCGGCATTCCGATAAACGCAAACAGTAACATAGTCCGTAACGAAGCATCCGACGAAGCGGCTTCATAGATGCTGATGTGGCCCTTTGGATCAACGTTCGATAGCACCAGATTTGGGTACAGACCCATTGCAAACAGAATTAGTAACAAAGCCGTCGTAATCGACGACGACACAAAGCCGCGCCGGTACTGCCGTTTCTCGATACTCCGGCGAATGTTCAGCACAATCAGTACGGCTGCAATCGGCAACACAAATAGCTCCGGGTAATTCTTAAAAATAGCGATCATGTGCGGTATATAAATCAATGTTGCCATCGACGTCGCCATAAAGCAAAGAATAAAAAACTTGCTGCTGTTGTTGGCAATAATGGTCAGGCGGGCAAAAATGCGGTCTTCGGTTTTCATGATCAGATACATGGCACCATGCATCATAAACAGCGATAGTACCGTAACCGATACCAGCAGAGCATACGGATTGAAAAAATCGCGCAACCGACCGACAAACCGATGGTTGGCATCCAGCGGAATTCCCTGAATCAGATTACCCAGAATAAGCCCTAACAGGAGCGAAATCAGGATGCTCGACACACAAAAGCTAACATCCCACAACTGCCGCCACCATTTCATGGTCTCTTTACTCCGAAATTCAATCGAAATAGCCCGCAGGATGATAGCTACCAGAAACAACATAAACGGCAGATAAAACACGGATAGCAGCGTGCCATATACGAGCGGAAAAGCTGCAAACAACGACCCAGCCCCAATAACCAGCCAAACCTCATTGCCATCCCAAACCGGCCCGATGGCGTTGAGTGCAATCCGGCGGCTTTCTTCTTTGCGAAAAAATAAATGCAGCGCACCAGCTCCCAAATCGAATCCATCCAGAATGCCGTATCCGCTAATTAGCGCACCAATCAACAAAAACCACCACGTAGGCAGGTCAATTCCAAGAACTGTATCCATAAGTATTAAGTGATTGAGCGAATGAGTGATTGAGTGAATATTGTCGTCAGTTATTCACTCAATCGCTCATTCGCTCAATCTCTAATTAAAGGAGAAAATGACGGGTTCATGCGTGACGATGGCTCTTCCTGATCGGAGTCGATCACGTCGGGACCATGTTGAATTTTCTTGTTCAGCAAGTACAAAAACAGGCCAAAAAGCATCACATAGATGAATGTAAACAAGAGCAATGAGGCCAGCACATGCTCGGCTTTTACGGCTTCCGACAAAGCCGTCGACGTACGGAGCAAGCCATATACAACCCAGGGCTGTCGGCCTACCTCAGCCGTATACCACCCCACCTGATTGGCAATCTGCGGCAGCAGTACCGAGAAAACGAAAACTATCATTAGCCAGCGTGTTTCAAAGAGTTTTTTCCGATACAGCATAAACAAACCGAACAGTGAAAGCGCAATCAACATCATTCCAATAGTCACCATCAGGTGGTATGACTGAAACACAAAATTGACGGCTGTAGGTCGATCTTCGGGTTTAATACTGTTGAGGCCGGGAATGGGGGCCTTGAAATCCTGATGAACCAGAAACGACAAGCCACCCGGAATTTTCAGCCCTGTGGTTTTCTGCTGCTTCGCATCCACCCAACCCATGATGTACATATCGGCGGGCGATAGCTTATCAAAATGGCCTTCCATCGCTGCCAGCTTAGCCGGTTGATATTTTGTGACGACTTCGGCCGATTGATGCCCCGTAAACAACTGCGCCAGCGACGACACAGCCGCTACCCAAAGTGCGATTCGAAAAGCCGCCTGTGCATGAGCCAGATATTGTTTTTTGAGAATATACCAGGCACTAACACTTAAGACCAGAAAGGAACCGGCCAGCAAAGCACCGATCAGCACATGCGAATACCGCTCAATCGACGACGGATTGAAAACCATATCCCAAAAGTTGGTCACAATGGCACGAGCTTTCATCCCTTTGCCCTCGATGCGATAGCCCGAAGGCGTTTGCTGCCACGAGTTAGCTACCACAATCCAGAGCGCCGAAAAAATAGACCCAAGCGCAACCAGAATCGTTGCCGTGAAGTGTACGCGCGGACTAACCTTGTTCCAGCCAAAGAGCAGAATACCCAGAAAAGCGGATTCGAGCGCAAAGGCAAAGATACCCTCGGCCGCCAGCGCCGATCCGAAAATATCGCCAACATAGCGCGAATAAACAGCCCAGTTCGTGCCAAACTCAAACTCCATAACGATGCCCGTAGCAACGCCAATTCCGAAAATAAGCGCAAAAATCCTGACCCAGAATCGGGTCAGTTCTTCATAGACTTTATTGCTGGTTTTCAGATACAGCCCTTCCATCGCTACCAGACACACACCCAGGCCGATGCTCAGGGGTGGATAGATGTAATGAAACGCAATGGTGAACGCAAACTGGATGCGGGAGAGTAATTCGACATTGTCCATAACTGTAACGATAGCGGGGACAGATCGCCGTGGTCGCAGACAGGCAGTGCGATAGGGGGCGAACAAGGCGAGAAAACTATCGCCCGAAAGGTACAACCAGAAGCCGGTTCAGCCGCACTTCCACGAGTATTTTTCCTGACTAATTATACCATGATTTATTCTCTGGTAAGCAACAAACCATTACATTCAATAAAGTAATGACTTAATCCAACTCCCTGTGCAACCACGCCACCATCACTCGCTTTCCCATCAGCTCCGAAACTATGGCATCGCGTTCTATCAGACCCAGCGAAATGCGTTTGTGGTGATCGTAACGCTGCTTGTTGCCTTCTATGTACTGAACGTCCCCGACCAGGCTGCCGACATGATCAATGCCGTTATCGACGGGGGCATTTTTAGCCGACTCTTTCAATATATTTTGCTCAGTACGCTCGTCTGGAGCTGGGTCGTATATGGCAGCACCCGCATGATTCTGCATATTTCGCCGGTTGGTTTACGGATGAACCGGGAATGCGATCTGCTGCTTCGGTGGTTACCTAAACTTGGCGGCATTATTCCTCCCCTCATTCTGGCTTATGCCTTCTGGGAACCCACTCGCTGGCACCCCTATCTGCTCCTGATCGAAAGTGGCCTTATGCTGGTGCAGTTTCTGTTCGTCGAGAAAAACGTTCCGGTATTTGCCCTACCTGACAAATGGCGGTTTTCGGATCGATATACGAGTTTGCGGCAGGATATTCGTGCTCTCTGGCGAAATCCACTGGGAGGTTTGGTCGTATCATCGGGTTTGCTGATGACCATTCTGCTGATTGCGCTGTTTAGCCTTCCAATCAACTGGGGAATTGCCAGTTGGCTGCGCCCCACGGCGGTTATTATTTTCGGCATAGCCTTGTATACCTTCTGGGGAAGTCTGGTCGTGTATTTCAACGATTACCGATACCGCCCGCTTGTAGGCATGTTTTTTATCTACCTGATTGTTATCAGTGCGTTTAACGATAATACGGCTGTTCGGCAAGCCGACGGCCCATCCATACCAGCCCTTTCGAAGCGGCCAACCGTTGACGCGCATTTTGCACAATGGGTAGCCACACGGCGTCAGGAATCGGGCGATACCATTCCACTGGTGCTGGTTGCGGCCGAAGGCGGTGGCATTCGGGCGCTGAACTGGACCGCCGAAACGCTTATCCGGCTCGACTCCATTATTCCCGGCTTTAGTCGCCATGTGTATGCGCTCAGTGGCGTATCAGGCGGTGGCGTTGGAACCGTGTTTTATACAGCTTTTCTGCGCGATGTAGCCGAACTGGACCGAACAAAGCGATTCGAGCAATTTCGCAAGGTCATCCGCGACGATTATCTGTCGGCCGTATCGTCGGCACTACTGTTTCCCGAAGCTGTTCAGCGGCTTATTCCGGCCCCCATACCCGCGCTCGAACGCGCCAAATGGCTCGAAGATGCCTGGGCTGTCTCTTATCGAAACAACCTGGGTTTAAAGACGCTTGACTCTTCACTTACTCAATTGTATCAAACGCCTAACGGCTATAACTACAACTTACCATCGCTGTTGCTAAATGGAACGCTGGCCGAATCGGGACAAAAAATCATTACATCGAACCTGCAACTCGATACCCACTATTTTAAGAATGTGCTATCGACACTCGACATTGTCGGAACCGATGTTCCGCTCAAAACGGCTGCGTCGCTATGCAGCCGCTTTCCGGTTGTTACCAATGGAGGTTTAATTGAAAAAGATACCGTTCTCGGCAATGGCACTAAAGCTACATTCAGCGGGCACGTGGTCGATGGAGGCTATTTCGACAATTCGGGCGTTGAAACCTGCATTCAGTTACTGAACAATCTGGTTCCTTCGATCCGGCGGCTGGACACTGCTGAGCACGTTACCGTTCTACCCTATATTCTGTTCGTACAGAATAGCAACACCATTGGCAGTATCCCTCAAAAGCGGTCTACGCTACAGGAAATTCAGATACCGCTGCTTGCCTTTTTCAATGCCTGGGACAACGGGTCCGTAACGCGCGACAACATGTTCAACTCGTTTATGGATCGATTTGCCAATCCCAAAACCAATTATATTACGCTTCGGCTGGCCTACAACGACAAATACCCGCTCGGCTGGTTCATGTCCGACAGCGTAGCCCGAAGCATCAGCCGGCAAGCCAAAGATTCGATTAGCCTGAAAAACCAGCAACTCATCACGCTAAAAAGTGCCTTTGGCCGACTAGGTGTGAAACGAATGGCGAAATAAATGATGTAGGCTCCGGGAGAAATTCCCAATTTGTACCTTAGCGACCTAACCAAGTAAATAAGCGAATAACCCATTCAGGCTCACCAAATGAACAGTTCATTAATTCGCTCATTCACTAATTTATAAAGTTTTGTATGAACCTCCGCATCAATGGCCGCATCTGGCTCGAAACGGTTTCGGCCGAAGGCCCCGAACGGTTTATGGGTATCGGCCGACTCGAATTGCTTGGCCATATTAAGGAGACTGGCTCCATCAACCAGGCGGCCAAAGCTATGAATATGTCCTACAAACGCGCCTGGGAACTGGTTCACTCCATGAATACGCAAGCCGAAACACCGCTCGTAACGACCCAGACCGGTGGTGAAAAAGGTGGTGGTACGATTGTTACACCCGAAGGCGAAAAATACCTCAATCACTATCGGGGTTTACAGGAACGCTTTCAGGCGTTTATGGCCGCTGAATTGAGCAGGTTACCGGTGTAGTTCATCTCTTATTGACAACCATTACGGTTTCCCAGTCAGTTGACTAAGAACCGTTTGAATCCGTCGATCGTAGTCTTCAATCTGCTTATCATAGATGTGCGTTGTATCGGTAAGTGAACGTTCTAACAGCTTAAAGCTATTGATTCGCAGTGTACTATATTGGCGCAGCAACTTGTTCCGCCGACGATAGTCATCGGGCAGTTCGAGTTTATCGGCTTCATCGAGTACATCGATAGCCTGTTTCCAGGCAACGACTCCCCGCTCATCTATGGCTTTGGCGACTCCTGCGGCCGATGTATTACGCGGTAACTGAAAAACCGACATGGCCTGTTTTTCCAGATTCCCAAATCGCTCCATAAGCCGGTCATAATCGCCAAGTGGATTTGGTGTGGTTGTATACAGAGCCACCGCCAGCCCAATAACGATTAGTGGCGGAATAAACATAGGCCATAGAGTTCGGCCAGTGGTTCGGCTCGGGTGCAGAGTAGCGTAGTAGTAGGCATAGCCCAATAACACCCCCGCCAGTAAACCGCCAATATGGGCGGCATTATCGATTCCAGCCTGCAAGCCAATCATCAGGTTATAACCCATAAAAACCAGCACACTTCTCAGTAGCGAACGTCGTGTTTCGGCATCAAGCCAATTGGTTGTCAACAAAGCAAAGAATACGCCATATAACCCAAATATAGCACCCGAAGCACCCGCCCCCAGCACAACATCGTGCCACCACAGACTCGCCACGCTTCCCAGCAATCCGGCCGTCAGATACACAACCGTAAACTGTCGACTCCCCAACACGGATTCAATCACTATTCCAATCTGCATCAACGCATACATGTTGAACAGCAAGTGAATAATGCCAATATGCAGAAAACAATTGGTCAGCAATCGCCAGGGCTGACCGCCCAGCGTCAATGGTGTATAATTGGCTCCCCAGCGAATAAGCGCATCACCGGCAGGCTGTAAAATATTAACACCCGTTAAAGCCATCAATATAAAAACACCTACGTTTAGCCAGATCAGTACGGGTGTGACTATATACCCCGGCGCGGGTTTAAGCAAATCGAGTGGGTTAGACTTCTCGGAGGTTGGCGTTTCGGATGTATATTCGCTTTGCTCACCTTGCACCCGAAAATCAGTATGATCAGTTTGCGAAGCTCCGTTTTGTTGTTGTGGTTCCTCCGATTTAGGCGATTCAGGCAATTCGTTATTCATGCGCGTTGGCGGGATTGGCAAGAAGCAATTAGGCTGGCAATATACTAATGCAAACGACCTGATTAATGAGCAATTCAGATTAATTGCTCACTAATCAGGTCGTTTCTGAGTATGCTGTTTTTATTTCTTAGCCGTATACATCACCCGCCAGACTTTACCTTTAACGGAGTCCGTAATATATAACGATCCATCGGGGCCTTCGGCCAGGCCCATTGGCCGGGCTTTCGCATCGCCGGGACTAGCCAGGTCAAGTTTCCCGGCATTAACGTCGGTACCGGGCTTACCCTGCTCAGCAACGCCGGCAAAGTTTTCCGCAAATACTTCGTATTTACCCGACGGACGACCATCTTTCCCAAATGGGATAAAAGCGACAAAATAACCACCCTGATTCAGCGGAGCCCGGTTCCATGACCCGTGGAAGCAGACGAAGGCCCCATTTTTGTAGCGAGCCGGAAAGGCGTTTGCGCCCGTACCCGTGTAGAACAGCAGATCGTTGGGTGCCCAGTGGCCCGGAAACGCCATAATGGGTTTGTCTTTACCCGCACAACGGTCTATTTTGGTACCGTCGCCACCGTATTCAGGTGCCAGAAATTTCTTGTTCTTGTAGTGATCATTATAGCAATAAGGCCAGCCAAAGTCGGACCCTTCTTTCACCATCAGAAACTCTTCGGAGGGTAGCTCAGCGCTTACTTCATCGGTAAACACGCCCCCCCAGTTGTTGAGGTTGTCGCGACCATGCTGCAACGCATAGAGTGTATTGGTCGATTTGTTCCAGTCGAGAGCCACCGCATTGCGGATACCCGTTGCATAGCGCTTTCCATCCGATTGCTTCTGGTTCAGCTTGTTGGCATCGAAGACCCAGATACCAGCATAATTTTCCAGCAGCGGGCAGGGGTCCATCCCTTTCGAGCCTTTCTGCCGGTCTTTCTCCTGGCAGGCATTTGAGGGAGCACCAAAGTTTACGTACAACTTACCACCAGGAGAAAGAGCGAATGATTTACCAGCATGTTGCCGCTGAAGCGTCAGATTTACAACAATGGGTTCGGCAGGGGTCGTGTCCAGCACTTTACCGTTGGTTAACTTATAGCGGTACACCGACGTATCGGACGACGCATATACATAACCGTTGTAAATACCCATGCCGGTTCCGGGGTAGTTACCAAACATAACTGTCTGATCGGCCCGGCCGTCGCCATCGCTATCAATCAATTCGACATTGCCTTTGCCATCTTTCAGCCGTTCCAGCTTCACAAAAACTACCCCTTCTTTGTCGACTGCAATATGACGGGCCTTACCCAGATTATCGGCAAAAACCAGTGCGCCAAAACCATTGGCCAGTTTGATACCTCCATTGTCGGGATCGGGGGCTGGCAGCGCCTTTTTACTGACCGATACGTTTGCCTTCGTTGATTTTACGGGCGGAACCGAATTCCACCCGGCCAGCGCAACCGTAGCGGTCAGGGCCAGTAAGAGAAACGTTGATTTCATAATAGAAATAGGATTGAAGGAAGTGTTACCATTCGTGTTAACGACACGTTGTTTACAAAAGTTTTTGGCTTCGGTTAGCATTGGATTACTAATTTGCATCATGAGCAATGAACCATTGAGCTGGGCCGATTTCGAAAAAGTTGAAATTCGCACCGGCACCATTTTGTCGGCAGAACCATTTCCGCAGGCCCGTAAACCAGCCTACAAACTGATCATCGATTTTGGTAATTTCGGTACTCGGCGAACATCGGCCCAAATCACAAAGCTCTACCGACCCGACGAGTTAGTTGGCAAACAGGTAGTAGCCGTCGTGAACTTTCCTCCGAAACAAATTGCAACATTCATCAGCGAATGTCTGGTGTTGGGAGCGGTTGCTGCCGATGGCACTGTCACCCTGCTCCAGCCCGAACGCTCAACAGAAAACGGCCTTCGAATCGGTTGAGTTCTCACCATTGCACTTAGAAATTTGTTAGTATCGCATTCATTCTATACTACTCATCCGAATAAACAGGCGGTAGTTCTTACTAAAGCCTCAGAGAGTCAGAAGCTACCGATTCAAGATGTTTGTGCTGATCGATGAAAATCCCGAATGAGCAGAACCGTAAAAAAGATCCTTTTCATTCGAATGCTTTATTTTCGTTCTACCCATATGAAAATCCCATTCCTGACGTTCCTTTTCGCTTTTTCGATACTTATACCAGCTCTGGCCCAGCGAACCGACGAAACCGGACACTATCGCACCGTTCCTATCCCGGCTCATTTGCTACCCATCGAACGCACGGCAGGCTCGTCGTTGGGGACGGTCTATTTCTATGGTGGCAAAAAACTATCATCGCCTTTTGCCCTCGAAGTACCTTTCTACGAACTCAACGATCCCACGGTCAATCACCATTTCAAAACATTCCGTACCCTAACAACATTGAGTCGACTGACTTCGCTGGCCACACTGGCCTATGTTCTATTTAGCAAAAACGGCTCAAATAGTACATATTGGATCGTTTATGGTTCTTCGATTGGAGCATCGTTAACCTTTCTGGCTATTGGAAGTGGGCATGTAAATAAGGCCGTTACCCGCTATAACGAAATGCTCCGGCAACCACGTGTTGGTATGTCGGTGGCGCCCATCCCTTTAACCGGCAGTCAGGCCATTGGCGTTGGGGTAGCCTACAGGTTCTGAAAGATTAAAATAAGATGAATCAATCGGCCGGAGCAGGTGTTAAGATTAACAAACCATCCTGTTTAGTATGAAATGACATTTCCGTTCCGGGCAATGCAGAAACCGCCGATCGAGTCTTATTTTCAGGAGCACTTTTCGGCCGAAAGTTTAAAGCGTGAAGTTCAGCGGGCCAGTGTTCTGTCGGCGCTTTTTCTGTTTGCCACTATTGTTCTGGCACTGATACAGCCTTTTTTACAGACCGAAGATCTCAAGTACTTGCCCCAGCCTGTATTACTCACCATTACGCCCTATTTTGTGGGAATGAGTGTTTATGAGGTAGGTATCCGACGGCTCCTGAAACAACAACTGGAACGCCATCAGGATTTGCCTACCCTGTTCAAGTTTGGGAATGCCACCTTCGAAATTACGTCCATTTCGTTCATTTTGCTGATCGTGTCGCGGCATATGTACGATTCGTTGCTGGTTCTCAACAGTCCACTGGCTTACATCTATCTGTTTTTCATTATTCTCTCGACACTCCGACTGAATTTCTGGCTATCGGCCTACACCGGGTTTATTGCCGGTCTCGAATATATTATCCTCTATTTTCTGATTTCGAAACCCGAACTCCAGAAGCCTTATCTGGAAGTCGATCTGTTTATCCACCTGCCCACCATGTTTTTTGCCAAAGGAGCTATGCTCATGCTGGCAGGGGTGGCAGCCGGTTACGTTTCGCGTCAGATTCAGCTAAGCATCACCGATACCATACGGGCTACCGAAACCGAACAACAGGCCGTTACCCTGTTTGGCCAGCAGGTATCGCCCGAAATTGCCCGTGCTGTGCTGGCTCAGAAGGGTAATTACAAAAGCCATCATATGCGCGTGGCGGTAATGTTTCTGGATATTCGCGATTTTACCAACTATGCCAGCCACCACACCGCCGAAGAAGTGATGGACTATCAGAACACCTTCTTCGGCATCATTATCCGAATCGTTGAACAATACCGTGGTGTTGTTAATCAGTTTCTGGGCGATGGCTGTATGATTACCTTCGGTGCTCCGGTCGAAGTAGAAAACCCGGCCGAGGTTGCCGTGGAAGCTGGTTTTATGATTCTTACAGCCCTACAGGAAGCCGTAGGGCAGGATATGATGATTCCGACAACCATTGGAATCGGTATTCATATTGGCGATGCCGTTGTGGGCAATATTGGCACCGAAACGCGTCAGCAGTATTCGGTCACGGGCAATGTGGTTATTCTGGCCGCCCGTATCGAACAACTCAATAAACCCTTCCAGACCCAGTTTCTGGTATCAAAAGAAGTATTTGATGCACTAACAACTCCGCCCGAAACCGCCCGTGCGCTCGGTCCAACGGTTGTGAAAGGCGTCGATGAACAAATTGAGCTGTATCAGTTGGTGTAGTCATTTTCCTGTTGGTGATGAGCTAATGCCTAGCCTGGTCTGACCAGGCCGAGGATTAATGACCAATTAACCAATATCTAACGCCCAACCGCTAAAAAAAGAAGCCGACCCGCAGCATCGGGATGCCATTTTCGCGGGATTTGGCATAGAGCAGCGAAATAACGGCTGTGTTGTAGGGCGATAGCCAGATACCTCCACCATAGCCATGATGCCACACATTGGATTTTTCGCCATCGACCCATACCCGACCAATGTCGTTGAAGGCCAATATACCCGCATAGGCCGGAAACAGATAGGTTTTTATCGTAAACAGGCGCATTCGTAAGTCAAGATTATGATAGAAAGCGCTCTCACCCGCAAACCGTGTCCGCCGAAAACCTCGCAGATTGGTCAGTCCACCGAGTGTGCTGGCCTGAAAAAACTCGAAATTATCGCTCAGGTTAAGGCTCGTGCCCACTCGGGTGGCAATGGTCAGAATAGCCGGTAGCCGAATGCTGGCATAAAACGACAGATCGGACTGCAACTGTGTAAACGACTTCGACTGATCGTTCAGACCACGATAGGCCGTTAGCGAGGTATGCCAGCGCAACCCACGGGTAGTTAGCAACGGATTGTTGCGCGTATCGACGGTAAAACCGGCTTTCAGTCCACCATAGAGGAACGAATCGAACAGATGTTTTCCGTCGGGAATGCTTTGCGCATATTCCTGAATAAATTTTCGCTGCCCTTCTTCCACCTCAATACGCTCTATAGATGGGCCGTAATAAAACGTCGCCTTACCCAGTTTGTGCTGCAATAGCGTATTCAAGTTCCAGTTTTCGAACCGAACCCGATAGTAGTTAACGCCCTTTTCTTTGTTAAATACCGTTTCGTTACCAATCCCAAAAAAGTTCTGTACAAAGTTGGGTGCCTTGATGTCGGCATTGATCAGCAAATCGGCTTTGCCAAGTAAGTCGGTAAATGTGCCGTCGTAATGAAAACTGTAGGCTTCGGTAGCAAAGGCATGATTGGCCGTAATCCGATGCTGCTGCGCAAATGGTGTTTTACGAAATCCCTGCGTTCGGCGCAAAATACCACCACCAATAAACAACCCGTCGTCGGGGTTAGCCTGTACCGTAACCAGCGGCATGGTCAGGTTGTAGCGAAAAGCGGTTCGGTCATACTTATTTACGGCTTTGTTGTCCGACAACCGGCTTCGCGTTTCGGAGCCGCCCAAAATGGTTGTATTTTTCCGCAGATCATACACCCATGTTTTTCGCGAACAACCGCGCACCGACGAGCTATCGGTGATGAGATCGTCGCCTTTACCGCCAATTATCCGCACCAGACTACCCTTAGGCGCTGTTCCATGCACCACAAACTGATCGTCGCCACCAAGTCCATATAGCCGGATTTCCTTCGTTTCGGCCGGATCGAAAGTACGTTTGTAAAGCTGCAGCGTCGGCTCATTTTTTTTGTTGAGCTTAAAAACAACCACCTCTGTTTTTCCATCTGGTTGTCGGGTCAGTTCGAAACGTTCTTCCTTATCGCTGCCAACTACATCGACGTCCTTCGCCAGAAACTGGTACTGCTCGTCGGCATAGCGGACTAAGTCGGCCCGCCGTTGCTTCAGTTTGGCAGCAATGGTTTCGGCCGTTAGTGTCCGCGATGGTTCGGGCAGATGATTCAGCGATTCTTTTATCACCTCGTCGGTCATCAGCCGTTGCAGCGTATCGGCCATTGCCAGCCAATCGGTCCGATCGGGTTCGTTCAGGAACGAACGGTCGAAAAACCGGGCGTTGTTGTTGAAACCCGGCACGTAGCGGATTTTGTAATCGAATCCCTGAATTTTCGGCATCAGCCAGCGACGGCTTACGATTTTGGGCAAAATGCCTTCGTTAACGAAAAAAGCCTGATCGCGGTCGCGCGGAACGGGCTCAAACCGTAGTCCTTTATCGGTTTTGAAACTAGCCCACCGCCATTGGTCGTCGTGCCGGTCCCAGTCGCCAATCCACATATCGAACAGCCGCGCCCGCAGCACCGCCATCTGGTCGACCCGGTTGTCGTTATCATCCTTCAGTTTATCGAGCAGCTTCGGTGTGCTATACAGTTTTGTTGTGTTACCAAACAGACCGGTCCCTTTGTAGTTACCATCGGCCCGTTCTTCCATAAGCATCAGCGTATTGGCAAACATATGCTGATAATCGCCAAGTGAGGTATCATTAGGCGTTGCGACCAGTCGCGGATTGGCATGGTACACGCCAGCCGCTTCGGCCAAAGGAGCCACGGCCAATGCCCCAAATGGGTGCGAGGCCGAAATCTGATCCTGCACCAGATCGTTGGCCAGACCACTTCGGAGCGATGCTGGAATGGCTTTCTCAGGGTATTTTTCGACGGAACGAATTGCAAATTCGTTCTTTTCGGGATCAACCAGCCGCAGCGATAGTGTTTGCATCCCCCCCCCGCGTTCGGTTGGAACCAGCCCTTCTCTTTTCAGATTCAGAACCGGTACCGTAACCGGACTCGTCCAAACGTCGCGGTAGTTGGCTCCGAGCCAGAATCGCTTTCCACGTCCGGCAGCATAACCCGCACCGGGCGTAATGCGTAAGCTGTCGGGCTGTTTCTGTACACTACCCGTCTGGCGATTAGTGGGCTCGGGCCGAAGCTGCGTCGTTGTCTGGTAAAGCAGTTCGCCCGTTGGGTTCTGTTCATTGGGCGTAAAGAATGAAATCGTGAGTTGATTACCGGGCCCAAAATCCAGCCGCGTAAAGCCTCTTTTTTCGGCAGCGAACAGCGATTCACGGGCTTTTTTTACGGGTGTATGTTTTGATCCGCTACCGCTCGTCAGGTAAAGCAGACTATCGCGCTGAATCAGTTGCATATTATGGTCGTGCCCGTTGGTATAAATCAGGTTCCGGTATTTTTTCAACACATCGACCATACCATTACGCAATTCGCGATAGACCGGATTAGGCAAATCCTGCAAACTACCGAAAACCGACCGATAGATGGGGTAAATTGACCCAATAACCGGCAACGGAATATAGAGCCCTTCCCGAATAGCCGTCAGCGGAAACAAGTGATCCTTAAACGTATAGTAACCGCCATGTTCGCCGTGGCTATACATCGGATGGTGCCCGGCCACCACCACGCGCCGATGCCGGTTCCGGTACAGAATGTCGTCGAGTTGCGTCAGAAAATCGGGGAGTGTTTTAGCACTACAGTCCGAATCTTCGCCGGGCTTATCCCACGGATGAAGCCAATACTGTGTATCCATCAACACAAGCGTAAGCGAATCCGACAAGGGCAATTCTACTGGCCCCGGACACCCATCGTTCGGGAAAAACACATCATCGCGGCCCATATATTGCCGCACAAATTCCTGCTGGTTTTTAATTCGTTGCCAGCCCTCCCGATGGCTTTTATCCCAGTCGTGATTGCCGGGAATGGCAAAAATTCGCCCACCAAATGCAGTTCGCAGGTCGAGTTGTTCACGCATTCGCCGTTCAGCATCGGCCCGGCCAGGATCGGCCCGGCCAGGATGGTCGGCGTCGGGCATACCAAACTGGTAGATATTATCGCCAAGCAGAATCAGCGAACTGTTGGGGCCAGCCATTTGTAGCTGAGCGCGAAGCGTATTCAGAATAGGATCACGCCCGTCGGGCAGGGGTGCTCCGGCATCGCCCAGCAGGAAGATACTGTACGATTTCTGAGCTGATACGGGTTCTGCCCCAATCAGTAAACCAATGATTATCAATACAGGAATGAACAGGTAACGAAGACGCATAGAAAGAGGGAATTTACCAGACAGCCATCTGGTATACTCGAACAGCTATTAGCAGATTGAGGTTCAGGAGCATAAGCAACGAACAAAATTAACCAGCCTACGCAACGGATTCCATTTTTTATTCGTTACCTTGTAGCTTACCGGCAAGTATAGCAAAACAAACTGTATGATTGCTCAGGAAACCACGCTGCTTCATCAAACCCGCGTTTACGCCGAAACGTTGCTTAAGCAGCTTCCATTAGATTATACGTATCATAACCTGAGCCATACGCAGGCTGTGGTAAACTTTGCCAATGAGATTGCAGATCACGAAAGATTGTCTGATACCGACCGGGAAACGGTATTGATTGCTGCCTGGCTACACGACATTGGCTATATTGAAGGCTGCACCGAACATGAACATAGTGGAATCGACCATGCCCGCCCTTTTCTGAACGAGCATGGTATGTCGGCCAAACGCATTGATGAGGTTGTAGCCTGTATCGAAGCCACTAAAATGCCGCAGTCGCCCAATGGCAATCATCTGGCCGAAATTCTTTGCGATTCCGATCTGGGGCACCTCGCCACCAGCGATTTTGTGGATCGTAGTGAAGAATTACGGCAGGAATTGAAACGCACTGGCAACAAGATCAGCAAGAAGAAATGGCGTAAGAAAACAGCCGGTTTTCTGGAAAGCCACCACTACTTTACCGAATACGGGCAAACCATTCTGGCACCGCGCAAAGCCGCCAACCTCGACATTCTGCGTCGGCAAATTGAGGAAGATGGCGAAGATGAAGAAGATGCCAAACCCCATAAGCAGGAGAAACCCAAACCCGAAAAACAGGCTAAACACCTCGATCCGGTGAGTCAGGTATTCGACATGCCCACGGCCAATCCGAAACCCCGAAAACCCGAACGGGGCGTAGAAACCATGTTCCGACTAACGTCGCAGAACCACTTTCAGTTGAGTTCAATGGCCGATACTAAGGCTAACATCATGATTTCGATCAACACGATCGTTATCTCACTGGTGGTAAGTATCCTGATTCGAAAGCTGGAAGAATGGCCGCTGCTTACCGTTCCAACGGTCATTTTCACAATAACCAGTGTTGTGGCAACGGTGCTGGCCGTTCTGGCAACCCGCCCGAACGTAACGAGCGGCTTGTTCAGCCGCGAAGACATCGAAAACAAAAGTGCCAATCTGCTCTTCTTCGGCAACTTCTACCGCATGGAATTATCGGATTATGAGTGGGGAATGCGCCGGATGATGGACGATGCCGATTTCCTGTATTCGAGCATGATCCGCGACATTTATTTCCTGGGCAAAGTGCTCGGCCGCAAATACAAACTTCTGCGCTGGTCGTATTCGGTGTTTATGTTCGGGCTGATCGTATCGGTCATTGCCTTTGGCCTGGCTGCTTATATGAGCCGGTAAATCAGGCGTTTGGCATAAACGCCCATTCCTGAAATAATCGTTGGCAAACAGTGCTATTAGAAGCGCAAACTAGGCTGGTTTGCGCTTTTTTGTTAGCTTCGCTATCTCAATCATCAAACTCATGCAAACCAAATCGTTACTTCCTTTCTTTGTTGCCTCTTTTCTTGCTTCTCCCTTCTTAAACGCCCAAACCATCATTAACCGCGACCCGCAGATTGCCGATCTGGTTAGCCAGATCTCGGCCGATAGTTTGCAGGCACATATCAACGGACTGGTTAGCTTCGGCACACGCCACACGCTCAGCGTTCCGATGAATGCAGCTGACCAGCCCGGCAAAAAAGGACTTGGCGCGGCCCGTCAATGGATTCTGGGCAAATTCAATCAGTATGCAAAACAATCGGGCGGCCGAATGACGGCTACGCTCGATACATGGACACTCCAGCCCGACGGTCGGCGGGTCGATAAACCGGCCAATATGGGTAACGTAATGGCTACGCTGAAAGGTACCGATCCCAACGATGACCGCATTTTTATCGTGCAGGGCCACATGGACAGCCGCGTTTCCAATGTGATGAACCGCGAATCGGACGCACCGGGCGCTAACGACGACGGCTCAGGAACTGCTGCCGTTATTGAACTATGCCGGGTGATGAGCAAATCGTCGTTTCCGGCAACCATCATTTTCGTTACGCTGACGGGTGAAGAGCAGGGGCTGCTGGGCGCTGAGCATCTTTCGGAACGGGCCGTCAAGGAGAAATGGAACGTAGAGGCCGTTCTGAACAACGACATTATGGGTAGCAACAACAGCAGCGATACCCGCATCATCGACAACACGCGCCTTCGGGTTTTCAGCGAAGGATTGCCCTCCAGCCTGCTGAAAGACACCACCGGACGAATTGGTCAGATTCAGCGGTTTGGGAACGAAAACGACGGCAAGGCCCGCACGCTGGCCCGCTATCTGAAAGAAATCGGCGAACGGTATGTCGAAAACCTGGAAGTGGTGATGGTTTACCGCAACGACCGCTACCTGCGTGGTGGCGACCATACGCCCTATGTGCAACGTGGCTTTGCGGCCGTGCGCCTAACCGAAATGAACGAAAACTACGAGCACCAACACCAGGATTTGCGCACCCAGAATGGTATCGAATATGGCGACTATCCGAAGTTTATGGATTTCGACTATCTGCGTAAAAACACGGCCGTTAATCTGGCTACCCTGGCTAATCTGGCTAAATCGCCAACGGTACCGCAGAATGTGACCGTCGATGTTCGGAACCTGACCAACTCAACGGCGCTCTACTGGCAGGCCCCTAAAGCGGGCAAAGTGAAAGGGTACTATGTATTGATGCGCGAAACCTACTGGCCTTTCTGGCAGAAGAAGTTCTTCACCACCAAACTCGGTATGACGCTTCCGTTCTCGAAGGACAATTATTATTTTGCTGTTCAGTCCGTTAGCGAAGATGGCAACGAAAGTTTGCCGGTGCTGCCTGTTCCGAATTTGCGGTAAATGCTTTTTGACCTTTGAGAAATCGGTCTTTTCGTTATTTTTCTTGCCAGAAACCCATTTCGGCTAGCTTGTCTCATGGCCGCTAATTGGTTAGCTTTGGAAAATAAGCAGTGAACGACAAAATGGAAACACTCACAATTGAAATCAAATCGGCTAAAGCCAGAAAACTCATCGACGATCTAATTGATCTGGGTATTATTTCGCTGAAACCCGATCAGCCATCCTGGATCAATCTATGGAATAAACTGGATCGTCAGCTTCCGCAAACCGAGCCAGCTATTACTGAGGACGAGATTTTGAATGAGATTAAGGCTTATCGACTCGAAAAGCAAACGAACTCGCCTGCATGAAAATCGTTGTGGATACAAATGATTTCATCAGCGCACTAATCGGGAAAAAGCATCGTGAAAAATTAACGCTGATTTTAGAACGACCTGATATCGAAATTTTCGCCGATAACAATCTGTTGACCGAAATTACCGAAGTAGCCCATCGGGAAAAATTCCAGAAATATGTCACACCTAATGACATTGCCCTGTTTCTGGAAATCGTTAAACTTCGACTGACGCTAATTACACCAACCACTATCGTGACAGACAGTCCTGACCCTGACGATAATTATCTACTATCATTAGCGCTAGATGCTCAGGCCGAATACTTAATTACGGGCAATAAAAACGACTTACTTGCCCTTAGCCCTTATCGTGGCATTAAGATTATACGCTTACAACCGTTTTTGGACAATATACAATCTACGGAATAACCTTTACCAGGGCCGCCAATGCGGTTTTAAACGTTGTCAAAAGTCTTTTTCTAACCCCAATCAGCCATGTCTCACCTCTCCAAACGGCAATTTTTGAAACGTATGGTCGGCGCTGCGGCCTTACCTAGTCTGCAATGGTCCGATTTTGATCAGATGCTGAGTCAGGTAGCCCACACACCTGCCACTGTACTGGCGCAGGAAGAAGCATTCTGGGTTCGGATTCGGGAGCTTTATCCGGTAACGAAGGAGTTTATTCAGCTTGAAAACGGTTACTACTCGCTGGCAGCTCAGCCCGTTATGGACCGTTATCTGCAACATATTCAGCAGATCAACACCGTTTCGTCTTATTACATGCGTACCCGTCAGTTCGACGATAAACGGGTGTCGCAGGAGCAGTTAGCCAAATTGCTGGGCTGCTCTCCCGACGAGTTGATCATTACCCGCAACACCACCGAATCGCTCGACACGGTAATTGGTGGTTTTCCGTGGAAAGCAGGCGACGAAGCCATAATGGCCGAACAGGACTACGGTGCCATGCTCGATATGTTCCGGCTTCAGGCAAAACGGCACGGCATTGTCAACCGTATGGTTTCGCTGCCCAATCATCCGCAATCCGACGCCGAAATTGTTAGCCTGTATGAGAAAGCCATTACACCCAAAACCCGGATGCTGATGGTTTGCCATCTGGTCAATATTACGGGCCAGATTCTGCCCATCCGTCAGCTTGTGGAGATGGCACACAAACACAATGTCGAAGTGATGGTCGATGGCGCGCATGCGTTTGGGCATCTCGACTTTACGCTGGCCGATCTGGGCGACTGCGATTACTATGCCAGCAGTTTGCACAAATGGCTTGGCGCACCGCTGGGCGCGGGTCTGCTGTATGTGCGCAAAGAAAAAATTCCGGCCATCTGGCCTATGTTCGCTGATAGCAGCGTTGCCAACGACGATATTCGGAAACTGAACCACACCGGCACGCACCCGGTAGCCACCGATCTGGCCATTCAGGATGCTATTCGTTTTCACGAAAGTATCGGTTCCGACCGTAAACAGGCCCGGCTCCGCTACCTGCAACGCTACTGGACCGATCAGGTACGGCATCATCCGAACATTGTTCTGAATACACCCGAAGACCCCAACCGCTCCTGCGCTATTGCCAACGTAGGCATCACTGGAATAAAACCCGCCGAACTGGCTAAAACCCTACTCGACAAGTACAAGATTTTTACGGTTGCCATCGATGGCGCCAACGTCCACGGCGTGCGCGTTACCCCGCATCTCTACACAACCACCGCTGAGCTGGACACGTTTGTGCGGGCGCTGAAGGAGTTGGCAGGATAGTGTTATTGCGAGCAGGTGTAGGTAAAGTCTGTGACTTTAATTGGCGACCCTCCGCCATACAGATACGCTTTTTCTCCGTTCTTACCCTGAAAAATCTGACGCTTCACTAACCCAAGTTCATTGAACGTATAGGTATAACTTACCTGATACACATTGGGATATACACCGAATGGTCCATTTTGCTGAATCGTGTACCCAGCGGGTAAATGACGCGAAGGCTTCCCATAAAAAGTTGGTATGGCAGGCAAACCCGGTTTATCTAAATCATAGGTATACCGAAATGTATGACTGGGTGTAGCATCATAGCCGGGCATTGTCTGTTCAATAATATTACCCTTATCAATCGTCGCAGCCAATTTATAATCGTCATTTACCAGGCTCAGCAAATAACCACTATTATCATAAGTAGCCTTGAAATCAAGTGGTAGCTTCTCGGCCAGTCCCTGTTTATTCAACGCTACGGTATAGCTTCTTTCATTTTTCGTATTATCAGAAAAGGAAACTGTCCGTATAAGCACTTCTGATGCACTATACTGGTAGAAAACAGAATTAGCATTGGCCCGAACATAGTTAGCCTCACTGCCCGCATACTGATTGTACTCAGTTAGTATACGTCCCTGCTCATCGTAGGTATAGGCGCTCTTTTTGGTAGTACTAACCCGAAACGATTTTCCATCGACAATCACAGTTTCCAGATCAAGCTGAGAGGGCTGCCGTTCGCTCACCAATTGCTTCGTTGTCTGGGTTGCCATCAGGCAACCGTTTTGCTGGGCTGAACTGAGTTGTGTTGGCTCTTTTTGGCAACCCGTGCAGGAGGCTAACAGGCCGATGAGCAGAAAACAATAGGTTGATGCGTAATTCATGATTGTGTGCATGTTTGGCTTACTTACATTCGTATTGATAGTCGGTCACGCCCAAACCATAGGTGTCATCTTCAATCAGCCAATCGGCACGCAGCGCCTTGCCATGACTAATCCGACGGGCAACCCGCCCTTGCTGATCATACTGGTAGAGAAACACTTTCCGATAAACCGGCCCGTTGGGAAACTCAGCCGACTGCTGCATCTGCCAAAGCTCTTCCACGGGCAGATTACGGCTCAGTTTGCCCTCAAACTGATAGATCAAAGGCAAATTTGGCTTACCTAGCTCATACTGATATTGCTTGAGTAGATAATCGGTGGGCACCCACTGCCCATTACGCTGTACATAATAGGCGTTCTCGTAGCGTTGAATCAGGTTACCATTGGTATACTCATAGGTCTGCACAGGGATATCCCCCACATCGCAAATCACCTGATCATTGGCGTTATACGATAAGACCAGAGGGCCATGTAGAGGGCCTATACTTCGGGTAATCAGCCCTCGTTCATTAAGGGGTAAAGTATCATAGGTAACGCTAACCTGATTAGAAACCAGATTAGCTAAAGACTCACGGACAATATATAAGGCAGTAGAGGTATATGAATAACTAATAATGCGGTAGTCTCCTCCTAATAAATCCTCTCTTACTTTACTAATCCGTCCCTGTTGATCGTATGTGTAGGTAGTCGTTGTAATTTTACTAACTTGTTGTTTAGTACCATCTTCCAGTGTCACAAGCTCCGGGTCGACTATATCTTCGGCTTTCATGCCAAGCGTCGAACTCTTATAAATGGTTTTAACAATACGACAGGAAGCCAGATCGATGGCTGGTTGCTTTTCGCTGCTACAGCCAATCAACAGGCCTACTAATAAGGGCAGCAAACGATATTTCGAAGTCTTATGCACGGATGGTCTATGTGTGGTTGTGGTGAGTAACTGTCGATACCTATTACGCCAATAAGGAAGCCAGATGGGCTACTTGTTGAACAGAAAGAATAGTTGGTGAGCAAGTGCTCGCAGGAAGAGAAAGGAAGCAATCAATCGCAAAAGTATTACCCTAACACCAAAAAGAAACCAAAATGAATACAATTTACACTTATATAGCAGTTTAAAATACACTATGAAAGCGTAGGGCTGCTTTTCACCGCCAGCACCCACAGAATAACTCAAAACAACAATTGCCCAACAACTAATTTTATTTGTCTCAAAGCATCAATAAGTCCGTTTTCAGCGTATTGCAGGTATTACACTATCCGTTTTTTTTGTAGCTTACGCCACTTGTCCGGTTTAAAGCTCAGATTCCAAAAATCTAATTCTTATGAAACGTTACGTTTATGTACTCTGCCTGGCCCTTCTTTCTGCTGCGGGGCTAAGTTCTTGTAGCAAAAGCAGTGACCCAGCTCCCGTATCGCCAGTAATAGGACGTTGGCAGTTGAATAAGGCACTTTTAAGTGGATTTACAGCTCCCAATACAAACCTAAACGGCCTTGGACTTGATTTATACAATAACGGGATCTTTCAGCCTTATAACTCCCAAATCGATATAAGAGCTGATAAATCATTCTTAGATAACTATAAATCAGGCGGATTAGTAGACGACGTAAGTGGCACCTGGGATTTTTCTAATAACTTACTTACGCTTAAATATGATGATGGCACTACAGAATCGTTAAATTATCAGCAGACAGGTAGCCTCGAAGAGCTTATATCAACCAAAATATATGACATTACTCTACCTGGCGATAGTACCTCTACCGTAAGTGGTAAGTTCCAATATGTTTATCGAAAGTAAAATCAATAAGAACTCATACTCTAAGCATGATTCTTAATCACTAAGCCAGTGGATTTCCACTGGCTTTTTTTGTGTAACTTGTAGGCTTCCTTTAGCTGTTAATTCATACTCCATCATGACAAACCGTTTGCTGTTGATCTGCCTGCTTGCTCTTTTGGGCGCGGGCAGTATGGCACAGTCTGTAACCAAAAAACGCCCGATCAATCCGAAAGACATTTACCGGCTCCACGCCATCAGCGATCCGCAACTTTCGCCCGATGGCAAATGGATCACCTATAATGTATCAACCGTCGATACCACCAAAGACAAACGCAATACTGATCTCTGGATGGTAAGCTGGGACGGCAACGAATCGGTCCAGCTCACCAACGGGCCCGATAGCGAGTCGAAAGCCCGGTTTAGCCCGGATGGTAAATACATTTCGTTTGTATCGTCGCGGCAAGGTGCTACCAAAGGACAGATCTGGCTTATGGACCGTCGGGGTGGTGAAGCGAAAAAACTTACCGACCTGAAAACCGATCTGGACGATTACGTATGGTCGCCGGACAGCAAAAAAATTGCGCTCGTTCTGCGCGACCCCGACTATGCCGATTCAGCAAAAACCAAAGTTCGTAAGCCCTACGTGCTCGACCGCTACCATTTCAAGGCCGACATGCGGGGGTACCTGGAAAAAGGAGCAACGCACCTCTACCTCTACGACATCGCTACGAAGAAAATCGACACGCTAACTACCGGCATTCATGACGAAACTTCGCCCGTTTGGTCGCCCGACGGTTCACAACTCGCCTTTGTGAGCAACCGCACCGACGACCCCGACCGGAACCAGAACACCGACATCTACGTCATGGACGCCCGCAAAGGCGCTACCATGAAGCAGATAACGACCTGGCCCGGCTCCGACAATAATCCGGTATGGAGTCCTGACGGCAAGCGAATTGCTTACCTGCGCTCGACCGGCTCGGCCAATTTTCTGATGTACGATCAGCCTATACTGGCCGTAATTGGTCGCGATGGTGGCGAACCGACCTTGCTGTCAAAATCATTGGATCGGCCCGTTCGGAATCCCAAATGGGCGAAAGACAGTCAGGCCATCGGGGTGCTGGTTCAGGACGATCGTCAGACCTACGTAGGGCAGCATACGCTCGACGGTAAATTCACAAAGCTGGCTGGTGGCAATCGTGCCTTTAGCGATCTGGAAGCCGTATCGGCTGGAAACTGGCTGACCCAAATGAGCGACCCGCAAACTCCGGCCGAACTCTATGCGGTTGAGAATGGCACAACCCGTCGCCTGACGCACGTACACGATGACTTTCTGGCTCCGCTCGAACTGGCAACGGTTGAAGGTTTTACCTCGAAAAGCAAAGACGGGGCACAGGTATCGAGCATTTTGTACCGACCAGCCGGAACGCTAGCGGGTAAGAAACTACCGACTATTTTCTACATACACGGTGGCCCTGTTTCGCAGGACGAATTCTCGTTCGATCTGACCCGGCAGCTACTGGCAGCCGGTGGCTATGCCGTTGTAGCCGTCAACTACCGGGGCAGCAACGGTCGCGGCCTCGACTATACGAAAGCGATTTATGCCGACTGGGGCAACAAAGAAGTACTGGATATTCTGGGAGCCGCCGATTATGTAGTCGAAAAAGGCATTGCCGACCCCGAACGGATGGGCATTGGTGGCTGGAGCTACGGCGGCATTCTGACCAACTACACCATTGCTACCGATACACGTTTCAAGGCAGCGGCCAGCGGTGCCGGTAGTTCCTTGCAACTGAGTATGTACGGCAGTGATCAGTACACGAACCAGTACGAAACGGAGTTGGGAGCGCCCTGGAAAAACACCGATAAATGGCTAAAACTCTCCTACCCGTTCCTGAAAGCCGACCGCATCAAAACGCCAACGCTGTTTATGGCCAGCGAGAAAGACTTCAACGTGCCGGTGGCCGGTAGCGAGCAGATGTTTCAGGCGCTACGGTCGCTGGGCATTCCGACGCAACTGGTTATTTATCCCGGCCAGTTCCATGGCATCACGGTACCGAGCTATCAGAAAGACCGCGTTGACCGCTATCTGCAATGGTTCGATAAATATTTGAAAGGCAAAACGCTCTAAGGCATTTAGTCATTGGTTGATTGGTTGTTCGAGATAAACAGACCTAAAAGGTTTTGAAAACCTTTTAGGTCTCGTACATGCTTATCCGCGATTGTATCGCAGACGAGCATGTTTCACTGCTCAGTTGTCATTAGTTCATGAGTGTTTTCTGCTCGTTTTACAACTGACCGATGGTAAATTAACCAATGACAACTGACCGATGACTAAATAATCAATCAACATTCTTTTCTTTGGCATAAGCAAAATCACCTAAGTAAAAATTTTGCCAAATAGTGGATTCTTGAAATAAAATTCAGGGCATTTTCCATTCGAAAGCTCTTTTTTTTATCATTAATTCGTACTTTCACAACACGCTATATATTAAGGGTTTAGATTTTGCTTTACTTTTATTTTATCGTAGATAAATACAAAAAAGCTCACAGTCATGTCTTCACAACTTACTCGCCGGGACTGGCTTCGCGCCAGCGGTTTATTAACAGCCGGACTTAGCTTAAGCCGGTTTGCTCCCGCTGAAGCAGCTTCATCAACCGAACTGACTCAGACAACCTTTACGAACGAATTTGCCTTTGCGGCTCCTCCCGATACAATGCCCAAACTGCGGGCGCGGTTGTTTGCCAACGAAAACCCCCTCGGTATTTCGGCTAGCGCCAAAGAAGCCCTCGTGAAAGCTGCTGATGTTGGCAATCGCTATGCCTGGATGGAGTTTGGTCAGTTGAAGCAACTCATTGCTACCGACGAAGGCGTAAAACCAACCAACATCATGATGTCGCCCGGTTCGTCGGATATTCTGATGGCGGCTGCCGACCATTTCGCTAAAAATGGTGGTACCATTCTGACCAGCGCCCTGACCTATGACGACCTGCTCCAGCGTGCCGAAAAATTCGGTGCCAAAATCAAGGCGTTGCCGATGACCAAGGATTATACATACGATCTGGCAGCGATCAAGGCAAGTATTACGCCCGATGTTAAGATGGTTTACATCGTGAATCCGAACAACCCAACCGGAACCATTTTGCCAACCGCCGAACTGGAAGCATTTTGCCGCGAGGTTGCGCCTAAAGTACCGGTCTTCATCGACGAAGCCTACATTGATTTTTATGAACCCGCCGACCGGCCTAAGCTGGGTAAAGTTGTAACCGACGGTCTTAACGTCATTCTGGCACGTACGTTCTCCAAAATCCACGGCTTTGCCGGACTACGTTTAGGTTATGCCATTGCCCAGCCCGAAATGCTCAAAACGCTGCACGCGTACACCAATGGCGATTTTGCAGTTAGCATTACAACCCTTATGGCCGGTATTGCCAGCTATCAGGACAAAGACTGGCAGAACCATTGCCGGGCCGAAAACGCTAAAGCCAGAACCTATACGACTAAAGCCCTGACCGATCTGGGTTATGAAGTGATTCCATCGTCGACAAACTTCATTCTCTTCCCGATCCGCATGAAAACCAAATCGTTCGAAAACCAGATGTACTCACAAGGCATCGGCATCCAGACCCGCGAATTCAACGGGCAGCCGTTTTGCCGGGTTAGCGTGGGCACAATGGACGAAATGGCCATTTTCATTGACGGATTTAAAAAGGTAGTGGGGTAAACGAAAGTCGTTAGTCATCGGTCATTTAGTCATTGGTCAATAGATTAATGACCAATGTCCAATGACTACTGACGATTGACTTTTCTATGACGCGAAGAGACTTCATCAATTCAACAAGTGCCAGCTATGTCAGCCTGATGGCCTGGGGCATGTTGCCTGCGGCTCCAGCCTCGGCAATCGACCTTCCGGCCAATGGCACAGGCACCGATGGTAAAGCACGAAAAGTTATCATTTTAGGAGCCGGGTTAGCGGGCCTGACCACGGCTTATGAACTTGGCAAGTTAGGCTACGACTGCACCGTGCTCGAAGCCCGGTCGCGGTCGGGCGGCCGTGTCTGGACTATTCGCGGTGGAACTACAGAAACCGAACTCGGTGGCGGAACTCCGCAATCCTGCTCATTTGGCGAGGGGCTGTATTTTAACGGTGGCGCAGCCCGCATTCCGCATCATCATCAGATTACACTTCACTACTGCCGCGAGCTGGGCGTACCGCTGGAAATTTTTAACGGTGCTAACGAATCGGCTTACCTCTACAACGAGGGAGGAACCGGCGATCTGGCCAACCGACGGATGCGTATCAGCGACTATCATAACGATATGCGTGGCTACACATCCGAACTGCTGGCCAAAGCCCTCGACCAGTCGAGCCTCGATCAGCAACTCACCAAAGAAGATGTTGAAAAACTGATCGACTTCCTGAAAAATGAAGGCGATCTGAATACGGCACACTTGTATAAAGGCACTAATCGACGTGGTTATAAGGAAAAGAACGATCCGGGTGCCGGTAACGCTCCCGGCGCGCTCACCGACCCATACGGTCTTGCCGATTTGCTACGTTCGGGCTTTATGCAGCCGGTTTTCTACAATGTTGGCGATTATGCCTATGAACAACAGGCAACACTGCTTCAGCCCGTTGGCGGTATGGATGCCATTCCAAGAGCACTTGAGAAGAAGCTGGCGGGTAAGATCATTTTCAATGCTCCCATAACGGAGCTTCGCAAAACCGAAAACGGCGTTCGGGTTGTCTATCAAAAAGAGGGCAAACCAGCCGAAATCAAAGGCGAATTCTGCGTCTGCACACTGCCATTACCGATCCTGAAATCGCTCGAATCAGATCTGTCCGGAACCGTAAAACGGGCGGCCGATTTTATTCCATATATGAAAACCGGGAAAATTGGTCTTCAATTCAAACGTCGGTTTTGGGAAGAAGACGATGGTATTTACGGCGGCATTTCGCGAACCAATATGGACATTAACCAGATATGGTACCCATCGTTTGGGCTACAGGGCAGGAAAGGTGTTCTGATCGGTTACTATAACTTCTATAGCCGGGCCGAAAGCGTGGGAGCCTTGCCGGTTGCCGAACGCCAGAAACTGGCGCTTGCGCAGGGCGGCAAAATCCATCCGCAATACCCTACAGAGTTCGAAAATTCGTTTTCACTGGCCTGGCATCGCATTCCTTACAATGCTGGTGGCTGGGCCGTTTACGACGATGCAACCCGAAAAAAATATTACCCGGCGCTGCTCGAACCCGACGATGCCATTTATTTTGCTGGTGAACACACAACCTACCTCACCGCCTGGATGGCCGGCGCCTTTACGTCGGCCCGCCGAGCTGTCGAAGCCATTCATGCCCGCGTAGGTCAATACACAAAAAAATAAAAAGCTCCCATCCCCAATGGGGCATTTATTCCATAGACTCCCCCTTTGGGGGTGGGGGGCTATAAAGATCATGAAACACAACCTGCTCTCTCTACTGATTTTTTTCTGTTGTGCCATTACAACACAGTTGCTCAGTCAGCGCGTCTGGGCACAAACGGCTTCGGCCAGCATGACGCTCGATCAATTGAAGGCGATTAAAGCCATCAAAATTGCCAATCTCGACAAAGACACCTACTTCAAATCGGGTGGTTTTATTCTGGATCGCTACGAAGAACGGCCTGCCTATGTTTTTACTTACAGCGATGGAATCACCCGAAAAATTTATCTCTACAAAGTCTTTACGGCCGAAGATACCAAAGACCTTGGCCTACTGGCTATCTACAAAAACGAAAAATCGGGAGAGGTAAAACCCTTCGTTATTCCGGGGGCTTCAGCCGACCGCAAAGCCTGGGATGCCTACATCGACGATCTTAAATACGTGGGCGAAAAAGAACCGGGTCTTATGTCAACCCTTTCATTTGTGCTCTCGCGCGAAATGGCCAACCTGCTGGCAGGTGGTGCGGGAAAAGCCGACGAAGGTGGCGATAAAAAGAAAGAAGAATATAACTTTTGCTTTGCCGCTGATGCGTCCGTTACGCTGGCCGATGGCTCAACCAAAGCCATTAGCAACATACAAACAGGCGATGTTGTGCTAGGCTACAATGCCCAAAGCAAAGCGCTGGTTCCTACGCAGGTTACGGGTGTCGATACCCATACGGGCACATTCGAGCTAGCAGGTGTTTGGCTCGCACCGGTTAATGAACTCACTGCCGACAATCGGAATGCTCTTTCAGCCCCAACACGAATCGAAGCTACTGCTAATCATCCGGTTATGACCGCAACCGGTCGCAAAGCACTGGGCGACGTGCAGGCAGGCGATGTTCTGTACCGTTACGATGCTGCCAGTCAAGGTGTTTCGGCTTACAAGGTTGTTCGTACCGAAAAAGCCATTCGATCAGTAAAAGCCGTTTATAATCTGGTAACCGAATCTGGCGCGTATCTGGTTGACGAAACGGTTGTGCTGGACAAGTAATTTTTTATAAAAGTATCTCCGGGAACGCGGAGTAACCCCACAGGTTGCTCCGCGTTCTTGTTTTTACCAAACCGCATATCAAATTTTCCCTATTTCGTTGTCCTATTCTGCATTTGCGCTTACTTTTGTCAGACACAACAGTATGCAAGCATACTAATTTTCCAAAATTATGGCAGAGGCTTTCATTTATGATGCCGTTCGGACGCCACGCGGACGGGGCAAAAGCGACGGTGCATTGCACGACGTACAACCCATTCAGCTCCTGACGAGCGTTTTACGCGAACTCCGCGACCGTAATCCGTTCGACACTTCGCTGATCGACGACGTAATTATGGGTTGCGTAACGCCCATTGGCGAACAAGGTGCCGATATTGCCCGCACGGCCGCTCTGGAAGCTGGCTATGCCGAATCGGTAGCGGGCGTTCAGCTCAACCGGTTTTGCTCGTCGGGTCTGGAAGCGATTAACATGGCCAGCGCTTACGTAATGTCGGGCCAGGTCGATGCCATTGTTGCCGGAGGAGTCGAGTCGATGTCGCGGGTACCGATGGGTTCCGACGGTGGCGCATTATTTATGAACCCGCAGATTGTAGCCCGCCATAACATTGTTCCGCAGGGTATTTCGGCCGATCTGATTGCTACTAAATACGGCTACTCACGACACGATGTCGACAGTTTTGCGGCCGAATCATATCGTCGGGCGGTCGACGCACAAGCCGATCATCGGTTTCAGAAAACCCTGGTTCCAATCAAAGATGAAATAGGCGTAACCCTTCTCGATCGCGACGAAGGTGTACGGCCCGGCACTACAGTCGAAAGCCTGAGTAAGCTAAAACCTTCATTCGAAACGATGGGGCAAATGGGACTGGATGCGCTGGCGCTGCTTAAATATGCTCAGTTCGATAAAATCAATCACGTTCATCACGCGGGGAATTCGTCGCAGATCGTCGATGGTGCGGCCGGTGTGTTGATTGGCAGTAAAGAATTTGGCGAGAAAGCAGGATTGAAACCCCGCGCCCGTATCAAGGCTTTTGCCATAGTCGGTTCGGAACCGACTATTATGCTTACTGGACCAGTCCCGGCAACCCGAAAAGTACTCAAACGGGCAGGCATGAGCATCAGCGATATTGATCTGTTCGAAGTAAACGAAGCCTTTGCCGCCGTTCCACTGCTATTTATGGACGAACTGGGCGTTGATCATAGCCAACTCAATGTCAACGGCGGAGCCATTGCCCTGGGCCATCCGCTGGGCGCTACGGGAGCCATCATTTCGGCTACCCTTCTCGACGAGCTCGAACGTTCGGGTAAGCAGGTCGGTCTGGCTTCCCTTTGTATTGGTGGCGGTATGGGCATCGCTACTATTTTCGAACGCGTTAATTAGCCAGATCCCTACTGGAACGGATTAACCGAATGCCTTCAGGATGGCAGGCTGTAGCGAAATCCCTATCATGACTGGCGATGAAGGTACCATCATTCAGTTTGCATGTGGCCAGTATCAATGCATCGTTAGGCAAAAGATTGTATTGCTCCATATAATGAAGATACAGCGGGACAACTGCCTGCCCAGGCTGCAGAAACACAAATTTTGCTAAAAGATCACCTGGACTATGTTTCGCTATTAAATCGGGGATAACGGCATCCCGTTTTAAGGTTACCGGAGCTTTTTACCTTCTATAGCCAGCCAGTAGTACGTAAATTCGCTCAATACAATCTGATTGATACAAAGATTGTATTGAGTAGCAGTTGTTAAATAATTAAACAGTTCTACTTCTGTCTGCTTAGCCCATTCAACCAAAACAGAGCTATCGATGAAGATATTACTGCTTATAAACATTTAATTCATCCCAATTAAGATTGGGGTCGGGTGCAGGTAGTTTTTCAAAAAAAGCCCGCGAAATCTCAGCAAGCGTTTTTTCCTGTGATTGCTCCTCCCAAATTGGATGAAATTCAACAACCAGCGTCTGGTCACGCATCTCATCAGGAACGTTGATAATGAGCTGACCATTCTCAGGCTTTTGTATAAGGCGAACTGCTCCCATAATACAGCACAATTTGTTAAGTAAAGTTACAAAAGAACTTTCGTATGATTAACTATAGTATCGATAACAACGTGGCCATCATTTCGTGGGAAATGACGTCGGCCCCGATGAACGTTCTCAACGACGAATCGATCCCGCAGTTTGAAGCGGCTCTACAGAAAGCATTCGCCGATGATTCCGTGCAAGGTATCATTATCACATCAGCTAAACCCGAATTTGTGGCGGGTGCCGATCTGAAAATGATTTTGCGCAACAACGATAAAGATCCGGCCGAAATGCTAAAGGTTTCGGCCGAACTGAACCGCATTTTTCGGCGCATCGAAACATCGGGAAAACCAACCGTTGCGGCCATCAACGGTACGGCTCTTGGTGGAGGCTACGAAATTTGTCTGGCCTGTCATCATCGAGTCGCTCTCAACAATCCTAAAACGTTAATCGGGCTGGTTGAAGTAACCATCGGTCTGTTGCCCGGTGCTGGTGGTACACAACGCTTACCACGCATGATTGGTATTCAGGCAGCTTTGTCGCTCATTCTGGAAGGGAAAAAAGTGGGTGTTCAGGAAGCCAAAACCCTGGGTATGATCGACGAGATTGCCGATACGCCCGCCGATCTGCTGACAAAAGCCAAAAACTGGATTGCCGCTAACCCCAAACCACTGAAACCCTGGGACGAAATTGACCGTAAGACTGGCAAAATTGTTGGGAAAGATAATTTCAAGGTGCCGGGCGGTAACGTGCAGAGTGTTACGGGTGCCCAGGCGTTCAGTGTCGGTACGGCCATGATGATGGATAAGACGAAAGGCAATTATCCGGCCCCACTCGAAATTATGGCCTGTGTATATGAAGGGTTGCAGGTCAATATTGACCGGGCGCTGACTATCGAAGCGCGCCATTTTGTGAACGTCGCAACGTCGAAAGTGGCCAAAAATCTGATCCAGACTATGTTTCTGGGCCTGAACGAAGCCAACAAAGGCGCCAGTCGGCCAAAAGATGTTCCGAAGACCGATGTCAAAAAACTAGGCATATTGGGTGCGGGTATGATGGGCGCGGGTATTGCCTATGTGTCGGCGCAGGCCGGCATTGAGGTCGTTCTGAAAGATGTGTCGATCGAAGCAGCCGAAAAAGGTAAGGATTACTCGCGCAGTTTGCTAAAAAAAGGTGTCGAACGCGGTAAAGTAGACCCACTCAAGGTCGACGGCATTCTCAACCTCATTAAACCGACCGCCGATGCCCAGGACCTACAGGGCTGCGACCTAATAATTGAAGCGGTTTTCGAAAAACGGGAACTCAAAGCACAGGTCACAACAGAAGCCGAGCCGATGTTAGCGCCAGATACAGGTGTTTTTGGTTCTAATACCTCAACGCTTCCAATCAGCGGCCTCGCCCAGGCAGCCGCTAAACCCGAAAACTTTATCGGTATTCACTTCTTCTCGCCCGTCGACAAGATGATGCTTGTGGAAATCATCATGGGCAAACAAACCTCCAACTACGCCCTGGCAGTGGCTATCGACTATACACGCAAGATTCGGAAAACGCCGATTGTGGTGAACGATTCCCGTGGGTTCTATACATCACGTTGCTTCGGCACCTATTCGTCGGAAGGTATGGAGTTGCTGAAAGACGGCGTTAGCCCAATTCTGATCGAAAATGCGGGAAAAGATGCTGGTATGCCCGTTGGCCCTCTGGCCGTAACTGACGAAGTAGCTCTTGATCTGGTCTATAAAATTGCGGCCCAGGGCGTCAGTGATGGGGCTATCGGCGAAGCGGATACCAGCTATCAGGTTTCCCGGCAGTTTGTTGAACTGGGTCGGTTAGGCAAAAAAGCGAAAGCAGGTTTTTATGATTATCCAGAGGGCCAGCCGAAAAGCCTGTGGGCTGGTTTAGCCGATTTGTATCCCCAAACAGATAATCAACCAACACTCGATGAAGTGAAAACACGGCTGCTGTATCGGCAGGCCATTGAAGCGGTTCGTTGTTTTGAAGAAAAGGTCGTCCGCACAAAGCTGGATGCCGACCTGGGCTCGATTCTGGGCTGGGGTTTTCCGGCTTATACCGGAGGAGCCTTGTCGTTTGCCGACTTCGTAGGCGTCGACACCTTCGTTCAAACGCTCGACCGATTAGCCGATCAGTACGGCGAACGCTTCCGCCCAACCGAACTGCTACGGGAGCGAGCCAATATGCAAATGAGTATGGGCCGCGTCATAGACGCGAGGGTATAAATAGTTTTGAGCGTCGCAGACGCTAACCTCGCGCATCCGCGGTACAATCGCAGACGAGCCCAGAAGTGAATTAGTGCCCCAACAGGCATGGAAAGAGTTGAATAGTTCTGGAGATTGCGTGAACGGCTATTATGCTATTACGCAATCTCTAACTATACTTTTTCTGATAACTAGCCGGAGTAGTGCCGGTCCAGCGTCGAAATGCCCGATTAAAGGCACTCAGTTCGTTGTATCCCAGAATATACGATACTTCTTTTACCGGATAATTTCCCGACTTCAGGTAGTGCAAAGCCAGTGATTTCCGCATCGAGTCGGTCAGTTGCTGGTAGGTTACGCCTTCTTCCTGCAATTTACGCTGCAAACTACGACTACTAACGTTCAGATTAGCGGCAATGGCATCGAGCGTCGGAACGCCCATATAAGCATTAGCAAGCAGGTATCTGTTGATGCGTTCGCTGAGTACCTGCGTGTTGGCAAAGGCATCGTTCAGGGTACTCACTTTTCGGAGTAGAACACGCTGTAATTCATAATCGGCCGTTAAAATAGGCTCGTCCCAGTAGTCACTGGCAAACTCCATACTATATGTATCGCTACGCTGAATAATCGGGCACCGCAGCACGCGCTGGTATTCGTATAGCTTCGTTTGCCCGTGTGCCATTTTCACTACCGATGGGTTCATTTTCCGCAAAATCAGGCCATCGACCTCATGTAGGGCAAAAGCCATAAAAAAGTCCATAACCTGTCGAAATAGCTCTGGATAGGCGATTTGGCGATCATGATCGGGTATGAACCGAAGTGTAAATGACTGCTCAGCACGTTCCATTTCCATTGTCATCATATCGGTAACCAAGTGCCCAAAACCAGCCGCATGCGTTAGTGCTTCACCGATGGTGCGACTGTGCCGAAGTAATTCACCAACCACGCCCAACGCCGTCAGTTGCAGCGATTCGCCAAAATGCAACCCAAAGAACGGATCACGGCTTAACTCTGTTGCCACCAGCCAAAGTGCACTAAACTGCTGGGTCGAGAAATCGGTACTTGTTTCCGAGCGCAATGTCTTGATATCTACTCCCGATCGTTCACAAAGTTGTTCGACATTAATGTTTTTCTGAACGGCATAAGCCAGCAAACTAAGTGCTAAACGTTTCTGATAGTCTTGCATGACGTAAAGATACGGCAACGTTCCGCTACGCTTTTATGGCTGGCGCGAAATGGTAATGGGTTGGCGCATACGGGTAAAATGTGCCAGCAATTAGCCCGGTACATTTGTCAAAAAAAACGCCATGAAAACAATCATAATCGGTCTTCTCTTCATCGTAGGCCATTTGGCAACTCCTCAATCATTCAATCAACCTATCAATAAACCCGGTCGTTCGACCACAAACCAGCCAAACACAATGGAAACACAGGCAATGCAGGTAGTTAGAGAGTTTTTAACCGCTGTTCAACAAGGAAATCAGGTCAAACTGGCAGCAGCCATCCATCCTACTATTGAATGGAATCAACCAGGAAACAACCGTTTTTCGGGGATAAAAAAATCAAGCACAGAAGTGTTTAAGATGGTCGGCGGCATGTTTGAAGCAACCTCGAACACGCTGGCACTGACCGATATCAAAGTCTTAACAGCCAATGGCAACAGCGTAGCCTGTCTGGTTCACTGGAAAGCGGCTCAACCAAACGGCGGCATTCTCGACGTCGACAACATTGATGTATATACCGTTGAAAATGGTCAGATCGTAAAAGCCAGGGTATACTCGGCCGACATTGCGCAGGAAGACGAGTTCTGGATGAACTAGCCGATAAGTCGGCCTGCCTGGGTAACAACTACCTGGTTCAATTGGCTTACCTTTTGTATGCCTTTACCCCATGAAACGTGACGATACTCTCTGGAAAGCAATTCTCGAAGATGTCTTCGATGACTTTCTGCGGTTCTTCGTCCCGCAGGCCGATTCTCTTTTTGTCTTTAATCGTCCATTCAGTTTCCCATGCTCTCATGCTCGTCCGCGATTGCAATTGCGGACGAGCTGGTTCTCACTGATGGAAACCGACGATTTCATCCTACCCATTATAGGCAGCTTAGTACTACGCTTACTTATGCATTCAACACCTACAAAGTACTGGACAAGCCTGACATCTCCTTTTATCTCATTCCAAAAACTGCTCAGGCTGACCCGTTAATGGCAATTCTGTTCTGTTTCAGATTAGTCGAAAGCTCATCCGATGATATTTCGTCGGGCCATATTTTCGAATGGCTTCCCGATGGATGGGTGTAGGATAGCCCACATTCTGCGCCCAGCCGTAGGCCGGAAACTCCAGCCCCAACTGCTCCATAAGCTCATCACGGTAGGTTTTAGCTAGCACCGAGGCTGCTGCAATCGACAAATAATGCGCATCTCCTTTGATGATACACGTGTGCGGAATCATCGGGTAGGGTACAAACCGATTTCCATCAACCAGCAAATGTTCGGGCCTGACCGTAAGTGCATCGACCGCCCGATGCATGGCCAGAAAGCTGGCTTTCAGAATATTGATCCGATCAATATCTTCGTGCGACACCTCAGCTACCGCCCACGCCAGCGCATCGCGCTGAATGGCTTCCCGAAGGCTTTCGCGCTGCCCACGCGTTAACTGTTTGGAGTCGTTCAAAATTGGGTGCTCATAATTTTTGGGCAAAATTACCGCTGCCGCTACCACAGGCCCCGCCAGGCAACCCCGCCCAACTTCATCTAAACCGGCTTCAACAGCATCGGCATTGTAAAAAGATTTAAGCATAGGGCAGGCTCATTTTAATCTTCCAGCACATTTCCAACAATCGTATTTTTCAACAGGAGGGCCAACAACAAAAAAGCGATTCCCCAATAGATATAAATTCGGTAAAAATCCTGCACATCTTCATACACTACCACCCGAACGGGAGCTTTCTCCAGCCGATCGATCTGCGCAAATACATCCCGTAGCCGTCCGGCATCGATAGCCCGAAAAAAGCTACCATTACCAATACCGGCAATTGTTTTCAGGATACCTTCATCGACCGTAGCCGCGTCGGCATTCGACTCCGTGACCCGGCCAACCGCAATTGTATAGAGCCGAATTCCAAAGGCTTTAGCCAGGCGAGCTGCCGTAACGGGATCGAGATTACCCGCCGTATTATCGCCATCGCTAAGCAGAATAACGATCTTAGTGCGTTTTTTTGCGGTCTGCATCGAATCGGTTGGCACAGTTGTCGGATCACGCATTCGGTTGATGCACCGGGCCAGCGCATCGCCAATAGCCGTACCCGACGTATTGATCATTTGATCGTTCAGCTCGCTCAGATATTGTTTCAACAAGTCATAATCGGTTGTGAGAGGGCAAAGGGAGAAAGCCTCACCGGCAAAAATAACCAACCCAATCCGATCGTTTTTTCGTCCATTAACAAACGTCTGGGCCACTCGTCGGGCAGTTGCCAATCGTGTGGGTGGCATGTCGGCTTCAGACATCGACGACGACACATCTATAGCCAGCATAATATCAATTCCTTCTGATTGCTCCTGGCGATGAGTTTCCACAAGCTGGGGTCTGGCTAATGCTACCAGTAGAAAACTCATACCAACGAAAACACTGGCAGGCAGCAAAAAACGCAGCCAGCTCATCAGTGTCTGATTGGTTCGTACAATGCCTCCCATAAAGCCTTCGCTCCGGGAACGACTCCCCGACGTATCGAGCGACATATTTAATCGTTGCTGGGCTGTCCGATGCAGATAATATCGCAACGCAAATAGCACGCCTATAGCCGGAATTAAGTATAAAGCCAACGGGTTCGTGAACCGAAACTGCTCCCAAAGCTGTAGACTGAACCAGGATGGCGAATACCAATGCTTCATATTACGAGCGAGTTGACGGTATGGTTTCTTCGGAAAAATGTAGTGGCTGGGTAGCTTCCTGAATCGAACTTCGCCGTCGTCGATAGGCCTGCACCGCCACTGTACGGAGCACCCGAAGTGCATCGAATGCCTGCCCGGAAAATTCGCCCCCATAAATCATCCGGTCGGCCTCCCGAAGCGCATCGGCCACCCGTTCGTCGCCCGTGCGTTCGGCTATTTCGGGGGTTGTCAACGACGCATAGGGCTGACGTTCCAGCTCTTCCAGATACGTTTTCCAGATAATAACAGCCTGATTGGCAACTTCTGATGCGTTTTCGGCACTTAACTGCTGGCTCAATTTGGTATAATCGCGCAGGAAACGCTTCTGATGCAGGTATAACTGATATAAATGCCATTTTCGGCGCATTTGTCGACCAAAAAGCAGATAGATCAATGTGAGCAACGCCCACGCAGCCAGCAGCACTTCGCCCAGAACCGGGTAATTAAATTGCTGTTGCAGCTTAGCCAGTTCGGTTTCAGATGCCAGCGACAGGTTTTTTGGAAATTTCGATTTAGAGCCAGGGCTTTTGAGATGCGTACGTAAAAACACCGTATCGATCTGCGACATAATAACTGTGCAGTCGTTGGCATTGACCAATCGGATTGGCACCTGTAGGAGTTGAACTGAATCGGTTTCGAACGAAATAAGGGTATAAACGGCGCTGTCGCGGCTAACAGCTATTTTTCCCTCGCCCGTTGTCAGGGTAGGCGATACCGTAACTTCTTTTACCCGGAAAGGCAAAAAATGATAAGCCGTATCGGGAAACAACACTTCGGCAGTGGGCGGATGTCGGTACGTTAACGCATAGCGAAATGGCCGTCCGATTTCAATGCTATCGGTCAGAAATTGGCCCTTTAATGAAGGCTGTTGCACAGGTGGCTGCGCCCTAAGCAACGGCATCAATTGTGGTATACCCAGCAAGCAAAAACTAATCAGCCATTGAATTCTACAAGCCACTGCTCTTTTCAGAATTACTGCTTTTTTCTGACCCTAAACAATTCTACAAGTTTGGGAATAAAATCTTCCTGCGAGTCGAGTGCCAGATAATTGGCATTAAACTGCTTGCAAAGTCGTTCCAGTCGGGTCTGATTCTGTAAAAACGTTTCGCGCAAACGATTTCGGAACGACACCGACGAGGTATTCAGCCAGACCGTATGACCGCTTTCGGTGTCATGAACCGGAATAATCCCCAAGCGGGGTAGGCTCACCTCGCGCTGATCGTAAAAATGAATAACGACCAAATCGTGTTTTCGTGCCAATGCTTTTAAATTGTGTTCGTAGCCCTGATCGATAAAATCGGAGAGCAGAATTACAACACTCCGCCGTTTGAGGCAGTTCAGTGTAAACAGAAGCGCATCGGCCAAATTAGTCCGACTCGACTCGGGTTGTAGTTTAAACAGACTCATAATTAACTGATAGCCTGTCTTTAAACCGTTTGAGGGTTTAATATAACGCTCTTTCTGATCCGAAAAGCAATACATTCCTACATGGCTGGCCTCACGAATGGCCGACATTGCCAGCACTCCGCATACCTCTTTGGTAGCATCAAGTTTGGCCCGATGCTGAGGGCCAACCTGCTGCGATGCGCTGACATCGACCACAAAAAAAACCGTTTGATCTTTCTCTTCCCGAAAGACTTTCACAAACGTACCATGCCCCTTCGACGAAACGTTCCAGTCGATTGCCCGCACATCGTCGCCATATTGATAAATACGCAGGTCACTAAACTCCAGGCCAGATCCTTTAAAAACCGACCGGAAACTCCCCCGCATTTGCGAGTTCACCGCCTTGCGAATCTGAATATCGAAATTACGGAGCCGGGCCAAGAACTCGTCCATACGCAGTCCGTGTTATAGTATTTTAACGATCAATCCCGAACTTTGCTCAACGGGATTAGCTTAGTTCACCAGAACTTTCGCTTGAAGCCGCACCATGGCTCATTACGTGTAAATAAACCACGGTGCGTCGTAGGCTGGCACGGCTTCAAACGAAAGTCCTATTCACAAAAGTAACGCTTAAACAGTATGCGTTGGCATCTAATAAAACAAACCATCTGGATGGGGCTGGCAATGCTGGGGCTGGGAATGCTGCCAGGTTGCCAGGCCCAGCAGGACGAACGTCCCGACAATCTGATTCCGGAAGATCGTATGGCCGATATTCTGACTGAAGTGCATAAGGCCGAAACAAAAGTCAGCCGTCTGGGACTGCGCTCGCTCGATTCGTCCAACATTGCTTATAAACATCTGGAACGACAGATTTTCGTAAAGTTTAAGGTCGATACAGCTGCCTATACAAAGAGTTACGTTTATTACTCGTCTCATCCGCGTGAAATGGAATCTATTTACAAACAGGTTGTTGAAAAACTAAAAAAAGAAACGGAGCCTAAAAAACCAGCGCATTCATGAGTATTGGCATTATCGGGGCGGGCATATCGGGGCTAACACTAGCCTACGAACTGGAACGCAACGGCATTGACTATCATATCTGGGAAGCTGCCGACCAGCCAGGAGGCTACATACAATCGCGCTGGAAAACGGGACCGTATGGGCAACAGTACCTCTGTGAGCTGGGTCCTAATTCGCTCCTGGGCGACGCCAGTCTGCTGCAATGGCTCGATGAATTGGGGCTCACACCCGAGCTGGTTTTTAGTCGGCCCGTTAGTAAAGCACGATATGTTTTCCGCAAAGGTCAGTATCGGCAGTTGCCTGCCGGACCGGCGTCGCTACTGTTTGGCAGTTTTTTTAGCTGGAAAACAAAGCTGGCTATTTTTCGGGAACGAAATAACACCACTCTGTCGCCCGATGGCGAAACGCTGGACGCCTTTTTTCGACGCCGATTCAACAACGAACTTGTCGATTATGCTCTGACTCCTTTTGTAGCTGGTGTTTATGCTGGCGAACCCAGTCAGCTACTCGTATCTGAAACAGTTCCTGTGCTGCTTCAATTCGAGAAGAACTATGGTTCTGTCCTGCGTGGACTCATTAAAAATCAGTCGGCGAGCGGTCGTCGGCAATCGTTCAGTTTTCGAAACGGTATGCAAACGCTCCCTAATACGTTGGCGGCAAACGTGACGAATCTGTCGCTCAACACCCCGGTCGAACGCATTGATCGAACTGGCGATGGCTGGCTGGTAGAAACCGCCAGCGGCAACCAGACCGTCGATGAGCTGGTGCTGGCCGTAGGCACCGATGCCGCAGCTCGACTGCTTGCTTCGCACTATGCCGACTTTGCCAATGCATTGCGCCAGGTTGTGTATCCGCCCATGACGGTTATTCACTCGACCTACAAACGTGCCGATGTGAAACACCCACTAAATGGTTTTGGCGGGTTAAACCCAAGTATAGAAGGTTGTTTTGCTACCGGACACATCTGGAGTAGTTCTGTTTTCGATGGCCGCTGCCCACACAACGAAGTACTGATTACGACTATGGTGGGTGGGCAGACCAATGAACGCAACGCTTATCTTGCCGACGACGTACTGGCAGAAAACGTTCATACAGAGCTGGCATCCAGTTTTGGCATACGTGCCGATAAACCTCTTTTTCGGGCAATCACTCGCTGGCCCCGAGCAATTCCACAGTATAATGCTCAGATCATCGATGTGCGAAGAAGAGCCAAAGCACTTGAAAATGAAGGCTTACGAATGTGCGCAAACTGGCTCCAGGGCGTGTCAGTTTCTGACTGTATTGGCAAGGCCCGCCAAGTAGCCAATCAATTGAGCCACAATTCACTGATTAACAAATTTTAATACTTCATTTGTACAAAAATCGCTATTATCACTGTTGTATAACTAACGCTGATAGCATTTCATTAACCCACTCAAGAAGTCGTGAAAGAACGTCTGGTAGTAATTCCCACTTATAATGAAATTGAGAATATTGAGGCTATTATTCGTAAAGTATTCTCACTGCCAGAGCCGTTCGACGTGCTGATCGTTGACGATGGCTCGCCCGATGGCACGGCTCAGCGAGTCCGTGATTTGCAGGAAGAATTTTCAGGAGCGGGTGCTCTCTCGCGGCTACATCTGCTCGAACGACGCGGCAAACTAGGATTAGGCACAGCTTATATCGACGGTTTCAAATGGGCTTTGTCGCGTGGCTATCAGTATCTTTTCGAGATGGATGCCGACTTTTCCCATAACCCCGACGATCTTATCCGGCTTTACCATGCCTGCGCCGACGAAGGCCCCAACCGTGCCGATGTAGCTATTGGCTCGCGTTATATTCGGGGTGTTAATGTTGTGAACTGGCCTATGGGGCGGGTGCTGATGTCGTATTTTGCCGGTGTTTATGTTCGGTTCATTACGGGCATGTCGATCATGGATCCAACGGCGGGTTTTATATGCTATCGGCACAATGTGCTGGAAGTAATTCTGCACAATCCGATCAAATTTGTGGGTTATGCTTTCCAGATTGAAATGAAATTCACTTGCTGGAAATATGGATTCCACCTTGTTGAGGTACCTATTATTTTCACTGACCGAACAAAGGGCGTTTCCAAAATGTCGACCAAAATCTTTAAAGAAGCGGTCTTTGGCGTACTTCAGATGAAAATCAGCAGTTTTTTCCGTCATTATATTCCCCGCAAACAAGCCGCCGAAACAATGGCCGAGCCAGTCGATGCGGTATAGAGTTTATAGTTTACGGTTGTTCTGCCTGTTTAGACCCTAATTGAGCAGAGCAACCACAAACGATAAACCGACTCCTTTCATGAACAAAATTACTGTCTTCTGTGCCTCAAGTCCGGGGTACGATTCTATTTTTATACAAATGGCCTATCAACTGGGGCAACAGTTAGCCGGAGCGGGTATTGGCGTTGTATATGGCGGAGCTAAAGTTGGGTTGATGGGTGCCGTAGCCGATGGTGCCCTATCGCAGCAAGGCGAAGTAATTGGTGTACTACCTGCCTTTCTGCAAACAAAAGAAATTGCCCATGAGGGCCTGACTCAATTGATCCGGGTTGAATCGATGCATGAACGTAAAATGACCATGCACGAGCTATCCGACGGCGTTATTGCGCTGCCGGGTGGCTTTGGAACACTGGAAGAATACTTCGAAATGCTAACATGGGCACAGCTCGGCCTCCACAAAAAGCCCATTGGCTTACTCAATGTCAATGGTTTTTATGATGGGTTGCTAACGCTGGCCGACACAATGGTGGCGACTGGTTTGCTCAAACCCGTAAACCGGGCAATGATGCTGGTGAGTACAACACCTAACGATCTACTGGAGCAGATGCGCGCCTATAACCCGCCAACAGTAGGCAAATGGCTCACGTCGGAGAAAGCGGCCTAATCCAGCCCTTGCCACAGTTGCTACACCAATCCGTTCTTCAGGGCATATTTAATGATGCCAATGGAGTTTTTGACGCCCAGCTTTCGCAAAATGTTATGCCGGTGCGTTTCAACCGTGCCGGGGCTGATAAATAGTTTATCAGCAATGATGTTGGTCGATAGTTCCTGCGCAATTAAGCGGATAATCTCGATTTCCCGATCCGTTAACGGAGCCAGTGGAGCAGGGGCTTCATCGTTTGCCCGAACAGTCGATACCGGCAATGCCACCAGTTGACTCATTACCGATTCAGAAAAATATTTTTCACCTCTGGCAACGGTTTTCAGAGCGCGTTCCAACTCCAATTTGCCCGCTTTTTTCATCACATAGCCTGCAATCCCCGCCCGAAACGCTTCACGAATGCTGTCGGCATCTTCAGAAACGGTAAGCATCAGCACTTTTATGTGCGGAAACCGCTGTCGAACGCGTAGTGTTAGTTGAATACCATCGAGAGCAGGCATATCCATATCCGTCAGCAATACATCGACATCGTTTACCTCCAGAAAATTGACAACATCCCGGCTGTCGTTCAGCGTACCAACCACGCAGACACCATCAATTCGACTCAGCAGGAGCGATAGACTATCCAGAATAATTTCGTGGTCATCGGTGAGTAATACACGTATGGTCGAGGGCATAATCTGTAGAGAAAGGTGGGAATACCTATTTCAAAGGTACTGATTATACGACAATTAGGCAACGTACTTCCGCTGCCCCTTACTAAGGTCGATTGCCAAAACCCGGCGATTGCCATGTACGAAGAACTCCGTGTTTATTTTCCAGAATCAGCACTTCAGCGCCAGGAAAACGATTTACTAACCGACGGCTTTTTCGGATACCGGCCACACTAAAAACTTTGGTGAGCGCATCTGCATGGTAGCCATCAGGCGCTAGTACGGTTGTTCGTACAAACCGGTTGAGGCCCAATCCAGAACGCGGATTCATGATATGTGAATAACGCCGACCATTGTGTTCCAGAAACCGATACGTATCGCCCGAGGTTGTAATGGCGGAATGAGTTAGCACAACTGTAGCCGTATCGATATCTCCTACCCTACCAGATCCTATATCGATGCGCCATCCAGCCACTGTCGAGCGAGTCTGGTTATGCTGCGACTCTGCTGGTGGAGCATCGCCAACAAGTATATCACCGCCGATGTCGATCAACGCCGACCGAATGCCAAACCGGTGCAGTACCGTAAGCGCTTCATCAATTGCAAAACCCTGACCAATGCCGCCTACATCTAACCGCATATTGGCTTTTTTCAGACGACACGCCCGGCGACTGCTATCCAGCTTCATCAACCGATAGCCAACCACTCGCCGGGCCTGGCGCAGTTGTTTACGAGTCGGGAACTCCTTCCGCCGAACTGCCCGACGCCATAACAACGACAGCGGCCCTACAGTTGGATCGAAACGTCCATGCGAAAGCCGGGCAATGGTTTGTGCTTTCTGCAATACATCGAACAACTCAGCCGACACCGGAACCCATTGGCCTGAGCCGCTAGTTGCTGATAGCTGGTTTATTTCCGAGCCGTCCAGGTAATCGCTCATAATTTGATTCAGCGAATCCATTCGGGCCGACACAGCGGCATTGGCCTGAATAGCTGTTGCACTATCGGAGGCATAAAAAATGACATTGAACTGTGTGCCCATCAGGCCACGATGAAACGCAAACCGAATTGGCGGAGACGACTGAGCTGCAACAAAAAGTGGCAGCCCTACCAGCGCTGCCACTTTCCAGAGACCAAAACACCAAAGCAACTCTATCCGAAAACGGATTTTCGATGGTATCTTTAGCAAATTAGTTTCTGATATGGTTACCATTAAAAACAAATATGTGCTGCTGGCAGCTGGTTGCTGGCTAGTAGGTATTGTTCTACTACTCATTGGGGCCTGGGCTCGCAACAATCAACTACCTTCTGCCGGGCTATTATTGACAACAGGCATACTAGGACAGGCCGCAGGCTTTGGCTTTCTGGGCTTTGCCATCATGCAGGCTGTTTTCAGAAAAAAATAGCCTGCATAGTTTATAACAGAGCCGAAGAATAGCATTGCCTACAGACTACCCAATACAGCCTGCTCATATTCAACTATTTGGCATCTATTTACCGCTATAGACAATCAAATTTACCCACTTATACCTGAGCTACCTTGTTTCGCAGAAACATATCGGCCAGCACTAACGCTGCCATTGCCTCTACAATCGGTACGGCACGGGGCACTACACACGGGTCGTGTCGCCCTTTTCCGGAAACAGTGGCCGGTTGCCCATGTACATCAACACTATTCTGATCCTGCATGATGGTAGCAACAGGCTTAAACGCTGTTCGGAAATAAATAGCCTCGCCATTGCTGATACCACCCTGAATACCGCCCGAATGATTGGTTTTGGTACGAACGCGCCCCTGTTCATCGGTATAAAATTCATCGTTATGCTCCGATCCGTATAGCTCTGCCCCGGCAAATCCACTACCGTATTCAAAGCCTTTTACGGCATTGATGCTCAGCATAGCTTTGCCTAGTTCGGCATGAAGCTTATCGAACACCGGTTCGCCCCAACCCGCCGGAACGCCCGTAACCACGCAATCGACAACACCGCCAATCGAATCGCCCCGCTTGCGGGTTTCGTCGATGTACTGAAACATCTGTTCAGCCATTTCGGGGTCAGGGCAGCGTACGGGATTTTCTTCGGCCAGCGCCAGGTTTAATTCTGAATACGGCTTTTCCAGTTTTAACTTGCCCACCTGCGACACATAGGCCTGAATTTGCACCCCCTGCTGCGCCAGCAATAACTTTGCTACCGCCCCGGCAGCTACGCGAGCTGCTGTTTCGCGTGCCGACGACCGGCCACCTCCCCGATAATCGCGGGAGCCGTATTTGGCATGATAGGTATAATCGGCATGAGACGGCCGAAACTGCTCGGCAATGTGCCCATAGTCTTTGCTGCGCTGATCGGTATTTCGAATGACGAGTGCGATAGGTGTTCCCTGCGTTGTGCCGTCGAAAACCCCCGAAAGTACCTCAAACTCATCGGCTTCGCGCCGTTGGGTTGTAATGCGCGACTGGCCCGGCTTGCGCCGGTCGAGTTCATGCTGAATAAAATCGGGATCGAACGTTAGACCTGCCGGACAGCCGTCGATAACAACACCAATTGCTGGTCCGTGCGATTCGCCGAATGTAGAAATTTTGAATATGGTTCCGTATGTACTACCCATTCTTACCTATAAACATCAGACAATCAACCCCGTAACTATCCATCAACAAAATAAATAGCTGACAGAGGCTGGCTATCTTACTTTTTTAAAAACACAAAGATCATTCCTAATAGCATCATTACAATCAAAACATTGGCAATAGCCCGAATTAAAGCGGGTATGCTAATAGGCTGATAGGTGCTATCCATTGCTTCTATGCCAGCATATAGCGAATCGCCCGATGATCTGGCTGAACTGGTTTCGCCGTTTACAACAGAGCCGTCCAAAGACGATGAACTGAGGGCCTCATCCAGCTCTTTACCGCCAACCCGTAATGCCAACCGAGGGCGTAAGGTATCGTATCGGGCGGTTTGCGGGTCGAAATAAATCCATTGAAACCGATTTGCCAACGAAATATTTCCATTCTGATGGGGAACAACAAAATAGGTAAACGTTTTCCTGCCAGTTATCGAACTACCACTGTTTGTAACAGTATGCCGCTCCTGAGGAGGAAACACATCGACGTTTGTGGTGTCGCTCAGAATGGCCGGAGCCGGAAGCGTAGCAATATTACCTTCGCCGGTGATGGTAAAGCTATACCGAACACTCTGGCCAACCTTCACCTGGCGTCGTTCAAGCCCTTCTTCGAGATGGAATGCTCCTACCGGCACACGCCCCCGTAGTGGATGAACTGGTAGCGGCCGAACCAGTACGGTTATGGGTTTACTTGTCAGTACGAGTGTTTCGGGCTTGGCTGTCGGTGGCCCAATAACGGGTTGACGGCCTAGCCAGATTGATACGGCAGGGAGTTTTAGCGTCTGTTTCGACAAGGGAAAAAATACCGATTGATACAGCCGATACTCTCTGAATTTTTTTCCCCCCACCAAAACAGGTACGGGTTCCAGTTCACTAATATTCAGGTTTTCTTCCCAGGCATTAGCCGGGTGAATTTTTTTTACGATTTCCTGCAATTGTTTGTCCAGTGATGTAAACTGAAGCTGGTAGGGATAATTATCGGCCACAAAAAAAGACAAGGTCAGGGCAACGCTCTCTCCCTCATAGATTGAGGATCTCGATGCACGGAGCGACAGGAACGCAGCCCCACTGGGCGGAGGTGTAATAGCGGTCAGGGTTTCGGGGCCGGTTGCTGTAGCCGATGGCCGAACTACCAGAATAGTCCCTTCCGATTGTATGGTTTCGTCGTTAACTTCTATACTAAACGGAGGAACGCGAAAACGACCAGGTGCCCGCGCCTGATAATTTTGCGTAATCACTTGATTTGTAATTGTTTTTCCGCCAACTTCACCAGGTGTTACGCTGGCAGATAAGCCTTTTTTGGTAAACCCGGCAATGTCGGGAAAATCGATAACAGGCCGCGTTTCACTATTCGGAATGATAACCGAAATGGTGAAGGGCCGTTCAATCGAAAAATTTGTAGCACCTAATTCAATAGTTATTTCATTCTCAGCAGATTGTCCGTAAGCAATTAGCGAGAAACAAAAAAATAATACAAGAAATTTTGGGAATATTGCAAATAGCATTGTTATTTTGGGGCAACAAAACACAAAGTAAGGCGTTACGACAATAGGTGCCCCTTTTATTAACGAACCTGTTAACCTCTTTCGATATCAATAAGCTTCTTTAACCAAAAAAATGACGTACCATGCTTTCTATGCTTGAGTATATCAAAACAATCCTTCAGAAGGTAAGTTTTGACAGAGCCTTGTTTGAAAAAGAGTTGGTTAAAGCTATTAAAATGCTTATCCCCAAAGAAGTAAAACAACTCAGACGATGGTGTTATGCCCAATTTGGCAAAGTCTATCGTGTTGTATTGAACCGATGTTTCACCCGTGTGCCACGCGTTCGCTTCACCTGACAAGCCAACCACTCCAATTTCTTTCCTGAACATTACTAACCCCGGTTGAAAAGCCGGGGTATTTTTTTGGTTTACGGTTGCGCTGCATGCGAAGGAAGTGTGCTAATGGGCAGCGCAACCATAAACTATAAACTCACTTTCTCCTTCATGTCTGGAATTTCGACGTGTTTAAAGCCAGCAGCCTGTAGTTTTTCTTTCCAGATAACCTGCTTGTCGTATTCGCCATGTACCAGAAAAACCGTTTTAACTTTAGCCGGGTCCTGGCAGCTCAAAAATTCGAGCATCTCGTAGTAGTCGCCATGAGCCGAAAAAGAATCCATGATTTCAATGCGCGCACGCACCTGATACCGATCGCCAAAAATAGTCACTTCCTTATCGCCCCGCTTCAAGGCTCCACCTAAGCTGCTGGGCGATGCATACCCAACCATCAAAATCGTTGTAGTTGGCTTTTCAATATTGTTTTTGATGTGGTGCTTGATCCGCCCTGCTTCGGCCATGCCCGATGGCGCAATAATAATGCAGGGCTCCCGGCTATCGTTGATGGCTTTTGATTCCATGACATCGGAAATGTAGTGCAGGTTCGGAAAATTGAAGGCATCACCATCTTTATTGATATAAGCCAGTATTTCCGGATTAAAATCTTCCTCGTGACTTTGCATCACCCGCGTTGCACTAACTGCCATGGGGCTGTCGATATAAACCGGGAGTCGGGGCAAACGCCCTTCGCTGGAGAGTTGGTCCAGCGCATAAATCAGTTCCTGCGTGCGGTCGACAGCAAAGGCCGGAATAATTAGTTTGCCATGATTTTCGACGCACGTTTGCTGAACAATCCGAAGCAAATGCGCTTTCATATCTGGCTCAGCCTCATGCCGACGGTCGCCGTAGGTCGATTCGCAGATGATGTAGTCGGCCTGAGGAAACGGCTCCGGCGACCGCAGAATCTTATCGTCGGGTCGGCCAATATCACCACTGAAGAAGAGGTGTTTTTCTTCAACACCGCCGTTTCGATTCTTTTCGCGGATGGTTAAACTAACGGATGCACTTCCCAGCAAATGCCCAGCATCGGTCAACAGACCCATAGCTTCTTCGCAGATCACGAACGGATGATGGTACTCAACGGGTCGCATCAGATCAAGCGCTTTCTGCACGTCGTCTACGTCGTATAGTGCTTCGAGTTCAGCCTGTCCACGGCGTTTTCGCCGTTCGTTTACCCGCTCAAGATCGCGTTCCTGAATGCGGGCACTATCCATGAGCATAATTTCACAGAGATCAATGGTAGACGAGGTGGTATAGATTGGCCCACTAAATCCTTGTCGCACCAGCCTCGGAATCAGACCTGTGTGGTCGATATGGGCGTGCGAAAGCACCATATAGTCGACCTGGGAAGGATCGAACCCAAACTGCTGATTTAGCTCGTCGGTATTGATTCCCTGAAAAAGTCCACAATCGAGCAGAATTTGTTTACCGCCGTTTGTAGTGATCAAGTGCTTACTGCCGGTTACGGTGCGTGCCGCGCCAAAAAACTGAATAGTCATTGTCTAAAACTGGATTTCTCAGATTAAGGGATTTCACTGATTTTTGTTATTCTTTTCTGGACATAAATAGCCCAGAGAAGTCACGACGAATATGGCAATGGTTAGGTCAATATTGGAAAAGGTTCTCGTCATCACCAAACAAATTTGGAAACGGCGGGCCGTAAAAGCCCTCCTGCTTACCTTGGTGCTGTTTTTGGCGGTTGACTTTTTCTTTCCAATCAAGACCTCGGTGCCCTACTCCACGTTAGTCACTGCCCGAAACGGCACTATTCTGCACGCCTTTCTTAGTCGCGACGACAAGTGGCGCATGTATACCGAACTCTCTGAAATTACTCCTACTCTTCGGGAAGCTATTTTGTTTAAAGAAGACAAATACTTCCGGTACCATTTCGGTTTTAATCCGATTGCTATACTACGGGCGGCTGGCCGCAATTTGCTATCGGGCAAACGTACGTCGGGCGCATCGACCATCACCATGCAAACGGTACGGCTGCTCGAACCGAGAGAACGAACATATGGCAGTAAACTTATCGAACTGTTTCGGGCCGTTCAGCTTGAAGTACATTATTCAAAAGACGAAATTCTGCAACTATACCTCAATTTGATTCCTTATGGTGGCAACATCGAAGGTTTAAAATCGGCGTCGTTACTTTATTTCGGGAAACCGCCTAAACTACTCAGCCTGGCCGAACTGACAACGCTGACCATTATTCCTAATCGGCCATCGAGCCTGCGCCCTGGCAGCAACAATGCACATATTGTTGAGGAACGGAACGTGTGGTTAAAGCGCTTTCGCACCCAACATCTTTTCGATGATGGTGCTATCGACGACGCGCTCAACGAGCCACTCGCAGCCTACCGGCGAGCCGCCCCTCAACTTACACCACATCTTGCCCGTCGGTTACGTACCGAATACGTCGATATGCCCATTATCCAGTCAACTATATCACTGGCCACGCAGGCTACCGCCGAACGACTGGTTCAAAATTACGCGAATCGTGTTCGGGCATTGAATATCCACAATTCGGCCGTATTGATTGTGGATAATCGTACCCACGAAGTTATTGCCTATGTTGGCTCAGCAAATTTCGACAATACGTTCGATGGGGGTCAGGTCGATGGCGTGCGGGCAGTTCGGTCGCCGGGGAGCGCGTTGAAACCGCTGCTCTACGGACTGGCGTTCGATGAAGGACTCATTACACCCAAAACCAGGCTCAACGATGTGCCGACTAATTTCGGCGGTTATGAACCTGATAATTACGATCGCCGGTTCAATGGTCCGGTTACGGCTGAGTTTGCGCTGGCCAATTCGCTGAATATTCCGGCGGTTGCTCTACTGAAAGAAATAGGAACACCCAGCCTGATTGCCGCTTTGCAGAAATCAGGGTTCATAACTATTAAGAAACAAGCCAAAGAGCTGGGGCTTTCGATGATTTTGGGTGGTTGTGGGGTAACACTGGAAGAAATGACCCGGCTTTACACCGGATTTGCGCATGGCGGTGAGATAAAAAATTTACTATTCACCCAATCGGGCACTCATCCAACGGCATCCCGAGTTCGTTCAGGAGGTATTCTCTCGCAGGAAGCTACTTATCTGGTGACGAATACGCTTACGCAAATAACCCGTCCCGATCTGCCTAATAACTTCGACAATAGCTATCACTTACCGCGAATTGCCTGGAAAACCGGCACATCGTATGGCCGACGCGATGCCTGGAGCATTGGCTACAATCAGCGTTATACAATTGGGGTTTGGGTAGGCAATTTTTCGGGTGTTGGTGTAGCCGAGCTTAGCGGAGCCAATACAGCCACGCCTTTACTCTTTCAGCTTTTCAACGCACTGGACTATAATTCGCCCACCGGATGGTTTCGTCGGCCGGGCAATAACCTGTCAACGCGCCTGATATGCCCCGAAACGGGCGATGTTCCGGGTGAGTTCTGCACCAATACTGTAACCGACTATTACATTATGGGCGTATCGCGTTATAGGCGTTGTCAGCACCGGAAAGCAGTATTTACCAATGCTGCCGGAACCCTCTCCTACTGCGCTCACTGCAAGCCCGACAGTGGATATGTCCGTCGTAGTTACCCTAATCTGGCACCAGAGGTTGTAACTTTTTATCAAAACCGGCACATACCCTTTGAGACAATTCCTCCACACAATCCGGCTTGTGAGCGTGTATTTGGCACATCGGGAACGAAACCGCTAATTACCAGCCTGAACGATGGCAGCGAGTACTACATCAATCCAAAACAACCCGCCGAACTGGAATTAAGCTGTCAGGCAGCCAACGATGTGCAAACGGTATTCTGGTATCTAAATAATAAGCTATACCGCAAAGCCAGCCCTGGCGAAGCTGTTTTTTTCAAACCCCAGCCGGGCGCTTTAAAAATTTCCTGCGCCGACGACCGTGGCCGATATAGTGACCTGCACGTACTGATAAAAAGAGAATGAGGTAGGCCAATTGTCATTAGTTATCCGTTTTATTCTAATGCCTATTGGCCAGTAGCACCAAGTAACAGTTTGTTGATTTTGTCTTTCTCCAATTTATCAGGACCTTACGACTCGAAAGCCAATCTTATGCTAATGAAAACAATACTTACCTTAGTTTCAGCCCTGCTATTCACAGTAACTGCATTTGCCCAGCAAACTACCGATCCAGGCCAGGACCCGACCGCACTCGGCAACGCATTCTTCAAAGCCCTTCTCGATGAAGATGGGGGCAGCATTAGCAAACTAATTACCCCTGACTTTAGCCTTACCAGCTTCGATGGCAACACGGTAGATGGCGATATGCTGGCTCAGGGAATTAGTGGCGGCTATGTAGTTGTTGATGCAGGCACTGTTTCAGATGCCCGCACACGTCAATACAACAATAATTCGGCCGTCATGACAGGCATCTGGAAAGCGAAAGGCAACGTTCAGGGACAAGGTTTCGACAACACGGTTGCCTTTTCGGTTGTATCGGCAAAGCAGGGGGATGTATGGAAAATCGTGAACATTCAGTTTACGCCCATCCATTAACAACCGCTCAATAAGTCATTATCCAAAATACAAACCCACTCAGCAATTTTGAGTGGGTTTTTTCGTCTACATTCGACCTCTCACCGCTACACCTACCATTATGCGTCCCCGATTCCTATACCCTGGCTATCTGATTTCTGGTTTATGCATTTCGTTTTGTTTACTTCAGAATTGTTCCCGTCTCCCTTTCAATGAAGTAGCTATAGTGGGCCGTAATTTCGATGATGAAATTCAGCAGACGCAGAATTTAACCTTTTCGTTCAATAAAAATATTGGTCCCCCCGGCCAGCTCAACGAGTGGGATTCTACGCAGTATGTACGATTTATTCCGGCCGTACGGGGCAAATTCAAATGGACAGCTCCCAACGAACTGGTCTTTTCACCAGCCACCTCGTTCGGTCCGGCAACCGACTACCGGGCCGAACTGACAGATAACCTGTTGAAACGTTCGGAACAGAAAGACCTGAAGGTATCGGGCGATGAGATTGCGTTCCATACGCCTTATCTGCAAATTACAAGTATTGAAAGCTGGTGGGCAAAATCGCGGGAAACGGGGCAACCCATAGCCCGATTACGGCTTAATTTCAACTACCCGCTCAACACCGCCGACGTGTCAGATAAAGTAGCCGTTCTGGCCGACGACAAAACTCTCGGCACGCAGGTTACCCAAACCGAACCGCAAACCAATGTAGCACTGACTCTGAGCAATGCGCCTGCTCTGAAAAATGAACAACCCCTTACGGTCCAACTCGCCAAAGGTGTCAAGGTTCCTAAAACAGCCTATGTCAGCAAAGAAACGATTGAAGAAACCGGAACCCTCCCATCGCGCTATAAACTGGAAATTGCCGACGTCCAGACATCGTTTGAAAACACAGGAACGGGCGGACCACAGGGAATTGTTCGAGTCATTACCACGCAGGAATTGCAACCGGGCGAACTGAGCCGCTATTATTCCATTCAACCGAATGTTGAGACTACGGCCGAACTCACCGAAAATGGCTTTATGATCCGGGGAAACTTCAGTGAGACCGACACTTACGTACTGACGCTCACCGACCAGATTCGGGGAACGCTCGGCACCAAACTCGAAGAGCCCGTCACACGCGATTTGTTTTTCGGAAAAATGCCCGCCAGCATTCAGTTTGCCAATCGAAAGGCGCTTTACCTGTCGTCGAAAGGTGCCCGAAATGTTGGGCTGACGATTGTTAATGTACCAAAGGTACAGGTCAAAATAGCGAAGGTTTATGAAAACAACATCCTGAACTATCTGCGCACAGACCGCTACGAAGAATACACAGAAAAAGGCAACGGCGAATGGGGACCTTCGGGAGCGTTCAATTATGGCGACGATGAATCAGGTGATCTCAGCGATGTTCTGGTCGACAAAACAGTTGAAACAACGAATCTGCCAAAGGTTGGTGGCGTATCGGCACTCAATCTATCTCTGCCCGAGTCACCGCAGAACGGAAAATATCAGGGCGTTTATCTGGTAACTGTTAGCTCGAAAGATGAAGCCTATTTACAGACCAGCCAGCTCGTATCGGTATCAGATATTGGCCTGATTGCCCACCAGACGGCCGAAGAAGTTCAAATTTGGGCTAATTCGATCCGAACGGCGGAACCATTGCAGGGCGTTGAGCTTACACTCGTCAGCAGCAATAATCAGTCGGTATATACGCTCAAAACGGATGGTAGTGGCTTTGCCCGATTTGAGAAAGTGAACGAGAAAGCTCCCGGTTTCAAAATTGCGCTCATAACGGCCCGCATCGAAAGTCCAACTGCCAATGATTTTAATTTTCTGTTTCTGCCCGATACGCAGGTAGAAACCTCACGTTTTGAGGTTGACGGCAAACGCGATAATGAATCAGGCTTCGATGCCTTTGTCTATGGCGACCGCGACATTTATCGACCCGGAGAAACCATTCATTTCAACACCCTGATCCGGTCGCAAACGTGGAAAAGTGTAGGCGAAATTCCGGTTATCATCCGACTCCTGATGCCGAACGGCCGTGAACTACGTGCTTTCCGCAAAACTACGAATGCGCAGGGAGCCGTCACAACAGATATTCCCCTCGATCCGGCCGCCGTAACCGGAACCTACACCATCGAAGTTTCGAACGCCAATAATGTATTGTTAACGTCTCAATCAGTCAGTGTCGAAGAATTCATTCCAGACCGGATTAAAGTGGATGTTCTTACCGATCGAACCAGCTATAAATCGGGTCAAACGATCACGCTTTCGGCTACAGCTCAGAACCTCTTTGGCCCGCCCGCATCCGACCGAGCTTATGAAATGGAGCTTCAGCTCAAACGCAGAGTATTCGCGCCAAAAGGATTTGAAGAATATTCGTTCGACATTCCCAACGAAACCACCTTTCCCAAAGAACTACGGCAGGGACGCACAAACGCCAATGGACAGGCAACCGAACGATTTGCCATACCAGCCTTATATCAGGACATTGGCCTGCTGGAAGGTAAACTATTTGTAACGGTATTTGACGAAAACGGCCGTCCCGTCAATCGGCTCCGGCGCTTCGATGTGCTAACTCAGGATACGTTCTTTGGCGTTCGGCTTCCCGACCGTTATGTAACTACCAATGCTCCCATTACGGCCGAACTTGTTGCGCTCGATGCCAGCGGAGCCATACGTCCTTCGGCCTCGGCTTATGTAGAAGTAGTTCGCTACGAATATCAGACCGTGATCGAAAAGAAAAACGATCAGGTTAAGTATAATACAAAGCGCCGGGAAAAATCGGTGTACAGCAATACATTGCTGTTCAAAGCCGGAAAAGCCAGTTTCCGGTATGTACCAACCGTTTCGGGCCAGTATGAGATTCGGATTCGGCGGGCTGCACAGTCCAATGAATTAGCTGTTAATTATGCCGCAACAGGTTTTTATGCCTACGGATACGGTAGCACGTCGGCCTCTTCGTTTGAGGTAAGTCAGGAAGGGCAAGTGCTGATGACACTCGACAAATCAGTTTATCAAACCGGCGATAAGGCAAACGTATTATTCAAAGCCCCTTTCGATGGCAAACTGCTGGTGACGGTTGAGCGAAATCACATACTGGAATCGCACTGGCTAACCACCAGCAACAAATCGGTTGAGTGGAGCTTTTCGGTTGGGAACGACCATCTGCCAAACGTATATGTAACAGCCACGCTGATTCGAGCAATGGACGATACGAATCTGCCGCTTACGGTGGCGCATGGATTTGTGCCCGTATTGGTTCAGGACGACAACACCAAACTACCGGTAGTCATTACGGCAGCTCCACAATCGCGTTCGAAAACCCGGCAGACGGTAAAAGTTAAAACGACCAGTAATGCGCAAGTGACCATAGCTGTAGTGGACGAAGGTATTTTACAGCTCAAAAACTTCAAAACACCCGATCCGCACGGTTTTTATTATCAGAAGCGAGCGCTCGAAGTCAGCAGCCACGATCTATATGCATTGCTCTACCCCGAGCTTTCGCTACGGTCGTCGTCGAGTGTGGGGGGCGATGGCTACGATCTCGAACGGCGCGTTAATCCGCTAAGTAATGGCCGCGTAAAACTGGTTGCGCTCTGGAGTGGTATTCTGGAAACAGGCTCCGATGGTGAAGCTACGTTTACGGTCGACATTCCGCAGTTCTCCGGCGATCTGCGTATTATGGCCGTAGCCTATAAAGATAATCGGTTCGGATCTGCCAATAGCAACATGAAGGTTGCCGATCCCATCGTGATTAGCACCGGCGTACCGCGTTTTCTGACGCCTGGCGATCAGGTTGAGCTTCCGGTCAATTTAAGCAATACTACCAAACAACCAGCCACCGTAACCGCCCGACTGAGCCTTGAAGGGCCGTTGATGGCCGACAGTTTATCGACCCGAAAAATAACCCTTCAACCCGGCCGCGAAAGCCGAACTATCTTCCGCGTATCAACCAAACAGGCAATCGGCCCTGGTGCTATTACCATATCAGTAAACGGCCTAAATGAAACATTTACTGACAAAACAGAGATAACAGTTCGTCCGGCGGCTTCGCTGCAAAAAATAACACAGTCGGGTGCTGTAGCGGGCGGAAAAACCCAAACGCTGCAACTGGCCGGAAATGGTTTCCTGCCCGGAACGGCGCGGGCCAGCGTGTCGCTAAGCCGATCGCCAGTTGCGCAGTATGGCAACGAATTGTCGTATCTGCTAGGCTATCCACACGGTTGTCTTGAACAAACTATTTCGAAAGCCTTTCCGCAGTTATACTTCGCCGATCTGACCAAACAGCTTGGCAGCAATACTTATTTTGTTCGTTCGGGAGAAAGCGACCTAAACCCGGCTACCAATGTTCGGCAGGCCGTTCAGAAAATTGAAGGCCAGCAGACACAAAACGGTGGTTTTTCGATGTGGCCCGGACAACCCGAGGTCGATGAATGGGCCACCGCCTATGCCGTTCATTTTCTGAGCCAGGCACAGGAAGCAGGTTATGAAGTTCGGAACTCGGTGCTAAGTTCGGCACTCGATCACCTGACCAACTTCACCAACAATCCAGCTACCGAAAACGTCGTATCGTATGACGAATCGGGCGGGCGAACGGTGAAAAAAGTAGCCAGTCGAACGGCTATTTATGGATTGTATGCGCTGGCTATAGCCGGTAAGCCCAATCGGTCGGCTATGAACTACTACAAACAGACTATTGGCTCCTTAACACCCGATAGTCGTTATTTGCTGGCAGCGGCTTTTTTCCGGCTGGGCGACACACGAAGTTTCAATGCACTACTACCCAAACAGTTTACCGACGCTACAACCGACCGGCAAACCGGCGGTAGTTATGCGTCGCCCTTACGAAATCTGGCCCTGACACTCGACGCTCTGGTCGATACGGACCGCGATAATCTCCAGATTCCAACCCTGGCCCGCCAATTGTCTACGGCACTTCGCCAGTCTGGTTATCTGAACACCCAGGAAGCTGCCTTTGCGTTTCTGGCCCTTGGAAAACTAGCCCACCAACATGCCAATAGTACGGCAACGGCCACACTCTCAGCCGGTGGAAAATCGCTCGGAGCAATGACCGGCACATTCCTGAACATTAAACGTGTTCCTACAAACCAACCCCTCTCACTAACGGCAAAAGGTTCGGGCAATGTCTATTATTTTGCCCAGAGCGAAGGCGTTCCGGCAGACGGTAAAATCTCCGAAGAAGATAATGGTCTGCGGGTACGCCGGGATTTTCTGGATCGCGACGGCAAACCAATAGGCGACATCCGGCAAAACGATCTGGTTGTTGTGAAAATTACGCTGGTGAGTACAAATGGTCTGACCATCGATAATGTTGTTGTTACGGATTTGCTTCCGGCCGGGCTGGAAGTAGAAAACCCCCGCCTGACCGAACAGCGCGATATGCCCTGGATTAAGAATCCGACGCAGCCCGATCATTTTGATTTACGCGACGATCGTATCAATTTTTACACAACCGCTACCGCAACTCAGCGTACGTTCTACTACCTGGCCAGAGCCGTTTCCAAAGGACGCTACGTACTGGGGCCTGTTTCGGCCGATGCTATGTATAATGGCGACTATCATAGTTATAATGGGTCGGGAATAGTAACCATAAAATAGGCTATCGAATACCCTACGGGTTGTGGAGTGTTCATTAATCTCTACAATAAGTAGGGTATTCGATTCCCCACTTATTCTGAAAAAGAGCCCGACGGCTCAAAAAACGGCATGGTACGTTTTTTGAGCCGTTTTTTGGTGACATTACCAACAAAGAATACTAACGTTATGGAAAGAAGAACATGGGTTGTTGCAGCAATGCTGGCAGCCACGACCAGTCTGACGTCCTGCGCTTCGTTTGAGAGCTGGCTCTATGGCGACTCTAAAAACAGTCGGCAGGATATGGTACAACGAGATCGTACCACCAATAGTCGCGATTCACAAAATCGATCGACTTATGATGATGACCGCGATGAAATGTCGAGTCGGGAGCGAAGCCCACGCGAATCACGTGATGAGCCTTTGAGCCGATATGACCGGATAACGTCCAGTAAGTATCGGAATGCTTACCGCCCTTCGGCCGACCGCTATGAGCAGCCAGGTCGAATGTCGGGCAGTAGTTCATACAACACATACAACAATCGCTATAGCGACCAGTACAACGACCGACGGGATTCTTACGGCAGCCGCTACGATGATCGGTACAACGACAGCCGCTACTCCTACAACGACCGGGACCGTTACAATGATCGAAACAATTACGACAATCGGGATTCGAGAGATTCCTATAACTACCGTTCCGACAATGACCGGAATCGTGACAACCGCTACGATAATCGGTATACCGACGACCGCGACAACGACCGCCGGTATGATGATCGAGACTCCCGCCAATACAACGACCGGGATAATCGATACAGCTATAATGACCGACGGGATTCCTACGACGACCGGGACCGTTACAATGATCGCAATGACCAGCGTGATATGAATCGGCGGTACGACGACCGGGACCGCAATAGCCGCGATTCGTATAACGACCGTAATGATGGGCGGGATGACCGCGATAATCGGGGTGCTTTATCGAATTTGTTTAGTAACCGCGATGACCGGGATTCGCGCCAGAATGACAACAGCAATGATCGGAACAGCCGATACGACGATCGGCAAACTGATCGCAACAACCAGCGTGACGACCGGAGCTCTGACCGAAATAGTCGCAATAACGACAAATTTGCAGATGATCGCAGGGATCTTTCGGACCGCATTTCCGATCAGATGGACAAAATTGATGATCAGCTCGACAACGCCAAAGAAAACGTAAGAAACGAAAGCCGGAAGGCTCGCAAAGAACGCGAAGACCGAATTAAAGATCTGGAAGACAAACGCCGTCAGCTTTCCGACGCCTACTACAAAGTGCAACGTTCGAGTGAGGACGATTTCGACAAAGTTAAGCGTGAAACAAATCGTACGATAGACGACATCGGCGATGCCATCGATAAAATGGTTGACAAGATGGATAAAAAATAATTTTCTGTTGGCAATGTACAGAAGGGCTGGTCAGTTTTGGCTAGCCCTTTTTTGGTGTCTGTCCGAATCGATAGCCCGTAAAGCCTGTCTGCAAGCTATATTTGCAGTATGGCATTAATAAGACCAGTTCACGGAATTCATCCTTCGTTTGGCGACAACTGCTGGTTTGCAGAAAACGCTACCATTGTTGGCCAGGTTACTATGGGCCGCGACTGCACTGTATGGTTCAACGCCGTGGTGCGGGGCGATGTCAATACCATTACATTTGGCGACCGCTGCAATGTTCAGGACGGGGCCGTTATTCACTGCACCTACCAACGTTCTAAAACAACTGTTGGTAACTATGTTTCCATTGCCCACAATGCCATTGTACACGGCTGCACCATTGAAGACAATGTGCTGATCGGCATGGGGGCTATTGTAATGGACGGGGCCGTTATTGGTGCTGGTAGCATTATTGCGGCCGGAGCCATTGTGACCCAGAATACGGTTGTTCCTCCTGGTTCGATTTATGCAGGCAACCCGGCCCGGTTTCTGAAAGCGGTCTCACCCGAACAGGCCGAAGTGTTTGCCCGAACAGCCAACAATTATGTCATGTATGCTGAGTGGTTTAAATAGGCACGCTGCAATAGAAGACTATGTGCTGATAGGCAGCGCAACCATAAACCAATCTAAAAAACATGGAAGATTTTCTGATTTATTTACGGTTGGGGTTCGATCATATAACTGACCCAGCCGGTTACGATCACATTTTATTTGTGATTGCTCTTTGTGCAGTATATACGCTGCAACAATGGCGGCAAGTACTAATTCTGGTAACGGCCTTTACCATTGGGCATTCCATTACGCTCGCTCTGGCTACCTTGCAATTGATTACCTATAAAACGGCACTCATTGAGCTTCTTATTCCCATTACCATTCTGATTACGGCTATTGCGAATTTCTTTTTTCAGGAGCCAAAATCCCGAACGCTCCTAAAAACCCGGTCAACGAATCGCGCTGGGGGCCGCTATGGTTTGGCATTAGTCTTCGGATTGATTCATGGCATGGGATTCTCCAACTATTTACGGAGCTTGCTGGGTCGCGAAGCCAATATCATAAAGCCGCTCCTGGCCTTCAATATTGGTCTGGAGCTTGGCCAAATCCTGATCGTCGGAATTGTACTTACGCTGGCCTATGTTGTGCTCAATGTACTGCAAAGCAGTCGCCTGCGCTGGACCCTGATTGTATCCGGAATTGTGGCCGGCATGGCTCTATCGTTGATTATCAACAACGAATATCTAAGCGAAATACTACAGTAAGGCTTGCCATTCTTCAATAAGGTACTTTCATTCATCAAAATACCCGTTTATAAAATCTCTTTTTTTTGTACTTTTAGCACTTTAGTCAACAACTACAATTCAGTTTATGCAAAAGATAATTTTGCTGGCAACGAGTTTAACCATTTCGATATGGTCTGCTCAGGCACAAGCTCCGGCTTCCCGGACACAACATGCCAATACCCGCTTTGAGCAACTCGGCCCCATGTTACCCACCCCTAATACGTTTCGTACAGCCTCTGGAGCACCCGGTAAAGATTATTTCCAGAATCGAGCCGACTATGACATTAAGGCCACGCTCGACGATACAAATCAGAAAATAACCGGCTCCGAAACAATTACTTACCATAACAATTCGGGCGACGCCCTGCCTTATCTGTGGCTCCAGCTCGACCAGAATTTGTTCAAACCCAATTCGATTGGCAACATTGCTAAAACCAGTAGCATCAATGCCGAACGCGGTGCATCGATGCGTCAAATTGATCCAGCTTCGGCCGTAGCCGGGAAAGACTACGGGCACAAAATAACCTCCGTACGTGATCAAACAGGCAAACCACTTAAATACACCATCAACGAAACCATGATGCGGATTGATTTGCCACAGGCTGTTGCGCCGGGCAAATCGGTAACGTTTTCCATTGACTGGAATTTTAAAATTATCGATGCGAAAAACGTTGGAGGTCGTTCGGGTTATGAGTTTTTTCCGAAAGACGGGAACTATGTCTACGAAATTGCTCAATGGTTCCCTCGTCTGTGTGCCTATAGTGACGTAACGGGCTGGCAAAACAAGCAGTTTCTGGGGCAGGGTGAGTTTACGCTGATCTTTGGTAATTATAAAGTAGCCATTACCGCCCCTAACGACCATATTGTTGGTGCCACCGGCGAACTACAGAATCCGACCCAGGTACTGACCGCAACTCAGCAGAAACGCTGGAATGACGCTAAAGGAAAGGGCGATAAACCAGGCGAAAACCCGGTTGTGATTGTTACGCAGGCCGAAGCCGAAGCCGCCGAGAAAGGTAAACCAACCGGCACAAAAACCTGGGTCTATAAAGCCGACAACGTTCGTGACTTTGCGTTTTCCAGTAGTCGTAAATTTATCTGGGATGCCCTCAATCCAACTGTAGAAGGAAAGCGTGTCTGGGCCATGTCGCTCTATCCGAAAGAAGCGAATCCGCTCTGGGGGCAATATTCGACCCGACTCGTAGCGCATACGCTCCGCTCCTACTCGCGCCGTACAATTGCCTATCCCTATCCGGTTGCCTATTCGGTTCATGGACCGGTTGGAGGAATGGAATACCCGATGATGTGCTTCAACGGCGCCCGCCCCGAAGCCGATGGAACCTATTCGGAAGGCACCAAGAATTTTCTGATTCTGGTTGTTATCCATGAAGTTGGACACAACTTTTTCCCAATGATTGTGAATTCCGATGAGCGCCAGTGGTCATGGATGGACGAAGGACTGAACAGCTTTCTGGAAGGATTGGCCTGCCTGGAGTGGGATGCGAACTTTCCGGCCCACGGCATCGACCCGCAATATATTGTCGATTACATGAAGCTCGATTCGACCCAGCAGGTGCCTATCATGAGCAGTTCCGACAATATTTTGCCGAATACGTTTGGTCCGAATGCCTACAGCAAACCCGCCACAGCGCTGAACATTCTGCGTGAGACGGTAATGGGTCGGGAGTTGTTCGACTATGCCTTCAAGGAGTATGCCCGTCGATGGGCTTTCAAATCGCCCGAACCGGCTGACTTTTTCCGCACTCTGGAAGATGCCTCGGGTGTAGACCTGGACTGGTTCTGGAAAGGCTGGTTCATGGGCGTTCAGCCCGTCGATCAGGCCCTAACCAAGGTAGACTGGTATCAGGTAAACTCGCAAAATCCAGAAATCACGAAGGCCGAAGCCCGCGCTGCGGCTCAACGTCGGATGAATACCATCAGCAAACAACGCGATGCGCTCAGCAAAGATGAGACCGTGGTAGCCCAGGACAGCACGATGCGGGATTTCTACAACCAGTATGATCCATATGCTGTTACGGACGAAGACAAGAAAAAATACCAGGAATATCTGGCTTCGTTAACAGCCGAAGAACGGTTGCTGGCCGAAGCTGGCACTAATTTCTATACGCTTTCGCTGGAAAATAAAGGTGGTTTACCCATGCCGGTCATCATTCGCATGGAGTTTGAAGATGGCACCGATTCGGTTGCCCGCTTCCCGGCCGAAATCTGGCGCTTCAACGATGTAGCCGTTAAAAAAGTGATTGCGACCCCTAAAAAAGTGAAGCAGTGGACTCTTGATCCCTATCAGGAAATTGCCGACATCAACACCGAAGACAATACATTTCCGCCGGTGGCCAAGCCTACCCGCTTCCAGCTCTTCAAACAGCAGGGACGCGGCAATACTGCTCCGAACCCTATGCAGCAACAACGGCAGCAATCAAAAAACCCCTCTCAACAAGGTAGTAGTCGAAACTAACCAAAAACAAGAACTTAACTTCCGATAAACTATGAGAAAAACAGTGTTGATGGCTGGTATGGCCCTATGGTCAGCAGTCTTACTAGCCCAGGCACCCACTCAGAACGCCAATACTCGTTTTGAGCAACTTGGCCCTATGTTGCCTACACCCAATACGTTCCGTACGGCAGCCGGTGCCCCTGGTAAAGATTATTTCCAGAATCGAGCCGACTACGACATTAAGGTTGAACTCGACGACGCCAATCAGAAAATCATTGGCTCCGAAACGGTAACTTACCATAACAATTCGACCGATGAGCTACCTTTTATCTGGCTGCAACTCGATCAGAATTTGTTTGCAAAAGGCTCAATCGGTAGCGTTACACGCACGGGCGGTGTCAATGAAAATGGGATGAGCTTTGGGCAGTTACAAAACCTGACCTCAGTTCGTGAACGGAGCAACCAGCAGGCTACTGATAAATATGGCTATAAGATTACGGCCGTTAAAGATGCCAAATCGGGCAATCCGCTCAAATACACGATCAATCAAACGATGATGCGAATTGATCTGCCTGCACCCTTAAAACCCGGTGGCAGCTATTCGTTTAATGTAGACTGGAACTATTTCATTACGGAATATTATGGCCGAAGCGGTATGGAGTACTTTGCCAAAGATGGCAACTACAATTACTTCATTGCGCACTGGTTTCCCCGGCTATGTGCCTACAGTGACGTAACGGGCTGGCAAAACAAGCAGTTTCTGGGGCAGGGTGAGTTTACGCTGATCTTCGGTAATTATAAAGTAGCCATTACCGCTCCCAGCGACCACGTAATTGGTGCTACCGGCGAATGCCAGAACTACAAACAGGTGCTGTCAGCTACACAACAAAAACGCCTGGCTCAGGCAGCAACATCGAAAAACCCGGTTGTGATTGTTACGCAGGCCGAAGCCGAAGCCGCCGAAAAAGCGAAGCCTGGCGATACGAAAGGGAAGAAAACCTGGATTTTCAACGCCCAGAACGTTCGCGACTTTGCTTTCGCCAGCAGCCGCAAGTTTATCTGGGACGCTATGCAAACCGACGTTTATGGCGATGGACACAAAATCTGGAGCATGTCGTTCTACTCCAAAGAAGGCAACCCGCTCTGGGGCCAGTACTCGACCCGCGTTGTTGAACATACACTGAAATCGTATGGCAACCGAACAATAAAATACCCGTATCCAGTAGCGATTTCCTGCCACGCTACGGCCGGTGGTGGTATGGAATACCCAATGATTTCATTCAACGGCGGCCGGCCTGAACCAGATGGTACGTATTCCGAACAAACCAAAGCTGGTATGATTGGTGTCATCATCCATGAGGTGGGTCATAATTTCTTCCCGATGATCGTCAACTCCGACGAACGGCAGTGGACCTGGATGGACGAAGGACTGAATACCTTCTGCCAATATCTGGCTGAAAAAGAATGGGATTACAATTTCCCTGCCCGCCGGGGAGAACCACGGGATATTGTCGATTATATGAAATCTGACAAATCGGTTCTTTCGCCCATTATGACCTCATCTGACAACGTAATCAGTCTTGGACCCAATGCATATGCTAAACCCGCCACAGCGCTGAACATTCTGCGTGAGACGGTAATGGGTCGGGAGTTGTTCGACTATGCTTTCAAGGAGTATGCTCGTCGATGGGCTTTCAAATCGCCCGAACCGGCTGACTTTTTCCGCACTCTGGAAGATGCCTCGGGTGTAGACCTGGACTGGTTCTGGAAAGGTTGGTTCTACGGAGTAGAGCCCGTCGACCAGGACTTGGTTGAGGTAGACTGGTTTCAGGTTGATTCGGGCGATCCGGTTGCAACCAAGGCCGCTGCCAAAGCCGAAGCCATGCGTCGGGCCGGTACGATCAGCAAACAACGCGACGCGGCAACGAAAGACGAAACAGTTGTAGCTAAAGACTCAACCATGCGGGATTTTTATAATAGCTACGATCCGTATGCCGTTACAGACACTGATAAGAAGAAATATCAGGATTACCTGGCTTCATTGAGCGAAACTGAACGTGCTACACTGGAGAAGAGTGCCGGTACTAACTTTTATACGCTTTCGCTAAAGAACAAAGGCGGTTTACCCATGCCGGTCATCATTCGCATGGAGTTTGAAGATGGCACCGATTCAGTTGCCCGCTTCCCGGCCGAAATCTGGCGCTTCAACGATGTAGCCGTTAAAAAAGTGATTGCGACCCCTAAAAAAGTGAAGCAGTGGACTCTTGATCCCTATCAGGAAATTGCCGACATCGATACCGAAAACAATTCGTTCCCGCGTGTAGCAGAACCGACTCGTTTCCAACTCTTCAAACAACAGCAACGTTTTGGTCCTCAGGGCCCGAACCCAATGCAACAGCAACGTCGTGCTAATCAGCCACCAGCTGCGCAGGGAAGTAGTAAGAACTAGACCAAGGCGAGTAGAATGAACAAGAGATAACAAAATTTCTTTATTCTCCCTTGTTCATTCTACTCTCTTCACTACCTTTGCAGTCCAATTCGGGATGTAGCACAGTCCGGTAGTGTACTTGTATGGGGTGCAAGGGGTCGTGGGTTCGAATCCCGCCATCCCGACATTGATTGGTAGCCGCTTATAGATTCTATAAGCGGCTTTTTACTATATTGATTAGTGTCCAGCTATTCAACACTTCCCCAAATCCATTCTTAAGCATTCAATTCTGGCATTTTAAGGCTGACAAGCAAAGAGCCTTTTCCTGTATTTGCAAAAAGTGGGCTAACTTCATGAAGTTAGCCCACTTTGCTATGGCATGATCCAGTATTTCCTAGCTCATTGAAATTGGCTCGGGTTCATAATCGACAATATCTTTCACGAACGATGTACCTCGCCAAAGCGATAATAAAGCATGGGTTGTCATTGCTGCGCAAAAAAAGGCAATAACTTCCAGTAGCATAGTAAAAACGAGCCAGTCAGCAAATGGCAATTCTTTTGAGAGAACAACCAATTGCTGAAAAAAATCGAACGTAGTCACGCCCAGTGTTGTAAACATAGTCGTGATTCGAAAACAGTATATACACAACATGGCTTTAAGTCAATCCCATATACGCAGTCTAGTTTACTCGACTGATACTACACTAAACGTTGTAAAGGCCAGCAAAATACAAATTTTTATAATTATTTAACAATAATCAATTTAACATACGACGCGGAGCCTTGTTTGGATTTACTGGTAAAAAAATATTTTAGGGAGAGCTTGTGCAATTATAAGGCTATCTGCATCTATAGGCTATAGCACCAGGTACATTCGTGAAGAAAGGTACTCTTAACAATTATTTTATGAACAAAGCCCCCCCAAATCTCAGCGACTGGCTGGTCACCTGAAGGAGCATCAACCGTAGTTACCTTGAAAGACAAGGCTTTACCGGACAATTCAGTTTCAAAATAATGATCTGACAATATTAGTTATATGCAGGTAATTATTAATGAATTACAAAGAGCAAAGAAAATTTGGCTAATACGTTTGCATTGTATTCGTCAGAAAAACCTTAGTTTTGTAGAGGTTTCGAAGGCTTTCACTCAAATTTTTAACTGAACAAACCGAAAGAGTCTAAATTTTTTGCTTTTTTTACCGGGCAAACCAACTTTCAAATTTAACCCTACAGTCCAGTTCCAATGAAAACACAAACTCCTTCTCCAGCACCAGCCAAAGCAGCGGCACCAAAAAAGAAGTCAGGTGGCTTAAACCCTGCATTAGTAATTCCAGTTCTGCTGCTGATCGGTATTCTGACGTACATATTCGTCTTTGGTGATGGCAGCCACTTCCAGGAAGGTGACAACACAAAAGAACCACTACCCGGCGACTACTTCGGTACCGTATACAAGGGCGGATTTATTGTACCAATCCTGTTTACTTGTTTCCTGACCGTGTTAGTGTTCTCTATCGAGCGGTTTATCACCATCGGTCGGGCAAATGGTACCGGTTCTATCGACGACTTTGTCCGTAAGGTAAAGTCTCTTCTTGACCGCAACGAAGTGGCAGCCGCCATCCAGGAGTGCGACAAGCAGAAAGGATCGATCGGTAACGTTGTAAAAACGGCTTTGCTCAAGTATCAGCAATTGTCGACGGATACCCAACTAGACAAAGAGCAGAAGCTGGTAGCTCTGCAAAAGGAAGTGGAAGAAGCTACCACGCTTGAATTGCCAATGCTTGAAAAGAACCTGACGATCATTGCTACGCTGGCATCGGTATCAACCCTGATCGCCCTGCTCGGTACGGTACTTGGTATGATCCGGGCCTTCGCAGCTATGGGTGCTACTGGTCAGCCAGACACAGGCGCTCTGTCGACGGGTATCTCTGAAGCCCTGGTAAACACGGCACTTGGTATCGGTACGGCTGCTATTGCAACAATCATGTATAGCTATTTCACCAGCCGTATTGACGTGCTGACCTATAACATTGATGAAATCGGCTTGAGCATTCAGCAAAACTTTGCGGCTCATTACTAAGCCGAAACAAGTACAGTTGATGTAAATTAACCCACCTGCCCGATTTATTCGGGCAGGAAGAAACAAACCAACTCATGCCAGCAGTTAAAATTAAACGTGCTAGTTCGACTGTGGATATGACGGCTATGTGCGATGTTGCGTTTCTGTTGCTGACGTTCTTTATTCTGACGGCTCAGTTCAGGTCGCAGGATGCCGCTGCTATTGAAACGCCTTCATCCATCTCTGGAATAAAAGTTCCCGATAATGATATCATGACAATTGGTCTTGGTAGAGACGGCAAAGTCTATTTCGGTACAGATAACCAGAATACCCGTATCGCCACTCTGGAGAACATTGCAGAAGCCAAAGGAATTACGTTCACCCCAAAAGAGAAAAAAGAGTTCGCTCTAATGTCTAATTTTGGGTTGCCTATTGCTCAGTTGAAATCGTATCTCAATCTGTCCAAAGAACAACAGGCGAAAGTAAAACAGCCTGGAATTCCAACTGATTCGACCGGTGCAGGTGCTACAAACGAGTTAAAGGACTGGGTATTCAATTCCAGAAAAGCTAATAACAAACTTCGAATTGCACTGAAAGGTGATAACCTCGCCAAATTTCCGGAGTTCAAAAATGTATTAGCTACGCTTCAGGCACAAAATATCAACAAATTCAACCTCATTACGGGTACTGAAGCCCCTCCGGCTGGTTGGAAACCCGATTGATTTGATTGTGCACAGCAATTGCAAATAAACTCATTGATTTTCACCACGCGAATCTGTTAAGAAAACATGGCAGAAATTAACACCGGTGGTGGTGGTGGTAAGCATGATGGTGGTAAGGTACGGTCCAAAAAGGCGTCAACCCGTGTGGATATGACGCCAATGGTAGACCTGGGATTCCTTCTAATCACCTTTTTCATTCTGGCCACCACCTTGAGCAAGCCATCTTCGATGACGCTCAACGTACCGGACAAAACTAAAACAGAAGAGACGGAGCCTATTAAGGCTTCCAACGTAATGACGATCTTTCTGGGGAAAGACAATAAAGCCTACTACATTTTCGGTAAGGCTGCCAATGAAGATCCCGAAGTGAAGACCGTTGGCTATGGCTACGAATTTCGCCAGGCTATCCAGGAAAATGCTCGTAAAGTTCCCGCCGACAAATTTGTTGTGGTAATTAAGCCAACCAAGCAATCGACCTATAAAAACATGGTTGATGTGCTCGACGAAATGGCTATCACCAAAACAAAGCGTTATGCACTGGTTGATCAGTTAACGCCGGATGAGAAAAAAATGCTCAAGGAGAAAGTAAAATTAGAAGACGCATAGACACACCATGGCAGAACTGAATCCACAGGCAACCCTCGATGATATCGTATTTGCCAATCGGAACAAAGCATATGGTGCCTACGATCTGCGGAAGACCTATCCGAAGACCGTAACCCGTGCGCTTATAATTGGTGGGGTTCTATTTACTCTCGGTGTACTTACGCCTACAATCATTACGGCTTTAACACCTGAGAAAGAAGAACAGGCAATGGTAGAAGTAGATCTGATGAAGCTTCCACCTCCACCAATTGATCCAAACGAACCGCCACCACCGCCACCACCACCGGTAGAAGTACCAAAGGTGAATACGGTGAAATTCCTTCCGCCGGAAGTAAAACCAGATGAAGAAGTACCTGAAGAAACACCTCCACCAGCCGTAGAAGAGCTGAAGGAAGCTGTTGCTGCCGAGAAAACTCAGGAAGGCGATCCGAATGCAGAAGAAGTCATTGCAGCACCCGAAGCATCGGCAGCGCCAACCAAAGTGGAAGCGGCTGTAGAAGCAGCCCCGAAAGAAGAAGAAATCTTTACGGTGGTAGAACAGCAGCCTGAGTTTCCAGGTGGTATGGCCGCTTTGGGTCAATACCTTGGTAAGAACCTGCGCTACCCAGCTGCAGCTCAGCGTGCCAACGTATCGGGCCGGGTATTCGTAAGCTTCGTTGTTAATACCGATGGTAGTATTCAGGATGTAACGATCCTGAAAGGACTAGGTTTTGGTACAGATGAAGAAGCACAGCGCGTTGTAAAAGCGATGCCAAAATGGCGCCCAGGCAAACAGTCGGGTCGTCCGGTGCGGGTAAAATACAACCTGCCGATCAACTTCACGCTGGAATAGATTAGTCTATGCGCGAACGGGATCGAGGCCCAGCGAAGCTGACACTATATATTTCAGTACTGGCTTCGCTGGCATACTTGGGAGGAGGCATCGCACTGATTGCCTCCTCTCAGTCTTTTGGCGTGTTTCCAGAACCCGGTTTTTTCCGATATGGTCTGGCAGCCTTGTTATTAGCTTACGGAAGTTTTAGGGCATACAGAGCCTACCAAGGTTTTCGGGGAAATGATTAGAATCGGAATTTGGGGCCTTCTGGTCCTGATTGGGCTCATCGGTTGCGATAGTAAGAAAACAGCGCTCGACAACCCATCCAGAGGATCAATTGTGATTGCTGCTGACGAATCGTTTCGGCCATTAGTAACTCAACTGACATCTGCTTACTCGGGTATTTATCCTGATGCTCATTTCAAGGTGGTCTACAAACCGGAGCAGGAAGCCATTAATCTAATGCTGAAAGACAGTGCCCGGATTGCTATCACAACCCGAACACTAAATGCAAACGAAAAAGCGGTTCTCGACAAGAGCAAAATAGTAGGCTCAGCAACCAAACTGGCAACAGACGGAGTTGCACTCATCATTAATCGGGCCAATACCGATAGTTTGCTAACGATGAGTCAGCTAAAAACTATTTTTACGGGCAAAATCAAACAGTGGTCACAACTAAAGCCAGGAAGTCAGCCACTACCAATTACATTGGTATTTGATAACAACAATTCCAGCAATTTAGAGTTTGTACTACACACGTTTGGTATTACCGACGTAACAGGTTTGCGGATCTTTACGGCTAAATCGAATCGGGAAGTAATCGACTTTGTGCGTAAAAATCCGTCAGCGTTAGGGTTTATAGGCGTTAACTGGATAAGTGATGGCGATGAGCCATTAACTGCCGAACTGTCTAAAGATCTTCGGGTAGTGGGTATATCGCCTAAAGAGAATCCAACCACCCGGGCCGATTATTTTCAGCCTTTTCAGGAAGATCTGGGCATGCAGCGTTATCCCTTACGACGCCCTGTGTATGCACTTAGCCGGGAAACACATCCAGGATTGGCCGGAGGCTTAGTAAATTATGTTATTCGGGATGCTGGCTCACTCATTATTTATAAGCTAGGTTTATGGCCATCCGTACCGTATAATAGGGAGGTGAACCTAAGAAAATGAGGAAGTTTTTTGGTTTGACCGCAATTTTTTAGTTTTGTCAATTGTTTATTATTCATAAAACCTTTTTTCTAATTTCCAACCTGAAATACATGATGAACAACCAGAGAAAATCGCTGTTGACCATCCTGTTCGTGGGGGCGAGTCTAACTGCTCCATTGATGGCGCAAGACGTCCAATCTGCACTGAAAGATCTGGATGCCGAGCGATTTACGAAAGCTGGCCAAACGCTTACGCAGCTAGCCACAAGTTCACCATCAGCTGAGAACCAATTCTATTTAGGTTATTACTATCTAAGAAGCGGTCAAATTGATCAGGCTAAAGCAGCGTTCGAAAAAGGAGCCGCTGCTGATAAAAAAGATCAACTGAACAATGTTGGTTTGGCAGGAGTAGCTTTAGCCAAAAAAGATCGTGCTACTGCTAAAACGCTGATCGACGAGGCAGTTTCGGCAACCAAAAGCAAAAATCAGGACGTTCTGATGCGGGCGGGTGAAATGTACACCCTCGAAGAAACAAACGATCCTGCCGAAGCAATTCGATTGCTGACGATTGCCGATGAGAAAGATAAAAAGAACGAGAACGCTGAGATTGAAATGCTACTTGGCGATGCTTATTTTCTGAAAAACGACGGTGGTAATGCCATCTCGAAATATGAAAATGCACTAGCCATTAACCCAAATCTGGCCGAAGCGAACTATAAAATTGGGCGTCTTTACCTCCGTGGTAAAAACTATACCAAAGCGCAGGATTATTTCAAACTGGCTATCCAGAACGATCCTGAATTTGCTCCTACCTATCGGGCCTATGCCGATGCGCTGGCAAATTCGCGTGCTTATAAATCTGCAGCAGGCTATTATGAGCAATACATTCAAAAGAGCGGTACGACCGATCCTGAATTATTGCTCGATGTGGCCCGCTATAAGTTTCTTGCCGAAGACTATCAGGGAGCAACAGCCTATCTTGATCAGTTAAAAGGGAAAATAAACAACCCAATTATTGACCGGATGTATGGTTGGGCTTATACGGCAATGAACAAAAACAATGAAGCTGTTCAGTCGCTGAATCGGTTCATTTCAACAGCTCCCCAGAAAGTAATTTATGACGATTACAAATATCTGGGCCGTGCTTATGGTCAACTAGGTACGCCAGAGGGCGATTCGCTGAGCATTGTAAACCTGGAGAAAGCAGCCCCTGAAGATACAACCGACAACCTGTATCGTGAGATTGCCAAGAAATATTACGATAACAAACAGTACGATAAAGCTGCTGCCTACTATAAGAAAACGATCCAGCACGACAAAAAGCCTCAAAACAACGATTATCTGTGGCTTGGTCTTGCCGACTATCAGTATGCTCCCCGCGTAGGTCGTGATAGCTCTGCTGCTCCAATGGATTCAGCTCAGATTGCTCAACTAAAGCAGCAATATTACCTCGGTGCTGATTCAGCCTTCTCTGAAATGGCGCAGAAAATTGAGGCTGATGGCAAAACATACCCCATTGCCTACTATTATCGGGGCATGGCTAATTACTACGCCTATTCCAAAGATCCAGCACAGGCAAGTACAGCAGCAACTCCAATTTTTGAGAAATTTATCGAACAGACAACGGTCAAAAAAGATCCAGCTGACAATACCGATTATTCTAAATACCTGATCACAGCCTATAAAACATTAGCTGGTTTCAGTATTGCGAATAAAGATGATGCAAAGGCTAAAGAGTATTTCCAGAAAGTACTGGAATTGAATCCAAATGACCAGCAGGTACTTAAGGCTATGGAAGAACCCAAAGCGGCACCAGCAGCCAAGCCAGCAGCAAAATCGACTGCAAAAAAGAGTTAAATCAGTCTTTTGATTGATTGTAAAAAGGCGCAAACAATATGTTTGCGCCTTTTTATTTGATTTCCAGTTAATAAAAACCTCCCAGGCAAGAGGAGTCTATATATTATTTTCCGGGTGGAATCGTAACTTTGCGGGCGCAAATTTTTCCCCGGACGACACTACTAAAAGAAGCCGTATGCTTAACCTTGTATTGTTTGGCCCTCCTGGTGCCGGCAAAGGAACTCAAAGTGAGAAATTAATCCGTAAATATAATTTAGTTCATTTATCGACTGGCGACCTGCTGCGTTCGCAGATTTCGGCAGGTACAGAATTAGGCCTACGTGCTAAACAACTCATGGATCAGGGCTTATTGGTACCCGATGAAGTAGTGATTGGCATGATTGAAAATAAACTTGAAGAAAATCAGTCGGCAGCAGGTTTTATTTTCGACGGTTTCCCCCGAACAGTTCCTCAGGCCGAAGCACTCGATCAACTATTGAGTGCGCATAATACACACATTACGACCATGATTGCCCTGGTTGTAGATGATGAAGAATTAACAAAACGGTTACTCCTGCGTGGCCAGACATCAGGGCGCCCCGATGACCAGAACGAAGAGTTGATTCGCCGTCGGGTGAAAGAATATAATGACAAGACAGCCCCCGTGGCAGGCTATTACAGCAACCAGGGAAAATTTGTTGCCATTAATGGTATTGGCGATATCGAAAGCATCTTTAGCCTGATCTGTACGAACATTGAGCAGGCCAGCTAATTGATTCTAGTTACTCTGCCTCTTTCAGAGCTAACTTTTCTGACAGTAATAAATAAACTATGGCTTCATCTAACTTTATCGATTACGTAAAAATCAACTGTCGTTCAGGAGCAGGTGGAGCCGGATCAGTGCATTTCCGACGCGAAAAGCATACGCCTAAAGGTGGTCCTGATGGTGGCGATGGTGGACGAGGTGGCCATATTATTTTAAAAGGCAATGCGCAGCTCTGGACCCTGCTCCACCTGAAATATCGCAAGCACGTGAAGGCCGAAAATGGCACAGCTGGCGAAGGAGGTCGGCGTAGCGGTGCTCAGGGTAAAGATGTAATTCTGGAAGTTCCACTAGGAACAATTGCCCGAAACCCCGACACAGGAGAACAACTTGCCGAAATTACGGAAGAAGGGCAGGAAATAATTCTGTTCCCCGGAGGGCGAGGTGGTTTAGGAAACGATCACTTTAAATCCTCAACTCAGCAAGCTCCAGACTATGCACAACCAGGCGAGCCGGGTGTTGAAGAATGGGTTATTCTGGAACTGAAATTACTGGCCGATGTTGGTTTGGTAGGATTTCCGAATGCGGGTAAATCAACGCTGCTGTCTGTGTTATCGGCAGCGAAGCCCGAAATTGCAGATTATCCCTTTACAACCCTTGTCCCTAATTTGGGAGTCGTTGCCTACAGAGATTATAAATCGTTTGTGGTGGCCGACATCCCCGGTATTATAGAAGGGGCATCGCAGGGCAAAGGGCTCGGTTTACGATTTTTAAGGCATATTGAGCGCAACTCTATACTCTTATTTATCGTACCGGCTACTAGCGAAGATATTCGGCAGGAATACAATACGCTTCTCAATGAATTGCGGCAATATAATCCGGAGTTGATGGATAAAGATCGTTTATTGGCAATTTCAAAAATCGATCTTGTCGATCAGGATGAATTGGCACGTATTCAGGACATATTACCTAAAAAACTACCCGTAACCTTTATTTCAGCAGTCAGTAATCAGGGGCTGAATGAGTTAAAAGACAGCATCTGGCAACGTTTGACCGCAACTCCTGACCAAACTGAATAAATAGACCAACCTTATCTGGCCTTTCTCTATACAACCTGGCCGCATTCGTAAATGCTATGAAGTATTTCTCGTTGGCCTGCAGTATACTAGCTTGTCTGTTACTGCCGACATTAACGATGGCCCAACTACAAGTTTCTTTCCCGACCACTCGGGCAGTGTTTCAGCGCAATAGTGCCAATCAGGCCGTATTCCGTATAACGGGGTATTATACAACAACCATTACGAGTGTACAGGCACGGGTGCAGGCACGTAATAACCAGGGAACGTCAACAGATTGGGTATCGATACAGGATAGCCCAACGGGTGGCGTCTTTGCGGGCGACCTGACGGCTTCGGGAGGATGGTACAATCTTCAGGTTAGGGCTATGAATGGCGACCAGCAGGTTGGCGATGTAGTTACTGTTGAGCGGGTTGGCATCGGCGAAGTATTTGTAGTAGCGGGGCAGTCCAATGCACAGGGTGTTCACCGATATGCTCCACTTTCAACCGACGATCGGGTAAACTGTGTAAATTATCGATATCCGGATAATGGTTTTCCGGCTGATCCGGACATCCCTCAATTTTCGCACCTAGACGACGGCGACAATTCCTATATTGCTCCCCGAGGGGTAGGTAGCTGGTGCTGGGGTCGCCTTGGCGACCTGCTGGCCAGCCGTCTGAATGTGCCAATAATGTTCTTTAATGCTGCCTTTACGGGCACATCCGTTCAGCAATGGCGAGATAGTGCTCCCGACGGTGGTACTGCTTATGGGTATGGTGGAGCCCCGTATCCTGCCCGACAACCTTACATTAACCTCAAACAGGCCCTACAGTATTATTGTAATATGCTGGGAGTTCGGGCCGTTCTCTGGCACCAGGGAGAAGCCGACAACCTGTTCAATACATCGACACAGAGTTACGTTACAAACCTGCAATTTGTTATCAACCAAAGTCGGCAGGACTTTGGCAAAAGTGTTAGCTGGGTTGTAGCTCGCGCTTCTCATTATGATCCACTGGGTTCCAACAGCAATATCATTACAGCCCAGAATCAGGTAATTTTATCGACACCAAACGTCTTTGCGGGTCCAGAAACAGATACGGTTCAGGTTCCACGTACGCGCCCCCCCCTCAATGATCCCGACGGTGTTCACTTTGATTATAATGGATTGGTTACCGTTTCAAATCTCTGGAACTTAAGCCTTAACGAGCGTTTTTTTCAGAACTCAACGCCATTTTCACCCGCCCTGGCCCCAACCGTATCGGTAGCCTGCGCCGGTAACAACCTTACATTCAGCATTAATGGGAGCTACGCTTCTGTTCAGTGGGATTCTGGCGAAGCCTCCCAAACAGTGACGAAGGGCCCTGGCCTATATCGGGCTAAAGTAAAAGATGCTCAGGGAAACACGCATTTTACTGGTACAGTACGGGTTTCCGCTACGCCAATAGCTGCCGTAGCGAATAACGGTTTGCCATATATCTGTGCAGGAGGCTCGCAGAGCCTGACCAGCAACTACGACAATGTGACCTGGCTTAGTCAGCCTAATAATACCAGTGTAGGCTCTGGGCGTACGTTCAGTACGAATCAGGCTGGATCGTATTCTGTCAGATACCGTGATGTGAGCGGTTGTGATTTTGTATCGAACACACTCGATCTCACATCGAAACCTCTGCCAGCAACACCAGCAATTACGAATAGTAAATCGGCTACTTTCTGCCAGGGCGACAATACTGTTTTACTGGCATCGAGCGATAATGTAGTTTACAACTGGAGCGATGGCCAGAAAACAAAGCAAGTAACCGTTACCGGATCAGGCTCTTATACCGTCACCGTAACAGACCAGTTTGGTTGTACATCGGCTCCCTCCAACATTATTCAGGTTGTGGCCAATCCTGTTCCGGCCAAACCCATTATTACGGCAAGTGGTTCAACCACCTTCTGCGCCGATCGAACTATTCTTTTATCGGCACCAACCGATGCGGCTTATCAATGGACAAGTGGCCAGACGGTGCAAAGCCTAACTGTTGCACAATCGGGTAACTATTCCGTAAAAACTACAAATCAGTACGGTTGTACATCTGTTCTGTCAGATGTAGTTACCGTACAGGTCAATCCCCTCCCCCCAACCCCAACGGTTTCGGCCGCCGGTGTTACAACCTTCTGTGCAGGTAATAGTGTCGATCTGAATTCGGTATCAACCTACGACGTTGTCTGGTCGAGTGGGCAAACTACGCCATTGATTACGGTTACTCAATCGGGTAATTATGCCGTACAGGCTAAAGACCAAAACGGATGTTTGTCCGTTTACTCACCCGTCATTAGCGTACGGGTCAATCCCCTGCCGAATGCACCAACCATCCTGACCAGCAAATCGCCAATATTGTGCGAAGGAGAACGAGTCACGTTTACTATTGAAGGGCCTTATACTGTTTTCTGGTCGACAGGCGACTCAACACGAAGCATTACAACTGGACAGATAGGCCTATATTCAGCTAAAGTTCGGGATCAGAATGGCTGTATTTCGCCCCAATCCGACACAATAACGGTAGAAACACGACCGCTTCCTCCGGCACCAACCGTCAATGCCATCGGAACATTCACGCTTCAGGCCATCAGCTCTACCAACAGCGACCGCTTTATCTGGTATCGGGATCGTGATTCTCTTGCAGCACAAACCCCAATCATTAAGGCCGGAACTGCCGGAAACTATACGGCGAAAGCCTCTATTGTCTATTCCAATACGCTTACCTGTTTTTCAGTACCTTCTGCACCTTACACCCTCATCATTGACCCCAGCGTCAATGGCTTAAGCATCTATCCAAATCCTAACCCCGACAAAGTTGTCATTATTGAAGTTCAGGAAAACCTGACGAATGCTGTTATTACACTTCATTCTTTAACGGGCCAACTGGTTCTGACCCGAAACGTAGGCGTTTTTGACGAGCGAAAACAACTTGTCTTAACTGGCTTACCTGCTGGTGTTTATATTTTGCGCGTTGAAGGTTCAGGCTTTAGCAGGGCTAAACGAATTTTACTTGGATTATAATATAATGCCTCAACCTACCGTTCAATCATAAAAACCCGCACTAAATTTGTACTATACCGTGAAATAGTACATAGTAGAGAACGGCTCCGTTGAGTAAGGTCTGATTGTTGCTCTGGATAATTATGAAAAAAGCTCTTTTGTCGACATTGTCAGCAACAGGATCGAATTAAAGCGACACATGAAAAACCACTATACCCTCTTAGTACTGCTGTTTTGTTCAATTATAGCAACTCCTCTTTGCACTCAGGCCCAAACTACTTCCGTTGTCAAAATCACATACCCCGAAAGCCGGGCCGTTTTTCAGCGAGGAACCGACAATGTTAGTACCATTTATCTCTCGGGCAACTATTATCAGCCAGTTGATAGTGTTCAGGCACGTGTTGTGGCCGAAGTGGCAGGTCAGGGTATTGATACACCATGGACTACCATTCAGCGAAATCCACAGGGTGGAATTTTCCAGGGATCTGTTCGGGCTCAGGGGGGGTGGTACCGCCTTGAAATACAGGCTTTTTCAGGAGGAGTGGTGCTTGGTAACGATGTTATTCGAAAAGTAGGCGTTGGCGAAGTTTTCATTATTACGGGTCAATCCAATGCCCAGGGATTTCAGAACTTTGGTGCAGTAGGGGCGGCCGATGACCGGGTCAACTGCGTTACCTACGACAATATTACGGCTAACTCACTGGCCGACCCTCCGGCTCCAACATTCCAGCAACTTGGAGCCACGTCACTTATTGGTCCACGTGGACAAAGCGCCTGGTGTTGGGGCTATCTGGGTGATCTTATTGCCAAACAATATAACGTGCCCGTTCTGTTTATCAACACCGCCTGGCAGGCCACCGTAATCAAAAACTGGCGCGAAAGCTCAGACGGCATTATCACCAAGAACATTTTTGCCATGGGTACTCCCTACGAAAACTTTCCGGCAGGGATGCCTTATGCCAACCTGGTGATTGCGCTGCGCTATTACTGCTCATTACAGGGGCTGAGAGCCGTGTTGTGGCAACAGGGCGAAAATGATAACGTGCCCTTACACTCAACCCGGGCTGCCTATGCAAATGATATGCAATATCTGGTTAACAAAACCCGCTCCGACACAGATCGTTATCCAGCCTGGGTTTTGGCCCGATCATCATATAACGCCGGAGAAGTTAGCCAGGATATTATTCAGGCTCAGAACGATGTGATCAATACTTATAACAACAACGTTTTTGCCGGGCCTTTTACCGATAATATCCAGATTCCCCGCTACGAAGGTGACGTTCATTTTGGTGGTGACGGTTTAAAAGAACTGGGTCAGGCATGGTTTAATAGCTTAAACAATATTTTCTTCGCCACCTCACGGCCGCTTACTCCCCTGCCACAACCAACCCTTAAAGTGGCCTGTTCGGGTAGTAATACGTTAAGCGTTTCCCTTCCTGACGCTTATAAATCCTATTCCTGGAATACAGGCCAGGCAACGCAAAACCTCACTATTAGCACTGCCGGGGTATATCGGGCAACGCTAAAGGATAAAAATGGAAATACCTTTTTATCGCCCACGATTGATGTACAAGGCATCATTCAGCCAACCGTTCCTACGATTGCCCTAAGCAGCTCGCCGAGTCAACCAGCCGCTGTGCAGCAACAGGTTTGTGCAGACTCTGCACTGAATCTGATAGCGACAACCTCAACAGGGAGTATTCCTTTATGGAGCACCGGCATTGCCAGCAAAACCATCTCGCTGACAACTAGTGGAACCTACTCTGTGCAGGCAATTAATGTATATGGCTGTAAATCAGCTCAATCATCGTCTTTCACCCTAACGGTGAGGCCTAAACTGCCCGCTCCCACTGTTCAGCAAGTAGGAACCTACTCGTTGCAGGCAGTTTTGCCAACCCCCACGGGCGGGATGGATCAATTTGACTGGCGACGTGCCAGTGAGATCATTCCACAAACCAATGCCACTATTAAAGTTATTGTTAGTGGCAACTATTCGGCTCGTGCCAAAACAACATTCACGGTAACCAATGGAGCCAATCTGACTTGCTACTCCGATTATAGTGCTCCTCAACCATTTACATTCGATCAGACAACCGGCGGAGTTAGCGTATATCCGAACCCTACAACGAATGGATCGGTTACGATTGAAACAATCGAAAATTTAAAAAACGCGCTCGTGGATGTCTATTCACTAACGGGTCAGCAATTGGGTTCCTATACGGTCCCTTTATTCGATGAACGGAAATCCGTAGATCTGTCGGGCCTTTCCCAGGGCGTTTATATCATTCGTGTTCGGGCGGCTGGCTTCGATGTTTCTCGCCGGATCATAGTTGCCCCCTAGCTTCGAATCAGCCGACAACCTGCTTTCTAAGGCCCTCCCCCAAGAGGGCCTTTTTTGTTTAATGTCCTTTTAACGCCCTACATCACCCGCTTATAGCTTGATAAACCAACGGTTATGCAGTATATTTGAGAAACGTTCGGCATAATCACCAACAGATACCCAATGTGTCTATTGGTTTTATCGCTACATTTGCGCCGATATTTTCTATTCGTTATATGAACGCAACCTACCTCCCGGCCGACTATCTGCCGGTGCTGATCCAGCTTGGTTTAGCGCTTGGTTTCATCGTTACAACGATGATTGTAACGCACTCAATCGGGCCCAAGCGGCATAGTCAGAAAAAGGATGACCCATTTGAGTGTGGAATTCCCGTTCAGGGCGATGCAAGAACGCCAATCTCCATCAAATATTTCCTGATTGCCATTCTCTTCGTCCTCTTCGATGTAGAAGTAATCTTTCTTTATCCCTGGGCTGTGAATTTTAAGGGCTTAGGTATAACGGGCTTTATAGAAATGGTCCTGTTTATGGGTCTGCTTCTGGCTGGTTTCTATTACATCATCCGGAAGGGTGTCTTGAAGTGGGAATAGTCTTAATAAATGAATTTTAGAGCATATTTATTCGTTGTTATAGTAACTAACTACAACCGCAACGGCGGACCGTGTTCTTTATGGCAAGTGATATTAAGCTGGCAGAAGCCCCGGCAAGCTACGATGGCCCAGGTTTCTCAGCCACTTCATTCGATAAAATTATTGGTTTAGCACGGGCAAACTCCCTTTGGCCGCTGCCCTTTGCAACCTCCTGCTGTGGTATTGAGTTCATGTCTACAATGGCCTCAACCTACGATCTGGCACGCTTTGGTTCAGAACGGCCAAGTTTCTCACCACGTCAGGCAGATATGCTTTTAGTGGCAGGTACCATTGCTAAAAAAATGGCTCCAGTGGTTAAACAGGTGTATCTTCAAATGGCCGAACCTCGCTGGGTTATTGCCATTGGTGCCTGTGCGTCGAGTGGAGGTATTTTCGACACATACAGCGTTTTGCAGGGTATCGACCGTATCATTCCCGTCGATGTTTATGTTCCAGGCTGCCCCCCGCGGCCCGAACAAATTCTGGACGGTGTGATGCAGGTGCAGGAACTCGCTAAAAACGAGTCGCTGCGTCGCCGGAATACCGAAGAATATCAGAAATTGTTGAACTCATATAGCATTCAATAAACAGAATGATCGAACTACGGTCCGCCGTTGCACCCCATGGATTGAATTGGTGAGAACGTATTAATTCAATCCATAAGGTGGTCAATCATTCAACTATTTACCCACTCCACTATGCTGACCAACGAAGAAGTTGCGCAGACGATCATTAATCAGTTTGGTGAGGCCGTCAGTGATTTTGATGACCCCTATGACCTGCTAACCTTTTCGACAACCAGAGACACAATTCTTCCTCTGATTGCTTACCTAAAAGATCATCCGACTTATCAGGTTGGCTTCTTAACGGATATTACGGCCGTACATTACCCCGACTCGGCTGGTAAAGAGTTTTGTGTCGTCTATCATCTGCACAGTCTGATCAACAACTTCCGGCTACGCATCAAAGTCTACCTTTCGGCCGATGATATTCACATCCCAACCGCAACTTCGCTCTTCGCCAGTGCGAACTGGATGGAACGGGAAACCTTCGATTTATTTGGCGTAATTTTCGATGGACATCCCGACCTTCGCCGAATCCTGAATATGGAGGAAATGGATTATCATCCTATGCGTAAGGAGTATCCACTCGAAGACGCAACCCGACACGATAAGATTGACGAATTGTTTGGACGATAAATAATGGTGAATTAGCGAATGAGTGAATTAGCGAAAATTTATTTAGGCTATTTATTCACTCATTCGCTAATTCACTCATTCGCTAAATAAATATGGTTTCTGAAGAACTTGACATAACAAACAAAAATCTGCCCGCCGAACAGGGTCCGGTACAGTACGTCAATGAATTGACGACGCTTAACCTTGGTCCTACTCACCCGGCAACCCACGGCATATTCCAGAATGTTCTGCAAATGGACGGGGAGAAAATTGTGTCGGGCGAGCAAACCATCGGCTATATTCACCGGGCTTTTGAGAAAATTGCCGAACGTCGGCCATTTTATCAAATTACGACCCTTACCGACCGAATGAACTACTGTTCGTCGCCCATTAATAACATGGGCTGGCATATGACAGTCGAGAAACTGCTCGGAATTGAGGTTCCTAAACGAGCGCAGTATATTCGGGTTATCATGATGGAACTAGCCCGGCTGGCTGATCACCTGATTTGCAATGGTATTCTGGGTGTAGATACGGGCGCCTTTACGGGTTTCCTGTATATCTATCAGGAGCGTGAAAATATTTACGAAATCTACGAAGAGATCTGCGGGGCACGTCTGACAACAAATATGGGGCGCATCGGTGGTATGGAGCGTGATCTTACTCCTACTGCTATTCGTAAGATTAAAGAGTTGCTGGAGCGTTTCCCTAAAGTATTACGCGAGTTCGAAAACCTGTTCAATAGAAACCGGATTTTCATGGATCGTGTTATCAACGTTGGCTCTATTTCTGCCGAACGGGCTCTTAGTTATGGCTTCACTGGTCCTAACCTGCGGGCCGCCGGTGTCGACTACGACGTGCGGGTAATGAATCCATATTCGTCTTATCAGGATTTTGAATTCGATATTCCAGTTGGCCAGAATGGCGACACCTACGACCGGTTTATGGTTCGAAATGCAGAGATGTGGCAAAGCTTGCGAATTATTCAGCAGGCAATGGACAACCTGCCCGAAGGTTCCTACTACGCCGATGCGCCTAATTATTACCTGCCGCCCAAACAGGAAGTCTATAAAAACATGGAAGCACTCATTTATCACTTTAAGATTGTGATGGGTGAAATTGATGCTCCAGTCGGTGAAGTTTATCATGCCGTTGAAGGGGGCAATGGCGAACTGGGCTTTTACCTGATCAGCGATGGAGGCCGCACACCATACCGGTTGCATTTCCGGCGTCCATGCTTTATATATTATCAGGCCTATCCTGAAATGTGCAAAGGCCTAACCCTGTCAGATGCAATTGTAATTATGAGTAGCATGAACGTCATTGCCGGTGAGTTGGATGCCTAGTCGGGCCTGTCGGGCACGTTGCCTACCGGGTCGCCTAAGCGATATATAGTTTTTAGTCTATGAGCAATACTGTTGAAAATAAGACGGTAGTTTTCACTCCAGAGCGTCTGTCAAAAGCGCAGGAAATCATTGCCCGCTATCCAGAAGGTCGGCAGAAATCGGCATTATTACCGCTGCTTCATCTGCTACAGGAGCAGGAAGGCTGGACTAGCCCCGAAGGCATGGACTATGTAGCCCGCCTGCTCGACATTCAGCCCATTGAGGTCTATGAAGTGGCTACCTTCTACACCATGTACCACCTGGAGCCAGTCGGTACGCACGTTATCGAGTATTGTCGTACCGGTCCCTGCTGTCTGATGGGTGGCGAAGATGTGCTGGCCCACCTCAAACAACGGCTTGGCATCGATACCGGTCAAACAACCGTAGACGGACGTTTTACGCTGAAAGAAGTAGAATGTCTGGCAGCCTGTGGTATGGGCCCGGTATTCCAGATACGGGAAAAATACTACATGAATCTGACCAACGAACGTGTAGACGAAATTATTGACGAGTTGTCGAAGTAACCATGGCTACCAAAATTTTAACCGAGCATATTAACGTTCCAGGCATCGAAACCTTCGATGTATACCGGAAACAAGGTGGATATACTGCCGTTGAAAAAGCGCTCAAGACAATGACGCCAGAAGCCATTGTTGAAGAAGTGAAAAAATCGGGCGTTCGGGGCCGGGGTGGGGCCGGTTTCCCAATGGGTATGAAATGGAGTTTTCTGGCCAAACCCGAAGGCGTTCCCCGATACCTTGTCTGCAATGCCGACGAATCGGAACCGGGCACCTTTAAGGATCACTACCTGATGAAAACCATTCCACATTTATTGATCGAGGGAATGATCATTTCATCGTTTGCATTAGGCGCCAACAAATCGTTCATCTACGTTCGGGGCGAACTGATGTATGTGATCCATATCCTTGAAAAAGCCATTGCAGAAGCAAAGGCAAAAGGCTTTTTAGGGAAAAACATTCTGGGCACAGGCTATGATCTCGAACTGGTTGTTCAGCCAGGGGGTGGTGCCTATATCTGCGGTGAAGAAACCGCCCTGCTCGAATCGCTGGAAGGCAAACGCGGAAACCCGCGCAATAAACCACCATTCCCGGCCGTAAAAGGCCTCTACCAGTGCCCTACCGTAGTTAATAACGTCGAATCAATTGCAACTACATCCTGGATTGTTAATAATGGTGGCGATGCTTATGCAGCAATCGGTATTGGCCGTAGCACCGGCACAAAACTGATTTCGGCTTCGGGTCATATTAATAAACCTGGCGTTTACGAAATCGAACTGGGCGTTCCGGTCGAAGATTTCATCTTTGCCGATGAATGGTGTGGCGGAATCCGGCCTGGTCATAAGTTTAAAGCACTTGTAGCAGGCGGATCGTCAGTGCCTATTTTGCCTGCCAATCTGGCGCTTACACTGGCTAATGGAGATAAACGACTTATGTCGTATGAATCGCTGTCAGATGGAGGCTTTGCTACAGGCACGATGCTTGGCTCGGGTGGTTTCATTGTGTTTGACGAAACCTCCTGTATCGTTCGTAATACCTGGAATTTCTCTCGGTTCTACCATCATGAATCATGCGGTCAATGCAGCCCCTGCCGCGAAGGAACCGGCTGGATGGAAAAAGTTCTTCATCGCATCGAGTACGGTCATGGCCATCAGCAGGACATTGACTTGCTGGTCGACGTATCGAAAAAAATTGAAGGAAATACCATCTGTCCTCTGGGCGACGCGGCAGCCTGGCCGGTTGCCAGCGCGATCCGGCATTTCCGCGATGAATTCCAGTGGCACATCGACCATCCGGCCGAAGCAACCCAACCAGGGGCTGTTTATCGGGGCGATATGGCTCTGGTATAAAGTAATGCGGCTAGTTAGCCGCTCAATTAGTTAACCGAGTCGCGGCTTATTGGCCGCGCTATAGATATGGAAGACGTAAAGCCGCAACTCTTGAAAGTCACTATCGACGGAATAGAAGTCGAAGTGGAGCCGGGTACGACCATTTTACAGGCTGCCCGCAAGATTGGCCCCGAGGTGGCTCCTCCGGCCATGTGCTACTATCAGCCATTGAAAGGTAGTGGCGGCAAATGCCGGGCTTGTCTGGTGCGGGTAGCTGCCGGTTCGGCAAAAGACCCGCGGCCAATGCCCAAATTGGTTGCGTCGTGTTTGACGGCCGTTCAGGATGGAATGGTAGTTGAAAATACAACCAACCCGCAGGTAGTTGATGCCCGGAATGGCATTGTCGAATTTCTGCTGCTGAATCACCCGCTCGATTGCCCGGTTTGCGATCAGGCTGGCGAGTGCGATTTGCAGAACTTCGCGTTCGATCACGGAAAAGTTACAACTCGTTACGAAGAAGATCGTCGTACGTTCGAAAAACACGATTTGGGCCCCTATGTGCAATTGCACATGACTCGCTGCATTCTTTGCTATCGTTGCGTATTCACTGCCGATCAGATTACGAACAAGCGGGTTCATGGTGTGCTGGGACGGGGCGATGCCGCCGAAATTGGAACGTATATCGAAAAAGCAATCGACAACGATTTCTCGGGTAACGTTATCGACGTATGCCCGGTTGGCGCGCTGACCGATAAAACATACCGGTTCAAAAGCCGGGTTTGGTTTTCGAAACCAGTGGATGCTCACCGCGATTGTCCAACCTGTTCGGGGAAAGTTACGCTCTGGGAGCGCGGTGAAGAAGTGATTCGTGTAACGGCTCGCAAAAACGAGTGGAATGAGGTTACGGAGTTTATTTGCAACACCTGCCGCTTCGAAAAGAAAAAAACCAGCGACTGGGTCATCGAAGGCCCAACCAAAATTTCGCGGAGTTCGGTTATCTCGGCCAACAAATACCGGGGCGATACGATTAAACCAAGCTTTGGTCAGCGGCTGGCGGCTGCCGAATACAAACCCATTCACGATGAGCGGGATACGTCGCAGCTACAAATTCAGCAGCTTCCACCTGAGCGTTTTGCCAAAGTGCTACCCTCAGCGCTGGACCCCGAACCTTGATCAGTTTACAGTAAAATAGTTTACGGGTTTCAATAGTCGATGGCCCTACAGGAGTTGGATTGTGGCCAGGCAGAGCCACCGACTATTGAAACCCATAAACTGAAAATTTTAAAAAATGGACCTAACCGTATTACTAGTTAAAGGAATCATTATCCTGGTAATTTTTGGGATAACACTCCTGATTGCTACCTATTCGACCTATGCGGAACGTAAGGTAGCGGCTTTTCTGCAGGACCGGATTGGCCCAAACCGTGCCGGACCATGGGGATTGCTGCAGCCAATTGCCGATGCCGGTAAAATGTTTTTCAAAGAAGATTTTATTCCGTCGCAGGCCAGCAAATGGCTGTTTATCCTGGGCCCATGCCTAGCCATGCTCACGGCGCTAATGTCGAGTGCAGTAATTCCATTTGCCGACAGCATCCGATTTGCCTGGGATAAAGTCAATTACGAAATTCCGGTACAGGGTATCGAAATCAACATTGGGGTGCTGTACATTTTTGGCGTTGTGTCGCTAGGCGTATATGGCATTATGGTTGGCGGATGGGCCTCGAATAACAAGTTTTCGTTGCTTGGCGCCATTCGGGCGGCATCGCAGAACATCAGCTATGAAATTGCCCTTGGCCTTTCAATGATTGCCATTCTGATGATGACAGGTTCGCTTTCGGTTCGGGCCATTGTGAATGAACAGGCCAGTTTCTTTGAGTGGAATATTTTCACCCAACCCCTTGGCTTTGTTATCTTCCTAACCTGTGCCTTTGCCGAATGTAACCGTACTCCATTCGATCTGCCCGAATGTGAAACCGAACTGGTTGGTGGCTATCATACCGAGTATAGTTCCATGAAACTGGGATTCTATCTGTTTGCGGAGTACATCAATATGTTTGTGTCGTCGGCATTTATCTCGGCGCTGTATTTTGGCGGATTCCACTACCCCTTTATGAATGAAGTCGGGAATGCGCTCGAAAACTCACTGGGTGTCGTTGCCGGTCATAACCTGGCTACTGTAATTCAGTTTGTGGTTTTCTTTGCCAAAATTTTCTTCTTTATTTTCTTCTTCATGTGGGTTCGGTGGACACTGCCACGGTTTCGCTACGACCAACTGATGAACCTGGGATGGAAAACGTTGATTCCACTTTCGATTCTGAACGTGGTAATAACAGGCGCTGGGCTGCTGTATAATTTCAAATATGCAAGCTGGCTGATTGCTATTGTTATGATTGTACTGGCTGCCATGTCGACGGCAAAATCACCGAAACGGGAAGTAGTGCCGCAATAGACCTCTCACCCCAATGAGGTATTTACGGATTTTATCAGTAGTATTTGGGGATAATATGGACGAAACGAATTAACCCTCTCGGGGGTTGGGGGATATGCAATTAACTAATCGCTCAAAACAAGTCAGCAACAAGGAAATGACGCTGGCGGAGAAGATGTACCTGCCTGCCGTAGTTGGCGGTCTGGCTATCACGATTCGCCACTTTTTCCGCAAAAAGCCGACGATTCAATACCCAGAAGTAAAGCGGTATTTGGGACCAGTTTATCGGGGCCATCACGTTCTGAAACGCGACGAACAGGGCCGTGAACGTTGTACGGCTTGTGGTTTATGCGCAGTTGCCTGCCCGGCAGAAGCCATTTCGATGGTTGCGGCTGAACGTAAAAAAGGAGAAGAAAACCTGTATCGCGAAGAAAAATACGCTGCTGTTTACGAAATTAACATGCTGCGTTGCATCTTCTGCGGGCTTTGTGAAGAAGCTTGCCCCAAACAGGCCGTTTATCTCCGCCACGATCGTATGGTACCTGTTTTTCAGGAACGCGACGAAGTGATTTATGGAAAAGATCGCCTGGTCGAAAAAATGGATGATCGTTACATTCGTGTAGCCAATTCAGAAGTAAAAGCAACGCCAACCGAACCCAGTCTGACTCGGGCTGCTACCTAGGCTGATTTCCCCATCGTTCTACATTCACCTGAACTATGACTGAAGTTATAAATTTCTTTAAAACACTGACGCCTACCGGCTATCTGTTTCTGGTCTTAACGGCCATTACGATCTTTTGCGCAATTGGCGTTGTAACGGCCCGGAACCCTATCTACAGCGTTCTGGCTTTGATTGCTACGTTTTTCTGCCTGTCGGGACATTATATTTTGCTGAATGCTCAGTTTCTGGCAGCGGTAAATATCATTGTGTATGCAGGAGCCATTATGGTACTTTTCCTGTTTACGATTATGTTCCTGAATCTTCGGAAGGACGATGAAGAATCGAAAACCAATCTGACCAAAATGGCATCAGTAATTGTTGGCGGTTTGCTCATGGTTATGCTGATCACTATTTTCCGGGCTAAAAGTGCACAGGTACCAACCGTCAATCAAATGACGTTTAGTTCTAAAACCGGATTGGTAGAGAATTTAGGAAATCTGCTTTACAGCGATTATATTCTTCCTTTCGAGCTTACGTCGGTCTTGTTTCTGGTGGCAATGGTTGGTGCCGTTATGCTTGGTAAACGCGAAGCAGGCGATCGCCATTTCTGATCAGGATTTATGTGGTTTTCTGATTTATGTGATTTCCAGCCGCTCAAATGAGCGGCTTATTTTTTCCTGACTTATGCAACGTTATTTGTTTCTACTCCTATTGCTGGTTGCAGCCGGGTCTGCATATAGCCAGCTACTAACCGATTCGGTACTAATTGAAGGGCACCAACGGACATTTCATTTTCTGAAGCCAGCGCGAAAAAATGCAACGCTGATTTTTGTCCTACATGGGTCAGGAGGCAACGGCGTGGGCATACGCAACGGAGCAAAAAAACTGGAGGATATTGCGCCGAAGGAAAATCTACTGCTGGTATATCCCGATGGTTACAAACGATTCTGGAACGAATGCCGCAAAACCGCCAATTCAGATGCCAATCATGAAGATATAAACGAAAACGCGTTTTTCGGTAGCATGATCAGCTTCTTTGAAAAACAGTATCAGATCAATCCCAAACAGGTATTTGCCATTGGCACATCGGGCGGAGGGCACATGGCCTATAAACTGGCTTTAACAATGCCCGAAAAGTTTCGGGCTATCTCGGCAATAATCGCCAACCTGCCCGATACCAATAATCTCGACTGTCCCGAAAAGCGGATGCCCATTCCGGTTCTGATTACCAATGGCACCGACGATACAGTGAATCCCTACAATGGTGGTGAAGTTATAACCGGCACAATCAGTTTAGGGCTCGTCCGCTCTACCGATCGAACATTTCACTACTGGGCCAATCTGGCAGGCTATACTGGTCAGCCTACCGAGAAAAAACTGCCTGATACTGACCCTACCGATGGTAGAACCATCGAACAATATACCTATAAGCAGCCAGGAAAGCCCGAAGTTACGTTGCTAAAAGTAATTGGCGGTAAACATGATTACCCCAACGATATAAATGTTTATCTCGAATCGTGGGCGTTCTTTCAACGGCAGCTAACGCAATAAAGAATAATAGTATGCTTGCATAATATTTTCGCCTGACGTTGTAATTATTCCGGCAAAAAATGAGTTATTGCAGTGAGTTTCCTGCTTAACCAGTAATCAACAGTCTAGTATATGGACGCATATATTGTAGCCGGATATCGAACCGCAGTGGGTAAAGCCCCTCGTGGAGGTCTCCGTTTCACCCGCCCCGACGATATGGCGGCTGAAGTTATCAAGCACTTACTAAACCAGGTTCCTAACCTCGACCCCGCCCGCGTTGAAGACCTAATCGTTGGCAACGCCGTACCTGAGGCCGAGCAGGGCATGCAGATTGCCCGGTACATTGCTTTACTTTCGCTCCCCAAGAGTGTACCTGGCATGACCATCAACCGTTACTGCGGCTCAGGACTTGAAGCCATTGCTATTGCATCGGCAAAAATCCATGCCGGTCTGGCCGATTGCATCATTGCCGGTGGCACCGAGTCGATGTCGCTGGTTCCGGTTATGGGCTGGAAAACAGCGCTGAATTACGAAATCGCAAAAACGCACCCAGACTATTATATCGGCATGGGCTTGACTGCCGAACAGGTAGCGCAACAATTTAAGATCAGCCGCGACGCGCAGGACCAGTTTGCTTACGAATCGCATCAAAAAGCGCTGGCGGCTCAAAAAGAAGGTAAATTCGCAGACGAAATCGTTCCGATCAACGTTAGCGAAACCTATTTTGATGCCCAAAGTGGCAAAAAGAAAACGCGCCAGTGGACGGTAGCCCAGGACGAAGGCCCACGGGCCGATACGAACGCCCAAGCACTCGGTAAACTGCGGCCCGTTTTTGCGGCTGGCGGATCGGTAACGGCTGGCAATTCGTCGCAAACGTCCGACGGAGCCGCTTTTGTTGTGGTCATGTCAGAGCGGTTGGTGAACGAATTAAATCTTCAGCCCATTGCTCGTATGGTTTCCTACGCTACCGCAGGTGTAGAACCACGGATTATGGGTATTGGTCCTGTAGCTGCCATTCCTATCGCTTTGCAAAAAGCGGGACTAAAGCAGGACGACATCGAACAAATCGAATTAAATGAGGCTTTTGCCGCTCAGTCGCTGGCCGTCATTCAGGAGTTGGGTCTTGATCGTAGCAAGATTAATCCAAACGGTGGAGCCATTGCCCTCGGGCATGCGCTTGGTTCAACGGGCGCTCGCTTATCGGTTCAACTGTTGAACGAAATGCGCCGTCGCGATCAGAAATACGGTATGGTGTCGGCCTGTGTGGGCGGAGGTCAGGGCGTTGCCGGCATTTTCGAGCGTCTGAATTAAGACTATCCTTTTTCATAACAGAACGGCCTTGATTTCTTCAGAGAAATCAAGGCCGTTCTGTTATGAAAAAGGATAGTTCAGCAAAAGAGCTTACTTCGCTCCTTTTTTAAAGATGCTTTCGTCGACAGGAGCATTTATTTGCACTTTGTCGGTCGTGAAGGTCAGTGTGCCCATCTGTCCGCCTACAATTTCCATTGTCTGTGCAAACTGAATTCCATCCACGGGCTTATAGTCACTAAAGGCAATTTCGCCTGTTTGACCATTAACATTTCGCACAAGTTTGCTAAGCAAGTATGTATTGGCATCGAGGTATTCATCAAAAGCTTCGCCATCTTTAGTCGTTACTTTCAGATGATAAGCGTCTTTGCCATCTACTTTCTCCTTACCAACCAGTTCGATCTTGTTCCCTTTATCTTTATAGTTGACCAGTGCACCAAATGGGTCGAGCTGGCCAACCTGCTGCTTCACCATTTCGGCAGGCATATCTTCGGGATCGCCGGTACCGCCCATCATTGCCGGGCGAACCATCCAGCCTGTTCCACCATCGACAACCTGAATCATCGAATTTCCCATCACCGACGATTCTGACCGCAAAGCTTTACCCACAACCATTATTGTTTTACTGGGGATCTGCATACCATTTACGGAAAGCGACCGGTCAATGACCAACGTTTTAACTCCAGCCAGTTTGTCGGCTCCACCAAGGGCAGCCACGTGTTTGTCGACTAGCTCATCGACCGTTTGAGCGAAGGTATTTACAGCTAAAAAAGCGGCCAGCGTGGTAGCCAAAAATTTGTTCATGTTCATGTAGGCGTAATTTACTAGTGAAAACCTGGGTGAATATAGATGTTTTTTACGGACGAGAACCACCGGCTCCACCGGCTGGGCTTTGGCCTCCCGATTGCGTTTGGCCACCTCCATCGGTTTTCACATCATCGTTATTAACCGATTTGGCTTTCTTGCGAGGAGCCTCTACTGTCATTTTGCCAATTTTATAGGTAAATGTCAGACGAATGCCCCGATTATACAAGTAAACGTCACTTACCTGATTGAACTGCGTCGAATTCAGTACCGTCTGAATATGCCAGCGGTTAGCCAGGAAATTTTCGGCGGCCAGGCCAACACTTCCTTTCTTATTAGGGAGGTCTTTTTTCACGCCGAGCGAGTAAAATCCAAACCCGCCCTGGCGACCCTGCAACTGCACCTGCGAGCCCTGCATAAAGGCAAAGCCCTGAGCGCCCCAGCCATTTTTAAACTGAGCCGAAGCAAACGTTCCACCCCCAATGGTCATACCCGTGTTGGTTACCGTTTCTGACAGGCCGTCCGATCCGGTCGTTTCGCCAGTCAGGCGCGTATAGAAGGTGTTTAGAAACAAACCGATGTTTATTTTCGACGTCAGGCCAACATTAGCAAAAATATTGGTTCCGTATGCCTGCTGATGGCCAATGTTCTGATACGTTGTCACAATAGCTCCGGCTAGTGTATCGGAAGGCTGACGTACCTGTGTAATGGCATTATTGGTAACTCGGCCAAAGAAGGTAGCATTGATAAAGGTTTTCTTAATGGTTTTGCTAACACCCAGTTCAAAGTTATTGGTTAGTTCAGGGCGTAACTTGGGATTACCCACCGTAATGTTCTGTGGGTTGGCCGTATTGAAGTTCGGGTTAAGTTGTTGCAGACCCGGCCGCTGAATGCGTCGGTTAAATCCAAGTTTCAGCGTTGTCCCTTTAATCGCTTTGGAAACATTCACACTCGGTACCAGCACACCATAATCACCAACACCCAGATTAGTACCGTCGCCATTTGTGGCATCGATAAAGGTGTGTTCGTAGCGTAAGCCCCCTTTCATGGTATACCGGTTTTTGGTGGTATACGTATATGAAGTATAGCCCGCAGCAATGTTCTGGTGATACAACAGCGAACCGGCCGTACCATTGTTTTCGGTGGTAAAATCACCCGTTGGGCCGCCAAGCAGATAGCGATAGTCGCTATTCACTTGCCGAAAAATACCTTTGGCTCCAAACTCCAGCATCTGGTTTTTCTTGATAGGAGTCTGATAATCTGTTTGAAGCGTAAATTCCTGGTTAACGTTCTTGTTCAGGTTTTTCTGACGACCGGTCAATTCGCCAACACTATTCAGCAGATTTGCACTGAAATCATTGGTCAGATCGTTGCGGCTATACAATGTCGAAACGCTCCACTCCTGCCCCGGTTTGAAGGTGTGCAGATAATCAACGTTGGCATCAACAGTACCCGACAAATTCTTGGTATCTACGTTCCGGCTTGAGCTTAACCCCAGCGTACCGTCGGTAAACAGTTGCGTAAGCAGATCCTGCTTATTTTTCATATTCCGTACGCCATAGCGCACACCTGCCGTCAGGCTTTGATTTTTGGCAATGTCGTAGTCGAAACCCAGATTATATTGACCAAACAGGAACGACGAATTGCCATTGCCTGCTTGCCGGGTAAGTGTTGAAACACCATCCACAACACTCGTCTGATCGAGGTTGGTTTTCGTAGGCGTATTATAACCACCTCGTCCAAATCCACCCAGCGTAAAGCCCGTTTTTCCTTTACGGTAGCTTCCGTTCAGCGAAAGCATGGAACCACGATTTCCTACACCCGAATCGATATTGAGGTTTAAGCCTTGCAGGTTATTCTTCTTGGTAATGATATTGATAATACCACCCGACCCTTCGGCATCATACTTGGCCGATGGGCTGGTAATCACTTCAACGGTTTTGATCTGATCGGCCGGAATTTGCTTGAGCGCGTCCGAAACGCTGCTGGCAACAATCGTCGACGGCTTGTTATTGATAAGAACTTTAATGTTTTGGCTACCACGAACCGATACATTTCCATCCAGGTCAACCGTTAGCAACGGAACTTTGCGCAGCACATCGGTAGCATCTCCGCCTTTAGCCAATATGTCTTTATCGGCATTATAAACCAGACGGTCTACTTTCTCTTCAATCAGCGTAGCCTGCCCCACTACCGTTACTTCGCTCAGCGTTTTCACATTCGAACTAAGCTGGATAGTGCCCAGATCGAGGCTTTGACCGTTTGCGATCTTAACATTGTCGATTGTTTTATTACGAAAGCCAACAAAGCTAACCAGAATGCGGTACTCGCCAGCCACCAGTTTGTTCAAAGTAAACTTCCCTTTTTCGTCGGCTACCGTGCCATCCACAGGCTTATCGGTTGTTTTATTGTAGAGAGCAATACTGGCGAACTCAACAGCTTTGGCCTGAGCCGAATCCGTTACGATCCCTGAAATACGGGCCGTTCCTTTTGGGCTCTGGTCTCCTGCTGTGCCTGGTAATGCTTTGGTTTGTGTTGATGAACCACCCACCATCGGGAACTGGGCACGGGCGGATGAACTGAAATAACTAACCAGCAAACAGACAGCGATTAGTAAAATGTGCGGTTTCATACGTGTTTGATTTACGATGCAAAGGTGCAACCGCCCGCCGACGTCTGAAAAAGAAAAAGGATAAGCTCGCAAAACAACCGGATAAACATCGGTTTTTGCCCGACGAATGAAAACCATCAACGACCCAACCAGTCTTTAAAGTCTGATAAACGACTCTGGCTCACAAATACCTCCTCACGAGGAACCGGACGAAGCTCTACCTTTAGCTTACCCGCCGAATACACATGAATCGCCTGAATAGCTGTCCGCGCTACCAGAAACTGACGGTTTATTCGAAAAAACTGCGAGGGGTTCAGCATACCACTCAACTGATCGAGACTATATTCAAGCGGAAGTAGTTGCCCTTCTTTTGTGGTCAGAAAAGTCGCTTTTTCCTCCGAAACGAAATAAGCTATTTCGCTCGTTTCAACACTCCGGATTTTGGTGCCAATACTAACCATAAAGCGCTCTTTAAAGGGCGACTCCCGAAACTGCTGCATCACCTGAAGCAGGTTCGCTAAATCGGGACTTGACGATACGCTCCGCAACGTCTTGAATTTTTCCAGCGCATTAACGAGTTCATCGTAATCAACAGGTTTCAGCAGGTAGTCGATGCTATTGACCTTGAAGGCTTTAATCATATACTCGTCGTAGGCCGTCGTAAAAATAATGGGGGTGGTCAACTGAATCTGTTCAAAAATTGCGAATGCCAGCCCATCTTCCAGATGAATGTCCATCAAAATCAGGTCAGGAACCGAATGCTGACTTAACCACGCAACCGACTCTCTGACCGATGGCAATTGGGCCAGAATGTGTATGCTGGAATCATACTTTTTGAGCATTCGCTCTAGTTGGCGAGCAGTACGATCTTCGTCTTCAATAATAAGTACGTTCATCATTTTAAAGAGTGAAAGAGCGTATGAGGCTCTTTCGCTTTTTAGTTTATAAGTGGGATTTTAACAACAAACAAACCCTGGTCTGCACCAAACCAAACGGGGCGATCCGTTAAAAGCGAATACCGATTAACAATATTTGCAAGTCCTACGCCGGTTGATGGTTCCGGCTGGTCGCGTACCTGAATGGGGTTTTCAACAATTAGCCAATCCTGATCCGTATAGACACGTACCCGCAATTTCTCCTGGAGCGACATCCGATTATGTTTGACCGCATTTTCGATCAATAGTTGCAAGGTCAGTGGAGCAATGCGGTATGAGTTCTGAATAGGCGGAGAAACATCAATAAACACATCGAATTTGTTTTCAAAGCGAATCTTGAGCAGAAACGTGTACGACTGAATAAAGTCCAGTTCGGTCATGAGCGGCACCAAATCCTGATCGCGCTGTTCGAGAATATAGCGATATGCTTTAGATAATCGCTTGATAAATTGTTCCGACAGGTCAATGTCTTCATGAATCAGTGAGGTAAGAATGCTCAGACTGTTAAACAGAAAATGAGGGCTCAACTGACTCTTTAGGGCTTCAAACTGGCTCAACAGGGCTTCTTTCTCTAGCCGCTCGGCCTTGAGCTGAACATCCTTCAACTGCCTGAACGACCGCTCGCTAATGGTTAGATAGAAGGCTGTTAGCACAATAACGATCGAAAATACATTGTTTGCCCGCTGAATATAAGTTAACACAACCGGCGGAAATGGCGATCGATCGCGCTCCTGAGGTAATGAGGGAATGATAAGCTTAGCCAAAGCTGCCAAGCCTCGTAGAATTAATTCAAGAGACTGAGTGAATAGAATGGCCAGCGCAACCGATAAGGCGAGCGTAAATAGAATAGACCGCCAATCGGACTGCATCAGGAAATCGCTGCCGAACCGGTTCGATAATTGCCGCTGGCACCAGTCAATACCGCTAATCCAGAGGTAATACAGCAGCAGATTGATCAGACTGAATACCAGAAAAAAGGGAATTATATGAATCAGCGTAGCTGTATTGCGAGCTTGCTCAGGCAAATTAATATAAAGCAGCAATGGCGAAAAAAGTACCAGTAAACGAACAGCTAGTTGCCATTTCTGAGTCGATGTGAGCCGATTATCCATAAATAGGGTAAGCCTACAATGTAATAAAACTAATGGTAAGTCTCAGTCTGCCAGCGATTTTCCTAAATAAAGGAGCTTTTAAACCATAAAAACCGGTGAATTAGCCGGTTTTTATGGTTACGGAATAAGTCAGCTCTGGCATGTTGATCTATGATTGAAGGCTAACGCCTGTTTGAGCCGGATGCTCTTCAATGACGAATGTTTTAATAGTACTCTGGTTCACCGCAATAACCGCAACCTGATACATTCCGGTGGCGAGCTCATCAATGATAAACTTCTGCTTAATGCCCTGACATAAATCTCCTGTACTAGTATACAACTGATGCCCGGCCAGATTGCGGAGCACAATGATCCCCTTCGCGGCTTCGGGACCAACAACTAGTTTAAGATTGTGGTCGTTAGTTATCGATACGTGAGCAACGGGCGCTTCATTAATGATGTTTTGAGTAAACGATGCAGTCCCAGCATCAAAACGAACATTTTTTTCATGGTCTGTTTGTGTTCACTGCGTCTAGGCCGTCAGATGCAACAAAGTTGTGCTTACCTGAACAGACCAGAAAATCAAAAGCGATGAGTACCGAAAAAAGTTAGACGACTAACAGTTTTTAGGGGATGAGTGAACGAGCCGCAGCAACCAAACAATAAATAGAACTATTCGTATAAAAATTAAAAAATAGTATGCTTGCATACTATTTTAAAAATGATTTAATTTGTTATTGATTAGTATGCACGCATAACAAACCCTATTTACCATGATCGCGTCGAAACAAAAAGCCTCCATAAAAGGTGGCGAATTTCTGATTAAAGAAACCGAAGCGTCACAAGTCTTTATTCCTGAAGAGTTTACAGAAGAGCAGATGATGATTGCCGCCAGCAGTCGCGAGTTTCTGGAACGCGAAATCTGGCCAAGACTTAATGAAATAGATAACGCAAAATCGCCCGCGCTGATCTCATCGTTAATGGATAAGGCCGGTGAGCTAGGTCTTTTGGGCACGTCGGTACCGGAAGAATATGGCGGTTTTGGCATGAACTTCAATACCTCGATGCTGGTGGCCGAAACCACCGGCGCAGGGCATTCATTCTCGGTGGCTCTATCGGCGCATACGGGTATCGGAACGTTGCCCATTGTTTACTACGGCAATGAGGATCAAAAATCGAAATACCTGCCCAAACTGGCCAGTGGTGAGTGGAAAGCAGCCTACTGCCTCACCGAACCCGACTCTGGCTCCGATGCCAACTCTGGTAAAACAAAAGCCAAACTGACAGAAGATGGTAAACACTACCTACTGAATGGCCAGAAAATGTGGATTACCAATGGTGGCTTTGCCGATATATACATTGTTTTTGCCAAAATTGAAGAGAACGGTCAAACCGATAAAAACCTGTCGGCCTTCATTGTCGAGCGTTCGTTCGAGGGCATTACCATGAACGAGCCTGAGCACAAAATGGGTATTAAAGGCTCAGATACCCGGCAGATTTTCTTCAACGATTTGAAAGTACCGGTCGAAAACCTGCTCTCGGAGCGAGGCAATGGATTCAAGATTGCGGTTAATATTCTGAACATTGGCCGCATTAAGCTGGGTATTGCGGCTGTTGGCGGATCGAAGGAAGTCATCAACAACGCCGTTCGGTATGCCAACGAGCGCAAACAGTTTAAGACAGCAATTTCTCAGTTTGGCGCCATCAAGCACAAACTGGCCGAAATGGCGTTGAAAGTGTATACCTCTGAAACGGCCAGCTATCGCGCCGGACAAAACATCGATGATCTGATTGAAGATCTGAAAAGCCAGGGAATGGAAGACGGGCCAGCCAAACTAAAAGCGCTGGAACAGTTTGCTATCGAATGTGCCATCATGAAGGTTCACGGTTCCGAAGTACTGGATTATGTGGTCGACGAAGGCGTTCAGGTGTATGGCGGCATGGGCTACTCGGCCGATGCACCCATGGATCGGTCTTACCGCGATGCCCGCATCAATCGGATTTTCGAAGGTACTAACGAAATCAATCGGATGCTGGTGGTAGACATGCTGCTGAAGCGGGCCATGAAAGGCGAACTCGATCTGATGGGTCCGGCTATGGCTGTTGCGAAAGAAATCATGTCGATCCCGGATTTCAACACCGAAGAAGAAGAAGGTATTTTCGTAGCCGAAAAGAAAGTACTCCGGAACTTGAAAAAGGCAACCTTGATGGTAGCTGGAGCTGCCGTTCAGAAATTCATGATGACCCTTTCCGACGAGCAGGAAATTCTGATGAATATTGCCGATATGGCCATCGAAATTTATGCTGCCGAATCAGTCTTGCTACGGGTCGAAAAATTGATCGGTATCAAAGGCGAAGAAGCAGTTATATTACAAAAGCAGATGGCGTTGGTGTACCTGCACGAAGCCGTCGAGAAAATCAATAATGCTGGCCGCGCTGCCATCACCTCATTTGCCGATGGCGACGAACTCCGGGGTATGCTGATGGGGCTGAAACGATTCACGAAAATTGAGCCCATGAATCTTAAGGATGCCCGTCGTCAGATTGCCGATGCTATGATTGCTGAGAATAAATACATTTTCTGATTAGCAACAAGTCAGAGCATTTATCACAAAGCCTCACTTCGAAATAAGTGAGGCTTTGCTGTGTAGGTAGATAACGTATCTGACGGCCTTTTCAGAGCGAGTTACCTAAACACAACTCTATCATGCAACCAACCTATCTGTCACGTAGAAATTTTCTGGCGGGTCTTGGTGTATCAGCGCTTACGCTGCCAGCACTGACCGATGTTTTTGGAAATCCTATTCGACCCCATCAGGGTCGAAAACTAGGTATTGCCTTAGTCGGCCTGGGCTATTATAGCAAAAATCTTCTGGCTCCCGCATTGCAGCAAACTCAGTATTGCCGGTTAGCAGGTATCGTTACGGGAACACCGGCAAAGGCCGAAGAATGGAAACAGAAATACAACATTCCTCAGGCCAACATATACGATTACAAAACGTTCGACCGTATTGCCGATAATAAAGACATCGACGTTGTGTATGTAGTGCTGCCGAATTCGATGCATGAAGAATATGTAGTACGGGCAGCTAAAGCCGGGAAACACGTCATCTGCGAAAAACCGATGGCTATCACCGTTAAAGAGTGTCAGAACATGATTGACGCCTGTAAGAAGGCCAATAAACAACTGGCTATCGGTTACCGGCTCCACTACGAACCATTCACAAAAGAAGTGATGCGTCTTGGACAGGAGAAGGTTTTCGGGCCTATTAAATTTATCGAGAGCAGCGATGGGTTTCGTATTGGAGATCCGAGCCAGTGGCGGATGAAAAAGGCAATGGCTGGCGGTGGCCCCCTGATGGATGTAGGTATTTATGCCGTACAGGGTGCTCGTTACGTGACGGGCGAAGAGCCGATTTCGGTTACAGCCCAATTTTCGCCTAAAACCGAACCTGACAAATTCAAGGAAGTGGAAGAAACCATGTTCTGGCAATTCCAGTTTCCGAGCGGAGCGGTGTCGAATTCTACAACCAGCTATACAGCAGGTATTGAACGGCTTCGGGCATCCTGCGAGAAAGGCTGGTTCGAACTGTCGCCCGCTTTTGGCTACGGACCACTAAAAGGAATGACCAGCAAAGGCCCCATTGAACAGCCTGTAGTGAACCATCAGGCCATGCATATGGATGGTGTGTGCAAAGAACTGCTCGACGGTAAACAACTTCCTGATCATGTGACAGGCGAAGAAGGCCTGCGCGACATCCGACTGCTACAGGCAATTTATCAGGCCGCAGAAACCGGGCGAAAAATTACATTAAAAGCTTAAAATCAAGCATTTACCTATTTCGCTCAAGTCCCGCCTGGCGGGACTTTTTTTGTTTATACCTCCTCAGCCAGCTCTCCTCCCAATCAATTTATTCAGATAAATTCTAAATAAGCTTGCATTCCAGAAGGTAGTACGGTTATATTTGTATCATTATTTTTAATAAGTCTAAATAAGAATAGAGTTAAGCTTACAACAAATTTCCTCTACTCAATAGCCAGATTCATCATCATGATAAACCTATATATCCGTTCTCTATGGAAACTGAGTGTATCGATCGGATTAATAGCTCCCGGCCTAAAGGCTCAACCACCGCAGGAAACAGGCCGTGTTGAAGGGGCGGTTACGCTGAGCAACAACTCGCCGGGTGCTTTTGCCACGGTTCGGGTCATAGATAGTAAAATAGGCACAACAGCCGATGAAAATGGTAAGTTTTTACTAGCAGGGCTCGCTACCGGAAAACATATTGTGCAGCTATCGGTCGTTGGCTATGAGTCTGTCCGGCAGGTAGTTTCAATATCTGGCAATAAAACCCTGCATATTTCCATTCGTTTACAGGCCGCTAATACTCAGTTGAATGAAGTAGTAGTAACGGGGCAGTATGAAGCGCAATCGCTCAAAAAATCGGTCTACAATGTGCGGGTCATCAACAGCGAACGCATTCGTTTGAGGGCAGCGACCAATGTGATGGGCGTACTGAACAACGAACTGGGCTTTCGCTTCTCAAACGACCTGACACTAGGCACAACTGATGTGCAGCTAATGGGCATGTCGGGACGCAGCGTAAAAATTCTGCTCGATGGCTTACCAATGGTCGACCGGGGCGACACCCGCGAGAGCCTCAACCAGATCGACATCAACAGCATTGAGCGGATTGAAATTGTAGAAGGCCCGATGTCGGTATCGTATGGCTCCGATGCCCTGGCTGGTGTCGTTAACATTATCACGAAAAAACCGGGTAACGAGCGGCTGGGCGTTACGGCCCGAATTCAGGAAGAAACTGCCAATAAAGACTACAAGCTGCTTACCAGTCAGGGATTGCATATGCAGAACGTTGGTGTTACCTGGCAGCAAAAAGGCTGGAATACATCGGCCGGGATTACCAACAACACGTTTGGTGGCTGGCAGGGCCTATCGACAGGACGCGTAAAAGACTGGCTACCTAAAAATCAGTTGTTTGGTCATGGTAAGATTGGCTACCGTACCGATAATCTGAATATTTACTATCGGCTCGACGCACTCAAAGAAGATTTACTAAGTCAGGGAGCAGAAAATGCAAACACGCATCAGGCCCGCGACCAGAGGTATATTACCTATCGGTATGTACACCAATTGCAAAGCGACTGGAAAATCAACGACCGACTGCAACTCAATGGGCAGGTGTCCTATACAGATTACCAACGCCGTACGCAAACGACAATTTTGGATCTACCGACTGGTCGGCGAACGCTTTCACTGGGAGAAGGAGAACAGGACCTATCTAAATTTGCCAGTCAGACCTACCGCGCAACAGCTTCCTACAAAATTTCATCAGCCGTTTCGCTCCAGCCCGGCATCGACATCAACCTGGATGCGGCTTCGGGAGCCCGCATTTCAGGCGCGCCAACCATCAACGATTTTGCCTTATTTGTTTCGTCAACGCTTAATCCAACTTCCCGCATCAGCATCCGGCCGGGTTTACGCTTCATTAAGAACTCGGTTTATGATGCACCACCGACTATTCCTTCCCTTAACACCAAATTTGCACTCACACCTGCTCTCGACCTACGGTTAGCCTATGCCCGAGGCTTTCGTTCGCCCGCACTACGCGAATTGTATTTCAACTTCTTCGATGCCAGCCATTCAATCATTGGCAATCCAAACCTTAAGGCAGAAACCTCAAACAGTTACAACGGATCGCTGGTCTGGCAGGCCAGCCATAAAGTGAAATCGACACTTGCCTTTTTCTACAACGATTTCAATAACCTGATCAGCTACGGGATCGATCCCGCCGACCCGCGCATTTCGATGACCATCAACATCGATAAATTCAAAACGACGGGTATGACGCTGGAGAATGTCTTCACCTGGAACGCCTTACAGGCTACAGTGGGCTTCTCCTATATTGGCCGCTACAATAACCTTCTCGCAACACCCGACACAACAACCTATACCGACGGGCAATTGCCAACGTTTATGTGGTCGCCCGAAGTAACCACGAACCTTACCTACACCTTCCGCAAGTTCGATACTAAGCTTGGTCTCTTCTATAAATATTCGGGCAAACGCCCAAGCTATCTGGCCACAGTAACCGCCGATAACCAGGCATCGGCAACGCTAACCGAACTAGCCGCCTTCCATTGGGCCGACGTTACACTCACCAAACCCCTGACAAAGTATTTGACGCTTACGACAGGCGCCAAGAATTTGCTCAACATTACCCGCCTGGCTAACACATCGCCCGATACGGGTGGCGCGCATAGCGCCAGCGGCCCGGCTCCGGTCAGTTATGGCCGGTCTTACTTTCTCAGACTCAGCTTCCAGTGGTATAAAAAGTAACCCGCCTACGAACCTCCTTAGAACTACTCAATGAAATCAGGCACATTCTCGCAACTAGTTTATACAACATGAAAAAAGCAATCGTATTCGCACTCCTTATGGCCGTTGGCACTTTAAACGCCTGTAAAGAAAGCGACCCACCACTACCCGATAATGTAGTGCAGTTTGAAAGTGCCGAACAAGGCATTGATGCCGCCACTCAGGAAGCAACCATCAGTCTGAAATTGTCCAGAGCCGTTGATGCAGCAACACCTGTAACTGTTCAGCTAACGCCAACCGGCGTTACGTATGGCACCGAATTCACAACCACTCCGGCTGCCACCGGTAATGTTCTTTCGCTTACGGTTCCAGCCGGTAGCAACGAAACCTCATTTACGCTGACGAAAGCCAGCAATATTTTCCTGAGCGGTACCGAAACCATTGCTTTTTCGATCGCATCGGCCACCAGCCCCGTTCTGATAGGAGACACAAAACAGCTCACAGTCAAATTTACATCTATTGTGTCGGCGGGAACGGCGCTTACGCTCGATGGCGGGCCGGGCGGTTCCAGCGCCATAAACTCCGTGTTTGTCGATCTGAGCAACAATGCGGCTACGTCGGTCAAACGATCGGGTTGGGATTTGGGCTTTTACTCAGGCGATGATTTTCGGGTAATGCTCAATAATACGACCGGAGCAACCGCTATTGCGCTGAACAAAACCGATTTAACCCAGGTAACAGCCACCGATACAACTGGCCTTGCACTCACGCTCGGTTTCGATCCATCGGGTCTGAAATTAGTCGATGATGTATCGGGCGACATTACCAAAACGGTGATTCCGGCTATCTCGGCTACCGATGCCGATAATAAGGTTTACATTATCAATCGGGGAACAGGCGGTTCAACGCCAGCCAAAGGCTGGATAAAAATCCGGGTATTACGCAACGGAACCACTGGTTACACGCTACAGTATGCCGGTGTTCAAGAAACCACATTTAAAACGGTTTCGATTTCGAAAGATGCGGCCTACAATTTTAAATACGTTTCGTTCGACTCAGGCGCACTGGTCGATGTCGAACCGGCTAAAACACGTTGGGATATTGAATGGACCGGCGCAATCTACAAAACCAGCGATGGTACCAACGACATTCCGTACTACTTCGCCGATCAGGTGTATATCAACTCACTCGCTGGCGTAACGGCCGCTGAAATTCTAACCAGCACGGTTTCCTATGAGGCCTACGCCGAAAGCAATATTGCCACTACTGCGTTCAGTAGCGATAAGCATGTGATTGGTGCAAACTGGCGTGCAACAACCGGAACCGTTGGCGTCAAAACTGACCGCTTCTACGTCATTAAGGATGCCGCAGGGAACTTTTATAAACTCCGGTTTATCAGTTTCGCTTCGCAGGATGGTGGCGAACGGGGCAAGCCAACGCTTGAATTCAAATTGGTTAAGCAAGCGTCCTAACGCATTTGTCGAACCGTCCTGGAACGGTTCGACATTTCCTCATTAAACGAGAATCACCATGAAAAAACAAGTTGCTATCTTCCTGTGGCTGGCTTGGTCTGCTAGCTTTCTGGCAACTCTTCAGCCAGCAAATGCCGGTAAAAGTCCAGAAGGCGACCCCATTCGAATTGTTTCGCTCGATGGTACGGTCAGCGAAATTCTTTGCGATTTGGGACTACAATCGCACCTGGTCGGCGTCGACGTAACCAGCACGTATCCTGAATTCGTACAGAAGCTTCCCAAAGTTGGCCATAACCGGACTATTTCGGCCGAAGGTGTTATTTCGCTTAAACCAACGCTCGTATTGACGTCAGAAAATGCGGGAACAAAGCCAGAAGTGATCGAACAGATCAAATCGGCAGGCATCAAAGTCATTATATTCCAGCAGGAATATAGTGTGGTCGGTACGCGAAAGCTCATTCAGGATATAGCTACGACATGCCAGGTAGGTTCGCGAGCAAAACCGTTGTTAAAAAAGCTGGATACCGATCTGGCCCAGCTCAAAAAAGCTCCCAATATGCCAAAGGTGCTATTTATCTATGCGCGGGGCACGGGCACCATGATGGTTTCGGGTCGGGGAACGCAGGTCGATAAGATGATCGATCTGGCGGGAGGTGTTAATGCTACATCCAGCTTCGAAAATTACAAACCGCTCACGGCCGAAGCCCTCGTTACAGCTAATCCTGATGTGATTCTGCTCTTTGATAGCGGACTGGAAAGTTTGGGGGGAGTAGAAGGTCTGGCCAAAGTACAGGGTATTGCCCAGACCAATGCGGGCAAAAGCGGCCATATTATCACAATGGACGGTCATTTGTTAACCGGTTTTTCTCCTCGCTTAGGCAAAGCCTTGCAGGAATTAGCGCAGAAGATCTCCCGGAAACCCAAAGTATGAGTGCAATGAATACAGCCGCAGCAACTGTTAATCCGGTGTCAAGTGTACGCCCAACCCCCAAACCAACAATCAGTACGGTGTCTAAACCGTGGTTGATGCCCCTATTGATAGGTGCTCTGTTGCTGACCATAGTGGTATCGGTAGGAATTGGGGCGCTATACGTTTCACCGTATGAGATAGGGCTGATTTTTGCCCGGTCGCTGGGCTATCCGGTAGCGGTCGATGCAACGAAAGAAGCAATTCTGCTGGCCATCCGATTACCGAGAGTATGTCTGGCGGTTCTGATTGGAGCTGGGTTGTCCATATCCGGTGCTGCTATTCAGGGACTTTTCCGCAACCCGCTGGCCGATCCGGGTCTGATTGGCATTTCGTCGGGTGCATCGCTGGCGGCAGTCCTGATGATTGTTCTGGAAGTTACCTTTTTCCAGACGCTGACCGGCATTTTTGGTATGTATGCTTTGTCGATCGTGGCTTTTTCGGGTGCCTGCGCTACAGCGTTTCTGGTCTATCGAATTGCCCGCATGGCCGGTAAAGACCTGATTACGACCATGCTCCTCACCGGTATTGCGATCAATGCACTGTCGGGGGCGCTAACGGGCATCATAACCTACCTGGCCACTGACGAGCAGCTTCGCACCATCACGTTCTGGACTCTGGGTAGCCTGGGGGGAGCTAGCTGGACGTCGGTACTAGCCATTTTGCCCTTCACCATCTTGGCGCTGGTGGGCATTCCCCAACTGGCTAAATCACTGAATTTGCTGGCACTGGGCGAAAGTCAGGCAGTTATGCTTGGCGTCAATATAACGGCGCTAAAACGGCAGGTCATTATTTTTTCGACGATGGCCGTCGGCACTTCGGTGGCTGTTGCCGGAATCATTGGTTTTGTGGGACTGGTGATTCCGCATCTGATTCGGATGGCAATCGGATCTGACCACCGACGAGTATTGATCGGATCAGCATTGGGCGGGGCCGTTGTGCTAACCCTTGCCGATTCGCTCGCCCGAACCATTGTAGCTCCCGCCGAACTACCGATTGGCATTCTGACGGCCTTGGTTGGTACACCGGTCTTTTTATGGATTCTCTTACGCGAACGGCGTCAAACAACAATTTAAATTATCCATCAGATGCTGGAAGTCAACAACATATCCTATCAAATCCGCAATCGACAATTGCTGGACAGGGTTTCGTTCAGGGCTAATTCGGGCGAGTTAGTAGCCATTGTGGGGGCCAATGGCGCTGGCAAATCAACGCTACTCAAGTTATGCACACACGAACTTAAGCCCTCTATGGGCGAAATTCGGCTTCGGAATAAGCCGCTTCAGCATTATTCAGAAAAAGATCTCGCGCAATTTCGGGCCGTTTTGCCGCAGCAGAATGCCGTTGCCTTCCCATTTCTGGTCAGCGAACTGGTTCTGATGGGTCGCTATCCGCATTTTGAACTTCATCCATCAGAACTCGACTATGCTCTTGCCGAAATGGCACTTAAGAAAGTGGGGATGTGGGAGTTTGCTTCCCGCGTTTTCACAACGTTGTCGGGTGGAGAACAGCAGCGCGTACAATTGGCTCGCGTGCTGGCCCAAATCTGGAATGTCCACGAAGGCATTCTGTTTTTAGACGAACCTACCACCGGCCTCGACCTCCTGCACCAGCACCAAATGCTGGAACTAGCCCGCGAGTTTACACAGAAAGGCTTTTGCATTGTAGTGATTTTGCACGACCTCAACCTGGCCGCCCAGTATGCCGATCAGATCGTTATGTTGCGAGCCGGGCGCATTGAAGCTATCGGACATCCTCAGAATGTAATTACGGTCGATACTATAAAGCGCGTGTTTGATTTAAACGTATGGCTCGTTGAGCATCCCGAAATGGAATGCCCCATGATTGTTCCTCAAAAAAACCAACTCTATACAAGTAACCGCCCAAACCATCCATAAACCAATGATTACAACACAAAGCCTCCGCGGACGCTGGGAAGCGCTCAAACAGGAAAACCCGAAAACCCGAATCCGTGATGCTGCCCAACAGCTCGACGTTAGCGAAGCCGATCTGCTGGCTACGCAACTGGGCGAAACCGTTCAGCGCCTGGAAAGCGATTTTCGCCCATTGCTCAAAGACGTGCCAACCTTAGGCTATGTGATGGCATTGACCCGCAACGACCACATTGTTCACGAACGCAAAGGCGTTTACGAAAAAGTGTCGTTCAATGAGCAGACTGGTCTGGTACTCGGCCCCGATATTGACCTGCGCCTGTTTATGTCGCATTGGCATTTTGGCTTTGCCGTTAACGAAAATGGGCGCAAAAGCCTTCAGTTCTTCGATCAGGATGGCACAGCCGTCCACAAGATCTACCTGACCGATCAATCGAACGAAGAAGCTTATGAAGCACTCGTTCAAAAATACCTCGCTATCGATCAAACATCGGATCTTGTAACGATTCCCTATCCCGAAAAAGAAGCAGAAAACGCAACCGACGCCATTGATATACTGGCCTTTCAGCAAGAATGGCTGGCCATGCAGGATACGCATGAATTTTTCGGTCTCCTACGCAAATACAAACTCGCCCGAGAGCAGGGTATCCGGCTGGCACCAAACGGACACTCGAAGCTAATTTCTATAGACCAGCTTAAAACCATTTTCGAAACCGTAGCCGAACGGCAGTTATCGATTATGATTTTCGCGTCGAGTCCGGGCTGTATTCAGATTCATACGGGGCCCATCAAAAAACTGGTAAGTATGGGACCGTGGTATAATGTGCTTGACCCTGAATTCAATATGCACCTGCGCGAAGATGCCATTAACAGCATTTGGGTAACCCGCAAACCAACCAAAGACGGTATTGTAACGGGTCTTGACCTGTTTGATAAAGACGGCAACAGCATTGCACTGGTATTCGGCAAACGCAAACCAGGTGTTCCCGAAATGAAAGAATGGCAGGAGGTTGTGAACCAGATTGTAGCGGTTTAAACAGTTGCTAGTGTCCACATAGACACAGAGGCCACAGAGTTTTAATTTCTCTGTGGCCTCTGTGTCTATGTGGACACTCAACTTAATGTTCTTCGTGATGATGTTCTTCTTTTTCATCGGCTGGTGCCGGAATCTGGTTCCGCAACTGACTAGCCCAATTGGCGATGAGTTTGGCATTCTCCGGGCTAAGTTTCGCATCGTGATGAATCCAGAGATACGACTCTAACGGCATCCAGCCGTCCGTAACGGCCTCTCCTACTTCTTCCAGCTTATGTCTGGCTCTTTTGGGCGAATAGGTCGCAAATTCGGAGAAGTTCAATTCGTCTTTCCCTTCCTCAATATGATGGGCCAGCCACCACGCTATGGGTTGAATATTATCATACCACGGATAAGTTGTATTGTTGGAATGGCAGTCGTAACAAGACCGGCTCAACACGTGCTGCACATCGGTCGGAACTGTGTATTTTGTGGCAATGTCGTTAGGCGATGGCCCACTAGACTGGTTTTTCTCGGGCCGGATAAACTGAATAAGCACCAGCACTACCAATAGGCCAATAAGGATATTACGAAGCATAGGTTTAACGGATTACGGCTCAATATACTACTAAATAGTAGGAAGAGCCATTGCTATCAAATCTACTTCCGTATAGCTTATTCCAGCGACTGCATCAGGGCATTGGCTTTACGGATATTGGTGTTAACACGATCAGTTTCGATCAGGCCATCACGCAGGCGGATAATCCGGTGGGCATATTCGGCAATATCTTCTTCGTGTGTCACCATAATTACCGTATTTCCTTTGCTATGAATCTGATCGAAAAGGTCCATAATCTCGTATGAAGTCTTCGTATCGAGGTTGCCGGTTGGTTCATCGGCCAGCAGAATACTGGGGTCATTGACCAGTGCACGCGCTACGGCCACCCGCTGCCGCTGCCCCCCCGACAGTTCATTGGGCCGGTGGCCCGCGCGGTTCTCTAACCCAACGTTTTTGAGCGCCTGCATTGCCTTTTCTGTGCGGTCGGCTTTGCTATAACCGGCATAAATAAGGGGCAAAGCTACATTTTCGAGCGATGACTGACGGGGCAGCAGGTTGAAGGTCTGGAAAACGAAGCCAATTTCTTTATTGCGAACCTCGGCGAGTTCGTTTTCGCCCATTCCGCTAACGTCCTGCCCATTAAGAATATATTGCCCTGACGTTGGTGAATCGAGGCACCCAACAATATTCATCAGTGTAGATTTCCCAGACCCCGACGGGCCCATAAAGGCTACGTATTCGCCTTTCTGAATGCTGATGGTAATAGACTTCAGCGCTTCCACAACTTCGGCGCCCATTACGTACCGTTTGGCAATATTCCGGGTTTCAATAATATTCATGTCTCATAAAGGAGATTATCGGGAAGCAACAACCGCTGCTCCGGCAACAAGACGGCGACGACGCTGAAAATAATTTCGAATAAATAATCCGGTCAGTACAACAAGATGAATGGTGGTGGCGGGTATCTCTTCATTAATTTCAATATCGCCAGCATCCTGAAAAAACTTGCGGGTCAGCTCATAACTGACGATTTCTTTTTCGGGAAAGCCATCGGGTCTTTCGCGAATCATATCCCATTCGCGCATCAACACATTATGGCGTTTCCAGAGATAGCTTTCGCCCGTGGTTAACTTCAGCTCGGCCCGTTTGCCAAACGAAAAATCGATCTGGCCAACAATCTGGTTATTGTTATTCAGATCGTAAATCTTGACCGAATGCACAATAAAGCCCTGAACATCGAATTGTAAATGTGTACTTTTCAGGCTGGCCTCTACATCCCGGCTGGCAAAATTGCGGTGCATTCCACCCACAATCTGCCCGTCCTGCACAATCACCACATCGCGGCTAAAGGCTTCTTTCAGCCAGCTTAATTTCCGATCCATACTCCAGCTCAGGTTAGATTGAACTCGTGCAGATACTTTTGTTTCCAGGATAAGGTTTGACCCCTTGCCCAGCTACGAACGAAAAATCTATTTCTAACAAAGCTAACTTATTGCACGAATTTTTGGCGGCTGTTTTCGATTGACGCCAGTTTTTCCTGATAAATTGTCAGAAACGCCTGATAATCGGCAGGAGTTGCGGCAGCCTGCAACTTTGTAAGACCTGTTTCGGCATAGTCGCGCAGGCTCAGATCAAGGCACAAACTGATGTAGGTTTTGAGTAGTTCGGGTTTATCTTCGTTGAACGGCAACGCCCGAACAACCAGATCATAAGCCTCTCTGGATTGTTTCTGTTGCGCCTGTAGCTGCGCCGTTGCCGACACGATCTGCGCATTGAGCGGGGCAAGTTGCACCGCCTGGCGATAAAACGTCTGCGCTTGGGCAAGCTGGCGGGTACGTTCATACGTTTGCCCAAGCCAGTAATCGCGTTGGGCTTCAAACTGGGGCAAAACTGCTTTTTGAGCCATGGCTTCGGCTGCTCCAACACTCCGCCGGAACGCGGCCAGCCGAATGGCAGCTACGGTGCGCATGGAGGTAGCCAACGGACTAACCTGCACAGAGTCGGGTAGCCCGGCCAGTACCAGTTGCGCATTGCGCCATTGCAATTGATCCAGAAAATCGTTTGTTAAGGCCACTCCCGCTACCGTTTTCAGACTCGGGTTCTGAATGGTTTCCCAGTAGGCTCCCCGGTTTCGGTCGTCGACTCGGTAGAGTACATAAAAGGCCTTTTCCAGATCGGTTTCTGGCTTCCGCTCCTCATATAGAACCTGCTTCAGCATTGTTATGGCCGGGTCTGCTTTGGAGGCCGTTTCCCAAAGCCCCTGCGCCAGTGCCAGATCGTTGGCCTTTGTGAATGCCAGTGCCCGATAATATATTGACGTTGTATCTGCATTATAGCCAAATTGTTCAGCCGCCCGCCGGTACAGACCTTGCTCCATTAGCCACATACCGGTCAGAGAACGATAGGATGCTCCATGCTGCTGGTCACCTTCGGCCAGTTCGCTAATCAGGTTGAAGGCGTCGGTGTGGTTGTGCCGGTCATATTCGGCTACGGCACGGGCCAGCAACAAATCGTCACCAAAATCCTGATTGGCCGGTTCGCGAATTAGCCGCTGTAGTGTTCTGGCCAGGCTTGTATCGGGCCGTTGAGCACTGAGTGAATAATTATACAGACTGGCAAATCGGCCTACACTTAACCCCTGATTAACCAAGTCTGTATTGAGCCATTCGGGGGTAATGGGCTGAGTAGTATCGGTCTGCGCTACCATCCGCAAAGCCAGTGCATTCGCCTGATACGACTCGTAGGTAAATTTATCGGTATGCTCCATCAGCGTCGAATCGGCCAGCAATACGCGCGGATTTCGCGCATAAAATGCCAGCAAATTCGACTCCGGCACTTCCCGTCGACCAGCATTGTCGGTAGCCGATTTGAGGTAATAATAGGCCGAGTCGGCAACACTCGTTCGGGCGTAGAGATACCCCAGATTATTCTGCAATTCGCCACTATGCGGAAAAGCCCGCAAACCACGTTGCAGCGCCTTCACGGCTTCAAAGAATAAGTCAGTTTGCAGATAGGCCTGACTAAGACCCGCATAATCCTGCGGATTAGGTTGTTTCAGAAGGGCCTGTTGAAAATAAAAAGCGGCAGCCGTCTGGTTATTCTGTGCCAGCGCCTGCGAAGCCAGCGAGTAGTTTGATTTATGGTTCTGAAACTCCTGCTCCAGCGCCAGATTATAGAACGCATTGGCCGATGCCGATTCCTGACTAGCAGTATAATAATCGGCCAGGCCATTGTAGTAGCCCGCAACCCCCTGCCTAAACGTAATCAGGCCACCCGACGCCAGCAGCCCCGCAATCGCAAAGACACCAATGATACGGAACAGGCTAAGTTCAAGGCGTTTGGGTTTGTATAGTATCCGATAAACGGGCAGATTTTGCTGATAAATTGGGTAGAAGTTAATGACAGTATAGATCACAAAACACAAACCCATTGCCAGATGTGTGTATACAATAACATCTTCAAACATCTCCACCAGTGGGTCGTTAGCTGTGGCAAATGCAAAAGCCATCGTTAGGGTTGCCAGCAAGGCCAGCCCGGCATACAGATACGCGCCTGCGTCGCGAAACGAAACGGTTTCCTGCTGATCCAGCAGCCGGCGGAAACCCCATATCCCCAGCGTTACCGACACCAGATACACAATAAACGGACTAATCGACAGCACATCCCAATCGATGTATTTAGTGTTTTTCAGCCAGATAAGTACCAGATTGATCAGATACAAAAAACTTACGAACAGAAAATTGTTGATCCCTAATGCCCGGCGCTGGCCAACCTGAACGGCATTGGTTTCTGACCGGCCAGCCGACGTAATCCAGACCAGTCCGGCAATAATTTCGGGAGCGATAAAAAAGATAAATCCAATACTGATAACCAGCAATACGGGCAAGCCATAACTCACCACAATCATAGCCGGAAAAGCGACTGGCGTCAGAATACTCAATAGCACAACAACAACAAGGGTCAGCAATCCGAATGCTGCCAATCGGATTGTAATGGGATGATCGGCCCGAAACGCGTGGAAATAATAACTGACAGAGCCAAACAAAAAGGCAAGAATCAGGAACAGATAGTTTCCGCCCAGGCCTGGAATTTCGAGCATTTCCCACCGGAAAAATGCCAGCCCCAGAATCAGAATGGCCATACTGATCAAATACCGAACCCGGTCGAAACGCGTTAGGGCGCTAATCAGCAACACAAAGCCAACACAGACTCCAATCAGAAAAATTGTTGCTACCGCCGGTTCGATTTGCATAGCCGATGCGACAAACTGTTCGGAAACGGCATAGGCTTTGGCCCGGAGCGGAAAATTGAACAGCCCATCGGAAAACGTTCGAAAGGTAGTGGGCAACTCATTCAGTTCGCTCAGGACGTCCCACCGAACCACGTTATGCAAACCCCGTATCCAGGCTATAAGAAACAGAATCAGACTACCCAGAACACAAAGAAGACTAGCAACGTAGGAAAACCGGGTATTCCGGCTCCACGCCGACCAGAAAAATAAAGATGACATGCAATAGAAACGTCAGTGACAGATAGTTAGTGTTCGCAGGAATTTCCGGCTTAAAAACGATCAGAAAATTATTTTTCTGCGAACTTCCGCTTTTATCGGCGAATATCAGCGTACTCTTTCCTTTCTGCAAACGCTGGGTAGCAACAAAGTGAGCTTATTTTCACTTTACAGGAAGGATTTCATCATTTATCAATCACACATGAACTACAGACAACTGGGCGATTCTGACTTACAACTTTCGGTTATCACATTTGGAGCCTGGGCCGCTGGTGGCTGGATGTGGGGCGGTACCGAACGTAAAGAGGCCGTCGACGCCATCAGGGCATCGTATGATTTAGGCGTAACCTCCATAGACACGGCTCCAGTTTATGGGCAGGGTACCAGCGAAGAAATTGTAGGCGAAGCTATTAAAGACCTCCCGCGCGACAAGGTACAGATTCTGACTAAATACGGTATGCGTTGGGATCTGGCCAAAGGCGATTTTGGCTTCAAAAGTCAGGACAATGCAGGCAATCCCATCGACATTTATCGTTATACGGGTAAGGAAAGCATTATGAAAGAATGCGAAGATAGCCTCAAACGCCTGGGCACCGACTACATTGATCTCTACCAGATGCACTGGCCCAACAAATCGACACCTATTGACGAAAGCATGGAAGCCGTTTTGCGTCTGATCGAACAGGGCAAGGTCCGTCAGGCGGGGGTTAGTAATTATACTGTTGAGCAAATGCAACAGGCCGAAACGGTGGTTAAGCTGGCATCAAATCAGGTTCCGTTCAGTATGTTGAATCAGGCCATAAATGATGCAGTGGTTCCTTACTGCCTTGAACACACAAAAGGGATTCTGGCCTATAGCCCAATGGAACGCGGGCTGCTAACCGGAAAAATTAAACCGGGCCATCAGTTTGCCGAAGGCGATCACCGAGTCAACTATCGTTTCTTTAAGCCGGAGAATATTGCCAGAGTCGATGCTTTTCTGGAAACGCTAAAACCCCTGGCCGACGAAAAAAACGCCAGCCTGAGCCAGTTGGTTATCCGATGGACCATTGAGCAACCCGGCATTACGGCAGCCCTGGTTGGCGCTCGCAATACCGAACAGGCCGTTCAGAATGCAAAAGCCATTGCCGTTACCCTCTCACCCGATGAGCTGAACGTCATCAATCAGCAAATCGGCCAGCTCGAACTGGTATAATAAACGAGCCCGCAAGGATGTTCTGATCGTTGCGGGCCATTCCAGCATCTTGTCTAAAATTACGAACCTTCGGCTCTACCCGTCATTTTGGTTAATTTAAGTAGTTGCTCAGCTACATCGTCGGTCAGTTGGCCAGGCAATAGCCGCCATTGCCAGCTCCGCCCACCAAATCCGGGCGTATTCATCCGGCTCGCTTCGTCCAGTTTCAGAATGTCCTGCACAGGTATAATGGCCAGCCGAGCCACCGACTGCATCGTTAATCGGCAAACCTGATCGACCACATTGTCGCTGGTTATGGGTATACCGAAGTAATCGTCGAGTTTTTGGCGAGTTTCTTCGGGTGCTTCATGATACCAGCCCAGGGTTGTATTGTTGTCGTGCGTTCCCGAATAAACCACCACGTTTTCGGTATGATTATGAACCGCATGAGTCGATGTGGGCAAGTCGTCGCTAAAGCTAAATTGAATCACCCGCATACCCGGAATGCCATAATGCCGCAAATGGGGCTGTAAATCGGCCGTACGTGTACCCAAATCTTCGGCAATAACAGGCAGGTGGACAAACTGGCGGTACATGGCATGCATGAAGGACTCTATGGGTGCCTTTACCCATTCACCAACTTTAGCCGTTGGTTCGCTGGCGGGTATTTCCCAATAAACGGCAAAGCCCAGGAAGTGATCGAGCCGGGTCAGGCTATAGAGCGACATTTGATGCCGTATTCGATGAATCCACCAGGCAAAGCCCGTCTGCTCATGCGCTGCCCAGTTGTAAATGGGGTTGCCCCAGCGCTGCCCATATTCGCTAAAATAATCGGGCGGAGCTCCGGCTACATACAAAGGTTGAAAATTATCGTCAAGCTTAAACAGGTGCGGATTTGCCCAGACATCGGCGCTATTGAACTGCACATAAATAGGGATATCGCCAATGATGTGAATCTTCCGTTCGTAGCAATACGCAACCAGTTCGTTCCACTGCCGCAAAAAGAAGTATTGCAGCACTTTGGTCACCTCAATCTGCTCCCTGAGCAACGTCGTCTCTCTGGCCAGCGCGTCGGGGTCACGCCGGACAACGTCTTCCGGCCAGCGTATCCAGGTCGATTCGCCTGTTTGTTCCTGCATGGCCGTAAACAGCGCATAATCGTTTAGCCACTCCGCGTGCCAGCCGCAAAACCGCTCATAATCGCTTCGCTGGGCAGGTGTTGCATTCTGCAGAAAAGCTTCGGCAGCCAGTTGCAGCAAAGGTCGTTTTTTGATCCAGGCCGCATGAAGTGTAGAGGGAGCAATAATAAGTGGCCCTGCCAGCACACTCGATGCCGAATCACTAGACACTGTTGGCGCTTCACTAATCGACACGTCGCGAATGGGTAGTTCATTGAATACCGACAAATCGTCCTGATTCAACAAATTTTCCTCAACCAGCTTTTCCAGGCTAATCAGCAGCGGGTTTCCGGCAAAAGCCGATGGACTGCTATAGGGCGAAAACCCGGCCCCAGGGTCGACTGGTGAAAGCGGAAGAATCTGCCAATAGGTTTGTCCGGATGCGTGTAAAAAATCGGCAAAGCGATAGGCTTCCGGCCCTAAATCACCGACGCCATGCGCCGAAGGAAGCGATGTAATGTGAAGCAGCAGGCCACTCGAACGTTGTTGAAGCATTCCCAGTTAGGTGTTGGTGGTATGTTCTTTACCCTAAATTAACCACCAAAGTCTAGCTGTGTTCTAAACTATTTCCGAATCAGCCTATTAATTTGATTTATCGAACAAAATCGACTAGCTCTCCTACTTACGTAAATCCATTTTTCCACTTCCGGGCAATGGCAATAGCCGTTTCGAGCATGTGCGGCTCCCATAATTCTATATGCCAGTCGGAATTGGCCAGACTGGATTTGGCCAGTTGATCGGCCGCCTGTTGGTAATCATCGGCCGATTCCAGAATCTGCGAAAGCTCTCTCTGCTGCTCGTGTAGGTCATCATCTTCTATCGGAGTCTGATCGAAATTGAACAAGAACCCAGGGCTAAACAATTGCAGATCCGTTTTATTCCGCTGCTGTTCACAGGCCCGGATAATGGCATCCATCCTGAAAAAATCGCGCTGAAACTGTGCCCGGCTGGTTTCGGTAGCCAGACTGACTCCTAGTTGTTCGAGCACTACATAGCGAAGATTCGGGCAAAGTGGTATGGCTGTTTCCAGTAATTCGAAAACCGATGCAGGTACGGCTCCATCGTGTGTGTCACGCCTGATTTTTTGCTCGGGTTTACTTAACGATTCGCTCCAGCTCCCACCCGACAGATGAATTTCGCGAACACGATCGAGTGGGTATAATCGAAGTAATTCATCGACCGCCAGATTGAAATTATGGAGCTGGCAGTAGAAATTATGCAGATCAAGGATAATAAAACCGTTGACGGGTTCCAGCAATCGGTTCAGAAATTCGCCGTGCATTTTCACATCGTCGGGCGTATAGGCGAAGGCCAGGTTTTCGAGCCCAACCGGGCACTGGCAGGCATGCTGCAATCGGCGGAGTCGATCCTGCCCTAAAGCCAGCGTTGATGCCGTAAACGGAACGCTAAGTGGTGCCCCCCGATGAAAATCCTTTCCGGTCAGAAACCCAAAGTGCTCGGTGATATGATCGAAGGTGTACTGATTCGACACAGCATTAAGCCAAACAAGCCATTCCTGCTGCTGCGGCAACCATTTCCCGGAGAAAAGAGAGAAGAAAACACCATGACCAATTAAACGGTTTTCGCGACCGAATGCTGTCAGTAATTCAATAAACCATTCGGGTAGCTGCTCCTGCTGGTATAACGTATCGAACGACCACTCAATAGCCTGAACGCGCTCCGACTCAAACAAAGGAATCGACGCTGCCAATACATTCGACTCCAGATTGCAGGCAATAGACGACCGAATAACCGCCATATATGTTTCTAAACAAACAGATTTCTGATTGCAAGGCAGTTGTTAACCCATGCCACAGGCAGGACAGTTGTAAGGAATTTCCTGCTTTTCGGCCTTGGCTTCTTTCGGTTTAATTGTTTTGGTTTTAGCACATGAACTAACCGTTGTAACGGCAACAGCCACCGCAATGGTCTGGAGAAGAGCTTTGGAAAGTTTCATTGTATTGCAGTTTATTATGAATCCGCTGAAAACCGATCGAAAATAAGTAAGGCGTTTCATTCACAGTATATTTAGACAAAACCTACCCGTGCAAATGTTGTCAACAAAATTCTGTATAGATATAAAGCAGGAATCCATTACAGCCCAACTGACTCCTTATTTTCCTTTCTGAACAAATAGACCCATTTCTTCGGGAAAGGGTTGATCCTATAGCTAAATTTTTCTGTATTCTGGCTTTTGTACAAATTTGGTTTTTGCTCTATTCTGCCAATTCAAAACCTAAAAACCTTATTGCCAAACCCATTCCGGTTTTCATCAACCAGAAAATGAGCAAATAGTGCCTTGACCTTACGCGGTTTTTCTCCTACTTTTGCAGTCCCAAACAATGGGCAACATTTCAATAAGCTACATCATATACAAATGAGTACGGCAACGGCAGTCAATACGGGTAAGATTACGCAAATAATCGGGCCAGTTGTGGACGTGAGTTTCGAAGGCGAAGGCACACGAATTCCGGCCATTCTGGACGCCCTTAAAGTAACTAAAGCCAATGGGCAAGAGGTCATTCTGGAGGTACAACAACACCTCGGCGAAGACCGCGTTCGCGCCATCGCCATGGACTCGACCGACGGCCTCTATCGCGGCTTAGACGTCGTTGACCTTGGGCATCAAATCACTATGCCAACGGGCGAAAATATTCGCGGACGGCTTTTCAATGTGGTTGGCGAAGCCATTGATGGTATCCCTCAACCCAAAACTACGGGAGTAGGTTTGCCAATCCACCGCTCAGCCCCCAAATTTGAGGATCTTGCAACCTCTACAGAAGTACTCTTTACCGGTATTAAAGTAATTGACCTGCTCGAACCATATGCAAAAGGCGGTAAAATTGGCCTCTTCGGTGGTGCCGGTGTAGGTAAAACGGTATTGATTCAGGAGCTGATCAACAACATTGCGAAGGCCTATTCGGGTTTGTCGGTGTTTGCTGGTGTGGGCGAACGTACCCGCGAAGGAAATGACCTTCTGCGCGAAATGATCGAAGCTGGTATTATTAAATACGGCGAAGGCTTCAAACACTCGATGGAAGAAGGCGGCTGGGATCTGAGCAAAGTTGATCTCGACGAGCTAACCAAGAGCCAGGCTACTTTCGTGTTCGGTCAGATGAACGAACCCCCCGGAGCCCGCGCCCGCGTTGCTCTGTCGGGTCTGACCATTGCTGAGCACTTCCGCGACGGTGATGGCGAAGGTGCCGGTCGTGACATTCTGTTCTTCGTTGATAACATTTTCCGCTTCACTCAGGCCGGTTCGGAAGTATCGGCTCTGCTGGGTCGGATGCCATCGGCGGTAGGTTACCAGCCTACGCTGGCTACCGAAATGGGTGTTATGCAGGAACGTATTACGTCGACCAAGCGCGGTTCGATTACATCGGTACAGGCCGTTTATGTACCGGCCGATGACTTGACCGACCCAGCTCCGGCTACAACGTTTGCTCACCTGGATGCCACAACAGTATTGAGTCGGAAAATTGCTGAGTTAGGTATCTATCCAGCTGTGGACCCACTCGATTCGACATCACGGATTCTGACGGCCGAAATTCTTGGCGACGAGCATTACAATACGGCTCAGCGCGTGAAAGAGATTCTGCAACGCTATAAAGAATTGCAGGATATTATTGCCATTCTGGGTCTGGAAGAATTGTCGGAAGAGGACAAACTGGTCGTAAGCCGCGCCCGTCGGGTACAGCGCTTCCTGTCGCAGCCGTTCTTCGTTGCCGAGCAATTTACAGGCCTGAAAGGGGTGCTGGTTCCTATCGAAGATACCATTAAAGGCTTTAATGAGATCATCGACGGCAAGTATGATCACCTTCCAGAAGCGGCTTTCAACCTCGTTGGTACGATTGAGGACGCTGTTGCGAAGGGTGAAAAAATCATGCGCGAAGCTGGTCAGATGTAGTCTCTTCCCGTATACGATTTAATGAACAATTAATCGTATACGGGAGACCAATTATTACTCTGTCGTCTAATAGTTTTAAAACAAAACCTAATAAGTTTTATGAAAACGTCGATTAGATACAGACTCGGAGTAATACTACCATCGCTGAGTTTGCTCTTTGTAACCAATGTTACTACTGAGGCCAAAACTCTACGTATCCAAACAGGCCCTGTAACTACTGTTGAAACAGAATTCGAGCCAGCTTTAGTGCAGGACAATTCGACAGATATGCATCTGGATAAGGCAGTGGCAGCCCTGAGCAAAGGCGATAAGTCGACAACCACACAGGAATTAAAGGCTGGTATTGCTGGTCTGGAATCGCAGGCGCAGAATCAGCCAACGTCCTTTAAAGACAAACTGCTGGCTCAGGCAGGCAAGCTAAAGGCATTATTGCCACTCATTCCGACAGGAGCGCTGGGCAATGGTGTGTTAGGAAAAGCAGTTAGCCTGGCAAAGCTTGCTTCGGGTGGCAGTCAGTTGGAAAGCCTTGTAGCGGCAGGTTCGCTACTGGGTAAAGCAAGCCAGCTAACGAGCGGCTTAAAGGGAATAGGGGGAGCCTTATCGGGACTTGGTGGAAGCCAGTCGGCAGGGCAATCGCTCATCTCAACAGCCTTAGGAACGGTTGGTAAGCTCGATCAGGGTGGTTTGGTTGCCAAAGCGGCCGAACCAGCGGCCAAAACACAAATTGGCAGCGTACTTAATTTCGTAAAAGGAGTCTTATAAAAAATAATGAATGATGAGTTATAAATGCGTTTAAAAAATCATTCATCATTCATCATTTATCATTCAATAGCATGACCTTAGACATAATCACTCCTGACCGTAAGGTCTTTTCGGGCGAAGCAACCGCTGTTACGTTTCCGGGTAGCCAGGGACAGTTTCAGGTTCTCAACAACCACGCTCCAATGGTAAGCACGCTCGATCGGGGCCTTATTGTTGTGCAATCTCCTTCGGGTCAGCAAACATTCACCGTTGACGGTGGTGTTATTGAAGTATTGCAAAATAAAGTTCTGGTTCTGGCCGAAGCGGTTGTAGCCTGATCAGTTTACTATATTGGTTGAAAGCGGTCTGTGTAGAAATACAGACCGCTTTTATTTTTTACTATACGGGTAACTTCACCATTAAGTTGCGCCAGAAAAGTGTGGCATACCCCAATCCTAACACTTTCTTTACCGGCAAATTCTGACCATTTACCGAGATTACTATCAGGCAACAATGGGTTTACGTAACTTTCCTTCTTTCTCATTTCGTATGAACAGGAACGTTTCGCTCATACTTATTCATCTGTTTGGCTCCCTAACCTTTCTGGCCTTACCCTATTTATTTGCAACCAACGGGTTTGCAAAGCTGGCCGAGCTAAAAACCAATCCGCATGAACAACGGAATGTATTGTCCTACCTGCTTACCATTGCGTTCTTCTATGTCAATTACTATTACCTGATTCCACGACTATTCTTTCAGAGAAGCTATCTTCCGTATGGACTGAGCGTCCTGCTTTGTTTTATTCTGGTCGAACAAACACTGGTCGAGGTTAATCGAAGAGGAATTCGACCCTATCGGCCTGAGCCTTCCAATCAACCACCACCGCCCCAAAACGACGATCATCCGCCTGGCCCGGCTGGTCAGTTTCCCAAACCCGGTTCCGACCAGCCGGGTTTGCCGCCCGAAATCAGCCAAACCTTTTTTTTGTTTCTGGCAAGTTTTCTGCTGTCGATTGCGATTCGCATCAATAATCGCTGGCGCGAAACCGAACGCGAAAAATTGAATACAGAACTGTCGTACCTGAAAGCACAGATTAATCCACATTTTCTGTTTAATACGCTAAATACGATCTATTCGCTGGCTATTGAACAGTCGGACCGAACACCCGAAGCGATTACGCAACTGTCGTCGCTGATGCGCTACGTTATTCAGGATGCTACACTCAATCAGGTTCCACTAGGTAAAGAACTGGAACACATCAGCCATTATGTTGCCCTACAAAAGTTACGGCTGGATAATACGGTTCGGGTCGATTTTTCGGTTGAAGGCTTCGCTAATGGCTTACAAATAGCGCCATTGATTTTGATTTCATTCGTCGAAAATGCGTTCAAGTACGGTGTGAATCCGAGCGAAGACGCCTACATACAAATAGCGTTATCAGTAGAAAAAACGACGCTCTATTGCCACGTTTATAATAAAAAGGTGCATATTTCGCAGGATACGATCAGCACGAGTGGTATTGGTCTTAGCAACACCCAAGCCAGACTTAGCCTGGTTTATCCAGATAAACACCAATTGCTGATTCGAGATGAACCTAATGATTTTACGGTAGATCTTTATCTGACACTTGCATGATTCGAGCCATTGCTGTCGATGATGAACCGCCCGCCCTTCGGGTACTCAGTAACTTCTGCAATCGAATTGACTTTATTGATCTACAAAAAACGTTTTTCCGAGCCCACGAAGCCCTCGATTATTTGGCCAGTTTTCCGGTCGATTTGCTGTTTCTGGATATTAACATGCCTGCCATATCAGGGCTCGATTTTCACAAAATTCTGCCGCAACCAACCCTGGTTATTTTCACCACCGCTTATGCCCAATATGCAGTTGAAGGGTTCTCGCTCAATGCCGTCGATTATCTGCTAAAACCCTTTACGTTTGAGCGGTTTGAACAGGCAGCCAGCAAAGCCCGTGATGCCTATCAGTTCAGGCAATTCCAGAACGAGCAGGAAAAACCTGCCTGTTTGTATGTTCGGGCCGACTATCGGCTTTATCAGATTCCACTCTCCGACATTCTATATATCGAAGGACTGGACGATTATATTAAAATTCATCGTGAGCAGGACAAACCGGTAGTTTGCCGTATGACGATGAAGGCAATACTTCAGCAACTTCCCGAAACTGGCCATAGTTCCGAGCGTTTTATTCGGGTGCATCGGTCTTTTATTGTTCCTATGAACCGTATTGAAGCCGTACGAAACAAAACGATATTGCTGCCAGGTCACGAAATTCCAATCGGAGGTAGTTACGAAACCAACTTTTTCCAGCAATATGGCGGGTGATAGCCATTAGTTGATTGGTCATTAGTACTTAGCTAATTCCCTCAGGTGAGACCTAAAAAGTTTTTTTAACCTTTTAGGTCTGGTTACGCCATATGCATACCAGTGAGGCCGAAGGCAAATGATTACCACAGGTCGTTACGTACTTCTGCCATTTACCGACACATTTACCCTATTTACCGACAAGTCTGATAGCCTTTGCAACGAAGGGTGTTTGTCACTGCGTTAAGGTAATTAAGCAGAATTTAATCGATAGCACATTCCGGGTGGTCTGGTTCCCTGCTAATTTATTTTCTCAAAGAATCATTTCAGCAATACAATGGAGCGCAAAGAATTTTTGAAACGAGGTTTTGGTAGCCTACTAGGCATAGCTGCTATTATGCCAACTGTAAACGGATGCAAAAGCACCGAAGTCGATCCAACCACCACCACATCGACCGATGGCACGAGCACCTCAACGGGCTCGACCAACGGGAGTTCGTCCGGCAACTGTTCAGTTACACCAACCGAAACAGAAGGTCCTTTCCCAACCAAATCGCCAGCCAACTTCGTTCGCAACGATATTCGCGACGATCGGACTGGCGTTGCGTTTACCGTTAATATCACCATCAAAAATGCGAACAGTAGTTGTGCAGCCCTATCGGGTGCCCTGGTCGACATCTGGCATTGCGATAAAGATGGCTATTACTCCGAATACGGCGGAACGGGTATGCAAAGTGTAAATTTTACTAGTGTCGATTTTTTGCGTGGCCGTCAGACAACCGACTCAAACGGTCTGGTATCGTTCACTTCTGTTTTCCCTGGCTGGTACTCAGGACGGGCTCCGCATATTCACGTGCATATCTACAACTCTTCGGGTAAATCGTTGTTGGTTACCCAGATTGCTTTCCCTTACGATATTACAAATACGGTTTATACAACCGGGCAGTCGTATGGTTATACCAAAGGAGCTCAAGACACGAAGAACGAAAGCGACAACGTATTTTCGGACGGATTTACGACTGAGTTAGCTACCGTATCGGGTAGCCTTTCTGGTGGGTATACCCTCACGCATACAATTGTAGTAAGTGCATAAGTAATCTGGTCGGAAAGGCTTCGGGAGATTTTTCTGAAGCCTTTTTTTCTAATCAAATCATGGGGAAAGGTATTATTCGGCTGAGTTACCGAAAGGTGATTGATGCATCGTCGCAGAAATTATGGGAAAAGTATGTGTTCGAAGATACGTATATGGAGTTTTTCATGCAGGCTCAGTCGTTCAACCCAGACGGCCAGTACAGTACCTTTCAGGAACTGATCGAGCACATTCCTAACGCCGAAAAGCTCCACAGCATGACCAGTCGGGCTGCTATTGGATACATTCGACAGCTCAACACGATCATGCCAGATATTGCTAACCAGGCAGGACAGCTCCACGTGCCGTTTTCGCAATTTAACTTTGAGATCATCCAGTCGCACGTAGCCAATAAAGACGCACATAAGATTGCCATTACGTTTTATAGCGAACCAATAACCTGGATCGACACCATTGGTAACCTCCTGCTTGTAGCCTATGGCGACCATCGCGAAGCCCTAAAAAACGGAAATAGTATCGACACCGACATGATTGCCATACAATCCAACCTCACCATTACGTCATTTCAGGAAAGCAATAATGCCTGATCAGCATGGACACCAAGACAGAAGCCCGGATTTATTTAGCCGATCAGCGAGGCCATTCTACGCTCGGCTCGTTTCAAAGCTTTCATAGCTTCAATTTTGGCCCATATTTCGACGAAAGTCGCAAACCCTTTGGCTCGCTTCGGCTCCTGAACGACGACTCACTAAAAGCCGGCGCCGAATTCAGTCTGACCGTCGAAGAGCCAACCGATATTTTGCTACTGCCTGTTGTTGGCGGGCTCGAATATAAAACCCTGCAAACTAACGATTTTGTTGAAGCAGGCGAGGTACAGGTACTTTCGCTGGATGCCGGGATGAGCTATGAAGTCCGAAATCCTTATAGAGTCGAGCTGATCAATTTTATTCAGATTTGGCTGTCCAGAAACCAGCCAAATTTATCAGATCAACGGTGGGCATTTAATTTAGGGCAGAAAAATACCCTCTTTACAATTTTTTCGTCGGACGACAATATCGGTTTTATTGGCAAATTCGATGGCCGCCACGATGATTACTACCCGATTATGAATCCAGAAAACGGTGTATTTGTCTTCGTTGTCAGCGGTGTTTTTGAAGTTCAGAATCGTTTGCTCCACGCCCGCGATGGGTTGGCCTTAACAAACATTGCGAGTTCAACAATAGAATTTGAAGCCTTATCGAACGACGCGATCCTGCTGTTAATAGAGGTTACTCTTTAAGAGGAAAGCCCCTTTGGGTAGACACAGGAAAGCCAATCTGTGTCTACCCAAAGGGGCTTTCCTGTGTTGCTATAGTATTTACGCCTATTGTTCGGCCCCAACTTCTTCGGCCACTTCGGTAGCGTAGGCATCGGTCGGTACGCAGGAACAAACCAGATTACGGTCGCCATAGGCCGAGTCGATTCGGCTAACGCTGGGCCAGAACTTACGAGCCCGCACGTAAGGCAACGGATACACGGCTTTCTCACGACTGTACGGACGATTCCAGGCATCGGCAAGGGCTACCGTGGCGGTATGTGGCGCGTTTTTCAGTACGTTATTTATCCGGTCAGCTACACCGTTTTCGATCTCCCGAATTTCTTCCCGAATAGCAATCAGGGCATCGCAGAAACGGTCGAGTTCGGCTTTCGACTCCGATTCGGTTGGTTCAATCATGACTGTGCCAGCCACCGGAAACGAAACCGTTGGCGCATGGAAGCCATAGTCCATCAACCGTTTGGCAATATCCTCCACCTCAACACCAGCAGCCTGTTTAAACGGACGGCAATCGACAATCATTTCGTGAGCAGCCCGGCCGTTCAGACCCGAATAGAGCGTTTCGTAATGACCATCCAAACGTGCTTTGATATAGTTAGCGTTCAGAATAGCCCGTTTTGTTGCATTGGTGAGTCCTTCGCCCCCCATCATCGCAATATAGGCATACGAAATAGTGAGGATGCTAGCCGAGCCATAGGGTGCGGCCGAAACCGCGTGAATGGCCTGATCGCCACCCGTATGTACGAGCGCATGACCGGGCAGGAAAGGCACCAGATGTGCTGCAACCCCGATAGGGCCCATGCCCGGACCGCCACCACCGTGAGGAATACAGAACGTTTTATGCAGATTCAGGTGGCACACATCGGCCCCAATCGTTGCGGGCGATGTAAGGCCAACCTGAGCGTTCATATTGGCACCATCCATATAGACCTGACCACCGTTCTGATGAATTATATCGCACATTTCAACGATACTTTCTTCAAAAACGCCGTGGGTCGACGGATAGGTTACCATCAAACACGACAGATCATTGCTGTATTGTTCGGCTTTGGCTTTCAGATCGGCCACGTCGATGTTCCCACGCTCATCACATTTTACGATCACGACTTTCATGCCCGCCATTACGGCACTGGCCGGGTTGGTTCCGTGGGCCGATTGCGGAATCAGCGAGACATTACGATGCGAATCGCCCCGGCTTTCGTGATAGGCCCGAATCACCATCAGCCCCGCATATTCGCCCTGAGCGCCCGAATTTGGTTGTAACGACATAGCGGCAAAACCCGTGATTTCACAGAGCCAGTCGTTCAGATCGCTGAAGAGTTGCTGATAACCCAGTGTTTGGTCTTTCGGGGCAAATGGATGCAGCTTGCCAATCTCTGGCCATGTTACTGGAATCATTTCGGCCGTAGCATTGAGCTTCATCGTACAGCTTCCGAGCGAAATCATGGAATGAACCAGCGAGAGGTCTTTTTCTTCCAGCGATTTCAGATAACGCAGCATTTCGTGCTCGGTATGGTGCGTATTGAACACCGGATGAGTCAGGTAGTCCGACTGGCGAATAAGCCGTTCGGGCCACGAAATTTCCAGATTAGCCAAAATCGCATCCAGATCGGCCTTAACACCAAAAATCGACAGCAGTTCAAGCACATCGTCCAGCGTTTTGGTTTCGTCGAACGATACACTAACATGCTCCCCATCGGGCAAATAACGCAGGTTAATGTGAGCTGCTCTTGCCGATTTTTTCAACGATTCTACATCCCCGATTTTTACCGTAACGGTATCAAAAAAATGTTCGGTCTTTAGTTCATGAGCGCTCCAGCGCAGTGCTGTTGCAAACACTTTGGTGAGCCCATGCACACGCTCGGCAATAGTCCGCAGCCGTTTGGGGCCGTGATAGACGGCGTAGCTTCCGGCCATAACAGCCAGGAGCACCTGCGCCGTACAGATGTTTGAGGTTGCTTTTTCGCGCCGGATGTGCTGTTCACGCGTTTGCAGCGCCATGCGTAAAGCGGGTTTTCCTTCAGCATCCAGCGAAACCCCGATAATACGACCCGGAATCTGACGTTTAAATGCGTCACGAGTAGCAAAGTAAGCCGCATGAGGTCCACCGTAGCCCATGGGCACGCCAAACCGCTGTGCCGAACCAACCACTACATCAGCCCCCATTTCGCCGGGAGGAGTTAGCATCGTTAGCGCGAGCAGATCGGCAGCTACTGCTGTTGTAATGCCTACTTCATGAGCAGCCGCAATCAGATCGGTATAATCGAATACGGCACCTTCTGAAGCCGGATATTGAAGCAACAGGCCAAAAACATCGCCACTGGTCAGGTCGGCGGTACGATGATCACCAACAAGCACCTTAATCCCGACAGGAGTAGCACGCGTTATCAGCACATCGATGGTTTGCGGATGGCACTGATCTGATACAAAAAACGTAGCTGCCGTTTTTTTAGTGGCCGGACGCATGGCATAGAGCATGTGCATCGCTTCGGCCGCAGCGGTAGCTTCGTCGAGGAGCGATGCATTGGCAATATCCATACCCGTCAGATCCGACACAACAGTCTGGAAATTGAGTAGTGCTTCCAGGCGTCCCTGTGCAATTTCGGCCTGATAGGGTGTGTAGGCCGTATACCACGCCGGATTTTCGAGAATGTTACGCAGAATTACGTTTGGCGTAATGGTGTCGTAATAGCCGGTGCCGATATACGATTTAAAGATTTTGTTCTGGCTGGCCGCTTTTTTGAAATCCGCCAGAAATTCAGTTTCTGATTTGGGCGCTGGCAGATTGAGAGGGCGGGGAAGCCGAATCGTAGCCGGGACCGTTTGGTCAATCAGTTCGTCGATGGAGTTGACCGGCAGGCCGGTCGATGAAATGGTCTGGAGCATGTCGGCCAGAGCCGCATCTGACTGACCGTGATGGCGGTCTTCAAATGACTCCTGATAACGAAGGTTTAACTTCATTGAAAGATAGCTTCTATATAGGGTACAAATTTACATAACAGTCTGATAAAAGACAGCGTGAAAGGCAATTTGGAGCAGGAACAGTATGTCTGGCAAACGCAATTTGAAACGTAGAGGTTCTGCTTCAACACATATGATGTTACCGAACTGTTAATGAGCAAATTATAGATTTTTTGTAAGAATCGGGGTGAAATCTAAATAGAACCCAAATGAATCTGCTTTGTGTCTTATTTCAGCTTCCTTGCCAATTGTGGGTAGCCGACGAAACGGGCTATTTATAAACCTGGGCCAATTACCGTACAGGCTCTTTTCCTTGTCTGAAACTAGATAAAGAACTATACTTACCGGGTCAAATTTCTACTAATTCGCTCAATGGCACTATTTACGGCCAAAGCTGTTTCCTTCCCTCCATTTCTACGGGCCGTTGAAAAACCCCAGCCTATTTCATCGTATCTGTATGCGCTGGTAATTTTCCTGCTGGTCCTCCCTGCCTTTATCTACTACAAAGTAATTTACGAAAATGCCTATAATTTCCCGGTAGAAGACGATTTCAACAGTGCACTGAGCTTTATTTCCGATTATACATTTGGAAAGCTATCCGTTGGCGAAAAACTGAAACTCATTTTTTCGCAGTATAATGAACATCGTATTGTTTTCGACCGCCTGATTTTTCTGACCGATTATAATCTGTTTGGCGAATTAAATTTTCGCCACCTGATTTTGATTGGCAATCTATCGCTGGTGTTGATTTGTCTTCTTTTTTACAAAGCGGCATTTCGGCAGTTTACGCTCTTTCAAAAGCTCGTTTATTTACTTCCTGTTGCCTATTCGCTTTTTCTGTTCCAATACTGGGAGCTGTCGACCTGGAGTATGGCTGCCTTGCAGAATCTCTATGTCATTCCGTTTGCTATGCTGAGCCTTTACAAACTCACCAGGTTCAATCGGACTGATTTTGTGCTTGCCTGTGCAGCAGCCGTACTGGCAACCTACACGAGCGGCAATGGCCTGTTTACTTTTCTGGCTGGTGCCCCATTATTACTTTTCACAAAATCGTACCGACGGTTAGCCGTGTGGCTTATTGTAGCCGCTCTAGCCATAGCCTTTTACTTCTGGGGCTATATTCGTCCGCCCTACCATCCAGATGTTGTCGATTCGCTGCTTAATCATACGGGCCGTGCTATCCGATACTTTTTCACCCTAACAGGAATGCTGCTGGGGCCGGGCCGACCAACGCTAAATGTCTTGTTCGGAGCCTTGTCGCTACTAATATCAATAGGTCTGGTTGGGTATTTATGGTATGCGAAACGATTAGTTAACCATCTGGCTATTGTGGGCTGGCTGCTGTTTCTGTATTTGACTTGTCTGTCGCTTATGGCTACCCGGTCGGGCATGGGTATTGGGCAGGCGGCAACCCCTCGCTATGGCATTGTGGTTGTGATGCTATTTGCTACACAGTCGGTGCTGGCACTGGAAACGGTCAGGCACCATCTGCTACAAATCGGTGTGTTTATTGGCTACCTGGGAATAGCGCTACTGGTCTACGTATCGCCAACCAATCAGGACAACCGCCGACGAATTGAGGACCGAACGCGGGAGTTGAGCTATAGCACTGCTTTTTACAATGCCGACCCGGCCAAGTTATCCCTACACTGGGGCAATCAGGAGATTGCCCGATCTATTTTTTTCGATGCCCTTCAAAAAGGCATTTACCACGTTCCGGCAACAACATTCAGCGAACTCACAAGCCTGCCTCAGCCGTGCGATCCAACTCAATTGATAGCTTCAAATACGGTCACGACTGATGTAACGCCTTACGAAACCGGCAATTTTCTAATTATCTATCGGGCTACTGCTTCACTTACAGGAACACTTTCCCGTTCAGCAGCAATACAGATCATTGCCCGTTCGGAATCGGCTTGTTACGCTATTGATACCCAACGCCACGCCTGGGATGACCCCGACGATAAGTTGCTTGGTCGTCGGTATTCGCAGCCCGGATTCTCCTGTATTTTCGACAAAAAGGCTCTGCGGCCGGGCCATTATGCGTTATGGCTGTGTGTTCAGACGGGTTCAACGAAGGTATACAAGCCGCTGAAAGTATCCTTTACGGCCTGACTATTGAATTGACCTAATCAGGGGATGTATTAAATCCATTCTTCATTTAACTCAACTATGTGATGTTTGCATGATATTTGTAGCCCCCTCTTAGTAACTTGTTATTTCAAAATAGCCCTAAACTCCTATCTATGAAAGTTGTTATTCTTGCCGGTGGATTAGGCACTCGTCTTAGTGAAGAAACTGTCGTCCGCCCAAAACCGATGGTCGAAATCGGTGGTATGCCCATCCTCTGGCATATTATGAAAATTTATTCGGCATACGGGTTTCATGAATTCATTGTTTGCCTTGGCTATAAAGGGTATATAATTAAAGAGTATTTTGCTAATTACTTCCTGCATCAATCCGATGTCACAATAGATCTTACTACGAATCAGGTAGAAGTCCACAATTCGCATGCAGAACCCTGGAAAATTACCCTTGTCGATACGGGCATTAATAGCATGACGGGCGGGCGAATAAAGCGGGTTAGCCATCATATTGGTCAAGAATCGTTCCTGCTCACTTACGGGGACGGGGTAGGAGATATTAACATTTCAGATCTGGTTTCTTTCCATCGGGCTCACGGCAAACGTTGTACATTAACGGCAGTACAACCATCAGCCCGATTTGGGGCATTAGATGTTAATGATGCGAATGGAGTACGATCATTTCTGGAAAAACCGAAAGGCGATGGAGCCTGGATCAACGGTGGCTTCTTTGTTTGTGAGCCCGATGTTTTCAACTACATTTCTGGCGATGATACAACCTGGGAACGTTATCCAATGGAAACATTAGCCAGCGAAGGCGAGCTAATGGCGTTTAAACATACGGGCTTTTGGAAACCAATGGATACCCTTCGCGATAAACTGGAACTCGAAACGGCCTGGAATACGGGGACCGCCGAATGGAAAATCTGGTGAGTAGTATGACACACTTGTTCGGAAAAGTTTATACGGGAAAATCGGTCCTAATTACGGGACATACAGGTTTTAAAGGGTCCTGGCTGACCTATTGGCTGCAAAAAATGGGCGCCATTGTTACGGGATACTCTCTTCCAGCCCCTACAGAGCCTAACCACTGGAGTCTGCTCTCATTGCCAATAGCTCATCATTTGGGCGACATTCGGGAGCAGGTTGCTATGCAGGCCGTATTTGATCAGCATCAGCCTGAAATCGTTTTTCATTTAGCTGCCCAGCCACTGGTTCGTTATTCGTATCAGCATCCGATCGAAACGCTCGATACCAATATCCTGGGTACGGCCAAAGTACTCGAATGTGTACGTCATACGCCATCGGTACGGGCCGTAGTCATTATCAGCAGCGATAAATGTTACGAAAACCCCGAAGATGGTCATCCATTAACCGAAACAGAACGAATGGGCGGATACGACCCGTACAGTGTGTCGAAAGGTTGTACTGAATTGATTACGAGTAGCTATAGACGCTCTTATTTCAACCATAAGCATTATGGACAAAAGCATCAGGTGCTGATTGCCAGCGGACGCGCCGGTAATGTAATTGGTGGGGGTGACTGGGCAACTGACCGACTCATTCCCGATCTGGTAAAAAGCACTGTATCAGGACATCAGGTAATTATCAGAAACCCATTAGCCGTTCGCCCCTGGCAACATGTGCTGGAACCTTTGTCGGGTTATTTGCTGGTTGGACAACGGTTGCTGGAAGGTCATACCAATGTAGCCGATGGCTGGAACTTTGGCCCTAACAGCAACGATGTGCTTCCTGTCCGGGAAGTAATTCGGCTGGCCCGGCAAATTTGGCCAGCTATTGATTGCAACGAATTTTCGTTTGAATCGAATCCCCACGAAGCCCATTTGTTGAGTCTCGATTGTACTAAAGCGCATGCTCAACTGGCCTGGCGGCCTGTTTGGGATACGCCAACTGCCATTGCTCGTACGATTGGCTGGTATAGGAGATGGTATCAGCAACGGCAAATTTTATCGCATCAGGATCTGGAGCACTATATTGAAACGGCCCGACAGGCCAATTTAATCTGGACGCAATGACGTTTACTGAAACTCCTTTATTGGGTGCGTATCTGATCCAGCTTGCTCCTTTTCGCGATCATCGAGGCTGGTTTGCCCGTACCTTCTGTAAACGCGATTTTGAGCAGGTAGGTCTTCAGGGCGACTGGGTGCAACATAATCATTCAATGACACATCAGGCAGGCGCTCTGCGAGGGCTCCACTTTCAGTACACACCCTACAGCGAGGTCAAACTCGTGCGTTGTATTGCTGGGTGCGTGTTTGATGTTATTGTAGACTTACGGGCTGATTCAACCACCTTCGGGAACTGGTTTGGTACCGAGTTATCGCACGAAAATGGACAGATGCTCTACATCCCCAAAGGCTTTGCGCATGGCTTTCAAACCCTTACAGAAAACTGTCAGCTTATTTACTGCCATAGCGAATACTACTTTCCAGGAAACGAAGGCGGTATTCGATACAACGATCCTCGAATTGGCATTTCCTGGCCTTTACCCATCACCGACCTTTCAGAACGAGACGCAACTCATCCGCTCCTGAACGGCCAATTCGTCGGCTTAACCGTTTAACACCACTATGAATTGTCGATTCTGTAAAACTCCCCTTCAGGATGTATTTATTGATCTGGTCAACGCACCTGCATCAAACTCGTTTCTAACACATGAGCAGTTGAATGAACCTGAAACATTTTATCCTCTGAAAGTTTATACCTGTTCATCCTGCTTTTTGGTACAGATTGATGAATATAAAAAATCAGATGCCATTTTTGACAACGGATATGTCTACTTTTCGTCGTTTTCGACCAGTTGGCTTGCTCATTCCAAACAGTATGTCGACAAGGTAACCGAACAGTTTGGCTTGACTCCTCAATCGGAGGTGATCGAAATTGCGTCCAACGATGGGTATTTATTGCAATATTTTGTTGAAAAGCAGATTCCCGTACTCGGTATAGAACCCACAGCCAATACAGCAGCATTGGCTATTCAGAAGGGCATTCCAACGATTACGCGCTTTTTTGGTACCGAGCTAGCTCAGGAACTGGTTGCTGAAGGGAAACAGGCTGATCTTTTACTAGGTAACAATGTGCTCGCTCACGTACCTGATATTATTGATTTAGTGGGTGGTATGAAGATGATTCTCAAACCCACCGGCGTTATTACGATGGAGTTTCCCCATTTATTTCAATTAGTTAAAAACAATCAGTTCGATACCATTTATCACGAACACTTCTCCTATTTATCCTTTGGCACTGTAAAGCAGATTTTTGAGTCGCAGGGCCTGATCATGTTTGATGTAGAAGAGCTACCAACCCACGGTGGCTCACTTCGGATTTTTGCCTGTCATTCGAATGATAACAGCAAATCTATCGACCCGAATGTAGCGACCATGCTGGATAAGGAAATCCAGGCCGGAATGACTACACGTTCGTTTTACGAAGGATTTCAGCAAAAAGCGCTCCTTGTGAAACTCAACCTTACTGATTTTCTGATCCAGCAAAAACGGGCCGAAAAGACCGTAGTTGCCTATGGAGCAGCTGCCAAAGGCAATACATTGCTAAATTTTTGTGGTATCAAAAACGATTTTATCGACTATGTTGTTGACGCCAACCCCGCCAAACAGAATAAATTTCTCCCCGCCAGTCATATACCAGTGGTGCAGGAAGACGTACTAAAAAATCATAAACCCGATTATGTGCTCTTATTACCCTGGAATCTACGCGACGAAATTATGCAGCAGTTAGCGTATATTCGTGAATGGGGTGGGCAGTTTGTTGTGGCGATTCCAGAATTAACCATACTGTGAACAACCTAAAAACAGTGCTAGTTACCGGCGCAACGGGTTTTGTGGGGCACTATCTTATTGAACGCTTGTTAGCGACAAACTTGGTGCAGGTTATTGCAACCGCCCGCACTGAGCCCCTACCCACCAAATGGTCCCAGGCAGTAACGTTTGTCCCCTTTGATATCAGTGCCGATTTTTCCGGAGAAAACCTCTTTACTTATTTCGGTCGACCTGATCTCGTTATCCATCTTGCATGGCAAGGGTTACCCGATTATAAATCAATGGCTCACATTGAGACTTACTGGCTCCAGCATTATCAGTTCCTGACAAACCTGATCAGGCATGGCCTAACTGACCTAACAGTGACCGGAACTTGTCTGGAATATGGATTACAAAGTGGTTGTTTATCGGAGAATTTGCCAACCTCTCCTACCACAGCCTACGGACTTGCCAAAGATTCGCTACAAAAAGCGCTGACTCTTTTCCTCAACAACCGGTCAGTATATTTTAAATGGATTCGATTGTTCTATATGTACGGTAAAGGTCAAAACCCAAAATCATTGCTGGCACAAGTCGAAGCTGCTGCCTTACGGAATGATCCGATCTTCAATATGTCGAAAGGAGAGCAGCTTCGCGACTATTTACCCGTGGGCAAGGTAGCCCATACCATCACAGAAGTGGCGCTACAACAGCGCGTAACCGGTGTTATTAACTGTTGCAGTGGTCAACCAATAGCAGTTCGCGCATTAGTGGAACAATTTATGCAGGAGCATCATTACCACCTATCGCTTAATTTGGGATATTACCCCTATCCCGATTATGAACCACTTGCTTTCTGGGGTAGTACGGACAAACTGAACACACTGACTAATTATGATTCCCACTAACCCTATCGAAGCATTTAAGCAGGAATGTACCGAACGAATTGCTTCGTATCCGCAAAAAACCGATTTAGTAGAAGCCGCACAGGCCTTTAATATAGCCTCTAACCGCGAAAAATATTCCTATAACTTTAGTTGGATGGGCAGGCCGATTATCCAATATCCGCAGGATATGATTGCGATGCAGGAGCTTATCTGGCGTATTCAACCCGATTTAATTATTGAAACAGGTATTGCTCACGGCGGCTCCCTGATCTACTACGCTTCTCTGCTTGAATTAATTGGGAAAGGCGAAGTAGTTGGCATCGATATTGATATTCGGGCGCATAACCGGCATGAAATTGAAACGCATCCTATGTTCAAACGGATTACGCTTTTTCAGGGATCAGCTATTGACGAAGCACTGGTAGATGAAGTCGGCAAGCTGACCGAAGGGAAACAAACGGTTATGGTTTGTCTGGATTCTAACCACACGCACGAGCACGTTCTGCGCGAACTTGAACTTTATTCGCCCTTTGTGACCCCAGGGTCCTATTTGATCGCATTCGATACCATTGTCGAAGATATGCCCGAAAAGATGTACGATCGCCCGTGGGATAAAGGCAATAACCCTAAAACAGCTGTTTGGGAATTCCTGAAACAAACTGACGATTTCGAAATTGATCATACCATCGATAACAAATTGCTGATTTCTGTGGCTCCGGAAGGCTATCTGAAACGAGTAAAATAGGCTAAATATGGGCTAAACAACCGTTATGGAACAGCAACAATACACCGTTATTATACCCACACGCGAACGGGCCGATACGTTGCTTCATGCCCTTCGTACCTGCACTTCTCAGGACTATGACAAATTGACTATTCTGGTTTCAGACAATTTTAGTCAGGATAACACACGCGAAGTTGTTGAATCGTTTGACGACTCCCGAATCCGCTATGTTAATACTGGCCAGCGGTTAAGTATGTCTCACAATTGGGAATTTGCGCTCTCTCAGGCAAGCGACCAGGGATTTGTAACATATCTGGGCGATGACGACGGTCTTTTGCCCAATTCGGTCCGGGATACCGACGACATTATTCAGGCAACGGGCCTGAAGGCTGTCAACATGAATCCAGCTCCCGACTTTTATCTATGGCCTTCATATTTCAATCGCCAACAGGCCAATTTCATGAAAGTCAGCTTTCAGCGAGGAACCATAATTAAACAAGGGAAGGATGAACTAAACCGCGTACTGACTTGCCGGGAAGATTACCTGAAACTACCCTTCATCTACAACTCATTTGTTAGTATGGAAGCCGTAAATCAGGTTAAACGCATTACTAAAACGTTTTTTCGTTCGCAAATTCCCGACATCTATTCGGGTATTGCACTGGCAAATACAATTGGCCCTTATGTACTGTCTAACCGGCGGCTAAGGCTCTCGGGAGCTTCTTCCCACAGCACTGGCATGTCTCAGTTCAATTACAATACAAATAGTAAGTCGATGGATACCTTTGCCAGTGAACCCAATATACCCTTTCATCAGGCACTGCGCTATTGTCCTTCTTACAGTTATCTGATTGCGGAGAGCTTTATGCAATCCTTCGATGCAGGGCTGAACGCCGACGAGCAATTAGCTTTCAACTGGCTGCCTTTTATCAGAACAGCCATTAAAGAAGCCAATACAAAGTTTTTGCCGCAACGCGATAGTATTATTAGCGCCACCCGCCATATTGCCGACGTTAATCATCTTGATACTGAGCAAATTGAACGGCTTATTAATGGCTCCCGTAGCCGATTATCCAATATCATTCTTTATGATCTCCAGCGGTATGCCTATCCTTTTTTATTGATCAACGCTGCTGATTATGGGGTAACTAATATCTACGAAGCTTGCCAACTTTACCGAACGGTTTATGAAAACCCGGCAAAATTCTGGCTCAATAGTTCTACCTGGATTAAAATGAAACAAATGCTTTTCGGAGAACTGTCTGCTCGTTATTCGTCTGTCAATTAAATGACTGTTCGCTACCAATGAGAATTCTGTATATAGTAGACAATTATTACCCGCACATTGGTGGCGCGGAACTGTTATTTCAGAATCTGGCCGAAGGGATGGCCAAAGCTAACCACAAGGTAACAGTGCTCACACCGAAAAACTTTCCGGAGTATCGTGATCAGGAAATGTATCATGGTGTTCAGATAGTGCGGCAACGGGTTCCGCCTTTTGCTCAGCGTTATTTTTTCACGATCTGGGCAATCTGGAAAGCTATTCAACTGGCAAAGCAACATGACCTGATTCACACAGCAACGTACAATTCTATCCCGCTGGCCTGGCTGGCTGGGTTAATTGCCCGAAAGAAAACCGTCTTAACGATTTATGAAGTATGGGACAAAAAATGGTACAACCTAAGTGGCCAGACAGCCCTAAAAGCCAGCCTCTTTCGGCTATTTGAACGAACGTTGCTTCTTTTCCCCTTCAACCGGGTAATCTGCATTTCCGACAGTACGCTTCGGGATTATAAGGCATTATTTCCGTCCGTACCTGCTGAGCGTATTTACCCTGGTGTTGATTATGAATCGATGGAGCGGCTACGCTTAACAGCTCCTCAGAAAAACGCTTTCCGGCAGGCTAAAAACTGGAAAGAGAAGGATTATGTTATATTAGGCTTTGGCCGACCGGGCATTTCGAAAGGGTTTGACTATCTGATTGAGGCAGTTCCTACTGTGGTCAGTAACTTACCCAATGCTCGTTTCGTTTTTATTTTTCCATCCGCACCGAACTTTATTTCTTTACGCGAGCTACTTGTTCAACGATTGGAGTCATTCAATTTACCTGCTTCGCTTACAGTGCTGGATCGTCAGTCACAAGCTGACCTCTTTGCTTATATTCAGAGCGTTGACTGCGTAGTCATCCCATCGTTGGCAGAAGGCTTTGGTTATGCGGCAATTGAAGCCTGCACATTGGCTGCCAGCGTAGTAACAACCACGGCTGGCTCTATCCCCGAAGTAGTTAGCGGTAAAGTCTACCTGACAATGCCAGCCAATAGCCATGCATTGGCAGAAGGTATTATAAAGATGGCCACCTCATCAGAACTAGGGCTTCCTTCTCAAAAATTCACCAACGAAGCCATGATTCGGGCACACAGTAGTCTGTATAAAGACCTGCTGAATCAGATAGACAATTCGCATCCAGAACTGCCCGTAACTCAATGACAATTCCGGTTGTGAGTGGCTTTAAAAATCGTTACGTTTATAGATTTCTATTGAACCTAATTTATCGACCAGAGTCATACAACGCACTTCAACTGGCTGGGGCGTTTTCTCAAAAATAAAGTATTTCGCATCCAATTTCTTAAGCTTGGGCGAACAGGGATCCAGCGCTACCGTATAACCATCTTCAAACGTCTGCATAAATATGGTCGAATCTCGACCATCGATGTATGACGCATACACCGTATGGGCATAACGGTTATAAGCCGAATCACGCTTTGCCGTTGGGTCAAGAACACGCATGGTCTTATAATCGGGCATGAACTTGATACCACTTAATTGGTTAACTCCAGTTGCCGTTACTAAATAGGTAATATACTGGCTTCCAATAACAACCCACCGGGCTTTGGGCTCCTGGTCATGAATCTGTTTTACTTTCTGGTATAGCACATGCTCAGTAATAGGCGACAGGCCAACCGAAAGCGGATTGATACCCAAATTAGGCAATGTGAATATAGCCAGCATTCCGCTTATCCAGACAGCTTTTGTCGGGAATGTAACGCTGGGCAACATCATGTAATTAAGGGCAATAAAGAATAACGTTGGTATAAGCAACTGATAGGCTTTGTAGAACCCATCGGAATCTGAAATATTGAGCCAGGCGGCATACACCATAAACACAACAACAAATGCAGCCAATGCCATTTTACTATTAACAGATAAAGCAACCAGGCGACCTCGGCTATAAGCCAGAAATAGAACAGCCAATACCATATTCGTTAGCCCAAGGGGTACCTGCGTACGACGGGCGGGGCTAACATCCAATAAGGTTACTTTGGCCAGAAACGCCGGAAATCCAAACTCAATCCAGATCAGTAAAACAATTGAATAGAGCAGAACAATCGTAAGTAACGGATCAATTTTTTTTGTCTTTACGAAATAGATAGCGGATGAAACAGCAATAACTGGCATGAAGGTAACTCCATGCGATAGCTCGCAAATATTCAACCAGGCCTTCGGAAAACGTTGATCACGGAGCAGCCAGCCCGAATAATACTCTGAAAGCCAATTAGCGATAAAACCTGTTCCGCCTAAATCACTGCGCTTGCCGGGATATACTGTATTCGACATGACGTCGATCGTTGGCTTAGCATCAACATAATAGGCATAGGCAATTGCCCCAATGGCAAGCCCGGCAATACCAAGAGTTACTATTTTGGCTACGACATGATCAAACAATAGTTCTTTTTGGTAATTACGCCATACAAAGCCAATAAGCAGGAATACAAGAAGATACCCAAAGGGTACCTGATAAGGAGGGTATAAATTAAGCGCAAAGGTTATGACCGCCCACCCAAACACAACCCCCGCAATCAGGAGTGTTTGTAGCTTCCTGGCATAAAAAATGTAAAAAGATGCCAGCAAGATAATTGATCCCGAAAACACGTGGCCTAATGGCGAAAACGACCACCAAGCCATTGCGGGAGAAAAGACTAGCCAGAACGCACCAAATACGGATAACCAAAACTGGTTTTTTGTTAAAGCCAGAAATAACAGAGTCACTACCAGAAAGCTAAACAAAGGATAAAAAACGCTATTCCAGGCAAAGCCCCGTTCGGTATCCAGAAACGTAAATCCCCAATAATTTGGCCGAAAGACAGTTACAAAATGGCTGATCGGCAGATAAGCCACCAGCCCTGGTTTGCCTCCACCAATGGCAGGGTTTTCCTCTGGAAACTTGTTGTTAGCCTGAGAAAGAATAAACGGCGACATGGCGGCCCATTCATCCATCCGAATAGCACGTGGCGTACCAGCAATGAGTCCCCGTTTCGGGTTAGAGCCATCTGGAATAACCTGATTCCAGTAGGGTATTGAGGAGAAGTGAATTTTAGCCAGCGTCAACAATAGGAATAGGCCCACCAGAATTCCCATTAACCATTTTACCCGTTTGTCAAAGCGAATCAATTCAAAACCAGCATCGATAGGCTCGGCCAAAGGGCCCGTGGCTGGTGCTGGTTTAACAGCGGTATCTTTTACAGCAGATTGTAAGCTTGGTTTCGGGGCCGTTTGTGATTTACCGGGTTGATTTGTAACAACGGCTTTTTTCTTTTTTGACATTGGGCAGGTAAAAAGTTATAGCAAAAATAAGTTGCTATTGATCAATACAAAGACGTTTGTTTAACAGTATTTTTTACAATTAGCAACCTGCTGCAAAAGAGCTGATAAGACCAAAGTAGCTTTTCAGGAATTTGTTGTAGGTCTGGTTTCCTGGCTTACAACCAATTCAAGGCTTTTTTTGTCGTCTAGTTCTTTTTTCAGAAAAGCCACTTCGTGCGTTAGATCTTTTATCGACTGCTGCAATTTGGAAATAACTACTGATAGATGGACAAGAAAGCCAATGATGGCAAAAAGACCAACCAGAAAAATGAGCGATGGCGGATAATAGACACCCAGCAAAAGAGAAATCTGCGTTAAGCCTGTTCTCCAGATCGAAAACACAATCAGAATGATTGTACACGCAATCCAGATAAAGGAATACTCTTCCCGAAGCCGTCCTTTTACAATAAGTCGGGCAATGAAAATCATAAAGCTGATTGCTCCTAACAGGCTAAGTATCTGAATAGTTATCGGTAGGGATTCCATAGCCTGATCATGGTTTGCGTAAGCGGATATAAACAAATAACGTACCCATTGTTACCTTGAACATATAGTATAAGGCCCGGAAAAAAGTTATGGATGATGTTCCGCCCTGACGTTCGCGCATGATTACAGGTACCTCAACGATACGCAACCGGTTTAGCCCGAACTGAACAATAGCTTCTGGCTCTGGATATTCATCAGGATAATAGCGGTTAACAATAGCAATAGTTCGACGATTGAACGCCCGGAAACCAGATGTACTATCGTGAATTGTTTTTTGGATTAATAAGTGATTCAGCCAACGAAAGTATCGAATACCTAACCGTCGGGTAAAGGACGACTGAAAACCATTTCGTTCAAGGAAACGAGAACCAATTACTACATCAGCCTGCTCGTCCAGCACGGGTTGAATAACTTTAATCAGTTCACTGGCCGGATGCTGCCCATCGCCATCCATCTGCACAGCCATAGTATAATCATTTCGAAACGCATATCGATAACCAGCCTGCATTGCCCCACCAATTCCTAAATTGACTGGCAAATCCAGATAGAGACAATCAAGCTGTCGGATAACCGATAGAGTATTATCGGTAGAACAGTCATTGACCACCAGAATGTCTAAATTCAGATTATATTTCTCACGGATATGCTTAATTTCTGATACGACGCCTGTAATTGCTTCTTCTTCATTGTAACACGGCACAATAACTAATATACCCGGAGTGCTTTTCATGGGTAATGGAATAGAAAAGCCATAAAAGTTAGCTTTGCCCATATGGAATCTACTCAAATTTAAACTGACAATAGCTATACTCCAAATTTTGTACCATACAGTGTCAATAGGTTTATTTATCTTGCATCTTTTTATTGATTCAATATATGAAGCGACTGTTAAGGCGCTTTTTTCCTATAGGGCTCGCGATTGCTCTGCTTTTTTATGCGCTCAAAGACAGTTCTCTTACTGATATTGGCGCTCAGTTTCGTCAGGCCAACTATAGATGGCTAGTCCTGACCGGAATTCTTATTGCTTTATATAATGTTGTTCGGGCAGCTCGCTGGCAACTAACACTACAAGCCATTGGCTATCAACCTTCTTTATACAGGGCTACCATAGCTGTTCTGGCTGGCACAATGGCTAGTCTTATAGTTCCGGGAGCAGGCGAACTTACACGTTGTGGTACTCTGCAACGCACAGACAACATACCCGTAGCACATGGATTCGGTTCTGTAGTTGCCGAACGTGTTATTGATCTGCTTATGCTTGGTATACTCATTGGATTAACACTTCTGGTTGAATTCAAGCGAATAGGCCACTACTTCTTCGAGCTACTGTCGCCAGTCATTAGTCGAGCTACTTCCATTAATTATACAGGCCTACTAACTGGCTTTATCACGTTCGGCTTTCTTTTAGCAGTTTTTTTTTACTGGCTTTTCCAGCAAAAAACGTTTCGACAACATACCGTTTTAATTAAGTTAGTATCGCTTTTTGGTAATATTGGACAGGGCTTTATGAGTATTCGGAAGCTCCAGCAGCCAGGCTTGTTCGCTAGTTTAACCTTGGTTAGTTACCTACTGATTTACCTAACCACGTACAGTCTATTTTTTGCCTCTTATAAAACGATCTATTTACCCCCAACAGCGGCCCTTTCCATAATTACCATTAGCTCTCTTGGAGGTATGGCAGTACCCACTCAGGGAGGGCTGGGCACATACCACTATCTGGTGAGCCGGGTATTGCTGCTGTATGGCCTTCCTAAAGATGAAAGCATAGCAATGGCTACGTTTATGCATGCTGTGCAGACAGGGTTTGCGTTACTGTTCAGCAGCCTCAGTTTTCTGATTGTACCGGTACTGATCCGGAAAAAAAATAGCCGGATAAACGAGCCGATGGTCTAGCCGAATAGTATATCGTTTCTCCGTAAGCCTTTTTTGGGTAAACCCCTTAACCAATAATACATCATGAATCGGGCCACCAACCAGTTCAGCTTCTACCGGCGTTTGGCGTGTTTTATCGGTCTTTTTAGCTGCTTAACTATACCTCCGGCTCGTTGCCAGAATGAACTACGCGGCTCGGTCGAGCGGATTAAAGTGCATGGGAAAGGGCTGGAACGCAATCTGGAAGGCGATTCTCCCGACCGCGACGTATCTATCTATTTGCCACCCAGCTATAAACGCGATGCAAAGCGTCGGTATCCGGTGGTTTATTTCCTGCATGGGTTTACCGATAACGATGCCCAATGGTATGGCATTACCAAACATTGGATCAACCTGCCTGCTGTGGTCGACAAGGCTTTTGCAGGCGGGCAATTGGAGGAAATGATTATCGTAACGCCTAACGCTTATACCCGCTGCCGGGGCAGTATGTACTCCAACTCCATTACGACTGGCAACTGGGAAGATTTTGTAGCCAACGAACTGGTTAGTTATATCGATCAGCATTACCGAACCATTCCGAAAGTGGCCAGTCGCGGATTGGCAGGCCATTCGATGGGTGGCTACGGTACTATTCGGATTGGACAAAAACATCCGGAAATTTTTTCCAGCCTGTATTTGCTAAGCCCCTGCTGCATGACACCCAATACCAGCCAGGTACCTACTCCCGAAACGATGGCCAAGCTGGAAGCCATAAAAAGCCCTGAGGATATTGAAAAAGCTGATTTCATGACGCAGGCCATGTTTGCGTCGGCAGCAGCCTGGTCACCTAATCCGACAAAACCACCTTTTTATTCCGATTTACCTTTTGAAAATGGGCAGCCTCAGCCTATGGTTACAGCCAAATGGACGGCCAATGCTCCTTTAGCCATAATCGATCAATACATTACAAACATTAAGCAGTTAAAAGCATTCGCCTTTGATGCCGGAAATCGCGATCAGAGTATTGCCGCCAGCAATAAAATACTGGATCAGATTTTAACTAACTATCAGATTGCCCATTCGTACGAAGAATATGAAGGCAACCACATCAATCGCATTGCCGAACGAATTGAGCAGAAAATGCTCCCATTCTTCTCACAACATCTGTCGAAACGGTAAACACAACGTCGACGCTTCAGAATACAATTATAAAGAGGGGGAGAGGTATATCAAGTGTATACCTCTCCCCCTCTTTTTATGGCCCTACTGACTAATATTTTGCCATTTTTTGCAGTACCACTTCATACTGCTTGTCGGTGCTATTGTACCGGATTGCATACTCACCGGGATAATACCCCGAGGGTGCGATCTTCTGTGGTTGTTTGACAGTAAAGTGCTCATGAACGGCTTTTTTCAGATAATCGACCGTAATCATTGGCTCGTAGAAGACTGGGTACCTACTCAGACAGGCCCTGGGGTTCGGGATGTAAGCTTTGTGGTTTCAACGGACGGCGGGCAATCGTTCAGTAAACCTCAGCTACTGGGTCACGATCATTGGGAAATCAACGCCTGCCCACATTCGGGTCCACAACTATTTGCCCGCAATGAGACCGTATATGCTACCTGGTATTCGGGCGCAAGTGGCAGCGAAGGTATCCGGCTTGCCCAACTCGACAAACCCCAAACGCCAGAACTAACTGCCGGAGCCCAACGGACGCATCCACAGATTACGGGATGGCCCGACGGGCGGATGGCAATGGTTTGGGAAGAACTGATAGGCGAAGCTCCCGACGCCTATCGCCAAACTATGGTGCGAACCTATACGGCAAGCGGCCAATCGCATACCATACCGCTGAGCAAGGCAGGCGAACTCACCTCCTTACCGGTTCTGCTTCCAACATCCAATGGCCTGCTAATCGCCTACCAGGTTTGGAAAGGTCAGGAATCGAGTGTTACCCTAATGCAATTTCCTTTTTTTCAACCATAAACAATCAACTCACAATGAACCTATTTGCACTGGTTATTGTAGCCGCAACGACCTTACTAGGTCCCAACGATGCTCCTCAAAGCAATAAGAAACCAGCCCCTATCACCAGGTATGGCGAATCGGCCAGAGCGGGTAACGGAACAATCCGTACGTTCGTCCGGGTCGATGCCCAGGGCAATCCAACGCAGGTAGGGGTTGCTATTTCGGAAGCTGCCCTCAGCAGTTTATCAACAGAAATGACTCACTGGATTCTATATCCGCCCAAAGAAGCCGATAAAACGCTGATTAAGCACATTGCTTTTGGCTGGATGCCTCATGGACATGAACCCGATGGCGTTTATAATGTTCCTCACTTCGATTGTCACTTTTACTACACCTCGAATGAAGAACGCGATGGCATTAAGCCCAACGACCCTCGTTTTACTAAAAATCCGGATATGGCTTATATACCACAGGGCCATATTCGCGATAATGGTATTCCTCAGATGGGTGTCCACTGGATTGACCCTACCAGTGGAGAATTTCAGGGAAAGCCCTTTACAACAACATTCATTTACGGGGCGCTGGATGGGAAAGTAACGTTCCTGGAACCAATGTTTACGCTCGATTTCCTGAAAAAAGTAAACGACGAACGGATTGCCATAAAACAACCCCAAAAATTTCAGGTAGCCGGTCTTTATCCAACCGAATACCATTATGTGTACAATGCCGCTGAAAAGCAATATGAAGTTATCCTGGATGGGTTACAAAGCCGCCAGTAAGCTAGGTACCGAACGCGCCCATAGGAGACGGTTTCTCTTATGGGCGCGTTTTACTATGGTTTCAACAAATCATTCCAACTGAAACACTTGCTCTAATCGTTGAACAACCGGTGAATTATCGGGGTTAACATCCATCAGATCAGCCATATAGAGCCACCATCGTTGCATAACGGGTAGTTCGGGCAATTGGTCGGCAGTATGTCCATCAAGCCGTTTCTGAACAGCAAACAGCGTTCCGGTTGATGAATCGAGGTAAATAGAATAATCGCAGATACCTGCTTTGGTTAGGGCGCTCGCTAATTCGGGCCAGATTTCGTCATGACGACGTTTATACTCGGCTTCAACGCCCGGCTTGAGCTTCATTGTAAACGCAATTTCTTCCATAGGTATACGGGTCGATCTCTTGTTTATCAGAACATTAGTTTATCGTATTATCGCAGTTTATAGACTTCACTTCCGGCAAGCAGAAAGCACCCCAGGCCATAATCTTCGAAATCGGGGGTACTATCGTACGTAACAGGCTGGCCATCTTTCGGCTCTTTGCCCGTTCCCTGCACATAACCCAGCTTCCCATCGGGGTGGACGCCTTCGGTAGCCATCGCATTCCAGGCTTTGGCTACGATTGGCAGGTAGGTTTTCCGATCCAGCAACCCTTTATTTACACCCCAGGCCATGCCATAAGTAAATAAAGCCGTTCCCGACAATTCTTTACCGCCGTAATTATTCGGATCATGTAAACTAACGTTCCAGAACCCATCAGCCCGCTGAAGTAATCCTAATGCCTGAATCATATCGCGATACATATGCAGGTACTCGCTGCGGTGCGGTGCATCGTTCGGCATTATGTCCAGAACACGAACCAGTGCCGCCACAACCCAGCCATTCCCCCTCGACCAGTAGCAATCTTTCCCGTTTGGCTCCTTATAGGGTGGTACAAAATCCTTATCGCGCCACCATAAATGATCAGTGGGGTTGTAGAGTCCGTTGCCACCATGCTGCGTTTTCGAGAACTGATAAATCTGATACATTTTCTCGAAATAAGCGTTGTCGGCATAAATAACCCCCAATTTAGCAAAAACAGGCATTGCCATCTGTAATGCATCAATCCAGTTCCAATCATCCACTGTAGAGCTGGCCACCATCGAGTCGATCGACAGTTTGATGTCGTGAATTCGTTCGGGCTTTTTATCGATCAGGTAGAGATCAATGTAGGTTTGTCCGCAGCACTGATCGTCGGCATTGCGCGTTTTTATTCCCGAACGCATTCCCCACCGGTGCTTTTCAGCCCAATCAACGGCATAGTCGTAATAACGTTGCTGCCGGTCGGTTTTATACAAGTCGATAAGCCCTTCGTAGTAAACTGCCCGTGTCCAGATATTACTCGGGCGCGTTTTGTTGGTTACAATTTCCTTTCCGGTATCCGGCCATTTTTTCATGAAGTAATCATTGGCCAGGGTCATTTTTGCCAGTATATCGCGTCTACGGGGCAGTTTCTGAGCACTGGCCCAAATGCCTGCAAACATGCCAATTAATAACAGGCAAAGAAATCGAACAGCAACTGTATTTTTCACAGATAAGGTAATTCGTAGAATCTTCAGGGTCTCCAAAAGTACTTCTCTATTTTCCGTTAACTCTCATGCACCTCCCTATCTCCCTGTGCTGGCCGACAAATTACTATATAAATATAAGGCTATAAATAAACTAAGGAATAATTTTAATATATTTACATACAAGCATTAAGCACGCAATTGTACCTATATCGGTTAAGATTTATGAAACACATTCTACAATATGGAGTTTTTCTCTGGGGTTGTATCAGTTCTGGTATAGTGGTTGCCGAAGCCAATTATGTCTACCATGAGCAAACTCAGAATACAATTACTTCAGGCTGTTCACAGCCATTTATGAGTGCTGCCACCAATGCCGTCTACGACAATATAGCCGTTACGATAGGGTTTAAAGTTGAGTATCAATTCTATACCGATCAGGTACGGGTTTACTATACAACAGATGGGAGTACGCCCTCAGGAGCCTACGGAACCGGGTCTGGTACCACACAGGTGTTGGTGGCCTCCTATGCCTGCACAAGCTCGGGAGTGGATGTATGCACAGCTACCATTCCAGCACTTCCTGCTGGCACCGTTGTTACCTACATTGTTAGTGCCTGGCATTCGGGAGGAGGTTCCGAAATATTCGGAAATGGACCAGGCAGTCCGTGCAGTTGCGGAACGCCAACCTCTTTGGCAACCAGCGCAACAGTTTTCCAGTATACTGTTCAGGCACCATTGCCTGTTTCGTTAACCGCTTTTTCAATAAAAGCGGTTCAACAGCAGGTTCAGCTAGAATGGACCACCACCAGCGAGCAGGATAATTCCCTGTTCTATATAGAGCGAACTACCGATCTGCGCTCGTTCGTTTCAGTAGCGCAAGTGGCCGGTCATGGAACAGTTTCTGCAAAACAGCATTATTACTTTACTGACGAAACCCCACTTAAAGGCATTAGCTACTATCGATTAAAACAGATGGATACTAATGGCCATTTCAGCTACTCACCCATTCGGAGCGTTATCATACGCGCTAATGGGGAATTAGTAATCATAAACCCGTTGGCAGTCGATCAAGTGACGATAAGTGGATTAGAAGATGCCTCGATACTGGACATAACAGATTTGCAGGGTCGTTTCTTTTTCCAGAAAACAGCGAACTCACCAACCGTAACGATCAAAACAACCTCATGGCCTAACAACCAGTATCTATTGCGTATTACAGAATCTGTTGGTACTCAAGCTCGAAAAATTATTGTTCAGCATTAACGATGTGAGCGATATGAACGAAGCTGTTCATATCGCTCACATCGTTAACAAATTAATTCTTACCACCAGACACCTTACCGGGTTTAGGTGTCATACCTGGCTGGGTAATCTCGAAATTTTCTTTCTGTTTGGCTTCGGCCACCATCTGACGAACGTCGGCCAGTAGTTTTTTAGCGTCATACACAACGCCATCTTTTACGGTATACGTAACTCCGCCCACGCGCTCCACTTCGTTCTTATCGTTCAGGTGTATGGCTCCAGTTCCGTAAAGTACTTTCAGATTGGCCAGTGGGTTCTGATCGACAATTACAAAATCGGCCAGTTTACCGACTTCAACCGACCCAATCTGATCGGTCATACCCAGTGCTTCAGCCCCTTTTAAGGTTGCCGCCCGAATCACTTCCAGCGGATGAAAACCAGCCTCACGCAGCAGTTCAAGCTCACGGATGTAGGCAAACCCATAAAGTTGATAAATGAATCCGGAATCCGATCCGGCCGTTACACGCCCGCCCCGATTTTTATACTCATTGATGAAGGCCATCCAGAGTTGATAATTTTTTTTCCAGGACACCTCCTGTTCAGTTCCCCACGAATGCCAGTAAGACCCGTGCGAAATTCGACTAGGGCCATAAAAACGCCACAAGCTAGGCATCGTATAGTCGTCGTGCCACTCGGCCCGACGAGCCAGCATCAGTTCGCGGTTGGCTTCGTAAATATTGAAGGTCGGATCGAGCGTAAAATCCAGCGCGATCAGTTCATCCATAACTTTATTCCAGCGTTCGCTGCCAGGTTTAGCCGCTTGCTGCCACAAATTTCCGGCCTCTTCGAACCGATTCTGTTCGTTATTATAGTTATAGGTAGCCGGGTAATTCTGAACAGTTTTATCGTCGAACAAGGCTTCTGGCAGCCCATACCAGTGTTCGAGCGATGTTAATCCGGCTTTTGCAGTTGCCAATGCATTCATACGTGCCACTTCCAATTGGGCATGGTGGCAGGCCGACCGTAAACCTAACTTCTTGTTTTCTTCCAGAGCAGCCCGGAAAATATTCGGCTCGGCACCAAAGAATTTGATACCATCGGCACCTCGTTTCGCATTTAGCTGCACCCACGCACGCGCCTGTTCGGGTGTACTGATCGGCTCTTTTGCACCCTGCCCGAACACGGTGTAGGCTTTGATTCGGGGGGCCGTAATTTCATTTCGTTCGCTTTTAGCCCGATGCTCAAGCACCCAGTCGAGGCCATTGCCACAAGATGGGTCCCGAATGGTAGTAATGCCGTGTCCGAGCCAGAGTTTGAACACATATTCGGCATTGGCTCCCTGCGCCTGTCCGCCAATATGCCCATGCATATCCACAAAGCCAGGCATCAGATACATACCTTCGCAGTTCAGTTCCTTGTCGCCGGGAGCCGCCTGCGGACGTCGTTTCGGATCAATGGGAACACCAGGATAGCCAACCTGCTGAATCTGCGCAATCCGATTTTTTTCGACCACGATATCTATTGGTCCAATGGGTGGCGCACCAGTGCTATTGACCAGCGTAACACCGCGAATGATGAGACGCCCAAAAGGTCCTTCGCCTTCGTGACGGGGTGGTGCTTTTTCGACCTGTGCCATCAGGGAGTGCATGGCAAACAAGGTGCAATGGAACAGAAGGAGCAGTTTTCGGTAAGGTTGTATCATAATTGAAAGAGTTTACGCTACGAAAGTTAACTAACTTTTAAATGCCAAACTCTTATGATTCTGCGTGATAACTAGCAATTTATTCTTTTTATGTCGGCAGGTTTACTTATACTGATTCCCATTCGACTTATCTGACTCAAACGGCTGGCAACCGGACTAAGGTCTGTTATCTACACGTCGAATGGCGTAGCTAGAAAATTCGGTGTAAACCTCTTCGAGGGTGCCAATTAATTGATAAAAGTGCATGCTGGTGGGGTTGGTTAGAATTGAGCAAGTTAGCTATTGTTAGTACTTTTGACAATCCGAATCAAAATCTATGTTCGTCCAGAAAAACTTCCTGCTCATCGTTCTGGCTCTGGCTGTTGTCTTCGCGTTTGCCATGAAAGCAACCATCTTTCAACAGGAGCCTGCCGTTAAAACATCGTCTGCCAACGAAACATCTGCTCAATTTGCCAGCTACTGGTTTACAGGCAAAGCCGAACTGAACCACTACGAGCTCGAACAGGCGCAATATGGTTCATTGAATCCGGGCGAAGCGGTCATGATTTTTGTAACAGAAGACTTCCGAACCGATAAGCAGGTAAAAGCGGAAACGCCCGCAAGCCACGACAAATCGATACCGGTACTTAAAACTAACCTGTCGAAAAAATTTGTGACGGGCCTTTACGATTATTCGCTGTTCACGTCGGTTTTCACACCCATCAACACCGGCAATGCGCCCCTGTTTCCGAATACGCTCAAGGTGAGCACATCGGCCCAGGAATGGTGCGGGCATAGCTATATTCAGCTCAATTACCGAAACAATGGCTACGAAATTACGGGCAAATCGTATTTCGAGAACGAAGCCAGCGAAGACTATACGGTTGGAAAGGCTAGCCTCGAAGATGAACTCTGGAACCGAATCCGGCTGAATCCTGAAAAGCTGCCTACGGGCGAAATTCAGTTAATTCCCGGCACAATGACCGCCCGACTGCGCCATAAACGACTCGAACCATTGCCGGCCAAACTACGAATAGAGAATTATGAAGGCATCCTTTATCCGGGAAAATACCTTAAATCGTACACCATCGAATACCCAACCGACGACCGAACGCTGGTGATCGTTTTTGAAAGTCAATTTCCACATAAAATTGTGGGATGGCGCGAAACCTACAAAAGTAAAGATAACCTTCTGACCTCCAGAGCCGTTTTAAAGAAAACCATTTTGACCGATTACTGGAATCACAACACCCCTGCCGACAGCACACTGCGGCAAACTTTTTTGTCGAACCAGTAACCGTCGGCTTACTACATCATGACACGTACGATCATTCTGAGCCGGGCATTGCTCGGTTTTTTCCTGATAAGCTTACTAGCCTGTTCTGGCGATAGCGATAAAGCAAGCGTAAACACCGAAGGGCCGATTTATACGTTGATTTTTCTGGATAAGACGCGTAGCGTAAATACGAACAAAGCGTTCGTTGCTCAAAAATATCAGCAAGCTATAACCGACATTATTGAGCAGAATATCCGCCAGAAAGGCGACCGGCTCGACGTTTATTTCATCCACGAAAATACGTCTAAAGCCCGCGCACTCAATATAACGGTACGCTCGGAAATGGACGATGTGTCGGCGGCTAGTCCAACCGACCGCGAAACGGCCGAAACGGAATTTGCTATGTCGCTCACGCGCGAAAAAACACAGATTCGGCAACGCGTCCTACAACAACTTGTCGCCCAAAACACGGGCTCATCGAACCGCGAAACCGATATTTGGGCGAGTTTACCCGTTATGGCCAAAGCCAACGAAACTGGTGCTACCGTGAAGGTCTATTACCTGAGCGATATGATTGAAAGCGTGAAAGGCCCCGGACGACGTGATTTTCAGATAACCCCTCCTAAAGATAATGCGCAGGCCGAACAATGGGCCAAAGCCGACGCCGAACAATTGAAAAAATACCAGATTGGCAGCCCCGATATTACCATGATTCTTCCCTTCGAACCAAACGCATCGGTAAAGGAAAACAACCCGGCCATAACGCAATACTGGCAAACGCTGTTTTCGGAGCTTGGCGTTGGGACAGTAGAGGAGCAGTAACTACGCAACCGGCACCTCGGCCGGTATTTCGAACTGATAGCCCTGGTCGAAACCCGAGAAATCGTTGCGCAGGCAGTAGGATATTAGCCGTAGGCCTTCTCCTTCGCGCCGGACGGCCAGATAATGAAACAGCGGTTTGTAGGTTGTGGCCAGATCGGGCAGACGGCTCGGCGACATATTGAGCGGTTGCCGAAGTCCACCGCCACCGCCAATAACCAGAAACTCTTTGCCATCGAACTGAAACCGCTCGAATGCGTGCGAATGTCCCGTAATAAATAACCGTCCTTTCTGCGATCGGGTATAGGCCGGAACAAATCGCTGCTGCACTAGTTTCGACGACCCCACCAGCCTACTGTTCGAAAAAGGCGCATGATGGCAAGTAACGATAACCACTTTCACCGCCAGATCGGCATCAAGCTCCTGGAGGGTCTGTTCGTACCACGTCTGTTGCTTAACCAGGTCGGCCACTGAGAGCGTACTGAAATTGGAGTTGAGCATCACAACAGCAATCCCATCCGTTATTTTTACGTAACCGGTTGGAATATGTTCTGGAAAGCGTTTCTGGAAATTGCGGGCCCCTTTGCGAGGGCGTCCCATCACATCGTGGTTACCCATGATAGCATAAACTGCGGTACCCACTTCGGTGCATTTTTCCAGAAACTGGTCAATAATTCGCCATTTGTTGTTTCGGTACCCTAGAGATACGATATCGCCGAGCCAATACAGCACATCAGGTCTAAGCCGGATGATTTCGGCAAAAATGGTGGTAGTTGCTTTTGTGTTCTGATGGGCTCGCAACACCAACCGCTCAACCCACATAGGAGCCTGCGTATCACTTAAAAACAGAATTTCTTTTTTAGAGTCTTCCTGATTCATAACGTACGATTACTTAATTAGTGAAAGAGCGAATGAGTGAATTAACAAACAAGTGATTTAGCTGGTGGGCGGGCAGACTGGCCTTCCACCTGTTCGCTCTTTCATTCTTTGTTATTTACCACGAAAAGGCCCGCCACATTAGTTGAAGTTCGGCCGTAAAAGCCGCATTTTCAACAGCGACAGCATCGAACCATTTCACTTCTCCGGCAACCCTAAAACGTCGTCCCAGCGGATAGGTATATGACGCAGCCGCCATCCAGCCCAAACTTATTGTATTCGACTCAACAATTCCGGCATAATCCAGCCGCGAATGATTGATATAAGCCCCCGTTCCGACGGTAATGGCCATCCGCCGAACCAGATTCCGTTCAAAGCCTCTGACCCAGGCCAGTGGCATGGAAAACACCAGCAACATGGGCACCGCCGACACATACACACGTGTTCGTACTCCATCAACGTTCCCCCGATACCGATACATGGTGGTCCAGCCTGTTTCCAGCCCAACCCGCAGCCGATGATCAGGATACCACATCACCCGAAAAGAGGATGGCGTTCCGAAACGACTGATACGAGCCTGCTCCAGATTGGAGGGAACACCCAGATGCGTCGAATAATAAGACAGCCCTCCTCCTATTGTTACAACAACCGCATAATCCCAGCGACGGGTACGAATCGAATCGGGCAGGCGCGGACGAAAGCGGGTCGAGTCGCCGGAGAGTCGCCAAACGCGCCGGATACGGGTCGAATCGGTCGTTCGCCGTCTTGACTGGCCATTGGCTGCCGTATGTATCACTAACAAAAAAACGGCCCAGACGATTAAATATAAATATTTTTTCATGTGATTACTGCTGTTCGGTGTAGTGATAATAGGCAACAACCGAGGAGTAGTTAGACAGGATGCCATCGAATGTGTTCTGAGCTATAAACTCCCGAATAAACTCCGGTTCATCGAGCGTCCAGACGAACACCGTCAGTCCGTCGGCCTGCATCGCCTTTACCTCATCAACCTGCGGGCCAAGTGTCCAGCGCGGAGCCCAGATACGAGCGCCTAAACTCCGGGTAAGTCCTGTATCGAGCTCGCAAAGAATTGGTGTATTGGACTTATCGGACAGCGCTTCGTACGACGACACGGCGTCGGTGCTGGGCAAACCTATCACAATACGCAGATCACGACGCGCCAGAATCGCTTTCTGGCGGTATTTCTGCTGAATGGCCTGTACCTTATCCATTGGGCCAATGTATTTGGTATCGAGCCAGACAAAACTCAGGGCTGTATTGTTAACAACAGTCTCGAGTGCTTCTTCCAGCGTTGGAATTTTTTCGCCATTAATGAGCCGAACCAGGCTGCTCAACTGCTGATAGGTATAATTTTCGACTGGTCCCGACAGGCCGTTTTTCTGGACAAGACGCAGATTAAGTGTATTGTCGTGGTAGAGAATCGGTACCCCATCTTTCGTATAGCGCACGTCGATTTCGATACCAGTTGCGCCCAGTCGCGACGCCAGCTTAATAATTTCTACCGAATTTTCGGATGCAGGCAGCAGATCTGACGTACGACCACCACTGCGATGAGCCAGAATAGAAAACGGTCGCTGGTTTAGTGGCCGACGGTAGGTAAACGTCACTTTTTGCGATGGGTTGGCTGTTTCGTTACCATAGAGGCCCTCCATCACTACGGTATCACCTTCGGCCAGTTGACCATTGAATGCCCCCAAAAGGCCCTTATGCCTGACTCGAACAGCTAATTGCAGCAGTCCCGTTCGCGTATTAATCAGCTTTCGCCAATAGCCCGTTGTCCATAAGCTATCGGCCTGTTGGTTAATTTCCAGATTACAATAGCCTGCATCAACTCCCGTAAAAACCGACAGATAGTGAGTTGTATCAGCCCCATTCAGTACATACGTCCATTTCAGCGCCACCTGCTCACCAAACAGTCCGGCTCCGTCGCTAACGCTGTAGACCCCATCTATAGCCTGCCGAACAGCCGGTGTAAACCGGCCTGCGCCCGGTTGGTTGGTAAAATTATAGGGCACTGGAGCTTCGTAGTCTTTCCTGCACCCAAAAAAAAGCAGAAACCCCAGACTGGTCAGGATGTAGATAAGCCGTTTCACAGGATAAAGCCAAAAATAAGTTGTGGATAAAACAGATTACGATCAAAGGTGTCGTAGAGCGACCAAAGCTGCCAATTGAAATTGGAATAAGCAGCCCGGAAACCAGCCGAAACATGGTGATTCTTATAAAAAGGCTGTTCGAGAATGATTGTGAAAGCAACGCCATTTACCTGTCGTCGATCGTAGACAACCGCCAGATTTCCAACCTTCGATCGGTAGTACAAATCCATAATTGCTTCGGCTTTCACGGTCAGTTCCAGATCGCGGGTCAATCGGTATCCTACCGACAGGTTCGGAAACGTTTCTATACCATAGGCCTGGCTGTTGAAAACGTCCTTAATTTTCAGGGCACCAAACCAGGCCGTCAGGTCATAGCCGGCAGACATATACAACCGATCGGTTAATGGCGTTGCCCAGCGTAGCCCCAGCCCCAGGTTGCTTTGCACGATCTGCGATTGGAGCCGACTAACCACAAACAAATGCTTTGTCAGCCCTCGTTGCACATTGAAATCAATAGCCGGAACACTTACCCGAATTTCTTCGGTAAGTTCGGGAGGGGTGGTTGTAAAAACGGCACCAATCGATTTTCGCCACTTACCAGGCGTTGGGGCCTGTGGGAAATAAATCTCTGGCTGATCGGGCCATTCGGAAGCAGGAATCTGTGCTCTGCAAACCGATAATCCGATGCTCATTAGCCCTGCAATCAGAGCAAACTTTCTAACTAATTCTGGAATGGTGGCCACTTGTGTACGGAATAAGAGTAATCGTACTGACCGAAATAAACTAGCGGAGTAACGATTATGTTAAAATTAACTTTTAATCCGTGGCTGGTAACTGGGTATTTGTCATTGGCAGAAAAAAAACCCTAAAAGGTTTTTGAAACCTTTTAGGGTTAAACGACAGAAAATCAACACCTTACTACTTTTGACTCATATAAGCCTGCAAGGGTTGCTGGTTTATACCAAACAACAGTTCATTGCCAATCGGCAAAACAGCCCTTACATCGCCAGCTAGCCGAAAACCAGATTGACGTTGCGGCACTGCCGTGAAACTTCCCTTACCATCGCCTTTCAGCAACAAACCAGCGTTGGCGTCCGACCGCCCAAATCGCAGCCGAACCTGCCTTGTGTTGCCACATAACAACAAATCTTTGTGACCGTCGCGGTCATAATCGAGCGAGGTAATGGTGAAAATAGGTGCGTTCTGGACAGCCAATGGCAATGGTTTTTCGGCCAACTTTCCTGTAGGTTTGCTGGCGAGTAAAACCGTCTGGAAGATATTGGCCGTTAGTTTAGGTGTATTGTTCAACTCCTCAGCCGTGAAAACATCGGTTAGCGTTGCGTTCGAGTAGCTGTCATAATTTGTGAACCGGTGGCGCAACATACCTAGCTGTTCGAGCAGTTCGTCGCGGGTTGCGTGTGGGTAGCTTTTGCCCTGGACGTAGAGACACAGAATCGGATCTATTTTACCATTGCTGTCAAAATCTTTGTAGTACAGTTCAGCCGGTTCCTGATCGCTGGCGCGGCATTGGGTGTTTAATCCCAGATTACCAACCATCAGATCGGGTCGTCCATCGCCGTTGACATCATCGACCAGCAGTTTGTTCCACCAGCCCCGGTATTCTTTTTCCAGAAAATTCGTTGTCTGATCGGTTAGCTTACCCTTATCGAGGCTCAATACTGTTATGGGCATCCATTCGCCAACAACCACTAGCTCAGGCTTCCGGTCAGCATTGAGGTCGGTCCAGGCCGCATCGGTTACCATCCCGATCTGCGAAACCATTGGTGCAAGCTGACTGGTTTTATCGCTAAAATGCGGCTGATTCCCCTGCCCATCGTTGATAAGCAAATAGCTCCGTGGCGTCTCCGGATACCGACCCGGCACTACGCGCCCACCAATAAACAAATCGGGGCGCCCGTCGCTGTTCACATCCATTATCCGAACGCAGGCAGCACTGGTCTGCATGGACGGCAGTGCTCCAGTTGTTTTCGTAAAATGACCTTTTCCATCGTTCAGATACAATCGGTCCTGCAGAAGTGGGTCACCGAGAGTCAGATTACCATAATAACCGCTACAAACGTACAGGTCCATAGCACCGTCGGCATTCACATCGAAGAACACCGCATCGGCATCGTTGAAAGCCTTATCGCTATCGAACGCGGGCTGCGCCGACTGGCTAAACTGTCCGTTGCGCTGCTGAATGAATAAAGCCCCAGCCTGATCGCTGCTACCGCCAGCATAAATATCATCGAGCCCGTCGCCATTGACATCGGCTTTCACTAAACAGGGGCCGTTGAATGACTGCGCATTGACCAGCAGCGTCTGGCGTTTAAAATCGTTGACCGGATTGACGGGGTCAGCAAATGCAATGGGCGACTTTACGGGCTGAAACAAGGCGGGCGCAGCCAGCGGAGTGCGATACGCCAGATGGGCATCTTTTTCCTGTAGAGTAAGCAGTTGGTCGGCTTTCGGATTCTGGAGCACCTGCTGTTTACCGGTTGGCCAAACGATTCGGAGCGAATCAATGCGCTCCGATGCCCCTAACCCAAAGTGCAGTTTGGGCGACACACTCGACTGATAGCCGCGGGTAGGCATTTGTTCCAGATATTGCTGTTTCCCGGCCTGATAGATCGTCACTTTTGCACCTACTCCCTGTGTATTGGCACCAGCTCCAATGAGCTTTACGGACAGATAATGGTATTTGCGCTCTTTATTGGTTTCGTTCTGAAAGATGAAAGCGGGCTGATTGGTATTGTTGACGATCAGATCCAGGTCACCATCATTGTCGAGGTCGGCATAGGCAGCGCCGGTACTGTTGGAGGTTTGTGTCAATCCCCAGGCAGCTCCTACGTTGGCAAAGGTTATTTCGCCCGACGCATCCCCTCCCCGATTACGAAACATGTAGTTCGCTACATTCGATGAAGGTATTTTATGAACGAGTTCCAGCACATCTTCGCGGCTGAAGTTGGCAGGTCGGTTCTGCATGTAATCGGTCATAAACTTCAGAAAGTCCTGATTAGTATAATCCCGAACATACCCGTTTGTGATGTACAGATCTTTCCAGCCATCGTTATCATAATCGGCCAGCAGCGGAGCCCAGCTCCAGTCGGTATTTGAAATACCGGCTAGTTGGCCAATTTCAGAAAAGTGAAGTCCCGCTGCCCCCAAAGGCGGAGTTTGACTAACACTTCTGGCTCCCCCTTTGGGGGCAGCGGGGCTTCCTTCATTAATTTGCAGCATATTCCGCATATGCTGATAGTAGAAGCCCGACGAAACGGCCAGATCGAACTTTTCGTAGTTATCAGGAGCCATCAGGAGTTTCTGCCGCCGGTTATCTTCGGGCAACATATCGAGCGTCAGAATGTCGGGCAGGGCATCGTTATTGACATCGGCCACATCATTGCCCATCGAAAAATGGGACGTATGGTTAATAGTATTTGCGAGTTGATTCGTGAAAGTTGGTCCATTTCCCCGATCGTCGTGATTGTTTAGGTACAGGTAATCGGGAATGGTATAATCGTTGGAAATGTATAGATCAGGCCAGCCATCGCCATTCAGGTCAGAAATACCCAGGCCAAGCCCATAGCTCAGTACCGAACTGCTCAATCCCGAACGTTCAGTAACGTCGTCGAACCGGTTGCCCATATTTCTGAGCAAGCGAACGCCAATTTCGGGGTTACTTTGTGCCAATAGAGCCGCCGTTGGTCCCGGATCGAGTACGGGCAACAGTCGGGGATTATGATTGAGGAGAAACAGGTCCAGGTCACCATCGCGGTCGTAATCGAAAAAAGTGGCCTGTGTGGTCTGACCAGGGCGATCTAAACCCCATTGTGCGGTCTGCTCCGAAAAATGGGGAACCCCCTGCGCATCGGAGCCGTCGTTGATGAATAGTTGTGGAACGCGTTTCTGAGGAGGTAAACTGCCCGAATAACAGACAAACAAATCGAGCCGCCCATCGCCATTGACATCGGCCATCGACGTGCCGGTTCGCCAGGGTCCTTCGCGTCCGGCAACGCCCGCTGTTGCCGTAACGTTTTTGAATTTCATGTTGCCTTCGTTGATGTACAACTGATTAGGCACCATGTTGCCACTAAAGTAAATATCGTCTAATCCATCGCCATTCAGGTCGCCAACAGCCACCCCACCACCATTATAGAAGTACTCATACATCAGCACGTTTGTGTTGAGGCCTTCGTTCAGTACATTGTTAAAATCAATATTGGTTTTTTCGGCAGGTAATACCGTAAATAGCGGAGGCTCCTGGTTGGCTTCGGTTTTATCGGTAGGGGCATGAGTACAACCAGCCACTAGTAAAACTCCGGCCAGCAGAATGGTGGAGGCAACAATTGAGGTCGTGTACGGCAAGGTTCCAGGCATAAGTACTTAAAAATAAAACTAAAAAATGTCAGTACCCAACAGGCAGGCACTGACATTTTCAAAAAACAGCGTTGGGATTAGTCAGTCGTCATTAACAAAGCGCTACTGACGACTGACTAATGCCCAGTAGTTCATAACTAGTAGCCAGGGTTCTGAATCAGCTTACTATTGCGGTTAATTTCGTCGCGGCTAATAGGCAGGAAGTAAATTTTATCGTTCCACTTCCGGTTTTCCTTACCCGTTCCCAGATCCTGTACACTGTACGTATAGGTGTAGTTGTCTTTACTATACTTATACGTCGTCACCGTCTTACCAGGTTTAAGTTTCCCTGCTATCACAATAATTTTCGCCTGTTGTCCCAGCGCTTGTGGTGCTATCATCCAACGACGAACATCATAAAACCGCTGGTCTTCAAAGAGCATTTCGATGTTCCGTTCGTTCTGATAACGGGTCATCAGGGCGGCTCCCGTTTCGGTCATGGCGGGCATACCGGCCCGGAACCGTACCCGGTTGATCCAGGTTTTGGCTTCCTCATCCTGCCCCAGTGCCATACAGGCTTCGGCGTAGTTCAGTACTACCTCCGTGTAGCGAATCTGAATCGATGGCACTTCCTGACGTGTATTCATATCGACCAGCGTTGGGTCGGGGTCCATAAACTTCCGAATACCATAGCCGGTCCAGGTACCATTCCAGTTTTCGATGGTGCTGTTGCGCGTGTCCAGTCCAGCGTAGGGTGTAACGGTACCGCCACCTGTTCCGGTTTCATAAAAGCCCATCTGAATTTGTCCAGCCGGGTCGATACCTGCTCCGTCGGGCGTGCGGGGTTTCCACTGTGCGCCATCATACAGAATGGACATATAGAAACGAGGATCGCGGTTTTCGTAGGGCGCAGATGCATGGGTTGGATTCTTCCAGTCGAACTTCGTACCGTCCATCATCTCATAACTATCGACGAGTTGCTGGGTTGGTTCACTGGATGTCCAGCCATGATAGCCATTGGGCATATTGTTACGTGGATACCACGAACCCCAGTCGTCGGCCGATACCCGAATGTAGTATTTCAGGAAAATACCGTCGGCTTCGCCACCATTGCGCGACAGCGATAAGTTGAGGTAGTTCTGTTGACCTTCTGTGGGTGATACCGGCGCTGCCAGATTGAGCTTGTAGCCATATTGATTCAGGTCCATAACTGCCTTCGCGGCATCTTTTGCTTTTTGCCAGCGGGCGGTCCGGTCGCCACTTACATAACCCAGCAGTTCGGGATTCGAGAAGCTGGCGATCACGCTCGATTTGGCTTTAGCCGTCGGAATATCGTGCAGATCACTAGCCGCATACAGCAATACACGGGCTTTGAGCGCCATAGCTGCTCCCATGGTTGCCCGACCCGCTGCCAATGTTTTGCCCTTCAGCAGGATAGCGGCCGAATCCAGATCGCTAACAATAGAGTTGACACACTCTTCATACGTATTCCGGGCAATCGTAAAATCGCCTTCATTCAGTGTATACGCCGATTTAATGAGTGGTACACCGCCGTAATAACGTAGCAACTGATTGTAGTAGTAACCACGCAGGAAATACATTTCGCCTTTCATGCGGTCAGCGATGCCATTTGTATTGTCGAACTTAGGCTTGGCCAGATTCGCCAGAGCGATATTGGCCGCCCGAATGCGCTGATACATGGCGCTCCATTCCATCGTGCTTTTGATTGTTCCCAAATTCGATGGGCTCACGTTGGCTTCGTTTACATCCTGCTTACCGAAGCTGTAGAGTGCGTTATCGGTCTGGCAATCGAAGCTCATCTGGTCCAGAATACCATCACGCAAACCGTTGTAAACATCCGTCACAAACGCTTCTGACAGCGCTGCGTCCGACCAGACAGCGTCGCCCGACACCTTATCGAGTGGCTTTGTGTTCAGAAAGTCGGAATTACAACCTACCAGCGTCACGCCAAGAAAAAGGCCAAACGCCAGGCATTTTAGAATATACTTCATACTGTTCAGATTAATCGTTTAGAAACTGAGTGACAAACCTGTATTGATAATGCGTGCCTGCGGATAGTACTGCCCATTTGTCGTACTTGACGTTGAACTAGCTCCACTAGTTGATTCAGGATCAAGTATGCCTTTTAGGGCAGGCGCGTACGTAGCCAGGTTTAAACCATTCACATAAACCCGCAGGTTACTCAGGCCAATTTTACCAGCAATGGTACCGGGCAGCGTATAGCCAAGTTCCAGGTTCTTCAGACGAATGTAGTCAGTACTCTTCATCCAGTAAGTAGTCCCATTCGAGAAATACTGGTTGCTCCGGTCAACGATTCGGGGATCAGTCGTACTTGGATTATCGACCGTCCAGCGGTGATCATAATTGTATTTCAAGAAGTTACCAATCGTACCCGATTCGGTTTGCAGGAAGATTTGTCCTCCGGCAGATGCCTGGAACAGTACGCTCAGATCAAAGCCTTTCCAGCGTATGCTTGCGTTCAGACCGCCCTGAAAACGAGGCAGGTTGTTTCGATCGGCCCGAACCCGGTCATTGGCATCAATTTTCCCGTTACCATCGATGTCTTTCAGCTTCATATCGCCAGGGCGCAGTGTGCTGGCACCTACCCCACTATAATCGATTTTATTCGCATCGATATCGGCCTGCGTAGCAAAAATGCCATCGTACTGATACATCAGCGTGCCATTGGCCTGGTTGGGATCGTTTACGTTCGTTGGGATTGGCTTACCTGTCGAACGTTGCCATTCCGGTGCCCCTGGGGTCTCATCCCAGAACGTAATGGTATTTTTGGAGTAGCCACCGTTGACACTAACGCTATACTTTACCTCACCAGCCTGACCATTATAACCGACACGGAACTCATACCCTTTGTTGCTTACTTTACCGATGTTAGTAGCGGGCAAGGTTGCACCTGTTGTTTGCGGAATTGAAGCACTTTTCCGCCACAGGATGTTCGACCGTTTGTTCTGGAATACGTCAAACTCGAAGAAAATCTTACCGTTCAATGCCGAACCTTCCAAACCAATATCGGAATTATTAGCAACCTCCCAGGTCAGGGTTGTATTCGGCACGCCGTTTTCATAAAGCGTTTGAGCAACCTGATTACCAACCACATAACCCCAGTTCGAATTAACTACGTCACCGTAGGCATACGTCGGCAAGTAGTCATATTCACGTAACGAACCATTGAAATAAACCTGGTCATTACCCAACTGTCCCCACGATGCCCGCAGTTTGAGTGAGCTAATTGCTGGCAGACTCTTCTTGAAGAAGTTTTCTTCCGAGATACGCCACCCCGCCGTTACGCCAGGGAAGAAACCCCAGCGGCTGTTCGATGGGAACATATACGAACCATCATAACGCCATAAGAATTCGGCCAGGTACTTCTCTTTGTAGTTATAGGCGGCCCGACCGAAGTAACTCATCCGGGCCCGTTCCCAGGCGGCAGTGGTATTGCTGTTCTTTTCAGCACTACCGCCTGCAAACAATTGGTCGATGGCTGTCGAAGCGAAATATTTCCGGTATCCCGAAAATCCGTTAGAGTTCGATTGTTCTTTCGTAATACCCCCCAGTATCGTAATGGCATGATTGCCACCAAATACGTGGTCGTAGGTCAGAATACCCGAAAGCAGAGAGTTGAACTGATCATTGGTATACTGGTTCAGGGTCGCCTGTGCGGGCCCTTTGGCAACGCGCTGCAGAATTGGCTGATTGTTTGCATCGTAGGATGTATAATCCCAGCTATAAACGTACCAGGGCGTCTGCCAGGTTTTACCCTGCTGAATGTACTTATCCAATGCCACACTACCCGTTAATTTCAGGCCAGGTACCCAGGGGTTTGTAATGTTCACACTGGCATTACTTTGCAGATAATAACGCGTGTCTTTATCATAGCCCGTCGCAGATGTAGTCACCAGAACAGGTTGCTGACCATTTTCAATATCGGGAGCAGGCAATCCGTTTGGCCAAAAGGCAGGCTTATTTGGATAACCCCGCATCAGCATTCGGAAGATAGAGCCAGCACTAACCGTTGGGTAAAATCGATTTTCCTGACGACCAACTACCCCCGTTACCAGATTGATATACTTACTAACCTTGGCATCAAGGTTCAGACGGAAATCATACTGTTTATAGCCCGTTGCCGAGTTTTTGTAGTAAGCATCCTGATTCTGATAATTGGCCGATACCAGATACTTAACGTTTTCGCTCCCACCTACTAGCTGTAACGTATGGCGCGATTGTGGCGACCAGGGTTTTAGCGCTGCGTCGAACCAGTTCGTATTTGGATATTTCCAGGGATCTGAACCATCCTGAAACTTCTTGATTTCATCGGGCGTGTAGGCTGCTTTGGCAATACTTCCGTCCGGTAGCGTATAGCTCCCTGTTGAGGCAAACGCTGCCGATGCGTCTTTCCAATACTGTGGCTTTAAGTTATAAAGATTAATCTCGTTGTTTATCTGCGCATATTCGGCCGCCGATGCCATTTTCGGAATAACCGTTGGCTGCGCCCACCCCTGGTTGAAATTATACGACAGTTCAGGCTTACCAGTCTTTCCTCGCTTGGTGGTTACCAGAATTACGCCGTTGGCTGCACGAGAACCATAAATGGCAGCCGATGCATCTTTCAGGACCGAAATGCTTTCAATATCGGCAGGATTCAAGCGGTCGATGCCACCGGCCCGTGCTGGTACCCCGTCGATAACGATCAGCGCATCGTTATTACCGAGCGTATTCGACCCCCGAATCCGAATGGCCGACCCATCAGCACCGGGCTCACCACTACGATTCGTAGCAATAACCCCCGGCATGCGACCAGCAATGGAGTTGGTTAGGTTAACCGCTGGCGATTTTACCAAATCAGCTCCTTTAACAGTTGCTACGGCACCTGTTACTGTTTCTTTCTTTTGTTCACCATAACCGACAACAATGACTTCGTTCAGCATTTTATCATCTGAAGCGAGCGTAACGTTTAAAGAAGAACGTCCATTGATAGGTATTTCCTGCGAAGTAAAGCCAATGTAGGAAAAAACCAGCGTTGCATTGGCATTTGGCACATTCACCGTATAACCACCTTCGGTTCCTGTAACCGTACCGGTTGTTGTGCCTTTTACCAAAACACTCACCCCCGGCAGCGCTAACCCCTGACTATCAACAACTTTACCAGAAACTTTTGACTGAGCAAAAGCGCTAACTGAGCACAACAAGCAAAATAGCAGCAGGATATTCGCAGTATTTTGTCGGGATAGCCTCCCCTCTTGCAGACAAGAATCCCTTCGCCTACAAAGGAGCCCCTTGTGGGTAGATTGTTTTTCCATAAAATTATCCTGTTTTTGTTCAATATGGAAAGTAAATTATAAGGTCAATCTACTGACTGTATATTAATAAGCATATAGTCTTTTTTACCTTATTTTATCTTTTTAAAAGCGTATTTAATACATATAAGATCAAAAAAGAATCATTTAAGGCTTTATTCACCGTATTTATACCCTATTCAGTAGGTTTGTAAAAATTTCACTAAGTATTACCTATAGTATGCCAGATGAGTAAATAAGGCTATAGGTAGCCATGCAGACCAACAAAATGAGGTATCTATAGATAGTCAATCCGTATGTTCAAGTAAACATATCTATTGTTAATTAGGCATTTAACCCTACAGGTAACTTACTACCTAAGCTCATTTAGAGGATCAATAATCATCAAATAGAATTGACATAAGTCTATTTCGTGCAATGAAAATCACATACAAGCCTATATACCTTCCACTAAATAAGTAAACTTACACTTGCAAAAAAATCACCTTTATCAGACCTTGCCAGCTTTCACGCCATCGTAACTATTATCCCAGGGTATACGGTATGTCTCTTCCCAGAATCGATGACAGTCAGCTAACTAGCCTGATCGACAAACTAAGCCAGTTGCCTGTTTATAGCCTTGGTCGAAAAATTGATAATACCCTCGTTGTTGAGGATAGAAAAGTAAGCGGCTATCATGCCCGGCTTATTCAATGTACCCCGGACACGTTTGTGCTCGAAGATCTGGACAGCAAAAATGGCACGTTTGTCAACGGAAGTCGAATTACCCGGAAAATAATTACAACAGCGGATACGATACAATTAGCAGAAACCACATACAGTGTCGAGCAGCTACTTACACTATCAGCCAATAAACCCGTAGACTCATCCGTGTTTGCTGAGCCTACTCCGCAAACACCGCCCAATTTTTCAGCCTCCTCATTCAATAATCTCGACTATACAGCCGAATTTGCGGCCTTACAACTCGTTTTTGATCAATATCCCAGTCTGCGACGCGACTGTCGAAATCGCGAAAAAATGATCCGGACGGGGAGTGTCATTCTTTCTTCCGTTGTTGGCATAAGCACCGTATTGGCAACGGGAGGAACTGCGTTCCCTCTACTCCAGATAATGTCGGGAGCCGGTTTGAGTATGCTGGTTCCAACGTTATGCTCTACGCTCCTATCGACAGATGAAAAACTCGAACTGATAGATAAGGAATTTCGCGAAAAATATCGGTGCCCTAATCCCGACTGTCGCGACCCGTTCGGCATGCGCGAATGGGAGTTGCTGGCCAGGCAGAAAACCTGTCGACGGTGCCAGGCCATCTGGGCAAAATAAACCTACCATTCACCTTTTCGTCTCTGCCCCGATAAAGAGGTGTTCATCAATCTTACTCCTACTTAGTATGACACTCATTCATATTCCATCCGAAAACCAAACCGATCCATTCGCCATGCCACGACCATCTGCCACTCCTACGTCTGGTCTCGACAAAAACCAAAAGAAAATGCTCGGCATCTCGGCTGCCGCCCTCCTTTTAGGAGGTTCGGCCTGGGCTATTGTTCAAAAAACCAAAAATCTTCCCAATAATCCAGCCGATCCCAACGAAGCTCCTACCGGGGGTTCGGAATCGTCAATCCTGTTACCCGACGATATTGACGTAGCCGGAAAAGTGACTGATAAGATGTCTTTTGAGCAGGCGTTCGAAGCGGCACGGAAAGAGGTCGGGCTGGGCGGTGTTTTTAGCTGGCATGGCCGCTGGTACAATACGTTCGAAAAAGAAGAATGGCGTAGTCTGTCGCTGGAACAACGGCAGGAATTTACCGAAATGGTGGCTCAGGAACATCTGCCCGTAAAACCGTTTGCAACAGTTAGCACCCCAATAGAGGTAGCCAATGTCAGCACAGAACCAACCCTTATTGAAGGGCATCTGAACGGGCAACGGATCATGGGACTCGATTTCGATCACGATGGCGTCATCGACACGGTGGTGATGGACGGAGCCGATGGCTATACCTATCGGATTGTAGATGCAACAGGCGACGAAGGCCTGGATACATTCTACCGCTATGATGCCCTCAACGGCGAACTGGTGGAAATAGAAAAACTCGACAACCCGTTTGTACTCAGCAACGATCAGTTCAGCCAGGGTTTGGAAGAAAGTATGTCGAAAGAAATAGTCGATTCTATTCTTGACGACGGCACTTCGGATACGGATTCGGTAATGGCCGTAGATGAAACCATTGACGAGCCCGACGCAGCCGATGATCAGGGGTTTTCTGATTCGTACGATACGGATGATACCTACATCAACGATGGCAACGTAGCGGACATGGATGAATAAATCATGAGTGGATTCCGAACAACGCTGATTAACTGTCAGCAATGCAACCGCCGGATTATGGTTCGGGCCTCCGATGCTCAACGCGGGTCGATTGTTTGCTCGCATGTGGGGTGCGGAGCCGTCAATATCCTGCAAACAGCATCGTACTACGACGAAAACCTTGTACGGGGCCTGCCTGGTTTCGGTCAGCTAACCTATGCCAGTTCGCCCGACATAACCTATCCACTTCAGTTTGGCAAAAACATAATCGGCACTTCCGAAACCTGCACCATTCGGGTTGAGCGCTTTTTGCACGAAGGCCGATGTTTCATCAGCCGACGGCATTGTACACTGACGGTAACCTTCGATAAATGGACGGGCAAACTACGCTATCAGATTCAGGACGGCACCACCGATCCCAGTACGCATGAGATTCATACGAGTCTGAATGGAACGTTACTCAATGAAATGCCACTACGAAAAACCGAAATTATCGATGTAGACGATGGCGGAATTATTACGCTGGGCGGAGCCGACCGGTTCATTTTAAGGCACTTTGCTCTGAATCCGGATATGCTGGCTACCTATAGAGTTGATTTGGCCTTCAACCCCGACCGTACCCAATAAATTATGCATATCGATACATCTACACCTGTTGCGTTTTCTCAGATTGGGCAACGTGTTATCAACCAGGATGCGCTCTATCCCGCCGTTGGGCATACCAGCGGGCAGAGCAGTCTCTTCATCGTTTGCGACGGGATTGGCGGTACCGATAAAGGCGAAGTAGCCAGTCAGTTGTTGTGTATGAGCATTGCCAATTATGCGGTATCGATGCATAATCCGGTTTTCGATACGGTTCATTTACAGGCAGCACTCGACCAGGCATATGCTGCTTACAGCCAGTATATGAACCAGCATCCCCTCGTTGGCCGAATGGGCTCGACGTTAGCACTGGTTCAGCTCCATCAGCACGGCGTTACGGTAGCACACATTGGCGACAGCCGAATTTACCAGTTCCGAAACGGTAAAATAATCTTCCAGTCCCGAGATCATAAACAGGTCAATGATATGGTAGAGGCTGGCATCATTACGGCTACCCAGGCCCTTACGCACCCCTGGCGCAACCGGCTCAGCCGGGCCGTAACGGTTAGCTCAGACAACCCAACGGGGGCATTGGACCGACCAATGGCCGACATTAGTCTTCTGACCGACATTCAGGCTGGCGATTACTTTTTCATCTGCACCGATGGTGTGCTGGAGCATCTCGACAACGATACGCTCGAAACAGTACTGGCAACCAATATGCCCGACCAGGCCAAAATTCATTCGTTGGTAGCGTTATGCGATGGCCGGACAAAAGACAATTATTCGGGCTACCTGATCGGAATCCGTAACGTACTACAGACAGAACCTAAGCAGGTTTCTACAATTTCTTAACCGATGCTCATTAACACGCTAATCTGTTTAGGAATACTTGGTAGCTGGCCATTCTATGAACCACCGGGCAATACCTATGCGGTAGTTGTCGGAATTGCTGATTATCAGGCGCTGACCTATAGAACAGGCGATCTGCGGTATGCCGACAAAGACGCCCGGCAGATGGTTTCGTATTTCCGAAGCAAAGCGGGTGGCAATGTCCCCGCGAATCACATCCGATTGCTAACCAACCAGCAGGCTACCTATCAGCAGATCAGGGAAGCTTTATCGCTTTTTAAACAAGCCAAACCCGGCGACCGGGTTATTTTCTATTTTTCGGGACACGGGTTGCCCGAAAGTTTTGTACCCTACGATGTCAGGCCCGGCAACCGGCAAAAACTACTTTCTTATCAGGCCATTAAATCAGCTTTTCGGGACTCAAAAGCAACCACCAAGCTATGCATCGCAGATGCCTGCCTGGCCGGAGGATTAACCAAACAGCAACGCCAGAAAACGGCTCAGATCACCGCCAATGAAGATAACAACCACTACGTAGCCATGTTGTTGGCCAGTCGGTCGACACAATATGCGGTTGAGGACCAGCGGCTGCAGGGTGGCGCTTTCACGTATTATTTGCTCAAAGGCTTAATGGGGCAGGCCGACCTCGACGGCAACCAGATTGTAACAATTCGCGAATTGCACCAGTATATAGCACCCCGCGTAAAACAGGCCACCCGCAGCCGGCAAACGCCTGTTTTTTATGGTAAATTCCCCGACAAACTGGCCTTATCCTATCTGTAACGTAATCCCCAACTATGAGCCAAACCTTTACTACTTTCCGGGATTTCAGGCAGCGCTACCCGATCCGGCCTAACGATCCGGGCGCCCTTTTGGGAACGGGTTCCTACGGGCGGGTTTTTAAAGTTGAAGATCAGCTCGAAACAGAATGGGTAGCCATTAAGATCAGCGAATTTAAAGGCAATGATTCGAAGTCACTGAAAGCCGAAGTCGAACTGGCCCGGCGTATGCCACGCCAGGCGAATATTGCCCGTTACGACGCCTGCTACCGCATCGAAACAGATACTAGCATCAGCGACTTCGCCATCATGAAGTTCTATGCAGATGGCAATCTGGCCGATTTACTACGCCGGGAGATCCTTACAGCAGATCAGGTTTACGACATTACGCGGGGCATTCTGCTTGGGCTTCAGCATTTGCATCGGCACCGGGTGGTTCACCGCGACTTTAAACCAGCCAACATTCTTATTTCACGCGATAATGCAGGACGATTTATCCCCAAGATTGCCGATTTCGGATTAAGTAAACTCGTTAGCGACGACGAACTCGATAGCTCCGATTTCGACCTGAGCGATGGCCGTGGTACGCCTTCCTACAAAGCACCGGAGCAAATTGAAGGGAGCCGGGTTAGTTTCAACCTCGACCTGTGGGCCTTTGGTGTCATTTTGTATGAGATGCTTACGGGCGAAAAGCCATTCCGGTCCGACCTTCGGAATAGCAGCGAACAATCGGTACGGCGCGCGATCGAAAAGAAAATTATTACGGTAGAACTTCCCGAACGGTTGACTACGATTCAGGAGCCGTACCAATCCATTATCAGGCGCTGTCTGGTACGCGATATTCACGAGCGAGCCCGCAAAGAAACCGAATTGCTCGATCTGCTCGACGGCATTTCGCAATCGCTGGCAGAGGCCATCGATCTCCAGAATCAGCAACGCTATGAAGAAGCGCTGACACGATTTGAGCAAATTCTTGCCAAACGAGAGCACCATCTGGAGGCCCAAACCGGTGCAGAGGCTTGTAAACTGGCAATCAACAGGCAAATGCTTCATGGCCTGCTGGCTAAAGCCAACGACTTACTGACCAGGCAGCAATACGAAGAGGCTAAAACCGGTTTCGAACAGCTTCTGCAACTCGCGCCCGAAATGCCAGAAGCGGCCCGTGGCCTGGCTTTCTGCATCGAACAGCTTCGCCCTAAACCCGTACTTGTTCATGAACAGGAGCAGCCAACCGACGTTTATCAGGCCGAAAAGACTGATTTATACTTAGCTTCTGGTTCCACGGTAAAGCCGTTGATTGTTTCAGAACAAACACTCCCTACCGATATTTTTCCGGTTACAACATTCAATGAGCCGCCTGCGCTATTGAATACATCCGTCGAAAGTAAGCCGATCGCGTCGCAATTGCCACCAGCGTTTCCGTGGCGGGTTGTAGCGCTAGGTGCCATTGGTCTGGCAATTGCAACGGCGGCTGGCTTTTATTTTATTCCTGACCAATCGGACAATGGCCCTGCCAGGGTAGTGGAGTCATCAACGATAGGAACTACCCTAAACACGAAAGAAAATGCAGCGCCGGAATCAGGAAAATTACCCGCTCAACCGAACGACAATAACGCGAAAAGCACCCTAAACGAACAGATTAACCTGGCTCTGCGTAATGCCAGACGTGCCTATGCACAGAAAGAATACAAGCAGGCACTATCGCTGATAACCAATGCGTTCCGACTCGATCCAACCCGCCAGGATGTGATTGCCTTTCGGACTACAATACAAGAATCCATAGCACATCCACCTGCCGAGCCAACCAAAGAAAATAGTCTTACGACATCATCTGTACCAGCATCGGCATCGCCAGAACCCGAAAAATCAGCCTCCCGTGAACCTGCCCCTACGAACAATACGGAATCGATCAGGCAGCAGGCCCAACTGGAATATGATCAGCTAATCGACGAAGGCATCAAGACTATTGCCCAAAGCAATAACAAGGCAAAAGCGATTGGCAGTTTTTCGAAAGCGCGTGAACTGGCCAAAACAAACAATTTGAATACAACTCAGGCCGACGAAGCCTATAAGGTATACATGACCAAAGCCAACAGAATTTTCGACAACGACGAATATGAAGGTGCACGCGAGTGGTTTAAGGTGGCTCAGGCCCTGAAAGACACTCGCGAAGTCCAGATTAAAATTAAACAATGTACGAACCAATAACCTACACCTAATGCCAAAACTCATCTACCTATTTGTTTTCTACGTATTCCTGTCTACATCATCGGTATTGGCCTTATCGAAAACGCTTTTGCTGGCTTCGGCAATCAGCATCGACGATGAGTATGATCGGTATAAAAAGAAAGGCGACGATTTTTTTAAAGAAGGAAAATACGCTGAAGCCCGCCGACAGTATCAGAACTGCCTTGAAGTACCCGGTTTTGAAAATGACCCGTATGCGCTGGAACAAATCAAAAAGTGTACCAGCGGCTCAGCCTTACGCCAGCAGGTTACGGATGCATTTGCTGCAAAGAATAATCAGGCCGCTCTTCAGGCGCTCAACCAGTTGCTGGGTCTTAATCAGGATGACCCAATCACGAAAAACCAACTGGCCGATTACTATGAACGGGAAGGTAATCTACTTTTCAATCAGAAAAACTATTTGAAAGCGCGGGAAAGCTACATACAGGCCCTTAAATACGCAACCACCCGGCAGGAAACCCTACGACTACAGATCCGAAACATTGATAATCTGCTAAAACCAGCCAGCCACACTGGCCTGAAAGTGGCCGTGGGCGCAGTTGCCATCGGAGCCGGAATTTATGCTGTCCTGCTTCGAAACGACTTTCAGACTAAAATGGGCACGCTGAGTCAGGTCAGTCAAACAGTAGACCCGACTGGCAGCGGCACAATTGCCAATCCGACTGCTTATCAGCAATATCTCGACGCCTATAATGCCGCCGAGTCGGCTCAGCAAAAAAACGGATTATACAAAGCCTGCATCGGAGTAGCGGCCGTAGCAACGGTGGCCGAACTTTATCTGCTCATCCACAAACCGAAAAAACCAGTTCGTGCTACGGGTCTTCACTGGCAACCCTCGTCGCAATCGCTGGGTGTAGCGGCAACCTTCACTTTCTGACATTCAAAATCTTAAGTACTGACACAGCAGATGACAACAAAAATATCCACCACATACCTTTGGGGCCTTCTTTTTATTGGACTTAGTGCCTTGTTGCTGGGGGCCTGCGATCCCTGGGAGTTGCCAACCAAAAAAAACAAACGAAATTGTACATCTCCAACCGGCACGCTCGAAGCGCAGACTCAACAACTGAAAGTAAATTTCAGCATTGGCAGTGCAACCGGCACGATCGACAACGTTCAGTGGGATTTTGGCACCAACAGCACAACGGTTACTACCGGAACCACCGTTAGCTATACCTATCCAACCTCCGGCACCTATACTGCCAAAGCCACACTGAGCAATAGCTGCGAGGAGAGCATTACGCTTTCGCGAACCATTATTGTTAATACAGCAACGCTTCCTACAGTAACCTTACAGCCGATAACCAACATCATGCCCACATCGGCCGATGCCCAGATGACCATAACCACTAATGGCAACGCAACAATCAGCCGTTATGGAATTTGTTATTCACCAACCAGCACAACCCCAAAAATAGGGGAAAGCGATGTTTATACGATTGAAAAAACGGACGCTGTGGCCCTAAATACGTCTATTCCGTTCTCGCTAACGGGTTTACAAGCCAATACAATGTATTATGTTCGAAGCTATGCCGTTAACTCATCAGGTTCGGGCTATAGCACTACCGTACAGACATTCCGCTCCGGCGAAAATCCGTCTATTGCCATCAATGGTAACGCAACCGCAGGTGTCACAACCGCTACAGTCAATTTCATTGTATCGAAGGCCGGTACCCCTGCCGCCGTTGAGTATGGCATTCTATACTCATCGACCACCAGCACGCCCGACATGAGTAATTCCGGTCCGGGTATAATAGTAACAGCCCCCAATATTGGCGTCAATATTCCCGTTAATTTAACCGCTCTGACTCCCAACACAACGTATTACTATCGGCCTTACGCCAAACTGCCTAACGGAACAATCGTTCCTGGGCCAGTAGGTTCATTTACAACCTTAGTCGATCCGGTTGCCGATGGGCTGATTGCTTATTTACCCTTTACCAATAAATCACTACAGGATGCCAGTGGCAACGGTAACCATGCCAACGGAGTCAACAACCCTACGTTTACGACCGATCATAGAGGAGTTGCGAACGCTGCCATTCTGTTCGATGGTCAGAGCAATTATATCTACCTGGCCGAAAACAGTAGCCTTCGCCCACAAGCGCTGTCGATCAGCGTATGGATTAAACCCATAACGGTCGATCGAAAAATGCAGATTTACAACAAATCGAACTTTACCGATAGCAAAAATGAAATGTATAGTTCGACAATAAAGCCTAGTGATAACCAGCCTGGCTCAATTACCATCCTAACCGATATCAAACAAAACAGTGGCTGCCAGCCGGTTACTGGATGGCAAAGTTTTCCACTTACCAGCCAGCTTGACTTAACTAGCTGGCATCATATTGTCTTTACCTATGTTGGCCATTCTGCCAGAATGTATTATGATGGGGCCTTACTTTATACAAAAGATGATTTACCCGCCAGCACAATGGATAACTGCCCCGGTGGCGATTTGCGGTTTGGTGCCCAACTGAAAGACTATCCGCAATATTTTTATGGAGCCATGGACGAAATACGGATTTACAACCGTGCTCTTTCGCAGGATGAGGTTAAAACACTGTTTAATCAGTAGCCGTAGCGTGCATTCAGCATAAGCCTAAAAGGTTTCCGAAACCTTTTAGGCTTTCTTTCACCTGAACTAAACCTAGTTGATTTTTTTCAGCACTTTCTGCGCTAGTGAACGAAATGGATTGGCCTCGTCGTTACTAATTTTCGACAAAATGGGCTCGGCTAGTTCGTTTTCGTTGCTCTTCACGTAGGCTAGCGCCAAAATCCACTCCGCCTTTTGCTGCAGTTTAGCATCGGGAGCCTGCATCGCCATTTTAAGAAGCGAGATCGACTCCAGCGCCTGATTGTTAGCCAGATAACTTAATCCAAGCAAGTAATTTTTGTAATAAATGGTCTGCTTGTCGACTGGCATTGTAATTAATTTTTCAATCACCTGATCATATTTCCCGGCTTTGTAGCTGGCCAGCGCATCCAGCAACTGCTTTCGAGCTGTTTTTGAACGGTTTCCTGACGGAAACCCTTTGAGAAATTCATCGCCCGATTCGGGAGTAAAGGCTTCATTATAGGCCAGTTCGGCTTCCCGATCGGCTCTAACCTGATACGAATAATATCCGATACTCAGCAGTACAGCCACCGAAGCAGCAACGGCCCAATATCGCCAATTCAGTAATGGCCGCAGTATAACCTGATTGTCAACACCGGACATATCCGAGGCTACCGACGCTTTGTAGTCGGCCTGAGCACGCTTGAGCACCCGTTCGATCCCCAACGCCCGTAAGCCCAGCCGAAGCTCACGCTGCCGGCTTACTTCGCCGGCCAGTTTGGCATCGGTTTTCATATCGTTTTCGAACGCTGCTTTATCTTTTTCCGACAATTCACCTGTCAGATAGGCTTCGATCAGTTCATATTGCTCTTCAGAAAGCCTCATAACCCTAACCGTTTAGTCGTTTGCAGATAATATTCCTTTAATTTTTCGGTACACTGATACCGTTTTGATTTTACAGACGACTCTTTCATCCCAAGCTTTTCGGCAATCTCACGTAACGACAATTCTTCTATATAGAACCATTCAACTACTTTTCGGCACTCGTCTTTAAGTTGCCCGAGCGACTGCCGGACAACGTCTACCAGTTCGAGCCGTTCCAGATCATTGGCAACATCGGCTGTATCGGGCATGTCTACCGCATCGGGTATGGTTCCGCGCATACGTAGCCGAGCGGATTTTAGCTCAGTAAACCATACCCGTTTACAGTATTCAAAAACAACAGTTGTTATGCGTGTATTGCTTTGAAGTTCATACCGCCCTGTTTCCAGATTGAGTAAAAAACTAAGCAATCCCTTCTGAAACGCATCTTCGGCATCCATCGCTGCACCATTATGCGTTAGCACCCAATGCCTGAACGACGGGAACGATTCGGCGTATAAAAAATGATATGCTTTCTCATCACGACGCCTTAATGCATTATACAAATCCAGGTCAGTTGAAAACGTGGGCAATGAACGAACAGACATAAGCAAAGGAAATAGACGAAGCTAAAATTAATTGCTGAGTACGTCAACCCTTCTCACCGATCAATATATATTAATAGCGAACAGGGTGATAAGGTGAATCAATATTCGTGAAAAATGCGTGAAACTCTTTACTTTAGCCGCATTTGCTATAGGCGCAGGTGCTAATTTTAACCTTTAACTAAGTCGTTATTAATCGGGCTCGCTTTACAAATCAGGAATCTGTAATTTCCTGTACCTTATTCCAGCGTTTAACTAAACTAAAATTCCCCATTCACCTTTTGCGGCTTTGAACTATATACCAATACGCGTTCTTTCCGCATCTTACACACCATAACGATCCGCTACGTCCACACCTAATTTTTATGAAAACCTTAGATTTGCACCTGTTAACCAAGGCTCCCTTACAAAGGCCACCATTATCGATTCCCAATTTTATCGGAACCGGATCATGTTGACCCTGCTATTCTTATGGATTCTTTTATACTTCCTGTTTTCACTACTGGGTGCAGGCCTATTTTCGCTCACACCCCGTTGCTGGCCACAGGTACTTACCCAAACGGAAACCATTCTGGCAGGCCTTATCGGTGTAGTTGGTCTATTGCAACTGGTATCTCTCGCCCTGCCCGTTAATGGCTGGTCGGTTGTGGCGCTGCTCGTTCTGGCAGTTTTTGCAAACTGGTATCTGGCAGGGGCCCCGTTTCGGCGTGCAGTGGCTAGTTTATGGGCGGCAACCCGGCAACCTATGCTCTGGCTACTCTTGCTGACCATACTTTTGTATGCCATCCAGCGCCCAGGCAATCCCGATAGCGGAACGTATCATTTGCCCGCCATTCGGTATACCGAACGTTTTAGCGTTATTCCTGGCCTTGGCAATTTATTCAGTCGGCTGGCATTCAATTCCAGCTTTTTTGTAGTGGGAGCCGCCGTTGGCTTTACCGATCTGATGGGCCAAACGCTGTTTCCGCTCAACGGATTTCTTTTGTTGCTCTTTGGGGCTTATTGTCTCCAGCAACTCAACCAGCCCAATCGCTCTGCTGCTCAATTGGTGTTATTGCTGGGCTTTCTGGGGCTAAGCTTATTTTTTTTGATTCGTCAGGTAAATGCTCCAACGCCCGATGTCTGGGCAACGGTGCTGAGTCTGTTTGTGTTCCTGTTGTGGGTAAACGAGGAAGAGCCTGCTCCTCAACGTCGGGCTTTTCTGCTGGCAGCTTTAACCTTTACGTGCCTGACCATAAAGCTGGCCACCATTCCCATACTCCTGTTTTTGCCCTTTCTGTTCTATCGGCATCGGCACTGGATACGCTGGCAGCATGTGGGTTTAGCTATCGCTTTAGGTTGCCTGCTGGTGGGCCCGTGGCTAGCCCGAAACGTCATTTTGTCGGGTTACCTTCTTTTCCCGCTCACCGAACCCGACTTGTTTTCCGTAGACTGGAAAGTAGCCAAAGAGGTAGCTACCTACGAACAGAACATCATCACATTCTGGGCACGGTTTCATATTCCCGAAACCGAATTCGACCCGGAAAAGCTTGCCTGGCCATTTACCAAATGGGTGTCGTGGTGGTGGACTCACTGGTGGTTCTGGTACAACTGGCCTAACCGTCCGCTATTTGTTCTGGCAACACTATCACCCATAGTAGCGGCTGGCCAATGGTTTTATCTCCGCAAACCTGCCCACGAATGGCTGGTGGCCTATAGTGTTGCCTGGGCGGGTTTTCTGTTCTGGTTTTTAAAGGCGCCAGAGTTTCGTTTCGGGTATGCATTTATCTGGGCATCGGCCCTGCTTCCGGTTTGTGCCTTAGTTAGATACACACTGCCTCAAGCATTGCGGATAGCACTTACGAGCCTGGTTTTATTCTGCTTGCTGAGCTACATACTGATTAGAGAAAACATGCTGAATCCAGAATTACCGGTCAGTATCTGGCTAAGCCCCGAGCCCCTAAGCCACGTTTATACCACCCTGACGTATCGACCACAGCGTACGCGTAGCAACCTGACCGTATTGGTGCCAGAATCGCCCAGCAAATCCTGTTTCGACGTTGAGCAACCCTGCACCCCATTCTTTTTCGATGATCTTCAGCTCAGAGGCAGCACCATTGAACAGGGCTTCCGACGACATTCTGTTTTTACCGACTCACTTGTAACCAACACCTCCCTCTACAAATGAAACTAAGCATCATCATTCCGGCTTATAATGAAGAGCGCACCATTATTGAGCTGCTCAACAAAGTAGTAGCAGCTCCGTTACCCGATTATATTCGGAAAGAAATTATTGTTGTCGACGATAGTTCTGCCGACTCTACGGGCGATTTAGTGGCTATTTTCCAACAGCAGAATCCTGACCTTGATGTCAACTACATCAAACATACCGTTAATCAGGGAAAGGGTGCAGCGCTGCATACGGGTATTCGACTGGCTACCGGCAACTGGCTTATTATTCAGGATGCTGACCTCGAATACGATCCCAACGAATACGGGCTCTTGCTTCAGCCCCTGCTCGATGGAAAAGCCGATGTAGTGTATGGCAGTCGCTTTATTGGCAACCACCCACATCGGGTATTGTATTTCTGGCACTCGGTAGGCAATAAGATTCTGACGCTCCTCTCCAACATTTTCACCGACCTGAACCTGACGGATATGGAAAGTTGCTATAAAGTCTTTAAAACGTCGTTGATTCAGGCCATCGATTTGCAGGAAAAGCGGTTTGGCTTTGAGCCGGAGGTAACCGCAAAACTGGCCCATATACCCAACATACGGATTTATGAAGTTGGTATTTCTTACTACGGCCGCACCTATGCCGAAGGTAAAAAAATTGGGTGGCGCGATGGTTTCCGAGCCATATATGCCATTCTGAAATACAATCTGTTTGTGTCAAATACGGTGAAACAAGCCATTAAACAAAGCGTGTGGCCGACGTTAACGCCTGATTAAGCTAACGACCTCTACGGATTCTAGTTACATTAGAAATGCCCATAGGCGTTTCTAATCTATTCCGTATTGAGCAAAACCACAGCCTAAACAAACTATTGATCCAGCATGATATATCCAATGCCAACTCGGGTATGGATTAGTTTCCGTGAAAAGTTTTTATCAATTTTTTTTCGGAGCGCATGTACATATACGTCAATCAGGTTTGTATGCATACCGTTCGGGCTATCCCACACATTTTCGGCTATTTCGTTACGGCTGATCACAGCGCCCCGATGCCGCAAAAAATACTCTAATAAGGCTAATTCCCGCGATGTAATATCGATCTGCTGCCCCGCCCGAACAACTGTCTTCTTCCGGAGATCCAGTATCAGATCGGCCACTCTTAGCTGACTTGTCGTGGTGGGATTGGCAACCTGCTGGCTGCGTTTCCGATGAACCTGAATGCGAGCCAGCAGTTCGCTGAACTCGAAGGGAATCACTAAAAAATCGTCGGCACCGGCATCAAAACTCGACAGTTTGCTCTCCAGAGAACCCTCGCTGGAAAGCATAATCAGGGGAATGTGATCATTCGTTGCCTTAATTTGCCGACACAGTTCGAAACCATTTATATCGTGCAAATGAGCATCCAGAATAATTAGCTCAACTTCGTTCAGCTCAATCACTTTGAGTGCAGCATCACTTTCCAGCGCAACCATTGTCTGAAAACTCCACTCTTCGAGGCCTTTTTTGAGAGATACGGCAAGCTTAATATCGGCTTCGATTGCTAATATACACATGTATAAGAAAGTGTATTTAGGTATGTACGAACTTATCCATCTTACTATCCATGACACCAAGACCGCCTATGCTGCACCAACCATCACTTTTGCTGGTGCAGCATAATGGCTTCTTTGTTGTTGACGGGCGAACCCTACGTGCGCACCAGCTATAGCCAACAAGTTAACGGCTCTGCTTTTGTCAATACGCTTCTGATAGCCAAACCGCAATAATCTTGCGTTAACCACGGAGTGCAATAGATTTATTTTACCGACCCAAAAGGGAAGCGGGCTCATTAACGCAAGATGATCGTTCAAATCCCCCACCTCCCTTTTTATACAGGCTCATTATTGGCCAGAACTGACGCTCCGTTCGTTAATTCCATCCGCCCCCCAACGCCCGATAGGTATTGACCAGGGCATTCATTTGCTGCATTCTGGTCTCAACCAGTTCCATTCTGGCTTGCAGCACATCGCGCTGGGTCAGCAGCACTTCCATATAATCGGCCCGTGCCGATCTGAATAACTTAAGCGAGATATTTGTCGATTGAGTTAGCGCCTGCACCTGGTTGTTTTTCATCGTATAGTTCTTTTCCAGGTTATCAATATTTGATAGTTGATTAGCCACTTCGATATACGCATTCAAAATCGTTCGCTCGTAGTTATAAACAGCCTGAATTTGTCGGGCGCTGGCATTTTTATACGTAGCCGTAATAGCATTTCGGTTAATCCATGGACCAACCAGCCCACCTGCCAACGACGCCATTAATGACTGAGGAGTGTTGAGCAAATACCAGGGGCTATAGGCCATCAGGCCCAACGATGCCGAAATAGTTAACGAAGGATAGAAGTTGGCTTTAGCCACACGCATATCCAGCTTAGTGGCTTCCAGATTGTATTCTGCCTGACGAATATCCGGCCGGTTCGCTAACAGTTGCGATGGGATTCCCGAATTAATTTTAGCGGGAATCAGGGTCCCGAAATTCTGGGAATTCCGTTGCACTCGCTGCGGATACCTACCCACCAGAAAATTAATCCGGTTTTCGGTCACGATAATCTGCTGCTGAATATCATATTGCATACTCTGCGTTTTAAATACTTCGGCCTCAAATCGGCGTACGGCCAGCTCAGTAACCCGGGCGGCATCCTTCTCCTGCCTGATTATGGTGAGTGCATTCGTCAGAATATCAATGTTTCGTTTTATGATTTCCAACTGATTGTCCAGCGCCATAAGCTCATAATAAGACGTAGCGATTTCAGATACCAGATTGGTTACCATGAAGTTTTTGCCTTCAATGGAAGCCAGGTAATTTGCTACGGCCACTTTGCGGGCATTACGCAGCTTATGCCAGATATCTACCTCCCAGCTTGCAAAAGCCCCCAGATACGTATTTGGTAAGACATCGGGAGTTGCTACGCCCGGTCTTATTTCAGTAGAGGCATCGCTGGCTCCCTGGCTGGTATACCGGGACACTTTGTCGATACCGGTTCCACCACCGAGGGAAACAAAAGGCAAATAGGCCCCTTGCCGGGATTTGATTTCGTTATTGGCAATCTCAATTTCCTGTTTCGTAATATTTAGTTCCTGATTATTAGCGAGAGCCGTATCAATCAGCGCATACAGGTAGGGATCGGTAAAATAATCCTTCCAGGGTACCCGCCCCGAGTTAGTAGAGTCCTGCGAGTTGTTGAAACTCGCAGGCACTTTTCTATTTTCTGTTTTCTGAACTAAATGGGGCACACTACAAGCGGCATTGCATAGGGCAAGAATTACTAGCCCCAGGCAAGTCGATAGTCTGTTCTTACTCATTGATTTAACTTTCTTCAGGTTGGGGAAAATGGTCTACGAGGTGAACAAAATTTTCGCTTAATGGCTGGTCATCTTCATTTCTGATCAGCTTTCTGCCTTCGGCCAGTTTACCAAATATATAGTATAGACCAGGGATGATAATTACGCCAAAAATTGTCCCGAAAAGCATACCACCAAGCGCCGAAGCCCCGATAGTGCGGTTTCCTATTGCCCCAGGGCCGTGGGCCACAACCAAGGGAATCAATCCAGCAATAAAGGCAAAGGAAGTCATCAGAATTGGCCGGAAACGCGTTTTAGCTCCTGCAATGGCTGCGTCGAAAATAGACATGCCCTCCTGATTCTTCTGAATAGCAAACTCAACGATCAGTACCGCATTTTTACCTAGCAAACCAACCAGCATCACCAGGGCCACCTGCGCATAAATATCATTCGATAGCCCGGTTAGTTTTATGAACAAAAACGACCCAAAAATCCCCGCTGGCAGCGATAAAATTACCGCTAAGGGCAGTATAAAGCTTTCGTACTGCGCCACAAGAACTAAATACACAAAAGCCAAAACAATTAAGAAGATATAAATAGCTTCGTTGCCGCGAGCCACTTCATCTTTCGAAAGCCCCGACCAGTCAATATCATATCCTTTGGGCAGTGTTTGTTTAGCTACTTCCTGAATAGCCTTAATGGCTTCACCACTACTATATCCGGCAGCGGGGGCGCATCGGATAGATGCCGTCGTGTACATATTGTATCGGTTGATTTCGTAGATACCCTGCGTCTTTTTAATTTTCATAAACGACGAATAAGGCACCATCTCACCGTAATCACTTTTTACATAGAGCCCCAACAGGTCGGTAGGCATCTTCCTAAAGCTAGGATCGGACTGTACGAACAGTTTGAAAAAACGGCCAAACTTGATAAAACCCTGATCGTAAGTACTTCCGATGAGAATGGAAAGGTTATCCATCGCTTTACCGATAGAAACGCCTTTCTGCATGGCTAGTTGGTTATCAATCTCCAGTTCATACTGTGGATAGTCAGTTCTGTAGAACGTGAACAGTGCTGTCAGCTCTTTTCTCTTTTCGAGTTCGGCCATAAACTGTTCCGTAACCCCTCCCAGCCTTTGGTAATCGATGTCCGTATTTTTATCCAGCAGTTGTATAGCTATCCCCCCGGCAGCTCCGTAGCCAGGCACGGCCGGTGGATCGAAGAATTCGATTTTTGCACCAGGAATATCTTTGGTTTTTTCTTCCAGCTCTTCGGTAATTTCCTTAACCGTATTTTTTCGTTCGTCCCAGGATTCCAGGTTAATCAGACACGTTCCCGAATTTGATCCGCGCCCCTGAGTCAGAATTTCATAACCCGCCAGCGAAGAAACCGACTTCACGCCTTCAACTTTTTTAGCAATTTGCTGGAGCTGACGGCTAACCGCATACGTTCTTTCCAGCGTTGATCCGGGTGGTGTCTGAAGAACGGCGTAAATCATCCCCTGGTCTTCGGACGGAACAAAGCCAGAGGGTAGTTTTTGAGTGATTCCCAGAGTGCCTAAACCGAAGGCCAGTAACAGACCAAACGTAACGACCCGTCTGTTGACTATCACTTTCAGCAAGCCGACGTATTTGCCCGTAAGTTTTTCGAAACCATGGTTAAAACTGTCGATAAACCGGTTGAAGATGGTTTTTTTTCGGGGCTGACCATGCGTATTCTTCAGAATTATAGCACAAAGCACCGGTGTTAGTGTAAGGGCCACAATACCTGAAATGACAATAGACGATGCCATTGTAATAGCAAACTGCCGGTAGAATATCCCTACCGGGCCCGACATAAAAGTCACCGGCACAAATACCGACGTCATCAGCAAGGTAATGGCAATAATGGCCCCGCTAATTTCGCCAAGTACCTCTTGCACAGCCCCGAAAGGCGACAGGTGTTTCTCTTCCATTTTGGCGTGTACGGCCTCAACCACCACAATTGCATCATCGACCACCACACCAATGGCCAAGACAAGGGCGAATAGCGTAATCAAATTGATGGTGAGTCCAAAAGCCTGCATCACAAAGAAGGCGCCAATAAGCGATACAGGAACGGCAAGCGTTGGAATGAGCGTAGATCGCCAATCGCCAAGGAAAATGAACACGACCAGAGCTACCAGTATAAAGGCGTCTCGTAACGTATGGACTACCTCATCGATGGAGGCATCAAGGAAACTGGAAACGTCGTAGCTGATTTCATACTCTATACCCGGTGGAAAATCCTTTTTCAGTTCGTCCAGTTTCTCTTTCACCCGCTCAATTACCTCGGTGGCATTACTACCATACGTCTGGTTGAGGGTAATGGCTGCCGACGGGAACTCATCCTTATTCGAATAAATATCATAGTACTCGCTGCCTAATTCAACTTCAGCTATATCTTTCAGGCGTAGAACTTCTCCCTTAGGATTAGCCCTGACAATGACATCTTTATACTGCTGCGGGTCACTAAACCTGCCCTGATACGTCAAAACGTATTCAATCGATTCTGAACGCCTGCTATCGGCCCGGCCCAATCGCCCTGGCGAACCAATGATACTTTGTTCGCCCAAAGCCTCCATCACTTCTTCCGACGAAATATTATAAGCCCGCATCCGGTTTGGGTTCAACCAGACACGCATGGCATATTGGCGGCTACCAATAATCTTGGCTAACCCTACACCATCGATCCGTTGCAGTTCTGGCAGCATGTTGATGTAGGCATAGTTGAAAATGTACTTCATGTCAATATTTGAAGTATCCTTGCCGTAGAGGTTCACATACATCAGCATGTTTGGCATCAACCGCTGAACCCGAAGACCTTCCAACTGCACAATGGGCGGTAGCCTGTTCTTCATTTGCAGTACCCGGTTATTGATGTTTACAACAGCCTGGTTGGGATCACTACCCTTTTTAAATACGATTTGTATGTTGGCTTCTCCAGAGCTGGCGGCCGTCGAAAACATATATTTCATTCCGGGAACGCCATTAATAGCCTGCTCCAGCGGAATCAGAACGGAATTGGTCAACACCTTTGAGCTGGCCCCCGGATACGACAGATAAACCACTACCATTGGCGGAGCAATATCGGGGAACTGCGATCGGGGTAGGGTAACCATGGATAGCATACCCACGAAGACCATGACCAGCGAAATCACTATGGCAAAAGCTGGCCTGCGAATGAATGTTTGAAACATTATTTTTTGGGTTAAATTCTTAAATCCTCCTTACTCCGCGTGTAATTGCAAACCAGCGATAACCTTTCTGGGGTCCTCGAAATGATAGCTGATCTTCTCATTTTCTTTCACTGTCCGAAGCCCTTCCAGCAATATCTTCTCATCTACTTTTAACCCATCCTTAATTACATATAAATCAGGCAATTCGGCCGCAATCGAGACCGGTCTCGATTTCACTACATTATTCTTATCCAGTATATACACATACTTTTTTTCCAGGACTTCAAAAGTGGCTTTTTGGGGAATAATCAGGGCATTACTCAGCGGTAGCACCATTTGTATACTGCCCGTTTCGCCATGCCTTAACAGGCCGTTAGGATTAGGAAAAGTGGCCCGAAACGCAATGTTTCCCGTTTGGTTGTTAAAGTCGGCCTCAATTGTCTGAACAACGCCCGGATATTTAAACACCTGGTGATTGGCCATCAGCAGGCTTACATTATCGAGGTTTTCTTCGCTGGTTTTCGATTTATAGTCGAGATATTCGGCTTCCGGAACATTAAAATAAACCCACATTTTGCTGTTGTCAGACAATGTGGTGAGCAGATCACCTTCGTTGACGAGACTTCCTAGCCGTACCTGAAAATGGTCCATTATGCCATTGAACGGCGCTCTGATTTCCGTGAATCCGAGGTGCACCTGCGCCAAACTCAACTCCGCTTTTGCCTTATCAAATTTGGCCTTCGATAGCGCTAACTCATTCTTAGAAACGATATTACTATCGGCTAACGCTTTTGTATTTTTGTATTCAACTTCGGCAAAATTGGCTTCAGCTTCAGCTTTCTGTAGTTCTGCCTGATACTGAATAGGCAAAATCTGAAACATGAGTTGCCCTTGTTTAATCAGTTGCCCCTCGTCCACAAAAATTTTCTGTAAGTAACCCTTTTCCAGTGCCCTAACCTCTATATGGCTAATTGCATGGATCTGGCACACATAATCTCTCACAATCGACGTATCTACCTTGACTGGGCTAGTAGCCAAATAATTGATATTCAGTTCTTTTTTTTCTTTTTCCGAACAGCTTGTAAGGCACAACAAAGCACACAAGCTCATCAGCATGAGCAGTCTATTCATAACAATTCAGGTATTTATATGGAACTAGTTAGGTGATTATTAAAATCTCATTATCAATCTTTTACGCTTATTACTAGCAGACTATTCTGTTGTTAGGGTTCGGATTGGAACCTGGCAGATATAGTTTTCCCAGCCCCGATTTGAGCTATTCAAATCGAGATAATGATCTATAATCAGTAATACGTCGGGTCTCCTGAGAAGCCAGGTCAATGTGGGCTAGTTTTCCACTTCGAAAGAGGCCAATTTCGGCTGTTCGATTTGGTCAGTAACCGAAAGAAACCCTATTTAAAACCGGGCTCCTTTACGTCCTGCTAGCGAAAACAAAAGTATAAGCCTTAATCCTGACCAAGATTAAAGCATCTTAAAGAAAGGATTAGAAATACTTGAAGACAGCCAAAACCTGATTTTCATCTAGTAACTTGGTACTCCATAAGCTTCATATCGTATATCGTATGCGTATTCTTGTAGTTGAGGATGAGATCAAACTAGCCATGTCTCTGAAGCGAGGGCTGGAAGAATTCGGCTTTCAGGCTTCGGTGGCACTTGATGGAACAGCCGCCCGCAAAACTGTCGATTTTGGCGACATTAATCTGATTATTCTGGATGCTAACCTACCCGATGGCAACGGATTCGATCTATGCCGGGAGTTTCATAGCCGAAATGCTCACATTCCCATTATCATGCTCACGGCGCTGGGAACAATTGAAGATAAGCTATCGGGGTTCGATGCGGGAGCGGACGATTATCTGGTTAAACCCTTTGAGTTCAGCGAACTACTGGCCCGCATTCAGGTTAGTCGAAAACGTAGCCAGCAAGCCAATACTACAACCTATAAAAACCAGTTGACCATTGCTGACTTATCGCTCGACCTGCGCGAAAAAACCGTGAGCCGTGCCGGGCAACCCATTAGTGTTACTCCGCGCGAAATAGCCCTACTGGAGTACTTCTTACGCAATCAGGGCACCATACTTAGCCGAAACGAAATTGCCGAAAACGTGTGGGATATCCCTTTCGATACGGGAACGAATCTGATTGATGTATACATTAATTCGCTGCGCAAGAAAATCGACAAAGACTTTTCCACCAAGTTAATTCATACCCGAAAAGGAATTGGTTACATTATGAAGGAAAACCAGGGTTGATTTCAACTATACATGACCAGCCTGTGCAATGCCCCTCCGTACACGACTTTCTCTCACCTTTATTGCCGTTGTATCACCCGTTCTGCTACTGTTTCTGGTCAATTTCTATTATTATTTTTCGATATCGAAGCAGGAAGATTTTCTGACCAAAATTAAGAACCGGGGTATCACGATGACTCATCTGCTCGTCGAAAAACAGTCGATCAATGAATCGCTGCTCCGACGAATTGATGAAGATACGTACACCGCTTACTCAGACCGGCGGGTGGCCATTTTCGATGAAAAAAACCACTTACTCTACGACAGTCAGGAAATCAATAACCGGGAGCATAATAAGCCCGCTCTTACCATAACCGCATCGTTACTCGATCAAATTAGCCAGCAACGAGAGATCACCTTAAAAGACGGCCGACGGTTAGGCGTAGGGCTACTGCTTCGGTATCAGGGGCAAAACTATAAGGTCATCAGCTACGCAGTCGATAATTATGGTATACGTAAAACACAAGAGGCCATTTTTGTGTCGGGAGCCTCGTTTCTGGTAGCTTTTCTGCTCGTTATTGCGCTGAGTCAGATTTTTGCCCGCCGGTCCATTAAGCCCATTGCCAACATGATGCGCCAGATCGATCAGATTACGGTATCAAATTTAGAAGCCCGGCTAACCGTCAACAATGAAGAAGATGAACTAGGTCGGCTGGCCTTTACCTTTAACCAAATGCTCGACCGAATTTCGGCTTTCGAATTTCAGCGCAGCTTTGTGGCTAATGCGTCTCATGAATTACGGACTCCGCTCACCTTGTTAACCAATCAGATAGAGGTTGCACTGATCAAAGTCCGAACCGTTGATGAATATAAACAACTATTAATTTCCTTGCTGGAAGACATTAACAACCTCAATGATCTTTCGAATGGGTTACTTGAACTAGCGCAGTTTGATGTCAAACAAAACCACATTGCCTGGAACCCTATTGAACTCGATGAAGTGCTCTACGAAGCAGTGGCAACCGTTCTGCACAAATACCCGGCCTATAGCGTTACGCTGTCGACCGATTCGTCCGACGAATCCTTACCATCCATTCAGGTTAAAGGCGAAGATTCTTTGTTAAAAACGGCCTTTATCAACCTAATCGAAAATGGCTGTAAATTTTCGGTCGATCACCACGTTCGGCTAACGGTTCAGGTTCTGCAGGATTATATTCAGGTTACAATCAAAGACAAAGGTATTGGCATAGCTGAATCAGAATTAGATTTTATTTTCCAGCCGTTTTATCGCGCCAATAATGCCCGGACTGTGAAGGGTAATGGAATCGGGCTTTCCCTAACGGAGAAAATCATTAAACTACATGGCGGATTAATTGCTGTTCGCTCGCGTTTAAACAAAGGAACGACCTTCACAGTCTCATTACCCTATCAGCCTTACGTACAAACTCCCTCGCAGGTCGTTGATGACGAATAAGCTCAGAAGAAATTTATTTTTGTTGAAATCCTCAACTAACAGCCTCGCCATCTATAGCCTGGTTTGGCAAAAAAGAAGGGCTGACTACGATTTCCGTAATCAGCCCGTTTTAGTAGCGGGAGCTGGACTCGAACCAGCGACCTTTGGGTTATGAGCCCAACGAGCTACCAACTGCTCCATCCCGCGATGTTTGGACTGCAAAGGTACGAACACTTTCTACAAAAACAACTATCTTTGTAAAAAAAAGTTCTACCCTACCGGAAACGTTTTTCGCTGGGAGATAGTTGTTGACTAAAGCCGCTGAAAATCAAACAGCGGGATCACCTACACATGAATACGGAATTAATTGAAAATTTTCCGGCCGACCACAAGGCTGGCTTTATTAGCATCATCGGTAAGCCCAACGTTGGCAAATCTACACTGATGAATCAGCTCGTTGGCGAGCGCTTATCTATTATCACATCGAAGGCGCAGACTACCCGCCACCGGATTATGGGTATCCTGAATGGCACGCATAACGGGCAGGAATTCCAGATTGTGTATTCCGATACGCCAGGCATTATCAAACCTCAATACAAACTCCACGAGTCGATGATGAGTTTTGTTCGGGGGTCTATTGAAGATGCCGATGTGGTTTTATTCGTAACTGACATCTTCGAACAGCACGACGAAAATGATGTTATCGTACGCCTGCAAAAATCGGATGTTCCCATTCTGCTCCTGATCAACAAAATTGATCAGGCAACGCATCAGCAAGTTCAGGAAAAGATCGAGTACTGGCAACAAAACTTCAATGCTCAGGAAGTTATTCCTATTTCGGCTCTCAATGGATTTAACATCGATCTGGTTTTTGACTCGATTATTAATCGCCTGCCCCAGCATCCGCCCTATTTCCCTAAAGATGAATTAACCGATAAGCCCGAACGCTTTTTTGCTTCGGAAATTATCCGCGAAAAAATTTTCCTGAACTATAAGAAAGAAGTGCCTTATAGTTGTGAGGTCGTCATAATTGGCTTCAAAGAAAAAGAAGACATCATTGTTATTCAGTCAGAAATTCTGGTTGAACGAGCCACCCAACGAGCCATATTGCTCGGCGAAGGTGGCAAAATGATCAAGAAAACCGGCATTATGGCCCGCGAAGAACTTGAACGCTTCTTCGGAAAGAAAGTTTTTTTAGAACAGTTCGTCAAAGTAGAACCCGACTGGCGCCAAAAAGAGCGTATGCTCAAGCGGTTGGGATATGATGAATAAAAAATAAGGAATGCAGCGTGCAGAATAATGACAGAAACCTATTCTTCACACTGCACTCTTCACTAAATTTATGGCAAATATTGTTGCAATCGTTGGCCGCCCAAATGTGGGTAAGTCTACGCTGTTTAACCGCCTTACGGAACAGCGCCAGGCCATCATGGATAACCAGAGTGGAGTTACTCGCGACCGCCATTACGGCACGGCCGAGTGGAACGATAAATACTTTACAGTCATCGACACGGGTGGCTATGTGGTTGGTTCAGAAGATATTTTTGAAGAATCGATTCGTGAACAGGTCGAAATTGCAATTCAGGAATCGACCGTAATCTTGTTCGTTGTTGATACCCAAACGGGAATGACCGGACTCGACGAAGATTTCGCGAATGTGCTCCGCCGGTCGAAAAAACCAGTATATGTTGTAGCCAACAAAGCCGAAACAGGCGAACGTTCGCAGGCAGCAGCAGAATTTTACGGGCTGGGCCTGGGCGATCCGTATCCTATCTCATCGATGACCGGAAGTGGTACTGGCGATCTGCTGGATGAAGTTGTAAAACACTTCCAGATCGACGGTGTTGCCGATCCTGAAGCAGGATTACCACGAATCGCTATTCTGGGACGCCCCAACGTTGGCAAATCATCGTTTCTGAATGTATTGACGGGTCAGGAGCGCAGTATCGTAACAGATATTGCGGGCACAACCCGCGATGCCATCAATACACGCTACAAAGCCTACGGCAAAGACTTTATTCTGACCGATACGGCTGGTATTCGGCGTAAAGCCCGGATTCAGGATAATATCGAATTTTATTCGACGCTCCGTTCCCTGAAGGCAATGGAAGAGTCTGATGTTTGTATCATTATGCTCGATGCCACGCGAGGACTCGAAGCACAGGACCTCAACATTATTGGTCAGGCCGCCAAAGCCAAAAAAGGGATGGTCATTATGGTTAACAAATGGGATGCCGTTGAGAAAGACCAGCGTACAGCCGACGTACTTCGGAAGGAGATGATCCAGCGGATGATGCCAATTGACTATGTTCCGATCATTTTTGCTTCTGTGCATGAAAAACAGCGCATTTTTCAGGTAATGGACAAAGCAATGGAGGTATACGAGAACAAGGCGAAAAAAATAACTACCTCAAAACTGAATGAGGCTATGCAGCCCGAGATTGAGGCCTATCCGCCCCCATCGGTAAAAAGTAAGCAGATCAAAATCAAGTACATGCTTCAGCTACCCACTCCGGCACCTACATTCGTTTTTTTCTGTAACCTGCCTCAATATGTTCAGGAATCTTATCAGCGATTCCTGGAAAATAAAATTCGTTCGCACTTCGATTTTACCGGAGTACCACTTACGCTATTTTTCCGGCAAAAATAGTGCAGGGCTTATTGCAAGGGCGCGGGATATTGCAGAGGGCTTTGCATAGTTCTTCTGCAATATCCCGCTCTAAGCCCATCTTCCTATGAATCGTTCCCGCTATTGGATAGGTGCCTTTCTGGTGTTTCTTGCCGCTTTCTGCTTTGCCATGAAAGGTATTCTAATTAAACTAGCTTACCAATATTCGATCGATTCAATTTCACTGCTAACGCTGCGCATGCTCTTTGCGCTTCCTTTCTATATTGGTATTGCCTTAAATACAGCCCGGAAATACCCGCCGGTTCGGCTCACAATTCGTCAATGGGCCATGCTGGCACTATGCGGGATAACGGGCTATTATTTAGCCAGTTATTTTAATTTTTTAGGACTGGTTTACATAACTGCAGGACTAGAGCGTATTCTGCTTTTTGTTTATCCTACGTTTGTTTTGTTGATGAACGCGTTCGGTTTTGGCCGGCGTGTTACCCGCCTGCAAATTCTGGCACTTATTCTTACTTATGCTGGCATTCTTTTGGCCTTTCTGGGTAATATCGAAACATCTCACCAAAAGAATGTAATACTGGGCGCCTTCTGGGTTATTCTGAGTGGGTTGGTGTATGCGATTTATTTAGTAGGCAGCGATCGTATGATTGCAACTGTTGGTTCGCAGCGGTTTACGTGCTACGCCATGATTGCGGCTACGGTTCCGACGGTTATTCACTGCGCAATCCAAAATGGCTTACGGCTAGATAATTACCCAATGCCTGTTTATACATTAGGGCTGAGCATGGGTATTTTTGTAACGGTAATTCCTACATTTATGATTGCCGAAGGTATAAAACGTGTGGGTTCCGGCAATGCATCCATCATTGCCAGTATAGGGCCAATTTTTACTATTATTCTGGCCACGTCAATTTTGCATGAAACGATTAGCCTGCAACAGATTCTGGGCACATTGCTTGTTTTAACGGGCGTTTTCCTGATAGGCTGGCGCGGAAACACTAAGTAAGCGAAAGTAAGTAAATATACTTAACAGTTATTTTTTCTATTTCCCAAATATATCTATATAATAACAAGATTTTTTTGTGCTTTACATCCTATAAATACATTTTCATTATAAAATAGGATACATAATATACCTTTTGATAAATTATCCTTCACTTTCAACCGTGTAAAAAGCTCGAATACAGTCATTTTGAGTTAACTTTCATAATGACGACCACCTAAAAGTAAAAAAACGCACACCTAAAAGTAAAACTTGTATGGATACCGAAATGAACTCAGAAGACGAAAAGCGCATCGACAAGACAGCCTATGTCTTGAAAGCCGTAGCTCATCCGCTACGAATCAGAATTATTCAGATGTTAAATGAAAATAAAGAGTTGAATGTCTCAACGATTTATAAAAATTTAAATGCTGAACAATCACTTATCTCCCATCATTTAATTAATATGAGAGACAAAGGAATTTTAGACATCCGGCGCAGCGGGAAAAATATTTATTATTTCCTGGTAGATACGGCCGTAGCAGACGTTATTGATTGTATTTACAGAAGTAAAATTCTGAATTAATGCATGAGGTACCGGAACAATAAATGGGCTAAATGATTGCAATCATTTAGCCCATTTATTGTTCCGGTATTTCTGTTTTTAGCCGAACAGTTCACCGGTTTTGTAGTTTGGTATAACTCCCAAATGAATATATGCTTTTTCGGTGGCTTCGCGCCCACGGGCAGTACGCTTCAAAAAGCCCTCCTGAATCAGGAAAGGCTCATACACTTCCTCAATGGTTTCAGACTCTTCGCCACAGGCGGTTGCAATGGTAGAAAGGCCAACCGGGCCACCTTTAAATTTCTCGATGATTGTTGATAGGATGCGGTTATCCATATCGTCTAATCCATTCTGATCTACATCCAGCGCGCTAAGGGCAATTTCGGCAATCTCAACATTAATATACCCATTGCCCTTTACCTGGGCAAAATCGCGCGTCCGACGCAGCAGGTTATTGGCAATACGTGGTGTTCCCCGGCTCCGACGGGCAATTTCATAAGCACCCGACTCATCAATGGGCGTACCCAGAATAGCCGCCGATCGCTGTACGATTGTTGTCAATAAGTTTGCATCGTAGTATTCTAACCGGCAGTTAATCCCAAATCGTGCCCGCAGTGGCGATGTAAGCATACCGGCGCGGGTAGTGGCTCCAATCAGCGTAAACGGATTCAACTTGATTTGCACCGTGCGAGCGTTAGGCCCGGAATCGAGCATGATGTCGATCTTATAATCTTCCATTGCCGAGTAGAGATATTCCTCCACAATGGGATTTAGCCGGTGAATTTCGTCGATAAACAAAACATCGTTGGGTTGCAGATTGGTTAGCAGACCAGCCAGATCGCTGGGTTTATCCAGCACGGGGCCCGATGTCATTTTGATATTGGCATTCAGCTCATTGGCAATAATGTGCGACAGCGTCGTTTTACCCAAACCCGGCGGACCGTGAAGCAGCACATGGTCGAGCGCATCGCCCCGCTGCATAGCAGCCCGGACAAACACTTCGAGGTTATCGAGGGCTTTGGCCTGCCCCGTAAAGTCTTCGAACGAAAGCGGCCGAAGCGCCCGTTCTATTTCCTTATCGGTGGCTGTCATACCCTCGCCCGTTCCTTTCAGAAAGTCGTTTCGCATGGTTTTTATTAGTGCAGACACAGCTAAAAAACAGCCCATTTTCGAGGGTAGCTTAACCGGTCATTTACATCAAATATACGAATAAAAACGCAGAAAAACGCTATCGAATCAGCAGTACAGCGCCCCGTTTTACAACCAGCCCGCGCTCCGGAAATGACTCACTTTTATACGTAATTACGTAGGGGTAAAGCATGGGCGGATATAGGTATCCTCTGTAAGTGCCATCCCACTTCTGATCGGGATTGTCGGCCACAAAAATCACTTCACCCCACCGATTATAAACACGCAGTTGATAGTCGGTTATATAGGATGAGAATACCTGAAGAACATCGTTGACGCCGTCGTTATTGGGCGTGAAGGCATCCGGCACATTAACGCGCGGTTCGCATTTGTTCAGGACAACAGCCGTTCCGGTTGCCGTACATCCTTGCGGATCGGTTACAACAACCTGATATTGCCCCACCCGACTGACGGTAACAACGTTTGAGGTATCGTTTAGCGTTAACCATAGATAGTGTAGACCCGCGGCACCATTTGCCACGAGCTGCGCTTTGCCCTGCTCGCCTTCGCAAAGTATGGCTTCTTTTGTGAGCGAAAAATCGGGAGCCGGACGATCATTGACCTGTACGCTACTACGCCCAACACAACCAGTCTGCGTATTCCGCACAACAAGACTATAGGCGCCGGGCTGGCTGACAACAATGGACGGGGTCGATGCGCCCGTACTCCATTGATAGATATTGCCGGGCTGTTGGGCATCCTGCGGTTCCAGCGTTACACTCCCCCCAATACATTTCAGTTGATTTGGTCCCAATTGCGCAAAACCCGAACTGTCCAGCCCAACATTAATACTGTCTTTTATGGCCTTACAGCCATTTGCATCGGTCACCTGCACATTGTACATACCGGGAGCCGCCTGCCCATAGGCCGGAGTTGTTGCCAACTGATTATTGTTTAGATCAGTCCAAATGTAGCTCACAACTGTTCCGCCAGATATCGTCAGACTAATAGTACCACTGTTGGGCGTACTACACAAGGCATCTTTCACCTGCGGTGTAAGCACAAGTTGATTGACAGGAGATTTTAGTGTGAAAGCGGTATCGAGCTTACAGCCATGCAACGAATCGGCTACATTAATTTTATAGCCTCCTTCTGTGAGGCCCGTTTTTCGGCTACTGTCGCCTGCCAGAACAGTACCATCCGACCGAGTCCAGGCATAGTGGTAATCGCCCGCTGGCGATGGTGTGAGCGCAATAGCACCATCGGCCGAGGTACACGATTGAGGTTGGGTCAGCGCAGCCGCTACACGCAGTTTGGGCAATTCTGCCACGTTAATGGTATCGGAGTTTTCGCAAACAGATCCGTCAATTGGGTCCGACTGCGCCGTTACGGTATAGGTACCGGGAGTCGAAACCGAAATCGTTCGGGTATCTCCACCAGTACTCCATTGAAAATGTTTCCAGGTTTGTTGCGGAACCGTCAGATTGACCGCGGATCGATAACAAAAGACCGTATCGGGGCCCAGATCGAGTGACGGCACGGGTTTCACCTGAACATTGATGGTATCGCTCTTGAAACATTCGCCATTTGCCGCCAGTGCAATAACCTGATAATAACCAGCCAAATCGAGTGTAAGAGTCCTTTGCCTGCTCCTGACAGCCCCATTGACCAGCCAGGCATAGAGCTTGGCCTGCACCTTCATATCGAGCGTAATACCTTTCTTATTACAAATGGCTGTATCAGGCCCGAGCTTTATGTCGGGTGGGGTTTCCAGAATCGTCAGCGTATCCCGAATGAGGGTGTCTTTACAAATACCGCCCGAACTTTTTTGCGTCACAATATGCAGGCTAATAGGGTATGTACCCGGATTTTTATATGCATGTGCAATAGGCTGGGTGGCCGTTGTCGAATAAGGCACGCTACCATCGCCAAACGTGAGCGTATAGGTCTCCTTCAGCTTTGGACAGTTCGGACTGATTTGAAACATGGTCGGTGCGTTTGTACACGTATCCGAATACGTGACGCCCGGCCCACTGGACGGCTCGTTGAAATTAGTGACCAGATTCGGCAACCCTAGCTGACTGGTCTTTCCACCCAGCGTTTGCCCCTGTGGGTTAAACTGCAAACTGTCGAGTAGTCCTCCATTCGGATTGTTGATTGTACCGAGCGACGTGCTTCCTTCGATAGCTACATAAATTTTCCCATCGGGCCCAACCTGCAAGGCTCCATATTGTCGGGTTGTACTACTATCGACTACTGTTTTCGACGAAGCCAGTAGCGAGTCACTCTGCGTTAAATCATATTTGAGAATATACGACGCTCCTTTCTGACTACCATCGGAGTTGGTGTCGGCTAGCATTGTTACGTATAGACTTTTCCCATCGGGCGAAAACTCGACCCCATATGCCTTGGGCGGAGCCGGCCCCAGGTCGAGCGTTCGATTAAACGTCAATACGCCTGTCGAATCGTTGAATGTATAGAGATCGACCGAGTTTTTAGGCGGCCCTGGAATAACTACGGCCATCGGGCGATTGCCTTTGTTTCCTCCTGTTGTATCGGCCGGACCGATTTTAATGTAACCTTCTGCATTTGTAAGCGAATCCAGCGTCTGTCCGCCTGTATAGGTTACTGTGGTTGCGGTTTCACTGGTTGTCAGGTGGCGAACCTCAATTTTATTAGAACCATAAATAGGTGTAATAACCCAGTAGGTGGTATCACGATCATTCCGAACCGAGGTCGACTGTTCTGTGGCGCTACTCGACAGCGGGATATTTTTCTCAACAACAGCCCCTTTGCCAGCATTCTGCCGCATATCGACTACACTATACGTTAGTGTTTTTTGTCCCCGAATTTCGGAAGTTGTATAAACGTAGTACAGGTATTCGCAACCCCGGCAGGTTGGTTTCGGCACAATCAGCGCCGATTGTGTGGAGTGGGTGTTGCCATCGAGCGGTATCTGAACGGCATTGGTATCACCCGGCACGAGCGATTTCATGGGGTCGCCATTCTTGTCGTAAATTGTAATTCCGTCGGTATAAAAGAGCAGAACGCCTTTTGTGTTCGAAATAGACGACGATCCTTCAATGGTATTTAGTTTGCCGTCGGTAATCGGTTTTGGCGATCCTCCACTAAAATCCAGACCGGCATTTGAGCCAAAATACCACTTCGACCCCTGCGATTGTTTCTGCTCGCCACACACATCAACATTAATCCTGTCCTGATAGGAACACCCCGAGATTGGGTCAATCGCTTCAACAGAATAACAACCCGAACTATCGACCTGGATGGCTTGGGTTGTGTCGCCTTTCGGATACCACAAATAATTATAGCGCGATTGGTCGCTGCCATTATAAGGATCAAGCGTAATGACTTCGCCCTTACAAATTGTGGTATCGGTTCGCCAGTTGGTGAACGATTGTGGACGCGGATAAATCGTGACTCGCCCTTGTCCCATTAGTACAGTGCCATTTACAGTTCTCGTTACTGTAACTGTATAAGTACCAGGGCTCTGATAAACGTGTTTGGCAACTGAATCATTTTGCGTTGTAAGAGTATTACTATCCCCAAAACTCCAGGTTCGGGAGGTTACTCCGGTCTGAATACTGTCTGTAAATACGACAGAGTCAGCTTTACATTCAACGTCGGGCACACATGTCTTCCCACTGATCTTAATGCTTTGCGCGAAAGACGCAGTAGCACCTGTCAGGAAAAGGAGCATGGCCCAAAAACCAATTACACAGAGACGGCCAATATAAGTTATCATGAAAAAAAACGCTGAATAAGCCCACCTGCACAAATTCAACCCCTGGCATAACAGATAACGGGGGCATTACGTTAGTATAAACGAAGTCGCTTCATTAAAATTTTATCGCCTGCCAACCGTAAAAACCGCCCAAAATTCGGCTAATTTTATAGGTTGTGTGTGTTCTTAAATACTCTTTTTTCGTTAAGAATGTTGCAATCATAAAGTTGGCCCAGTCTTTGCCTCTATATCGCAGTTATGAGTAAGAAATACGTTTTGGCGGTTTTGGCGTTGGCTCTCAGCCAACTGGCCTTCGCGCAGGACCCGCAGTTCACCCAGTTTTATGCTGCCCCTCTTTATCTGAACCCCGCTTTTGCCGGGTCGGCATTGGCTCCACGCATCACAGCCAACTACCGAAATCAGTGGCCAGCCATTACGAGTTATGTAACAACAATGGTTGGTCTCGATCATTATTTCGATCGGTTTAATAGCGGAGTTGGTCTCTTAATTCAGAATGATAATCAGGGACAAGGCCGAATCCAGTCTACCGAAATAGGGCTGCAATACTCATACCAGTTGCAGGTTAGCGAGTCGTCGTTTGTCCGTTTTGGCTTACAGGGTTCTTATGTGAACCGGAATGTCAACTATTTCGGGCTTACTACCGGCGATCAGTTTACCGAACAGGGGTTTATTACGGGTAGTGTTTCGCAAGACCCAACGCTGCTGGCAGGGTCGCCTAAAAATAAATACCTGGACTTCTCAACCGGGGTACTGGTCTATTCCGACTGGTATTGGGTAGGCGCATCAGCTCACCACATTAACCGCCCCGACCAGGGATTTTTTGTAGCTGGTCAGAATCGTCTTCCCATCAAAGGAAGCATTCAGGCGGGTTTACGAATTCCGCTGGGCGGGTTTACGGGCCTTGCCGATGAACTGGACCGCGAAATTAGTTTTTCGCCGGTTATTTTGTACAAATTCCAGGGAAAATACGATCAGGTCGACATTGGTGCTTACCTGACCTATTCTCCCCTAACGATTGGTGCCTATTACCGGGGTATTCCCTTCAAGCGTTACGAACAAACCATTAACAACAACGATGCGGTTGCGCTCCTGGCAGGCTGGCGAATGGATAAATTCTCCATTGGCTATAGCTATGACTTCACGATTTCGACATTGGGTAATAGTGGCGGATCGCATGAGTTATCGCTATCGTATATTTTCGAAAAGCCCGAAGGCCGTCGGGCGGGTGTGCGGAAACGGGACAAAAAACTGCCCTGCCCCAAGTTCTAACTGTTTATTTACAAGCTATAACGAAAGGGATAAAGCGCACAACATTTTTAGCTCTGTGTGCTTTGTCCCTTTCGTTGCGCTCTTCATCACAAAGAAAACTTATCCCAGGTCTTTTACTACCAATTGCACCGTATAACGGCTCTTTTGCTCCAGCAGCAGCTTTTTATTGACCAGAACCCGATCAATGGTACTCTGATCGTAATACCGAATTGTAATCAACTCTACGTGCTCGTTATAGCTCACTCGAAAATCCTGTTTTAGCAACTCCAGCAAAGCAGGAATTCGGTCGGGATTACCATCTACAACGACCGAAAAACTAATGGCCGTGTTCTGCATCAGATTAATTTTGACGCCTGCATGCGCAAATCGTCCGAAAATACGACTGAGGTTATCTTCGGCGATAAACGAAAAATCGTTCGGATGCAGCGAGATCAATACCTGATTCACTTTAAAAATAAATGACGGAATCAGTAAATGCTGCTCATAATTACCAATAACCGTTCCGGGTGCCGTTGGGCTCAGAAATGACCGGACAAAGAGTGGAATTCCTTTGTTCTGAAGGGGCTTTATGGTTTTAGGATGGATTACTGTAGCGCCATAATAGGCCAGCTCAATAGCATCCTGATACGTAATTTTTTCGAGCAGCACCGTCTCATCGAACCATTTTGGATCGGCGTTCAGCACCCCCGATACATCTTTCCAGATGGTAACGCTATCGGCATTCAGACAGTAAGCGAAAATAGCAGCCGTATAATCGGAGCCCTCACGTCCTAATGTGGTTGTCCGTCCGTTAGGTGCCTGCCCAATAAAACCCTGTGTCAGGGTTACAACGCCCGTTCGCACGGCTTTCACAATTCGTCGGCAGGTTTCGGTCCAGTCGACCGATCCCTCCCGAAAAGTGCTGTCTGTGCAAATAAGCTGACGGGCATCGGTCCAGTTAGTGGTAATACTCCGGTCGTTCAGGTAGGCGGCAATGATCTGCGTTGACAACACTTCGCCCAACGAAACGATCTGGTCATATACCTCATCGTACTGCCCAGCGGGTGGCTGCTCCAGATACGTTGCCAGGCTATCGAGCGTTTGGTAAGCATTCCCAAAATTCCCGGTTAGTCCGTTTATTATTTCTTCGTGGTAGGCGCGAATAGTCTGTAGCTGATTTTCGGCTTTATCGGGCTTTTTGTTCATATAATGCCGCACAAGTTCTTCCAGCGCATTGGTCGTTTTGCCCATTGCCGACACGACAACCACGGCTGTTTTCCCCTGCGTCCGAACAATTTCTGCCAGATTCTGAACCCCAGCCGCGTCTTTAACTGAAGCTCCGCCAAATTTGAATACGTTCATCTCGAAAAAAAAGACAGGATTACAGGATTAACAAAAAATACTGTTCTGTTAATCCTGCAATCCTGTCAAAAAAAATAGTTTTAAACCGATATTGTCCGGCCCGTAAAGAGTAACTCACGAACGGCGTCGGCAATACCCTGCGGATCGAAACCGCATTCGTGGTGTAACTCAATCTGTTCACCATGCTCAACTACCGCATCTGGAATACCCAGCCGTTTCACGCGGGCGGTATAGCCATGATCGGCCATAAACTCGAATATGGCGCTACCAAAACCACCCATCAGGCAACCGTCTTCAACGGTCAGTACCCGGTCGAAACGGCCGAAAATCTGATGCAACAGCGCTTCGTCCAGAGGTTTCACGTAACGCATATCGAAATGAGCAGGCCGAATCCCTTCTTTAGCCAGCATCTGGCTCGCTTCAACGGCGTAGTTTCCAATATGGCCTATTGTCAGAATAGCTACCTCTTCGCCATCGGCAATCATACGACCTTTTCCAATTACCTGTTTTTCGAGTGGTGTACGCCAGTTTGGCATAACCCCTTCGCCCCGCGGATAACGAATCGTAAAGGCTCGTTTTCCCTGCTGTACCTCGTCAGATTGAGCCGTAAACATCATGTTGCGCAGTTCCTGTTCGTTCATGGGGGCCGCCACAATCATATTCGGAATGCAACGCATGAACGCCAGATCGTAGGCACCGTGATGCGTTGGCCCATCGGCTCCGGCAAAACCAGCCCGGTCGAGACAGAAAATGACGGGCAACTCCTGAATGCAAACGTCGTGAATAACCTGATCGTAGGCTCGCTGCATGAACGTTGAGTAAATGTTGCAGAACACAACCTGCCCCTGCGTAGCCATACCAGCCGAAAACGTTACGGCATGTTGTTCGGCGATACCCACATCGAACGCCCGGTCTGGCATCGCTTTCATCATGATATTCATTGACGAACCAGAGGGCATTGCGGGCGTAACGCCAACAATTTGTGGATTTTGCCCAGCCAGTTCGACCAGGGTATTACCAAACACATCCTGATATTTGGGTGGCTGAGGAGTATCGTACGTTTTTTTCTTGATAACACCGGTTACTTTATCAAATAAACCCGGTGCATGCCATTTGGTCTGGTCTTTTTCGGCAGGAGCATATCCTTTCCCTTTTACGGTCAGCACGTGTAGGAGCTTAGGGCCAGGAATATTCTTCAGATCGTCCAGAACGCTCACCAGATGATCGATGTCGTGTCCGTCGATAGGGCCAAAATACCGCAAATTAAGCGACTCGAACAGATTACTCTGGGTTAGCAGCGACGACTTAATACCAGATTCGACTTTGGAAACAATCTCCTGCGCGCTCTTGCCGAATTTACTCATCTTACCGAGTAAGTTCCACACCTCGTCTTTCACTTTGTTATAAGTCTGCGAGGTCGTAATATCGGTCAGATACTCGCGCAGAGCGCCCACATTGGGGTCGATACTCATGCAGTTGTCGTTCAGCACGATCAGCAGATTGCTGTCGGTAGCGCCTGCATGGTTCATGCCTTCGAATGCCTCGCCAGCGGTCATAGCGCCATCGCCGATGACGGCAATATGGTTGCGCTGATTATACCCCTGAAGTTTGGAGGCAACGGCCATACCGAGTGCCGCCGAAATGGAGGTAGACGAGTGCCCAACGCCAAATGAGTCGTAAATACTTTCTTTGCGTTTCGGGAAACCCGAAATCCCTTTATAGAATCGATTGGTATGAAACCGATCCCGACGGCCAGTAAGAATTTTATGGCCGTATGCCTGATGGCCCACATCCCAGATCAGTTGATCATCGGGCGTATTAAACACATAATGAAGTGCCACAGTAAGTTCCACTACGCCTAAACTGGCGCCAAAGTGGCCACCGTATACCGATACGTCGTCAATGATAAACTGCCGGAGCTCGTCGGCAAGTTGGGGCAAGCGAGATTTATCGAGTTTACGAAGATCGTCAGGCGTGTTGATGGTGGCCAGAAGACTGCCAGGGGTAATCAGCATGGTAGGTAGCAGAAAAGCGTCTGTGTAACAATAACAAACGTACAGATTGCAATGTTTCCTTCGGCGGTTGACCCGTTGATTTAGAGGGCGAAGGTACTCTATTTTTGTTAAAATTATAAATAAACTAAGCCCCCGGTTGCTTAAACATATACGTAAGCAGCGGGGGCTTAGATTTTTGAAAGATTTAGCAGCCTCATCAACTAGTTTTTAAGCTAAATAGTATTGACTAAATCATACATAGGTTCTTTAAATTATCTATCGTCCGGTTAGGGAACCCGTCCGAAAACAGGGTTAATTTCGTTGGCTGGCCCGGAAGAGTTTCTGTTTTTCTTCGCGGGTCAGGCTTTCGTAGCCAGAGCGTGAAATTTTATCCAGAATCGTATCAACCTCATCCTGATCGGGAGTCGACACTGACGATGCTGAGCTACCGGCCGATGCATAAACACTACCTTGTGCACTGGCGCTACTGCGCTGACGATAGGAGACCTTAACGGCAGGTTTTGGCTTAAATAAATTGCTCCAGCCATCAACCACCCAATAAATAGGTCGCCCAAGGTCCGTTCCGTTTTGCAATAACTTCACATAGAAGAAGCCCATGAAAGCTCCCCCCAGATGCGCAATGTTTCCGCCAGCATTTGGCCCTACCGACTGTGCAAACGACAACACGACGAAGAAGAAGACGATATACTTAATCCGAACCGGGCCAAAAAAGAGCAAATGGAACGTATAGTTCGGCAGTAGCGTAGCGGCACCAACAGCAACCGACAGTGCAGCCGCCGAAGCGCCTAACATTTGCGTACCAACCGCCTGGTTCTGAAAATAAGGAACCAGATTGCATATTGCCAGAAAAAACAAACCGCCCGCAATGCCTCCCATCACATACAACCCTACCAACCGACGGCTGCCCAGATACTCATCGATCAGCCGACCGAACCAGTAGAGGAACAGCATGTTGAACAGGATATGGAATATCTCTTCGTGGGCGAAAATGTGTGTCAACAATGTCCACGGTTTGTGAATAAAAACATTGATAGACGTAGGGATAGCCAGGTTACTAATAACCAGCCTATAGATATCCGTCGCACCCAGCACGTGCGAAGAAACGTACAGTATAACTACAGCCAGATAAACGACCGTATTGACCAGTATCAATTGCACCAACGTATTGTTGGGCTTGCTGAATTCGTTCCGAAAGTCATCGAACAACCCGCTCATCGCTAATAAAAAGTTTTCCGCTGTGAATTCCAGTATTTTACCAAAATAAATGCAAACAACATTCCGCCGATATGGGCAAAATGTGCTACGTTATCTGCCTGCACCCGGTAAATGCCGGAATAAAGCTCGTAGCCCCCGTAAAAGATAACGAGATATTTTGCTTTGATCGGTATAGGAGGAAACAATAAAAATAACTGAGTGTTCGGAAACAATAAGCCAAATGCCATAATTATCCCAAAAATTGCACCAGATGCCCCCACCATCGGCTCATTTATCTGACTCGTATAGATCTGGTTTACAATAGCCAGGCTATCCTGAATGTTTTTAGGATCATTCGGGTAAGCCCTGAATTTCTCAATAAACGGCAGCAAGCGATCGTAATACGAACTGGCATGCAGATCCACAAACGCCGAAAACGCGTCGTAACCAGGCTCAAGCCGGTAACTCTGAACGGTTTCATATACGCTATGCATCTCAAAATAGTTTACTGCCGAAAATAATAAAGCGGCACCCAGCCCGGTAAAAAAGTAAAAGAACGTAAATCGACGCGGCCCCCAGAACTGCTCCAGCATTGGCCCAAACACAATCAGGCCAATCATATTGCTGAAAATATGGCCAAACCCACTGTGCAAAAACATATGGGTTAACAACTGAATCGGATTAAATTGCTCCGATAAAAATGAATGTAACCCAAATTGCTCAATTACATTTTCATTCGTAACAAAGAAAACCAATACGTTGAGAATCAATAGTGCACGAACTACGGGGGTAAAAGAAAACATCGCTTTAGTTTTACAATTTACTTCTTTAACTGATTTATTACCGAAAAAGTCCCGCAATTTTATCCAACGTTAAGACTGTCGTCACTGCTTCGCCTGCAGGAGTATAGCTAGGATTGCTCGATGCAAATAATTGATCGATCAATGCCTTTCGTTCGGCAGGGCCAAGCCGGGTGGTATATCGCTGCGCCGACCGCCGGGCCAGCGACCGTGACATTGACTCTGCCCGGTCCAGTTTTAACCGTCCGGTATCGACCCGAAGCTGCGCCAGCATGTTGGCAAAGAGTTCTTCTTCGTTTTCGCCGGTAGTGAGCGTTGGCACACCCCGAATAACAAATGTATTCTGCCCTAGCTCATCGAACTGAAAACCAAGGCTTGTCAGTTCCTCGCGCAAATCGAGGGCAAGCTGAAAATCAACGGGTGTAAGCGTAACCGTTTTAGGAAACAGCAGTTGTTGAGAAACCCCATTCCGTTTGGTCAGCGCAGCATGAAACTGATCGTACAGAATTCGCTCATAAGCCCGTTTCTGATCAATTAGCATCACTCCAGACTTGATGGTTGCCAACAGGTAACGGTGCTGAACCTGGATAATATTTTCATCGTCGACTTCGGCCGAAATCTCTTCAATATGATTGACACGGCTCCGAATCGTGACGGCTTCACTCTCAGTCTGATCGGTCGGAGCAATAGGTTGCGACTCTTTTGCCGGGCCAAGCCAATCACCAATTTTTTGCTCATCAGGAGAAGTTTCGGTGGACTTCACGCCCTCAAACAAAGCCTGCCAGTTAGTAGCACTGGCTTTTTTAGGAATATCGAAACTATTGCCGCCAGCAGCTCTATCCAGCGAATCGGACCGAAACGTTACGCGTTCGGCTTTGGGCTGACCCGCCGTTGATTGACTACTGCCCATTGCCCAGGATGGCATAATGGGTCTTGGGTTGTTCGACTCGTTCGGTTTTGTTTCAACCGGTGCTTTATTGGTTGTTGACTGCGAGGCCCGTCCACCGGACAGAAAATTAACATCAGACTCAAAATCGAGCGATGGAGCCAGGTTATAGACTCCAACAGCTTTCCGAACAGCCGCCATCATAATGGCATACACCGACCGTTCGTCGTCGAATTTAATTTCGGTTTTAGTTGGATGAATATTGATGTCGATGTGCGAAGGGTCAATATCAATGAACAGCACATAGAACGGATGGCTCCCTTCGGGCAACATTCCCTCATAGGCTCCAATCACGGCATGGTGCAGATAGTTGTGCTTGATATAACGGTTATTGACAAAGAAAAACTGTTCATTACGGGCTTTTTTGGCCGATTCGGGCTTACCAATATAGCCCCGAACAGTCACGTAAGGAGTCTGTTCTTCGCAATAGTTCAGTTGCTCGCGGTAGCTCTTACCAAACATATCGATGATTCGGCGGCTGAGTTTTCCGGCAGGCAGATTATAAATTTCCTGATCATTATGAAACAGCGTAAAGGCAACTTCAGGATTTGCCAGTGCCACTCGCTGAAACTCGTCGATGATATGACGCATCTCGACCGAGTTTGATTTCAAAAAATTCCGGCGGGCCGGCACATTGAAAAACAGATTCTTGATGAGCAGATTAGTCCCCGGCAAACACGAAATCGACTCCTGTGCTTTTATATCCGACCCTTCGATCCGAATCAGCGTACCAAGTTCGTCTTCAGCCCGGCGCGTTCGCATTTCTATCTGCGCCACAGCCGCAATGGATGCCAGTGCTTCGCCCCGAAAACCCATTGTCCGAATGCGAAACAAATCGTCGGAAGAACGAATTTTGGAAGTAGCATGGCGTTCAAAACTCATTCGGGCGTCGGTTTCGGTCATACCAACACCATCGTCTACGATCTGAATCAGATTTCGACCTGCTTCGCGAATAATTACCTGTACCGATTTAGCCTTCGCATCTACCGAATTTTCGAGCAACTCTTTCACAACCGAAGCCGGTCGCTGCACTACCTCACCGGCCGCAATCTGATTGGCAATCGAATCGGGAAGTAGCTGAATAACATTTAGCATGATTGGCTGGTGAGGTCTCGCTGTTGTCGTTGTTTACTGCTCTATACAAGGTACAACAAAATTTACCCTAAAAAAAGCCCCTGCCCAACGCTTTTTTATGGTGGGCAGGGGGAAATTTCGGGGATGCGGCAGGGATTGCGGGGAGCTTCGCGCGGGGAGCGCGCGGATTGCTATTACGCATACCCAGCCGCATCCCCGCACGAAGCTCCCCGCTCCCCCGCACGCCTACTACAAGTGAATCGCTTCGCCGTAGGCGGCTTCAGTAGCATCCTTAATGGCTTCCGACATGGTTGGGTGCGGGTGAACTGCCTTCAGAATTTCTTCGCCGGTGGTTTCTAGTTTACGGGCGGCTACCACTTCGGCAATCATTTCGGTTACGTTATTGCCAATGAAGTGAGCACCCAGGAATTCGCCGTATTTTGCGTCGAAAATAACCTTTACAAAGCCCTCTGGAGTACCGGCGGCTTTTGCTTTACCCGATGCCGTGAAGGGAAACTTGCCCACTTTGAGGTCGTACCCAGCTTCGCGGGCCGCTTTTTCGGTATAGCCTACCGATGCAATTTCGGGCGTGCAGTACGTACAACCCGGAATATTGTTGTAATTCAGTGGCTCCACGTGAGGGAGTCCTGCAATTTTCTCAACGCAGATAATCCCTTCGGCCGAAGCCACGTGCGCCAGGGCTTGCCCTTTCGTAACGTCGCCAATGGCATAGTAGCCCTCAACGTTCGTGCGGTAGTAATCGTCGGTCACGATTTTACCCCGATCGACGGTAATACCGACTTCTTCAAGACCAATGTTTTCGATATTCGCTACCACACCGGCTGCCGACAGTACAACATCGGCTTCAAATGTTTTTTCACCATCTGGCGTTTTCACGAATACCTTACAGCCTTTTCCGCTGGTATCAACTTTGGTTACTTCCGACTTGGTATAAATGTCGATGCCCATTTTTTTGTACTGCTTGGCGAGTTCTTTTGAAATATCCTCGTCTTCGACCGGCACAACATTCGGCATAAATTCAACAATAGTCACCTTCGTTCCCATACTGGCATATACGTAGGCAAACTCAACACCAATCGCACCAGACCCAATAACGAGCATCGAATCCGGACGCTTTTCGAGCGTCATGGCTTTCCGGTATTCAATTACTTTTACACCATCGAACGGTACGGCTGGCAGCTGACGGGCCCGCCCACCGGTAGCAATAATAATATGCTTGGCTTCGTATTCGGTTACGTTGCCATCGGCACCTGTAACGTCGATTTTCTTGCCAGGCTTTACTTTACCAACGCCGGAAATAACGTCGATTTTATTCTTTTTCATCAGGAACTGGACGCCCTTGCTCATGCTTTCGGCAACGCCCCGGCTCCGTTTGATAACGGCCCCAAAATCGGCCTGCGACTCTCCCGAAATCGAGATTCCATAGTCGGAGGAGTGCTTAATGTATTCAAAAACCTGTGCTGATTTCAGCAGCGCTTTGGTAGGAATACATCCCCAGTTGAGGCAGATACCGCCAAGGCTTTCGCGCTCGATAACGGCCGTTTTCATACCCAACTGCGACGCCCGGATGGCGGCTACATAACCGCCCGGTCCGCTACCCAAAACGATTACATCGTACTGTGAAGCCATTTTCTGTATTTTGGAGTTATGTCAGGAATCGCCAGACCTGTTTAGTTATTGCCCGTTGTGATTCAACGAGCGATGCTTAGCATGTCTGCCCCTTTATTTTCAGAACGCAAAGGTAGGGGGAAAAGTTGACACAGGAGATACCTGATCGGCCTATACCTCCACTTAGTTGCCTGTTGACAGAACAGACCTTCTGAATAAGTCATCCGGTCGCATCTTCACGAAACCCCATCCCCTCCTTCTTTTGTTCTATCTTTGCAAAAAATGGACAACCAGACATTTGGATACTGGATGTTTGGATAGTAAACGTACGGAACTGTCAATTGTCCAGCGTTCAACGTCTGCCATCTACTATCCAACATCTAACTCACTAAATCAATACGACAAGTTCATGACAACCGACCAGTTGAACGACTTGAGAGCCAGAATAGAGGCTCTGAGGGGGTATCTTTGACTACGATACCAAACGCGAACAATTAGCCGAACTGGAGCAGCAAACGTTTCAGCCCGAATTCTGGAGTGATGCCGCCCGCGCCGAAGGCGTGATGAAACAGGTTAGGGCTCTGAAAGGCTGGATCACTGGCTATGATAAACTCAACGGGCAGTTTGGCGACCTCGAAACCTTATTTGAGTTCTACGAGGCTGGCGATGTATCCGAAGAAGAAGTAGACGAAGAAGGCCGGAAGGTAACGGCAACTCTTGAAGACCTCGAACTCAAAAAAATGCTGGGCAATGAGGAAGATCAGCTCAGTGCCGTTCTGGAAATTAATGCCGGTGCGGGAGGTACTGAAAGTCAGGACTGGGCCGATATGCTCTACCGTATGTATATGCGGTGGGCCGAAAAACACGGCTACGGCCTGAAACAGGTCGACTATCAGGAAGGTGATACGGCCGGTATCAAATCAGCAACAATTGAAGTAGATGGCCCGCTCGCTTATGGTTTTCTAAAATCTGAAAATGGGGTTCATCGGCTAGTTCGGGTATCGCCCTTCGATTCCAATGCCCGGCGGCATACTTCGTTTGCATCCGTATTTGCCTACCCACTGGTTGACGATACGATTGAAATTGACGTTAATCCGGCCGATATCGACTGGGACACATTCCGGTCGGGTGGCGCTGGCGGACAGAACGTTAATAAGGTGGAAACAGCCGTCCGACTACGGCACCGCCCTTCTGGATTGATCATTGAGTGTCAGCAGGAACGGAGCCAGTTGCAGAACAAGGAAGTGGCCATGCGATTGCTGAAATCGAAGCTATATGAGATTGAAGTGCAGAAACGAAATGCTGCCCGCGCCGAAGTTGAAGCCGGTAAGCAAAAGATTGAGTGGGGATCGCAGATCCGTTCGTATGTACTCGACGATCGGCGGGTAAAGGACCACCGAACGGGCTATCAAACATCCAATACCGACGCCGTACTGGATGGCGATATTGATCCGTTCATTAAAGCCTTTTTACTGGAACAGGAGTAAGTCTGAACCAGGATTTATGTGATTTCAGTGATTTACAGGGAAAATTTGCTCCTCAGCCAGCTCCGACAAACGCTTACGTTCATAAACTGGATTGAAAAACCTCTGTAAATCCTAAAATCCTATAAATCCTGGTCAGATATGTTAATCCCAAAAGCCCGGCGGCCGTCGCTACGGTTCAGACACTAATGAATTCTACCCCCGATCCAGCCAAATCGAAATTCACATTTCTGTCGCTTGGCGATTCCTATACCATTGGTGAGAGCGTGTCGGTAGCAGACCGATGGAGCGTTCAGTTGGCGGGACTCCTGCGAGAAAACGGAGTTGATGTAGCCAATCCTGATATTATTGCCCGCACCGGCTGGACAACGGCTGAACTTCAGGATGCTATACAAGCCAGCAATAATCAGAAAACCTACGATTTAGTTTCCTTATTGATCGGCGTCAACAACCAGTATCGGGGTCAGAGCCGGGATCGTTACCAAACCGAATTTTGGGTGCTTTTGCAAACAGCGATTCAGTTTGCCGGTAGTAAGCCGCAGCATGTTTTCGTGCTGTCGATTCCCGACTGGGGTGCATCTCCCTACGCTGAAGGCCGAAATCGAAATCAGATTGCTAACGATATTGATGCATTTAACGCCATTGCCCATCAGGAATGTCAGGCAGCAGGGATTGTCTTTGTTGATATTACTCCGCTTACTCGTCGGGCCGCTGGCAACGACTCGCAATTTGCATCCGATGGTCTGCATTATTCAGGCAAACAAATGCGCCAGTGGGCCAACACTGCACTTCCTGTTGTAAAAAAGCTTCTCAGTCAGTAAGGGTTGACTTAACGAGTAGCCTATCAGCTATTCTGGTTATAGTTTTTTGCACTGCCCGGAGATGCGCATACGCTCCCGCGAAGTATATCAGACTTGGTGGGAGCGTATGTTTTACGTAAAATTAAGCGGCAACAGATGTTGCCATTGTAGTTGCTTTTGTTTCTTTTTCGGCAAACTTCTTTTTGTAGTATCGCACCGTCCGGCTAATCAGCATACCTCCAATCAGTGCCGGCGCAATCCAACTGGCAGTAGCCGACCAGGCAGGTGCATCGGCAGGCAGAACACGGCCAATATTAGTTACCAGAGCAGCCGTAAACGTGGCAATATACGATCCACCCATGCGTGTGAAGTGCTGAAAGAACCAATGCATTTTTTCGGTTGGCTCATTTCGGCATATCATATCACGTCCGGCAAAGACAAACGTCAGCAGGCCGAAAAAGGAAAACAGAATTGGAAAAAATGATAGGCCATTCAAAAGTAGCAGATACATACCGAAACCAACCATTGCTATACTTACAGCCGCAGTAAGGTAAGTGAGTCCTTTATCGAAAGCAGCAACCTGGCCATTCTTTTGTTTGGTTGCCCGCCAGCCTGTCATGCTTAAGTAAAAGCTAAAAATGGCAATGCCCGTCAGAAAAAGCCGCATCATTTTAAATGGTTGAAGTACGCACAACAATAGGGCCGTGATGGCTACGGTAATCATACAGTAGACATAAACAAGACCTGCCCGGTTATGAAGCCGACTTCCCTTTTTAGAAAACATAGGTATCAATCCGGTCAGTAATGCCGTAAATCCTGTGATGATGTGAATAACAAGCAGCGAAATAATGAGCGTTTTCATAGCGATAGGACCTTGTGTTTGACAACAGCAAACCTACAGCAACGAACTTGTTATCAACGAATGAAAGGGATCAGGAGCAGTTTTTGGGACGTTTGACAAACGTAAACAGATTCTGGGATAACCGGTGGGACGTTCTACAACGCTTTCAGTTCTGCCACCAGCGTATCATTATATTTTCTGGCTACCGGTACCTGAAATTGCCCCCCCAGCAAATGGAGCTTATAGCCCTGCGCATTACCGGTTATACGCTCCACATGATCAAGATTAACGATGTATGAGCGATGGCAGCGCACAATGTGAGGTTGATTAATTTGCCCTTCCAGCCGACTCAGACTACTACGAATCAATGGCTTCGTGGGGTACGTTTGCCCATTCGCTTCTTTTTTTAGATAAACGATTGTGGAGTAATTGTCGCTCGATTCGATATAGAGCAGATCAGAGGCTAATAATTGAATGGTATCCTTCTCGTTTTCGGCAATGAGGGTTATTGAAGCCTCATTGCCATTAGCCTGTAGATGCGGAGTTTCGGCAATGGGCAGGCTTTTCGTCTTTGCATCAGTCGTATGGATGGGCAATTCGGCCGCTAATCGGCTATATTTTTTTAGCTGGCTAATATAACTATACACAATGGCTCCGGTCACGGGGAATACAGCGATCAGAAACGTAATCAGAATCATATTACCCCAGCCTACAATGCTCCTCTCTTCGCCGGTCAGCCACTCCAGATATAACCGGTTGGCAATGGCAATGAGCAGCACATTGATCATAACCAGCAGAATTTCGCGCCCAACCGTCCAGTTAGCGTCGGAAAACTGCTTAGGAAAGCAGTAAGGCCATATAATGAAATTGAACGCTGTTATAATAAAAGTAACCCAGCCAAACCCGAGAAGCTTAATTAACTTATTGCCTGTTTGCCAATCGCTTATCCCGAACGGCTGAAAAACAAGTAGAAAGAGGCTAACAAATACACCAATTATAGCGGCTCGCCGAGTATGCCGACCCAGTGAATCCTCAACAGGAAAAGGCTGCTTAAGTAACTTGAACATGACCGAGCGGAAAGGTTAGTCGGTTTACGGCCTATAGGTTACGGTTGCTCCGCTAGTTAGCACACATTCCATTGAGGCAGAGCAACCATAAACCGTATACACAATAAACCATAAACCAATCAAAACAACCGCCAACCGGCGATCTGATCGATAAACTGAGGCAAAACGGGCGGATATACCAGAATAATAAACAATACGCCAAACAAAGCCCCGTAGATGTGTGCATCATGATTTACATTGCCAACACCCCGGCGCGACTCATAAGCCGAATACAACAAATAGAGCGGCCCGAAGATGAACCCTGGAATACCAATGGGAATAAAAAACAGATAGATCTTTGTTAGCGGACTTATTAGAATAGCCGCAAAAATTATTGCCGACACGCCACCCGATGCCCCTAAGGAGTTGTAGCTCGAATCTTTCCGATATTTCAGAAAGGTAGGGATGTCGGAAATAATAATTGCCAGTAGGTAAAACCCGATGTAAAACAGAGCACCGTTTCGGCCAAAAAGGCTGCTGAATACCTGTTCCATGAGGCCACCAAAAGCATACAGGCTAATCATATTAAAGATCAGGTGCCCCCAGTCGGCGTGTAGAAAACCCGATGTTACGAAACGGTAGTACTGCCCGCGTCGGGCCACCTGAGACGGATTCATAATCCAGCGATTCATGACGCTATAGTCGTTCCAGGCCCAGATACTGATACCAACCGTAGCCAGAATGATAATAAGGGTTACGCTCATAATAGTAGTTTATAGTCTGTAGTTTATCGTTTAGGGTTTAGGATTGCGCTGTATTAGAAGGATCTATTCGAATAGGCGGAGCAACTATAAACCGTAAGCCATAAACTATAAACCGATTAGCTTTCCCGCTCAACAAGCTGTCGGGTAAATTGGAGTAAGACTTCTTTGCGAGCTGGGTCGGCATTGATTTGTTCGAAATTAGCGAATCCCTTTGCAAAGTAATCGTTAATCCGAGCTTCTGTAAGCTCGCGGACCCCTAATTGATTGTAAATCGTTGTAACAGCGCGTACTTTTTCTGCTTTATCGAAGTCGACTTGCGTTAACCAATCGGTAAGTTCAGCTTTTGTGGAGCCCGTTGCCTGTTCGAGCGCTTCGATAAGTAGAAACGTTTTTTTATTGGCAATAATATCGCCACCTACCTGTTTGCCAAACTTAGCCGGATCGCCATAAACATCGAGCAAATCATCTTTTAGTTGAAAGCCAATGCCAATATTTACGCCGGCTTCATACAAATGAGCCGTTGTTTGTTCATCGGCGCCCCCAATCAGTCCACCCAACTCAAGCGCATAACCGAGCAGAACCGATGTTTTCAGCCGGATCATGTCGATGTATTCAAGTTCGGTTACGTCCCAGCGCGTTTCAAAATTCATGTCCATCTGTTGCCCTTCGCACACTTCGGCCGCTGTTCGGGTAAAACGCGACATTGCAGCTTTTAGCTTATGGACCTCAACTTCGAGCAAGAACTCATGGGCTTTAACCAGCATCACATCGCCCGACAGAATGGCAATATTATGATTCCATTTCTCATGCACCGTTGGCTGGCCCCGGCGCAGGGGAGCCTGGTCCATAATGTCGTCGTGCATGAGTGTAAAGTTGTGGAAAACCTCTACTGCCAGCGCCGGTCGAATGGCTTTTTCCCAGTTGTCGGTAAAAAGATAAGCGGCCATGAGCGTCAATACTGGACGCAGCCGCTTACCACCCAGATTCATAATATACTGGATTGGATCGTAAAGTTCGGGAGGGTATTGACCGTATTTAGTACGTTGAAGTTCGTTTTTAAGGGCATCAATAAAAACAGCAGGACTCATTTGATCAGGGCAGCTTTCGCTGAGTTTTGCCCAAAATAAGGCAAATAGACGCACACCCACAAAATGTTATCTGCTAATGAGGTCGATTTAGTCAAGCTGTTTTCTAATCTCCGTATACGATCTTCTTTGGCCTTACTCCGCCGAACATAAGCCGATAGTGCTGCTGTTTTGTTGTACTGATAATCCAGATCAACCGCCCCGACAGTATAAAATAGCCATCGTTTCGGGTATTGTTCCCACGTTTGGCACCAGCCTGATTGGGCGTTTGACCTAGCTCCAGCCGCCGGTCTGATAGTGCTGCCGCCAATGGGCTCATGTTGGTTCGATCTGGATACACCGTACTTACATCATCGACATAGTCACTCATCACATGTGTATATATACCTTCAAGATTCCACTTAAATCGCTCATTTGCAAACAAGGGCACGCCTAATCCATAGCGCAGAATGACGGGCAACCGATTGTAACTAACACCCTCCGTATGCAAAGGGGCCAGGCTGTATGATTGCCCCTGATAGGTTGCTTTTGGGGTAATATAGGTAAAGCCAGCTCCGGCAATTAAATAAGGAACAACAATATGATTAGGGTCGTCGGGGTGCCAAAGATCAAACTGGATGCCTGCCCAAACCTCAGGATTTATACTATGGAACGACAGGTTATTATAGGCCAGATAGGTATCCTGCTGGGTTCCATGAATGTAGTATAGCTGGGCTTCGCCCCGAAAAGTTAACCGGTTCGAATAACGATAAGCAACCGCAAGCGCTGCCGATACGCCCAATCGCAGATGAGCCAGATCGCCCCGCTCGTTCATATCGCCCAGGTAACGGGTTGTTCCTAAACCAGCATTCAACATCCAGGAGCCAGGGCGCTCCCGCCAGTATTCAGAGCGCTGCGCCACCCCATAGGAAGACAGAAAAACTCCCAGTGCTACCAGAAGCACACCCAATTGTATACGTTTCATTGAATAAGTAAGTTACGATGTCTTTAGTGACGACAAAGTAACTATCTTATTCAGGAAAGCGAAAGTATACACAATAAAATATAGTACCGACTAATAGTCAGACTTATAGCTCGCCAATGTCTTCGTTCCAGAGTGTTGGTTTTTCGGCGATAAATTGCTCCATCATGTCGACACACTCGGGCAAATCAAGGTCAATCACTTCTACCCCATGCTGTTCCATAAATTCGCGTGCTCCCGAAAACGTGCGCGACTCGCCCACTATTACTTTGGGGATCTTAAACTGCACGATGGTGCCCGCGCACATATAACACGGCATTAGTGTCGAATAAATAACGGTGTTTTTGAAAGAGCCCACCCGACCCGCATTGTTCAGGCAATCCATCTCGCCATGCAAAATAGGGTTATCTTCCTGCACCCGCTTGTTATGCCCGGCTGCAACCAGCTTTCCCTCTTTAATTAGCACCGATCCAATTGGAATACCGCCTTCATCTAAACTCTTACGGGCCTGGCGGATAGCCTCCTGCATAAATTCGTCCATGCTCAAATAGGCGTTATCGTGTAAAAAAATTCCTGTTCGAATGGGTGTCGTTTCAAGCTATTTCAGCGAGTGTAGTAGCCGAACTCAAACACCGTTTATTTGTAAACTACCCTACACTATTCTTAACCTAACCGATTCTTCTTTCATCAAAACACGCAAGAAAATGTTAATATTTCGTCTTTCTGAGCGTTTATTGACTAACTAAATCCAAAAAAAGCTTTGTTTTGGGGTTTATTTGCTCAACGCACCATGAATGAATTATTCGCTACTAATTTTTCTTCTGATGAATTGCTCTGGGAGCGATTCAAAAATGGTGACCGAGTAGCATTCGAGCAAATCATCTCCTTACACTATGCATCATTGTTCCGCTTCGGAACCCGCTACAGTAAAGATACGGGCCTGATTCAGGATTGCCTGCACGATATGTTTGTCTATCTCTGGGAACGACGGCAGCATGTTAGTGCAACAGATAGTATCAAAAAGTACCTTCTCAAATCGTTTCGGCATAAAATTCTGCTGGAGCTTCAGCGAACACAACGCCGGGGTTGGGTCGACGAAAATGAAGCCATTGAGATTGCTCCTGAACAAAATTTCGAAGATTTTTTTCTTTACATTGAAACCGAGCAGCTCTCGGCCCGAAAAATTAAGACCCTGATTGATCTGTTGCCCCAGCGCCAGCAGGAAGCGCTTCACCTGCGCTATTTCGAAGAACTCGACATTGAAAACATTGCTCTGGTGATGAACATCAATCGTCAGTCGGTATCCAATCATCTTCATAAAGCTCTCAACTTCCTGCGGGAGCATTGGTAGTTTTTCAAACACTGCCTAAAAAAAATACGAAATACAGGGTATCAAACGCTGGCTAGCTAATTATATCAGTATAGTAGCAAAAAAATAGACCTTTTCTATGAAATCATTTGATCATTTTGAGCTATATGATTTCCTGGAAGACGAATCATTCCGAGCGTGGGTGTTTGAAAAAGCATCAGCGTCGGTAACCGAGTGGTGGGAGCAGTTTCCGATAATGTTTCCAGACAAAGCCTTTCTTATGATTCAGGCCAGAGAAACATTACTAGCCATTCAGGATGATACGTTTGCACCAGCGCCTGAGTTGATGCAGCAACACATCCGCCAGATTATGCGCGATACAGAACCGGCGTTGCCCCGTTCGGTACCTTTTGGGTCGTATCAGCGAATGGCGTGGGTTGCGGCTGCTTCAGTATTGCTGTTTGTTTCGGCATGGCTTTTCTGGATGCCAAATGAGGATAAACCAACGGCTGTTTATCAGAAACTGGTTGCAGACGCTCCACTTCCAATGAAGGAAGTAGTGAATACAGGCAGCAAAACCCATCTGGTTCTGCTGGCCGATGGCAGTTCGGTGCTTCTGCAACCCAACAGCCGGATCAGTTACCCGAAAGACTTTACCAGAAACAGCAAGCGCGAAGTCTATCTGGTTGGTGAAGCCTTTTTTGAAGTAGCCAAAAATCCGCATAAACCGTTTTTTGTTTACGCCGACAATCTGATCACGAAAGTGCTGGGAACGAGCTTTACGGTTCGTGCCTACGAACATAAGGCAGTTGATGTAACCGTAAAAACCGGCAGGGTATCAGTCTTTACCCGTACAGACAAGGAGCGGGTCGAAAAGCAGGAATCGCCCCAGCTGTTGGGTCTGGTATTAAAACCCAACCAACGGGTACATTTCAATGGCGACGAAGGTCGGTTGTTTCGTTCGCTCGTAGAGTCGCCCACGTTATTGGATATGCCCATCCAGCGGTCGATGTTTGAATTTAACGGAACCTCTATTACGCAGGTGTTTGCCTCGCTGGAAAAAGCGTACGGAGTTGAAATTGTGTTTGACGCCGATGTGATGAAAAACTGCTACCTGACCGCTTCGCTGGACGACGAACCGCTGTTTGAAAAACTAAATATGATTTGCCGGACACTGGATGCTCAATATGAGCAAATGGATGGCAAAATTTTGATTACCAGCAATGGATGCCAATAAAAATACTTAACCCAATCGACTAGCCTATGCCCTAAAAACACCTAATGGTACACACAAAAAAAGAGTCAGCAATGCTGCAACATCACTGACTCTGGAGTCATTCCCCTCATAGCTCTCTTCGAAAAAAGCACCTGCCTGGCAGGGTAAGGGAATTTTATTGCCGATTTAAACCGACAACCAATCCAAAAGTATGACAATTCGAATACAAATGCAGCAAAGGCTGCTCAAAATTATGCGAATCAGTTTCTACCTGTTTTTCGTAGTAACGGCATTTGCTACGATAGCACAGGCGCATAACACATACGGTCAGGAATTACTTAATCGTCGATTGAGTCTTCAACTGTCGAATCTGACCATTGAACAGGCAATCAATCGCATCGGCAAAGAGGCCGATGTAAAGTTTATGTACAATCCCCGAATTTTCAGCCAGCAACGAATCGGGGCCGTAAATTTTACGAACGAAAAGCTCTCGACCATACTTGACCAGCTCCTGGAACCGGCATCGATCAGCTACGAAGTAGGCGGGAAAACCATTATTCTGAAACGCGTTACACTACAAAACCTGCCTGATGCGCGCCCAAACGCCGAAAAACCCGTTCCGCCCATTACGGTCACCGGCCGGGTTCTCGATGAAAAAGGTGACGGATTGCCAGGCGCTACTGTATTACTGAAAGGCTCAAACAACATCGGTACAGCTACTGATATCGACGGAAAGTTTTCGTTGAATGTACCCGATGGTAATGGTACGCTGGTTGTATCGTCCATCAGCTATACAACCCAGGAAGTAGCCATCAATAACCGCACAACGCTACCCGACATTCAACTGGCTCCCGATGTTAAATCACTCAGCGAGGTAGTTGTCGTTGGTTACGGAACGCAGCGCAAAAAAGACCTGACCGGTGCCGTGGCTGTTGTTAATGTAGCAGAGATGCAACAGCAACCTACGGCTCAAATCACGAACCAGTTGCAGGGACGGGCTTCGGGGGTTACGGTGTTGGGTTCAGGACAACCAGGCGAAGCACCGCAGGTTCGTATCCGGGGGCTGAACACGTTTGGCAACAACCAGCCACTGTACGTTGTCGATGGTGTACCCACGCAGAATATCAACGACATTAACCCGAACGACGTGGCGTCGATGCAGGTACTGAAAGATGCCGGTTCGGCCTCCATTTACGGTTCTCGTGCTGCCAATGGTGTTATCATCATTACAACCAAGCGCGGAACGGGTAAAGTTAAAGTGCAGTACGATGCCTATTATGGCGTCCAATTCCCGAAAGGCGGCAACCCCTGGGATCTGCTCAACCCGCAGGAAACGGCTCAGTTGAAGTTCAACGCCCTTCGAAATTCAAATCCGGGTGTAGCCATCAACGATCCGCTCTATGGAAGCGGCACCACGCCTGTTCTGCCCGATTATATTGCTCCGCAAGGTGCTAAAGAAGGCGACCCATCAGTAGATCCGTCGCTTTATAATGTAAATCCAAACTACACCAGCGCCGACCAGTATAACTCGTTCTATCGGATCACCCGTGCAAATAAAGCGGGCACCGACTGGTTCCACGAAATTTTCAAACCAGCACCTATTACCAGCCACAACCTGTCGGTTAGTGGTGGTGGTCCGCAGGGAAATTACCTTTTCTCGTTCAATTACTTCAATCAACAGGGTACGCTGATCAACACGTATCTGAAACGCTATACCATCCGTTCGAACAGCCAGTACAACATTCGTGAAAACATTCGCGTTGGCGAAAACCTGGCATTCTCGGTAACGGATAACCCACGTATTAATGCCCTACAGGAAGGTAGCGCTATTGGCTATGCCTTTCGCGAGCAGCCTATCATTCCGGTCTACGACATCATGGGCAACTACGCTGGTGGCTATGGCCAGGGCCTTGGCAACTCAAACAACCCCGTGGCCGTTCAGCAACGCACTGCCAATAACCGTGGCCTAAGCAATCGGCTGTTCGGTAATATGTATGCAGAGGTCGACTTCCTGAAAGACTTTACGGCCCGGACCAGCTTTGGGGGTGAATTGTTTATGGGCAATTTCCATTCGTTCACCTACCCAACCTACGAGAATCAGGAAAATACAACAACCAACTCCTATACCGAAAATACGTATAGTGGCTATAACTGGACCTGGACCAACACCGTTCAGTATCAGCACAACTTCAACAACACGCACGATCTGAAGGTGTTGGTAGGTACGGAAGCCTATCAGAACAATGGCCGCAACGTAGGCGGTACGACACAGGGTTATTTTTCCTTCGATCCGAACTATACCAACCTGTCGACAGGCTCCGCAACACCCACCAACTACAGCAACCGATATGCCGACGCCCTGTTCTCATTAATCGGACGGGTCGATTATAGCTTAAAGGATAAATACCTCTTAGGCGCAACCATTCGTCGCGACGGTTCATCTCGCTTCCTTAACTATCAGTATGGTTGGTTTCCGGCGGTGAGCGCAGGTTGGCGGATTTCGCAGGAAAACTTCATGAGTGGGCTAACCTGGCTAAATGATCTGAAAATTCGCGGGGGGTATGGCATTATGGGTAACCAGTTGAACGTAGATCCGGCCAACGCTTATACCACCTATGGTGGCGACCGCACTTCGTCGTATTACGCCATCACAGGCTCAAATTCATCCAATACCCTAGGTTTCCAACGGACCCGCATCGGTAACCCCGACGCCAAATGGGAAAAGAACATCAATGCCAATATTGGCTTTGATGCCAGCCTTTGGAAAGGCAAACTCGACCTCACCGTCGATTACTACCGCAAAGAAGTTCGCGACTTGCTCTATACACTCGAACTAGCCGGAACAGCCGGTTTAGGAACGGCTCCGGCAGTAAACGTAGCGCATATGCGCAACCAGGGGCTTGATCTGGCGGCTTCCAGTAGCTTTAATATTTCGAGCGACCTGAAACTGAACGCCACGCTGACCTTTACGACCTATAACAACAAAATTGTTTCGCTGGCCGACGGTATCGATTACTTCGATCAGGAAGGTCGCCGGTTCAACGGTAGCTACATTGTTCGTAATGCGGTGGGCCACTCCATTGGTCAGTTCTATGGCTACAAAGTGGCTGGTTTCTGGAATTCGCAGGAAGAAATTAATACCGCCAATGCACAGGCTCAGCAGTCGACGGGCAATGCCGGTGCTGTTTACCAAAGTGATGTGGCCGTTGGTCGTTTCCGCTATGCCGACCTCAATGGCGATGGTCAGATTACCGAAGCCGACCGCACTTTCCTGGGTAATCCGAACCCAAAATTCAGCTACGGTCTGAACCTGGGGGCGAACTACAAACAGTTCGATTTCTCAATTTTCTTCTACGGCACGCAGGGTAACGACATCTGGAACAACGTGCGGTGGTGGACCGATTTTAACGCCAACTTCCAGGGTGCCAAGAGCAAGACAGCTTTGTATGACTCATGGACTCCCGACAATCACAACGCCAAAGCGCCAATTCAGGAAACAGTTGGATCGTTTAGCTCGGCCAACGTACCGAACTCGTATTTCGTAGAGAACGGATCATACCTGCGGGCAAAAAATGCGCAACTGGGCTATACGCTGCCAGCCAATACGCTGAAGAAGCTAGGTATCGAGCGGCTACGCGTATACGTTCAGTCAGCTAACCTGTTCACAATCACTAAATACTCTGGCCTTGATCCTGAAATTGGCACAACAGCCAATACCAACAACAGCTCGGGTGGCAGTTTAAACCAGTCGTTCTCGAATACTACCTCATTTGGTATCGACGAAGGGGTTTATCCAAACCAGCGCCAGTTCCTGTTCGGTTTGAATGTGACGTTCTAATTTTTATTAACCCGATATACCATGAAAATACCACAATATATAGCGATTCTGGCAGTTACGGCCGTCGGATTGACGTTTGATGCTTGTCAGAGTAGTCTTGAAATTCCAGCTCAGGGCGCATTGAGCGATCAGGTGCTGGCCAACAAAAGTGGCATTGATGCCTTATTGACTGGAGCCTATGCCGCTTTGGATGGACAGTACAATAATGGTTCGGCTCTAAACCTCAGTGGTTCGGATGCCTGGCAAGCTTCGCCCAGCAACTGGACCTACGGCAGTATAGCTGGCGGAGAAGCCCACAAAGGCAGCGATGGTAGTGACCAACCCGCCATCGATGCTATTGCCAAATTTACGGCCGATGCCAGCAATGGTTTCTTTAACGGAAAATGGCGCACTGTTTATGAAGGCGTAAACCGTACAAACTCTACACTACGGGTATTGGCACAGGCAACCGATGTTACCGATGCCGAACGTGCTAATTTCGCAGCTCAGGCCCGTTTCCTACGCGCTCATTACTACTTTGAGTTGAAGAAAATGTGGAACAAAGTGCCCTGGATCGACGAAACCATCGAAACCTCGGTTGCCAACGCGCAACCGAATGCCGACGATATCTGGCCTAAAATTGAAGCCGATTTCCAATACGCAATGGATAATCTGCCAACAAGTCAGTCAGACGTAGGGCGGGCCAACAAATGGGCTGCGGCTTCTTATCTGGCCAAAACCTATCTGTATGAGCACAAATACACGGAAGCAAAAGCCCTGTTCGACCAGATCATTAGCCAGGGAGTTACCAGCAACGGGTTGAAATATGCGCTGGTGAGCAAATTTCATGACAATTTCGACGCGGCTACCGAAAACAATTCCGAATCGGTATTTGTGATCCAGATGGTAGCTAACGACGGTACGGGAACAATTGCCAATGCCAACCAGGGCGATATGCTGAATTTCCCTTATGGCAACAGCCCCTTCCGGTGCTGCGGTTTCTTCCAGCCTTCGCAGGATCTGGCCAACTCCTACCGTACCGATGCTACTGGTCTGCCTTATCTGGATGACTACAATAGCCACCCCGTTAAAAACGACCAGGGTGTTTCGTCGACGCAGCCATTTACACCCGATGCAGGCAACCTCGATCCACGTATCGACTGGACAATTGGCCGCCGGGGTATTCCCTATCTGGACTGGGGCAACCACCCCGGTGCCGACTGGATTCGGAGCCCAGGCCAAACCTATGCTGGCCCCTATTCGCCCAAGAAGAACATTTATATGCAGGCAACCCAGGATCAGTACGCCGATAACCACTCATGGGCACCCGGTACGGCCATTAACCTGAATCTGATTCGTTTTGCGGATGTGCTGCTTATGGCAGCCGAAGCTGAAGCACAACTGGGTAATCTGGAACAGGCACAGACCTATGTAAATATGGTACGCACACGTGCAGCTAATCCGGTAAATTTTGTTTATAAGTACCAGAACGATGCCGACCCGCTGGCGGGCTACACAACCACTACGGCCGCTAATTATACCATTTCACCTTATCCGGCCGGCAAATTTGCCAGCCTGGGTAAAGATGGTGCATTGAAGGCGATCTATTTCGAGCGGAAGCTGGAACTAGCCATGGAAGGTCATCGTTTCTTCGACCTTGTTCGCTGGGGCACTGCCGAAACAACCCTGAACAATTTCTTTAGCTACGAAAGTACGATCACAACCGATATTCGGGGTGGCCATTTCACGGCTGGCAAGAACGATTACTTCCCAATTCCACAACGACAGATTGACCTGAGTACGTCGAATGGCAAGTCATCGCTAACACAAAATCCAGGATATAATTAAAAAGTGAAAGGGCGAAAAAGGGTATTTGAGACCACTTTTTCGCCCTTTCACTTTTTCGCCCTTTCATTTCTCTTGCAAAAGCTTTTGTTTTTCATTCGATTCGGCGGACTTCTTGCCCTACTGAGCATCCTGTTCACTAGCTGTCAGTTGGGAGGTAACTCGTCAGAGACAAGTCAACTACCGGCTGCTTCGGAAGGCGAGCAACTGGCTCAGCAATATTGCGGCACCTGCCATTTGCCCGTGTTGCCCGAAGCGCTCGATAAAGAAACCTGGGCGAAGCGGGTTCTGCCAGCTATGGCACCTAAACTCGGTCTGGAAGTATGGCAAAAGACTCATTATTACCGACCACCGAATGCCAGCATCTCATTAGCCGACTGGAACAAGTTGGTTCAGTATTACGAAAAGCTGGCTCCTGAAAAACCGAAGAGGGCAGCTCCTCCGGCTCCGTTAGCAGCCGACTGGTCGATTTTTAAGTTACTAAAACCCACCGAAGATAAAACCGACATTGCTACTACAACCCTGGTTGCCTTCGATTCGGCCAGAGGCACCGTGTATTCCAGCAATGAAACAGATGCGGGGCTGTATCAATGGAGTTCGACTCTGAAACCTACCCACCTGCAAACCTTGCCTTCGCCCGGTGTTCAGATGATGTTCGCAAATGGAACGGTTGGTTCCGATAAAGCCATCATTACCTGCATCGGCACTATGCTGGCCGTTGATCAGCCAAGCGGTCAGGTTGTAAGACTGGACATAAACCAACCTAAAAATGCGCCTGTTCCACTAGCTAACCAACTTCCACGACCCATTCAGTCAGTACCGGGCGATTTTAACCACGATGGGCTAACCGACTGGCTTGTGTGCGGTTTCGGCCACAACAAAGGGGGGTTATACTGGCTAAAGCAACAACCCGACCACCAGTTTGAAACAATACTGATCAAAGAAATACCGGGTGCTACGCAGGTTATTCCGGGCGATTTCAATCAGGATGGCTGGCTCGATTTTATGGCGTTGTTTGCCCACGCCGACGAGGGGGTCTGGCTCTTTACAAACAATCGACAGGGTGGTTTTACGGATCGTAACCTGATCAAATTTCCGCCGGTATATGGCTCAACCAGCTTTCAGCTAGTCGATTTTAATAAAGATGGCCGACTCGATATTCTGTATACATGTGGCGACAACAGCGACTATTCGCGGATATTGAAACCGTTTCACGGCGTTTATATTTTCCTGAATCAGGGAAACAATCGTTACATACAACGCTATTTCTACCCCATCAATGGCTGCACAAAAGCCATTGCCACCGATTTCGACCAAGACGGCGATCTGGACATTGCTACGATTGCTTTTTTTGCCGATTTAAAAAATAATCCGGCCGAAACGTTCATTTATTTCGAACAGCAGAAGCCGTTACAATTTCTTCCGCACGCCGTTCCCGTCCACACCTATGGTCGCTGGTTGTGCATGGATGCCCGCGATTGGGACCACGATGGCGATGTAGATATTGTGCTGGGAAACTATGCGCGTGGCTTCCTGAACGAAGCAGGCTTTAGGCCAAACTGGAACAGCCATCTGCCGCTGATTGTGCTACAGAATCAGCAAAACCATTAATTGACAGAACTGGTACCAGCAATCGGTATCGTACCGGGCTTAGCTACTGCAACACGAAGTAAACAGTAACTTATCCCGGTGTTTAATAAGTATATAAACTGCAAATCAGTACCTTTGATAATCCAGCCTAAACCTATGGATTATACCGATACTGAATTGGCCAGCGACATTGAACGCGTTAGTCGAATTTCTATAGTTCCAACACTGCTCGACGTGATTTGTCAGACAACGGGCATGGGTTTTGCGGCTGTGGCCCGAGTTACCGAAAATCAGTGGATTACCTGCAGCGTACGCGATGATATCCAATTTGGGCTCGTTCCGGGAGGAGAACTAAAGATAGAAACAACTATTTGTAATGAAATTCGGGATTCGCTTCTACCCGTTGTTATCGACCATGTTCAGGAAAACGCCCTTTTCTGCAACCATCATACGCCCTTGATGTATGGATTTCAGAGTTACATCTCCTTTCCTATTGTTTTAAAAACAGGTGAATTTTTTGGTACGCTCTGTGCGATTGACCCTAAACCGGCACAGCTCGATAATGTCAGAATCAGGGGAATGTTCGTCGCATTTGCCGACTTGATTTCTTTTCATTTGCAGCAAATCGACTTACTTCAACAGAGCGATCATGCCGTTAAAAATTTAAGTCGGCAACTTACCCATTCAATTGATGAAAATCGGCAGTATCGCCATATTTCAAACCACAATCTTCAGGAACCGCTCCGAAAACTCCGACTCTTTAGCGGCATGTTGGTCGATGCCGTCCGGAAAAACAACACAGACCAAGCCGAAGAGTTAGCGTTGAAGATTGATGCGGGAGCGGAAAAATTTTCGCTAATGATTAAGGACCTATCCGACTTTTCCGTTCTGAATGAGGAAGTTACTTCGTTTGAAGCAACAGATCTGAATGACCTTGTTGCTTCAGTATGTGCTCAATTAAGTTCGCAGCTTAAACTCCGGACCGCAATGGTTAACGTTGGCAAGTTGCCGTCTTTATTGGCTATACCGCAGCAATTGGAACAGCTTTTTTATCACCTCATCCACAATGCCATTAAGTTTTCAAAAAAAGATGTTCCTCTGGTTTTGTCCATTTCCAGCCAGAACTTTATTCAACCTGAGTTGAGCAATCAGTTACAGTCTGGTCACGAAACTCGCTACATTGCGATTCAGATAGCCGATAATGGCGTTGGTATTGAAAAGTCCCAGCTTGAGAAAATTTTCGATTTATTTTCGCAATTACCCCACAATAAGATTCGAGAAGGTGAAGGTTTTGGCCTGGCCTATTGTCGAAAAATAATTCGCAATCACATGGGGCTTATCAAAATTCAATCGGAAGTGGGGCAGGGCACAACCGTTACTCTTATTCTGCCTGTTAGCTAAAAAGGCTTGTCGATGTGGACCGACAAGCCTTTTTACGCATCAACTAACCTGAGCCAGCCAACCCCCGAATTAGTTACGCCGGTCTGAATAACGAGTGCCTGACCGCCCTATTTCGTTAATTCGTCAGCTCAGGTTTCGCTATAGTCAAGACGCCGGGTATCCGACACTATACTACTTTCTTTAGCCGATACATCTCTGGCAGTAGCTTTACTTACTTGCTTTTTCGCCAGATATTTTAATCTGGAAATGCCTTTATAAAGCCTTAACCACTTTGGCCGGTACACCAGCAACGACCGTATTGGGGGGTACATCCCGGCTCACTACTGCACCGGCAGCTACAATGGCGTTTTCTCCAATTGTAACACCAGGCAGAATGGTAGCTCCTGCACCAATCCAGACATTCTGTTTGATCACAACCGGCCGGGGAATAACCGTTTTCCGGTCAGCCGGATCGAGTGGATGGTTTTCAGATGTAAGGTTAACTCGTGGCCCGATCTGCACATCGTCTTCAATTGTAATTCCGCCAATATCCAGAAACGAACAGGCATGATTGATGAAGACGTTTTTCCCCAGCGAAATAAACCGGCCAAAGTTGGTGTAAAACGGCGGGAAGATCGTCGTAGATTTATCAATCTGGTTTCCGATGATGTCGCTCAATCGTTCGCGCATCTGATCGACATCGGTTGCCATAGCGTTCATCTCAACACAGAGCCGAATTGTTCGAGAGACAACTTCACTGAACCTGGCATATTCGGGATCATCCTTGCGGAGCAGCTCACCGGCTTTCATCCGCTCGAAGATCGTATCGCTATCTGGTTGATTATTCATCAGATCGTTGCTGCCTCAATTACGTATCAGTGCCCTGCTTGTTTATCGAGCACGTTTTCGGCATCCTGTCATAAAGTTGCCATATCGATCACGAACCGGTACTTTACATCACCATTCACCATGCGATCATACGCCTGATGAATGCCCTTAATATCAATCATCTCGATGTCGGAAACGATACCGTTCTCGCCACAGAAGTCCAGCATTTCCTGCGTTTCGGCAATGCTGCCAATACCAGATCCTGCAATGCTTTTCCGGCCAATAATGAGACTAAACGCATGAAGGGCCGAAGGCGTTGGTGGAGCACCTACACAGATATGGGTACCATCTACTTTCAATAAAGCAAGATACTGCCCATAATCATGCTCGGCCGATACCGTATCCAGGATAAAATCGAACTGCCCTTTGGCTGCTTCCATCTGGGCAGGGTCTGTAGTCACTACAAAATGATGAGCACCCAACTTTTTAGCATCGGCTTCTTTCCGGGGCGATGTGCTCAGAACGGTTACTTCCGCGCCTAAGGCTACCCCAAATTTAACGCCCATATGGCCCAATCCACCTAACCCTAAAACAGCTAATTTGTGCCCCGCCCCTACCTTCCAGTGGCGCAAAGGTGAGTAAGTTGTAATGCCCGCGCAAAGCAGGGGCGCTGTGGCCGCCAGGTCTAAATTGGCTGGTATGTGCAGCACGAAATCTTCGTTGACGACAATCGTATTGGAGTACCCTCCATAGGTCGGCGTCTTCTTATCCTGCTCCAACCCATTATAGGTCTGACTATTGCCGTTCAGACAATACTGCTCCAGGCCATGCTGACAGGATTCACACACCCGGCACGAATCGACCATACACCCCGTACCCGCCAAATCGCCAATGTTGAATTTGGTAACGTGGCTCCCTACCGCAACCACTCGGCCTACGATTTCATGGCCCGGAACCATTGGGAAAATGGAACCTCCCCATTCATCTCGGATCTGATGTAGATCGGAATGGCAGACACCACAGTACATAATATCAAACTGAACATCGTGCGGCCCAACTTCACGACGTTGAAAATTCCAGGGAGCCAGATCTGTATCCTTAGTTTGGGCGGCATATCCTTTCGCTGCAATCATAACAAGCTGTATGGTTTTACTATTCAGAAAACAAAGTTACGGCAGAGGAAAGGCCCCGAGGTAAAAGTATTCAAACCAATACTTACACATTTCAAACCTCCATCAGACGAAAGCGCCGGGGGTTAGTACCCATAAACTTTTTAAAGAAGTTGTTGAAATAAGACGGATATTCAAAGCCTAAGGCATAGGCAATGTCAGCAATGTTCCAATCCGTATGATGGAGTAAGGCTCTGGCTTCGCTAAGGACTCGTTCGGCAATATGAGCCGTGGTAGATTTACCAGTCACCTGATTGACGGCCCGGTTTAAATAGTTGACATGAACATTCAGGCTTCTGGCATAATGCTGGGCTGTAGTCAATTGCAGAGGACGGTCAATGGTCTCAATTGGGAACTGCCGCTCCAACAGTTCGAGAAAAACGGAGGTAATCCGGGAAGCAGCATTCCTGTGGTGGTCAAAATTCTGAGAAGGCTCTAATTTGAGTGCTTCGTGAATGATGAGGTGTATGTAGTTGCGCATCAGATCGTCCTTGTAGGAATAAGTTGTCTGTTGCTCCTCAATCATTTTTTGGAAGATCGTATTTAAGAATTCCCGTTGCTGAGGGCTTATTGTAAATATGGGCGTGCCGCTAAGCCTGAATAAAGGCGAATTCTGCAAAATTTCCGAACGATCTGATAGCTTTAGAAAATCCTCGGAAAAAAGACAGGTGTAGCCCACATACGTGGTCGAAATCGTTTCCCAGGAATACGGAACGTGCGGATTACCAAAGAATAAAACCGTATCGTTATGCTCAAAACTTCGGTCGGCATAATGAATGATACTGTTGCCGGTGGTCAGGCAAATTTTATAAAAATCTTTCCGGCTGTAGATCCGGGTAGCATTACTGTCACCCTCTAACTGAAAAACATTAAAGCCTTTTAGCTTTAGCTCCTTGTCGAACTCCGAAACCGACCGTATATGCTCATTTGCCATAATCAAAGTTAAGGAATTCAAATCAACCCTCGTTCGCATATACCGTCAAGTCATAGAAATTTTCAACAACCTAACAAAGCACAGTTTATTTACTCAATCCTGAAAGATTGCCAATGAGCCAAATTCACCACAAAAAAACCCGGCAAAAACCGGGTTGTCTCGTATTATCTTCGGCCCCTGCCACCGCGCCGGTTTTCGCCTTTGGCAGCGGTGCCTTCTCTTCGTTTAGCGTGCTGACGAGATGCGGATTTTCCGACCGTGCCCCGGTCGCTTCCCCGACGGCCCGACCGATTTGTGGTTTTAGCGTCCTGGGCATGACCAGCTTTGTCGCTTACTAACAAGAAATCCATACTCCGACGAGCCAGATTTGTTTCCTTTAGCCGTACTTCAACCTGATCGCCAAAGGTGTACATTTTTTTATGGCGCTGGCCAATGATGCGGTAATTGTCTTTATCGAAATCATAGTAATCGTCGGTCAGATCCTGCATCCGTACCAATCCTTCGCAGTTGTTCTCACTGATTTCAACAAAAAAACCGAACTCCGTAACCCCCGAAATAACTCCTTCGAAGGTACGACCGGCTTCCATGCGGCTCATAAATTCCACCTGCTTGTACTTAATACTGGCCCGTTCGGCATCGGCAGCCATTTTTTCGCGGGCCGACGCGTGCTTGCACTGCTCCTCCAGCGGGTCGCGGTCAGCGGGTTTACCTTTGTCGAGGTAGTGCTGCAACAACCGATGGGCCATCATATCGGGATAGCGCCGAATGGGCGATGTAAAATGCGAATACCGCCGAAAAGCCAGTCCAAAATGGCCCAGATCTTCGGTACTATACCGCGCCTTCGACATGGTTCGAACAGCCAGTTGCTGCAACATATTGGCTTCTGGTTTGCCTTCGATGCTATCCATAAACCGGTTCATCGAGCGCGATAAATGGTCGTCGTCCAGTTTGAGCTTATAGCCCAACCGACCCGCAAAATCGGCAAACTGCTGCAATTTCTGGTCGTCGGGGCCTTCGTGTACCCGATAAACCATTGTATTTTCTTCGCCCCCTTTGTTGCGTCTGGACAGCGAATGCACAAACTCAGCGACCTGCTTATTAGCCAGCAGCATAAACTCTTCAATCAGCTTATTGGTATCCTGCCGAAGCTTCGGATAAACCGACAGAGGCACACCATTTTCGTCCAATTGAAATCGTACCTCAACCGTTTCGAAATTGATAGCACCGTGTTTGAACCGTTCGGTCCGTAGTTTGTGCGCCAGTTCGTTCAGAAGCTGAAGTTCGGCCAGAAAATCGCCTTTTTCAGTATTCAGAATATCCTGCGCTTCTTCGTAGGAAAACCGCCGGTCGGAATGGATCACCGTACGCCCAAACCATTCGTTAACAATTTTTGCATCGGGAGTTAGTTCAAAAACGGCCGAAAACGTCAGCTTGTCTTCGTTGGGCCGCAATGAGCACAAATTATTCGAGAGTTTTTCGGGCAGCATTGGCACAACGCGGTCTACCAGATAAACCGATGTAGCCCGTTTAAAGGCTTCTTCTTCCAGTTTCGATCCGGGTTTGACGTAGTGGGTCACATCGGCAATATGGACGCCAATTTCGTAATTACCATTGTCGAGTATCTGTACCGACAGGGCATCATCAAAGTCTTTAGCATCAATCGGGTCGATCGTAAACGTTATTGTCTCACGCATATCGCGCCGTTTGGCCAGATCCTTTTTCTGAATGGTAGCCGAAATAGCTTCAGCCTCCTGTTCTACATCTTTCGGGAAATCGATTGGCAAGCCAAACTCGGCCAGAATGGCGTGCATCTCAGTATTGTTCTGGCCAGCCACGCCCAGCACCGTAACCACTTCTCCTTCAAAGCGTTGTTTGCTGCTATGCGGCTCCGGGTATTTTGTTAGTCGAACAATGACCTTATCGCCATCATTGGCGGCTCCCAGTTTGTCTTTCGGGATGAAAATATCCTCGTAGAACTTTTTGTTATCGGGAATAACAAATCCGTAGGTAGGCCATACTTCGATACGTCCTACCAGTTCGATACGACCCCGCTCTACAATGCTGGCGACTTTGCCTTCAATTCGACGGCCACGGTTACGCGAATCGGTAAATCGCACTACCCGGACCCGGTCGCCGTCGACAGCTCCAGCCAGATCTTCGGTCGAGACCCAGATATCGTCGTCGCGGTCGGCTTTCGTACCAATGGGCGACTCAGGCACTACAAAAGCAAAGCGGGAATTGACATGATCGACAACACCTTCGATAAGGTTGGCATCTTCGTCGGCGCGATAGCTACCATCGGGCTGGCGAATCAGCGTTCCTTCGTCAAGAAGTTCGCCAATCAGCCCATGTACAATCAATTTCATTTTCCGGTCATAAACGTCGAAGTGGTCTAAAACCTGCTCCTGCGTAAATGATTGGTCATCATTAATCTGAAAAAACGCCATCAGGTCGTTTTTCAATTCATCTAAAAAGGATTCGGCCCGTCCTACATTGGCCTGACCATCAGCGCGTCCTTTAGTTGGTTTGTCCAGACCTTTCTCGCGTGGGCGAGCCGCGCTGGCTTTCCCGCTCGAAGGTCGGTTGTATTTATTTTGTTTTGGTTTTCCGTTTCTCATACTACTTGCTCAACTACAGGAGTGAGCTAAAATGTTTAAAAACACAGAGCAGACTCAGGATTTCACAGCATCAGGAGAAAAAGTGAGTTTCTCGTTTCTCTGTGTTTCTATCCGTCAGTCGCTCATAACAATATGCTCGTCGGCCACAAGCGGGGCGCCCACCATGCGCATATATACCTGCACGAGCATCACCATCGAATCGCGGGCATATTGTTCGATGCGCGGCCAGTCATGTTCTCGGTAATACATCTCGCTGGTACGATCGCCGGTCCATTCGAGCGGGCGAGCAGATATATTCAGCACAGCGGCCAGCAAATCGAGCGGAGCAAAATGCCGTTTATCGCCAAACTGCCACATTTCCAGGGTATCCTTATGCGGAATTTCCCAGGGTTTCTTGCCCGAAATCTGTAGAGCAGGCGGCAAAGGTAAGCCATTGACCATCAGTCGGCGCGACAGATAAGGGAAGTCAAACTCCTTCCCGTTATGGGCGCAAAGAGTCAATTCGCCGGGTGGATACCGATTAACGATGGTTAAAAACTCATTCAGAATAGCAGCCTCGTCATCGTTGCTGAGCAATTTAACTTTCAGATGTGGCTTATCATCTTCATCAAAAAATAAGCCACCCACGCCGATACAGATAATTTTTCCAAATTCGGCATAATAAGACGCCCGCCGGTCGTACCAGCCAGCGGCCGAAAGCTCTTCTTCACTCTTGAAAAAGCGGCTTTTCTCTTCCCATTGCCGTTGCAGGCGGGGTTCAACCGACAGTAGCGAAGGTTGGCCAGCTACTGTTTTCAGATCAATAAACAGGAAATTTTTTAATCGACGTTTCCAGGATACAGCTTGAGGCATTACTCACGAATTGTTTGTCATGCTGGCGAAGACTCTTCGGGACAGCAAAAAATTAATAGCCAGGGTACTAATCTACGGCTAAAGCCACCGGCTTTAGTCGTCTATCCCGATCAGCATGACAGCGCTTACTCGTGCAAAATTCCTTCCAGGCCCAGAGCAGGCACCGTCACCAGGTTTGCTTCGACAATGCTGTCGGGCACGAAGATAAACTTTTTGTCGAAAATCTGATTGCCAATAAAATAGCTTACCCAATACTCGTTGTTGAGGTGAAAAACATCGGGCATGATCGTCTCAACAACTTCATAGGCTCCGGGCTGAACCTCTACAAAAAAATGCCGCAGGGTTGATGTTTTCTGTTCCTGTTCATTTTTCTGCCCATAGCCTTTTGAGGTAACAAATACGGTTTTTATCGGAACATCGTTCTGGTTGATCAGAAACACCTGCCAGTCGTATCCACCAGCTTCGTTTTCTTTTCGGGCAATTACTATTTGTACGCCCTCAACGGGCAAAAAATTAATATCTTTTTTCATACATAAACTCCGACAAACACTCGAAACAAGAGACAAAATATACGCAAAGTCTACACGACTGGCAAACTCTCGCTCTGTCTCGCTGTTGCCTCCACTAATTTCATATCGAATAATGTAGCCAGATGCGTCTGCACCCGATTGGCTACATCTTTCAGAGCAACTTCGTGCCCCAACTCACTTGCCAGCGAGGTAACGGCTTTGTCGGAAATGCCGCAGGGAACAATATGCCCAAAATAACTCAAATTGGTAGTAACGTTCAGGGCAAACCCGTGCATGGTTACCCAACGGCTCGCTTTTACGCCCATTGCACAAATCTTGCGCGGATTATCCCCTCCGTCATAATCGAGCCAAACCCCGGTTAGCCCATCGATCCGGCCAGCACTTAGCCCATAGTCGGCCAGCGTCAGAATAATCGATTCTTCCAGCAGGCGCATGTATTTATGTATATCGGTAAAGAAATTATCCAGATCCAGAATTGGGTAGCCAACCAGTTGTCCTGGTCCATGGTAGGTAATATCACCACCGCGCCGAATCTTAAAGAACGACGCCCCCAATTCGCCAGCCAGTTTTTCTTCGTTAACCAGCAGGTTATCCTGGTGGCCACTCGTCCCAAGCGTATACACGTGCGGATGCTCGCAAAACAACAAATAGTTGGGCGTTAGTTGCTGGGCATGGGCCTCTACCGACCGATTCTGTAGCTTCCGATTGACGATATCGGCAAATAGCCGTTCCTGTTCATCCCAGGCTGTTTGATAATCAATCAGGCCTAATTCCCGAACCTCTACTTGTTTATTGATCCGACTATTCATTGCTTTACTAAAAACAGCGAAACCCTCTGCTCTACTGATAACAAGGAGCTGGGGGAGTTTCGTTCGATCCGTAACTGGCAAAACACGTTAACCAATGGCCCAACACAACGAAACTGGCAAACAGGGCGAAGCCGAAGCCGTTCGCTACCTACGCGAAAAAGGATTCGAAATTATGGCCCGCAACTATCGACATCAACATGCCGAAATTGACCTCGTTGCAAAAAAAGGGAAGTTGTTGATCTTTATAGAAGTCAAAACCCGCACAAACCTCAGCTACGGTAATCCCGAAGAGTTTGTTTCGTATACGAAAGCCCGACTGGTTATGAAAGCGGCCGAACATTACATTTTTGCCAACGACTGGCAACACGATATTCGCTTCGATATTGTTGCCGTTACAGTAACTGGCAACGAAATCCGCATTAAGCACCTTGAAGATGCTTTTTGTTAGCAACTACCCGCCATTGAACAATAGTTATTTCCTGCCAATCTTTTCGCTTATATTTCCGTTATACTAAAGCAATTACACTCTACGTCAACGGTTGTTTATGCTTAACCATTTTCTGCTACGCCCGGCGCTGTTTGTAGCCACTCTGAGCAGTTTCCTGCTGACTTCCTGCTGGAAGGATGTCAACCCAACAACAACGCTATTCAATACAAACAACCCCAACGGACTGGCTACCGACCGGGAAGTGAACAGTTGGATTTTAACCAACATGAAGTATTACTACCTCTGGAACGATAAAATTCCGGCCAATCCTGACACTAGCCTTACCCCCGACAAGTTTTTTCTATCGCTTCTGTATGACCGAAACAACACGGCAAACCCTAATCGCGACCGTTTTTCCTGGATTCAGCAAAGCGCCGACGAGCTGAAGGCATCGCTCAGCGGGCAATCGAAAACAACGGGGATGGAGTATCGACTGTATTATAAGGACAATACCAAAACCAATGTTATTGGATCGGTGCTGTATGTACTACCCGGATCGCCCGCAGCGGCCGCCGGATTTAAGCGGGGCGACATATTCACAACAGTCAATGGGCAGGCTCTTACAGGTACTAATTACGCCGAACTCCTGGCAAACGATGCGCTGACGTTTGGCATGGCAACTATAGCCAATGGCGCTCTTATCGATAGTGGTATAACCCGCCAGGTAACACCAGTTGTTTTTCAGGAAGATCCCGTATTGCTCGATACGACCTACTCAATAGGCGGTAAAACAATCGGTTATATTGTCTACAATCAGTTTATACCGGGTGTTTATCAGAATGGAGGCAGCAGCGACAAAACCTACGACAATAAACTCGACAATATTTTCGGCAAGTTTAAACAGCGTGGTGTTAACGAGCTGGTTCTCGATCTGCGCTACAATCCGGGCGGCTATGTCAGTTCCTCAACAACCCTGGCTAGTTTGATTGGTAAAAATATTAACGGTTCCAACGTATTTTACGCGCAGCAATGGAATAGCGCCGTAACTGCCGATTATAATAAGAAATACAATGCCGGTTGGAACACGCAGTATTTCCAGCTCAAAAGCAACAACATTGGTGGTAATCTCAGTCGGGTTTTCATCTTAACAACGGGCAGCACGGCATCGGCCAGCGAACTCGTCATTAATGGCCTTCAACCGTTCATGACCGTAACAACGATTGGCACAACAACCGTTGGAAAAAACGTTGGCTCCATTACTATCTCAGACCAGACTGGCTATATAAAATGGGGAATGCAACCGCTCACATTCCGCTCAACCAATGCGCAGGGTTTCGGCGATTATGCAACAGGTTTTACTCCTTCGGTTGAGGTGAAGGAACCAGCCTATGGCATGAAAGCCCTGGGCGATCTGGCAGAACCGCTCCTGGGTGAAGCCATTTATCAGATTAGCGGTGTACGAACAACGGCCCGTCGGGGAGTAAGCCCAGATGACATTTTGCCCGAAGCAGCATCATCGCTCGATCAAAAAGCCGGAGGAAGCAATATGTTTCTGGAAAATTCCGCCAAATTACTTAAGTGACAACTATTCTGGCTTCAATCCAAAAGCCAGTGTAGTTGGCTTATTTTTTTATTTGCCTTACTAACTATTTGTGAAGCAAATAATTAAAATACAGTGAACCACAGGTCGATAATCGGCGTTTTTGGGTAGGAGGGGCATGGCTTTTGTACCTTTGTATCCGTAACTTTAGCATCAGCAAGCAGCTACCACCATGTACGAAAAAAATATAGGCACAAAACAAAAAGCATTACGAATCAATCTTGACCGCCGTATCTACGGCTCGTTCGCTGAGATTGGAGCCGGGCAGGAAACAGCAGCTATGTTTTTTAAGGCCGGTGGCTCATCGGGAACAATTGCCAAAACTATGTCGGCCTACGACATGACCTTCAGCGACTCGATCTATGGCGTCGAAGAAAGTGGCCGCTACGTTGTTGAGTCACGGCTGGTAAAGATGCTCAGCAAAGAATATAGTCTGCTAGAGAAACGATTAGCTGAAAAACGTGGTCCTGACACCACGTTTTTTGCATTTGCGAATACGGTAGTAGCGCTTAACTATCAGAAAACGAACGACGCACATGGCTGGATTGGCTGCCGGTTTCAGCTTGCCCCCCAGGGAGGCTACAACGATGTAGTAATCCATGTCCGGATGCTCGACAATGAAAATGTACTCCAGCAGCAGGCATTGGGCGTTATTGGCGTGAACCTGATTTATGGTTGCTACTATTATGCCAAATCGCCCGAAACGCTGGTTTTGTCGCTGATGGACGATCTGGCCCCCGAACGCATCCAGATTGATATGATCCGGTTTAGAGGCCCGGATTTTGCGGAAGTCGATAACCGCCTGATGAGTCTGCACCTGGTAAAAAATGGCTTTACCGATGCAGCCTTGTTCGGTCCCGATGGCCAGGTATTGCAACCTTCCGAAGCGCTCTACAAAAAGCATATCCTGGTAATGCGTGGCCGGTTGCGCCCGGTTACGAACGTCCAGATGGATATGATCGAGAATGGCCTCAAGCAGTTTAAGGCTGAACCTGATGTTGATGAAAACCGGGTAGTTTCGATGGCGGAGTTAACGCTCCATAACCTGAAAGCAAACGATCAGGGAATTGACGAAAAGGATTTTCTGGACCGTGTCGATATTCTCTGCTCGATGGGCCAGACCGTAATGATTTCCAACTATCTGGAATACTATAAGCTGGTAGCGTATCTGGCCAAACTGACCCGTCTGAAAATTGGTCTGGTTATTGGCATTCCGAATCTGGAATATATTTTTGAAGAAGGGCATTACGAGTTTTTACCGGGTGGTATCCTCGAATCGTTTGCCACACTGTTTAGCCGGAAGGTGAAGCTGTTTGTTTACCCTACCCTGCGTAACGGCAAAATATATACCTGCAATGAATTCGAGCTTCCGCCCACGCTGGAACCGTTGTTTCACTATCTGTTCCGAAACGACAAGATCGAAGATATTCGCGACTACAACGAACAGAATCTGCATATCTCCACCGACCATGTACTGGAGATGATTCAGGCCGGCGAAGATGGCTGGGAACAGATGGTACCGGAGCGCGTAGCCCAACGAATCAAAGAAAACTGCCTGTTCGGCTATCCCTGCGAAATCGACTATGTTCCTATCGGGCAGCAGGTGCGCCAACAACAGGAAGAACAGATTGCCAAGGCCTCCTGAATAAGCCAGTCCCTGAAAAGAACCCGGCTTATTCAGGGACTGGCTTACCCATGATTATGCTGATGGTTAGCAGCCTGCGTGCGCATCTGTAAGGTCAATATAACGATTAAGCCTCCTAATAATATCGGAAAAAAACCAGTAAACCCTAATGAACTATTAAAATCAGCAGGACTACTCAATAAACTATAGGTCAGCACACCAGTTACCATCACATTAGCAAAATGAACTGCCACGCTGCCTAAATGAACGCCCGTTCTACCCCGCGCAGCAAGAAACGCATAACTGATTAGAGCAGGTTTGTTTTCTTTCGGAGAAAATGAATACCAGAGTAGGTATAGAGCAATAAGGTAACTGTTTTCGGAAGCAGCGCCAAAAAGTTTTGCTCATAAGTTAGAGCAACAAAATCAGAGAACAAATCGGCTAAGGCCGAAAAGTACCACGTGAGTCCGGTAAGGCTTCCTATAATAACGAGTCCAATAAGTATCGATTGACGCATACTTTATGTTACCTCCAATTACGAATCTACTGGTTCCTGAATCAACTTATCCTGGTTGTGACAACTGAGTGGCAACGAGGTTTAATCAGGAAAGATGAATATTCTGCAAAAATGAGGATTCCTCCCGCTTGCCCCAAATTTTACTACTCATAATTAACACTATTACGCAAAAGCGGCAAAGCCCGTATTTACTGCCAAATCAGTGAACAAAAGAGTAATAACCTATTCGCTAAGCTTTTATTTTTGGTTTAACTTTTAAGGCTATTAAATGACAGTTGCTGCTATCAGAGCCATCAAACAGGTAGTATTGGCTCTATTTTCGCTGACTATACTCTGTACAAATACAGTTCATGGCCAGACTTAGGCGTCTGTTCAATCGGATGATTTAGCGCTGGTAGGTGCTAAACTTTATCCCTCACCAACAGCTAAGCCGATTTCAGACGGTGTTGTGTTAATTCATCAGGGCAAAATTGCCGCAGTAGGCAACCGTAAGCAGGTTAAGATTCCTGAAGGCATCAAACAACTCGACTGTAGCGGCCTGGTAATGACAGCCGGATTCTGGAACTGCCATGTACACTTTATGGAGCCTCAATGGCAGCGCGCCGATAGCCTTCCAGCCTCCCGATTAAATCAGCAGTTGGAATCGATGCTAACTCAGTATGGATTTACCTACGCCTTTGATTTGGCTACTCTGGATTTGTCTAATCTACTCAGGCTTCGCCACCGAATCGAAACCGGCGAAGTGGACGGACCAACTATTTTTACGGCAGGCGTACCTTTTACGCCACAGGGCGGTAGCCCATTCTACATTGCCCCACTCAAGCTTCCTGAAATTGACAATCCCAGGCAGGCCAGTGATTATGTTAACAAACAACTGGCAGCCGGTGCCGATGCCATTAAACTATGGTCGGCCTCTCCCACCGGGCGGATGATTATTCCGATGAAGCCCGATGTAATAAAAGCAGCCGTTGTAGCTGCTCATGCACAAAATAAGCCTGTCTTTGCGCATCCAAGTAACAACGATGGTGTTTTAATTGCCATTGAGGGTGGAGTAGATATTCTTACGCATGTCTCACCCGACGATCGAAAAGGGTGGTCCGATGAAACAATTCGGCGTATGTTGATGGGAAAGATGGCACTAATTCCAACTCTGAAGCTTTATAAATGGGACCTGGAACGGCTAAAAATTCCAACAGAAAATAATTCGCTGATCACCACTGCCGTTCAACAGCTTGCCTCCTACGCCAACGCTGGAGGTCAAATTCTGTTTGGCACAGACACAGGCTTTATGCCCGACTACTCTCCTGCTGATGAGTATATATTAATGGAAGCCGCCGGAATGACTTTCCCGCAAATTCTGACCGCATTAACCACAGCTCCGGCTAAACGCTTCGGCACAGCCAATTATACTGGACAGATAACGACCGGTATGGATGCCGATTTGGTAGTACTTTCTGCCGACCCGGCCACCGACATAAAATCGCTCTCCAGTGTGGCCTACACAATTCGTAAGGGTAAAATTATTTATCGCCACCCGTAGCACGGTCAAAGCCGCCACTCAAGAATTAACTGACGAAACAGAGCCAGAATAGCATCTAAGGAAGGCGGTTTAGTTAAGAAGCCATTGGCTCCCAGTTGAACTGCTTTTTCTTTATCTTCTTTCCGGGTCGATGTCGTTAAGACCACTATAGGAATCTTCTGGTAATCGGGCTGCTGTCTGATCTGTTGCAGCGTTTCGAGTCCATTGAGCCGGGGCATATTCAAATCCAGTATGATTAGATCCGGCAACTCAGTAGTCTGCACCAGGGCAGGCAATAACTCCTCTCCGTCATCAAGTAATTTTACCTGAACAGGCGGAATAATCCGTTTAAAAGCCAGTTCGAATAAATATTGGTCGTCCTGATCATCATCAACAACCCAGACCCAGGGAGATTTCCCGACAGACATCAGCAATTAAAGTAATTAAGTAGTCGTGTAAGAGGATTTACCTGTAAGTAAGCTACAAACATACTCACAAAAATGACAAGTAAGTAGTACTTATCTAATGATATATTTCAACTAGCCTTACTTATTTTTCAATACTATATAGATGCCCCGTACGGCATTCTTAAAAGTAAATCAGGATAGTCGTTATTCATAAACCCGAGTTGGACTAAGCCCGGTCACTATGATTAAAGACCCATAATGACCGTTTAATAAAAGATCCTGACAGAGTTCGACCAAAACCCAAAAGTAACCTTTACAGAGTCAAATATAAATATATCAATAATTTACTCTTACAAAATAAAGCCTACTATAGATTAGCAAAACACATACATACGAGATCAAAATATATAACATTTCTCCAAATAATAAATTAAAATCAACCTGATTAAAATCATCAATTATACTGATAATCAATATCTTGTATTATTAAATAAATTCATACTTTTAGTACATTTCCCAGAAACCCCCGGAGCTATTATTCTTTAAAGCCTACAGCTTTAATCAACGAATCACTATAACTGCTACTAAACATGACCACACCTATACGCAACAGCCATGAAACGCTCATTAATCACCGGATTCCTCCTTGCTGGCTTAGTGTCAGCTTTCTATCTAAGTACAATTGCAAACGCCCAGACACTGAGCACTACGAATTTACCAATCGTATTAATTGATACGCATGGGCAACTGATAAACGACGAACCAGGAATCATCTGCGATCTGAAAATTATTAATAATATAAGCGGAGTTAATACGCCAGCAGATACAGCCAATGGTTTTGATGGTAAAGCTAAAGTAGAATATCATGGCTGTAGCAGTCAAAACTTCCCAAAAAAATCGCTGGGAATTGAACTCCGGTCTACAACCGCAGTTACAACCTCAATAAACGCTTCGCTCTTAGGCTTTCCGGCCGAAAGTGATTGGCTTCTTATTGCTTCCTATACCGACAAAACGTTCCTTCGCGATCAGTTAGCCTTTTTCATGTCGAATCAGGCAGGGCGATATGCCTCCCGGACAAAAGCCGTTGAAGTAATCATTAATAATGAATATCAGGGTATTTATATTTTTGAAGAAAAGGTCAAGCGAGATGCTAACCGAGTAAATATTAATAAACTGGACCCGACCGATTTGGGCAACAATTCGATAACGGGTGGGTATATTGTTAAAATTGACAAGACCTGCGGCTCTTTTGACCCCGATCATCAATGGCAATCTGCTTATTCGAGCCCCGGTGGAAACCGGCCGCATTATTGGCTAACTCACTACCCTAACGACGACAACCTGGTATCGCAGCAGTTTACGTATATCAAGAATTATATAAACACCTTTGAAACAACAATGGCCAGCTCAACGTGTTGTCAGGCTACAACTGGTTATTCAAAATATGTTGTTGACGATACATTTATTGATCATTTCTTGCTAGAAGAAACAACAAGCAATGCCGATGCATACCGATTTAGTGCCTATATATCCAAAGAACGAGATAGCAAAGGAGGTAAACTTTCGGCTGGCCCCATCTGGGATTTAAACCTGGCTTTTGGTTTTTTATTAACTCCATTTCCCTCCTATTCCCAGTCTTCTGAAGGCTGGCGCTATCTGGCTCCGGGCGACCCCGCTTTTCCGGTCCCGTTTTGGTGGGGCAAGCTCCTTTCCTGCTGTACCTATACTCATAAAGTTGTTAGCCGCTATAGACAATTGCGCCAAACCGTATGGCAAACATCTACCTTGCTAGATTTTATCGATACACAATATACATTAATGAATCAGGGGGCCTATGACCGGAATTTTCAAAAATGGCCAATCATCGGCGTATCGATCTGGAACGATGAACCGTCGTATAATGGAGCTACGCTGGCCGATGAGATCGATTTCCTGAAAACCTGGCTAACAAATCGGCTAAACTGGATGGACAGCCATATTGATGCTTTTATTCAGGAGCCTTTAGCAGTTGTTAGTCCCAGCAGTTTAAGCATCGACGTTGGCCAAACGGCACCTTTATCCTTATCTTTTACGGGAAATGGCCCCTGGTCATATACCTTATCGTCTGGCCAAAGCGGCATAGTGGCAAGCAGTCCGGCTACGGTCTATGTTTCACCCAGTCAAACAACTACCTACACCATTCAGTCAGTTAGTAATAGCTGCGGCACAGGAATTCAATCGGGAACAGCGGTGGTAACAGTACGCCCTGTGTATGCTGACCTATCAATTGGACTCTCAGCCTCTAAGCGGGTTGTATCAGTAGGCGATACGGTTAGTTTATTCCTTAATCTATATAATGAAGGTCCGCAGACCGCCCGAGCCATAGTTATCGAAAATCGATTGCCCGATGGCTTGTCATTCAGCGGTAGTTCTTCAACAGCCCTAAACGAGAACAACAATGTGGTATCGATAGCAACCGACAGTTTGGCTGTAGGCCAAACACTGGTATTTACATATCAGCTACAGGTTAATACAATGGGAATATTCTGGAATGCTGCTCAGATTACAGCATCACTATCAACAGACCCCGATAGCCAGCCCGGTAGCGGTACTGGCGATGGACAGGACGATATGGCTATTGTAGATCTTCGGGTAGGCACTGTCAATGCGCCGGTTTATAGTTCGCCAAACCCCAATCAGGTTCCTCTTCCTCCTGTTCTTTCCAGCCAGCCTCCCGTTGCTACCGATAGCGTTGAACTTAGTCTGGCTGTCCTGACAGACAAGCTATTATATAAGGTTAACGACATTGCCAGTATAACCCTTGTGGTTAGTAATCGTGGAGGTTTAGCGGCTAATAACACTGTCATTCAGACGCTATTACCGGATGGTTGGCAACTAACCAGCACAAATGGGCTAACTGTTACCGGACAAACTATCACGGCAATTATAGAATCCGTCCCGGCTGGGGACTCAGCCATTGTTGTTTTAGCTATTCAAATGAGTACGACTGGCATATTAACGGCGCAAATTCTATCCGTTGATGAAAACAATGTAGGATCAATACCCGGCAATGGCTACACAAACGGCGAAAAGGATGAATGCTTTATTCAACTTCGAGTGTATTAAGAATGCAATTCCATACAATTCTGTGGTCTATTGAAAATAAAACATACAGACTTGTCTGTTTTATTCACTTTTTCTTTAACTTTGCTTCATGAAACCTAAAGCAAGTCCTAAAACCGATCAATCAACAGTTCGCCAGCGAATTGTTGATATGGCTGCTCGACTGTTTCATCAGCAGGGATATAATCAAACAGGAATCAATCAACTTATTGAAGAAGCAGGCGTAGCCAAAGCCAGTCTATATCAACATTTTAAAACGAAAGATGATGTTTTACAGGCCTATCTGGCTCAGGTAAGCCAGGATTGGTTCCGGCAGGTTGAACGGGCAATTGCACCCCTGGATACACCGAAAGAGAAAGTCCTGGCTCTTTTCGATCTCTTAAAAAGCTTTCTAGAATCCGTCGACTTTAGAGGTTGTAATTTTCAGAATGCTCTGGTTGAATTGCCGCCAGCCGAACTCAACACCCGGCAACTCATTCGCGGCCACAAAACAAAGATGAGTCAGGTAATTACCGATTTGCTGGCCGATGCGGACCCTGACCTGGCTGCGCAAATTAGCCTTCTATTCGAAGGCGCACTCATCACAAGTCAACTTTACCATAGTGTAGAACCGGTTAATGCGGCTCGCCGAATCGTAGAACGTTTACTGTAATTTTTTTTACAAAAAAAATACAGACTGGTCTGTACAAATTTAGAAACATACAAACTAACAACTACCTGACTATGAGCGTAAACGAACCTGAGCTAGCATATGGCCTATTCCGAATAGGGCTGGGGACTAATATTCTATTGCATGGCATAGTTCGGTGGCGAAAGGGATTACGCACATTTAGCCGAACGTTAACCAGCGATTTTTCGAGTGCACCTTTGCCACCAATCCTAGTCTCTCTGTTCGGATGGATACTGCCAATTATGGAGACCCTGATCGGCAGTCTGTTAATTCCCGGAATTTTTACACTACCAACACTGCTAGCCGGTACACTGTTGCTCAATATGCTGATTATTGGCAAATGCCTGCAAAGCGACTGGCCAACTGCTTCGCTACAACTGATATATCTGGTCTGTTATGTAGCGCTCATATGGCTCACCAACGCCAACCGATACTCGCTGGATTACGCCCTCGGTCAGTAGATTGCCCATTTTACCTGTTCCGCTTACCATTCATTTCTCACTTATACTTTTATGCAAACACAAGCACATACCCGTGTCCGGTATCACACTACCAATGTAGCTGGTTTACGCATTTTTCATCGCGAAGCTGGCAATCCGAACAAGCCAGCAATTTTGTTATTAACAGGCTTTCCAGGTGCCTCGCATACCTTTGGCCAACTTATCGATCTATTGAAAAATGATTTTCATCTGATTGCTCCCGACTATCCAGGATTTGGTCATAGTGCAGCGCCGGCCGCCAACGAATTCGATTATACGTTCGACACGCTGGCAAAGGTTCTTGAGCAATGGATTGACCAACTCGGCTTAGTACGATTTAGCCTTTATGCCCATGATTACGGCGGTCCTATCGGGTTCCGGATTGCCTCTCGTCGGCCTGAGCTGATTGAATCGCTCATCATCCAGAATGCCAATGCTTATGAAGCAGGCATCGGTCCCGGCTTTGGTGCAGCAATGCCCTTCCTACAGAATCGGACTGTCGAAACCGAACTGCCAATTCGTGGTTTGATGACGCTGGATGGTGTAAAAATGGTTTACGAGACCGGTGCTGAAAACCCTTCCCGAATCAACCCAGATCATTATGTACTCGATCATTTATTATTGAATCGCCCCGGTCTGGTCGATATTCATCTGAATCTGCTGCACAACTATACCTCAAACTTCTCTCAATTTGAGGTATGGCAACAATATTTTCGCCAGTATCAGCCTGCCACGTTGCTGGTTTGGGGCCAAAATGACCCATTTTTTCCGGAAGCAGCGGCTCGCGCTTTTTTAACCGATCTGCCCAATGCGGAGCTTCACTTGTTCAATACGGGCCACTTTGCGCTGGAAGAATTCGCTGACGAAATAGCTGCTGCCATAAACGCTTTCTTAGCCCCGATTGCCGTTTAAACGCAACCGAACCCAGGCATTAAAAGCAAGCTATTTGACCGATTTCACGGAATTAGATAGTCCGGAATACCCAACTGCTGCCGATGAAATTCTGATTTGGCTTAAAGCTATTGGCATTAACGGTAGAACAGCTCTACGATCGCCAGCTAACCTTAGGCAAAGGCATACCCTTTGTGGTAGGATTCGAAGTGGCGGGTATAACGACCAATACTGTAAGGATGCTACAAACGTAAAACCTAACGATTGCATTACGGCCTTTTTCAGGGCGGACTTAGTTGTTTTTATGCCGCTCAAACCGTTTCCGAAACCATCGGATCAATCGGTTATCTATGCGTCGGCTCATTTCTTCTATATCTTTAATTTCTTTTCCCAACTCGGTGTTCAGCGCCCTCGATTTGCTAACCGACAATACTTGTGATGTGTATAAGCTCTGGTGACCCGACATCAGGAAGCTGATCACGCACGAAACGGCGGCATAAGGTGCAACGGCTGCCCCAAATAGCTCAATTGCCATTACACTCATGGCGATAGGCGTATTGGTAGCCCCTGCTAAAACACTCACAAAACCCACCGCAGCAAACGTAGCCTGATCAACGCCAAGCAAATCGCCAAAAAAACTACCAGCCGTAGCCCCAATGAACAATACGGGTGTAATAACGCTACCGCTTCGACTGATGCTCAGCGTAATAACCGTAAAGACAGCCTTCAGAAGGAAGGCATACCCAACAACATGAGCACCTTTCAGGCAATTTTCCATCAAATTAAGACCTAACCCCAGATAATCTCTCGAAAAAAGCAGCGTAAGTCCAACCAGAACAAAGCCGCCGAGCAGCCCCTTCATCGGTCGCCAAATCGGGATAGCCGCTGTCCAGCTACTTGTCCGCTTAATCATCTGTATGAGCGCGTAGGCACATAGGCCAAAAAACACACCACTCAGGAGCAGTCGAATAAAAAAACCTTCTTCGAAGGTTGGAACAAAATCCAGCGGATAATAAAAAAACGTGATACCAAAGGCCGATGAAATCTGATAGGCGGTAATAGAAGCAACAAAAGCTGGCAGCAATACATCGTATAGAATGACACCTACCGCCAGTACCTCGATACCAAACAAGGCTCCCGCCAAGGGAGCCCCAAACACACAGGCAAAACCCGCACAGAAACCACACAACACCATTTTTCGCCGGTCAACATCGTCGACACGTAACAGCGTTGCCCATACGCTCCCAATACCAGCACCTAGCTGCGCACACGGACTTTCTTTACCGGCCGAACCGCCCGTTGCCAGAATCAATACTACATTAATAACTTTAGTAGGAATAAAAGTCCCTTCAATTCTGCCATAGTTTTTGTTAATGGCCGCAATAAGCGCATCGGTTCCTAAATGGCGTTTGAGGACAAACTGGCTTAGCAAATTGGCAATAAAAAAACTGAGCGGTAAAAAATAAAAAACATACTGATACTCATTACTCTGCTCAATAACAAGGTGAATAACGCTGATGAAAGCAGTGGCAGCAAGCCCCGTAACGCATCCGATCAGGCTCGCCAGAACGACCCATTTAAGTACCGAAAAGAATAAAATAACTTCTTCGTTTACCTTCATACGAACCAGCCATCAGAAAACATCCAAAGGTATTACCTCAAAACGAAATCTGTTGTTTTTGCGGTAATACCTTTAGATGATGCACCCTTAGCTCACTCTGGTAAGGCGTTACCGTTGTCAGAATGGCTGTTTACTTATGCAAAATTGGCGGCTATGTGCTCCAAGTATTCTTCAATAGGGACCGAATTACGTAAGGCCATCAGACTTTTACCCATAGTACCCACCAGTGTTCTGAATTGAGTACTCTGATGAGTAGCTACGGCATAGATAGCCTCAACAATCTGCTGCGGATCGTCAAGTATGTCGGGCCCTGCATTTTCCATCAGATCTTTTGTTTTACGAATGATCCCATCGTAATCGTGGATTTCCGGATTCTCATTCCAGATCACGTTTGCCAGAAAATTATTCCCTGCCGAACCGCCCTGCTCTATTAACCTCAGGTCTATATTGAGTGGCTTTAGTTCATAATAGAGCCCTTCGATAAGTCCTTCGAGCGCAAACTTCGACATATTGTATAATGAACCGGTTGGCGCGGCTGTTGTAACTCCCATAAAGGAGCTTATGTTGATAAACATTCCGCCTTTATGGGCCCTAAAATGCGGCAAAAACGCCCGTATTACGTTGATTGGACCGCGTACGTTCACAGCAAACTGCCAGTCAATCGTAGTTTCATCGGCAAACTCTAGTGGCCCATAAGCGCCTATACCGGCATTATTGACCACGACATCGAGTTGCCCAAAAGCGGAAATGGCTGCTTCGGTGGCTGCTTTTACCTGATCGACATTTGTAACATCTACTGGAAAAATTTTAATGTTGCTGTATTGCGTCAGCTCTGTTTCTTTCTCCGGACTACGCATGGTAGCGGCAACATTCCAGCCTTGTTGGGCAAAATAAATCGCGGTTAACTTACCTAACCCAGTGCTGGTTCCTGTAATAAAAACTGACTTCGTCATGAGGCTTTTTTTGGTTGAGAGCACAAAAGTATAAGCACTTTGGTATAACTTTGTTACCAGTATACCAGAGTATACCACTATGGCACACGCAAAAGCAAACAGCATATTATCAACGCCAAGAAATCAGGCAGAAGAAATCCAGGCACTTCAGGATACCATTTATGTAATTGGCGGTAAATGGAAACTGCCAATTATCAACTCGTTATGTAATGGCAACACGCGCTTTCGGGACATCCAGCGGAGTATACCAGGCATCACAACCCGAATGTTATCGAAAGAGCTAAAGGAAATGGAATTGAATAAGCTCGTAAACCGTACGGTCTACAACGATTCGCCCGTGCAGGTTATCTATACGGTAACACCCTACTGTAAAACCTTCGGCGATATTATTCTGGAAATGATCAAGTGGGGCAAGGCCCATCGGGAACTGGTTACTGGCCGAAAACAACTATAAACTTTTTTAATGATAGCGCAGTAGTTCCGAAACGGTTTTAAATGTATAGCCTTGCTGTTTTAAGCCATTTACAATCTGTCTGATAGCTTTTACTGATTCGGGTCTATCGTACATAACGTGGAGGAGAATGATTGAACCGGGCTTCGTATTCTCCAGCACATTCTGCGTAATCTTTTTCGAATCGTTGGCGATGTTGGCGTACGACTCTGGCTCTACATCCCACATAATAGTTTTTCGGTTTGTTTGCTGCAAATAATACGGCAACACAAAAAGCTTTTTACCATTAGGCGGTCTGAATAGAATTTCGCCCCGATAACCCGCTAACCGAATCAATGAATCTGTTTTCTCAATTTCGCGTCTGGTATAATCCCATGTTTTCAATACCATACGGCTATGTGAGTAGGTATGATTGCCCAACTGGTGCCCAGCCAAAACAATTTTCTGGCCTTCCAGGCTGTGCATAGCCAGCTCTTTGCCCGTCACAAAAAATGTGGCCTTACTATCTAAATCGCGAAGAATCGCCAAAATACTATCGGTCTGGCTGGTTGGGCCATCATCAAAGGTTAAGGCTACAACTTTTTGAGCGGTATTAACACGCGCATAGAGCGTACCGAACAACTGAAATGTTCTGGACCTCGACACGTGCCATAAAACGACAACAACCAGTAGTATGCCGAACAGACGAAGCCCGTATTTTTTCATGAACCAACTCCTGTATTTCCAGAGCGTTTAAACAGGATCAATTATATTAGCTCCAAAGCCAGCCTTACCTGGTATCCTACTTCCTGTACCAGCATTAACAGCAAAGCACCCCGCCAGGACTACAGCCGGTGCAAGGTGCTTTGTTTGGAGTGAATTATCGATTACGACTCTACAGTTTCCCGGCCTTCAGCCGCTCTTTCAAGCGCATCAATATCTAACTTCGACATTTTCATCATAGCATTCATGGCGCGTTTCGCCTTTTCAGGGTCTTTGTCCTGCAACAATTTGTTGAGTCCTGCTGGAACGATCTGCCACGAAACACCAAATTTGTCTTTTAGCCAGCCACAAGGACCTTTTTCGCCACCTTCGGAGAGCTTTTCCCAATAGTCGTCGACCTCCTGCTGGGTTTTGCAATCGACAAAGAGCGAAATTCCCTCCGAAAAAGAAAAATAAGAACCACCATTTAAGGCTATAAACTCCTGGCCATTAAGCCGGAATGAGACCGACATTACACTACCGGCTGGCGCGGGAGTACCTTCGCCATAATAAGAGATCCGGTCAATTTGTGAGTTCTCAAAAATCGACGTATACAGTTTGGCTGCTTCTTCAGCCTGATTCTTAAACGTCAGGAACGTGGTGATTTTCTGCATGTTGTTTACCGTTTGTATACGGCAAAGATAGGGCAGGTCAACAAATTATAGAGAGGCTAAAAACGCCAAAAAAGAGGGCAATTACGACAAAAATTTTTCCCTTTCTTTCAGGGTAGCATAAACAGGAAACGTACAATCACCGCTAAGCAAACCGCCAGCGCCATGCGACTGATAATAAGTTACAGACGCTACACCAGCGCGGGCAAGTGCAATCAGGCTCGCCCGTGTCCAGTCGGCCGCAAATTCTGTCGCCTGTCGGTGGTCGATGGGGGTATTCTGCCGCTCAATAGCCGAACCGGCCACTGTTACATACCGCGAACGAAGTGTAACGGGCGAAATATGCACAGGTTTTCCACCGCTGATATGCCGGGCAGACAACGCCGTTTCGGACTGTCCGGCTATATTTTCCTGTATTGTCAGATCGTCGAACGCATGAGCCTGAGGATTGACCGAATAGGTCACAAAATCAACCAGATCAAAATCAAATCGATTTCGATTCAATTCGGCAAAATTGTCGTCAGTCCCTCCTCCAACGGCCACCCCCGCCCACTCACGACGTAACACGGGGACAAGTGCCTGTAGCAATTTGTTTGAGGTTGTTAAACTGGCCTCATCAAACAAGAGAATCGACTGTATCGGAACAGGCCAACGATCCATAAACTGCCTCAACAGGTTCAGTTCGAAAACCGGATCACTGCCAAAAAATACGGCCATTTCCAGTGAGACACCCAATTGTCTGGCATCCGCAATAGCATTTGTTAAGAGTGTTTGCCAGTTCGGAAGACTAAAAAATACATCGACTCGCAGGTGAGAAAGATTTAGCGAACGTAGTAAAGCCGCTTCGGTGGCTATTAAACAGGGGCCATTTGTTCGCTGGCCAAGCCCAATACGTGGCAGAGAAGCTTGAGCCGTCTCTCTAATTTGCTCCCACTTGCTTAGTTCTGCCCAATTGCTGGTATCTGCCAGAGCCTGGTCGGCAACACGAAACAGAACCTGTTGCCGAAACTCAGTGCCACTAGCAACGGCAACCGGAAAAGGCAGATCATGCGGGGTCGAATATGTTTTAAACGATGCATCGGTCCAATTTCGCTGATCTTCGGTTTCAAACACATCTCCCCAAAAATCGAGCTGCCAGGTTGAGCCGGAAAGTGGTCGCCAACGCATAGACTGAATATTCAGAAACGGCTGATGTGGGTTAATAGAAGTAGGGAAATAGTGATCGGATGTATGTCCATCTGGGGTTATAATCTGAACAGGTTGCCCCAATATGCCATCGATCGGATGCAAGACACACAACCCAATCCGGTTTTTCTGAAAAGCGCTCAGTGCTTTTCCATAAAAACGAACCGTAATTGTTCCTTGCTCATTGCCCTGAATTACTACCTCGCCAGTCATCTGAATGGCCGTATCAACTGTATGCCAATTGTATTTTACCTCAAAGGAATCCAGATGCTCAACAATTGATTCATCCGTAATGGTTACTGAAATCGTTTGCCAGTTATGATCCCGAATGGCAAAATAAATCATCCGAACGATTTCGGTATTGTGGAACGATATGTACCGCAGAAAGCCATTTTCATAACGAACCCGAATAGGGCCTGCCTGTAGGAACTTAGAAGTTAAGGTCACGATTGCCAGTTTTGATTTAATCGATTTATCGTATGCGCTATTTACCATAAACGCATTGACAGGGCAAAACTCATCATTTATACCAGCATTCGCCTATAAAGCAGGGCCTTACTCCCGAAAATTCAGTCTGTTTTAAAGAACAATTCCTCATTAGCGAGTTATAGTCAAACTGGCAAGGTCAGTATAATTAAAGATTTAGCCAGTTAACCAAACTTATTAACGGCTATGAGCAACGTGCTATCAGAACACACCCCTTCTCTTGACCCATCAATAACGCCGTTGCAGCTCGTTGAACGACATCTGGACGAATGGCTGCAGTTACAGGATTATTTGCGGGAATCACATGCACCAACCGAACAACTCAGGTATTGCCGAAACCAGGTTACACGGCTTCAACTCGATTTATACAGGCTACGGAACGCTTAATTAGTCCCGAAAGAGGTCCTATTTACCTGTCTAAAAATGAACAGATATGTTGAAAAGCTCAAAAGTGTATTCTGTTTTACTGGTACATCCAGCTTAATTAAGCATTAAGGCCTCTTTCTTTAAGATTGCAGGTGAGTTATTTTCCGGCAACCCGACGCCAGAATAAAACTACTCAAATCTGGCGCAGGTAGTTAGTCTTACACGTTCAGTAAATATACTCAATAGCCGTAAGCAAGGCAGGTTGCATATTCAATACCAAGTCTAGAGATATAATTAACTTACTATAAGTTGTTTAATAATTACAATAATTAATCTAAATAGAATATTTCAGCCAGTAAAACCTACCTCTTGGTAAAAAATGAATTAAACTTTGTTAAGAGAAGCTCTTTATTTAAAATCGTTCTTAATTTTGTAGAAATGTATTTTTACCCTCTTTCCCCGCAAACAGAGTAAGTAAATCTAATAGTTACTACTTAACGAATTCGTTATTTAGTCATTTTACGCAAACACTCATGTACAGACTACTCTTCTTTTTATTCTTACTACTGCTGGGATGCGATCATAAAGCGGGTCACACCATTGAGGCCCGGCATTCTGATAGCAGCAATACCTACCTTGCCGATAAGTCATTTGCTAAAGATGGCACACATTCTGCTGCTGTAAATTATTATAATCCTGAAACCAGTTACAGGGCTACTTATAAGCTAAAGGTTGAGGTAAAAAATGGCGAAGTGAGCAAAATCAATTTTCCCAGAGGTAGCTATCTGAATGAAATGCATATTACACCAGAGCAACTCGACGAAACAGGTAATGCTACTTTGTATGACGACGAACAGCGCGAATTTGATATAGAAATTGTTGACTAATAGCCTGCCTAATTGCGTCCTATAGCGCCTACTCATCCATTACGCACGAGTCTACAACGAGTTATTATTAAATTTTCATATCTTCCGATCTATAGCGCAATGTCTTTTGATTGGTTATGGGGCAACTTCACTACTGTCTTTTCCTCCTCCTTTTGCTGCCTCAATCGGGTACCTCTCAACCAAAATTTGTTGGCTTAGGCCAGTATCAGATTGCCACCACAACACCCGACTCCCTGAATAAAACCGATTTTAGTGAGGGCGGGCAAACCTATGTTAAAGGCACACTGGCACTCGAATGCCCTCATATCCGTACCTTTCTGGCAGCCAAAACCATAGTAGAGGATATAGCGATAACGAATCTTGTCTTATGTTTTTTCGATGAAAAGCTATTTGCCATTTCGTGCGACTATAGTGATGCCTTACAAAACATGTTTCAGAAACAGTATGGCCTGGGCACTCATAAGAAAACAATGAATCACCAGCTTTGCTCCCAACCAGGGTCAGAATCAATGGCCCTCTGGGGCGAATTCTGGCAGAACGCCGATATTATGGCCTTTGCAATCCACGCAAAAGGAATTACCAATGACTGTACCTACAGAGCAACGAATAGCCTCATAATTATTAGCCAAACCATGTCAGCCCTTTCTTCGGAATGCAATTTACAAGAGCAACTTCCCTTTGCCGAAACGTTCACCAAAACAATCAAATAGCTTATTATCAGCCAATTAAATACAGTTCTCTAATGTCCGTGCACTGCCGTTTGCTCATTGGGGCATACTGTTCCAAAAGAGTAGCGTCATCCAATACTCATTCTACCGCTTAATCAATTCTAATAGAGAGTCCTCCAATTGCCCTTCAATCCTGGTTTCGCTAATTCCTTCACTGTAACGTTATTATTGAAAGACCAGGAGCCCTGGCTGCAAAGGTAGCCAATCCAAAAGAGTCAAAAGCTGAAAGCCTGTTCATTGATCTGTGCCTGAATTGTATCAGGCACAAATACGAACTCTTGAGAGCAGAATGTCTGACCTTTGGAGCTGACGCTTCATTTCTGCAAACACAAAATCAATCGCTTCGTCGGGATCTCGGGCCGGTACTGATAGGTCTTTATCTAAACTAATACTTTTCCTGCTTTCGTCTATCACATCAAATACGACCCGTATTAATCGTTTCTGCTTAGTAGCCATAGGTATTAATAAATAGGTTTGGTTAATAAAAAGCATAAACATCCATTCATAAATATTTATGCATGCGGCAAAAAAAGAAAAGACCTGGCCATACTAGCCAGGCCTTTTCTTTTTTTGCAAACCGCCCAAAAGCGAAAGCCAAAGATAACACCACTATTCTATATTTATACTATATATAACAAAAATATATCATATCACTATAATACTCATTCTGACCTATATAGGCTAAATTTATACATCAGACCCTGGATTCCACATCCAACAAGCCCCCAGGCAGGCATTTAATATATTTAATCAAGCACACAAAAGTACTTCACCATAAAGCCACTATTCATTGTATCGTCTACGCTACCCACTTTTCAGCATTGCTCACTTTACCGTTTAGGCTCTGTTTAAGGCTATTTTTCAGGAAGGCACTACAAACCGCTACCAAACTTGTCTCATAAAGGCTTATAATGAAAAAAGCACTTACGAGCTATTCGTAAGTGCCTGACGGTGAGTCCGGAAACCTGGAGCGGGAAACGAGTCTCGAACTCGCGACCTGCAGCTTGGGAAGCTGCCGCTCTACCAACTGAGCTATTCCCGCTTTTAACTAAAACAAACTTACGGTAAAATTCAGGACATTGTCAAGCCTTTTTGGTAGATCGTATTTTTTCATTTCTTTGATAAAAAAAGCGTCCTTATGATTCCAAATCCTACGCCTGCACATAAGCCCTTTATTCCAGCCACCGAATCTCCGGCTGAGTTTACCTTAAAAGCGATTATTACAGGCGCCGTTTTTGGAGTCTTGTTTGGAGCAGCAACCGTCTATCTTTCGCTAAAAGCTGGCTTGTCGGTATCTGCATCCATTCCAATCGCCGTACTGGCCATTTCGCTCGGGCGCCGGTTTCTGAATACGACCATTCTCGAAAATAATATTATTCAAACTACTGGTTCGGCAGGCGAAAGCATTGCCTCGGGTGTGGTCTTTACAATGCCGGGTTTCCTGTTTCTGACCGGAGGTAGTGGGGCCGACTTCTTTAACTACTGGACCATACTCACACTGGCCATTCTGGGTGGCCTGATCGGAACGTTAATGATGATTCCGTTGCGCCGGTCGTTGATCGTACAGGAGCATGGCACATTGCCTTATCCTGAAGGAACAGCCTGCGCATCGGTACTGATTGCCGGCGAAAAAGGCGGTGACTTTGCCAAAACAGCCTATCAGGGTCTAGGTGTCGCCCTACTTTATGCCCTACTTCAAAAAGTACTACACGTTATTGCCGAAGTACCCGTCTGGGCCACCAAACAGGCAAATCGTTATTTTCCATCGGCTCAGGTAGCGGGCGAAATTACGCCTGAATATCTGGGCGTTGGTTATATTATCGGTTTTCGTATTTCAGCGGTTCTGGTTGGCGGTGGTATTCTGGCCTGGCTGGGACTGATTCCATTACTTGCCTCGGTAGTTCCGGGAGACACCATTGCTCTACAGCTTCAGAAACTTGGCTATCTCGATAATCTACAAACGGCAGGTGGCCCTGGAGGCTGGAATCCGGCAACGCATACCTTCACCGACACGGCAGCCGCCATTTATCGGGCTTATATCCGGCAGATCGGTGCCGGAGCTGTTACAGCCGGTGGTTTTATGACCCTGATCAAAACCATTCCTACAATTGTCTCTTCTTTTCGGCAGAGCTTTGGCCCCCAAAGCCCCAAAGGGGGAAGCGCTGCCGCTTCATCGCTTCCCCCTTTGGAGGCTAGAGGGCTTCGCACCGAGCAGGATTTGAGCGTACGGATTGTTATTGTTGGTAGTCTTGTTTTGACGGCCTTGATGCTCATTTTACCGCAAATTCCGGGCGATTCGCTCCTAACCAAATTACTGATTGCAGTGCTGGTTATCGTTTTTGGCTTCTTTTTCGTGACCGTAGCCAGCCGAATCGTGGGGCTGATTGGATCAAGCTCGTCGCCCGTGTCTGGTATGACCATTGCAACCATTATGGGAACAGCGCTTGTTTTCATTGCTTTTGGCCTGACGGGTAAGCTCTACGAACCGGCGGTGCTGGTAGTGGGCAGCATGATCTGTGTGGCGGCTGCTAATGCCGGGGCTACTTCGCAGGATTTAAAAACAGGGTATCTGGTTGGCGCAACGCCTAAATATCAGCAGATGGCGCTATTTATCGGGGTTATTGTATCGTCGCTCGTAGTTGGTGCCACTGTAAAAATTCTGGACACGCCAACGCCCGATTTGCTGGCTCAGGGTATTACGCACGCCATTGGCTCCGATAAGTTTCCGGCTCCGCAGGGTACACTGATGGCAACCCTCATTAAAGGATTGTTATCATTTAATCTCGACTGGCAGTTTGTGCTAGTGGGCGCATTCACGGCTTTTGTCTTCGAATTATGCGGTGTTAGTGCGTTGGCTTTTGCCGTTGGCCTCTACCTTCCTCTATCGACAACCCTACCCATTTTTATCGGTGGGCTCGTAAAGTCTATTGTCGATTGGAACGCAAAACGAAAAGGGGTGATAGAAGAAGATGCCGATTTAGGAAAAGGAAATCTGTTTGCAACAGGATTAGTGGCAGGTGGTGCGCTGGCAGGTGTCGCGGTAGCGCTCTTGTCGGTCAATGAGTCGATTTATAACGGCCTGGCTTCATTAACCCTCGAACCAGCGTTGACTGCGGCACTGGGCGAAAAAGGTTATATGCTATTGGGGGCATTAGCTTTTTTTGGACTAGCCGGAATCTTATGGCGAGTAGCCGAACAAAAGCGATAAAAGGCATCGTTTACCGTGCCTGCCCTGCTTTACGAAGTATCTCTATTACTTTTTCCAGCGGCAACTGGTCAGCCTGATGCCCCTGATCGCCCGTGGTTGTCTGGGCGGCAAACAGCGAGTTAATAATGGCTTCTTCAGTAGCTTCAATAACGGCCATGAACAACGGCGACACGTTATCGTTACGCAGTAACTTTACGGTATCGAACAAGCTGGTCGTTTCGTGCGGAATCTGGTAAGCGGTCGATACGGCAATAACGTAATCACCGCTACCATTCGACGCAATACCACCCGTTTTGGCGAGCCCCATAAAAGCCCGCTTAGCCAGTCGTTTCAGGTTTCGGGCATCCAGCGGAGCATCGGTCAAAACAACCATCATGCACGACCCATCGAGCTTTTCCCTGAACGAATAACGACCTAACTCAACGCCTACCGGCACACCGGCAATTTGAAGAACACCCCCAAAATTTGTTTGTACCAATGCGCCAACTGTATAGCCTCCCAGCGAGGCAGGTAATTTGCGCGATGCCGTTCCAATGCCCCCTTTATATCCAAAACAAACGGTTCCGGTACCAGCGCCCACATTGCCCTCCTCAACGGGGCCTGTTTTTGCCGCTTGAAGCGCATCCAGCACATGTTGTTTAGTCACATGCCGCCCGCGAATATCATTGAGAAAACCGTCGTTTGTTTCGCCAACTACAGCGTTTACGGATCGTACTTGCTCATTTCCCTTCTGCATGAGCGTATAGTCGATCAGAGCGTCGGCGGCAGTTGGCACACTCAGCGTATTGGTTAGTATAATGGGCGTTTCGATGGTACCCAATTCATCTACCTGACTGTAGCCAGTTAGTTTACCAAAGCCATTGCCGATATAGATAGCTGCCGGATTTTTCTGCTGGAATTGATTTCCACTGTGTGGTAAAATAGCCGTGACGCCAGTACGAATTGTTATTCCCTGCTTAAGCGTCACCTGCCCCACCCGAACGCCAGGCACATCGGTGATGGCATTAAACTGACCGGTTGGTAATACACCGAACCGAATGCCGTAATCGCGGGGGCGTCTGGCGGTTTGAGCCATCGTTGTACTGATTGTAGTCAGAAAAAAAGCCAGAGGAATACCGTAAGCCAGCGAAAATGTCATGTAAGCCAAAGTTGATGAATGCTCTGGCGGGCTAATTTAGGCGAATACGACCTATGGCGCAATCATAAAAGCTGATTGATGGCATTCAATAGCGTTTCATTTGGCACGCGATCGGTTCTTTCATCAACATAAACCACAACGCCCAACGGTGTTTTGGTTAGTTGTAGAACCAGTCCCTCACACGTAGGACAGCGCAACACAATGCCGGGTCCACGCACATAGGCAAGCAGATTGGCAAAGATTCCTTCCTTCAAACAATGGGTACATACCATCTGAAGCATCGTTACGTCGAACCCGACCAGCGCCTGAAAATCTCCGGCAACGGCATTACCATCTAACCGCAATGCCAGATCTATCGCATCAGTATCCGTTATCATGATTTTTCTTCAGAAAAACGATTTTTCTATGTTCCAGTTGGGCCAAAGCGCTCGGTCCGAATGCGCTCAAAGGGCAATCCTACATCAACCAGCGCACTGGCCACCTGCTCAACCAGCAGCGTAGGTCCACAGACAAAACAGTTGGGTTGGCCGTTTAGCGGAGCCATTACCTCCTGTAGCATTTCTTTATCGATTCGGCGTTGGTAGCCAGTCCAGCCATTGGGAGGCTGTCTGGTAAATGTCAGCAGTAGCCGAAAGTTTGTGTTCTGCTCTGCCAGACGTTCTAACTCCTGCTGATAAATAACGCCGTTGTCCATCCGGACGCTGAATAATAGTACGGTTGGGTTAGTTGCTCCAATTTGTGCCCTATGGCGCAACATAGCCATTAATGGCACAACGCCCGAACCTCCCGCAATCAGCACTAGTGGCTCGGTAGCCATGGTATCTTTCCAGACGAAATAACCGCCTATAGGGCCGCGAACTTCAAGCGGATCACCAACGGTAATGCCGTCGTGCAAATAAGATGATACTTCTCCGTCGTCGATCAGCTCAATGGTGAGATCAATTTCGTCAGTTTGTTCAGGAGGAGAAGCAATGGAATAGCTTCGCTCAGCCTGGTATCCATCTTCGGCTGTCAGCCGCAAATCATAATGTTGCCCCGGCAGATGCGGTATCCAGTCAGGAAGTTGTAATGTAAAGGTTTTAACACGCGGAGTTTCCTGCACGATAGCTTTCACCGAAGCTATCTGCCATTGTATTTTTTTCATCTTAATCGTCGCTACGATACCGCTGTTCTTTCCAGGGGTCGCCATACATGCTATAGCCCCCGCGTTCCCAGAAGCCCGGCTTATCAGATTCCATAAAACGCAATCCTTTAATCCATTTTGCACTCTTCCAGAAATACAGATGCGGAACAACCAGGCGGGCAGGGCCACCGTGTTCGGGAGCTAACGGCAAGCCCTCAAAACGCAGGCCAATAAAAGCTTTGCCATGCCGGAGGTCGTCGAGCGGAATGTTGGTTGTATAATCGCCGTAAGCGTAAGCCATCACATAACGGGCTTCGGGCTTAAGCTGTACGTGTTCGAGCAATGTATCAATGCTGACACCCTCCCACTTCGTATCGAGCCGGGTCCACTTCGTTACACAGTGAATATCCTTGGTAAACGACTGATGTGGTAAGTCATTAAACTGCTCCCAGGTCCACTGCATCGGCGTTTCAACTAACCCATCCAGCGCAAATGACCAGGTTGTAAGTGGAATACGAGGGGTTGGCCCGGCAGTAAGAACAGGAAAATCACGGGTTTCGTACTGACCCGGTGGTATCCGATCACTGGCTGCTGGCTCGCGTCGGCGTCCAAAGCCTTTGTTGAAGAAGGAAGGCATGTGTTTTTCGAACGTTTATTTCATCAACCGCATAAACCAGTACAAGATAGCGATTTAGAAAAACTATCCAAGCGTTCTTTACCGTTCGTAGAAAAGCAATCGGTTCTGCAACTGAACGATCTGGCTCTGTAAATCTTCAACCCGTTCGAGCAGATCGTTTACCACATCCAAATCTTCGGGATGAATAGCCAAATCCTGATGCAGCCTGACAAATTTTTCCAGTCGGCCCAGTTGATCGGGTTCTATGTAAACAGTTCGTTCAACCGTAATGGTCTCAACTAGTCCCTGCTGTTCGAGTAGTTCCACAAATGAGAATTCAATGCGGTGATATACACAAAAATCGCTGACGGAGATTAAGTGGTTGGATTGCATAGGGAAAAGGGGATACGGTTTATGGTTTTCCGTTTGCGGTTTGCGGGGGCTTTGCCTCTTTCTATGGCAGCGCAACCGTAAACGAAAAACCATAAACCCACTACATACTGGCTATTTTGCGGAATAATTCTTTTTGTTCGTCGGTCAGGTTAGTAGGCAGTTTAACTTGCCATTGTACATACAAATCGCCAAACGAGCTTTCTTGCTTATAAACCGGAAATCCTTTTCCTTTCAGCCGGACTTTTGTGCCGCTCTGAGTTTCGGGCGGTACGGTTACTTTTACTTTGCCCGACAGCGTTTCGATAACTTTTTCGCCCCCCAGAAGCGCCGTGTAAAGGTCAATTTCCTCATCAACATACAAATCGTTGCCTTTGCGCTTATACCGACTGTCTTCGGCGATGACAAAGGTTATATACAAATCGCCATTAGGACCGCCATTTACACTGGGGGCTCCATAGCCAGCCAGCTTAATTTTCTGGCCGTTTTCGATGCCTGCCGGTACCGTAATGCGGATGTTTTTTCCATCGACCGTTAACGTCTGCTTATGCGTCGTGTAGGCATCACGCAGGTTCAGATGCAGTTCGGCCTGATAATCCTGTCCACGAAATGTAGTTTGTCGGCCACCGCTTCGAGGGCCCCCTTCCTGTCCGAACAGCGATGACAGAAAATCCGAGAAATCTTCGCCACCAAATCCGCTCGAAAAGTCATAGTCGCCAGTGGGTCCCTGGCTTTGTCCATATTGCTGGCGGTACTGCTGCTGTTGGCGTCTGGCTTCTTCAATCTGGTCGGCATGTTGCCAGTCTTTGCCGTATTGATCGTATTTTTTGCGTTTTTCCGGATCGCCCAGCACCTCATTAGCTTCGTTGAGTTGCTGAAACTTTTTATTGGCTTCCGGATCATTGGGGTTTAAGTCCGGATGCAGTTTACGGGCCAGTTTACGGTAGGCTTTCTTTATCTCGTCGTCCGATGCCGTTTTCGGCACTCCAAGGACACTATAATAATCGACAAAATCCATATGTATCTATTGGCGGGAAGAGTTGAGTATTAGTCAACCCAATAACACCGAAAGCGCAGGGAAAGTTGTGAAAAGAAGCGTAAACAGTTTACACTTTAAAACTCATTCTGTTCGGCTCAGGGCTAATTAGCCCTAAAGCCAGTTTGCAGACCGTAATCAACTTACGGGGCATGGTCTTTACCTGCCCGACACCCGTTGGTAGTGAGCGAAACAGTCAGGCCAAAAGGAGCGTATTCCATCTTCGATTGACAGCCAGCACGTGTCGACAGGTGGGCCTTGGCTCATCAGGCGGTTTCCTGTCGACAAAGTGAACACCGCAGCATTCACGGCTCAATAACCTACCGATGAATTTCGTTGGATGATGCCCCTGATTGAACTATGGGTTTGCGTCAAACGTCGTCTTCCGGCCCCACTTAAACCAAATTTTTTCGTAGTTTTGATTGTTACATAAAGACGCCGGATGCTGGACATCAGACGCTGGACTTTCGTTAAATCCAGTATCCAGCGCCTGAATCCAACGTCTTTGTATGGTTGATTACATCTCTGGATTGAATGACCCCCAGCGGCAGGCCGTTATGCACGGCAATGGCCCGCTGATGATTATAGCCGGTGCGGGTTCGGGCAAAACCCGTGTGCTTACCTACCGAATTGCGCATTTGATCGAAAATGGTATCGATCCATTCCGAATTCTGGCCCTTACCTTTACCAATAAAGCGGCTGGCGAAATGCGCCATCGGATCGAGCGGGTTGTGGGTACCGAAGCCCGGAACATCTGGATGGGCACATTTCACTCCGTTTTTGCCAAAATTCTGCGTATCGAAGCCAAAGCCATTGGCTATACCAGCAACTTCTCGATTTACGACACCGACGATTCGAAGTCATTGCTTCGAAGCATCATCAAAGAGATGGGGCTCGATGATAAAGTGTATCGGGTCAACAATGTTTTTGGTCGAATTTCAGGTGCTAAAAACCGCCTGATCGGTCCCGACGACTACCTGAACAACCCTGTTATTCAGGCCGATGATGAGTCGGCACGAATGCCGCACATTGGCCGGATTTATAAGCAATATACTGTACGCTGTTTTGCCGCCAATGCGATGGATTTCGATGATCTGCTGTTCAATACCAATGTGCTGTTTCGCGATCACCTCGATATTCTGAATAAATACCAGCATAAGTTTCAGCATGTGATGGTCGATGAGTTTCAGGACACCAACGTATCGCAGTACCTGATTACCCGAAAACTGGCTGCTGTCCATCGGAACATCTGTGTCGTAGGCGACGACGCGCAGAGTATTTACGCATTCCGGGGAGCCAACATCGAAAACATTCTGAACTTTCAGCGCGATTACGGCAAGGAAAATGTCAAAATCGTGAAGCTGGAACAGAATTATCGTTCTACGAAAACTATTGTAGAAGCAGCTAATTCGGTGATTTCCCGCAATAAAAACCAGTTGGAAAAACACGTCTTTACCGATAATGAAGATGGCCCGCTGATTGATGTCATCAAAGCCTCATCCGATAACGAAGAAGGACGGCTGGTGGCATCGGCTATTTTCGAAGCGAAGGTGAATCAGGGGCTGGCCAACAACGATTTTGCTATTCTCTACCGAACCAACGCACAGTCGCGGGCATTTGAAGAAGCCCTGCGGAAGGTAAGCATCAAATACCGCATCATTGGCGGTCTGTCCTTCTACCAGCGAAAAGAAATTAAAGACCTGATTGCTTACCTGCGGTTTACGGTCAATCAGCAGGACGAAGAAGCGTTTAAGCGGATTATCAACCTGCCCAAACGCGGGATTGGCGATACAACAGTTGCTAAAATCAGCGTAATAGCGGCCGAAAAAGAAGATTCGGTTTGGGAAATCGTAGCCGAAATCAATAAGCACGTGGCAGGCCGGGCCGCTATCGCTATTGAGGGATTTGCTACCCTGATCAAGAGTTTTAAGCTGTTGCTCGATCAGAAAGATGCATTTGAAGTAGCGTCGCACATTGCCAAAGCGTCGGGCCTGCTGAAAGAGCTCTACGACGATAAGACCGTTGAAGGGCTGGCCCGTTACGAAAACGTGCAGGAATTGCTGAACGCCATCAAGGAGTTTGTCGATAATCCAGACAACGACGACAAGAGTCTCAGCGCATTTTTGCAATCGGTGTCGCTGCTGACAACCGCCGACGAAAAAGAAGACGACGGCGATAACGACAAAGTAACCCTGATGACCATTCACGCAGCTAAGGGACTGGAATTCAAGTACGTACACATTGTTGGTCTGGAAGAAGATCTGTTTCCGAGTCAGATGATGCTTGAAAGCCGCAACGATCTGGAAGAAGAACGGCGACTGTTTTACGTAGCCATCACCCGCGCCGAAAAACGCCTGACGATGTCGTATGCCGAAACGCGTTACCACTTCGGACGGCTGAAAATGTGCGAACCAAGCCGATTCCTGATGGAGATGGATCAGCGCTATCTGAAAATGTCGAAGCTTCGGTCGGCTCCCAGCCGTATGGATTTCGACCGCCCGGAGCGGGACCGTAGCGAAAGCACATCGACCGGTTCAATGGCCTTTGTGCGGTCGCTGGCGCAGCGGACGGCGCGTTCGCAGGCTCCTCAAACGGCCGCTGCTCATACGCCTTCCTCTGACTTTGCGCCGACAAGCACCGCTAATCTGGCCGCTGGGCAGCGCGTCGAACATGCCAAGTTTGGCTTCGGTACGGTCAAAAAAGTAGAGGTTAATGGGGCAGAGCGGAAGGCAACCATTCAGTTCGACACCGTAGGCGAAAAGGTATTATTGCTGAGTTTTGCGAAACTGAGGGTTGTGGAGTAAGTTGTTAATCAATCTAAAATTAGAAAATTGAATACTAACTATGTAAAAGAATCGGTAAGTTCGCTTTAGGAGAATTTACCGATTCGTATGGTTAGCCGGTTATCGTCTGGTTTCAGTAGGCAAGCGTTTAGTTATAGTAGCAGTCTGGCTATAGCGATAGTCTGCTTTTTAGCGCCCGCCTTATGGGTAAATCTCCATATTGCGTATGTGCTGTGGCTATATGAGCGAATTGGCTTTACACCTACTAAAATTACATTTTGGACTGTATTTGGGTGCTTTCCGCACACCTGGATGTATCCGGTAACGTTTTTTGCTAATAAAGCCCGCTTATTACTGACCGTAGGAATTGGCTATAGATTGAGTAAAAAAGGACATAGAGAGAGCTCGTTGACTTATCAACTGGTTGGCGCATTGCTTTTATATCCTATCGTGAATTGTTTTCTTGGCTTAGGTGAGGATTTAATTTTACAACGAAATCCTCTGTGGTTTATAGAAAGGAAAACACAATTTTCTCAGCAAGCGCTACCCATTTTTGGTAACTTTTATGCGTTTAAATGGGTATCATTTTTTTGTTTCTAACCTGATTACGGTGCTATTGGCTGTAATTGCCTATCAGGTAGTCTTTAAATACTGGTCAACAGGATTCCGTTTTCAGATCTTTTCGGTTGGTGTTGTTGGTGCTGTATTTGGCTGTTTATGTTGGTATTTCTGGCTAGGTCCTGTTTTGTACTGATCCATTTTCACTATGAAGACCTTACCCTTTGTTAAAAAAATCGATTATGAAGCAGACAGAAGCTAGATCTGATAAATATACACCTGGTTCAGTTCCAACGGCTAACCAGATGAAAGTGTATTATTCACAGGATGTACAAGCTGCGGGAGGTGTGGATGCCTGGTTAAAGGCTATCGGCAGCGATAAAGCTAAACCTCTACCTGAAATCAATCTTTCAGAAGAGGAATGGGAGCATATCCTAAAAGAAAACGCTTAACTAACGTCCTCGTTTAAATGGCGCTTTTGCTGGATACCAATTTTCTGATAGCTCTAATTAGAAGAAAGCCAGAGCTACCACCTTTTGCCGTAATATTAATAATTACAGTAGGAGAATTAAAGGCGTTTGCCGTAAAACGTAATTGGGGCTATCAAAAACGGGCTACTCTTGAAAAAATCTTTAGCGAGATTCCGGTTTTAGGCATTGAGCCAAGCCTAACCGATGTGTATGCAACAGTTGACGCATACAGTCAAGGATGTTTAGCAAGTGATCCTTGACCTTCTGGTGTGACTGCTCGTAATATGGGGAAGAATGATATATGGATTGCGGCAACCGCACTCTTCTACGATTTAGAGCTTCATACTGCAGATAACGATTTTGACCATCTGCCGCCTATTGGACTACGTTTGAAGAAAACGAACATATCTTAGGCTACTCTCTAGTATACAAATCTGTTCGCAAACATCGTTTTCTCTATAAAATCCTCACTATTTCTGATTCTATGAATGTTTATGGTGCTATAGCCGCCAGTCTGATATACGTACTGAGTCCGGGTCGCATTAACGCCCAGCCTCGTCCAGATTCGACGGTATCGGAGCGGAAAGCCGAAAATTTGGGCAATCAGGTCAATTCGGAGTATAACGAAATTAATCCGTTGATTTCGCCCGACGGAAAGCGCCTGTATTTTGCCCGAATCAGCCACCCGAACAATACACACGGCACGAAAGGGAGCCAGGATATTTGGTATTCCGATCTGGATGCGGCTAGTGGTAAATGGGGCCCCGCCCGCCGAATGGGCTTTCCGCTGAACAAAGACGAATACAACTGTGCCTATAGCATCACGCCCGATGGCAACACGATGCTCATTAAAGGGCAGTATGTAAACGGTAATTATGAAACCCGTGGGTTTTCGCTCAGTAAAAAAACCGCTAGTGGCTGGACTCCTCCACAGAAAATAGATATTCCTGGCTATGTGAACATGAGCAAAGGGCAGTTCGACTGTGGGTTTATGTCGGCCGATGGTAAAGTGCTATTGATGGCCTTTAGTGAGAAAAAAAATAGCAAGGAAGATGATATCTATGTCAGTTTCCGGCAGAAAGATGGCTCCTGGACAAAGCCAATGGAACTGGGCCCGGAAGTGAATACCAAATTCACCGAAACAACGCCCTTTCTAGCTCCCGATGGCGCTACGCTCTATTTTTCGAGCAATCGCGAGGGCGGTCTGGGCAGTAACGATATTTACGTAACCAAGCGTGTCGACAAAACCTGGAAACACTGGACAAAACCCGTGAATCTGGGTCCCAAAGTAAACACCGATGGCTACGATGCGTATTATACGCTGGCGGCATCGGGCGATTATGCGTATCTGACTACGTTTAAAAATACAATTGGAAAAGGCGATATTGTTCGGGTAAAACTTGGCGACGAACAGCCCACCAATCAGCCTGGTAAGCTAGGCGGTGGCGAAGAGGTTGCTGGCAAAGCCGACTTGACCCGACCCGACCCGGTTGCGCTTGTGAGTGGCAAAGTAATCGATCAGAAAACAGGGAAGCCGATAGAAGCCCGAATCGTTTACCAAACCCTGCCCGATGGAGCCGAAGTAGGCGAAGCAACATCAGACCCCGTTACGGGTGAGTATAAAATTGTGTTGCCTTACGGACAGAAGTACAGCATGCGTGCTATTGCCAAAGACTTTATTGCTGAAGGAGACAACATCGACCTAACTCAAACCAAAGGGTTTCAGGAAATTAAAGGAAAAGAATTGAAACTGGCCCGTATTGAACCAGGAGCCGTCATACCACTTAACAATATCTTTTTCGATACCGGAAAGTCAGAACTCCGCCCCGAGTCGGGACCTGAACTCGACCGGCTCGTAGTGAACCTGAACGAAAATCCGAAAATGGTTATCGAAATACAGGGGCATACCGATAATACTGGTTCTAAGGAAATAAACGCCAAACTGTCGCAGGATCGGGCTGATGCAGTACGCGAATATTTTATCAGTAAAGGAATCGAACCCGACCGCATTGGCAGCAAAGGTTTTGGTGAAGCCAAACCCGTTGCCACAAACGACACCGACGAAGGTCGTCAGAAAAACCGTCGGGTAGAGTTTGTGATTGTGAAGAAGTAGGAGATTAGGTTTATGGTTGCGCTGCCAGAGCAGGATGTATTCTACTAGGCGAAGCAACCATAAACTTAATCTAATCCCGGCCGATTGAAGGCACGTGCGTTGGGGAACAAACTTTCCAGTTCACGACGGAGACGGCTGAGGAGCGCCATGCTATCGAGCAGATCGTCGATTTTTTCCGGGAAATGCCCCATTATTGTTTGCCAGGCTAGTATGGACCGGTCGATGCTGACCAGTATCAATTTGACCTTCCCCAGAAAATAATCGGTTAGCTTTGGGGTTTCGGCAATGTCGGTCATTGAACGCAAAACAGACTGCGTCTTAACGGGAATCAGCGTCCGATACCAGCGAATCATTTCCCAGGCATCTTTTAAAGCATGTAACCCTGGCATCGCTTCTTCCTGGGTTTTTAGCCCTAACTCAACTTCCTGAATTTGTCGTTGTCCGGCTTGTTCCAATAAATCTTTTTCCACGCTTAGCCAAATACCTGTCTGGCGAAGATACTCCCCCGCAACTGTAGAAATGGATTGTTGCTGCGTAGGATCAAGGCCGCTGGCATTAGCTTCCAGGGCTTGAATCTGGTCGGTTATGGGCGCATTTGAATCAAATAGTTCATGCGAACGCGTAAGGTTCTCAACATATTTTTTGGTCAGACTCAGGGCTTCGGTCAGTTGCTGAACCAGCGCATCGCCAGAGTTTTGCGGACTAGCCAAACCCGTTGCGGTCTGTAGCTGAAAACTTCGACACCGACTCGTAAATAAACAACGCTCACACCAGGCATCACAAAAATTATAAATACCAGCTATAAATTCAGGTTGTGTACTCATTTGCCAATTGGCTTAAAATTGTGTATTTGTATTGTAAATATAATAAAAATCAATATGATCTACTGTTTTCATAACCCAATATGCTCATGAAAGTTAAGTTGTCTGATTTCGCACTTTTGTCGAAGACTATGGCTATAATTCTATTGAGGGGCCGCTTAACAAAATGGCGATGACGTTGAAGGCAGCAATTTTTCCGGAAACGATAACGAAGATATAGATCAACCAAACGGCCGCAAGGAAAATAAGTAGCTACGGAGCCATAGAACGCAAAAAATGATATTGCTCGCTGGAAAGCCACTTTTCTGCTGATACCAATTGACTTCTACATTAGCCTGGACAAGCAGGGAAAGGCGAGCCATTTTTGTTCAAACCATTTAAAGAATAGTATTTACTGGCAAAAGGACAGCCACATTTTACTGTACTTTTGCGAAAAACGCGCTTTGTATGACTAATCCTCAACAAAACCCCGATGGTTCAATTGACGTTGAACTGAGTGAAGAAATTGCTGAAGGGGTATATGCCAATCTGGCTATGATTGCTCACTCGAACAGTGAGTTTATTCTCGACTTTATTCGATTAATGCCGGGTGTACCTAAAGCAAAGGTGAAAGCCCGTATTATACTGACCCCCGAACATGCGAAACGCCTTTTAGAGGCTTTACGGGAGAATATCAGCCGATTTGAAGAAGCCTACGGCGACATCAATAATCCGACAGACTCGTTCAAGTTTCCCGGTAGTGGCTTTAGCGGTCCGGTAGGGCAGGCATAAGAAACAGAAAAGAGGCAGAAGCTTTATTAAAACTTCCGATTTACTACTTGATGTTCAAAGAGTTTTGCCTATCTTTGCACCTCAAATTTCGGGAAGACTGTTTTTGTAAACAATTTAAAGAATGCCTACTATACAACAATTAGTGCGTAAAGGCCGCGAAAAGCTTGAATTCAAGTCGAAATCGCCGGCTCTTGACGCCTGCCCACAACGTCGGGGCGTGTGTACACGTGTGTACACCACGACGCCGAAGAAGCCAAACTCGGCTCTTCGTAAAGTTGCCCGGGTTCGTTTAACAAACGGCCGGGAAGTTAACGCCTATATTCCGGGCGAAGGTCACAACCTGCAGGAGCACTCAATCGTACTGATTCGTGGTGGTCGGGTAAAAGACTTGCCAGGGGTTCGTTATCACATTGTTCGGGGTGCTCTGGATACGGCGGGTGTAAACGGCCGTCTGCAAAGCCGCTCGAAATACGGTGCAAAACGGCCAAAACCAGGTCAGGCGCCAGTTAAAGGCGGCAAAGGTGCGCCAGCTAAAGGCAAGAAGAAGTAAAAAAAGCCCCGTCCCCAAAGGGGCTTAGGAAAGATAGTTAATGCCCCCCCTTTGGGGTTGGGGGCTACTGCCCGTTGAAAAACACGGCAGAGTAAGATCAAAAATCTGAAGAAATCATGAGAAAGGCGAAACCGCCCAAGCGTTACGTATTACCAGACCCTAAATATAAAGAGGTCCTCGTAACCAAATTTGTAAACAATCTGATGTACGAAGGCAAAAAAAGCCTGGCGTACTCCATCTTCTACGATGCACTTGACGTGGTAGCAAAACGCACCAACGAAAGTGGTCTGGATACCTGGAAAAAGGCATTAAACAACGTAATGCCATCAGTTGAAGTAAAAAGCCGTCGCGTAGGGGGTGCTACCTTCCAGGTGCCAACCGAAGTACGGGCTGATCGGAAAGTCGCGGTAGGCATGAAATGGCTTATCCGATACGCTCGTTCGCGGGGTGAAAAAACAATGGTAGACCGGTTAGCAGCCGAAATCGTTGCAGCATCGAAAGGTGAAGGCGCGGCTGTGAAAAAGAAAGACGATACGCACCGCATGGCTGAAGCCAACAAGGCGTTTTCGCACTTCCGGTTCTAAACCAACCCAACCGGCCACATTCCCGGTGGTCGCCGAATACGCAAAAAGCCGCTCAACATTGGGCGGCTTTTTTAGTTTTGCAGGATATGACAACTCTAGAGAACGACCACCTTCGCATCAGCGTCCGGCCTAAAGGGGCTGAACTAACATCAATCTTTCATAAGCCAACGGCCATTGAACACCTCTGGCAGGCCGATCCGACCGTTTGGGGATGGCATGCTCCCAACCTGTTTCCGGTGGTGGGTGGGTGCCTGAATAATCAGTTGCTGGTTAATGGAAAAACGTATCCTATTGAACGACATGGCTTTGCGCGGCAATCGATTTTTGATACGACCGAATCCTCGGCCAGTCATGCTGTTTTTTCATTACGTTCTACCGATGTAACCCGAGTGCATTTTCCATTCGAGTTCGAATTCCAGATTATTTATGAGCTCAATGGCTCTAGCCTGAATATTACGTACCGGGTAGTGAATGAAGATGATCAGGTCGTTTTCTTTTCGGTAGGAGCGCATCCCGCTTTTGCGGTGCCGTTCTATGCCGGAGAGGACTACGAAGATTATTTTATTGAATTTGAGAAAACAGAACCCCTTGAAACGCATATGCTCTCAGGGTCAGGTTATTTTACTGGCGAAACTCACCCCATTTTTACCGACGGGAATCGACTACCGCTAACAAAACATCTGTTCGATCAGGATGCTCTTGTATTCAAAACCCTCGAATCTCGCCGGGCAACTATCCGGAGCAAAAAAAATAAACATACCGTTATAGTCGACTATCCGGATTTTCCTTATCTGGGCATCTGGGCCAAGCCAAAAGCTCCCTTTGTATGCATTGAGCCATGGTTAGGCTGCGCCGACAGTGAAGGCAGGCAAAAACCTATTCAGGAAAAGGAAGCGATTCAGCAGGTGGCACAGGACCACGTCTTTAAAGCAACCTTTACGATCACTATTTCATAGCGGTCTACTTGTTATTGGTCATTAGCCCGTTGTTATTCGTGCTGCAATAAATTATGCCAATGACACCAGTTCATTAAAAGAGAGAGCCAGCTTATCGATCGATAAGCTGGCTCTCTCTTTTAATGAACTGGTGATGGCTTATTTGCTACCACCCGCCTGACCGCTCGACAGCAAATTGAAGAATTGGTCGAGTTTTGGCGTGATGATAATTTCAGTACGGCGGTTCTGCTGACGGCCTACGGCTGTTCCGTTATCGTCTTTGGGAGCGAACTCTGAACGGCCACCGGCTGTTAGGCGCTCAGGCGCAACCGAAAATTTGTTTTGCAGAGTCCGAACAACCGATGTAGCCCGCAGTGCGCTCAAATCCCAGTTGTCTTTGATCGAAGCAGTTGAAATGGGTACAGTATCCGTATGGCCTTCTACCAGAATATCGAGGTCTTTGTGGTCGTTTACTACTTTAGCGACTTTGCCCAGTACAACTTCGGCGGCTGGCAACACTTCGTAGCTACCTGATTTGAACAGAAGTTTGTCGGACAGAGAAACGTAAACAACACCTTTCTTCACTTCTACCTGAACATCCTGATCATTGATATCATCGAGCGACCGTTTCAGACTCATAACCAGAGCCAGGTTCAGCGAATCTTTGCGCTGGATAGAGGCATTCAGGTTATTCGTATATTTCGTTTGTTCGTTCAGCGTTTCCAGCGATTTCTTAATGCTCTCGGCACCAGCTTTGCTGACAATAGACAGATCCGACATCCGATCCAGCAGGTTGGTATTGGTCTTTTTCAGATAGTCAATCTGAGCTTGTAAATCGCCCAGTTGTTTATCTTTTCCTTGCAGATCGTTGTCTTTTGCAGATAATTGCGAACGCAAATCAGCGGTACGCTGGTCGCAATCATTTAGTGAGGCAACAGCTTTGTCGCGGGCTTCCTGGAGGGCTTTGATTTCTGCAAGCCGCTTCTTGCTATTACACGAAGAAAGCATGGCGACAGCTGCGAAAACAATAAGAACACGTTTCATAATGATGATTAAGATATTGAAGGGTAACGAAAAGTTAGGTTAAACGATACAAGCTATATTTCGAGCCAATCGTTTTGCAAAAGTAATTGATTCTATTGAACGGTTTTAATACCATTGTTCATGTAAAAGAAATCTGGCGCTATTATTTCCTTGCCATTTATTAAAAATTTAAAAAATAATAGTCTTTATTGACTAAACGCGCACAAATGAATTATAGATCATTAAAAAAGACAAATTTCAAAATTAGTGAAATAAGTTTTGGCTGCATGTCGATAAGTGCCGATAATAGTGAAAATATAGCGTTATTACAGAGAGCATTTGATGCAGGCATAACCCTGTTTGATACTGCTGACTTATACGACCAGGGTGAGAATGAACGAATTGTTGGCCGGGCGTTCGCGGGAATACGTCAGCAGGTTATTTTGGCCACAAAGGTTGGCAACCAATGGCGAACCGATGGCTCTGGCTGGGACTGGAATCCCACGAAAGCTTATATCCTTCAGGCTGCTGACGAAAGCCTGAAGCGTTTGCAAACAGATTATATTGACCTCTACCAACTTCACGGGGGCACACTCGATGATCCAATCGATGAAACGATCGAAGCGTTCGAGGTGCTCAAACAACAGGGTAAAATTCGCGAATATGGAATTTCGTCGATTCGGCCATCGGTTATCCGGGAATGGACTATTCGGTCAAATATGGTTACGGTGATGATGCAGTATAGTTTGCTCGACCGTCGGCCCGAAGAATCGTGTCTGGAGTTGCTGCAGCAAAACGATATTGGTGTGCTGACGCGGGGAAGCCTGGCAAAAGGAATGCTGGTTAACAAACCAGCCGTGCCGTATTTGACTTATAGTGCCGATCAGGTAAAAACGGCCGCCCAGGCGGTTGCGGCTACTTCCACGGCTAACCGAAGTGCAACGGCAACCGCTATTCAGTTTGCGCTTTATCAGCCTGCCGTTGCATCGGCCGTAGTTGGCATCCGAACCGATTCGCAATTGGTCGAAGCCGTAGCGAGTAACAATAGTCCGGCCTTATCGCAGGCCGAGTGGGAGTACCTTAATGAGGCCATTCCCGTCAACTACTACAATCAACATCGGTAGTTTGTACAGTCTTCTCTCTTATTAAACTTTTACTACTGCTTTTATGAACAAATTACTCACGGGAGTTTTAATAGGCTTAAGTATAGCGGCACAGGCGCAGTCGGGCAAAGAAATTATGTATATCGGTACGTATTCACTTCGTGGGAGCGAAGGCATTTATGTCTTCGAGTTTGACCGGAAAGCGGGGACAATGCACCAGATACAGGCCGTTTCCAATGCCAAGAGTCCATCATTTCTGGCCTTGCATCCGTCGGGCAACTACCTCTATTCGGTAAACGAAGGGGCCGACAAATCAGGCGGAGTTAGCTCCTATCGCGTCGATAAAGCTACGGGCAAGTTGCAGTACATGAACGGGCAGTCGTCGCTGGGCGCAGGGCCTTGCCATGTCAGTGTCGATCATACGGGCAAAACGGCTTTTGTATCGAACTATGGCGGTGGAAGTCTGGCCGTGTTGCCTATCGAGGCCGATGGTAAGTTAGGCGCACCGACCGATAGTGTTCAGGACGTAGGGTCGGGACCGAACAAACAGCGGCAGGAAAAAGCACACGTTCATTCGGCAACGCTGGCACCCGATAATCGGTTTGTGTATGTCGCTGACCTGGGTACGGACAAGCTGAATATTTTTGAGATAAACACCAAAGCCAGTACCGTAAAACCTGCTTCAACGCCTTATGCGAGCGTAAAACCAGGCTCGGGGCCCCGGCATCTTGCCTTTCATCCGAACGGAAAATATGCGTATCTGGTCGAAGAAATGATCTCATCGGTAGCTTCGTTTTCGCGGAACCCCAAAACCGGTGCGCTGACACTTATTCAGGACGGGGTTAAAACGTTGCCTGCCGATTTTACGGGACAGAATACCAGCGCCGATATTCATATTGACCCAAGCGGCAAGTTTCTGTATCAGTCGAATCGGGGTTATAATGGGCTGGCTATTTTTTCGATTGGTAATGATGGCAAACTGACCAAAATTGGCGATCAGCCAACCGAAGGGAAAACACCGCGTAACTTTCTGATCGATCCAAAAGGCGAATATGTATTTGTTGCTCATCAGGATACCGACAACATTACCATTTTTAAGCGCGATCAAAAAACCGGTAAACTGACCTATACCGGCCAGTCGGTGAAAGTACCGGCACCCGTTTGCGTCATTATGGCCAATCGGTAGTAAAAGGTAATCTTTGATCTGATTGCGAAAGAAATGACAGACCTGATGTATTTTTAACCACGAATGCGCCTGTAACGTATTCATTCACTCTAAATTCCATTACTCAATGAAACACCTGCTGGCCATTGGGCTGGTGTTAACAACACTGGCTTTTACGGCTCCTACCAAAACCATTAAGCTTTTTAACGGAAAAGATCTTACCGGCTGGAAAATCTACGGTACCGAAAAATGGTATGTCGATGGTGGCGAACTGATTTGCGAAAGCGGCCCCGACAAAGGATATGGTTATCTGGCAACCGAAAAATTCTATAAAAACTTTGACCTGACGCTGGAGTTCAAGCAGGAAGCCAATGGCAACAGCGGAGTTTTCTTCCGGTCAACGATTGAAGGAACGAAAATAAGCGGCTGGCAGGTAGAAGTAGCTCCTCCCAACCACGACACGGGTGGTATCTACGAATCATATGGCCGGGGCTGGCTGGTTCAGATTCCCGACGAAAAAGAGAACATTCTGAAGCCCGAAGAATGGAACAAAATGCGCATCCGGGTCGAGGGCGACCATGTGCAGACGTTCCTGAACGGGCAGCCAATGGTTGATATGCACGACGAAAAAATTGGAGCGGCCAATGGTTCCATTGCCCTGCAAATTCACGACGGGGGCGGCATTAAAGTCCGCTGGCGCAATCTGAAGCTACAGACCTTATAAGCAATAAATAATCAACAGTCAGAAGGCTTTGGGGAGACCCGAAGCCTTTTTTGTTTCTGGTAAAAACTACTTGATTTTTTGATATATCAGGGCGGGGCCGTCAACGTATGTGTCATCAAAAACAAGTTCGTCGGTGCAGGATCTGAAATTACCCTGTGGGGGGAGCAGATAAATCAGATTGGCTGTTCTGTCGGCTGCAGTAAACTGTATGCTTTCGTATACTTTGGTAAGAACGAGATTGAATCGCATAACTTCTTTACCCTGTTGCATAACCACTCCCATATGGTCATTGTCGATAATTAATTCAGCAGGTTCGGTTGGTTGCGTTATGTTTCCTGTCCAGCCCGATTTTATAGACGTGAGTTGCCAGCGGCCAACCGCCAATTCGTAGGCATCGGATACGGTTTGACTTTCGGAAAAGCATTTTTCTTTCGGCGAAATCCACTGGCAACTCGCCGATAGGAGGTAGATTGCCAGTAGCCGAAGGATAAGGCCCGCTGATCTCATGCTGTGGATGAATTTGAAAATATAGATCCTATCTAACAGGAAAGCGTTGTAATCGTATAGCTCTTGACAGATAAGCCGTATAAACCATTTGCCATACCGCCAAAGTAGTCTTATTTTTAAGGTGCTTTTCTGGGCCGCAATTACCGCTGGGCCTCAGGTAGCAATTAACGAAGCTCTGTTCATGCGCACTTCTACAACAACGGTGCTGTTGGGCCTTTTCCTGACGGCATCCCTGTCTCTTTGGGCCCAATCGGCAGCACCGACTCCCAAATTTGCTTTTGCCGAACCCAGTTTGTCGCCCGATGGTTCGGAGGTGGCTTTTGTATCGGGTGGCGACATCTGGACGGTGCCCGCCACTGGCGGAGAAGCCCGGCTACTGGTATCGCACCCCGACAACGAATCACGGCCGCTTTACTCGCCCAATGGGAAACAACTGGCTTTTATTTCGTCCCGGACGGGTAATGGCGATGTGTATCTGTTAACTATCGAAACGGGAGCTATTAAGCGACTGACCTACGACGATGGTGCCGAAGTACTGAATGGTTGGTCGCCCGATGGTAAGATGGTCTATTTTCAGTCGACCAGCCACGACATTTCGGGCATGAACGACATCTACCGCGTTGCGATCACAGGCGGCACACCAATGGCTGTTACGGCCGACCGCTATGCCAACGAGTTTTATGGAATGCCTTCGCCCGATGGAAAAATACTGGCCTTTTCGGCGCGGGGCATCGCATCGAGCCAGTGGTGGCGCAAAGGACATAGTCATCTCGACGAAACTGAAATCTGGCTGTATCATCTGGATGCAAAAAAAGCCGGAACCGCCTATGAGCGATTGACTGAACGTGGAGCAAAGGAGCTATGGCCAATGTGGGCACCCGATGGTAAAACGCTCTACTATATATCGGACCGGGCGCAGGCGCAAAATCTCTGGTCGTTGCAACTCGGCGGAAAACCGGTCATGCTAACCAATTTTACCAACGGTCGGGTACTATGGCCATCAATTGGCTACGACGGTAAAACAATCGTATTTGAGCGTGATTTTCAGATCTGGAAATACGATGTTACCAGCCGTCAGGCCGTACCTATATCAATTCGGTTGCGGGGCGTTGCCGCCAGTCCGGCGGTTGAACACATCAAACAGTCGAATCAGTTTCGCGAACTGGCACTATCGCCCGATGGAAAAAAAGTAGCGTTTGTGGCACACGGTGAGGTTTTTGCAGCTTCCACTAAAGATGGTGGCGATGCTACGCGGATTAGCCATAGTGCCGCAAACGAAACGCAGCCTGTCTGGTCCCCCAACAGTCGGGCACTGGTATACGTATCCACACGCGATGGCGTAGCTCATCTATATCATTACGATTTTACTACCCGCAACGAAACCCGCCTGACCGATGGTTCGCTGGACGATGGTTCACCCGTGTTTTCGCCCGATGGAAAATCGCTGGCATTTGTTCGGAATGGGCAGGAGCTGCACGTACTGGACGTGGCGACCAAAAAAGACCGGCTCCTGAAAAAGGCATATCTGGGTCGTCCGCCATTTGGGTCGAATGGCTCGGTTGTTTGGTCGCCCGATGGAAAGTGGATTGCATTTGCCTCGTATGGCACTAAAACGTTCCGTAATATTTCGGTGATTCCGGCGGCTGGCGGTGAGAGTAAGCCCGTAAGTTTTCTGGCCAATACCTTTGGGGGAAATGTAAGCTGGAGCCCCGATGGCAAGTACATTTTGTTCGGCACTACCCAGCGTACCGAAACGGCGCAGATTGCCCGTGTCGATCTGGTGCCTCGTTCGCCCAAATTCCGCGAAGATCAGTTCCGCGATCTGTTCAATGAAGAAGTACCAAAAACGCTGAAGCCTGCTCCAACAACGCCCGCACTTGCCAAAACGACTCCTCGTGATACAACCGCCAGGGCATTGGGCGATACGGCAAAGCTGAGCAAAGGCGGTGTTACAAAAATTGTCTTTGACGACATTCGCCAGCGGTTGAGTTTGCTGCCTGTTGGTGTTGATGTTGATGCCCATTCGATCAGTAAAGACGGCAAAACTTTATTGTTGATTGCAACCGTGGCTGGTCAGCAAAACCTATATACTTATTCGCTCGATGAGTTAGGCCGCGACCAGAGTGTAGCCCGGCAATTAACCTCTACACCCGGCAATAAAAACAATGCGCAGTTCTCACCCGATGGCAAGGAAGTTTACTATCTGGACCAGGGACGTATTCAGTCGATAACACTAGACAAACGGGAACCAAAACCGCTCAATGTAACGGCTGAAATGGATGTGGATTTCGGGGACGAAAAAATTCAGGTGTTCCACCAGGCATGGGATATTCAGCATAAAGGGTTTTATGATTCCACGTTTCATGGTGCCGACTGGAAAGCCGTTCGGGCCGAGTATGAGCCGCTGGCAGCCGGTGCACGTACCCCCGACGAGTTACGTCGACTAATCAGCCTGATGCTTGGTGAACTGAACGCATCACACTCCGGCATTTCGGCTCCGGCGGGTTCTGCACAGACCAATACAGGACGAATTGGTCTGCATTTCGATCGCGCCGAATATGAAAGTAAGGGCCGACTGAAAATTACGGAGGTAGTGACATTAAGTCCGGCAGCGCTGGCGGGCACGATCAAACCTGGTGATTATTTGTTAGCCGTTGACGACACAAAAATTACGGATGCAACTAACCTCGACCAACTGCTCGAAAATCAGATTAATCGACGCATTTCGCTGACGATTGCATCAACGGCCGATGGCACCCCGCGCGAAGTAATTGTTCGGCCGGTGAATCTGGCGACCGAAAAAGGGTTGCTCTATAAACAGTGGGTAGAGCAGCAGCGGCAGTATGTCGATAAAGCCAGCGGTGGACGACTTGGCTATGTGCATATGTACGATATGTCGGCAAATTCGCTGGCGCAGTTGAGCATTGATCTGGACGTAGATAATCACAGTCGTGAAGGCGTGATTGTGGATGTACGAAACAACAATGGTGGGTTTGTGAATGCCTATGCGCTCGATGTCTTTACGCGCAAAGGCTATATGACCATGACATCGCGCGGCCTGCCATCGGCACCAGCCCGAACACAATTAGGGCAGCGGGCACTGGAACGGCCAACGATTCTGGTAACGAATCAGCATTCGCTTTCCGATGCCGAAGATTTTACGGAAGGGTATCGCACGCTCAAGGTTGGTAAAGTAGTTGGCGAACCTACCGCTGGCTGGATTATTTATACCTCGGCTGCGCAACTCATTGACGGATCTAACCTGCGCTTGCCTTTCTCGCGAATTACCGACAATACGGGCAAAAATATGGAATTGGCTCCACGGCCAGTCGATATTGCCGTTACCCGGCCTATGGGCGAAAGCTATACCGAAAAAAATGTGCAGCTAGCTACGGCGGTTGCTGAGTTGCTGAAGGAGTTAGACAACGCCAAAACGTCGAAAATCAGTAGTGGAAAGTAGCAGAAGGTTCACGGAATAGCATCAGGAAATAGTTGCCATCATCTGATTGGCCCGCCGAATGGACACGCCAGCCCTGCGATTGATAGAACAGCAGGGCTGGCGTGTTTTGTTGTAGGCATTTCAGGGCGGCTGGTCGCCCGATTTTCGTCAGGCAGTGCTCTAGTAGCGATTTCCCGATCCCCTGGCGATAATAGCCTGCATCGACATAGAGGTTATGAATAAAATTGTCAGGCTCCCACCACGACACAAAACCAATGGGCGTATTTCCTGAAACGGCCACCAGAATTTCCTCATCTTTCGTTGCTGTATCGAAATCATCGAGTCTGAATTTCGATATATCCTGCCAGTTAAATGTATGCTGTCGGGCATCCAGATAGAGCTGTCGTAAACTCATGAGGTATTCTGGCTGCATATTGCGTATTTGCCAGGTCATTGTGTTGCCGTTTTATTGAGAGCATTGGATTCCTGATAGAATGGGCATACGTCTAATGTGCTTTTCCGTTCAATAAATGGTGTGATTGACCGGTAAGCAAACAGATTGTGATAATGCCTAGATTTCGTCTGGAAATATGTATTAAACATGACATTTGCCCGTGCATATACCGCTTATCTGGTGGCTTATAGTTTAGCCCTCCCACTGCACGCGCAATCTTCTCAGAAACCTATGGTTGGCGAATATTATCTTACTGGCGTACGTGAGGTCGGCTCAGGAATTAAACTAAATGCCGATTCTACATTTGAGTTTTTCTTTGCCTATGGCGCTCTTGACCGTTTCGGAAAAGGTACGTGGAAATTTCACGAGAATCAACTACTACTGAACAGTGCTGCTCGGCCACCCAAAGACTTTGCCCTGGTTACCAGCCGGAAAGAGCCCGGCGATGGTTTAATGATTCGAATCGTAGATCCGAACAAACAACTGCTTCATTACGTTGACTGCGCCATAAAAAATGGAACCGACATTCAGCAAAAGGAAACAAACGCCGAAGGACTGGCGCGTTTTTCGGAACCTGGGGCCGAAGCTATTTCGCTGCGGTTTCAGTTATGCCCCGATCGCTATTCAGTCTTTACCATCGATAAAGGGGAGCACAACTATTTCGAGTTTCGATTTGAACCCTGGATAGCTGAGGTGTTTTTTGACCATGTCGGATATCGGCTGGTCGATGGAAATCTGGAAGGGCCGCTTCCGTTGCTGGAACCCGGCAAAACGTATTCGTTTGTGCGGGAATAGCCTAGACCTACAAGGTCTTAAAGACCCTGTAGGTCTAGGTTTGGTTTCAGCGTGCTGGTTTAAATACAAACAGATCGCTGAACGCCCATTGTGAATCTTTGGGTTGCCCCCGCTGAATGACTAGCTGGCCGTTCGGCTTTTTTTCATAAATGATTCGGATCGAGCCATCTTCTTTTTCATAGAGGGCATAGTTTTTTCGGGCTTCGAGGAACCGGTAACGATCCTGTTTATCTTTTTCCTCAACCCCAATCAGACCTGGCTTAAAGTGCTTCACCAGCGCTACCGGACCGTTGTCGGTTTGCTCAAAAATCAGCATTTCGTACATCGTAACCTTGTCGTCCTTCATCATTCGAATGAAGCCGGTTAAATTATCACCTGCGGGTGCAATCCAGACCGCATCGATGGGACCACCGTTGAACGTGCCCTGCCAATGGCCTTCCAGAAAAGCCATATCGGTCAGTGAGCCTTTTTGGGCCTGTGCCAAAAAAGTGGTGCAATAAAGCAGAATGAATACGAAGACCAGGAGTGGTTTTTTCATGAGGGTTTAGAAGTTCAGCCAATCTAAGACGGAAATCGTTAGGATCTACCGCAAATCTAGCATCCCAAATGCTTCCCTTGGATGTGCATTCAGAATCAAAAACTCAGACATAGCTTAAGTAGCTATTTTAGCTAACAAACAAAACTTCCCAAAAAAATTAGTTTCAGCGGGTTAACCCGCGATGCCTGACAAACAGAAGATGAAAGTTATAGTAATGTTCTTTCAACAGATTTGAGCTATTTTAGAGACCAGAACCAATAGTTTTCTAAACTTGTGAAGCTATACATTCAATGTAGTCACTCCACCTTATGACCAAGTCCGAAATTCCGGTAATGCCACAGTTTTTCGACCGTTACATCAATCTGGCCGAAAATATCGATCTCATCGAAGCCCTCTCGCAAACAGCAACCTTTGCAAGCCTGATTCCGCTCGAAACCGCCGAAGCGCTGGGCGAACTACGATATGCACCGGATAAATGGACGGTTAAAGACATTCTTCAGCATGTTATCGACAACGAACGCATCATGACCTACCGGGCTATGCGTTTCGCCCGGAACGATAAAACAGCCTTACCCGGCTATGATGAACAATTGTTTGGCCAGTTTGCCAACGCCAACCACCGGGCCATAGCGGATCTGTACGACGAATATGCCATTGTCCGTCAGGCAAGTATTTGTCTTTTTAAGAGCTTCGACCGGGAAATGATACTACGCGATGGTATTTGCTTCAATCAGACTATATCGGCGCTGGCACTTGGTTACGTGGTAGGCGGGCACGCCCTGCACCACGCCAACATCATTCGCGAACGTTATGTCCCACTGCTGGGTTAGTTGGCAGATTATTCTCCTGAGGGGGTAGAGAGCGACAAATCTCTACCCCCTTTTTTGTATTTTCGCCAAATAATTACCCGAATCAGCTATGCTAAAACGAATTTTCCTTCTTTTACTCGTTTCGGCGCAGGTTGTCTGTGCTCAAACGAAAACAAAGGTTCTTGTAACCGACCTGATGCGAATTAAGCAGGTTGGTGGCATTGAGCTATCGCCCGACGGCAAACAGGCGATTTATACCATAACCTCTATTGAGCCAAATCCCGATCAAAAAGACGAGTACGACTACAAAACACACATTTATCTGACCGGACTTACACCGGGCGATCCTAAGGCCCTTACACACGGAGCCGAATCGGCCCGGCAGGCAACCTGGTCGCCCGATGGCCAGCGCCTTGCTTTTGTGCGGACGGTGAAAGGGAAAAGTCAGATTTTCATTATGCCCCTCAGTGGTGGCGAAGCCTGGCAGCTTACCAGCAGTCCCTACGGTGCATCTAACCCAATATGGTCGCCCGATGGAAAACAGATAGCTTTTACGGGAGGAGTGTCAATGGCGCAGATGCTAACCGACTCACTTCTGAACCCTACTAAAAACGGGCCGCTGTGGTCACTCGAAAAACCAGGTTTTACCACCAATAACTTCATCAAACCAGACAAAAAAATCAAAGCGAATCCCGACGGATCGCTGGCCGAAATCCGGGCCTACCTGAGCAAAGATGTTGACGATAAAAAAGCGAAAGTTATAACCCGGCTCAACTTTCAGGGCGAAGCCACAACCGAACCTGAACTTACCTTTACACATCTCTATCTGATCAATGTTAGTGAAGGATCGACGCCCAAACCGCTAACTCGTGGCTTTGCCTCCTATCAGGCAGCAAACTGGCTGCCCAGTGGGCAAGGGCTACTGGCCGTTACGGACCGCGATTCGCTGAAACATCCCGACCGCGAAACCGACAATGCCATTGTCTTTATTCCGGCCAATGGTTCAGCAAACCGTATGGTTGTGTTGGCCGAAGCCGGAAAAAGCTACGGATCACCTAAAGTATCGCCCGATGGAAAACAGTTGGCTTTCCTGACCAGCCCCTCGCAGGGTGTTAATTTTGCGCAGATCGGACTGGCCAGTCTGAACGGAACTACAGCCTCAAACATCCAACTGGTCACGTTCGACCGGGCCGCTGGCAACCTGACCTGGACAACCCTGCCCGCATCAACTGGCAAAGGCAAGAAAAACCCAACTGGCGGAGGATACGCGATTTATTTCACGGCATCGTCAAACGGAGGAGTACCACTCTACAAATTAGATCCTACTTCGCGCCAGGTTACGCAGTTGACAAATTTTGAGAGTGGAGTAACGGGCTTCGATGTCAATGGCGACCGGGTCGTTTTTGCGAAAACAGAAGTAGCTAACCCTTCTGAACTCTATGTTACAAATGGCGACGCCAAAGTCCAAACCAAACTGAGTAATCATAACGGCTGGGTGGCTCAGCGGCAGCTTAGTTTCCCGCAAAAATATACCTACAAAAACTCACTGGGCCAGACGGTCGATTACTGGATCATGAAACCGTCGTTTGCCGAAACCGGGAAAAAATATCCGTTATTGCTCAACATGCATGGCGGCCCAACAGCCATGTGGGGACCGGGCGAAGCATCGATGTGGCACGAATTCCAGTATATGTGCTCGCAGGGGTATGGGATTGTTTACGCTAATCCACGCGGATCGGGCGGGTATGGCCTTGCTTTCCAGCGGGCCAACATCAAAGACTGGGGCACCGGCCCAACTGAAGATGTGCTGGCTGCCGCTACGGCTGCGGCTAAAGAAGCCTGGGTCGATACGAGCCGACAGGTTATTACGGGTGGTTCGTATGCTGGGTATCTGACGGCCTGGATTGTTGGGCACGACAATCGGTTTAAGGCCGCTTTTGCGCAGCGTGGTGTTTATGACCTAACTACCTTTTTGGGCGAAGGCAATGCATGGCGGCTCATTCCAAACTACTTTGTATTTCCCTGGGATACGGGCGCTGAGGTGCTGGATGCCAACTCGCCGTATACCTTTGTTCAGAACATCAAAACACCGTTGCTGATCAAGCATGGCGAAAATGACCTCCGCACCGGACCAATTCAGAGTGAAATGATGTATAAAAGCCTGAAAATTCTGGGACGACCGGTCGAGTATGTACGGATGCCGGGAGCTACCCACGAATTAAGCCGTTCAGGAAATGTTCGCCAGCGACTCGACCGTCTGCTTCGTATCTACGAATTCTTCGAGCGCTACATCGGTCCCGATGCGCAGGAGCTAACGCAGAAATAACCGCTTGACAATAATTTAATTTGGCAGACACCAGGGAAGCCAGGATATTCGCGAAATCACAATTTTCCGATTATTCTGGCTTCCTCTTTTTATGCTCAACACCCTCTCAACTACGCCATCACTGCTCTTTTTACTCTGTTTCTCCAGTATTGTTTCGCTAAAAGCCCAATCCGTTCCCGATTCCGTTCAGGTCAAAAACGCCAACTGGCGCAGCACACGCATTAACCGACGCATTGTCTGGCAGGAAGCCCACTTCGATAGCCTCTTTAAATCAAAGCAAAACATCAATCTGGTTATCGTCAAAAACCGACGCCGGACACCAACCATAGCCCTGGCATCGGCTGGCGACAGCCTGAAACCAACAAGCTGGTTCGGCAAGAAATTCAGGGCGCTGATCGCTGTTAATGGCACCTTCTTCGACACTAAAAACGGTGGCTCTGTCGACCTAATTAAGGTAGATGGACAATTGATGGATACAACCCGTCTATCCGGCAAAAAACTCACCGAACACCAACAGGCCGCCATTGTCATTCATCGAAATAAGGTGCAGATTGCATTCGGAGGAGAGCAACCAGGTTGGGACCGTCAGTTGTCTGCCGAGAATGTAATGACCACCGGCCCGCTCCTGCTCTGGGATGGAAAACCACATCTGTTGCAGAAAAACGCTTTCAACGACAACCGCCACCCGCGCACGTGTTTGTGTGTAGGGCCCAAAAAACAGCTTATTCTGGCAACGGTCGATGGCCGCAACGCCAATGCGCAGGGCATGAATCTGCATGAACTAACCAGGCTGATGCGCTGGCTTGGCTGCCGCAATGCCATCAATCTGGATGGTGGCGGTTCGACCACGTTATGGATCAGCACGGTTGGCGAGGGCAGTAACGGTGTAGCCAATTATCCATCCGATAGCAAACAATGGATTCATACCGGCGAACGCCCGGTAAGTAATGTACTTCTGATTCGATAAACCTATATGAGTAAGCAGGAAGAAGCTCTTCAGGATGCGCACAAGTTCCAATACTGGAAAAGCCAGATGGAAAGCAATGGCATGAAAATAAACGCCATCAATGATTTTTACATTCGTCGTCGGCATAATGGCGAAGTACTATTTGCCATGCTCGAAGTAGACGCCGATACGCCCGAAGGCGACAAAATTCCACCGGCCCTATTTCTGAAAGGCCATGCAGCCTCCATGCTCGTTTGCCTGATCGACAAAGACACACGAGAGAAATTTGTGGTGCTGGTTAAGCAGCGACGCATTGCCGATGGCTCGCAGATTTATGAACACCCGGCCGGGATGGTCGATGCCAGCGATGCCGCCGATGAGGTAGCCGCTCGCGAGATAGGCGAAGAAGTTGGCCTTGCTGTTACGGCCAGCGAGCTAACCAAACTAAATCCACGTGTCTGGTATCCAAGCACTGGGACTAGTGACGAGGGTATGCATTTTTTCTTTATCGAAAAAGAAATGCTCCGCGACGAAATTATGTCGTTTCATCACAAAAATATGGGCAGCGAATCGGAGCATGAACGCATTACGAGCGTTGTAGCCACCATTCCCGAAGCGCACAAGCTAATTACCAACGTAAACGGCCTGCTGCTTAATTTTCTGTATTTAAAACACGTCGGTGATTATGAGACAATGAAGTTGTTGTAGTATTTAGTTGGAGGCTCATGAGACAAACGCTTGTCTCATGAGCCTTTAGTTTCGGTAAAAACTTGATTAGTTATGTTAAACACGGATAACGTTAGATTGCGTAACAGCTAGTGCCTTACCGCAACGCAATAGAGCCCAAATAAACAAAAAAACTAATCCCAAACTTTCGCATAGTTGAGAGTTGTAATTTATTACAACAGATACCGAGCTGACCTCAAAGAAATGAGCAAAACGAACGTAAACTTCTAACTTATCGAAGCCAAAATTCAATTCATATACACGAGTTAACAATAAGAAAAACGAAACAGAATGTATCAAAGGATAGCACATATTGCCTTAATAGTTGAGAATTATGATGACGCTATAGAGTTCTATACCCAAAAACTTGACTTTCGATTATTAGAAGACACTAAGTTAAGTGACGACAAGAGATGGGTAATGGTAGCGCCTAAAGGAGCTAAAGAATGCTGTTTGTTATTAGCAAAAGCCGCGAATGAACAACAAGCTGCATTTGTTGGTAATCAAACAGGCGGACGAGTTTTCTTATTTCTTTTTACTGATGATTTTTGGGGAGATTACGAAAAGCTCCAAAGCAGAGAAATAAAATTCGTAAGACCACCGCAAGACTTTGAATACGGAACAGTCGCTGTGTTTGAAGATTTATATGGCAATATGTGGGATTTAATTGAGCCAAACGAAAACAACAAAGGGTTAATAAACTAACGGACAATAAGAAATAAGGGACAAAACAGAAAGAAATTAAATAACAAACCGCTAACACCGTATTGGTAATAGTAGGGCTAACCGTTTTAAACTCAACATTTGTAATTCTACCAAGTATTCATACAACTATTGAGAAAATATCATTTTAACTGGGCAGGCATAACCAATACATAAACCATTGATTACCAAAACACAATGCAAACATGAAAAAAATAATAGTAATACTATTTCTAACCATTACGACGGTAGGCTATGGACAGAATACCGTTCATTTTGCTGACTCAATCCGTAAAGCGTACAACGTTCCCGAACTTAGTTATGCAGTAGTTGACAGTAAATCAACATTAGAGATTGCGGCTTTGGGTAGGCATTCTATCGACCTTCCAGATACCGCAACGTTAAATGACAGATTTCATATTGGCTCTAATACTAAAGCAATGACAGCATTTATTATTGCTAACTATTTAGAAAAAGGACGTTTGAAATGGACGACTAAATTCTTTGACTTATTTCCTGAGTGGAAAGAAAAAAGTAAACCCGAATATGCCACTATTACCTTACAAGATTTACTTTCCCATAAAGCCAGAATACAACCCTTTCAAGGCGAAGATGGTCCTAAAATTCCAGAATTCAAAGGAACAAATCAAGAAAAAAGGAAACAATTCGGGCAGTTTGTACTAACGTTAGAGCCTGTAGAACTTAGCGATAAGATCCCCTTCATCTACTCAAATGCTGGATATACTCTGGCTACACTAATGGTAGAAAAAATTACAGGCAAAAGCTGGGAACAATTGGTTGAAAAGATATTTAATAGTGACTTAAAGCTTAACGTAAAATTATCCTGGCCAGAAAATCAAAAACAAAAAGATACCTGGGGACATAGTTTTGAAAACGGTAAGCTTACTCCTGTTCCTTCTAATGTCGATTATCACCTGGATTATACTGAACCTGCAGGAGATATAAATATAAAACTCAAAGATTACATCAAGTTCATTCAACTTAACCTAGCGGGGCTCAAAGGTCAGGATAATTATTTAAAAGCAGAAACATACAAGTTTATTCATAAAGGTATTAAAAACTACTCATTAGGGTGGTATAATATTTATGAAAATGGAAAAGAACTCTCCACTCATTCTGGCACAGCAGGAACATACTATACCCTTGTGCATATTGACAGAATGAACTATAAAGCTTATATTATTTTTACAAATTCCTTTAATATAGATACCCAACAAGCGGTAAGGCTATTGATGAGAAAACTTAAAGAAAATTATGGTAGCTAACACCGGTTTGACAATATGGTGGCAAAAGTTTGTCTAGGAATCATTTTCGAGGTTCAATAGCAGGAATTATAGTGAACATTGATGCTAAAACTCTACATATGCACCAAGCCCAAAACCGGTAGTACCTATCAACTATAACTACCCAGCCCACTGAATATGTGTTCGTATTTAGCTATCTAGATTGTCGCATTTGGCCCTCATCCATACGATCATTATTGGCGACATTTGTAACACAACAAATCCTTATATAAGATGAGAAAAATAATCGTTCTATCGTTTCTTTCATTGGATGGTGTTATGCAGGCACCGGGGGGGCCAGACGAAGATACTTCCAACGGTTTCGAGTATGGTGGCTGGACGGCACCGTTTTTTCATGAAGCCGACGAAGCGGCCGGGGAGTTCATGGAAAAACAATTAAAACCAGCCGACCTTCTTTTGGGGCGCAAAACATTCGAGCTATTTGCGTCTTACTGGCCAGCACATACTGATTTTTGGCCGAGCATCAATGAGGTTACCAAATATGCGGTGAGTACGACCATAGACCAGTCAGACTGGCAAAACTCGGTCTTTCTGAAAAGCGTAGACGACATCAAAAAGCTTAAAGATTCCGAAGGTACTGACATTCAGGTTCATGGTAGCGGTAACCTGGTTCAGACGCTGCTCAAACATGATCTGGTCGATGAACTATGGCTCAAAATTTTCCCAGTCACGCTAGGCACAGGTAAGCGTCTGTTTGGTGAGGGGACCAGTCCGGCGGCCTTTACGGTAACCGAAAGTTTAATTACACCCAATGGTGTAATCTTCGCTAACTACAAGCGAGCGGGCGAGGTTAAAACCGGCACTATTGGTGTGTAATTTTCTGGCCGATAGCGAGTGGTTTAGCTTTGGGGACTGAGTTTTCAGCTTATTGCGGAGTAATACTTCCGATTACTCCGCAGTCGATCAGAAATTTAGTGGATCGAGGTTTTTGAAATGGCCATTCATGCGGATGCGCTGCTTCGTCCGCTCCATATCAGCTACTACGGGCAACACATTGTTAAGGTGCTGAATCAGAAAAAGTTGCCGTTCGGCCTCCGTTTCCAGCGTTAGTAGTTCATATTCCTGTTCGATGGAGAGGCCTACTTTGTGAGCAACTTTGTAGGAGAAATTTTCGCTGCGGGGATCATAATCGTTTTCAATTTGCAGCAGACCGTAGAGACGTTCCAGTCGTTCCTGTAAAGGCAGCGCATGAGCGCTAAAACTATCGCCCGGTTCAACCAGTTCGACCTCGCCACCTGCATACAGTTTCCCTTCAACCGGGTTTTCGAAATTTATTAATCGAAATACCTTCAGTCCTTTCGATTTAATATCCATCCGGCCATCATCATAGCGTTTATGCAGCGTTGTTACGTGCATTTCGGTACCATACCCCGGCAGCTTATTGTTAATAAACGCCGGAATACCGAATGTACGCTCTTCTTCCAGGCACTCATTAATGAGCTGGCGGTAGCGAGGTTCGAAGATATGCAGGTTCAGATCCTCTCCCGGATAAACAACCAGATTCAGTGGAAATAGCGGTAGCGTTTTTTCCATAACGCCTAAAAGGTACAGGTTTTCAGCTAAAAATTGCGTTGGAACTTACAAAAGGCACTTTTTTAGTACGAGCCTCTGCATAAATTGGATCGGCAAGATGCCCTAAACCCGTCACATCCGACATACAATCGGTCACTACAACAATTTTTGATACCAATCCCGGCGCAAAAGCCATTACCTGCCTGAGGCTATTGGCTACACAGTGCGATTTGGCTTCGCCCATTAGATAAACCCGGTCGAATCGTTCCAGATCAGCAATTAATGCGGTGTTGAGCTGCGTTTCAGGAACCTGTGGGTCAGGAACCTGTGCCCGAAAAATACCAAAATGTTCGGAAAGCGGATGCAGCCCCTTCTGAATAGCTACATAATCGAGTTCGCGCCGACGCGACCAATCTTTCAACCCATCGAGCAATGTATCGTGCAAGGCAGCCCCCCGCGAACCGATCAAACAGTGTTCTGGCCAGATAAAATGATCAAACTGCCCATCGGCCTCCAGACTATTTACGTATTCCGTCGCTTTCTCAACCGCAAATCGAGGAATCCATCGCCCTTCATTGACATCATGAGCCGATATTCGGGTAAATGGGGCCGGATGATCGCCATAAACATCCTGCCAAAACATAGGATGGGCAATATCGAGCAGGTGATGCGTATCGAGTGTTACAACGATATGATCAATTTGGTCGGCATAACGCCGGATTAGAGTCGCCATGCGTTCAATATCCTGTTCAGCGCCGGGTACAAACAATGCCCCATTGGGATGGCAGAAATCGAACTGAGCGTCAATTATCAGAAACGCGTTTGTCACAAATGCAGCGAAGTTTGAGAATTAACTGTCTTTTCGGTGAGGAATTACAGTCCAGTTTTTGGCATTAGGTTCCAGTTTAGCAATGATGTCAGCGGCTACATCTTCCAGATTTTCTTCATTGGTCGTAAAAAACAGACTTTGGGGATGTTTACCGTCTGTAATTCGTACTTCGTAGTATTCGTTGTGATGCTCAACCGCGTGTTTTTCAACGAGTTTATAGACCGACATAAATAAGTTAGTTTTTGGTTTATAGACGTAATCCTTTACAACAAACCTTTTGCTTCAAAAACCAGTACACTAAAAACGCGCTTTGCGGGCATATGTTTAGCCTAGAACAGTGATCATAACGGCACCCGCCACCATAATGCCAGCCCCGATCAGTTTACGCAAAATGCCTTGCTCGTTGAAAAACTGATAGCCAAACAGCACACTTACCAGGGCCGAGGTCTGAAACAAAGCCAATGCATAACCAACTGGCATATGGGCTAGTGCAATATTACTGGCAACCTGCGTTATACCCACGGTTAGAAACAGAGCTAAGTACGTAATTTTTTCAGAAAACAGCAGCCGAACCTGACTTTGCCATTGTTTTCGCATGGTTAACAAGATCCAGACCAGTGTAAACCCGAAGCCAAATACACACCAGAAAAAAAAAGCCGTAGCTGGTGCCGACAGCACAATGGCTTTTTTCAGAAAAGCGCCGTCGATAGCCGAAAACACCAGTGCTGCTAATCGAAGTTTTACTTCAGGCCGCTGGAAAATGCTCCACGAAAACCCTTTCCGTTGTTGCTTATTGGTTAAAACAACATAGCTGCCAATCACAATAAGGCACATTCCGGCCAGTCCCCACCATCCCGGAATTTCGTTCAGCAGAAAAATACCGACAATAAGTCCCACAACAGATTTATAGGCGTTGATTGGTCCCAATACCGATAAGTCGCCAAGGTGCAGGGCTTTTACCAGAAAGACATTGCCAACCATGGCAAACACCCCCACAACCAGCATACTTTCCCAGAATGGCGCTGGTAAGCCTGCAAAGTGCAGTTGAGGTAAAAAAGCCAGACATGCCAATGCCAGAAAGCCATATGTAGCCGCAATCACAAACAATGGGTTGGCTGCCCGCTGTGTTAATTGCTTCTGAAACACATTAGATAACGGATTAGCAACAATACGAATTAGAACGGCGAACGTAGTAAGGGTAATAATTGTCAGTAACATAAGCTATTGCCTTAACTCATAGAATGCAGGCCCAAGTTGAGAAACGCACGCTATCAGCAAAAGTGTCTGCCCGAAATATCGGAAACCATAAGCCGAAAACCGCCATAAAAAACCTTTTTTCTGACTTTCACTTTACTGATTCACAAACGTTTTGTACCTTTGCGGTCTTATTTTTGAAGGGCAGATACGAGGTGAACTCATTACGCGCATACGACATAAACATTGTCGGTCTGGACAATAAACGCTACGAGTACGATTTTACATCGGGCGATACGTTTTTTGCTGCGCTGGAACAGGATCTGATCGAAAAGGGCAATATTCAGACTCATTTGGTGCTGGATAAGTCAGAAACGATGATCCGGCTCGATTTTCATATTAAAGGCACCGTTGAGCAAACCTGCGATCGGAGCCTCGACGAATATGACGAGCCTGTTGATACGCAGCAAACCATGCTATTAAAGTTTGGCGACCACAATGAGGAACTAAGCGACGAAATTGAACTCATTGAACGTAATACCGCAACAATCAACGTGGCTCGTTACATTTTTGAGTTCATTAGCCTCTCGCTTCCCATGAAACGCCTGCATCCGCGTTTTCGGAGCGAAGAAGAGGATGATGCTGACGATGAGCAGAATGGTAAAGTAATTTACCGCTCGGATGCAGAACCGAATAACGAAGACGACCAGCCCGAAATTGATCCTCGCTGGGCCGCCTTACGGAAATTAAGTGATAATTAACCCGTTTTCGGCCGTACGGTTGTATCGCTGGGAACTGATAACAGAAAACAGACAACTATAACGAATCATGGCACATCCCAAACGACGCCACTCAAGCACCCGGCGCGATAAGCGCAGAACCCACTACAAGGCTACGGCCGTAACGCTTTCGACCGACGCCCAAACTGGCGAAGTTCACGAGCGTCATCATGCCCACGTTTTTGAGGGTAATCTTTTTTATAAAGGCCAAATGATTATTGAGAATTACGCTAAAACGGCCTAGGTATCATCCATTTATAGAGAGTATTTCGCAGACGTCGCCCCGAAGATGAACGCGAAATACTTTTTTATTGCCCGCTACCTCCCTATTTTTACGCATCTTTTTTTGCAATCCAGCTTAGCTGGGAGGTATTGAACAAACGGAGTCAATGAAAATTGCAGTGGACGCAATGGGTGGCGATTTTGCTCCCGAAGCAATAGTGGAAGGAGTTGTAATGGCTGCCGCTGAATTGCCGGATAATATAGCTATTGTACTGATTGGCAAACAGTCCGTGGTGCAGGAGTTAATCCAGAAATACGGAGCCGAGACCGCTACAAATATCGAATTGGTCAATGCTGACGACGTCATTGAGATGAGTGAGCACCCTACAAAGGCGCTTTCTCAGAAACCCAATTCCAGTATCGGAATTGGGTTTAAGCTTTTGAAAGACGGGCAGGTTAACGCATTCTGTAGCGCGGGCAACACGGGTGCAATGCACGTTGGTGCCTTATTTAGTATCAAAGCCATTGAAGGGGTAATGCGCCCCTGTATTGCGGGCTTTGTTCCCCAAATTACGGGTGGCCACGCAGTTATGCTCGACATTGGCGCCAATGCCGACTGCAAGCCGGAAATGCTGACACAATTTGGCGAAATAGGCTCAATCTATGCCCAATATACATTTGGTATCGATCGGCCCCGGGTAGCCCTGATGAACATTGGCACTGAAGAACAAAAAGGATCGCTCGTTGCTCAGGCCGCACATCAGCTTCTGAAAGACAGTCGAAAAATTAATTTCGTTGGTAATATAGAAGGCGGAGACCTCTTTGCCGGAAAAGCCGACGTCATTGTTACCGATGGATTTACCGGAAATGTGATGTTCAAGCTAGGCGAGTCGTTTTATGTAATGGCCAAAGAACGTGGCATTAGCGACGAATTTCTGGATAAAACCAATTACGAATCTGTTGGTGGTAGCCCCATACTGGGTGTTAACGGTAACGTAATTATCGCACACGGTATCTCGTCGCCATTAGCCATAAAAAATATGATTAGTCTGGCCATCCGGCAGGTTGAGTCCGACGCTTACACTAAAATTGCACACGCCCTCAGCTAGTTTGCAGTTTTCTGTCTACCGTTTTCTGCGGAATCCTCTTCTGCACAAAACCGAAACCTGAATACTGAAAACTATTTGTACCACCAACTTATGAGTAAAGCTGCCATAACAGGAGTCCACGGCTATGTTCCCGATTACGTCTTAACAAACGCTGAGCTGGAGCGTATGGTGGATACAAACGACGAATGGATTACCACCCGAACGGGAATCAAAGAACGCCATATTCTGAAGGGCGAAGGAATGGGTTCTTCACACATGGGTGCGAAAGCGGTTGCTGGGCTACTCGAAAAGCTTACTATAAAACCGGAAGAAGTTGACTTGCTGATTTGCGCTACAACAACTCCCGATTATGTATTTCCGTGCACAGCTAACCTTATCTGCGATATGGTTGGCATTCGCAACGTAGGTAGTTTCGATGTGCAGGCGGCTTGTTCCGGCTTCCTATATGCATTGACTATCGGTTCGCAGTTTATCGAAACAGGGAAATACAAAAAAGTAGTCGTTGTTGGAGCCGATAAAATGTCGGCTATCGTCGATTATACGGACCGGGCTACCTGCGTGCTCTTTGGCGATGGAGCCGGAGCCGTGATGCTCGAACCTAATGCCGATGGTTTCGGAGTTATCGACTCCCTTATCAAATCAGACGGTGTTGGGCAAAACCATCTGTTTCAAAAAGCAGGTGGCAGCCGATACCCACCCACCCACGAAACCGTCGAAAAACGCTGGCACTATGTTTATCAGGACGGTCCGGCAGTTTTTAAATTTGCAGTCAAAAATATGGCCGATGTATCGGCCGAAATTATGGAGCGTAACCACCTGGCAGGCAACGATGTCAACTGGTTGGTGCCCCATCAGGCTAATAAACGAATTATTGACGCCACGGCTCATCGAATGGGAATCGAGTCGGATAAAGTCATGATGAATATTCACAAGTATGGCAACACCACAGCCGCTACGATCCCCCTTTGCCTGTTCGATTACGAATCGCAACTTAAGAAAGGAGATAACCTGGTGCTGGCTGCTTTTGGTGGTGGCTTTACCTGGGGCGCTGCCTACGTGAAGTGGGCTTATTAAATAAGTTTACGATTTTTAGTGTATAGTTTTGCATTAATATTGAAATTAAAGGCCAAGAATCGTAAACCCAATACAAAAACTGTAAACTAGTAAAAATGGCAACGACCGCAGATATCCGCAACGGACTGGTCATAAACTTCAACAACGACCTTTTTCAAATCACTGAATTTCAGCACGTAAAACCTGGAAAAGGGGCTGCTTTTGTTCGTACAAAATTAAAAAGTCTGACTACTGGCCGCGTAATTGACAACACCTTCAACTCGGGTGTAACCATTTATCCGGTCCGGGTAGAACGCCGGAAATTCCAGTACCTCTATAAAGACGAAGCAGGCTATAATTTTATGGACCAGGAATCGTTCGACCAGATCAACATCGACGAAAAACTTATTGATGGTGCCGATCTGATGAAAGAAGGTCAGGAAGTTGAAATTCTGATTAATGCTGAAAACGAGACTCCGCTCTCCTGTGAGCTGCCTCCGTTTGTTGAGCTGGAAGTAACCTATGCCGAACCGGGTATTAAAGGCGACACGGCCAACAGCCCCAAAAAACGGGTTGAAGTAGAGTCTGGTGCCAAAATTATGGTCCCCCTCTTTATTGACTCTGGTGAAAAAATCCGGGTCGACACCCGCACACGCGAATACGTAGAACGAGTGAAATAAACGAGAAGTGAGGGGTGAGAGATGAACCAAAAGACTGGCCCAGGTCAACTTTATGATCATACTCTTCGCTTCTCTTTTCTCACTCCTAAACTATGAATACAAAAGACATTCAGCAACTTATCGACTTCATCTCGCAATCGGGTCTGGACGAAGTCAACATTGAGACAGCCGATCTTAAAATTAGTGTAAAGCGCTATGGTATAGGTGCACCCGCAGCTCCAGCAGCGGCTCCTGCTCCTACTGCCCCAGCCGCTCCTGTAGCTGCTCCACAGCCACAGTCGGCCCCGGCGGCTGTGGCAACACCAGCCGTTGTCGCAACGCCTAAAGCAGATACCTCAAACTTCATTACGATCAAATCGCCAATGATCGGCACCTTCTATCGCTCCTCGAATCCGGAAACCCCGGCTTTCGTTGAAATAGGCGACACTGTAAGTGAAGGAAAAGTAGTTTGTATTATCGAGGCCATGAAACTTTTCAACGAAATCGAGTCTGAAGTATCGGGCCGTATCGTAAAAGTACTCGTTGAGAACGCTACACCGGTCGAATACGACCAGCCGCTGTTTTTGGTAGAACCCATTTAAATCAATTAGTGAATGAGTGAATGAGTGATTGAGTGAATAAGCCGACGCCTATTTTTTCACTCAATCACTCATTCACTCATTCACTCATTTATACCATGTTTAAGAAAATTCTTATTGCCAACCGGGGAGAAATCGCACTTCGGATTATTCGGACATGCCGCGAAATGGGTATTAAAACCGTCGCCGTTTATTCGACTGCCGACCGCGATAGCTTGCATGTCCGCTTTGCCGACGAGGCTGTTTGTATTGGCCCACCCGTTAGCAAGCAATCCTACCTGAGTATTCCCAGCATCATATCGGCCGCCGAAGTGACTGGTGCCGATGCCATACACCCTGGCTACGGATTTCTTTCTGAAAACGCCGAATTCTCGCAAATCTGCGCCGATTACGGTATTAAGTTCATTGGTGCTACCGCCGAACAGATTAATGGAATGGGCGATAAGGCAACCGCCAAAGCAACCATGAAATCGGCTGGTGTACCCGTCATACCGGGTTCCGATGGGTTGCTTGAATCCATTGAGCAAGGCAAGAAACTCTCGGCCGAAATGGGTTATCCCGTTATTGTGAAGGCAACTGCCGGTGGTGGTGGCCGAGGTATGCGGATTATCCGGGCTGAAAGCGAGTTTGAGAAAGCCTGGAACGACGCCCGCACCGAAGCAGGGGCTGCCTTTGGCAACGATGGGCTCTATCTGGAGAAATTCGTTGAAGAACCCCGGCACATCGAAATTCAGATTGTTGGCGACCAGTTTGGCAAAGTCTGCCACCTTTCGGAGCGCGACTGTTCGATCCAGCGCCGTCACCAAAAACTGGTTGAAGAAACTCCTTCCCCAATTGTATCGGCCGAACTTCGTGAAGAAATGGGGCAGGCTGCAATAAAAGGTGCTCAGGCTATTGGTTACGAAGGCGCCGGAACGGTTGAGTTCCTTGTCGACAAACACGGGAAATTCTATTTCATGGAAATGAATACCCGGATTCAGGTTGAGCACCCCATTACCGAAGAAGTAACGGATTTTGATCTAATCAAGGAGCAAATTAAAGTAGCAGCCGGAGTCGAAATTTCGGGGCGGAATTATACGCCAAAGCTCTACGCGATGGAATGCCGGATCAATGCTGAAGATCCTGCCAATGGTTTCCGTCCGTCGCCTGGTAAGATTACCGTTTTGCATATGCCCGGCGGTCATGGCGTTCGGGTCGATAGTCATGTATACACAGGCTACACGATTCCGCCTAATTATGACTCTATGATTGCGAAACTGATCGTTTCGGGCCAATCGCGCGAAGAGGTTATAACACGGATGAAACGGGCGCTACAGGAGTTTGTTATCGAAGGAATTAAAACCACGATTCCATTCCACATTAAGCTCATGGACGATCCTAAATTCAAATCGGGTCAGTTTACAACTGCTTTTCTGGAAACATTCGATTTCAGTAAGCTATAACACTGCTGCCGGTAGAAACGAGCTTCATCAATCTGGTATAAAAAGTGGGTGTCTTGCTTTGTCAACAAGACACCCACTTTTTATATTCCTACCCGCATGAATCACCTTGCAACAGCCGATTACCTCGTTTTTTTTCTTTACCTGGTTATTGTTGTCGGTTATGGCTACTGGGTTTACCGCCGTCGGCGACAAAAAACCATTAATACCACCGATTTTTTTCTGGCCGAAGGCTCCTTAACCTGGTGGGCCATTGGAGCCTCACTGATCGCGTCAAACATCTCAGCCGAGCATTTTATTGGGATGGCGGGTTCGGGTTTTGCGATGGGGTTAGCCATTTCGTCGTATGAGTGGATTGCAGCCGCAACGCTGGTCATTGTTGCCATCTATTTTATTCCGATTTACCTGCGCAACCATATCTACACCATGCCGCAGTTTCTGGCACAACGCTACAGCGATACGGTCAGCACTATTCTGGCCATATTCTGGCTGGTCGTTTATGTGCTGGTTAACCTGACGTCGATTCTGTATCTGGGGGCTATTGCCATTGAGTCGCTGGCCGGAATCTCCTTTACTGTTTGCACACTGGGACTAGCTATTTTCGCCATTTTCATTACGCTGGGCGGCATGAAAGTGATTGGTTATACCGACGTTATTCAGGTGGTGGTGCTGGTTTTTGGCGGGCTGGTTGTTACTTACCTTGCGCTGCAACTGGTTGCTCAGGAAACCGGTAGCGGAAGCGTCTGGAACGGTTTGTTAAGTTTGCGCCAGCATGCCGATAGCCATTTCCACATGTTCTTCCCAAAAGGTCATCCCTATTACGAGGTTCTGCCAGGTATGGCACTGGTTACGGGCGGTATGTGGATCAACAATTTTTCGTATTGGGGCTGCAATCAGTATATTGTGCAACGAGCCCTGGGGGCCGATCTGAAAACGGCTCGTAGCGGTATTCTGTTTGCGGCATTCCTCAAACTAATGATTCCGCTTATTGTCGTCATTCCGGGAATTGCTGCTTTTGTTCTATACCAGCATGGCACGTTCCAGGCTGCCATGACCGATGCCTCTGGCGCTGTGAAACCCGACCATGCCTATCCTGTACTGATGAATCTACTGCCCGTTGGCATGAAAGGGCTGGCCTTTGCGGCTTTGACAGCCGCCGTGGTCGCATCGTTGGCCGGTAAGGCCAATTCAATATCAACCATCTTTACGCTCGATATTTACAAAAAATACATCGACAACAAGGCATCGGAACAGAAGCTGGTAACCATCGGACGCTGGGCCGTTGTTGTCGCCTTTCTGATTGCTGTTGCCCTGGCACCCATGTTGCGGTCGCTCGATCAGGTTTATCAATACATCCAGGAATACACTAATTTTATTACACCAGGTGTATTTGCTATTTTCCTTTTAGGTTTTTTCTGGAAACGGGCAACCAACCGGGCCGCTTTAACGGTGGCCATTTTAACCATTCCGCTATCGACGCTACTCAAATTCTGGCCTGAAGTAACCCATCTCTTTGGTACTGAATCTGACCCAATACCGTTTCTTCACCGCACCACCTGGGTATTCTGCATTGATGTAGCCATCATGGTCGTGATATCGCTAGTCGATCCGGTTCGGGTGAAAGGGCTTATTATCGATCGGCAGATGTTTCGGGTATCCCCTTCGTTTGTTGTGGGTTCCATTGGAATTTTCAGTATTTTGGCTGTATTGTACGCCGTATTCTGGTAGAACCCCATGACGAAATGTCTGACAATGGCCTTCTTACTGTCGGCTACCTCAGTTTATGCACAACTATCCGACCAGCTCGATTCTTTAATGCAAGCAACCATCCCGGCCGATCGGCCGGGAGCAGCACTGCTGGTTGTTGTTGATGGTAAAGCTGTCTATCAAAAAGGCTACGGCCTGGCAAATCAAAAAACGAAAGCAGCCATAAGTCCCAAAACTAATTTTCGCATGGCATCAGTCTCAAAGCAGTTTACGGCAATGGGGATTTTGTTGCTGGAAAAAGACAGGAAGCTTTCGCTTGACGATCCGTTGATTCGTTTTTTTCCGGAGTGGCAGCCAACGGTTGGTAAAAAAGTGCGGATCAGCCATTTGCTTACCCATACATCGGGAGTGCTGGATTACGAATCAGTTATGAATTCGAATCAAAAAGAACAATTACTGGATGCCGATGTACTACGCTTGCTTAAAGACCAGGATTCGGTGTATTTCGAACCAGGGAGCCAATTTCGCTATAGCAACTCGGCCTATTGCCTTTTGGCATTGCTTATTGAACGGGTATCGGGGCTGTCGTTTGCTACATTTATCAAACAGCGAATATTCCAGCCATTGCACATGACCGAGTCCGTTGTGTATGAAGCGGGAAAGCCTATTCCAAACCGGGCAATGGGATACCGCAAACAAGGGAATGCCTATGTTTTTTCGGACCAGAGCCTGACGAGCGCCACCAAAGGTGACGGCGGTGTATATACTTCCCTGACCGATTATCGGAAATGGATCGAAGCATTGCAAACCAATACATTACTCAATCTGAATGCCGTGTTAGCCCGTACCGGCAAAGCCATTCGTTCTTATAGAAGCAGTTATTATGGCGCTGGATGGTTCTATCAGCAACCGGCCAGCCCAATTCTGTTTCATTCGGGCACGACCTGCGGGTTCAATAATTTCGTGGTGTCGATACCTTCCAGCCGCTTTCTGATGGCTTATTTCTCCAATAGAGCCGATAATAAAGCCAATGCCGAAGCCGTAATTAGAATACTAGCGAAAGCTCTTCAGCCTGAGATTAGCAATATTTTGGCTCTCGACGAGCTAACTCAATAAATAACAACGATTGTAGCTTACTGGTTAACAGCAATAAATTTGTAGATTTACTGACGAAATTTTCATTCAGCCATGATAAGCGAAAACGCCCCCCTCAGCAGCCTCGATCAATGGGAAGACGATATTCTGAGTCGCTATCCCGAACCCGAACACAAGTCTAAAGAAGATTACCGGAACTACGATTCGCCCGAGCGCGATACGGTTCGTGAGTTTTATCGGTTAAACCATACTTACCAGACCTACGATTTTGTACGGGAGAAAGAACGGGAGTTTCTGAAGTTCGACAAAAAAGAATTACCTGTTTGGGGGGTGGCCGAGTTTCTGAACACCCTGGTCGACGACTCAGACCCCGATACCGACCTCGACCAGCTTCAGCACCTGTTGCAAACCTCCGAAGCTATTCGTGCAGATGGCCATCCCGACTGGTTTGTGCTGACCGGCTTTCTGCACGATATGGGGAAAGTTCTCTGTCTGTTCGGTGAACCTCAATGGGCTGTGGTAGGCGACACGTTCCCGGTAGGTTGCAAACACTCCGACCGGATCGTTTATCCCGAATTTTTTGCTAACAACCCCGATAGCCAGGACGAACGGTATAACACAAAATACGGTGTTTATGAACCCAACTGCGGTTTGCGCAATGTGCATATGTCGTGGGGGCACGATGAGTATCTGTATCAGTTGATGAAAGATTATATGCCTGAGCCAGCGCTATACATGATGCGCTATCACTCATTCTATTCTCAGCACCGCGAAGAGGCTTACAATCACTTAATGGATGAGCACGATCATGCTATGTTCAAATGGGTGCGAAAGTTTAATCCTTACGATCTGTATTCAAAAAGCCCAAAACCACCCGTAGTTAGTGAACTGAAACCTTACTACGAAGATCTGATTGCCAAGTACCTGCCTGCTACATTGCGGTTGTGAGACTAAATAAGTAAACCTTTTCAACCAAACCGTTACCCAAAGCTAAATAAACCGTTATTCATGCTTCTGGAAGAGCGCATTGAGCAGGTTGAACGCCAAAATGTTGTAACAGCCCGTGCTGTAGCCGACTTGACAGTTGATGTACGAGCCATTCGTCATGACCTAACCCAAGGCTTTCATTGCAGCTAGTGCTCACCTATTTGCACGAGAAATTGCCTTAAACTAACTAGCAGGGCCAAATTGCATCTGCAACTCATAGAAGCACAAAATACACAAAGATTCTTTGCGTATTTTGTGCTTCTTCGTTTTCAACCGTTGCTGATGCTACTGTTCCTGATCGCTCTCTATCTGCTCTCTAATGTGGCAGTTGGTGCCTGGGCGGCCCGACGTGTCACCAATTCACAGGATTTTGTGTTGGCCGGCCGGAGGCTCCCCTTGTTTCTGGCAGCCTCTGTTACTTTCGCAACCTGGTTTGGCTCAGAAACCATCATGGGAGCACCTGCCATGTTTGTAGAAGGCGGCTTTCTGGCCGTTATTGAAGAGCCATTCGGGTCGGCATTGTGTCTGTTTCTGGTGGGAGCATTCTTTGCAAGGCCACTTTATCGGCTCAACATTACTACATTCAGCGATTATTTTCGCGTACGATTTGGCCGATCGGCAGAATTACTATCGGCGCTGATGGTTATTCCATCGTATTTCAGTTGGATTGCGGCTCAGCTAGTAGCCATTGGTATCGTATTAAGCGTTGTAACAGATGTGCCGCGCGAATATTGCATTGTCGCTAGTGCAACCATCGTAATGATTTACACATTACTGGGCGGTATGTGGTCGATTTCGGTTACCGACTTTTTTCACAACCTGATTATCATTCTGGCTCTGGCAGTATTAGCCATTATGCTTTGGAACGATGTTGGTGGCTGGACAACCATTCAGCAACGGACCCCTACTAATTTTTTCCGGTTCATTCCCAATCCTACCCGTAAAGACTGGCTGGCTTATATAGCAGCCTGGATCACAATTGGTTTAGGGTCAATACCTCAGCAAGATGTTTTTCAGCGCGTTATGGCCGCCAAAACAGAAACGATTTCAGTGCGAGCGTCGTATCTGGCCTCAGCTATGTATTTAACGGTGGCCATGCTCCCACTATTTATTGCCCTAAGCGCCAAACTACTCCACCCCGACTTACCTCAGGATAACCAATTAATTATTCCGAATATGGTGATCCGGCACGGAAATTTATTTCTACAGGTTTTATTCTTCGGGGCAGTGACCTCGGCCATTCTAAGCGTATCGAGCGGAGCCATTCTGGCACCGGCAACGGTTTTTGGCGAGAATATCGTTCGTTTCTTCCGCCCCGAAATCAATGATCAGGCTTTATTGAAAACCATTCGTTGGGCCGTTGTGGCCATCACAATTATTTGCGTGTTGATGAGTACAACACGCGATACCAATATTTTCGATCTTGTTGGCGAATCGTCGGCATTTAGTCTTGTTTCGTTGTTTATTCCGCTGGCAGCAGGCATTTACTGGAAACCGGCAAATCTGATCGGCTGTCTGTGCTCGATGACTGTTGGTTTTAGCGTATGGCTATTCTGTATCTGGCTAAATACCGAAACATCGCCCATGCTTTGGGGCTTACTGGCAAGCGCCATTGGTATGGCTGCCGGGAGCTTAGTCAACTCCTCCCGGCAACTTAATGATCCAGCAACCGACGGTGGTAATTGATTTGCCCAAGGTGATAGGCCAGATGAGAAGCCAGATGCACCAGCATATAGCCTGTGGAAGTTTTTGCCTCAAACACCAACTGCGGATATTCGTCATCGAGTTGTTCTTCCCGCACTCTGTCGAGCGCATTCATAACAACTGGAATCGTAGCCTCAACTTTCTCGATCAATTCGGCACGCGGAATATCTTTTAATGAAAATTCCAGATCGCGGTAACGAATATAGCCCGTTTTGCCCAATTCGGCTCCGATATATGTATTCAGATTGCCAACCAGATGCAGACACAGATTACCGGCCGAGTTCGGAATCTGTTGCTCGGTATGCCAGATCACGGCTTCATTTTTATACAAACTCATTTCCTGCTTCAGCCGGTTAAGGTCTCTCAGAAACAGCGTTTTTAGGGTAGGAATAAGCATAGGTGAGTAAAGTTGACATTCTGAATGAGAAATTATTAACCAAAATACTGCTGCTCAATTCGGCCGACGTAGCCTAAATACGTTGCCGAACTAAACCAGGGCTGAAGTTTTCGGCCGATGTTCGGATACATGTTTAACTGCTCCAGATCGGCAACTGGTTTCCAGGCGATTTCGAGTGCGGTTGTTTCGGTTGGGTTGAGTTGCGGTTCGCCCTGAAGATTACGAGCCGCAAACACAACGTGTAACACATCGTCGTTGCGTTGCGACAGGAGCATTTCACCGGCCAGAATCATCTCACCAATATCGACAGAAACCCCAAGCTCCTCCCGAATTTCGCGCACAACGGTTTCAGTCAGGATTTCGCCCCGGTCGGGATTCCCACCTGGCAGTGCATATACATCCTGACCACCATAGTTGTAGCGCATTAGTAAAATTTCTGTTTGGCCAGCATTTTGGCGCCAGATAAGGGCAGATGGACGAACTTTCATATCGCCAACTTAACAAAAGCGGTCGTCTTTCCCAATTTGCAACCGGGAAAGGCGACCGCTGGTATATGAATGAATCTGTTTAATTTAATCCGTTTCCGTTAATTCAAATCGCGCGTTGTTTCGAACAGGAACCAGGTCCGGCGCTCGGTTTCGTCGATGTATACTTCCAATAGGCTGGCCGTTGCTACATCTTCAGCTTCATCGCAGATTTTGTGCGCGTCCCGCATGTTTTTCGCCATTTTCTTATTTTCGGCGATCAGGTCGGTTAGCATGTCTTTGGGTGCCACGAAATCTTCGTCATTGTCTTTTACCCGTTGCAGTTGGGCAATATGCGCAACCGACCGAATGGTGTTTCCCCCAATTTTCCGAACGCGTTCGGCCAGTGGGTCGATGGTGGCAAAAATCTGGTCGGCCTGTTCATCGAGCAGCAGGTGATAGTCGCGGAAATGACGACCCGACATATGCCAGTGGTAGTTTTTGGTTTTAATGTATAGGGCAAAAGCGTCGGCCACAAGTCGGTTTAGGGCTTCAGCAACTTTTTCCCGGCCTTTTTCTTTCAGGTCAGATGGTGTATCCAGGGCTTCGTTCTGAGTTATAGTGCTCATGATTTAGTCTGTTTTTAGTCAAAATCTCTCGTTTAACAACCCGTATTCGAAGCCGATTGTTTGTGAAGATTTGCTTAAGATAGAGCCTACGCCCGCAACAGAGCATCCGCCATGCCGAACCGTTGGTAAGCCCGCAATGTTCTTATCTTTGTAAAAACACGATTGGTATGACGGCCCTGGAGAAAAAGCAGCAACTCATTGAAAAAGTGCAGCAAATACCTGAGAGTTACTACGACGATATTAACAGTATACTCGATACAATTCTTACTGCTCAGGAGTCTATCCGACGGGAGCAATTCGAGCGACTCTTATCCGAAACATCGGCAAAATATAAAGCTGTCTGGAAAGCTTTAGCTTGACATGATCTATCTAACGAAAGCCGAAATAATTACCATCAATAACTATCAGGTCAAGGCTTTTGGAGGCAATTTTGTGCTGCCTCACAATTTCCTTCATGAAAAAAATCTCGATTACTTACTGGAAGCTGTAGAAGCCAAGATGTTTGGCAAGGCCCTATATCCTGAACTATATCAAAAAGCAGGATTGTATATGTTCAACATTGTGTGCAACCATATCTTTCAGGATGGCAACAAACGAACAGGGCTACAGGCAGCAATTATTTTCGTGCAATTAAACAACTACACATTTAAGGATTCTGTCGATGACGATTTACTGATCGAGTTTACGCTCGATGTGGCATCAGGCAAACACTCGCTCGAATCTGTGCAAACGTGGTTCAAAGACCACATTCAGCCGCTTTAACTCCTATCGTTAAAACCGGGCCAGCACCTTTTCGGAAACGGTTTTTCCAATCGATAACGATGAGGTAGCCGCCGGCGAAGGTGCATTGACAACGTTGATGGCCTTATCGGTTTCCAGAATAGCAAAGTCGTCGAGCAAACCGCCCGTTCGGTCGCAAGCCTGCGCCCGAACGCCCGCTCCGCCCGGTTCCAGGTCGGCTTCCTGCACGTCGGGAATCAGGGCCTGTAGGGCTTTCGTAAAGGCCGACTTCGAGAATGATCGGTACATTTCGCCCAGACCCGTCTCCCAGTATTTGGCAGCTACTTTCTGGAAGCCTGGCCATGCCAGTGTTTCGAACAGTTCTTTTAGATTGATGTCTGATTTTGTGTAGCCCTCACGCTGGAATGCTAACACCGCATTAGGCCCCGCTTCAACACCTCCATGTATCATCCGGGTGAAGTGTACGCCCAGAAAAGGAAAATTAGGATCGGGAACCGGGTAGATCAGATTTTTAACGAGGTATTCTTTTTCGGGCCGTATTTTGTAATACTCGCCCCGAAACGGTACAATGCGCACGTCGACCGCTTCGCGCTGGGTTAACTGAGCAATTTTATCGGAATACAGACCGGCACAGTTCACCACCAGTTTCGTTTCATAGCTCCCCTTATTGGTAACGACAATACTCAGACTAGTGCCTGGTGTAACTTGCTCAACACGTTCAGCCAGTCGGATTTCGCCACCCAGTTGCTGAAATTTCTCAGCATATTTCTCCGAAACCTGCTTGTAGTCGATAATTCCCGTTTGTGGAACAAACATTCCCGCAACACCATTGACATGCGGCTCAATTTCGCGCATTTCGGCAACCGACAGCTTTTTCAGCCCAGCGAGCCCATTAAGTTGCCCACGCTCATAGAGGGTATTTAGCTGTGGGATTTCTTCTGGCCTGGTTGCTACTACAATTTTTCCGCACAGGTCGTAGGGAATACCTTCGGCATTGCAGAAATCGATCAGCATATGATAGCCTCGAATACAGTTGGTTGCTTTGAGGCTTCCCGGTTTATAATACAATCCGGAGTGAATAACACCGCTATTGTGGCCTGTCTGATGCCGGGCCACGGCAGGTTCTTTTTCGATCAGAACAACTTTTAAAGAGGATCGTTGCTGCTTTAATTGCAATGCGGTGGCCAGTCCAACAATGCCACCACCAATAATTACGACGTCTATCATGCCAATATGGCTAAATGCCGCCACAAAGGTACAGCTTTCGGGCTAATCAACCGGCTGTGGGCGCAATTGTCCTTCAATCCAGTCGAGCCCACGGCCATAAATGGCCTGAGCCAACCGCACCCGATTATCGAAATCGGCATCGGCGCTGAACCCTTCAGCCATAAATTGCTGAACAAGGCGGGCATTATCGGTAGCCAGCGGATGGTCGTATTGCTGATCGCTCTCGGTTCGGAACGAAGCAAAGGTAGGCGAGTCGGCTTCGAAATGCTGATAAAAGAGATGACCACGGTGCGTTCTAACCGCACATAAGATACCACTTGCCCGGCTGGTCGATGGTGCCAGACTGCCTTCCAGACCACGTTTCATTACAATAGCCGCATCGAAACCAGCCATAAGCGCCAGTTCGGCCATCTTCATCTGATAGGTGATATGAAATACCGACGTTACCAGTATTTGTGCATGGCAGGGATTCAGTACTTTTTCGAGAGTTGCCAGAAAGGGCCGTTTTATAATCGTCCGTCGGCGATCGACCCAGCGATTCAGCGCTGGCGACAAGGCTTTCTGATCCAGTACCCATCCATAGCGGTCGAGTGGCGTATCGAGTTCGTGATTACTTTGCAGAAACTGGCATCCCAGATGCATACACAGATCAAGCGCATTAAGCGTAAATTTTGGTCCGCCCGATCGACCCACCATCGATATGGCTCCGTAGCCACGTTTCTGAAAAAACTGCCCCAGCAGTGGTGTGATCAGATAACTGTTTTCGACCCCATCGAACGGTTCGGCCAATTGCACCAGCGGCCGGTCTGCACAACTTATTGGCCCAAACCCCGGCGAAAAAGTGCTCTCAGCGGCCCGCATGAGCCCAAGGTACTCTTCATTGGTTTCATGGCGCACCCGCATAATGCTGGCAGCCAGCCCACGGAAGGTTTCGCAGTTATCGTCTCCGAACAGATAGTCGCCCAACTGATGCGCTTCACTCACTTGCAGGTTATGCCCCCGAACCAGTTTGGTAGCAATGGGATGCATGCCAACTGGCAAATCGGGGCATACTTTATTAATAAAAAAAGTAGGATGTGAGAATGCCCCTTTACCAATTACTTCTTCCAGAGCCATCTCGGCAGGAGTTGGCCCTTTAGCCAGCAAAGCCCCCAGAAAAGCGCCCCGTTGCAGTGGATGCGATGCCGGATCGGCCAGTGCCGCTCGGCATTCGGCCAGTAAATCATCAGGAAGCGGCTTGCTGCCGTACTTTCCAATACCGATATGCTTGATACCTCGCCCAAGCGGTGTATCGACTGGAGCATCTAAATCCAGATTGATCATTGACATAACGGACATAGGGAGTAGGTTAAGAAGTAAAAGTTAAGTGAAAACAGTTAATTACGTATAGCATTAAAATCATTTATTTGTTTAAAGCCATCTGTCAATCGAACTGTTTCTGATTGTGTTTCATCGTTTAAAAAGAGGTTTTGGACTGATTGGCCTTTTCGGTTTGGGCTTTCATGTCTGTTGATTCAGTACTAATCAGTATACTTCTGCCACCGGCTCAACTCAATTTCCTAACTCTGCTTCAGGCAGGCAACCTGCACCGTCTTCAAGCTAGCCATTTACCTGTAAAAATGAGCGTTGCCATTAACAACGACAAGATTATACGTTAAACAAGTTTACAATATTAGCAGCTACAAGACAAATTTTCCTGACCTTTATGCGAATTTATACATCATTTTATTTTGCATTTAACCCATTTACCAAAATTCACCAATCCAGCTTGTTCAACCCTGGAACTTCTGGAACATGATCATCTGTATAAGACCATAGTACGCTGTAAGAAAGTTAGGATAGTTCGTTTATGTGGTCAGTCAAAACAGTAAGGCTCCATAAAACACTTTCTTAAAATAACCGTTAGCGTACAGGTAGCTATATGACTGCTTGCGTTGTAAAGCATTATTTTCTGACGTATTACGTTTATGTATACGGGCATGGCTTCACTAGTAGTCATTGGTCGCGGGTTTGCGAATAACGCATGACCAGAAAGCATCAAACCAGCTATTTTTACATTTAAATCAGTTTCAGTATAGATGGCGGAACGCATCACCTACGGCAAAACGTGGTGGGGGCAACAATGGCTTAATGCCCTGACAAGCATTGACAAGGCAAATCGGTTACCTCGTGGCAAAACCTATGCCAACAAAGGAGCTGTTCAGGGCTTAACCATTTCCCAAAATCAGATCTCAGCGTCTATTAAAGGATCTGCTCCCCGGCCCTATCGAACCAGGCTGACGGTTCAGTTGTTTACCGATGAGCAAAAGCGGAGCCTATTATCTGAAATTCAAAAAAATCCGGCTATTCTGGCTCAGCTTCTGAATAGACAGTTGCCTCCCGAACTAACTGAGTTTGCCGACCGACAGGGTATTCAGCTCTTTCCTCGTTCGTTTCAGGATCTAATTATGGGCTGTTCCTGCCCCGACGAAGCGATTCCGTGCAAGCACCTTGCCGCCGTTGTTTATGTAGTTGCCAATGAGATCGACCGAAATCCATTTCAGGTTTTTCTACTGAAAGGACTTGACATACTGACCGAGCTCCAGAAATGGCAACCTGAGGCCGTTGCTGGTACACTGGATACGGTCGTATCCTTACGGGAACTCGGTACCGATGAATTGCCCGATGAAGATGAAGACTGGCGCCCAGATGACAAAATTCGCGCGGGGCTCGACTTCTCAACCATTCCTCCACTGGCCGACCAACTGTTAGGGCTCCTATCAACCGATGTTACATTTACCAAAAGCGATTTTCATAAATCGCTCAGTAAAGCCTACAAGCTGTTCAGCAAACCACTTATTGAAAGTCAGCTTGCGAAACCCGACCTGAACGAAATTCATCATCCCAACCCAAGCGACAGCATTGAACTGCAACTCGATGAGGTGATGAAAGTTAAGAAAATCAGCATGTTCAGCGAACACGGTGAGCCTCGTTCGATAGCTGGGTTTACCATGAGCGACCTGATCAACTGGCTCAATACACTCACCGAATCGGACTGGGACGAAATGAGTGATTCGGTACGGGCACTCTACCTGACGCAGCAGTTTGCGACGGTGCTGCTTCGGCGAGGGGCGGTTGTGCCTCAACTCCTGCGCGTTGGCCCAACCGAAGATCAGTATCGCGTTCGATGGCTTCCGGCCATGCTCAATGAAACCATTAAGCACCTGACCAGCCAACTGGCTACCCAGCTTCCACCAACACTTTTGACCGTACGCTGGCAGAAAGAATGGCTGGCTCTACCCGACGATCAGCAAATTTTAACCCTGTGTTCAATTTTCTTACGGCGGGTTATTAAGCCAACGACCATTGAGTTGTGGGAACGCTGGCCGCTGGAAGATGCCGACCGGCTGTTTTTTGGCGTCGAGACGCTCCGATTCGAAGGCTTTGGCCGCAAAGAAATGCCGGTAGCCATTCAACTCTGGCTCAACGATTTCTTTTTGACGCACAAACGCTTTGTGCCAATTATTGCAGTTGAAGACAATGAGTATGGCGATGAGTTTAAACTAAGCCTTCTGATTCAGGACCGCGAAACGGCCCATACCAATAACTCGCTCGATCAGCCAATTCCACTGCCCGAATTACTGGCCAAGAAGAAACACGAACGCATACGAATGGCCGTTTTGCAGGATCTTCTGGTGCTCTCGCGGCATTTCCCCGATCTGGCTCAGCTCACAAAACTAAACGGCCCTCATGCCTTATCGTACTCACCCGATCAGTTTGTGCAGGTTTTGCTCGAAACGCTTCCTCGAATGCAATTGCTGGGTATTGCTCTCTGGCTGCCAAAGTCGCTCCAGCATTGGGTAAGGCCACAGGTGGGTGGACGACTGAAAGCCAAAGTTTCCGACAAAAATGCCTTTATGCGGATCGACGATATGCTTACCTTCGACTGGCAGGTGGCTATTGGCGACGAGATGGTGAGTGTGAACGAGTTTCAAAAACTGGTTGGGCGCTCCAGTGGCCTGGTCAAAATTAAGGATCAGTATGTGCTGATTGATCCAACCGAGCTTGCCAAACTGTATAAACAGCTCGAAAACCCACCCGAACTGACCAGTACCGATCTACTAAAGGCAGCTCTGACCGAAGAATATAAAGGAGCCCGGTTAGGCTTATCGGCCGAGGTGCGGAAACTGGTCAAACAATTCACCGACAGCGAAGCCCAACCGCTGCCTCAGGCGCTCCATGCCACACTTCGGCCCTACCAACAACGAGGATACGATTGGCTCCTGAAAAATACAACCCTTGGTATGGGGAGCCTGCTAGCCGACGATATGGGTCTCGGAAAAACGCTCCAGGTAATATCATTGCTACTTAAATTCAAACAGGACGGTCGGTTCAAAAAACAAAAAGGATTAGTCGTATTGCCAACCACTCTGCTGACGAACTGGCAAAAAGAAATTATTCGCTTTGCGCCAGACCTAATGGTTCGGGTTTATCATGGAACAAATCGCAAACTAGCCACTACCAAAACCGACGACTACGATCTGTTACTAACCACCTATGGTGTTGTCAGATCGGATCTGGATACTCTGAAAAAGACAACCTGGGCAACCGTTATTATCGACGAAGCTCAAAATATTAAGAACCCGGATACCGAGCAAACCAAGGCAGTAAAAGCGCTGAAGGCACCAATTCGAATTGCCCTCAGCGGAACTCCCGTCGAAAACCGACTATCAGAATTCTGGAGTATTATGGACTTTGTGAATAAAGGCTATCTGGGCGGTTTGGGTAAGTTCAACGAAGATTTTGGAAAACCAATTCAGCAGGAACGCGATCACCAGAAACTTGATTTATTTCGGCGGATCACGAGCCCTTTTCTACTCCGGCGGGTTAAAACCGACCGCAGCATCATCAGTGACCTGCCCGATAAGATTGAAAACAATCAGTTCTGCTCGCTCACTACCGAACAGGCCGCTCTGTATGAAAGTGTAGTTCAGGAGAGCCTGCGAGCCATTCAGGAGAAAGATGGCATTGCCCGTCGGGGGCTAGTGTTAAAACTGATGACGGCGCTTAAGCAAATCGGTAACCATCCCTATCAATACCTCAAACGGGGCAACAATACGCCTGTTCTCTCTGGTAAGGCCACACTCCTGCTCAATTTGCTTGAAAACATTTATGCCAGTCACGAAAAGGTGTTGATTTTTACCCAGTATCGCGAGATGGGTGAGCTGCTACAACAATTTATCCAACAGTCGTTTGGGATGCAGCCGTTGTTTCTGCACGGTGGAACATCCCGCGCCGACCGCGACGAAATGGTGGAGCAGTTTCAGCGAAACCGGAGCGATCATACGTTTATCCTGTCGCTCAAAGCGGGTGGAACAGGCTTAAATCTGACCCAGGCCAATCACGTTATTCACTATGACTTGTGGTGGAATCCGGCCGTAGAATCGCAGGCTACTGATCGGGCGTTTCGGATCGGGCAAACCAAAAACGTACTGGTATACCGGCTTATGAACCAGGGCACGCTCGAAGAAAAAATCGACGCCATGATTCGCACCAAACGTGAATTGGCCGACCTGAGCGTTCAGACCGGCGAAACCTGGCTTGGCGACCTGAGCGATGCGGAATTAAAAGAATTGGTGATGTTAGGGTAAAAAACGTTAATTCGTTGAATAAACTCACCCAATTAACAAAATGCTAATTGAACGAAGGTTATTTCATACGCTTGGGGCAAAATTAGGAGCTAACAAAGTCATCTGACTAACAGGAGCCAGACGTGTTGGGAAAACGGTTCTGATGAATCAACTAGCTGATTCGTTTGATGGCCATAAGCTTGTTCTGAATGGTGACGATCTTAACACTGCCGATCTACTAAACGAACGACGGGTAACTAATTATCAGCGGTGGCTTGGTAATACGCAACTCCTGCTCATAGATGAAGCCCAGGTAATTCCTGAGGTGGGCAAAGCATTAAAGTTACTGATCGACTCCTTTCCGAACCTGACGATTCTGGCAACAGGCTCGTCGGCTTTCGATTTAACAAACCGTGCCGGAGAACCACTAGTTGGGCGTCAGCTAACCTATACATTATACCCACTGGCCCAACTTGAACTCAGCAGCACCGAAACATATTTACAAACCCGTCAGCATCTTGAAGATCGTTTGGTATTCGGGAGCTATCCAGATGTTGTACTCATGGATAGGCCTTCTGATCGTATCGACTATCTAAAGAGCATAGTGTCGTCCTATTTGCTCAAAGACATACTACTGTTCGAGCAAGTGCGAAATGCTCAGAAAATGCTGCATTTATTACAATTAGTTGCCTTTCAGGTTGGTAACGAAGTTTCGTATGATGAGTTAAGCCGTCAGCTACAGCTTGACCGCAATACGGTTTTCCGCTATCTGGACTTATTTACTAAAATCTTTGTTCTGTTCCGACTAGGGGGCTATAGTAATAACCTGCGCAAAGAGGTAACAAAAAGCTCGAAGTGGTATTTTTTTGATAATGGTATTCGCAACGCACTGATTAACAACTTCGCCCAACTATCGCAACGACAGGATGCAGGGGCATTATGGAAAAACTATCTGGTTGCTGAACGGCTAAAGCGTAATGCATACCTAAACAGTCAGGCCAATGTTTATTTCTGGCGAACGTATGATCAACAGGAACTCGACTGGCTGGAAGAAGCGAACGGTCAATTAAACGGCTTCGAAATGAAGTGGCATACCAACCGGGTTCGTTTCCCAAAAGCGTTTCAAAATGCCTATCCAGAAGCAACGCTTTCGGTTGTTAATCCAGACAATTATCTGGATTTTATTGCTCAGTTGCTTCAATCTTAGTCGATCATTCTTCTTAAACTATCATATTCAGTGCGTTCGAGAATGTCGATGGCTCCATCTGTAGCCAGTCGGATTTGATCACGGCATTTGTTGATACGCGATAATAAGGGCTGGATAATCGTGTTGCTATGGTTAACAAAATCGTAGAGATCACGCTCCGATGCCGGAAGTTTATAGCCTTTTGTGCTGCTGGCAATCAACACGCCGGCATCGCGCAACGGCGCAATTACTTTAGTCTGAAAATAATGCAGGCTAACTGTTGCATTACGTCGACTCTCAATATGCCGAATCAACTCACGACTTGATATATAGCGCGTGGGATCAATGTGGCGAAAATGGAAAAGCAGATAACTCAGACAAGTATGCTGATCTACATCTTGTGGCGACCGACTGCTAAGCTTGCGATGAACAAAATCTTGCGCCAGATTCACACTTAAATCGGCCAGCACAGGATTGTACTGAGTCTGATTGAGCGTAGCTTTCACCAGCGAGGGTGCAAAAACATCAGGCCAGAACTTTAAGGTCAGCAGTTTGGGGCGTAGTAATTCAATGAAACTTTGTCGCTGATCCGATATAACTGTTTCGTCATAACAACGCGCCAGGGTTCCAGCGATAAAATCGGCGGCTTGTACCAATACGCTCCCGTGGTCATTAACGAAACCAAAACTTGCCTGATTAAACAGATTGGGAATGTGGTTAGCCTGTACATACTTCACGAAACCATCCATAAACGTTTCGCTTCCGTGCATATCGGCCACTAATTCCAGATTGGGAAATGTACGATACAACTCACGGTCGGCCAGTCCATGCAGAAATTTATAGAATGAGCCTTTGTAGTGGAGTCCCTCACTGGTTAGTTGTCGTTTATCAACCACCAACGCGAAAATCTGAAACGGCGCTTCTACTAAAGCCGAAAGGATGGCCCGTCGTCGCTTCGCGTCATCCTCAGCTTTCGATGACTTAATGGGCCCGGTTTGGAAAAACTGCTTTCGAACAGCTTCTATAATGCGCTCAGCCTCATCTTTCTTATCCTTAGGAAGTACAAGAGTAACAACTATAAAGTGGGTGGATACCTGTTTTTTGGTAAAATCAAGGCCATTATTACCCCATTCGTCCAAAAAGGCGATATGGTTATGCATAGCTATTATGAAAAATTAGCGATTGACTCTCTTTACATACCAGAACATATAAAAACTTCCTAGCGCGGTATATCGCCCCGTTTCAGCGCTTTCACGGCATAATCGGCTGCGCGTGCCGACAGAGCCATATAGGTCAGCGAGGGATTCTGGCAGGGCGACGAGGTCATACAGGCGCCATCGGTATTAAAGACATTTTTGACGCTATGGTGCTGATTATATTTATTGAAAACAGAGTTTTTCGGCGATGTTCCCATTCGGGCCGTACCCATTTCGTGGATGCTTAAGCCCGGATGCGCCTGACTGTCGAAGCCATTAATATTCGAAAAGCCTGCTTTTTCGAGCATCTGTACGGCCTGCTCCCGTGCATCTTTACGCATGAGGGTTTCGTTTTCGCGATAATGCACATCCATCTTCAGTACCGGCTGTCCCCATTTATCCTTCACATCGTCGGTCAGGTAAACGCGGTTGTCTTCGTAGGGCATACATTCGCCGAACGCATCCAGCGTGATTTTCCAGATACCGAACTGCGTAGCTTTCTCTTTCAGATCGGCCCCAAAACCATCCAGACCAAGCGCATGCTCCCAGTTTTCGCGTCCCGTATATACCTCAAAGCCGTAGCCACGCTTGTAGGGCTGCGACTGCTGCCCCGGCAGGTTTCGAAAACGTGGAATATATAGCCCCGCCGGATGCCGACCGAAGTAGATTTTGTCCAGATCGTGATTGTAATCGGCCGAAGCGCCCACATGAAAGTGATGATCCATTACATTCCGACCTAGCTGTCCGCTGTCGTCCATACCGTTGGGGAACCGCTTGGATTTGGAGTTCATCAGAATGTAGGTAGACCCTAAAGCCGATGCATTCAGGAAAATGACGCTGGCGTAAAATTCGTGCCATTCATGCGTTTGTTCGTCAATGACCCTAACACCGGTTGCCAGTCCTTTCTTCTCATCATAGATAATTGAATTGACAATAGAGTGCGGCCGAACGGTTAATCGCTTCGTACGGCGGGCGGCAGGCAATGTAGCCGATTGTGTACTGAAATACGCGCCGTAGGGACAACCGCGCATACACATATTCCGGTACTGGCATTTGGCCCGCCCCAGACTCAGTTGCTGCTGCGTAGGTGCGGTCAGGTGAGCGGCCCGCGCCGAAATCACTTTGCGATCAGGAAAAGTGTCGTTTATGGATTGCCGAAAATGCTGCTCAACGCAATTGTCGGGCATGGCGGGTTGAAACTGGCCGTCGGGCAGGTGCGGCAACCCGTCACGATTTCCGGCAATACCCGCAAATTTCTCAACATGATCGTACCACGGCGCAATGTCTTTGTAGCGAATGGGCCAGTCGGTAGCAATACCTTCCCGGGCATTGGCTTCGAAATCGAGATCCGAAAAACGAAACGAATAGCGGCCCCACATCAGCGAACGTCCACCAACGTGATAGCCCCGAATCCAGTCGAATGGTTTTTCTTCAACGTATGGATTATCCAGATCATTGACAAACTGCTGGTGCGTTGCTTCTGTAATGGTAAAGCCAGTGCGGTTCTGTACTGGATAGCGTTTCAGGACATCCGTCGATACCCGTAAGTTATGATGGGGAAAATCCCAGGGATTCATGGTTGCCGTGTGATAGTCCGTAACGTGCTCGATCATGCGGCCACGTTCCAGCATTAACACGTTTAACCCTCTTTCACTAAGTTCTTTAGCTGACCAACCCCCGCTGATTCCTGAGCCAACAACAATGGCATCAAACTTTTTTCCGGGTGGAACAGACGATTGTTGATTCGAACGATTCATACTCCTTTTATTATACTTAACGCTATTAAAACCACATTTAATACAGACAAACTTAACGCATGGTGAGCTTACTGCTAATTAAACCAGTCTTAAAACTCCCTAACAAGCTGTAACAAGAGTAGAGAAAAGGCTGAATATAACCTGATTTTCGAATCAACATTGCGCCGGTTAGCGCCCTCCGCCCTGCAGAAAAGCGGCAATCTCCATTCCCCAGGCAATGCCAATATGAATGAGCAAACCGCCCCAGATACTTCGGGTGCTTAGAGCCAGCACACCCAGCAAATACCCCCCAAACAGCGATGAAATAGCCTCACCCATGGGCCGCCCAAAATGAATAGCACAGTACCACACCACCATAGGCAACACCGCTCCCCGACCCAGTAAACGGCTCATTCCAATTACGAGAAAGCCGCGAAACATCAATTCGGTCGGAACGAAATCCCAACCGTAGCACAATTCATAGAAAAGGGCCGTAACCCATTCGGGTACGCCAAAAAATTCGTTAGCATTTGTATCGTGGTAGGTTGGGTAAGACGCCAGAAAATCGGGCTGAAACGACGCCAGCGTAATGAGCGGAATCATTAGTCCCAGCAGAACCAAATACAGAATCAGCCCTTTTCGCTTCGGGGCCATCCCGTAAAAGTTACTTGGGTTAGACCGCTGATCGACCAGTTTATAGAACACATATAGCGGCAACACAATCGTCAGCACCGATTGCAGATTGTGCAGACAGTAATAGGCATACACATAAATCTGGCCATTGAATACCTCCCGGCTCCAGTTATTATGTGCATAAAAGCCTGCATAGACCGAATAACAAATGAGTGCCCAGCCGCTCCGCAGCCAGAATTCCCGATTTCGCCAGATGTCGGGACGGCGGTGAAATCGGGTCCAGAGCCAGACACTACCATAATAAGCCGTCGCATAGAGCGTAAAATAAAGTACCGGCCAGCGCGGGTCACCCTGAAACGTATCGATGTACGAATCTTCCAGATCGAGGTAATAATTGATCGCCAGTAGCAGACCGGCCCAGAGCGCGGTGGAAAGGTATAGATCAGGACGAAAATCGGCGCGCAGATGCTCGCGGAGGTCACGCCAGAGAATTTTCACTGTGTTATTCTGAACAGAAAATTGGTAAAAGTTAGTAACCAACTACAAAATAGATTTATTTTCGGCACGTCTTCGGGCGTCATAGCCTAGCAATATATGTCAAATTTTACGAATCAGGTTGTTTTCATTACGGGCGCGGGCGCGGGTATTGGCCGGGCAACAGCCCTGGCATTTGTCAAAGCAGGAGCCAAAGCAGTGGTAGCTGACATCAACGAAACCAATGGGAATCAAACGGTTGAACTGATTCGGGCGGCCAATGGCGACGCCATTTTTATAGCCTGCGATGTGGCCATTCCGCAACAGATTGAAGCCGCCATCCAGCAAACCGTCGACACATATGGCCGTCTGGACATCGGCATCAATAACGCGGGTATTGGTGGGCGATTTGCCCGGCTGCTGGAGCAAACCCCCAACGATTTCGATCAGATGATGGCCATAAATGTGGGCGGTGTTTTTTACGGTATGCAGGCACAAATCCGGCAAATGCTAAATCAGCCCGAAAATGGTCATGCCGAACGGGGCAAGATTGTTAATGTGTCGAGCATAGCGGGGGTGCGTGGTATGGCAATGGGAGCACCTTATAGTGCCTCAAAACATGCTGTTATTGGCCTCACGAAAACGGCCGCTCTCGAATATGCCCGGAAAAATATACGAATCAATGCCATATGCCCGGTTTATACGCACTCGGCTATGGTCGATGAGCTGATTCAGGCAGCACCCATTATGGAAGAGCGGATGCGCAAAGTAATTCCTATTGGTCGGCTAGGGCAGCCGGAAGAAATTGCACAGGCTATTCTGTGGCTCTGCTCCGACGAGAATGCCCTGTTTACGGGCCAGGCCCTACAAATGGACGGTGGCCTTACGGCAGGGTAAAGTTATAATTTTCGATTGGCCAGCTCGTCGATAGCAGTCGGCACTTCGGGTTCGCCATTGAAAAATGTACCTTTTTTACCCTGCGTCAGCGCCCAGCGGTGCAACCACGAAATACCTCCTTTTTTGCAGAAGTGATCTTCCGAAGAATAAGCCGAATCGGTGAGCGCCTGATCCAGCGACACAAAGGTGTAGCCCCGCTGTTTCAACTGAGCCAGTAATGCCCCCAGAAAATCGGCATTGATCGAATTGGCATGAATGAGCAGGGTCTGCGGAATGGGACGACCAAAGAGCGAATCGCTTTGCGCTTCATAATAAGCCACACAATCGCCCATGTAACGGACATATTGCTGACCGATGCTATTGACTAAGGCCGTATCGCCCAGCAGGAGGGCATGGTCATAGGCTCGCGAGAACAGCCAGTCTGAATTATCAATTGTAACAGGCGCTTCGCGATACCCCCGGTGTTTCAGAAACGCTTCGAGTGAATCCTTTTTCTCCGGTGTATCTCCTCTGCGCAAATACGGATGCCGAAAGTAACGAAGCGATTTACCACGCTCTTCCATCCATTTTTTTACAGCTTGCTCCCCTCCAATCACATCCGCTTTCATTGTCTCGAACGACACGAGGTTATAGTCTTTATGGGCAAACGTATGATTGCCCAATTCCAGACCGGCATCCAGCCACATCGATAGTAGTTTTAGTTTATTCGGATTGGGCTTATTGTCTGTTTGCAGAAAGCTGCCGATGACAAAACCAATGGCCGGAACCTGATATGTCCGAAGGTGCGTCAATAGCCGCTGCGTAAGCGCCTGCTGAGTTTCCGGCGTATTGTAGGCCTTCGATACGGTGGGCAAGTCGTCGATTGTAATAGCCATCTGTTTCTGACCATACGTGATCGTAGTTATCAGAAGCAGGACGAGGATTCGTTGAGACATACGTTTGTTTTTACAGGAGTTTTGTGCGAACCGGTGCCACGGTTTAGGTAAGCACAATCAAAGAGCCGTGGCACCGGTTCGCACAAAATCGCTGGTTTATAAACGACTAAGCCACTCATCTTCTTTTGCCCGCATCTGCGCTTCTTCTGCATCGGTTTTGTCGCCGTAGCCACACAAATGCAGCAAGCCATGCGCCAGCACCCGACGCATTTCCTGTTCGGCCGAAACACCCAGTTGTTTCGCATTGTCGGCTACCCGGTCGACGCTAACAAAAATATCACCGTCAATTTTGCCTTCCTCTTCGCTTTGATCGAAGGTGATAATATCGGTATAGTAATCGTGCTCCAGATAGTCGCGGTTTACCTGCAACACATAGTCGTCAGAGCAAAAAATATAATTTAAATCACCTACCGCATAACCTTCGTGTTCTGCCTGCTGTTTAAGCCACTGACGGGTTGCCTGTTTTTGAGGGAGTGTATAAGTTACGTCTTCGTTGAAGAATCGAATCATAATTTGCGGGGATGGCTATTGGATACTGGGCAGGTAACTGTCGACGTTAGCCATTGTTTATGGCAAAGATACATCGGAGTTAATCCCGATTCCATTAATTGCTTATTCGTTCTATTTTTCCTGACCGACTCATGAAAGCCATTTATCTCACCGGCATCCATCAGCCCATCCAATATACGGATGTGCCAATACCCACTCCCGGACCAGGGCAGGTATTGATTCAACTCAAGGCGGCAGCACTCAATCACCGCGATCTGTTCATTCAGCAGGGCCTTTATCCGAAAATTAAATTGCCTGTCATACCTGGGTCCGACGGAGCAGGCACTGTGGTCGACGTCGGCCTGGGCGTCGATGCAATCTGGAAGGGTCAGTCGGTCGTTATCAATTGTGCCATGTACTGGGGGTCCAATCCACGATTCTACGGACCCGATTTTCGAATTCTGGGTATGCCCGACAATGGCACGTTTGCCGAATACATCGCAGTCGATGCGCGGTATGTTTACCATAAGCCGGCCCATCTTTCCTTCGAACAGGCAGCCGCACTTCCTCTGGCAGGACTGACCGCCTGGCGCACGCTGATGACACGGGCTGGGCTGCATACCAGCAACAATCCTCCCGAAAAAGTACTTATTACGGGCATTGGCGGGGGTGTCGCTCTATTTGCGCTACAGGTTGCCGTCAGGGCCGGTGCCGAGGTCTGGGTAACATCGGGATCGGCCGATAAACTGGAACGAGCGAAAGCATTAGGCGCCATTGGCGGTATTAACTATCACGAACCCAATTGGGCTAAAACACTGATGGCACAAACCGGCGGTGGACGCAACGGCTATTTCGACGTTGTGGTCGACAGCGCAGGCGGATCTGGCTTTACCCGCCTTATTGACGTAGCCGCTCCCGCAGGCCGCATCGTTTTTTACGGTGGCACAACTGGTAGTATCACAGATGTTGTTCCAGCCAGAGTATTTTTTAAACAGCTAAATATTCTGGGGTCAACGATGGGCACCGAGCATGAGTTTGCCGATATGCTTTCTTTCGTTGCTGAGACTGAGCTTGTTCCGGTCGTTGATGAAATCTTCCCACTAGCCAATACTGAGCAGGCTATGCAAAAGATGCAGGCCGCAAAGCAGTTCGGCAAAATCGTATTAAAAATTGCTGAGTAACTGATATTTAGCCAGAATGTTTTCTCATACTTCGACCATTAAGTCAGTTTTTTATCGGAAAAGTTATAATGCAAAATAGTTATCCACATTATCCCTGTGGATAACTATTGGTTTATTCACATTTCACCAATCTAGCCTGTGTAAAGGCAAATCAAATCAAAGAGTCGCTTTACCTTTGTGGTCATGTCTGAACCGACGAATTCTATTACCAATCGACTGTTGGAACGTCTGGCTAACCGACAACAGCAGGGGCTACTACGCCAGCTCCGTGTGGCCGACAATCTGATCGATCTGTGTTCAAATGATTACCTTGGCTTTGCCCGATCTGCCGACCTGAAAACTGCCATTCAACAGGCCGATCTTGCGCATGCAACTGCCCGAACGGGTGCAACCGGCTCCCGGCTGCTGGCAGGCGAAACACATTTAGCTGCTACTATCGAACAGGAGCTGGCACAATTCTACCAGACCGAAGCCGCGCTGATTTTCAATTCCGGTTATGATGCGAATCTAGGGTTGCTGGCCTGTTTGCCACAGGCAGGCGATACGCTCATTACTGACGAACTGATTCATGCCAGCATGATCGACGGGTCCCGACTAAGCTACGCTACCCGGCATCGGTTCCGCCATAACGATTTGCGGGACCTCGAACAGAAACTAGAACAAAGCCGACAGTCAGAGGGTCAAGTGTTTGTGGCCGTCGAATCGGTTTATTCGATGGATGGCGACCAGGCTCCATTGATTGCACTCTGTGACCTTTGCGATCGGTATGGCGCCGAGATGCTTGTTGATGAGGCCCATGCAACCGGCGTTTATGGTCCTAACGGCGAAGGGTTGGTTGTGGCATTAGGTTTACAGAATCGGGTGCTGGCGCGTGTTCATACGTTTGGGAAGGCGCTGGGCGTTCATGGTGCCGCCGTTGTTGGCCCACAGGTTCTGCGCCATTACCTGATCAATTTTGCCCGGCCATTCATTTACACAACTGCCCTTCCACCGCATAGCCTGCTGGCTATCGGGTCTGCCCATCAACATCTACAGACGCATGGAGATGTACAGATCTTGCTGCACAAGCAAATCCATTATTTCCGGCAATGCATTGCCCGTGAATTGCCGGATAGCGTCTGGACGGCGAGCGAATCGCCGATTCAATGTCTGATCGTACCGGGCAACGAACAGGCTCGACAGGTAGCTCAACAGCTTCAACAAGCCGGTTTCGACGTACGGGCCATCTTAAGCCCAACCGTTCCGGCGGGGCAGGAACGGTTGCGCATTTGTATTCATGCCTTTAACACAATTGTAGAACTAGACCGATTGACAACCGTATTGCAATCAACTCTCATCAACGAAGTAACCTTATGATTCCCGAGCAATTTCCTACACAATTCATTGTGGCAGGCATTGGTACCGAAATTGGTAAAACTGTTGTATCGGCCATTCTGGTTGAAGCCCTACAGGCCGACTACTGGAAACCCGTTCAGTCGGGCGCTCTGGACGATTCGGATACCGAAACCGTTCGACATTTAATTAGTAACGACATCTCGCAGTTTCATCCGGAAGCTTACCGACTCACACAGCCACTGTCGCCCCACGCAGCCGCCGAGCTAGACAATGTACGAATCGATCTTAACAGCATCGTTCTACCGCAAACCAGCAACGCACTGATTATTGAATTGGCTGGTGGCCTGATGGTACCGTTGAATGATCGTGAGCTAAATCTTGATCTGGTACAACAGTTTGGTTTACCCGTACTACTGGTTTCACGAAATTATCTGGGCAGTATCAATCATACATTGCTCTCGGTCGATGCGTGCCGAAATCGTAACATCCCTATTCTTGGCATCATTTTCAACGGGCCAACCGTTACGAGTTCCGAATCCTTTATTCTGACGTACACAAATCTTCCCTGCCTGGGTCGAATTGGGCAGGAAACTCAACTAACCAGAGATGCTATCCGAAACTACGCCAACCAGTTTACAGAACTTACAGGAACGCGATAAGGCCACAATCTGGCATCCGTTTACCCAGATGCAGACGGCTCCGGCACCCGTCGCGATTGTGCGCGCCAGTGGTTCGGTGCTCTATGCCGCCGATGGTCGCGAGTATCTCGACATGATTGCCTCCTGGTGGGTCAATCTGCACGGCCATTCGCATCCGTACATTGCCCAGCGCGTTGCCGAACAGCTACAGACGCTGGAACACGTTATTTTTGCCGATTTCACGCACCAGCCCGCCATTGAGCTGGCCGAACGGCTGCTACAGATTCTGCCGCCCAATCAATCGAAAATCTTTTTTTCCGATAACGGATCAACCGCCGTCGAAGTGGCTCTAAAAATGGCCTTTCAGTACTGGCATAATCTGGGAAAACCGCGCTATAAGGTTATTGCACTCGAAGATGCTTATCATGGCGATACATTCGGCGCTATGGCGGTTGGTGGCCGAAGTGCTTTTACGGCTCCCTTTGTACCGTTTTTGTTCGATGTCGAATACCTGCCAACCCCTGTTCCGGGCCAGGAAGAAGCCGTTCTACAACGAGCCGAAGCGTTGTTTTCGGAAAACACAGCCGCCTTTATCGTAGAACCGCTGGTGCAGGGATCAGGTGGTATGATCATGTACGAACCAGCCATACTGGACAAGCTATTTCAACTAGCGCGGCAACATGATGTGCTTATCATTGCCGACGAAGTGATGACCGGTTTCGGCCGAACGGGCAAACGCTTCGCGTCGGATTACCTGACCGAAAAACCAGACCTGATGTGTCTTTCGAAGGGGCTAACGGGTGGAACCATGGCACTGGGAATAACAACCTGCGTCCAGCGAATCTACGACGCCTTTCTGTCGACCGATAAAAGCAAAACGCTCTTTCACGGGCATTCATTTACGGCCAATCCGGTTGCCTGTGCGGCTTCTCTGGCCAGCATGGACCTATTGCTTTCAGCAGAAACTCAGGCAAACATCCAGCGTATTGCAAGCCGTCATACTGAATTGGTGAGTCGTTTAGGCACCTATTCTATTGTTGAAAACATTCGGCACCGTGGCACCTTATTGGCGTTCGATCTAAATGTGAGTGGTCAAACGTCTTATTTTAATTCGATCCGCGACACGGCTTACCAATTTTTGCTGGAACGGGGAGTTCTGATGCGTCCACTCGGTAATGTGCTGTATCTGATGCCACCTTACTGCACCACCGATGAACAATTGAACTATACCTACGATCAGATCGAAGCATTGCTGCAAAGCCTTTCGTAGAAGTCTTTCTGACAGGATTAACAGGGTTTACTGGATAGTACTGTAAACCCTGTTAATCCTGTCAGAAAAAGACAAAATGACGGTTAGCTTATCTGTCGGGTTGTATAGCGGTCTACCACATCGCTCGGATGGATTTCGAGCACGTTGGCCAATACCAGTAACACGAGCGTTCGGGAGGCAATTCGGCGCGAAATCCCGGCGATGGAAGCAAACAAATCGACCGTGATGCTATTATGCTCACCGAGGTGCTGCATGAGCTTATGCTCCTTGTCGCCATAGGTGAAGCGGATATTTCGTTCGGCCTGTTCGCCTTTCAGAATCTCCCGCACTTCGCGACTGGCCTGTACCGACTTATCGGCCACACGCACATACGCCTTTTTGTTTTCGGGGTCGTCTGGATCGGGAATAATGTAGTGGGGGCGGGTGGGGCTGGGAGGTACCCGAATCACAAGCACTTCACGTTCGTCGTAAAGCTGGACCCGCTCAATGGTGTAGCTAATTCTGGGGAAGCAATATTTGTTGATAGCTCGAACAAGCAGGTATTCGTCTTCGTCGGCATATTTGAGCCCGACAATTTTCTTGTCGTCGCCGACACCAATCAGCAGAATACCGCCTGTTGTATTCGCGAAAGCTACTACACCCCGAATAATTTTTTCGGGATGGTTCGTTTTCAGTTTGAACTCTAAATTGCTACCCTCTCCCCGTCTGACCAGGTTCTTGAGTGCCTGATAGTCCATAACCGATGGGTTCATCTGGTTGAGCACTGTATCGGGATAAAGATACGAATTTCCTACAAACCTGCAAGTATTATTTCCGGATCTCTATTTTCCGTAAAAAGCCCGAGTTTTTGCCTCAACTTTTCAATTATACAAATCGTTACTGCTACTAACTGCCAATGGGTAATTAGGTTTACCAGATGACCGATCAGAATAAATGTCATCTCCGAGAGGCCGATTACCTATGTTAGCATTTACCTTTGTACTACATAGATAACATAAAAATGCTGTTAAACGTTGCTTTGGTTCTGGGGACTTTTCTGTTTATGGAAGGTGTAGCCTGGTTTACGCATAAATACGTAATGCACGGTTTTTTATGGAACTGGCACCGCGACCATCATAACCACCACAAAGGCTTTTTTGAGCGCAACGATCTGTTTGCGGTTGTTTTTAGCCTTACCGCCATCGGCTTGATTGTGGCGGGCGTTGAAATTCCGGAGTTAAATTACCTGGCCTGGATTGGTGCGGGCGTAACGCTATATGGCTTCTTTTACTTTGTTTTCCACGACATCATCGTTCATCGTCGGGTAAAACTAAAATTCGACACGAGCGGGCGCTACATGCAACGTATCATGCGGGCACACTACATCCATCATAAGGTGCATACCAAAGAAGGAGCCGAGGCTTTCGGCTTCCTCTACGCTCCCCGCAAATACGACCGCTCAGTTAAGGATTCTATGAAAAACAGTAAGTAGAAGTCATTGGTTAACATACCGGTCCCATAAGAAGCAAATGACGAATTATTAACCCAAAAGGCGTAACCCACTGCTGGATTACGCCTTTTCAATTGGTAACTATTCGGTTGGCTCAGTACTCGTCTTCGTTGAAGAAGAAATCATCTTTTGTCGGATAATCTGGCCAGATCTCTTCGATGCTTTCGTAAGGCTGGCCGTCGTCTTCAAGTTCCTGCAGGTTTTCAACAACCTCAAGCGGAGCGCCAGAGCGAATGGAATAGTCAATTAGTTCGTCTTTTGTGGCAGGCCAGGGAGCATCTTCCAGATAAGATGCGAGTTCGAGTGTCCAGTACATAGTGTCTTCGTGTCTTCAGTATTTAATGACTACTTTTTCAATGAGGGTGCAAAAGTAAAAAAACCGTTAATATCCAAGCACTTTTCCGTAAAAATGTTTGTGAATGCTTTTTTGCTGGGATTTAGGCCAATAACAGCCAACGTCTGCTTTTGTTTTGGTTAACCAATAAATCGATGTATAAAAACAATTTTTAGTTAAAATACACATTTTTTGATCCAAACTATTTTTTCGATTGTAATATTCCGAATCAAGATCTTACTTTTTAATTTTTACTCTTAAAGTCCTTCCATGTTCATTGAAGTTTGTGCTTACTCTCTGGAATCCTGCCTGACCGCCCAGCAGGCTGGAGCCAACCGTGTTGAGCTATGCGGTAGCCTGAGCGAAGGGGGAACTACCCCCAGTGCGGGCCTGATCAAACTGGCTCGCCAGCATCTTTCGATTCAACTGTTTGTCATGATTCGTCCACGCGGTGGCGATTTCCTCTACTCCGCAACCGAACTCGATGTAATGCGGGCCGACATTGCCATAGCAAAATCATTGGGAGCCGATGGCGTTGTATTGGGCATTCTGAACGCCGATGGCACTATTGACGAGCCCCATACCCGCGAGATGATTGAGTTAGCCCACCCCATGCCGGTGGCATTCCACCGCGCATTCGATATGGCACGCGACCCGACCGAAGCACTGGAAGCCGTTATCCGAACCGGTGCTATTCGTATTCTAACTTCAGGTCAGCACCCGTCTGCCGAATCGGGACTTGCGGTTCTAAAACAGTTGGCTGAACAGGCCGCCGGACGTATCGAAATTATGGCCGGAGTAGGCATTTCGGGCCATAATGCTGGTATATTCAAAGGCATTGGCCTCGATGCAGTTCATTTGAGCGGCAAAAGCAGTTTGCCCAGCCCAATGATCTATCGTCGACCAAATATACAAATGGCGTCGGCTGTGCTGGGCGAATACGAACGTATTGAAGCCAGTGCCGACGCCATCAAAAGCGTTGTCAATCAGATAACAAATCAGTAATTACCAGAATACAGCGTATAGAATTACGACTATGCCCAGAATTAAACTAGCGCCAATAGCAAACGTTGGCGCTACCTTAAACATACTGCGATCAATTTCCAGACCTTTCAGGCTAGGCTTCTGAACACCCAGCACAAACATCACGGCAATACAAATCAGGAAGACAAAGCCCATTGTGTCGAGGAATGGAATGGTGTATACGCCATCGGCATTCTGAACGGCAAAACCCATTGGAGCCAGGAATTCCAGATTTATTAAATCGGGCAGCACATATTTGAAAAACAGCGATAGCAAAAACCCACCGACAATAGCAAACAGCGCCCCGCTTGAGTTCGTCTTTTTCCAGAAAAAGCCCATAATAAAGGCCGCAAATACGCCCGGCGAAACCAGTCCGGTCATTTCCTGAATAAACTGGAACCCACCTTTTTTATCGATACCCATAAATGGCGAAATCAGAATAGCCATCACCATTGCTACCCAAATGGTAACCCGACCAACCCGCACCAGTTTTTGTTCGCTGGCATCGGGCGATATATATTTTTTGAAAATATCGAGCGTAAAAATGGTTGAGATCGAATTGGCTTTACCAGCCAACGACGCTACAACTGCCGCCGTTAAGGCTGCAAACGACAGTCCTTTCAACCCTGCAGGGAGCAGATTCAGCAAAACCGGATACGCATGGTCTTTATTTAATTCACCCGATGCATCGAGCATTTCCTGCTGAAACAACCCTTTCTGATATAGCGTATAAGCCGCAATACCGGGCAAGATCACAATAATGGGCATCAACAGTTTTAGGAAAGCCGCAAACAGAATACCTTCGCGGGCCGTTTTCAGATCGGCACCGAGAGCCCGTTGTGTAATGTATTGGTTACAGCCCCAATAGTTCAGGTTCACAATCCACATTCCACCAATCAGTACTGTTAATCCTGGCAATGATGCATAGTGCGGATGCCCTTTCGGGAAAATCATGTGAAAATGGTCTGACGATTGGGTCAGCATCTGATTAAACCCGTTCATGATACCTTCGGTCCCGTTTTCCGACGATACCAGATTAATGGCCAGATAGGTTGTTGCCAGACCGCCCAGAATCAGGAAAAACACCTGAATTACGTCGGTATAGCCGATTACTTTCATCCCACCGAGCGTAATGATTACGGCAAACACCGCCAAACCAAGCATACAGGCCGTAAAGTTCAGCCCCGAAATGGTAGACACCGCCAGAGCTCCCAGAAACAGAATCGAGGTCAGGTTAACCAACACGTACAGAAACAGCCAGAAAATGGCCATAATCATCGAAACCGTGTTATTATACCGCTGAGTCAGGAACTGCGGCATTGTGAAGATGCGGTTCTTGAGATAAATCGGCATAAAAAAAACAGCCACTACAATCAGTGTAGCAGCCGCCATCCATTCGTATGTGGCAATAGCCAGCCCCATTGCAAAGCCATCACCCGACGCGCCAATAAATTGCTCAGCCGAAATATTGGAGGCAATCAGCGATGATCCGATAGCCCACCAGGTCAGCGACCCTTCGGCCAGAAAGAAGTCAGTAGTAGAGATTTTGGCAGATTGTTTTCGTTTGTAAATCCAGTACCCGTAAGCACTAACGATAATAAAATAAACAAAAAAGACTACATAGTCTAACATTTGAAGTTTTTGCATGATACAGCAGGAACAGTAAATCGGGGTTAATGGGATTATTTAGGTCCGAAATATACCATATTCTGGATACAAAAAGGCGGGCTTTTTCGGGGACTTTTATGCAATATTGAAAGTAAAGATGCTCTGTTGCGAATAAATAGCGACAACAGGCCTGCTTTTATAACACAATGGCCCGGTTGCCCGAAATGAATACGCGATCGTTGAAAACAAGCTTCAACGCTTGAGAGAGCACTATTTTTTCAATGTCTTTGCCTTCGGTTGCCATATCGGCGGCCGTATGCCGATGGTCGACTCCCTTAACATTCTGTGCAATAATTGGCCCTTCGTCCAGATCGTTGTTGACAAAGTGGGCTGTTGCACCAATGATCTTTACACCCCGTTCATAGGCTTGCCGATACGGATTAGCGCCAATAAAGGCTGGCAGAAACGAGTGATGAATATTGATGATCCGATTGGGAAACTGATTAACAAACCCCGAAGTAAGTACACGCATATACTTGGCCAGTACCAAATATTCAGGTTCATAAATGGATAATGTTCGCAGAATAGCGTCTTCATGCTCTTCGCGGGTTTTACCGTCATGCGAAATGTAATGAAACGGAATGCCGAACTTACTAACCAACGGTTGTAACAGGTTGTAGTTACTTATAACAGCCAGTATGTTCGCATCCAGTTCATCAAACGCATACCGAAGCAACAGCTCTCCCAGGCAATGGTGTTCTTTTGTAACCAGAATCACAATGTTCTTTTTGCGCTTGGGATTCAGGCGAAACGTAATACCCGGATTGGGCAGCGTTGTTTTCAATTCGGTCAATAGGGCTGCACTGTCATAGATTCCTTCAAACTCGGTTCGCATGAAAAACTGGCCCGATGGACTAACGTACTCGTCGTTATGAATAATATTCAGACTATGGCGGAACAAAACCCCGGTGACATGATAAATCAGGCCCTTATTGTCGGGGCCATCCATCAACAGAATATGCTTTCTGGAATCTTCCATCTTTCGTTTGTAATAAATCGGCTAAAAGTAGTAAATGCCAACTGTTTATTCCTTTATTTTGAGCCATAAGTAGCTGCATTATGATCAATCGACGCCGTTTTTTGTCCGTTAGCTCGCTGGCTGGCCTTTTTCCTGCATTGTCATTTAACTCTGTTTCAGCGCATCAGAACAATGCGCCATCGGGAATTCCATTGGTTATCTCAACCTGGAATCAGCCCAAAGCCAATGCCGCTGCTCAGGCCGCGCTCAATGGTGGAGGCAGCGCACTCGATGCTGTAGAAGCCGGTGTACGCGTGCCCGAAGCTGACCCTAACGATATGAGTGTAGGCTATGGTGGACGCCCTGACCGCGATGGACGCGTAACCCTCGATGCGTGTATTATGGACGAGAAAGGAAACGCGGGTTCTGTAGTTTTTTTAGAACATATTATGCACCCAATCTCGGTAGCCCGGGCCGTTATGGAAAAAACGCCCCATGTAATGCTGGCTGGAGAAGGAGCCTTGTCATTTGCCTTATCGCAGGGATTCAGGAAAGAAAACCTGTTGACCAAAGCCGCCGAAAAAGAATGGCGGGAATGGCTGAAAACAGCGAAATATAAGCCGATAGCCAATATTGAACGACACGACACAATTGGTATGCTGGCCATCGACGAAAAAGGCCACATTTCGGGAGCCTGTACCACCAGCGGTCTTGCCTATAAGATGGATGGTCGGGTAGGCGATTCACCCATTATTGGTGCTGGTCTGTTTGTCGATAACGAAATTGGGGGGGCCTGCGCAACCGGATTAGGCGAACTCGTGATGCGGACCTGTGGCTCATTTCTGGTCGTTGAACTAATGCGCCAGGGCCGCACTCCGCAGCAAGCCTGTGAGGAAGCGGTGATGCGAATTGTTAAAAAGCAGGATTACAAAGACATACAGGTTGGCTTTCTGGCAGTCAATAAACAAGGTGAAACAGGGGCATTCAGCATCCAGAAAGGCTTTAATTATACACTGACTCAGCACAAACAAACGTCCGTAACCGACGCTCAATCATATTTGAAGTAAACAAGTTTGTCTTTTATTGTTTATAGTATTTGATTGCAGTGGCAAATCCCGTAATCTGTACCAATAAACAATACCCAAAACCACCCGTAAATTTGGAATCGGTATTTTCAACATCAAAGCGGAAGTTACTGCTTGAGATTGCCTGGGAAGTGTGTAACCAGGTTGGCGGTATCTATACAGTCATCCGGTCGAAAGTACCGGCCATGGTCGAAAAATGGGATGACAATTACGTGGCGCTCGGGCCTTATTTCCCACAACGAGCTGCCGCTGAATTTGAACCGATTACAGACTCGGACGAAACAGAAATCGGGCAAACCGTGCGTAAAATGCGCCAGATGGGCTATACCGTCGAATACGGATATTGGCTCGTTACTGGTCGCCCGCGCGTTGTTTTGTTCGACATTAACAGCGTAGGCCCCGAACGGCTAAATTATGTTAAAGGACAGCTCTGGGAAAACTATCAGCTTTCGACACTGAACGTCGAAGAACTGGTAAATCAGACTCTGGCTTTTGGCGAAATGGTTCGGCTATTTATTACGCTCCTGGCCGAAGACCATTCGCGCCGGGTCGATTTTGTAGCACATTTCCACGAATGGATGGCCAGCACGGGTTTGCCCGATTTACGGCGCGACAATGTGAAGGTTGCTACTGTTTTCACAACACACGCAACCATGCTTGGCCGATACCTGGCTCAGAACGAAGCCGGGTTTTACGGTAAACTCCCTTTCTTCGACTGGAAGCGGGAGGCCCAGCATTATGGAATCGACACGCAGGCAACTGTTGAGCGATTGGCGGCTCAGCAATCGCACGTTTTCACAACGGTTAGCGATGTAACAGCACGCGAGTGCGAGGTTTTTCTGGGCCGAAACCCCGACCTGATCCTCCCGAACGGTCTTAATATTACCCGCTTTGCGGCTACACACGAGTTTCAGAATCTGCACGTCCGCTATAAAGAAAAGATTCACGAGTTTGTGATGGGGCACTTCTTCCAGAGTTATTCATTCGATCTGGAAAAAACGCTTTACTTCTTCACATCAGGCCGGTTCGAATTCTCCAACAAAGGCTATGACCTGACACTCGAAGCGCTGGCCCGACTGAACTACCGGATGCGGGAAGCGAACATGGACATGACGGTTGTGATGTTCATGGTTACCAAGCAGCCCTATACATCTATCAATCCCGATGTGCTTCATTCGCGGGCACTGCTCGACGAAATTCGGGATACCTGCGAAAATATCGAAAAACAGGTTGGCGAACGGTTATTTCTGGCGGCTGCTTCGAACCCAGAAAACCGATTACCCGATCTGAACAGTTTCGTGGACGAATACTGGCGGCTTCGGCTCCGGCGTACCGTGCAAAGCTGGCGGACCAAACACCTGCCGCCATTTGTGACGCATAATCTGGTTCAGGAAGACGACATGACGCGGTTTATTCGGCAGGCGAATCTGGTCAACAATGAGTATGACCGGGTTAAAATCGTTTACCACCCTGATTTTATTGCATCGACAAATCCGTTGTTCGGACTCGACTATAGCCAATTTGTACGTGGTTGCCACCTCGGCGTATTTCCAAGCTATTATGAACCGTGGGGCTACACTCCGTTGGAGTGCGTTGTGCGGGGTATTCCAACCGTTACGAGCGACCAGTCGGGCTTTGGCGATTTCATTATGCAAATCATGCGCGACTACGAAAACCGGGGTATCTACGTCATCAATCGCCGAACACAGAATTTCAACGAAGCCGCCGATCAGCTTGCCAGCGTTTTGTTCCGTTTTGTTCGGATGGCTCAACGCGACCGCATTGCTCAGCGCAATCGTGTTGAAAGCATTGCCGAAGTATTTGACTGGAGCAATCTCCGCTCCTACTACGATACGGCACACGATCTGGCGCTAAAGCGGAAAAAACCCTGATTTTTTAGTGAAGAGTTAAGAGTGAAGAATAGCTCCGCGTCTGTCAAAACTATTCTTCACTTTTCACTCTTAACTCTTCACTCATTTAAAGCTTATGATCAAAATCGGCATCATCAACGTTTCGGATAGAGCTAGTGCAGGGGTTTATGAAGATATTCCCGGTAAGGCCGTTGTGAAACTGCTCACCGAATGGCTCACGAGTGAATGGGAACCTGTTTACCGCGTCATTCCCGATGAGCAGGATCAACTGGAAGCAACCCTGATTGAACTGGCCGATACTGAAAATTGCTGTCTGGTTGTAACTACCGGTGGGACTGGCCCCGCTCTTCGTGATGTTACGCCCGAAGCCACTGAAGCGGTTTGCCAGAAGATGCTTCCCGGATTTGGTGAACTGATGCGTCAGGAAAGTCTTAAGTATGTTCCGACGGCTATTTTATCGCGCCAGACAGCCGGAATCCGAAATCAGACACTTATTCTGAACTTACCCGGAAAACCTACCGCTATTGGCCAATGTTTGTCGGTGGTTTTTCCAGCTATACCTTATTGCATTGATCTTGTTGGCGGGCCGTTTCTGACAACAGATGAAACCGTCATGAAAGTATTCAGGCCGAAAAGTTAAGCTTACGATAACTGCCTGATGGCCTGCTGATCAACTAATTCAAGTCGCTTAACGATCGACTGTCTGGGTAAAATCGTACCGGGCGACAAAACAGCATTGGCACCAATTCTTGAGCCATCGCCCACCAACGCGCCAAATTTTACCATATTTGTTTCGATAGCGGTGTTTTGATAGCGGACTCGAATTAGCTTATCTGATCCATTTTTTTCATTGAAGTGATTGGCAATTACCGAACCAGCCTCAAAATTCACATTGTTGCCAATGATGCTGTCGCCAATAAAATTGAAATGAGCGCTTGCCGTATGAGCTAAAATCAGACTTGATTTTAGCTCACAACCCGGCCCAATTCGGCTTCCTGATCCAACATAAACTCCGCCCCGCAAGTAGGCATGGGCGCCAACGAAGCTGTTTTCGGCAAGAATGATCGGCGGTTTCAATACGGCACCCATTTCAACAATGGCCGTTCTATGAATTGCAATTCCGTTCTGCACAACGTAGCTATCGTCAAGATCACGGATCATTAATTGAACTGTTGCCGGTAGGTTCTGAGTAATCATCCACGGATCAAGCTCCTTTACTGAACTAAAAACAGTTGAAAACTGATCGATAAAATCATCTATTGCTATCATTTCCTTTACGGTGAATTACTCGTACAATTGTACAGATTTACTCTGATAGTTACTTCCATTTATTTTAGCCAGAACAAATATGTCTACACAAATCGTCTGGGTTCTTGCGCTATCTTTTCTGATTAATTTGATAAGTACTTTGTCGTATTCCATACGCATCGTTGGCATTCGAACCCGCAAAATTGCCGTATCATTTGCCCTCTTCAACGTGCTGGTTTTAATTTCAAGAACAGCGAATGGCTTTCAGGCACCAATCCTGGCAAACGTAGTTGAGAAAACTATTTATTATCACAACCCCGACCCTATTAGTGTATTTTACTGGATATTATGGACAACTTCGCTTGCTACTCTTATAGGAGCACTTCTTATTCCATCTTTCCAGCGACTATTTTCTTACGCTGTTATTCACTTCTCCCGGCATAAATCAATACCATCCCTGGTGCTGGCAGGTTTTTCACCTGCCGGGTTCCATCTGATTCGAACGAGTATAACAACACCAGACTTGGGCAATATCAGTCAGATCAAAAGCAAAGAAGCTATTCCATGGAAAGTTTTTGCTTTCAACGTAATTGCTGTAGCTGTATTAACAGTAGGTGTATTAGCTTCCTTATACGCAGGCTATCTTAAACCAGAGTTACGAACAACGTCAAGCAACTTATCATCCGTTATCAATGGGCTGGCTACAATTCTAATGTTTTTGTTTATTGACCCCTACTTATCAATTTTAACCGACGAGGTAACAGAAGGCAAATACCGGGAATCATCCTTCCGGCGGCAAGTCGTTCTGATGGTTATTGCGCGTTTACTAGGCACTTTTCTGGCGCAAATTTTATTTTTACCAGCAGCTCAGCTTATTGTTATGGTTGCAGAGACGATGTAATCCTCCCCCTATTTCGTCGTTATTTCGGAAAACTAACTTTTCCCATCGAAACGGTTGGCACTCCCTGCCGATCGCCAAACGACGTAGTTCCGCCTGCCAGACTCTCATTTGCCAAAACAGCAAATAAAACGGCTTCCTTCGCATCGCCATTGATCCCGAGCTCGTCGGTTACGCCAAACGAACAGGTAGGCAGCAATTCCTGAATCGTATTAGTCAATACAGGATTATGCATGCCTCCACCACTCATATATACCCGGTAGGTTTCGCCAGCCCGCAAAACTCGCCGGATTGAACTCGCAATCGTTTCGGCACTAAACTGTACAAGCGTAGCCATCAGGTCGGCAGCCGATAAGTGTGCAGTGTGGCTTTTTTCCTGCATGGCTTCTACATAGGCAGGATTGAATACTTCAGGACCAGTTGTTTTGGGAAAAGGAGCCTCAAAAAATGGATTGGTTTTCAAGGCTTCGAGCAACGCTGTGCTTACCTGACCACTGGCCGCCAATCTGCCATCTTCGTCGTAGGCTTTGTTCAGAAAACGGCGAGCATAGGCATCTAACAGCGTATTGCCCGGCCCCGTGTCGGTCGTAAACACGTTACGAGCCTCTCCATCGGCAGGTAAATAGGTAAAGTTGGCAATTCCGCCCATATTTAGAAGAATACGATTCTCTCCCTTTTGAGAGAACATAAAATAGTCGCCGTATACGGCCAGTGGTGCGCCTTCGCCCCCTAATGCCACGTGTTTCTGCCGAAAATCGCTAAACGTAATAATACCAGTTGTAGCCGCCACATGATCGCCATCACCAATCTGAAGTGTTGCGTTTGGGAACTTATCGCGCCGATGCTGGCTTTTGGGAGCATGATAAACCGTTTGGCCATGACTGGCAACAATATCCACCTCGTCGGGTTTTATATTCCACTTACGCAGACAATCGAGAATCATCTGACCGTGGAGCTGGCCAATGTATGGATTCAATAAACAAAGTTGTTCGAAATCGATTTCACGTTTGGCGAAAATCATCCGAATTTCATTCTTAAAGCTGTCTTCATAAGAAACTGTTGTAAAGCGTTCAAGGGCAACCTCAGTATCGGGGCCACTGCCCGTAATCCGGCAAAGCGCAACATCCAATCCATCGAGCGATGTACCCGACATCAAACCAATGATTCGTCGTTGGGTTTTATTAGCACTATTGTATAGCTGTTGAATCTGTGGGTTCATAAACGATTTAAGTTTCAGTATTCATAACTTACAGCAATTACTTCATGAAATCGCTTCGGTTATGATTTATTCTTACGCGAATAACGCATGAATTTTTGGGGTGACGAACAACTTTCGTTTTTTGAGACGATTCTGTTTTCGGCTTTAGGCCAGCCGGTTGAGGTGATCGAGACACAGTTTTTATCGGGTGGCGATATTAATACGGCGGCTCAGGTATTTTCGTCGGAAGGTGTTTTTTTCATCAAATGGAACCACGCCGAACGGCAGGATATGTTCGAAACCGAAGCACGAGGTCTCGACCTTCTCCGGCAAACAGATGCGTTGTATATTCCGCAGGTAGTGGGTTATGGTCAGCAATCCGATAAATCCTATCTGATTCTGGAATACATAGACCCAGGCACTCCCAACAGAACGTATTGGGAAAATCTGGGGCAATCGCTGGCCTTGATTCATTCGCACACACAGGCAAAATTTGGCTTGAGTTTCGCTAATTATATAGGTTCTTTACCGCAATCCAATTCACTGACAACAAACGGCATCGATTTCTTTTTCGAGCAGCGCTTATTACCACAGGCAGGCATGGCACTCTATAAAGGATTACTATCCAAATCGGTGTATGATGCATTGTTTCGGTTGCGGAATCACTTGCCCAGCATACTGCCAAACGAACGCCCGGCCCTGCTCCACGGCGATTTATGGTCGGGCAATGTGATCGTAACCGAAAATGGCGGGCCCGCCCTGATAGATCCGGCAGTATATTTCGGCTATCGAGAGGCCGATCTGGCCTTTACCAGATTATTCGGAGGGTTTGCCGAAGCGTTTTATGAAGCCTACGATGAAGCGTTTCCGCTTGAAGACGGGTTTAATGAGCGCGTTTCTATTTATAACCTTTATCCATTACTGGTACATGTGAATCTGTTTGGTTCGGGATACGTTAGCGGTGTGGAGCGCGTATTAAAGCAGTTCTGAACTTTTTTGGCAGCCTATACTGTCTTTTTAACCACTCTGTTGCAACAGACTAATACTGGAAGCATATTGCTGCCAGCTATATTCTATGGAAATAACTTCTTTCGAGCAATTTGATCTAAACCGGCAGTTACTAAATGCGGTCGCCGATCTTGGCTATACAGAACCAACCCCTATCCAGCAAAAAACCATTCCTCTCAGTTTAGGGAATCACGATGTACTGGGTATTGCCCAAACCGGTACGGGTAAAACGGCGGCTTATCTGCTGCCCTTACTCATGAAAATAAAATACGCTCAGGGCTCAACTCCCCGTGCGTTAATTCTTGCCCCAACCCGAGAGCTGGTTATGCAGATTACTGAAGCGGTAGGTCAACTGGCAAAATATACTGACCTACGCTATGTTGCCCTCTACGGTGGCCTGGGGCCTAAAACTCAAATTGAGGCTCTGCGTAAAGGAATTGATCTTGTGGTGGCAACACCCGGTCGGTTTATGGACCTCTACCGGATAAGTGAGCTAATCACAAAAGACATTCGGACAATGGTTCTCGATGAAGCGGACAAAATGATGGATATGGGGTTTATGCCTCAAATCCGATCTATTCTGGAAGTGATTCCGACAAAACGCCAGAATCTCCTCTTTTCGGCTACGTTTGGCGGGCGGGTTGAGCGACTTTCGGAGGAGTTTCTGGAAGCCCCGATTCGGATTGAAGTGACGCCACAGGCCTCTACTGCCGATATGGTTAATCAGGTAATTTATGAAGTACCTAATTTCCGTACCAAAATCAATCTGGTCGAACATTTGATCCGCAGCGAATCCTTTCAGCGCGTTATCATCTTTGCCCGAACCAAAACCACCGCCGAAAATATTTATAAGTTTCTGGCACGGAAAGTGTTAGATCCCAACAAGGTACGGGTTATCCATGCCAACAAAGGCCAGAACACCCGCATCAATGCCATGGATGATTTCAAGGAAGGAAACATTCAGGTATTAGTTGCAACGGATGTGGCCGCCCGTGGTATTGATGTGGCCGAAGTAAGCCACGTCATCAATTTCGATGTACCGCTGATTTACGAAGATTATGTTCATCGGATTGGTCGTACTGGTCGAGCCAACCGAACCGGTGAAGCCATTACGTTTGTGACAATGGCCGAGGATTATCATGTGCAGAAGATTGAGAAAATCATTCGTATGACAGTTCCTCGCCAACCCTTACCTACTGAAATTGAAATCACAGAAACGCCTTTCGATGAGCAGCAGGCCATGTTGCGGGAAATAGATGAACAACGGCGAAAAGAAGATCCTACGTTTCTGGGAGCCTTTCACGAAAAAAAAGAGAAAAATATGGGCCCTGGCAAAGCTCGTTCAAAGTCAAAGTCGAGTGGAACCGACACCAAAAAAACAGCCTCTAAGTCATCGGGAGGACATTTTACCCGTTCAACGCGTAAGCCAGGAACGGCCATAAGTTCCGCTAAACGATCGCGGCCTCGGGGAAACCGTCGGTAGTTTCAAAACAATGTACTAACTTGGATTCCCCATTCGTTTTATCGTAATACCAGCAGTGTGTTAGTTAGTATGAACGTTCGGATGAATCTGGTGCAATTGGGTTTGGTCATCTTGCCTTTATGGGTAACGGCCCAGCCCAAACAGCTTATTACGTCTGTACGGTCCAACTCCGATCGGCCAGCAGGCAGCGCTGCATCCAGTAAAGAACAGAGCGTCTCTAAAAGGGAACCTACCACTGATACTGCAACCCCCGAAACGCTCGAATCTCTAAATATTTTACCCCTATTTGGCGAACGCGCTAAAACCGCCGAACAAATCGATCTGGAAATTCATTTTCTGAATGACTGCGACCGCAATTTTGCAAGCCGGTCGGAAGCCAGCGATTTCTTTGCGGCCCGTGGCTGGGATTATATCACAAATGGGCAGTTAGACACGGCGGCTTATCGGTTCAATCTGGCGTGGCTGCTCAATAATAAAAACTCAGATGCCTATTGGGGACTAGGGGTTGTTTGCTATCAGAAAGAAAACCTGCCCGATGCGATTCGGATGTTGAAGAGAGGATTGGCCGTAGCTGATACGAATACTATATTAATGACTGATCTGGCTACGGTTCAGATCAAACATTATCAAAATAAAGCAGATACCACCGATTTAATAGAAGCAGAACAAATTCTGCAAAAATCGCTGTCGATTAGCCCCGACAATGCCGTAGCATATCAAAAACTTTCACTGGTAAATTTCCTGAAAGCTGATTACGATAAAGCCTGGGAGTATTTTCATCAGGCCCGAACGCTCGATATGTCGGTGTTAGACCTTCATTACCTGAACGATCTGCTGGTCAAACGACCCGATCCAAAAGGCGTATTCAAATAACTTCTAGTTTTCAGCCTCCTCTTCGTCTACAACTTTTTTGTCTTTCGATCGCTCATAGGTCACTTTACCTTTTTCGTCCCACTCGGTAATAACAAACGGTTCGAATTCTGTGTCCCATTGATCACGGCCATATTGCATGAGTTTTTTACGCATACGCCGACCACTCGGACTTATCGGATAAAATTCGGTCCAGCGGCCAATCTTGATGCCATTGTCGTATTTCCCTTCTTCAGCCAGCAATCCGTTTTCGTAAAACGCCATGTAGGTTCCTTTGATTTTACCATATTCAATCGGAACAATTTCTTTGATTTTTCGATGCGTAGAATCATAGAAGGTTAACCTCGACTCGGCCGGAACTCCTTTTTGCCAGCGGGTTTTATCCAGAAGAATGAAATGAGAATCATATTTTTCCCACCGCCCATCTTTCATACCGGCATAGTAATACCCTTCTTCAATCAGATTTCCATTCTGATAGCGTTTGTAAGGGCCATGCAGTAAAAGGCCGCTGCCTTCGTCTCTTATAATCGAACTCGTTACCCGACCGCTTCGCTGATAATATCGATAAATATCACGTATATATGGCAACGGTTTAGCGGCATCGTTATCCCGCAGAATATGAAACTCTTCGATAATGGTACGGTCGCCACTGCCTATTTTGGTATAAGCTTTAACCATAGCCAACCCCTCATATTCATTTTTTGCGGTCTTTTTCTTTGCTTTCTTCTCCGATTTAGCCTTTTTTAGTTGTTTGATTTTCAAACCCAGGTCTTGAACTTCAGAGATATAGGTGTCTTTTTGCCCTTTCAATGACGACATAGATGGTAGACCAAGTGTAGTCATTGAAGATGGAACGGACGCAAATGGAGATTCTGGCGCACCAGAGGGCGCTAACACAGGCTTGCTGGCAGTGGTCAGCGACGAAGGTTGGGAGGGTTTCCCCTGCGCAAACAATGTTCCTGATTCAATAAATATGACAACAACAAGAAAATATTTAAAATATAACATGGACATAATCAGGACAAACGATTGATGTCTTAAGTTTGTTAAGTTTGCAACGATTCACTACGTACTATTATTTTATCCGTTCTTTTACTGAATATCAGACACACTATATAAGCAAAATACGTGGAAAAACAGGCTCGCATTTACGTTGCCGGACACCGGGGGATGGTCGGCTCAGCTATTACTCGCAAATTACATGCCGAGGGATACGAAAACATTATTACCCGCACTTCATCTGAACTAGATTTGCGTAATCAGGCCGCCGTAATTGACTTCTTTACCGAAGAAAAACCCGATTATGTCTTTTTGGCAGCGGCTAAAGTTGGTGGTATCCTGGCCAACAATATTTACCGGGCCGAATTCCTGTACGACAATCTGATGATTGAGGCCAACATTATTCATAGCGCTTATGAAACAGGCGTTAAGAAGCTGTTGTTCCTTGGCTCATCGTGTATTTATCCAAAGTTAGCGCCACAACCGCTAAAAGAAGACTATTTGTTGAGCGGCTACCTGGAACCGACCAACGAACCATACGCCATTGCCAAAATTACGGGCATTAAACTTTGTGAAGCTTATCGCAACCAATATGGGTGTAACTTCATTTCGGCTATGCCAACCAATTTGTATGGCCCAAATGATAACTACGATTTGCAGGGCTCACACGTACTGCCTGCACTGATCCGGAAATTCCACGAAGCTAAAATCAACAATCTGCCTTCGGTTGAGGTATGGGGCACGGGTTCGCCACGTCGCGAGTTTCTCCATGCCGACGATCTGGCCGATGCCTGTTTCTATCTGATGCAACAGTATAACGACGAGTTGTTTGTCAACATCGGAACTGGCGAGGATGTAACTATTCGCGAACTGGCCGAGATGGTTAAGGAAACCGTTGGTTTTGAAGGTGAACTCCGCTGGAATACCGAAAAGCCCGACGGTACACCCCGCAAATTAATGGATGTGTCGCGATTACATGCGATGGGCTGGAAACATGCCACCGAGCTGAAAGAAGGCCTGGAGCGAACTTATCAGGATTTTCTGGCTAACGAAGTTTTGTATGTAGAGTAGAGACGCGATTCCTCGCGTCTCCTGGGCGTTAGCAATACTAGTAGGTGCGAGCGATGATTAATAGCTATTAACTGCTGATCATAGGAGACGCGAGAGATCGCGTCTCTACAGTTTTTTGGCCGGATTGCCAAATACGGTTTCTCCCGCGCCAACACTTTCTATGACCACAGAACCTGCACCAATGCGGGCATTCTTACCAATGGTCAATCCAGCCACGATCGTGGCTCCTGCGCCAATAAAAGCCCCTTCTTCGATGGTCACGTGGCTACTGATCAAACTGCCGGTTCCGACCTGTACATAGTCGCCTAGTTTAGCCTGGCTTTCGATAATAGCTCCCGACTGAACAATACAATGCTGGCCTAGTTCGGCAAATGGGTTTATGACGGCTCGGGCTGCAATCAGATTACCATGCCCCAATGTAGCCATTTGTGATACAACTGCCGTATCATGAATCGCATTTACGGGTTGCACCTTCCGGCGTTCGTTGAGCATTTTTACCAATCGTTTCCGAACACGACTATCACTAATGGCCACGAAAGCTTCGCACTTATGGCCAATCAGTTTCAGAAAGCCATCGTCATCCGTATCTCCCAACACCGATACATCGCCAAACTCTTTACCGTGTAGCTCCTTTTTGTCGTCGAGCAGCCCATAAACAACAACATTATTGCGTTGAAATAAGTCTAAAGCGGTCATTCCCAGGTTTCCTGCCCCAAAAATCAGCACTGGATTTTCCATTTGTCGTAGTGTATTAAGTCAATATGAATAATTGCCGCACAAAGGCATTATTGTTGTCAATTTGGTAACATTAAAGTAAATCCCACTTCATAAATGGAAGGTAAATTCGTCCATGAAATCAAGTACACAGTTCCGCACAATTGTGCTCTCTGACATTCATCTCGGCACTGCCGGGTCTAAAGCGAAAGAGGCCACAGAATTTTTGCGAAATTACTCATGCCAGAAACTCATCCTGAATGGCGACATCATTGATGGCTGGCAACTGAAACAGTACGGTACCTGGAAGAAGAAACATACTGCTTTTTTTAAAACGGTTTTAAAACAAATCGTTCATTACGATACAAAAGTTATCTATTTGCGGGGTAATCACGATGATTTTCTGGATCAGGTTATGCCTTTGAAAGTAGGTAAGAATTTTTCGATCCGAAAAGATTACACACTGCAATCAGGCTCCAGCAAGTTCTATGTCACGCATGGCGATGTGTTTGATTCCATCACCTCACAAATGAAGTGGCTGGCCTATCTGGGCGATCTTGGTTACACGTTTCTGCTCTGGGTCAACAAGTTCTATAATCAATACCGAACCTGGCGTGGCTTGCCTTATTACTCGCTCTCGCAGCAAATTAAAGGTCGCATCAAACAAGCTGTCAGCTACATTTCTGATTATGAGCAAAAACTAATGGAACTGGCTCGCGCCCGTAATTGCGATGGTATTATTTGCGGTCATATTCATCAGCCCGCCATTCGCGATTTCGACGGTATTATCTACATGAATTCAGGCGATTGGGTCGAATCGATGAGTGCGCTCGTTGAAGATCATGATGGTAACTGGAGTTTACTCTACTATACCTCGGATCTGGACGAAGACGATGAAAAAGTTCTGACCAATACGACTGGAACGCAAATCGATACCGAATTAAGTCTCCAGACCGAATAAGCCCGACAATCATGCGCGTATTATTTCTAGTACAAGGCGAAGGACGCGGCCATTTGACACAAGCGTTGTCGCTAGCCCAAATTCTGCAAACAGCCGGCCACGATGTGATTGGCGCGTTGGTTGGTATCACGGATGAGCGGGGGGTTCCGGCATTTTTCAGTGAAAAATTCACCGCACCCATCACCCCCATTTTTAGCCCGGGCCTGGTCTATAATGCTGGCACAAATGAGCTGGAACCGTTTAAAACAACCGTTCAGGCTATTCGATACGCAAAACCTTTCTGGCGCAGTTTAAAACAGGTTCGCGATGTTATTGGACAACAGCGGCCCGACGTTGTCGTAAATTTCTATGAAATGCTTGGTGGCCTAACCTATGCACTCCTACGGCCAACCGTACCGATGGTATGTATTGCTCACCAGTATTTTGCGTTTCATCCAAACTTTCAGCGGCCGAAAAAACAGTGGTTCTATCGGCAGGCGTTTAAAATAAATACCCGATTAACGTGTTTCGGGGCCGAAGAACTACTGGCTTTGTCGTTCGATAAACAAGCCGACGAACCCAGTCAGCGGTTGCGCGTGGTTCCGCCACTGCTCCGGCAGGAAATTACCGATTTAAAGCCCGTCGACGGTGATTTTCTATTAGCCTACGTTACTCAGCCAGGCCTGAAAACCGAACTACTAAAAGCGCATCAACAGCATCCAACTCTACAAATGGACGCGTTTCATTCTGGAGTTAACGTTCCTGACCAAGTTATTGACGACACGCTTACCTACCATGCTATTGATGGCAAACGTTTTCTGGATTTTATGTCTCGCTGCAAAGCGATCGTAACAACAGCAGGCTTTGAGTCGGTTTGTGAAGCAGCTTATCTGGGTAAACCTGCCCTTATGATTCCGCAACCGAATCATTTCGAACAGGCTTGCAACGCTATTGATGGGCAACGGGCTGGTGTTGGTGTTGCCGCCGATCGGTTTGATCTTGAGCAACTGCTGGCTTATCTGCCTCATCATGATCTGCAGGTTAGCGATCGCTTTCGAAGCTGGTATGCTCAGGGTTACTTTTTGTTTCTGGCAGCACTAAATCGGGCAGCAATGGCTAAAAGTAAGCCTTCGGGTGGTTTCTTCTGGACCCGTATGCGGCACATTCTCCGTTAAGAAAAAGTTTTATACGGTGTAATAGAACTGAAGTGGATTGGGGTATAGAAACTGGTAATGGGCTAGCTCGATTAACTTATCGGAACTGATAATCTTATAATTGACCGGCTTGTCTGGCTCAACGAATGTAGGCATGGCATAGCCGAAATCAGCACAGCTTTTTCGGTAAATAGCTTCCCGGCTTGGGTGTTCCGGCGCTACAGCGTTAAAAACCCCGCTTATCTTTTCCCTAACAACCCTTTGCAGGATGCCAACGGCGTCGTCGCGATGCAGGTAATTAACCGGCACGGCTCCACTATCGACCGTTTTCCCGGCTACATATTTACCCGGAATCCGATCGTAGCCCATTAAGCCCCCGCACCGAACTATGGTTACCGATTGCGAGAGTTCCCGAACAAGCTCCTCCGCCTTTGTCATAGCAGGGGAAGCCGACTGTTCGGGAGCGAAAACATCGTCTTCGACCAGAACACGGTTTAGTTCGGGATAAACGGATGTTGAGCTTACGTAAATAACATGACTAATCGGCGATTGCCTGACAGCATTGGCTACTGCCCGAATTTGCCGCGGATGAAAATCATTGCCCAGGCGAGCCGCTTTAGGAGGAATATCAATTATAAGCGTGTTGGCTTCTAGAAGGGCATCCAAATCGCCAATTGGTTCAGGATTTAACTGCAATTGATAAGCCACTATTGCTTTCTTTTGCAACAAGTCTATTTTTTCGACTGATGTTGTGCTGCCAATTACCCGGTAGCCATTTTGCACGAGCTGTTCGGCTAAAGGCAAACCAACCCATCCGCAACCAATGATTGCAATCGTTTCTTTACTCATCTACAACGCTGATCTTGCCCAAAGATAATGGTCATTTATGATTGGATTGGCTTTTAGGCTTTTCCAATCACAAATGACCATTGACCAACATTCGAAATCGCGACTAAAATATAATCCCAAAACTTAATGTCCGCACGTCGGGGCCTTTGCCTGTCTGGAAAACGGGATTCAAATCGTATTTTACAAATAGACTCGTCCGAACAATACCAATGTGTCCTACTAAACCATACCGAAAATCATTCAGGTAGTAGCTGGCATGATCGTGTACTTTATCGTTATTGGGGCGTTTAATTTTCGTGTAGCTATCGAGTCGGTAGCCAATGAAACCGCCCACCCCTAAATGAAATACCTTACGGCCTGCGGCATTGTAAAAACTCACCCGCGGCACAACCGGAACTTGTAGCGCAAATGTGGTTAGTTTGCTTTTTTTCAACTGCTCAGGATATTGTTCAAACTCCAGTTGGGTTGCGCCTTTTCGGGCAACCACATTGTTATCGAACATATAATTATTCCAGGAGCCCTCAATGGCATAATACAGACTAAGCCGTGCCCGCTTTCCTTTGATAAGGGTTGGCCGTTGCGAAAATGCGACGGCAAAATAACGCGATCCGAGCGGTTTCAGGGAATAAATATCAGTTGGATAGGCCGGTAGTGTCGATTGATTTATAAACGTATTCAAACCAATCTGAAAATCGACACTGCGCGACCACGAATTAATGCCTCTCCGAACGCTCGATTTTTCATAATCGCGCCGATGCCGTATTGAATCCGTGCGGGCACTATCACTATTAATTACAATTGTTATCCCGTCTTTTTTTTTCGTAACAACCAGTACGGTATCTTTTAAGTAGCGGTCTCCCCCCTCGGATACGGCCGTTTTACCATTAGGAACCGAATCCAGCTTCATGCTCATTTCTCGTACAATCTTGTTCAGATCGTAGTTGAGCAGTGCCTGAATCCCTGCTTTATCCGGCGCGTAGATAACCATTCGCGTGCGATTAGCGAAGCGGATTACCAATGAGTCGGCCGGGGAGTCAGTTGCTGCCTGAGCCCCCGAAACAGAAGCCAGCAACAGGATCGAAGCCATTATTTTCAGCATGTTAGTCTTGTTTAGCTGCTTTATCTTTATCCAGAGTATGCTTTAACCCACTATAAGCGCGCCCGAGCAGGCTCCGCTCATTCTCTGTATTCTCTCCTCGGGCAAAAACTTCTCCCTGTTTAAAGCGTTTTACCTGTTGCCAGAGATTACCAGCTTTTGTTTCTTTTTCGTGCTTTTCATTAGCAGCTACAAGCGGTTTATCTTCGACTGTCGTTTTGGCAATCTGACGTGCTTCGGCTAATGCTTCGGGTTCAGCAATGGTCACTTCCAGCACACGCTCGGCCGCCGGAGCCGGTTTATTCACCGCAATAACGGGTTGCTCAATTGGCACTATTGACGCTGGTGCAATTGGTGCTGCTTCGGGTGTTTTTGTTTTCTGAGCAAGCGTTGGCAAATCGGATTTATCGACGGCGTTTTCCAATGTCCGATTGCGGCTCGATTTTAGTTGTTTCTTTACTGAATCAAATCGATTTTGAGGAGACTCTTTCGGAACGTCTGCTACCTGCCGCTCTTTGATTACTTCATCGGCCACATCCAATTCAGGCTGGTTCAATTCGGCCTCATTGGGTATTTGCTGGTCGTTTTTTTCGTTTATCGAATGCGGTATGCTCTTTTGCGAGCCACTATGCCCCGAACGGGTAATGGCAACTTCATTGCCACCAATTCGGCTGCTATTGCCCGATGACCAGTACTGCCATCCAAACAGAAATACTACAGCAATACAGGCGGCTGCAGCCACATAACCATATAGGATAGGATTGCGCCAGAAAATAGCTTTTGCTTCTGGTTTCTTTTGCCCCATACGCGCCTGTAATCGCTCAAAACCATCGGGGCTTGGCGACAATGACATATTGCCCAGCTTTCGGGCGAAAAGGTCATCGATTGGCGGTGTTTCGGTAGGTTTTTTCATAGGTTTCGGTCTGGAGACGGCGTCCCGGCTCCTGTTCCAATTTTTTCAAACTCGTTTGTAAGAGAATGCGGGCCCGGCTCAACTGCGATTTCGATGTTCCTTCCGAAATACCCAGCATTTGCGCAATTTCGGCATGAGCATAGCCTTCTATGGCATAGAGGTTAAAGATTGTTCGATAGCCGTCGGGCAATTGATTTACAATCCGTAGTAAATCGTTTTCATTTACGGCCGTATCGGCCCACTCGTAATCAGGTTCGACAGTTGTTTCGTCAATAGATATTTCCTGTCGCCACTGCTTCGTTTTTCGCAAAAACATTAGTGATTCGGTCACCATGATTCGGCGAATCCAGCCTTCAAAACTACCATCTTCCCGAAATTGATCGATTTTTTCGAAAACACGCATAAACCCGTCCAGCATAACTTCTTCGGCATCGGCCCGATTAGCACAATAGCGTGTGCATACTGCCAGCATTTTGCCAGCAAACCGTTCATACACGACTTTGTGAGCCCGGCTTTCGCCACGCTTCAATGCAGCTATCAACTGCGATTCGGTCGTAAAAAACGGTATAAGTCGAAGCATGTTTGTTTAGGTTCACAGGCAAGATGCAGATCGATGGGCTGTGGGTTGCATCTGGCTGAAATTTTTTTCTTTTTTTTTACTCTGCTTCCCAAAACAGTTCCCAACAAAAAAGGGACTTACTAAAGTCCCTTAATATACTTGATTCCAGCAACATAATGGAGCCATATTACTCTGGATATTCGAAAATTCACCGGAGCAATCAGTACCATTAGTGGCGCAATTACGCTTGCATACACCCAACCTTCAGGATCTCCGGCCAAATAAAAGAGAATGAAGCCCGTAATTAACGCTACCCCACCTGAGATGGCATAGCTTACATACATTGCCCCAATGAAATAACCCGGTTCAACTTCGTAGCGTAGCCCACAGTGGGGGCAATGCTCATACATATCGTCGAAACCTCTAATCGAATAAAAGGGCTTTTTAAATACTTTCCCCTGCCTGCACCTAGGACAAAGCCCGTTTAATGCGGCTTGTAATTTCGAGACGTTTTTCATATTCCCGTCGGCTGTTTCGATACCACAAGTAGCCGATCGATGCAATAATCAGGTACGGTATCATTAAAAGATATAAAATGCCGATGTTCAGTTGCGACGCAACAACGCTTCGACCATTACTAACAGTGCTTTCGACAGTGCCACGGCACATGGCACACTGAGCCATCAAATCTGGTGCTACAGTAATTAATAGCAACACCAATACGCCTACTTTCCAGTTTTTCATGGCCTTACCTGAGTTAATGAATATAATAGGGCTTTATCATCAAATAAACGATAACGCCGGTAATACTAACGTATAACCAAATAGGAAATGCATATTTAACCGTCTGCTTATGCTTCAGGATTTGACCACTGATGGCAAAATAAACAGCGCGCAACACAAACCAGACCACAACTACCGACAATACGATATGGGAGATTAACAGAACATAATAGACCGGTCGAATCCAGCCCTGACCACCATACGGGGTCGATTCGTTGGTAAGGTGATAAAGCACATAACTCACCAGAAATAGCGAACCCAGCGCAAAGGCTGTCAGCATAATTCGTTTATGAGCTTCAATATTTTTTTGCCTGATGAAGTAAAAGCCCATCAGCAACAGAACCGATGTAATGGAGTTGATAATGCCATTAATGTGCGGTAAATAAGTAGTCCAGTTGCCCAGATCAACTTTTTGACGAATCCCTAACAATATTGCTACTGCTATGGGGATAGCTAATGATAGAATGTTAATAACTCGATTGGCTTTTTGCTCCTGAACTGGCTGCAATGTTTCCATAAGAGAGGAGAATTATTCTTTGCCGTAAATATCCAGTAAAACGCGGATTTCAAGTACCAGACGGTCAACGTCTTCTTTGTCGGTTCCGTCATAGAAGCCCCTGACAATGCCCTGTTTATCTACCAATACCAACTTTTGGCTGTGGATAAAAGTTTCGTCTGGCTTGCCATCCTGAACATTCTTGTCGATAGCCGGAAGGTAATAGCCATGTAAGGCCAAATCGTAGATTTCGGCTTTGTTTCCGGTAAGAAAATACCATTTACCCGGAATCGCTTCATACTTTCGGGCATATTCTCTAAGTTGCTCAGGTCTGTCATGCTCTGGGTCGATGGTATACGACAGAAAGACAATATTCGGATTGTCCCGAAAAATATCCTGAACACGGGTCAGTTGCGACGATAGTTTAGGGCAAATTGTTCCGCATCGTGTAAAAAAGAAATCAGCAACATAGATCTTATTTTTTACTATCGACTGATCAACCGTTTTCCCATTCTGATCGAGCAGTTGAAAGGGCGGAATATGGTTAAAAACCGTGTCCACGACTTCCTCGCCATCAGCCAGTTTTACCTTACTCATCAGCGGCTCGCCGGTTGTTGAGTCGATTTTGGGTAAGTAACGTGGCAGTACGTAATGGTTCTCGGTACCAAACCGCAGAAATAGATACAGCAAAGCCGGGACCAGCAGCGTAGCAAGCAGGATCCCGGCTTTTTGAGTGGCCGTCATAACTTATCGCAATTCAAAAATCGAACCGCCTTCGGTCAATAGTGCAACCAGTAACCAGATGATGAAAATTACGGGAACAACAATTGCCCAGATCAGGCTTTTTACTTCATGCTTCAGGTGCATAAACTCGCCCACGATATAGAACGCTTTCACCAGCGTCATGATAACGAAGATCGATGTTCTAAGCCCACCAGCCTTCATAAAATAAGCCAGCGTAAATTCAATCATTGTAATACCTAGCAGAATCCAGAACGTTCTCCAGATAACTCCAGTATTAGCTGGTGGAATTTCGCCCACCTCATGAGTTCCGTGTGTGTAATCAGACATTGTAGAAGGGTGGTATATCAGACCAGATAAAAGAATGTAAAGACGAATACCCAAACAAGGTCAACGAAGTGCCAGTATAAACCCACTTTCTCAACCATTTCGTAGTGGCCACGGCGGTCGTACAGGCCTGTTGCTGCCCGATAGAAAATCAGGATATTCAGAACAACGCCACTAAATACGTGTGTGCCATGGAAACCTGTAATAAAGAAGAACAGGTCAGCAAAAGCTGGAGGTCCATATTGGTTTTCGACCAGATTAGCCCCAAAGATCGTTCGCTGAATTGTCTGGCCATTTACGATCTCACTAATGGTTGTACCGGTTTCGGTTCCGTGGATAAAGTGCGACCATTCCCATGCCTGACTGCCCAGAAAGGTTAGTCCCCCCAGAATTGTCCATAGCATGTATTTCTCCACATCAGCGCGGTCCATCCGGTGGCCAGCTTCTACGGCAAGCACCATTGTAACACTACTAAAGATGAGGATAAACGTCATAATCCCTACAAACACCAGCGGAGCATGAATACCATGCAGGAATGGAACTGATGCGTAGACCATTTCGGGGGTTGGCCAGTATAAGTTCGAGAACTTGAATACTTCGCCATAAATTGCCGGGTCCCAGGCTGGATAGCTATACCGAATCAGACCGTACGTTACCAGCAAGGCTGAAAACGTGAACGTATCAGAAATCAGGAAGAACCACATCATCAGCTTGCCGTAGCTCACCTTCATTGGCTCAACACCACCCATCCAGGTTTTTTTGTCGAACACCTGGTCAGAGTCGGTCGTTAGGGTATCAGTCGTCACAGTAGCCGCCATGCGTCTAAAAGATTATCAATGAAAATAGACTAAAAAGAAAAACAAATACAACCACAAAACATCTAAAAAATGCCAATAGGTAGCTGCGATTTCAATCTGATTCAAGCTCTTTGCATGAATCCGTAGCCTGAAAACGGCAACTAACGAAAAGACCAGCACAATCAGCCCCGAAATAAGGTGGAAGGCGTGTAGTCCTGTGAATATATACATAAATGAGCCAGCAGGATTGCCAACAAAAAAGACTTTTTGATTGACTAACTCTACCCATCCCTGGAATTGCATGTATAAAAACACCATTCCGAGTGCAAAAGTAATAGTTATCGCTGTCTTCAGGTTGCCAAAGTTATCTTTTTTTGCAGCTATATATGCCCAATGCATAGTCAGGCTACTAATTACTAATACGACTGAGCTGTAGGAAAAAATAGCAGGAATCGTATACTCCAGCCAGTTTCCTTCAGCCCGACGAACCAGATAAGCGCTGGTCATAGCGGCAAAGAGCATAATAATACTCACAATGAACAACCAAAGAATAAACTTCCTTGGATTCATTGAAAGAGTTTCTTCCGGTTCTTCTACGATCGTAATGTTGTTTACTAAATCACTCATGATCCTTAAACTTTGTCTAATAGATAAACAATCTGCACAATAGGCAGGTACAGCAGTGAGCCGAACATCATCTGTAAGGCGGCTTTGTCTGTACAGGTCCTCATCAAGTGAAACGTTTGCGCTAAAAACAAGATTCCGCCAATCATAGCAACCAGCGCAGAATTAATGCCTGTCATTCCCAGCATATACGGTAACCAGCCAACTGGCACTAGAAACAACGTATAAATCATTATTCTGAAAGCTGTATCGGCATTTTTGCCACTACCCGGCATCATCTGAATACCTGCTTTCTTATACTCATCAAATGCCAGCCAGCCAATAGCCCAAAAGTGAGGAAACTGCCAGAAAAATTGAATTGCAAATAAGATTCCGGGGGCCCAGCCAAAATGATTGGTGGCAGCCACCCAGCCAATCATTGGCGGAAAGGCACCTGGCAAAGCGCCAATAAATACAGCAATCTGCCCTTTCCGTTTTAGGGGAGTGTATACAAATCCATACAACAATAATGACAATACGGCCAATGCTGCCGCCCGAATATTAAATACTTCGGCAAATAGGTAACAGGCAATGCAGAATAAAATAAAGGCAAATACAGCAGCTTCGTTGACCGATAGTCGACCGGTTGGTAACGGCCGAACCGCCGTCCGTTTCATGACTTTGTCAGAATCTTTTTCGATAATCTGATTGATAATATTAGCCGCACCTGTAATGGCTATTGAAGCAATTATCAAAACGGCTAATTTCCACCAATCTATTTCATCAGCAGCAAGACAATAGCCAAACACACCAGAAAAAACAACCGCAAGCGTAAGTTTTAACTTGATTAATTCAACGTATGCTTTTGCTTTTGCATTGACAGCGCTGAGAGCAATTGTTTTTTCCATGCTATACCTTTAGTAAATTCGGCTGTTCGGTGTATTGTTTTGCCGGTATAAGTCCAGGTGTTAAGGCCAGCCAAGCCAAAAACTGCAACCCAACAATTATTATTGCCAATAAGAGGTGGATAGGCTGTGCAACTGCCGGAACTTCCAGATAAGCCATAACAACACCCGTTAGTATTTCCGCTATGACCAACACAAGCAACCAATTGGCCACATTATGCAACCACTGATTTTGACGGATATGGCGTAGGCGATAAATTATGGCGATATGAAGAGCCAGTACTACCAATGAAAATGACCGGTGAACATAAAAATGCCAGTCAAGACTACTTATCCAATTTGCGCGTTGCGTATATCCTACCTCTTTGATGACTTCATCGAGCGTTTCTCTTACCACAGTACCCATCAATACCTGGCCTGTAGTCAATACCATTGTTACCAGTAAAAACCAACTAAAAGGCTGGGTTGACTTAATGGGTTGAGAAAATTTCTCTTTAGGCGGATTGGAACGTATAAAAACAAATAATAACGCCAAGACTACGAGTACTGCTAATAACAGATGCAGCGTAATCATATACTGCGCCAGTTCAGTGGCTACTACACGTGAGCCTAACCAACCATTAAGGCCTATCAGAATAAAAGCAGCCAGGCTTCCCCAAAAAACTACTTTATCTTTTTTCAGATACGATAAAGAAGCGATTAACGTAGCAAAAACGAAAAACCCCGATAAAACGCCAAGCAGTCGATTGACATACTCTATCCAGGTTTTTACGGCATTAAACTCTATTTCGCCTTTCAGCTTAGCCCCATAAATCTGCTGGTAATTGGGGGGTAATTGAGATAGTTCCGTTGGAGGAATCCAGCGGCCAAAGCACTTTGGCCAATCGGGACAGCCCATTCCGGAGCCAGTTCCTCTAACAACACCCCCGGCCAATACGACCAGATAGACAATAACTATTGTTAGAAGAGCCAGGCTCCGAAACCGTTGTCCACTTTTATCAGTGAGGTTGTGCGAATTGGTCATTCAGGTTCTGTGCCTCAATTTCCTTCTCCATAGCAATCAGCTCATTCTCATGCGGAAGGTTTGATTCTGGAGTTTGTGAATATGGCACGTTTTGAGGGATGAAATCATCCTTTGCACCTGGTTTGCTATAATCGTATGGCCAGCGATAAACGGCTGGAATCTCGCCCGGCCAGTTACCATGGCCAGGATTGATTGGCGCAGTCCATTCAAGCGTATTTGATTTCCAGGGGTTTTGAGGAGCCTTCTTACCTTTAAACAGACTATACACAAAGTTAAAGATGAAGATCCACTGCGCCGAGAAAGTGAAGATCGCTGCAATACTGATGAAGCTATTCATATCAGCGAAAATATTTTTCGTAAAATCATAGCTCGTAAATGCATAATAACGGCGTGGGAAACCCGCAATACCGATATAGTGCATTGGGAAGAATACGAGGTAGATGCCAATGAAGGTCAACCAGAAATGAAGATAGCCAAGCTTCTCGTTCATCATACGGCCAAACATTTTTGGGAACCAGTGGTATACACCGGCCAACAAACCAAAGGCCGAAGCAGCACCCATTACAAGGTGGAAGTGAGCAACTACAAAATAGGTGTCATGCAGTTGAATATCCAATGCCGAATTACCGAGAATGATACCAGTCAGACCACCTGAGATAAAGAACGAAACCAGCCCAATCGAGAACAGCATGGCTGGCGTAAAACGAATATTGCCACGCCATAATGTTGTTATGTAGTTAAACGCTTTAACTGCCGATGGAACAGCAATAATCAACGTCAGGAACATGAAAACCGATCCCAGGAATGGATTCATACCCGTTACGAACATATGGTGTGCCCATACGATGAAAGCCAGAAAGGCAATTCCCATCATAGAAGCAATCATGGCACGATAACCGAAAATTGGCTTACGCGAGTTCGTAGCGATAATCTCGGAGGTCATACCCAGAGCAGGCAATAATACAATGTATACTTCAGGGTGCCCCAGGAACCAGAACAAGTGCTGGAACAAAATTGGACTACCCCCTACGTTTGGTAGCGCTTCGCCTTTAATGTAGATTTCCGACAGATAGAAGCTTGTTCCAAAGCTACGGTCGAAGATGAGCAATAAAGCTGCTGAAAGAAGTACGGGGAAAGAGATCAGACCCAGAACCGCCGTCAGGAAAAAAGCCCAGATCGTTAGTGGTAATTTACTGAACGACATGCCCCGTGTCCGCAGGTTGATAACGGTAGTGATGTAGTTAATACCACCCAGCAACTGCGACACAATGAATAGAGCCATACTAACAAGCCAGAGCGTCATACCTAACTCCGAGCCTTTGTGTGCCTGTGGCAATGCACTAAGAGGAGGATATACGACCCAGCCACCGGCAGCCGGTCCCGTTTCGATGAACAGCGAAAAGAGCATGATGGCACTGGCCAAAAAGAAGAACCAGTACGACAACATGTTTAGGAATCCCGATGCCATGTCGCGAGCACCGACCTGCAAGGGAATCAGGAAGTTCGAGAAGGTTCCACTCAACCCCGCCGTTAGCACGAAGAATACCATAATGGTACCGTGCATAGTAACCAGAGCCAGGTAAAAATCCTGATCAAGTTTACCAGCATCGTTGATCCAGCCGCCAAGAATAGGCCGCAGAAATTCCAGTTTCATATTAGGAAAACCTAACTGAAGGCGGAACATTACGGATAGGCTGATTCCAATAATAGACCAAATGATACCTGAAATCAGATATTGTTTAGCAATCGTTTTATGGTCTTCCGAAAAAATGTACTTGCGCCAAAAACTTTGCGGCTCATGATGGTCATGTTCTGCCACATGAGCCACAATTGCCGAATTAGCCGATACAGTCGCCATAGTATTTGGTTTCTTGTGAGTTTAGAGATTAACGGATCGTAGCACTGGCTACCGATATACCACCACCTTGATTCGTTGACGCGGTAGAACTGTCCGATGGAGCAGCAGCGGCATCAGCAGGCAAGTATTTTGCTGCTTTTGCTTTCAAATTCGCAGGAATACGCGTTGCCAGCTCTGGCGTTGATGTCAGCAGCGGTTTTTGCTCTTTGCACCAGGCCTGCCAGGTGGTTTCATCTTCTACGATCAACCGAATACGCATTGAGAAGTGGCCTTGACCACAAACTTCGGTACAGGCAATTTCATAACCAAAATCAGGATTGCCGGTTATATTCCGCATTTCATCCGTAGTTTTATCAGCTACGAACCAGAAACGAGTTGGCATACCTGGCACAGCATCCATTTTCACACGGAGGTGAGGAATAAATACACTGTGCAAGACATCACGCGCCCGGATTTTTAGGAGAACAGGCTTTCCTGCCGGAATATGCAGCTCCGATGTGGAAACGAAATCATCGAACGAAGCTTCGTCGGTATAGTCAATGCCGGTTTCGTTATTGTTGTCGATCAGCTTATAATTATAAGCACCCAGCTTGTTGTTATCAACACCCGGATAGCGAACAATCCAGTTAAACTGCTTTCCAACAATTTCAAATACCTGAGCATCGGCCGGAGCTTCTGCCATGATATCACGCCATGCACGCCAGCCGGTAAAGACCAGCACAGCCATAACAACTGCCGGAATAACCGTCCAGATCAGTTCTAGCTTATGGTTCTCTGGATAATATGCCGCTTTACGTCCTTCCTTATGCTGGTACATCCAGGAAAAAATGAACAAAAGGGCATTGGTAACAACAAACGCAACGGTAATAATTCCCATCGACAACCAGAACAGGAAGTCAGTACGACGACCGTGTGGAGAGGATGCTTCCGGTAAGAAAAACTGTTTGGCATATAGAAACGACCAAACAAACCCAATAACACCAAGAACAAAAAATACGATGAACAGAGCACCATTGATTCGGTTGCTCATGCCTATGCGCCCTTCTTCGACGGGGCCTGTCGCATTCTTTATGACGTTAGCCATCCTGGATACAACCAACACAGCCAATCCAAGGAAGATTACCGATAATAAAGCGATTATATAAACCATGTTGTAAGCGGATTATTGATTAAATGTCATGGTGTATTGCTTCCTCCAGCATTGGATGATTCTTTGGAATCAGGTTAGCTTTTGTTAGCTGAGAAGATAGCGACCATATAAAGCCACAGGCAAAAATCAGAATCATACCGAATTCCATCGGCCCAAATCCTCCATGTTCGCCCACAGTTCCAGGCATAATATTCGTATAAAAGTCGAAGTAATGGCCAATAATAATTCCCCAGGCAGCCAGTTTCAGGAAAATATACGTCCGGTTAGCATCTCTTGTCATCAGAACAAGGAATGGAAAAACAAAGTTTAGGAAGATATTTACAAAAAATGGAGCCTTATAAATACCACCATAACCGCTAAAACGCTCACGGTAATAAATCGCTTCTTCGGGTAAGTTAGCGTAGTAGATCAGCATAAACTGGGCAAACCAGACGTAAGTCCAGAAAATACTGAAAGCAAACATAAACTTACCTAAATCATGCAGGTGACTCTCATTAACGATTTTCAGATAACCACGTTCTTTCAGGGTTACTACCGTTAACGTAATAATGGCCAGACCCGTAACGTGCCAGCTTGCTAGTGTATACCAACCGAACATGGTGCTGAACCAGTGAGTATCAATTGACATCACAAAATCCCATGCCGAAGTCGACGAGGTTACACCAAAAACGACCAGGAATGCAGTTCCCCACTTAATGCTATTATTGTAGTATTCAGTACCCCCATAGAGATCTTCCTGTAGAGAATTATTTCTAAGCACACGCCACAGGAAATACCATAAGGCAAAATAGGCAATTACACGACCCAGATAAAACGGTGTATTCAAGAATCCATGTTTACCGTTGATAATCGGATCAAATTCAGGACTGCTCTTGTCATAGAGAGCTGGATTAGTCCAGTGAAATAAATCATGCCCAGCAATGAAGAAGACGCCTAAAATTGCAACTGCCATATAGGGCAGGTAAGCGGGCATTGCTTCGGGGATACGTTTGAAAGCCGACGACCAGCCAGCCTGAGCCAGGTAATTATACGACATGAAAAACATGCCAATTACTGATGCTCCAGTAAAATACACTGCATTCAGCCAAACATTGGCCCATAGGCGGTTAGTCCACTTATAAGCATGATGACCGGCCTCATGGCCTTCATGAGCACCAGCCGCATGGGCTGCTCCATGTGCTTCATGCGATCCGGCACCTGAAGACAGTAAGTACGCGCCGATTGCTACCAACGCGACCCCGAGTCCGAAGCCGATAATCAGTCGACGCTTGGATTCCGCAGTAAATTCAAATTCTTCGTCTAACGACGGTATTGCGTGAGCCGATGCCATTCTTAATAGTTATCAGTTTCCGGTTTTCAGTTTCCAGTAGCAGGGTTTCAATACAATTCAGTACTAAAAACCGAAACCTGAAAACTGATCACTCAATTTATCCTTGTTGTAATTTATGTACGTATTGCACAATCTTCCAGCGATCATCTGGTGTGACCTGAGAACCGTGTGGCCACATCCGGCCTTTTCCATGTGTGATCACGTGAAAAATATGGCCATCGTTCATGGTCTTATAGGCATCAGTCGAATAGTTCGGAACACCTTTATACTGTTGCCCAACAGGGCCATCGCCTTTACCAGTTGCACCATGACAGTGTGAGCAGTAGCGCGTATAAAGAAGCTTTCCTTCGTCCAGTGATTTTTCCGTTTCCGGAATTGGATTCGTTAGAGTTCGTTCCGCAATTCCGATGCTGTCTGCCGGGATGTTATACATCATCAGGTCGGTCTTTGCCGTTTCTCCACTACCAAATGTGGTCCGATAATTAGGGCGAGAAACCGTTCCCTGAGCAGGCAGCCGCATATTGAGGCCACTTTCTTTTACGTTGATAGGGTTTGGACGAATCTGGCGATAAGGCTCGTATCCAACCGCATCATACATATTAGGAGCAAATTCGAGACCGGGATTATCATGGCCACGCTTACAGGATGTTCCTGCAAACAGCAGTCCAACGATAGCTAGTGCAGTTGCGCTTGTATGTTTAGTTATCATTCTCATCCTGACCTTTAGAACTGCTTAATATTTACTTCGGCAGCTCCCGATTTTCTCAGGATCTGCTCTATATCACCTTCGCCGATATTGTTTTTGCTCAGGTCAATTGCCATAGCAAATTTATTATCGGTAGTTCTCAGGTCATACATTAAGGGTTTTACTGTTGGGCCCAGGCCATTCGATACCAAAAAGGTAGCTACCATGCCTAAAGCACAGAAAAGTACCGTCAATTCGAAAATGATAGGTACATAAATAATTGGCGAATAGGAATCTTTACCACCAACAATCATTGGCCAATCGAAACTTTCGGTATAAGCCGTTAGTAAGAGTGCAGTAGTAGTCCCTGATAAGCCGAATAAAAAGGCGGCAATACCAAGCTTGGTACGTGGATGCCCCAGTGCAACGTCTAATCCGTGAATAGGAAACGGCGAATACACTTCATGAATACGTACACCAGCTTTTTTAACATCTTTAACGGCGTTCAGTACGACATCATCATCATCGTAGATGCCTACTAAGAATTTACCGTTACCATTTACGTCTGACATGTTCAGTGATTAGTGTTTGAGGTTTGTAGTTCGCAGTCTGTCATTTCTTATTTCAGACTGCGAACGCCCGGTTCTCCGGCTCGAACTAAGTTTTTACTCTACGTCTTTATTAAACGTTGGATTGGCAACACGTTCGCCTTTAGCAACACCCGATACAGAAACGGGCAATTTCTCAGACGACGACTTAATGACTGTTTTCACTTCGGCCATATTCACAACCGGCAGGAACTTAGAGAACAGCAGGAATAATGTGAAAAACAAACCAAATGAGAAAATATAGTCGCTAATATCGAACAGTGTTGGATGGAACATGGCCCAGCTCGATGGCAGATAATCACGGTGCAACGAAGTCACAATGATTACGAAACGCTCAAACCACATACCAATGTTTACTACCACTGACAAAGTAAAGGTCCAGACAATGCTTCTCCGGATTGTACGCGACCAGAAAAGCTGAGGAGAAATTACGTTACAGGTCATCATTGCCCAGTAGGCCCACCAGTAAGGACCGGTAGCCCGGTTAATGAAGGCATATGCTTCGAACTCAACGCCCGAGTACCAGGCAATAAAGAACTCCGTTAGATAAGCAATACCAACAATTGAACCGGTCAGCGTAATAACCTTGTTCATCGACTCGATGTGCTCAAGCGTAATATAATCTTCCAGCTTAAACACCACCCGGATAATCAGCATCAGGTTCTGCACCATCGCAAACCCAGAGAAGATAGCACCGGCAACGAAGTATGGAGGGAAAATAGTGGTATGCCACCCCGGAATTACCGACGTAGCAAAGTCCATACTTACGATGGTATGTACTGATAATACCAGAGGAGTTGAAAGTCCAGCCAGAATTAAGCTCATATATTCATAACGAGCCCAGGTTTTAGCCGATCCGTTCCAGCCCAGAGAAAAAGCACCGTAGATGTAACGAGATACTTTGCTGCGTGCCCGGTCGCGAATGGTAGCCAAATCAGGCAATAGCCCCATGTACCAGAATACCAGCGATACAGTAAAGTATGTGCTGATGGCAAATACGTCCCATACTAGTGGCGACTTAAAGTTTACCCACAAAGAGCCAAATGTATTTGGCAATGGCAAGGCCCAGTAGGCCAACCAGGGGCGCCCCATGTGCATCAAAATGAACGAAGCCGCACAGATAACGGCAAAAATCGTCATTGCCTCTGCAGCACGGTTCACAGCAGTCCGCCATTTCTGACGGAACAGCAGCAGAATGGCCGAAATCAGGGTTCCGGCGTGACCGATACCAACCCACCATACGAAGTTGGTGATATCCCAGGCCCAGCCAACAGTTTTATTTAAGCCCCATACACCAAGGCCCTCCCACCAGGTCCAGAATACGCAGGCGGTTCCGTAGAGTAGTACAATCACCGAGATGGTAAAGGCAATCGTCCACTCGCGTGTGGGCCGTCCCTCAACCTGTCTGCTGATATCCTCCGTCACGTCGGCGTAGGTCTTACCACCAGTGACCAGGGGAGTTCTTACGGCTGATGTTACATGCGACATATACTTACTTTTTTAATTTTCGATTTACGATGTACAATTTACGGTTTGTAGGATCACGATGTGTAAAAATCGTAATTCGTACACCGTAAATCATAAGTTATTTTATGCCTTTGTTTCCTGACGACCTTCTTGTTTAGGTTCTTCGTCCTTATTCCGAATCTTGGTCAGATACGAAATTTGTGGTCTGACGTTAATCTCTTCGAGTACGTGGAAAGCACGACCTTGCAATTCGACTTCCAGTGTTTTCGAGATCGTACTTTCCGGATTGTTCATATCTCCGAAAATAATCGCATCTGTTGGGCAAGCCTGAGCACATGCCGTCTGAATTTCGTCGGGATATGGCCGACGGCGTTCTTTCTTGGCAGTCAGTTTACCTTCCTGAATGCGTTGTACGCAGAACGAACATTTTTCGATTACCCCACGCGAACGAACCGTTACGTCTGGATTAATGACCATTTTGCCCAGGTCGTTATTAAAGTTGTAATCGAAGTTATCGTTATCGAAGTATTTAAACCAGTTAAAGCGACGTACTTTATAAGGACAGTTGTTTGCGCAGTAACGTGTACCCACACACCGGTTATAGGTCATCTGGTTCAGCCCTTCGGTACTGTGTGTTGTGGCAAGAACCGGGCAAACCGTTTCGCAGGGAGCATTGCTGCAATGTTGACAAAGCATTGGCTGGAACGTTACCTCGGGGTTAGCCGATGCTACTTCCAGTTCTTTCAGGTTTTCTGGCTCGGCGTCGCTACTGTAGTACCGATCAATCCGAATCCAGTGCATTTCGCGACGGTTGATAACTTCCTGACGGCCTACTACGGCGATGTTGTTTTCAGCCTGGCAGCCAATTACGCAGGCTCCGCAACCAATACAGGAGTTCAGGTCGATAACCATTCCCCACGAGTGGTTTGGCTTACCATAACCATTCCAGAGCGAAATATCCGTCGGCGTTTTAGGACCTTTTGAAGTCACAACTTCCGGCTCGTAACGACCGGCTTTCGGATTCTTCTGGTAGTCGGCCAAGCGAGCTTCCTGCAAAACAGCCTGACGACCCATTACAGTATCGTGAGTTTGAGTCTGTGCAATCTCACGTGAACCGCCAGCCTTTTCGATCTGAATGTTAAACACGCTGTAGGTCACAGCTCCATTTACAATTACGGCAAAAGGAAATACATTTTTCCCTACACCATCGGCAGCTTTACCAGCTTTTTCGCGGCCATAGCCAACAGCAATTGAAACCGTTTTATCGGCCTGACCTGGTTGGATCATAACTGGCACTTCGACCGACTTGGCATTTACGGTAACCTTTACCAGATCATTCTGAGAAAGGCCTAGCTCACTCGCGGTTTTCTGAGAAATAGCAGCGTAGTTGTCCCAGCAAGCTTTCGTAACGGGGTCAGGCATTTCCTGAAGCCAGGGGTTATTGGCCATTGAACCAGAGCCCATCCCAACTTTTTCGTATAATGCTAATTCGATTCCCGAAGAAGGCTTATAAACCTGAGCGATACTCGTTGCAGCCTGAGCCAGGTTGCCGGCAAATGAAGCACTTCCAGCGACAGCAGCCCCTTTGTTTGGTTCAAATACACCATCGTGCAGGCATTTTACCCAGAACGTTTCAAACGATCCGGCACCCGAAGCTTGCGGGTAACGGTTTGCACGCCAGAAATTTTTCAGATAAACCTGGAAGTCAGATGGTTTGCCAGCCCAGGTTAAGAGGCTAGACTGAAACTGACGAGTCTTATAAATATTGGTGATTGCTGGCTGCGTGAGACTGTAGTATCCCTGCTTTGGCTCAGCATCGCTCCAGCACTCGAGGAAGTGTGGAGCAGGTGTAATATATTTTACTAGTGAAGCTGTTTCATCGGCCCGATCGGCAAATGAAACCGATAAACTAATTTTTGGCAGCGCTTCGGCCAGTTCTGCACCACGCGGATGATCATAAACTGGGTTAGCACCAAAAAACAACACAGCACCAACCCGACCAGCTTTTGCGTCGTTGATAAACGCATTCATCTGTTGATCGTTACCCTGTCGGTAATTAACAGGAGAGTTGATGTCGATAGTAGTTCCGTAGCTACCAAGCAGATTGTTCAGTGCATTTACGACAACCTGTACATTAGGATCGTTTGAACCCGACACAACCAGTGCTTTGCCACGTGAGCTGGCCAGATCATTGGCCGCTTTGTCCAGATAAGGAACATCAACCGATGCCGTGCTTATGGCCGTTCCGCCTAACTTGGCAGCAACCTTATTATAGAGAGCTGCAACGACCAGACCTTCCTGCGAGGGTTTGATAGCTGAACGGTAATCGGCATTGGCACCCGTCATCGACAAGCCCGTTTCGAACTGGTAGTGACGAGACATGGTCTTTTTGCCAGCACCTACTGCACCTATCTTACGACCTTGTGCATACGGACGGGCAAATTCGAGCGGAGAAATCCAGGTACCCAGAAAATCAGCACCAACGCTAACAATTGTTTGCGCTTTGCTGAAGTCGTAGGATGGAATAACTGCTTTACCAAACGACGACTGGTTGGCCTGTACGATACCATATGCTGAATTGGTATCATACATAACATGGGTAGCTGTTGGGTATTTGGCAATAAAATCAGCCACAACAGCTTTTGTAGCAGGGCTTAAAATCGTGGAGGTTACGATCCGAATAGCCCCGCCCCGCGATGCCACTGCACTCAGTTGGTTGATGATTTCACGATCGGCGGTTGCCCAGTCGATATCTGCTTCACCCCGTTTAGGGCCTTTCAATTTATCGTTATCATAAAGCGACAAAACCGACGCCTGAACGCGAGCGGTTGTACCACCTTTCGATACACTAGACAATGGATTGCCTTCAATTTTAATCGGACGTCCTTCGCGGGTTTCAACAAGAATTGCGGCATAATCGCCACCATCTGTATATGTTGATGCGTAGTAGTCTGAAATAGAAGGGAATGTGAAATCCGGTTTATTAATATACGGAATGGCTTTGTGAACTGGTGTTTCGCAGGCAGCCAGTGTTACAGCTGCCATACCAAAGCCCATTACTTTCAGGAAATCACGGCGTTGGGTGTTCGAGCCACCGAGCAGACCATCAAGGTCATTCGACGAGCCGTTTAGGTCAGGATCCGCAAACTCGCTGTTCGCATTCTTTACGAACGCTGGATCGTTGCGTAACTCTTCAACCCCTTTCCAATACCGTTTGGTCGTATTTTCTTCCATGCGTGTTGTAATCGGTAAGATACCTACTGGGAGAGTCGGTGGGTGATTAATAGTGACATTTAGAACACTCAAGACCGCCGATGTTAGCCACTTTAAGCGGTTCCTTACTTTCTTTATTGTGCAAAGCCACTAGCTTGTCGTAGTAAGCGTTGTCTTTCGTATTGACTTCTGTTCTGCGGTGGCAATCAATACACCAGCCCATCGTTAGTGACGAACGTTGCTCTACAACTTCCATTTTTTCGATCTCACCGTGGCAGGTCTGGCATTGTACGTTACCTACATTTACGTGTTGCGCATGGTTAAAGTAAGCCAGGTCTGGAAGATTATGAACACGAATCCACTCAATAGGGCGGTTCTGTTCAATAGCAGTGTATATTTTCTGAATTTCCGGCGATTCTTTCTTAATAACACCGTGGCAATTCATACAAATATTAGCAGCTGGAATTGTTGCATTCTTACCTTTCTGAGCACCAGTATGGCAATAGTTACAATCAATTTTATACTGACCGGCATGAAGTTTATGCGAGTAGGCTATGGGCTGTTTAGGAGCGTAACCCTGCTGGATACCAATGCTGTAGGCACCATCAATCGTTTCCTTAGCAACTACCAGAATAAATAACCAAATAACAATTGAGCGGAGTGTCGAGTTGTTAAACGCATTCGACAGGCCTGTTTTCAGACGTTGGCCAAACGAACCGGCAGCTTCAGCACCTTCAGCCGTAGTGGGTGTTACGGCTTTAGACAGGATTGTTACAATTACCAGCAGTACGCCTAATACCAGAAGCATAACAACCAGCAAGGCAACCAGCACAAAGGTGAAGAGTTCCGATGGCCCGCTCGATGCAGCCGTAGCAGGTGCAACCGATTGATCTCCCGGAGTGCTTGGCCCTGCCTTAACAGGCGGGTTGCTAGCCTGGTCGATGTAGGCCAGAATGCCATCGATGTCAGCATCTGATAGATTCGGGAAACTCGACATCTGAACTTTACCGTTGGCGTTGAAAACCTGGTTGGCATACGCATCACCGGAAGCAATAACGGCCGATGAGTTGCGAATCCATTTGTGGAGCCAATCACGGCTTGGAGCACGCTGTTCGATCCCTTTCAGGCCGGGACCAACTACTTTTTCGTCCGTTACCGAATGACATTGTGCGCAGTTGTTGGTAAACAGACTTTTTCCTTTTTCGGCATCACCACTACCCCCTGACGCTGGTGTAGCTGCTGTTGCAGCCGCAGATGAGTCCTGCGCCTTTACCTGCGCCCCATTAATAAACAGGGCCAGAGACAGAGCAACTGCTCCGCAAAACCTAGACAAACGACTCATTTTTAGAGATCTATTCATTGAGTTGATCAACATAATCAGCACTGCCCTTTCATAGGCCCACAAAAGTACGACACGAATACTGTATCGGCAAAAGTTGATGTTTAGTTATTTTACGTTATCAATTTTATTTATATTGGTTCTAAGTAAGAATGAAATGCTGATTGTACTAATTTAAGCCAAATTTGGCTCATAGGGCTATACTGAAAAGGCTCGCCAGCATCTACTTCTTAAGAATCAATCAGATGAGAATATGAGTACATTACTTAAAATACGAAATTGGCAGAAAATATGACTATTAAAATATGCTTGAAATTGAAATTATTGACTTAAAAGAAGTTGGGCTCCAGACAAATATTCTAGCTGAGCAGGCAAATCATAGATAATCTGACGGGCATTTGCGGTATAGTTTTGCGGTAAAACAATAGCATGTTTTATGCGAACAACATCAGAAATTGATGGAATTTGTCCACAAGACCATATGGCCGGATCGTTCCAGTTTCCCGCCTGAACGGTGTAAAGCTCTCCATTACAAGGAGGCCCTAGCTTAACGAGCCAGGGAACTGGATTACTGCTTGTGTTTCCCTGCACATCGCCATCCATCGACGTAGTCGTTGCTAGAATTAAGTAGCCTCCGTCATCAGTAGCAATCGCACTTTTGATGACTTCGGCCGACGAACCACCTAGTTTTTTAAGCCAATTGGCTCCTTGTACTCCAACATTCAAAAGTCGCACATCGCCACCGTTTTCGTTGACTATATCCACGATCGTGTAGTTATTCGTACCGCCTGTGATCAGTGATTGTGTATTGGGAGTTCGATTTATCTGGCTAAAATCACTGCTAACATCTCCGTCTGCACTAATTCTGATCGTTCTCGTTCCAGAAGGATCTTCAGTACCTACAGCTATATACGAGTTCGCAAAAAAAGGATTCGGTATAACATCCTCTAAACTGTTACCGCTTAAGTCTTTTTTCCATACAGGGACAAGATCAGCGTTACATTTAGCGATCCAGGCAATCAAATTACCGTTTGATGTAGCCGTAGCGGCCGCGCCAAACAGTATGTAATTGCCATCATTTGTTTGAATGAGCCGATTAGTGACTGTGTAACCTGCAGCTAAATTCTGTACAGATTGACTGGCAGTTAAATTACCCTCAGTATCAATTTTATAGAGTATGGTTGATGTTCCGGAACGCCCATTCCGGGTATAATTTACAGCCAGGAAACCTCCATCAGTGGTATAAATTAAGGTTGTGAAAATTTGAGACACTAGACTATTACCCTCCTCGGGACGATCAGCAAATGGCTTCATCCATAAAATATTTCCACTAGCATCTATCCGAGCTACAGACCATTTTGAATTGTTGTGTACCAATACGCCGAAACCACCATCGGGTGTCGCTGTAATTAATTCAGCTATATTGCTATAGACAATGCTTTCAGGATAGGCAGGAAACGAGATTTGCCAAATCGTATTCCCTTGCTCCGACAATCGTAAAACTTTTCCCTGGCAAACCAGCGCATAACCACCGTTACTTGCTTTTATAGCCTGCAATGGAGCAAGGCCACCATTTGCAAGTACCCGCTGCCACTGGATGCCAGGAGGATAATGGGTTTGTGCTATAATCGATACGTTTACTAAACAGAGTAGAAAAACAAGCCTAAAGCGAATTAATATCTTAAGCATCTTTACCTGGAATAGATCGAATAAGTAGATAAAGAGAAAATCCGTAAGTATACATAGAAAAAGCCTAAGGCTTATCTGAAAAAATTTAAATTTTTTCAGATAAGCCTTAGGCTTTTAAAACTAGAGGTTCCGAGCGGATTCGAACCGCTGTAGGAGGTTTTGCAGACCTCTGCCTAGCCACTCGGCCACGGAACCATTTGCCTCAAATCAGGACCGTTCCCGATTCAGGACTGCAAACATACAGGTTTATCTCTTATTTCGGAAATGGTGTTGCAAAAAAAGTCCCCTGAACTTTTCAGAACAGGGGACTTCGCCATTATTCAGGAGCCGCAAACTAGTTACGACCTTCCATTTGCTCTTTCAAAGCGGCCAGTGCATCGAGGTCGCCCAGGGTAGCACCGCGCTCTGGCTGGCTCGACGTAGAAGCAGGTTTCGACGAAGTAGCTTTAGGCTTTTGCTCTTTTGCTGGTTCGTTTTTCTCCTGCCACGTTTTCGTGTGCGACAGCATAATGCGCTTCTCTTCTTTCGAGAACTCGGTTACTTTAAAGTCGAGGGTTTCGCCAACTTCAGCAAACGTACCGTCTTCCTTAGAGAGATTCTTCAGCGACGAGAACCCTTCGATACCGTAGGGCAGCTCAAGCGTTGCCATCTTATCGTTTTTGCTGATAATTGTGCAACGGTGCGTTGTTCCCACTGCGAATACGGTTTCGAACGTATCCCATGGGTTCTCTTCCAGTTGCTTATGGCCCAGTGCCAAACGACGGTTTTCGATGTCGAGTTCCAGAACAACAACCTCTAGTTCTTCACCAACTTTGATAAAGTCGGAAGGATGTTTCACTTTCTTGGTCCACGACAGATCCGATACGTGTACCAGACCATCGATACCTTCTTCCAGTTCGAGGAACAGACCGAAGTTGGTCAGGTTACGAACTACGCCTTTGTGTTTGGTACCAACGGCATATTTCGCACGCAGTTCTGGACGGGTCCAGGGGTCTTCGGTCAGTTGTTTGATACCGAGCGACATTTTCCGGTCGGCACGGTCGAGTGTGAGCACAACAGCTTCCACTTCGTCGCCCACTTTCAGGAACTCCTGTGGGTTACGAAGGTGCTGCGACCACGACATTTCTGATACGTGAATCAGGCCTTCTACACCCGGCATAATTTCGAGGAACGCCCCGTAGTCGGCAACGTTCACGATTTTGCCTTTCACTTTCGAACCAACCTGAATATCTTCTGGCAGTGCGTCCCATGGGTGAGCCTGAAGTTGCTTCATACCCAGCGAAATCCGCTTCTTGTCTTCGTCGAAATCCAGAACCACCACATTGACTTTCTGGTCGAGGTGCAGTACTTCTGAAGGATGACTGATGCGCCCCCACGAAATATCGGTAATGTGCAGCAGACCATCGACACCACCCAGATCGATGAATACACCGAAGTTGGTCATGTTTTTGATCACACCTTCCAATACCTGGCCTTTTTCGAGGTTGTTGAGGATTTGTGTGCGTTGAGCTTCGAGGTCTTTTTCGATCAGGACTTTGTGCGAAACGACCACGTTATCGTTTGCATAGTTGATCTTAACGACCTTAACTTCCATTTTCTTACCAACAAAAATATCGAAATCACGAATCGGCTTCACGTCGATTTGCGATCCTGGTAAGAACGCTTCGATACCAAAAATATCCACAATCAGACCACCCTTCGTCCGGCGCTTCACGAAGCCATCGATCACGAGGTCTTCGTCCAGAGCTTTCTGAATTTTCTGCCATGCGGTAATGACTTTCGCTTTTTTGCGCGACAGTACCAACTGGCCATTTGGGTCTTCCTGATTTTCTACATAAACTTCAATCTCATCACCCATTTTCAGGTCCGGCATATCCCGAAATTCGGAAGCTGGAACCAACCCGTCCGACTTGAAGCCGATGTTGAGCAGTACCTCACGGTCTGTAATCCCAACCACGGTTCCCATCACCACTTCTTTCTCTTTAACCTCCGACAGGGTGTTGTCGTAGAGTTCCTGTAATCGGCTGCGCTCCGCATCCGAATAGCCACTTCCGAATCCTTTGTTGTCTGCCCGGTCCCAATCAAATGCCGGCAGTTCGCGTTGCTGCGTTTTGCTCATAAAAAAAGTTTCCTTGACCCACTCAGTACATCAGTCCGTGGGTCAATGGCGGACTGACTTTTAGTTGTAAATAGAGTATTTCCAAAAAGGACTGCAAAGATAGCAATTGGTTTTCGAAAAAAGTTTCTAACCGCCCAAAAGTCTTTGAAATTGAGCACAAAACAATAAAAACGAGACGGGTGGTCAGATAAAAGGACCGTTGTTTTCCCTTTTATCTGACCACCCGTCTCGTTTTTTAGGTAATTCTATTGAAACGCTTTTTCTTTTTTGCTTAAAAATGGCATCCAGCTCTGTTCGATAGAGCCCGAAAATTCGCGCAGGAATACTAAAAATGTTGGCCTAAACGGTTTCTGACGCAATTTCATATTAGCCTCTTCGGGGGTATAGTCGCCTTTACGGGAGTTGCATCGTTTGCAGGCGGTAGCGAGATTATCCCAACTGGTTTTTCCTCCTCGCGATTTTGGCAGAACGTGGTCGAGCGTCAGGTCTTCTGAGGTTCCGCAGTACTGGCAATGGTGTCCGTCGCGCTTGAAAATATTCTGCCGGGTAAGCATTACGCCTTTGTAGGGCAGACTCACGTATCGATGTAACCGGATAACCGACGGCATCGGGAACTCCGCTGAGACGGTTCGGAGCATAAATTGCTCGGATTCGGCGATGAGTTCAGCTTTTTCTAAAAAAACCAGCAAAAATGCTTTTGGAACGGAGCAGATGCTGAGTGCACTGTAATCTTGATTTAAGACTAATACTTTCCTGCCCATATCGCGTTTAAATGCCTCTGTACGGTAGCAAGTTACAGAGTTATCCACATAACGACAAGAGTTGTCGGAAATTTAGTAGGCAATGGTCAAACGACTAGCCATCAGTAACGTTCCCGCTGTAAATCGCGTGTTACCTCCCGTTCTTTAATGCTATCGCGTTTATCGTAAAGCTTTTTACCTTTTGCCAGGGCAATTTCTATTTTCGCAAACCCCCGGTCGTTTGTAAACAGCCGAATTGGTACAATCGTCAGCCCCTGATCCTTCAGTTTTTCGGTAAGGCGTTTAATTTCCCGCTTTGTCAGCAATAGTTTCCGATCGCGCAGTGGTTCATGATTATAGTGTGTACCTTCTGTATATAACGAAATATTCATCTGGCGAATAAACAACTCCTCGCCATGAATAAGGCAGTAGGCATCCTGTAAATTTACTTTGCCCTGACGGACTGATTTTATTTCGGTACCTGTCAGCACAATACCAGCTGTATACGTTTCCAGAAACGAGTATTCAAACGATGCCCGGCGGTTGCGAATGTCAACCTGTTTAATGATAGAAGCAGAGGCCATGTACTAAATGTATAGTCTATGATGACTGAACGTTGCCAAAGTTGTGGCGTTGCCCTCATCAATCAGAGTGTAAGTCAAGTTAATCAGGCTACAAATGTAATCTGGTAAGACCAACAACACCGGAAATTAATCAGAGGTTTACGGCATCAGAAAAAATTTGATCCCTTTTCGGAAGCGAGTCGCCTGGTGGGTCGGTGCCTGCGTTCCGCAGAACGGTATCAAAGTCACAGCCTCAAGACCCGATACAACACCGACCCAAACCAAAGCGATATTGGTATAAAGCTAAGCTGGTATTTTAAGCCAGTAGCACTACTGCTTTTTTTGCAAAAACAGTGCCCCATCTGTATTCCCAGCCTTTATAAATAGTTTTATGGAGGCTAAGTTTATTGAGGGGCGTTGGCTATAACTCGTAATTGATGAATCAGACTAGTCGGTTGCTCATATCAAGAATGATGCCATAGTTATGGTTTCATGAGCCAATCAGAAACAGCTCGCCCTAAAAAAGGTGCTCCTTTCTTCATGAAATCCGAAGAAAGGAGCACCTTTTTTAGGGAGGTAGCTACAGCTATTTTTTAGGCTGCTTAGGCGTCTGGGTGCTCTGGTACTCTTTATTCAGGCCCTCCAGAATTTTGCTGGTCTGGTCGTTGTCGGTATCAGCAAAAAGGATTCCTCCCCCTTTAGTAAAGCCCAGTACAAACTCATATTTGTTTTGAGCATTTTGCTTTTTCAGGTAGTCGAAAATCCGGTCATATAGCTCTTTATTTTTCTCCTGCTCTTCCAGGGCCAGGTTTTGGGCTGCCCGCTCGCGGTAAGCCAGAATGTCCTGCTGCTCTTTCTGAAGCGATGCCTCAGTGGCCCGACCTTGTTCCTGAGTCATAGTAGCCGCCCGTTGCTGAAAGAAGGCTACTTTATTTTGCAGATTACGTCCTTTTGTCGTCAATTCGTTTTCGAGTTGGAAACGTTTGCTTTCCAGCACTTTCTGCGTGTCTTTAAAATAGTCGTATTTTGTTAGCAGCGAATCTACATTCACATACACTATAGCTTTGCCTTTTGCTTCGGCAGGAATGGCTGTGGCAGGAGCGGTTTCGGACTGATGATCTTTAAAATGAAGATAATAGAGAACAGCTACGGCGATTGTCAAGATGACGTTCAGAATTAATGAGGCATTCTTCACAGGAAAAAAGATTGGTTAGTTGCAAGTTTATCCTACAAATGTAGGAGATTTCCGGTTCAGGAAATACGATTTATTGTTTGATTTCCGGTGACTTGCCGAACGAAGTAGCCTGATAGTCCGGCAAAACCGCCTACCAGCCCCCCCACAAGTGCGGTTATGATTAATGGCAAGGCCGTATTGGCCGTCTGAAAAAGTAGCTGGCTCATGCGACCGGTGAAAATACCATCCGTACGCAGATGGATCAGTAATGCATAGCCTCCCCATAACAAAGTAATGCCTGCAAATCCGTAAAAAAAAGCCAGGCTGGCGCGCGAACTACGCCAAAAGCATACCAGAAAGGCAACAATGGCCAAACTCCACCAGGGCAACACAAGCTGAGCCAATAAGCCAAGAACGACAATTAAAATTAGTTGAATCATGAGGGGAACGCAGCCAGAAAGCCGCCCTATTTTTTATAATATTCGATAACTCGCACTAGTTAAGAATCAACTTGCGTTTCAGATGCGGATTTTTATCCTGCGCCGTTTGTAAATAAACCAGTTCGTTGAGTTGGCCCTGGCGCCAGGTTTCGATCATGTTCTGATAGTTGGGATTGCCCGGATTGCCCGACTGCCCCCCCGGATACACGCCATAAGCTCTGGGAGTTGGCCCCAGCTCAACAACCATTCGCCACGAAGGGCCGGTTCGTTCGGTAGTAGCGTTCACAATATTACTACCTCCACCCATTTGCACATGTAAAGCACTGAAGGCATCCAGGCCCGGCACCAGATGCCGAATCGCTGTTGCCTTATGCCTGCTCCACTCCCAGGATGGTCCAACAGGACCGTGTTTTTTTATGAGCGAATCGCAGGTGGCCCGCAAACTGCTGGTTAACACATCGGCCAGGCTTTCAACTGGTTTTGTTTTTACGTTATCGAACCAATGTGATTTAGGGTCGCGCTCAATAAGGGTCAGTGTTCGATCGAAGCTGGGCAGACGCATCAGCACAGTATCGCCCCGGTCAAATTCATCTTTCCAGATAGCGTCGGTCAACTGACGGTTCCATTCTGTAAAGATCGTTGCCCCAATTGAGCTGGTGTCATTCTGGTATTTCCAATCGTTAAGTATAGCAAAAACCTTAGCATACTCACCCGTTAGTGCCTGTGCATTAATGTTTGAGAGCAGTTTAGGAAGAGACATCGCAGCCCTCAAATTGTACACATCGTTTTGTAACCGACGCATACTATCGGTCGTAACGTGCTGCATTGCTGCCAGGCGCTGGTTAATTCGTATTCCACGCTCGGCCGGAGCAAATTGCCAGTTAATATAGTAAGGATAGGTAGGATCTGTCGAAAACTGATTGGCAGAACTGACAAAACCTCTGGGCGGATTTTTCACGCGCGGATTTTGTGCGGCCGGAATCCAGCCCTGCCAGTCATTGGCCGGATTAGTACCATCGAGCAGATACTTTCCCTGTTCTTTCCACTTCAACGGAAACTTACCGTTTGGCGAAATAGCAATGTCTTTATGTACATCGGCAAAAATAAAGTTCTGAGCGGGCGCTCCATAATAAGCTAATGACCGAACGTAGTCGTCATAGTTTTTGGCCCGGTTCAGGATATAGTAGCAGTGTAATTCGTTGGTAGGTTCGTGTGCAATCCAGCGGGCAGCATAGCCCGACGGAATGTTAGCCCGAAAACCACGCTGCCCAGCCTGATTGACTATAGGTCCGTGGTGAGTGTAATATACGGTATCGATCACATCGGGTTTGCCTTTTACTTTAATTACTTCGAGCCGGCGCCGAACGGGTTTCCAGACTCCCCCATGAAGGTATTCCTCTTTGCGTGCATCGCGAAACCGGATTTTATAGAAATCAAGCACATCGGCACCAACATTGGTAACTCCCCAGGCAATGTCTTTATTGAATCCAATAATAACACCTGGCGAACCCGGCAGCGATACTCCGCAGGCATTCATCGTTGGCGAAACCAGTTGAATTTGGTACCAGATTGATGGCAAACTCAGTGTCAGGTGTGGATCGTTGGCCAGAATGGGATACCCTGTAGCCGATTTCTGAGCACTTACGGCCCAGTTATTACTCCCAATTTCTGGATTGCCGACGGGCCAGTTCATTGCAATTGGGTTCGCTACCGATGGCGAATCGGGCGGTTTAGGAATCGCCAATGGTTTGAAATCCCATTTTGTTCCGGGCGGAATAATTGGGTCTTCGTGAGTAGGATAGTCCGGAAAGAGATCATTGGTAACAGCCCTTCCAAATACCTGTTGTATATTACTCATTTGGAGGTCATCGGCTCCGCTGGCCAACGTGCTGGTCATAGCTTTGAGCAACAAGGCACATTTCAATGCCGACCAGGGTTCAGGTGTATACCCCAGCAATTTATATTCGATGGGATAATCGGCGGGTTTCAGTTGTGCAATCCAGGCATTTACACCTGCCGTATAAGCTTCCACAATCAGCTTCGCCGTATCGTCGCTCATCATTGCTTTCAGCGCCTGTTCGGCCCCATACCCCATCCCGATTTCCCGGTTGAACCGATCGAGGGGAAGCGCTCGTTCGCCAACCACTTCAGAGAGACGACCAGCAGCAGCATGAGTCTGAAATTCCATTTGCCAAAGCCGATCGCGGGCCGTAAGGTAACCCTGAGCAAAATAGACGTCGTGATCGTTCTGTGCAAAAACGTGTGGTACGGCCATATCGTCGAAGACAACCGTAACAGGAGCCTGAGTACCTTTTAAGTCGATTTCCTCATCGGAGTCGCGTACAGATTCAGCATTTTGCCAAAATCCGGTAAACGGACTCAGCAAAGCCCCAAAGGCCGGAACGGCACCCCAGGATCGATTTAATGCCCAGATAAGAAGAACGGTAACTAACGAAATGAGTACAGCTTTTAAATAGCGCATGGAAAGTGAAAAAGCCAATAGAATGGTTCAGGTTGTAATTTTACTATTGCATCCAACAAATAAAAAGTATTCTTTTCCTAATCGAAACAATTCTTACTACATTTGTTCGCTCGAGTATTTTTTTTGCGCCTTCTGAATGTAACCGTTCGCAGTGCCCCTGCATCTACCTCCTATGGAACTGACGGATACGGAATTGACGCTTCGTTTGAAACAGCACGATGAGGCTGCGTTCGAAACTTTGTTTCGGCGATATTACCATTATCTGTACAGCATTTCAATTCAATACGTGAAAGATCCAGCCCTTGCCGAAGATGCCCTCCAGGAGGTGTACCTGAAGCTTTGGACTCATCGCGAACAATTAGACGAATCGCAATCGGTTAGAAACTATCTCGCAACAGCTATGCGCCACCAAATGATCAATATGCTTCGCGACGAAAAGCGGGCTATTTTGCGCCACCTCAGCCACCAGTCGACTCAACCAGATGTAGACACATCAACCGAAGAAGCGCTGGTACTGAGCGAATATGGGTCGGTAGTGCTCGATGGACTGCGGCAGCTTTCTGCCCAACGCCGGTTGGTATTTATTTTACGTTCAGAAAAAGGACTGACAAACGAAGAAGTTGCCTCGCAGCTTGAGATTTCCATAAACACCGCTAAAGTTCAGTATTATCATGCCTGCCGTTTTCTGCGCGATTACCTGCGGCAACATGCCGGCATTGAAGCCATGATTGTTTGGCTGGCCGTTTTTTGTAATTAAGCCTGAACTTTTTTTTCGATTCCAATAATACTTCCTGCTTCGGGTGGTGTATAGAGAGCATACTGGCTTTCCTACACCTATGACCGAATCATTACTCCAACGGTACTTTACCAATCAGGTAAGCCCCGACGAAGCTCGGCGCGTACTTGATTGGTTTACTACTGAAGAAGGTCGGCTGTATCTGACTACCCGACTCAATAATCAACTCGGTGCTGCCGACTGGCATGCCCCGCCAGACGTTCCTGCTCCCGATGCCGACCAACTGCTCAATGCCATCAGGCAACGTATTGCGTCGGCCCAATCTCAACCAACCATACGCCGGATTAACTGGTTCAGCCAGCCTATACGATGGGCCGCCGTTTTTGTGGGGGCTCTCTTACTGGCCACGGGTACCTTTTTTGGCTATCGGGCGCTAAACCCAGCCGATCTGGTCGAGCACACCGCCTTTGGCAAAACAACCCGGCTCACGCTACCCGATGGCTCCACTGTTGCCCTTAACGGCAACAGTTGTCTGCGCTATGCGCCTTCCTGGAAAAGTGGACAGACTCGCGAGGTCTGGCTGGAAGGAGAAGGGTTCTTTCAGGTTACCCATCAACGCAATCACGAACGGTTTGTAGTCCATTTGCCAAACAAACTAAACATCGAAGTGCTGGGAACTCAGTTCAATGTGCTGGCCCGTAAGAGCCACGCCAAAGTAGTGCTGACCACTGGGAAAATCCAGCTCGATGTCGGAAATCAGACCAGCCAAAAACTAGTAATGCACCCGGGCGATCTGGTTTATGCCGACGTAGCTACTAAAGAATATTATCGCAGACGAGTCGATGCAGAAGCGCAGTCGGCCTGGCGAACAGGCAAACTGAAATTCGACGGAATCACCCTGCTGGAAGTAGCTCAGATGCTGGAAGACACCTACGGAGTACAGATAACAATTACCGATCCGGACTTACGGCGCCAAACGCTATCGGGCACGATACCGAACCAATCGATGCAAACCATCCTGAATGGTCTATCGACCGTATTTGACTTGCGAATTACTCAACATACTAATCAGATCACGATTCAACGTACTAGCCACCCTGATCATGAATAAACAACTAATCGTACTGGGGTCGTTGCTATTGGTTGGGACTTTACCAGTCCGAGCGCAACTTCTTGCCTCAAGCACCCGATATGCTTCTTACCTGACTCAGGCCGCAGACACCCGGCAACTTACATTACGCAGCGCATTAGCTGAACTAGAACAACACTTTGGGGTTTCGTTCATCTACCCTACCAACCTGGTCGATACCAAAGTGCAGATGCCCATCCGCCATAGCCAGAATCTGGAAGCAGAGTTAACCTACCTCCTGACCAATAAAGACCTGACCTATCGGAAAGTGCAGCCCAAATTTTACGCTATCGTTTCAACCAAGGAAAAAAACAGTAAGCTTTTTCGAAAAATCGAGCAAATCGAAACCAAAACCAGTCCCGATCAGGCATCAGCCCCAATAAGCCTACCCGACCGAACACTGGACAAACTGGAACGCATTGGCTGGTCGATGACATCTGGTAATCCACAGGCCGATATTACCGGCAAAGTAACCGACAAAAATGGTCAGGGCATTCCGGGAGTAAGTGTGGTCATCAAAGGGACAAACCGGGGAACAACCACCGACGTACAGGGAAATTACGCCCTGAACGCAGCCAATAATGCCACATTGGTATTCAGCTTTGTAGGTTATGTATCGCAGGAAGTTGCCGTGGCCAATCGGAGCCGGGTTAACGTAACCTTAATCGACGATGTAAAAGCGCTAAGCGAAGTTGTTGTTGTAGGCTATGGAACGCAGAAACGGGCATCGGTAACGGGTGCCATTTCATCTATTTCAGCGCAGGAAGTAACGCAGTTACCCGTTCCAAGTGTTGAACAGGCTATTCAGGGGCGCGTACCGGGCGTCAATGTGGTTTCCAATGGATCGCCAGGCGAAACACCTATTGTTCGCATCCGGGGGATTGGCTCAATCAACTACGCAGCTAATCCATTGTACGTTATCGACGGTTTCCCAACAAGCGATCTGAATAACTTCGACACGCGGGATATTGAATCGGTCGATGTACTGAAAGATGCTTCCTCTGCCGCTATCTACGGTTCACGGGCGGCAAATGGTGTCATCATTATTACAACAAAAAAAGGGTCTTCCGACGGAAAACTGCACGTGAGTTACGACGGTTACGTAGGTACCCAAAGCGCCTGGCGCCAGCTCGACCTGCTGAATCGCGACGAATATATTCAGTATGGTACAGCTCTTCGCACCAATGCGGGCCAACCCGTACCCGCCCGCTTTGCCAATATGAACCAGCCAATCTACGCGGGTGCTACGCAAACCTATGCCCAAACGGACACCGATTGGCAAAAAGCCATGTTCCGCAATGCTCCCATTACGCAGCACAGTGTTCAGTTGTCGGGCGGAAATGAGAAGTCACGGTTTTATTCGTCGATGGGCTATTTCGATCAGCAGGGAATTATGATCGGTACGGGCTACAAACGGGGCAATTTCCGCATCAACTCCGACCATACGATCAGCAAACGATTCTCGTTCGGGCAATCGCTGACGATTTCATACGACGACAAACTCAACGAAGTAAGTGCCGGTGGGCGGACGCAGGTGCAGAACATGATCCGTATGACACCCTACATGCCTATTGAAGATCCTACCTTACTCGGCGGCTATCGAGGTCCCGATGGTTCTGATGGCTCCGACCCACAAAATCCCGTACGGGCGGCTTTACAGGATCAGAGCAATACCCAACGCATGAAAATTTTAGGAAGCGCTTATCTGGATGTGAAGCTGTTTGACGGTCTGACCTACCGGATTCGGGGCGGTATCGACTACGTGTCGGCCCGGACGTATTCGTTCCTGCCGATCTATAACGAAAGCTTCAACGCCAGAGCCCTCGCCAGTCTATCCGATGATCGTTACACCTATACTTCCCCTTTGATTTCTAACCAGTTAACGTATGAGAAGACGTTTGGCAAACATACCATCAATGTGGTAGCAGTAGCCGAGCGTCAGGCCGGCCGAATGCTCGAAATTGTTGGTACGGGCCAGGCGTCTTCAAATACGATTCGCGAATTAAACGCCATCATCAGCACTAGTGCGGGCCTGACAGGTACCCGTTCAGAGAATGTGCTGCTGTCGTATGTAGGGCGTCTTAATTACGAATACGCGGGTAAATATCTGTTGGGGGCCACGTTCCGGCGCGACGGCTCGTCACGCTTCGCACCTGGCAAAAAGTGGGGTAACTTCCCCTCAGTTTCGGCCGGTTGGCGCATCAGCGAAGAGCCTTTCCTGAAAAATGTACCAACCATTTCAGAATTAAAAATCCGGGCCAGCTACGGTACAATGGGCTTCAATGGCATCGGAGATTATTCGTGGCAGGTAGCGGTATCCCAAAATACCAATGCCATAATTGGGGGCGATACCCGAACGCAGGGCACCTACTTCGACAGGCTCGGCAATACCGACCTGAGTTGGGAGGTTACCAAAATGAGCAACTTTGGGCTTGATCTGGGTCTGCTCAATAATAGCATTACTCTGTCGGCCGAAGTGTATCAGCGCAACACCGATGGATTGATACTGAATCAACCGATTGCACCTTCCATTGGCTATACACAATCGCCGATTGTGAACGTGGGTAGTATGCGCAACAACGGGGTCGAGTTTCAGTTGGGTTATAATAAATCGAAAGGAGCGTTGCGGTTTAATGCATCCGGCAATATCAGTTTTATACGAAACAAAGTGCTCAGTCTGGGGCCAACTGTATCGCCCCTGCTCAATGGAGCCAATGCCGACTATGGCGGCTTCGACATTACCCGCACCGAAGCAGGGCAACCAATCCAATATTTCTACGGCTGGAAAGTAGCCGGGATTTTCCAGAGTGCCGACGAGGTTAAAGCCGCTCCCACGCAGGATAACGCTCAACCAGGCGATTTGCGGTTTGTTGATGCCAACGGCGATGGTAAGATTGACGCCAGCGACCGGGTCAATCTGGGTAGCTTTCTGCCTAACTTTACCTATGGTCTTAACCTTTCGGCCAATTACCGGGGTTTCGATGCATCACTGTTCTTTCAGGGGGTGCAGGGCAACAAAATTTACAACGGCGTAAAAGTTATTGAACAAGGAATGCTCCGGTTATTCAATGCCGGAACCGACGTACTGCGCGCCTGGACGCCCACCAATACCAACACTGATGTTCCGCGCGCTGTTGATGGCGACCCCAACGGCAACTCTCGCACATCGGATCGGTTTATTGAAGATGGCTCGTATCTACGACTCAAAAACCTCTCCATTGGCTATACAATACCTGTTGCAGCCCTGCAGTCGTTCTCGCGTGGCACCCTTAGCCGGGCACGCATCTACGTAGCCTCTACAAACCTACTGACGTTCACCAAGTATACGGGCTATGACCCAGAGGTCGGCTCCCGCTCGAACGGTACGCTTACCAACGGTATCGACTACGGTCAGTTCCCACAGGCTCGTACATTGATGGTTGGTCTACAACTTGGTTTTTAAGCAACAGATCTAAACACCGGCACTATGAAATCGACATACTGGACAACAGGTATAGTGACCATGGGACTGTTCTTCGGATGCAGCACCAGCAGCCTTGACAAAATAAATCCGAATCAGATTATTACCGAGAGTTATTACAAAACCGCGGATGAGTTAGTAAAGGGCGTTAATGCCACCTATGCAATCTGGCAAAGCGCCAATCTGGTTGCCCGCGAGTGGTGGTTTCTGCACGACCTCCGCTCCGACGATGTAGCCACAGGTGGCGGGCAGCTCGAAGCCCCCCGAAACCAGTTGTTGATTGGCGCACAAAATCCCGGAAACTCCGTTGCCTTTGCCGTCTGGAATGGCCTATATCGGGCTATTCACCGGGCCAATGTCGTAATTGACAATGCTGCGAACGGAACCGACAACCCAACGCTCACCAAACGGGCAGTCGCGGAAGCCAAATTTCTGCGGGCAATGGCCTATTTCGATCTGGTTACACTTTGGGGTAGCGCTCCGCTTTACACCAGCTACGTAACCGCTGTAGACGGCACTAAACCCAAGGCTTCAGTTGAGGAGATTTATACCTTACTCACAACCGACTTACAGGCGATTCAGACCGATTTGCCAGCATCGTATGCTGGGGCCGATCTGGGGCGTGCTACCAAAGGAGCCGCTCAGGCATTGCTGGCCCGCATATACATGCAAAAAGGCGATTATGCCAACGCAAAAACGCAGCTTCAGGCAATTATCAGTTCGGGCCTATATAAGTTGACCGATGAGTATAACGACAATTTCATTGAAGAAACCGAGTTCAACTCTGAATCTATTTTTGAAATTGGCTATTCTAAAATTGGTGACTTCAACTGGGATGCCGACGGCAACGATAATGGTGCTAATGAAACAATGGCCCGAAGCCAGGAATATTCGGCTATTGGATGGCGCAATCTGATCCCTTCGGATGGCCTGTTGGCCGACTATGAAAACACGGCCAAAGGCGACACCAAAACCGATCCCCGCCTGAAATACAACTTCTATTTCATTGGAGATACCTACAACAACGGCAATAACGTCCTGATGGAATCGCAGGTGCAGGGTAATACGTCTATGTTTAACGGTACGGCTCAGAAAATCAGTTGGCGCAAATACACCGCCATGTACAAAAACAACGAGACCTATTACACTTCGGGCATCAACATGCGGCTGATTCGTTACGCCGAAGTGTTGCTGATGATGGCCGAAGCAGAAAATGAAACAGGCAACTCTGCCAATGCCATTACGTTGCTCAATCAGATTCGGGCCCGGAAGAGCGTGGCGATGCCTGCTTACCCAACGGCCAACTACCCCGTAAACAGCAAGGACGAAGTGTTCCGCACTATTGTTCACGAGAAACGGGTAGAACAGGCTGGTGAGCAGATTCGCAATCGGGATATTCTGCGCTGGCGAGCCCAGAACAAACTAAAAACTGAGCCTATTTCCTACTTCGCAAAAGGGAAACAGGAGCTTCTACCCATACCACAACAAGAGTTAGACAACAACAGCAAACTAACTCAACAAGACCAAAATCCGGGCTATTAGCGATTTACCAACCTATGTAAAAAGAAGAGGGTCGAATCCCCGGCTGGCCGACGTTGCCGCGCCGGGGATTTTTGTCTAAATTTCACTTATGCGCTATTTGTTCTGGCTATTCGTTCTATTCCTCTTTTCACTGATCGGCTGTAACCACCATACGCCCCGGTTCGAACGCCTGACAGCCAACCAGACCGGTGTCAATTTTTCGAATACTATCACTGAAAGCGACTCGCTGAATGTGCTGGAGTTCGAATACATCTACAATGGTGGGGGAGTTGGTGTTGGCGATTTCAACGGCGATGGCCTGAGCGATGTCTTTTTTGCTGGCAATCAGGTTTCCAGCCGGATGTATCTCAACAAAGGCGACTTCAACTTTGAAGACGTTACTAAACCCGCCGGAGTCGGTACCCAATTCTGGTGTACAGGTGTGGCCGTCGCCGATATTAATCAGGATGGTCGACAGGATATTTATGTATCGACCATTCACCCAGATCGAAACAAATCCGTCCCTAACCTATTGTTTATCAACCAAGGAAACGATGCTAATGGGGTTCCACATTTTCTGGAGTTAGCACAGGCTGCGGGCCTGGCCGATTCCAGCTATTCTACCCAGGCAACCTTTCTGGACTACGACCACGACGGTGACCTCGACCTTTTTCTGCTGACCAACGCCCTCGAAGCTTACAACCGCAACAATGTTACCGGCGCCCGCAATAACGGTTCAGCACGCAGTAGAGACAAACTGTTCCGGAATGACGGTACGGGCTGGGATGGTAGGGAAGAAAAAAACTCTCTGCCATCCCCCGCCACTCTCCGCCATCCCAGCCCTTCGCCCTCAGCCCCAAGCCCTATACCCCATTTCACCGACGTCACAGAGCAGGCCGGTTTGAACCACGAAGGCTGGGGGTTGGGCGTTGTTGTCAATGATATTAATCGAGATGGGTGGGCAGATATTTACGTTGCCAACGACTTCCAGTCGAACGATGTCTGGCTGATCAACAATCAGGACGGTACCTTCACAAATCGCATTGCAGAAGCTCTAAAGCACCAAAGCCACAACAGTATGGGCGTCGATATGGCTGATATAAACAATGACGGTTTTAACGACCTTGCCGTAGTAGACATGCTTCCCGACGATAACCTTCGGCAAAAGACCATGTTTTCGGTAATTCCGTACGACCGTTTCCAGATGGCCCGTCGACTTGGCTACCAACCCCAGTATATCCGGAATGTGCTACAGCTTAATCGGGGAAAAGGGCAGGGAGAAAAGGGTCTGGGATTGCGGGGCGTTGCGGGGAATAAATCGGAGTATCTTACATCCGCGCCCTTTACCCCAAACCCCAAGCTCTCCGCCCCCTGTCCTCTGCCCCTCTTCTCCGACATTGGTTACCTGGCAGGTATAGCGGCTACGGATTGGAGCTGGAGTGCGCTTTTCGCCGATATGGACAACGATGGTTATCGCGATTTGCTTATTACAAACGGCTATCGAAAAGACATTACGGATCTGGACTTTATTAGCTATAATCGTGACGCCGGAACATTTGGCACGGATACGGATCGGCGCCGTCAATTGCTAAAGCGAATAGAAGAGCTGGAACCCGTTTATAAGTCCAATTTTCTGTTTCATAACGAAGGGGGAAGCCTACAGTTTACAGATGTAGCTCAGAACTGGGGCCTTGCAGAACCATCGTTCACGAATGGGACAGCTTATGCCGACTTCGATAATGATGGTGACCTGGATCTGGTCATGAACAACATCAACGACCCCGCATTCATCTACCGCAACCTTACTATCGAAAATGCCAAAGATTCGGCCAGTGGTCACTTTCTAAAAATATCACTTCAGGGTATATCTGGTAATCGGGAAGGGCTGGGAGCGAAACTACGACTTTGGGCTGGCGGCCAAACATATTATGCCGAATATACACGGCAACGCGGCTACCAATCTACGATGGAATCGGGCATTCACATCGGTCTGGGAGCTATACGACAAATCGATTCCCTGAAAATTCTCTGGCCATCGGGCAATGGGCAAACGCTGCGTAGCATTCCTACGAACCAAACGGTGATTTTAGATGAACGCAAAGCAAGTTTGCAAACAGCCGATTTTCTTCAATTAACAGTACCCGAAAAGCCACCGCTTATTGAACAGTCGGCCGCTATGGGTTTAGTGTTTCAGCATCAGGAAGATGATTTTGTCGACTATAAAGCCCAGCAAACGCTCCTTCCGCACAAGCATTCGCAATCAGGACCAGGCATTGCGGTTGGCGATATCGACGGCAACGGTCTCGATGATATATATATAGCGGGAGCCGCCAATCGGGGAGGAACGTTTTTTCTGCAGGAGAAAGACACCAAAAATAAGAGCCATTTTCGCCGTAAAGATCGTCCGGCAAAGGAACCGGAAGAAACCGGTGTTTTGCTGTTCGATGCCGACAATGATGGCGATCCTGACCTGTATGCCGTACACGGCAGCACTGAGTTCGGTAAAAATATGGCACGTTATCAGGATAGCCTCTATCTCAATGACGGTCACGGTAATTTTCGCGCATCCCCACAATCATTACCGCAAATTACCGCCAGTGGCTCGTGCGTGATTGCCGTTGATTTCGATCACGATGGCGACCTCGATTTATTCATTGGCGGGCGAATTGTACCGCAACGCTATCCAGAATCAGCAAAAAGTTATTTGTTACGTAACGACGGTAACTATGGGCATGGGGCAGAGAGCAGAGAGCAACGGGCAGTGTTCCCTGCAACACCCCGCCGGTCTCCGCAACACCCCACCCCAAGCCCTTCGCCCCCCGCCCTGCCCCATTTCACCGATGTAACGGAGCAGATAGCGCCGGGGTTAAGTCAGGCTGGACTAATCTGTTCAGCGCTTTGGACCGATATAGATAACGATAGCTGGCCCGATCTGATGCTGGCGGGCGAATTTATGCCGATCACGGTTTTCAAAAACCAGCATGGCCAGATGTTTCGACCAGTATCTATGCCATCGCTGGCACAAACATCAGGCTTTTGGAATAGCCTTACGCCGGGCGACTTCGATAACGATGGTGATGTGGATTACATTGCGGGGAATCTTGGCCTGAACAATCGGCTTCGGGCTTCGGCCGAAAGGCCAGTATCCGTTTATGCAGCGGACTATGATAAGAATGGCACGCTGGACCCGATTCTGGGTTTTTTCAATGGACCAATCGAGTATCCGTTTCATCCCCGCGATGTGCTAACCGACCAGGTCCCTTCGTTCAAGAAAAAAATGACTTCTTATGCTCAATATGGTAAAATGACCTTAAGCGACCTACTGGGCAGCGACCGGCAAAAGCAGGCCATTATAAAACGAGCTACCTATTTCCCAACGGCTTATATTGAGAACCTGAAGGGCACGTTTGTTCTCCACCAATTGCCCATTGAAGCCCAGTTTTCGGCCACATTTGGTAGTGTAGCTACCGACCTCAATCAGGATGGTAACCTGGATATTCTGTTGATTGGTAATGATTATGGAACCGAGGTTCTTTCGGGCTGGCAAGACGCAGGACTTGGACTTTGCCTGCTTGGCGATGGACACGGTCATTTTAAACCACTTATGCCTGGAGCATCCGGCTTTTTGGTCGATGGTGACGCCAAAGCCCTGGCAGCGATACAACTGGCCGATGAACAACTCCTTTACGTTGCTACGCAAAACAATGGTCCTCTCCGTGCATTTAGTGTAACAACTCTACCTAAATCCGGAACATCAGGGTTATCATCACGCAAAAATAAACCCCGCAAAACAGAACAATATTGGGGGAGTGGCTACCTTTCGCAGTCGTCGCAGCCACTCAATAAGACCAGCTACTAAATCCGGGCATAACTAGATCGCACACGAGTATTATCGCTTTTTTATAACCCTACTATAGGACAAAACTTACCTAAGAGTGACAACTAAGAAAAGAAATTGTACTTTTGATTGGTCCATCTGCTAGCTCCATGCGTTTAAGCGTTTTACTTACGTGCATGATTTTCACCGCGTTTACTCAGCTCCATCCGCCTGCCTTCGATCTGGAAGGGCATAGAGGCTGCCGGGGACTTATGCCAGAGAATACGATTCCCGCCTTTCTGAAAGCGCTGGACCTTGGTGTAACAACCCTCGAACTGGACGTAGTGATCAGCAAAGACCAACAGGTCGTTGTTTCGCATGAGCCATATTTCAATGCGGCATTCAGCATTGCCCCCAACGGAAAACCGGTTGATAAAAAAGAACAGAAGAGTCTGATCCTCTATCAAATGGAGTATGCCGACATTAAGCAGTACGATGTCGGTTCAAATGGCAACCCAGCTTATCCTGAACAACAGAAACTAAAAACCTATAAACCACTACTGCACGACGTTATCGAGCAGGTGGAAGCGTACCGAAAAGCCCATCAGCTCCCTGACTTTTCGTACAATATTGAAATTAAAAGCGAGCCTGCTGAATACACTAAAAGTCAGCCCGAACCAGCCGCTTTCTGCGACCTTGTAGAAGCCATTATTAGCAGGCAACTCCCGAGCGAACGTGTTGTAATCCAAAGTTTTGACTTCGCCGTACTCAAACACTGGCAACAACAGGCCAGCGCAGGACATTACCCAAAGGTCCGGTTATCGGCATTGGTCGAAAATCTGCGCAGTCCCGAAAAAAACATCGAAGAGTTGGGTTTTATTCCCGATATCTATAGTCCTTATTTCCGGCTGTTGAGCCGGGCAAAAATTGATCGTTTACACCAACAGGGGATTAAAGTAATTCCATGGACTGTTAACCAACCTAATGATATGAAACGGCTAAAAGATTGGGGGGTCGATGGTTTAATAACCGATTACCCAAACCGGGCGGGTAGTTTGTAAACTAACCAATGCTTTCGTAAGTTTCTACTTCTAATCGGACAAAGACCGGTTAGTTTATGCGTAATTATCCAGTATGACCTTCCTGAACACTACGCTAAAATGGCTCCTGCAACGACGCATTCCCCGCATCGAAGCAATGATGAAGCACCCTGGTGCGGTGCAGCAAAAGGTCTTTGAACAATTGATCAGCGCAGGTCGTCGGACCGAATGGGGTCGTCAGTACCACTATCAATCGATACGAACGTTCCGCGACTTTCAGGAACAGGTTCCAGTATCGAGCTACGAAGATTTGTTTCCCTACATTGAGCGTGTAATGAAAGGAGAAACCAATGTGCTTTGGCCCTCGCCAGTACGCTGGTTTTCGAAATCGTCGGGTACGACCAATGCCCGCAGTAAGTTCATTCCTGTTACAACCGAATCGCTCGATGACAGTCATTTCAAGGGAGGTAAGGATATGATGGCGCTCTACGTAGCCAATTATCCTGATACGCGCACTTTCGAAGGGAAAGGCTTGTCGATTGGAGGTAGCCTTCATGCCAACCCATACGGTAAAAACAGTGCGGCTGGCGACGTGTCGGCCGTGGTTATGAAAAACCTGCCAACCTGGGCACAGGTTATCCGAACTCCTTCGCTGGATGTAGCCCTAATGGACGAATGGGAATCGAAGATGGAGCGAATGGCCGACGTAACGGCTGAGGAAAACGTAACGAGTATGCTCGGCGCACCAACCTGGGGGCTGGTGCTGATCGATAAAATTCTGGCCCGAACCGGCAAATCGAACATACTGGAAGTTTGGCCAAATTTTGAAATTCTGATTCACGGGGCGGTTAATTTCCAGCCCTATCGCGAATTGTTTCAGCATCAGGTTTTCCCGTCAGAGCGCGTGCGCTATCAGGAAGTTTACAACGCATCGGAGGGTTTTTTTGCCATTCAGGACGATCTGTCGCGCATTGGCGAAATGTTGCTGATGCTCGATTACGGCATTTTTTATGAATTTATTCCGGCTCATGAATCCGATCAATCGAATCCCAAAACACTAACCATCGACGAAGTTGAGCTAGACAAAAATTATGCCCTGGTTGTATCCACATCGGGGGGGCTCTGGCGATACCGAATCGGTGATACTGTTCGGTTTACATCACTGTATCCACACCGGCTCAAAGTCAGCGGTCGTACTAAACATTTTATCAATGCGTTTGGCGAAGAGGTTATTGTCGAAAATGCCGAGATTGCCATCACACGCGCCAGCGAAGCAACGGGAGCCGTTATAGCTGATTATACGGCCGGACCAGTTTACATGAGCAACGGAAGCAACGGCTGCCACGAATGGGTTATTGAGTTTGCCCAGGAACCCGATAGCCAACAGCGTTTCAACCAAATGCTGGACGATACGTTACGAGAAATCAATTCAGATTACGACGCCAAACGCTACAACGACATGGTGCTGAAACGTCCGCGCATCCATGTAGTGCCACGCGGTACGTTCTACGCCTGGATGAAACAACGGGGCAAACTGGGTGGGCAGCACAAGGTACCCCGGCTAGCCAACTCCCGCGAGTATCTGGACGATATTCTGGGCAAAGTACTGGAGTTGTAGTCATTTGCCAATAGTCCTCATCATTAGAAAATCATCTGGAGTATAGGCAGAATGTGGGTTGAAGAGGGTTGAAGTTCAGCTACCAAATATAATCCAGACAGTGGTTAATTTTGCAGCGAACAAACTCTCAAACGTCGCTGTTCTTAACACAGTAAGGATTGGTATTCACGACTGATCTGACCACGGCTCACTGACTCATGAAATCGTTCGACATCCCCGACTATTACCGTAGCAGCATTATTACCCCCCTGAAAGAATTTCGGCGGAAACGCGATAAGCTAAAACGGGACTTCTCCCCTACCCGGCTCGATTTTGGCCCGGTTCGGTTTCTGATTGCCCGGCATTTTGGCTTTTGCTATGGCGTCGAAAATGCAATCGAAATTGCGTATAAAGCCATTGCCGAAAACCCCGATAAACGAATTTTTCTGCTCAGTGAAATGATCCATAACCCGGACGTAAACGCTGATTTGCAAAGTCGGGGCATCCGTTTCATCATGGATACAAAGGGGAACCAGCTACTCCCCTGGGATGAATTGAAACCCAATGACATTGTAATTATTCCGGCTTTTGGCACAACGCTCGAAACGCAGAATAAACTGGCTTCCATTGGGCTGGATGTCGAAAAATACGATACAACCTGCCCGTTTGTTGAGAAAGTGTGGAATAAAGCCGGTCAGATCGGCCAGAAAAACTACACGGTGGTAGTTCATGGCAAACCGAACCACGAAGAAACCCGCGCAACGTTCTCCCACAGTAAAGAAGCGGCTCCTACAGTTGTTGTTAAAGACATGAAGCAAACCGAGCGGCTGGCCAAATACATGATGGGCGAATTGCCTGCCGATCAGTTTTTTTCCGAGTTTTCGGGGCAATATTCTACCGGCTTCGACCCATCGCGCGATTTGCAGCGGATTGGCGTTGTGAATCAGACAACAATGCTGGCATCCGACACCCAGGGAATTGCCGATTATCTGAAGCAGATTATGATTCAGAAGAATGGTCTTGGCGAAAATCCCTCCACCGATCAGGTCGATCTTTATTTTGCCAACACCCGCGATACACTTTGTTACGCTACGAACGACAATCAGGATGCTACTTATGCATTGCTGACAAATTCGGCCGATTTTGCGGTTGTGGCCGGAGGCTATAACTCGTCGAATACCTCACACATTGTTGAGCTTTGTGAAGAAAAACTACCAACTTATTTCATCGAATCGGAACAGAAAATCCTCTCCGACAAGCTAATCCGTCACTATGACGGCCGTACGAAACAGGAAGTTATCACCGACAATTTTATTCCTCAACGAAGTGCATCAGATACCAACCCAGTTACGATTCTGCTCACCTGTGGCGCTTCCTGCCCAGATGCTATAGTAGAAGGGATTTTGTTAAAACTGGCCAGTTTCTTCCCCGATGCGCAACCTGTCGAGAAAGTTATGGCAACAACCATGCAGTAAATTATCGGACCTTAACAATAACTTCTTTACTCTCATTATGCAGCCGGTCGACGGCGGTTACGACATACACATATTTTTTCTTTGGGTCGACGTTTTTATCGATAAAACGCGTTGTCGATTCGCCTATGCATTGCCCAACAATACAACGCGGATCGTTGAGCCGCAGCCGGGGCCGCTGCCCTTCGAAACGATATACAATATAATAATTGGCCCCATCCCCATCTTCGGCTTCATCGGGTTGCTGCCAGAAAAGTTCAATTCCTTCGGCCGTATCAGCCGCTTTCAGATCGCGGGGCGGCAGCGGTGGTATGCTATCTAACCAGGTCATGGGCGGTACTAGCGCCGGATACCGATAGAAGTTTGTCTGAAGCGAATCGCGAATCGACAATGGATTTGTTTTCAGCGATTTGGCACTAAAAAACACGCTTCCCAGCACTGATGATTGCTGCCGGTTATACCGCATCTGTTCGGGAAATTCTGTTGCACGTCCCCACCCCGGATCACGTTCAGAACCCCGTCCGACCCGGTAAGCACCATGACCAATATATAGGTGGCACTTGCCACAGTTACGAGCCCACCACCCCACCAGTGTTTTGTAAGGTACTCGATTAAATTCGGTGCTGAAATATATCTGCGGCACAATGTAATCAACAAGTCCCTCCCGAACCCATTTGCGGGTGTCGGCATATAAATCATAATACGACTGCCCGCCATTGGTTGCCGACCCTTCGGCATCGTTGCTTTGATTTTTCCAGATACCAAACGGGCTAACACCAAATTTGATCCAGGGCTTATTGGCCCGAATCGAATCGCGGATTTCGACAATAAGCTTCGTTACATTATCACGTCGCCAGTCGTCTTTTTTCATGCCATTAAAATTTGCCTGATAGGTGCTATCGTCGCGCAGCGTCTGACCAGCCACAGCATACGGGTAAAAATAATCGTCGAAGTGAATGCCATCGATATCGTATTCCCGAACCACATTTGCAACAATTCCGGCAATATAGGTCCGTACGGCGGGTGCTCCCAGATTGAATAACTTACGACCACCATAAGTAAACACCCAGCCAGGTTTGCGATAGATAATATTAGATGGCGCAATACTAGCTGTTTTACTGAATGTAGCCCGGTCCAGATTAAACCAGGCATGAAATTCCATACCTCGCTGGTGCGCCTGATCAATCATAAATTCCAGAGGGTCATAAAACGGGTTGGGAGCGAGCCCCTGCTGGCCAGTGAGCCACTCCGACCAGGGCTCTGCACTTTTGGCATAAAACGCATCAGCCGCCGACCGAATCTGAACAATTACCGCATTGATTCCCATTTGCTGCTGTTGATCAAACATATCAACGATCTCGCGTTGCTGATTGGCAACAGGCAATCCTTTTTTGCTGGGCCAGTCAATATTATCGACTGTAGCAATCCAGACCGCCCGAAATTCCCGCTTAGGCGGAACAGCGCCCAGCTCATCAGGCATTGGCTCGTTCATCGCTTCCGTTTCGAGGGCATCGATATCGGCAGATGGAACGGTAACGGTAACCGTTGTGGGCTTTGAGGGTTGTGGTTTGGCTGCTACGGGAGGACTTTGAGGAACCGGAGCCGGTTTAGCCACAGGTGGCTTTGTGGTTCGTACGGGTGGCCTCCGCACAACAACTGGTTCTGGACGGCGACATCCATCACTTAAAATAGCCAGCAGTAAAAGTCCCAAATAAGCCAGTGCACGCATCACAGAGAGTGGGTTAATCGCCAAAAATAACGATATGAAACCAGATCATAGTTTATGAAGACACCGTTTTTTGTCGTTCGTATGTTACTTCAGCATAAAATCGCGAAAGTAACTAACACCTTTTCAGGCACATGCTCACTACTGCGCCTGGCAACGAGCCATCTCTAGACTAAGCTTATTTTCAGTTGCAAGTCTAGCTTTATTTTGCCTTTTTGGCCGTACTTGCGCCTTTAAGCCATTATTTGTACCAAATACTACTTTATGGTATAATAATCGACACCTGTAGTTTTTACCTAATTTAAAGACCAGTAACATTCTTCTGATGAACCAGTCAATAGAAGTGTCATTTGGTGTCTTACGGAATTCCTTTAATTTTGTGCCGCCTAAATAAAGGATAAGCAATCATTCTTTTGAATTTTGCAGAATGCCAATATCTTTTTAGATTATTTTAGCTTCAAAGATTGTATTTTTGCGACATCCTGAAAACGAAATGTAAATAGACCGCTTTGTGTATGAGCCATAAATTAGATCAGATAGATCGCAACGTATTAGAAATTCTGCAAGCCAACGCTAAAATCACCAACGCACAACTTTCTAAAGAAATCGGACTTTCCCCCGCCCCTACGCTGGAGCGTGTAAAAAAACTCGAAACCTCGGGCATTATTCAGAGCTACCATGCTCAACTCAACCGTGAAAAAGTTGGTCTCGGCGTCACAACCTTCGTAATGGTAACATTGGTAGGGCACAAAAAAGAAACGACCATGTCGTTTGTGAACCGTGCCAACGAAATTCCCGAGATAATTGAATGCCACCACATTACGGGCTCAGGCGATTTTCTGCTAAAAGTGATTGCTAAGGACATTGCCTCCTATCAGGCTCTGATGCTGGATGTTATCAACGAAATCGACGAAGTTGCCAGCACCCAAACGATGGTAATTATGTCGACTTTCAAAGAAAGCAAAGTACTTCCAATCCCGTAAGAATGATGAATTATAAATGATAAATGATGAATACGTAACGGTACGTAATTCATCATTTATCATTTATAATTCATCATTAAATATCACTCTCTTCTTCTCCTGCGCTCTTCGCGCCTTGCTTTTTTCTGTTCGTCCAGTAGTTTCTTTGCTTCTTTGTGCTGGGCTGATTTCCGATCCGACTTATCAATCACTTCCTTAAAATAAGCCTGGGCCTGGTCATAATTCTTTTCGTCATTGGCCATCTTACCCAATGCCAATACCGACGACCAGTAGTAGCCAGCATTTAAGGCGTTGGTTTGCTTTGCAAAATCAATTGATTGCTGGTAATATTTCCGGGCTTCTCCTTTGTTTTTGTAGAAAAGCTGATTTACATAAGCCAGAATATAGGCGGCCGTACGCCCGCTAACGCCCTCATAACCAGACTGGCTCCGTTCTATTTTTGCCAATATATCCTTACAGATTCGCTCGGCCTCATTTAAACGACCGGTAACAAACGCCGACCGGGCATAGTATCGCTCAAAAAATGGATTATCGGGATACTGCTCCGCCATATATTTCGATAACTCATAGGCTTTGTCGTACTGGTTTTCCATACTATAAATCTGAACCAGAAAGTAGCGTGCTTCTACACGGGTATAGAAAGCCGTATTGGCGGTTTTTTCCAGTTCCTTAATGCCATTCACCTTATTTCCTTTCGGGAAAAACATCAGAATTGGCTTCAGCAACGGGTAATTCTCCGGAATCCACTGGGCATAGTAGTCATACATACCGTCGCCGAAAAGTAATTCGGGGCTAAAATCGGCATTACCTTTGCATTTTTCGAAGTATTTCAGGGCATTTTTCCCGGCGAATGTTGCCTTAGTCCACTTCTTACGCTCCGAATAGAGTCGCCCCTTAAAGGCATAGGCAGCGGCCAGAAAAAACGAAGGTTCCAGTTTATTTTCACTTTCGTCATACAGTTTTTCGGCCAGAGTGATCGTCGTATCCATTAGTGCCAGACAACGATCGTCGTAATCTTCTACATCAGTATTCGGTACAATCTTCCACCATTCGGCCAGGCCCATCAAAAAGTAAGGCATCGGATGTTTCGGGTAGCGGAGCCGTAGCCACCGAAACTCTTTATCAGCGTCGTAGAACTTATAGTTATACATCAGATTGATGGCCTCCGCCGATTCAATCTGCACGCCAGGATGCTTCAGCAAGCCATCATATTTCTTGTCAAACGCCGACGGGTCATACAACTGGGCTTTTGTCAGAATAGCGAAGCCCAAAAGACATACCGTCAACACTGCTTTTTTCATTCGTTAAAGTTTCTTTAGCTTTCTTACTACGTATCAACGTAATATGACCTCAGTACGTTTACTATCGTTTATTTTTTAGCGATTTTTTGTCCACACCTAAGCATCAGCGTATCTTTGCCGCCACGCAGATGCTGACATGATAACAATTAAAGACAAAACCTTTGTCCCGCTCATTAGTGCCGAAGCCATTCAGGCCCGGATACAGGAACTGGCCGAACAGATTAATCAGGAATACGCGGATAAACATCCTCTTATCGTTGTCGTTCTGAACGGCGCATTTCTTTTCGCGGCCGATCTCGCTAAAAACTTAACCATCCCCTGCGAAATCACATTTATTCGGGTTTCTTCCTACAGAGCGACGGAATCGAGCGGGCAGGTTAAGCAAATTCTGGGACTGAACGAATCCATTGAAGGCCGCGACATCATTGTCGTTGAAGATATTGTTGATACGGGGCTCACTCTCGCTCAGGTCTGCGATCAACTTCAGGAAAAAGGCCCTAAATCGCTAACAATTGCGACTCTCTTATTCAAGCCATCTGCGCTGCAAAAACCACTTGATTTACACTACGTTGGCTTCGAGATCGAAAACCGGTTTGTGCTGGGTTACGGACTGGACTACGACGGGCTGGGCCGAAACACACCGAATATTCTGGTGCTGGAGTAAGAGGTTCGGTGTCAGAATACGCAAACTCCTAAAGGCGCATGGCCCAATTATTCTCACGAATCCCTTACCGATCCACTTCGCCCATAACCAGATCCAGAGAGCCTATAACAGCAACCAGGTCGGCCAGCATTCCACCTCGCGAAATTTCGCTGATTACAGACAGGTTATGGAACGAACACGAGCGGGCTTTGCACCGCACGGGTACATCTGACCGGCCATCGGTTCGGAAAAAGAACCCCAGTTCGCCTTTGGCACTTTCGGCACGAGCGTAGAAATCCATTGCTTTAGGGCGAATTTTCTTCGGCACCACCGCTTGCGGGTCGTAGTCGCGCGTGCGTCGATGGTCGGTTGTTAGTTTATCCAGGCACTGCTCCACAATCTTCAACGATTCGTGACATTCCAGCACGCGTACGCTGTTTCGATCCCAGCAATCGCCTACGGTACCCATTTTACCCTCACCAATAGGAATTGCAAATTCAAGTTCCGGATAGACGGAGTAGGCATCTACGCGACGAAGATCATACCGCAGCCCTGACCCTCTCAACACCGGACCCGTGCAACCGTAGTTGATAGCTACCGGTAAAGGCAAGACCCCAACATTAGCCGTCCGCTTCACAAAAATCTCGTTTTCGATCACCAATTGCTGCAACTCAACCAGTTTAGGCTTCAGATACTGGACAAACTCACGGCAACGCTCTTCAAATCCGACTGGTAAATCATAGAACAGCCCGCCAACCCATATGTAGTTATACAACATTCGGGCACCGCTTACCCACTCCAGCATACGCTGAATATGCTCCCGGTCGCGCATGAGCCACAAAAAAGGCGTATACGCACCAATATCGAGCGCATAGGAGCCAATCGCTACGAAATGAGAAGCGATGCGATTCAGTTCGGCAACCAGCACCCGGATATATTCTGTCCGTTTCGGCAGGTCGTTCTGAATACCCAGCATTCGCTCAACGCCCATCGCAAAAGCATGTTCGCCGTTCATAGCAGCCAGGTAATCGAGCCGATCGACAAACGGAATTGTTTGGTTGAAAGGTAGCTCTTGTGCGTGTTTTTCAAAACAGCGGTGCAGATAACCCAGGTGCGGTACTACATCGACAATAATTTCGCCATCGGTAACCACCTCGAGTCGCAACACACCGTGGGTTGATGGGTGCTGCGGTCCCATATTCAGGATCATTTCGCCCTCGCGGAGCCTATCGGGCCGATATACATTTGGCTCCGACGCCCGAAAATGACCGGGCGCATACTCATATTGAATTGTTTGCGTAGTCATATTGCGTATCAAACAGCATACGGCTGGTTGTACATACTCCCTTCAAAGGTCGGAATTCATGGTTCGAATGCCAAACGATTGTTGCTTTTAGGCTAACCTATTACAAATCATTACTTTTTCTTAATCAAGTGTTTGTCCTATTGAAGAGATTTTGTACCTTTGCGCTCCTTATCGAGAAAACGAACTTTAGCAATGGCAAAGAAAGGCGCCAATAGAATCCAGGTTATTCTGGAATGCACCGAGCAGAAAGACAGCGGTGTACCCGGCATGTCCCGGTACATCACCACGAAAAACCGGAAGAATACGCCGGCTCGTATCGAGCGGAAAAAGTACAATCCGTTCCTTAAGAAAGTAACGTTGCACAAAGAAATTAAATAAGTTTACGGTTTACGGTGGCTAACGCATCGTTTTTATTGTGCGTTAGCCACCGTAAACCGTAAACTGCAAACCATACAAACAATGGCAAAAAAGGTAGTTGCAACCCTGAAAACGAAGGACAACGGTAAAGCTTTCGCAAAGATTATCAAAGCCGTTAAGTCGCCTAAAACTGGCGCTTATACCTTCAAAGAAGAAATGGTCCCGGTTGACGAAGTACAGGCTGCGCTGAAAGGCTAAGGTTTGCTGACTCAACTTATTTGTACTCACACATCCGAGCGTCCCACAGCCCGAAATGGCTTAGTGGGACTTTTTTTGTTATAGCTTTGTTGGATAGGCGTGATTGGTGGCTGGCGACATCAACCAACCACCAATCATCAGCCACTAACTACTGATACAATGGCTCTATTTGGTTTTTTCTCGAAAGAAAAGAAAGAAACGCTCGATAAAGGTCTGGAGAAAACAAAAGATAGTTTTTTCTCAAAACTTGGCCGGGCGGTTGTTGGTAAATCGACTGTCGATGAAGAGGTACTTGACGAACTGGAAGGCGTCCTGATTTCGTCGGATGTAGGGGTCGAAACAACCGTTAAGATTATCCGTCGCATTGAAGAACGGGTTGCTCGGGATAAATATATGGGCACCGATGAGCTGGACCGCATTCTGCGCGAAGAAATTGCCGGGCTGCTGGCAGCTAACAATACTGAAGATGTCAGCGATGATTTCGTATTGCCTGTCGATAAAAAACCGTATGTGATTATGGTCGTTGGCGTCAATGGTGTTGGTAAAACCACAACTATTGGTAAACTGGCCGCTCAATTCCATAAACGGGGCAAAAAAGTCGTGCTGGGTGCTGGCGACACCTTCCGGGCAGCGGCTGTCGATCAGCTCAAACTCTGGGGCGACCGTGTTGGCGTGCCTGTTATTTCGCACGGGATGAACACCGACCCATCGGCCGTAGCGTTCGATGCCGTCAAAAAAGGGGTCGATATGCAGGCCGATGTGGTAATTATCGACACGGCTGGCCGTTTGCATACGAAGATCAATCTGATGAATGAGCTGACCAAAATTAAGCGGGTAATGCAGAAAGTAACGCCCGACGCGCCCCATGAGGTGCTGCTGGTGCTGGATGGTTCAACCGGGCAAAATGCGTTCATTCAGGCAACAGAGTTTACAAAAGCAACTGAAGTAACGGCACTCGCCATTACCAAACTCGACGGAACGGCCAAAGGGGGTGTTGTAATTGGCATTTCGGATCAGTTTAAGATTCCGGTTAAGTACATTGGTGTTGGCGAAAAAATCGAAGATTTACAGACTTTCAATAAGATGGAGTTCGTTGATTCGTTCTTTAAGAAGTGACGTTGATTTGAATGGCCTATCAATTGTCCTTTTCTGATAAAGTGCTAAAAGCTTAAAGCGCATACCTAAAGTTGATGGTCAGCGGATCATTTTTGCGCTTGAAGAACTGGCAAGCGATCCAGATAATAAAACCAATGTCAACCGGTTAAATAACCACCCAGAAGCTATTTTCAGATTACGAGTAGGTAATTATCGTGTTTTGTATGATAAACACGACGTGCTGCGAATAATTGCGGTTATTGATATTGGCCACCGAAAGGATATTTACGAATGACTCTTAACGCCCAAATCATTCAGTCTGAGGGTAAACCTGCCTTTGCGGTTATCACCTATGATGAATATGAAACGCTTCAGCGAAGTCTGTCCTCTTTTGATAGTCTCGAAGATTTTGTAGACTACATTCATGCGTTGAATGTAAAACAGGAAACGACTACCTGGCATACTTTAGATGAGGTAAAAAAGGAATTAGGCTTATGATAGCCCATAATGCTTTTTTCTCCAATCGGATATTTCTTTTTTTATTGAGCCTGTTTGTCCTGCTAGTACCTACAGGCTTAATGAGCTCCTGCCATCCGAAATCGATTCTACAAAAAATTAAGCAAGGCATTTGCGGCACGGTAGTTGTCAAACGGGGAAATTTCATGCCGGGGCCGGGTGCGCCCAAAGCCTCGGGTTCGCCAGTCGAGCGCGATGTTCTGATTTTTCCGTTGCTGAATATGAATCAGGTCGATGCGGGCGACAACGGTTTTATCAACTCTGTAGGCGAATCAAAGCCAATAAAAACCGTAAAATCTGATAAAAACGGGAAATTCTGTGTGAGCTTACCGGCTGGTCGCTATTCAGTTATTGTTCGGGAGCCGAAAGGGCTGTATGCCAACTCATTCGATGCCCAGAACAATATTTTTCCGGTTACGGTCCAGAAACAAAAACAAACTACTATTAAAGTAGAAATTACACATCAGGCCGTTTTTTAACCTGATGACGGCTTTTTTCTTTCTATTTGCTTTAGTTTTCATACCGTTTGTCTGGTTTATCGTTAAAATGATACGGTATACCAGCAAAACCATCGGTGATGAATCGCCTTTGTATACTGAACAATCGTATTCTCTTTCGGCTTACGATTACTTCTTTCGGTTTTTCAAAATTTTACTGGCTTTTCTGCTTGTGCAAATGATTGTTCTTGCATGGATAATAGCCAAAGAAGCCATACGGCCCCACCAACCGCTGCTTTTTCTGTGTACTCTTTGCTTTACGGGTTTTGCTGCCTATTTCTGCTTTATTTTTTATTTCGACTGGCAATACTGGACCATTACAAAGAATGTATGCATAACGCTTAATCCGCATACGCCGAGTATTATCATTAGCAGTCCTGATCAAACAAGCTTTCTTACTCCGTCTAATGTTGTTCGTATAGAGCATCATTTGCGGAAAACAGAAAATAGTAAAGATCCATTAGGTGGCTATGGATTTTTTCTGTTCTACGATACCAATCAGAATGTTGTACAGTTGAATAATATTTTTCTGATTCACGTTGAATTCCTGGCTCGTTTTTTCAAAGACATTCCCCAAACCATTGTCTGGCATACATATCCCTGGGTTGCCTATTCTGATCAGATAAAAGTTAAGCGAAAGAACCTGGCCAGTCACAATTGACAGTCATAAGTGATACCAGATGCTACAATGGAAAATATAAACCGACATTAACTCCAAAGCTCCAGAGATGCTGTTGCGACGTAGTGAAAGACGCTGATGAATTGCCTGTTGAATAGTCTAGCACTCGCGACTGAATCTTATCCTTGCCGGTGTTAAAAAGCGTATATTTTAAAACAGGCTCAAATCGAATGCTTGCTTTTTCATTTATCTGGTACTCTATTCCAATACTAACAACTGGAAGTATATTCAATTTACGATTTTCACTGCCTTCGTCCGAAAACTGATAAGACCATACATCTCTCTGGTTATCAGGGATATAAGAATTATTCAGCCGAGCCTCGCGAGCCACATAAACATAGTTAAAATCAACCTTTTGGTTGTAAATTTTACCAAAGCCATTAAATTTAAAAAGCCAGCTCACACTACATCCTGTGCTAACTAAAATAGATAAGCGAGAAATGGGAATCCGATAATTTAATCGTAATGGAACATTTATAAAGAAATAATTACTTCTCACATAGTCACTTTGGAAAACGTTATTTTTATCCGGTATGACAACGTTTATTCCTGTTCTGGCATAATGAACGCCAATCTCCGCTCCTATTCGATCATTAAAGTTGCCAACGATGTTAATACCAGGCTCGATGCCCCAATAGGGCCTCTCAAATGCCGATACTTTTTGAGCCGTTTCAACAGCCTGTCCTATATATAAGGCCTGCACTATATCGGTTGAAAAATTAAAACCAATTTGCAATGGGGGAATTTCCTGCGAAAAACCATGTTGACACAGAAAGACGAAGACACAGACAAGTATTTTTTTCCGCATAAAGAACGCAACAGAAACGCTACTCACCTAGACGTTTTGGCCTACAAATAGTAACTAATAGCTCATTAAACGATGGGCACCTATGGGTTTCCAGATATGGGCTTGTTTTCTTAAAAGATCGAACTTTGCGGGAGGGGACTCCGTTGATACAAATACGATAATTTTTGAATTACCTTGAAAACGAAAGGAATACGTACCAATAAAATCAACATCGTTACGCTGGGATGCTCGAAGAATCTGGTCGATTCGGAAGTGCTATTTACGCAACTGAAGGGCAATGGCATAGTCGTAACCCATGAAGCAAAGAAAGACGACGCCAATATAGTTGTTATTAACACTTGTGGCTTCATCGACAACGCTAAAGAAGAATCCATCAATACCATTCTCCGCTACGTCGACGCCAAAGATGCGGGTGTTGTTGATAAGGTATACGTAACAGGCTGCCTTTCGCATCGCTACAAGGACGAACTGGAAGTAGAGATTCCGACCGTCGATGCCTGGTTCGGTACCAACGAAATGCCCCGATTATTGAAAACGCTTCGTGCTGATTATAAACATGAACTGGTTGGTGAACGCTTGCTAACAACACCGTCGCACTATGCCTACCTGAAAATTGCCGAAGGCTGCGACCGCCCATGTTCGTTCTGTGCGATTCCGCTAATGCGGGGCGGTCATGTGTCGCGCCCAATTGATGAATTGATTACTGAAGCGCGCTCACTGGCTCGTCGCGGCACCAAAGAACTTATTCTGATTGCGCAGGACCTGACCTATTACGGCCTCGATTTATATAAAAAACGAAATCTGGCCGACCTCATCAATCAACTGGCCGATGTAGAAGGTATTGACTGGATTCGGCTCCAATACGCCTATCCATCGGGATTTCCAATGGATGTGCTGGATATGATGCGCAACCGCCCAAACGTTTGCCATTATCTTGATATGCCGCTACAAACCGGCTCCACTGAATTATTAAAAATTATGCGTCGGGGCATCACCCGCGAGAAAACAGAAGCCCTGATTCAGAGCATTCGCGAAAAAGTCCCCAATATTACCCTCCGTACAACTCTTATTGTTGGCCATCCTGGCGAAACCGATGCCATGTTCAACGAAACCTACGAGTTTGTTGAGCGGATGCGTTTCGACCGTATGGGCGTGTTTACCTACTCGCATGAAGAAAACACACATTCGTTTTCGATGCCCGACGATATTCCAGCCGACGTGAAACAGGAACGTGCGGATGAACTGATGGAGTTACAACAGGGGATATCGCAGGAACTGAACCAGCAGAAAGTTGGGCAAACCTGCAAAGTGCTATTCGACCGGAAAGAAGGCGGCTATTTTATTGGCCGTACCGAAGCCGACTCACCCGAAGTTGATAATGAAGTGCTGGTACCGGCAACTCAGTATGTGCGCTTGGGCGATTTTGCCAACGTTCGCATCGACCGGGCCGAAGATTTTGATTTATATGGTACGGTTATGTAACTAGCAAAGTAACACTAAGTGAACTACGGGTAATACAAAATTATCTAAGCGATAAGCCTGTGTTGTGTGCTTATGTGTTTGGTTCATATGCACGCCATGAGGCTGACTCTAAAAGTGATCTGGACGCCATTACCGAGATTGAGAACTATACAAGCAATCAGGCATTCCCGGAATTTCTGAATAACTCAATGATGCGGTTTGCCTGCATCAAAACAACTCAAAATTATTGGTGAAGCCTGTAATCACGTTAATACGGCGATTAAAAATACATTTCTAGAAGTACAATGGCGCCAGGTTACCGGGCTAAGGCCGCTTCTCGTACATGAATATTTCGGCGTTGATGCTTCTCTGATCTGGGATATTATTCCCAATGATATTCCTGTGTTGAAAGCTCAATTAACTCGCATTCTGACAACTTTATAGTTTATAAACTTCCTTAAAGCCTCTTGCACCTCAACCGAACCTTGCGGGTTCTTCTGTTGTTGAGCCGAATAAATCCCAACCTGCATGGACTGTCAGTACCTGCCTCTCGAATCAACCGGCCAGTTTTCTACGCTTTTCCTCGATTACATTCATAAAAAAGATAGCCTCCAACCATTTTATGGTCGCTTTCCAGACATAGCGTCCTTTGAAGGTCAGCTAAACGATAAAGTTTTCGATCAGACCAACCGACAGATTCTGGTTGATGTCCTTCGGCGCCAATACGCGCAAATCGACAAAAAACCTGATTTTTCAGTCCTGCTTGAGCCAAACACCTATACAGTCACAACGGGGCACCAGCTTAACATTTTTACGGGACCGCTCTATATTATCTACAAGCTGATCACAACCATCAATCTGGCCCGTAAGCTAAAGGAAACCTATCCCGCTTACAATTTTGTGCCGGTGTACTGGATGGCGACTGAAGATCACGACTTTGCCGAAATCAATCATTTTTCGTTGTTCGGTAAACACTACGCCTGGACCACCGAACAGCGCGGTGCCGTTGGGCGGATGAACCCCAAAGAGCTGAAAACCCTCTTTAACCAGATTCCGGAAAAGCTAACGCTTTTTGAAGAAGCCTACCTAACCCATAATACCCTGGCCGATGCTGCCCGGTTTTATGTCAACGAATTATTTGGTGCCGAAGGACTGCTTTGTCTTGATGCCGACGATGCCGCTCTGAAGCGTGTATTTGCTCCGGTTATGCGCCAGGAACTAACCCGTCAAACTTCTGGCGAACTGGTAGCCAAACAAACTGAAACGTTAGAAGAACTGGGCTATAAAACGGTTATTGCCCCCCGCGATATTAATCTGTTTTACCTCGATGACCAGCTTCGCGAACGCATTGAGCGGAAAGAAGACGGCAGCTATCGAATTGTTCATACGAAACGTCAGTTTTCAGAAGCAGAACTCCTGCATTTATTGGACGAGCATCCCGAGCAATTTAGCCCAAATGTTGTATTACGGCCTTTATACCAGGAAACCATTCTCCCGAATCTGGCCTATATTGGCGGCCCCTCAGAAGTACCGTACTGGTTGCAGTTGAAGCCAGTTTTTGATCATTTTCAGGTTACGTTTCCCATTCTGATGCCGCGCAATTTTGCCTTGTATGTTCCGGCCGTAAGCGCCAAACGTATCCGAAAACTAGGCTTGACGCCGGAAGAACTCTTTAGGGATACACTCGCTCTGAAGCATGAGTTTGTAGAAACTCACGCCCGACATACCTTGAAATTCGACAATGAGAACAAGCTTGTTCATAAAGCACTGGACAATATTCTGCACAAAGCCCAAATGGTAGACCCAACACTCGAACGAGCCGTTTTGGCTGAAACAAAGCGATTTGCCAACGCAGTGGCCCGGCTTGAAAAAAAGATGCGACGCGCCGAAGAGCATAATCAGGAAGTGGGGGTGCGCCAATTGCTGACCGTTAAAAACGAACTTTTCCCCAATGGTGGTTTGCAGGAACGCAGTGAGAATTTCCTGACCTTTTATCTGAACGATCGGGAGTTTATTCAGAAAATGCTAAGCGTTTTCGATCCATTCGATTATCGAATGCAGCTTTGTTTGCAATAGCCCGACGAGTATGAAAAAAGCCGAACTCCGCCGTCAATTTCGTCAACTCCGAAAGTCATTACCAACGGAAGAAATTGACATACGAAGTCGGCAGATAGCACAACGCTTTTTTGAGCAGCAATGCACGATCGGCAACAGTACTATCCATTTATTTCTGCCAATTCTACGCCAGCACGAAATTGACACTTGGCCAATTATCGATCAGCTCTGGCGTAATTTCCCGGATGTTCGGGTGGCTATATCGGTAACCGATTCTGAAACGTATCGGCTTTCACATTATCAATTGACACCCGATACGGTTTTGGCTCAAAATCGGTGGGGCATACCGGAGCCTATTGGCCAAAGCTCGATCCCTATTCAGACCTCAACCCTCGACCTGGTTCTGGTTCCACTCCTGATTTTCGATCAGCAGGGGCATCGGGTTGGCTATGGTGGTGGTTTCTACGACCGTTTTCTGGCCGACTGTCGACCTGATTGTCTAAAAATAGGATTATCACTGTTTGAACCCATCGATAAAATTACCGATGTTGAGCCAACAGATGTTCCACTGGATGTCTGTATTACTCCACAACATACCTATCGCTTCTCCAAAGAATAGATTTAATCAAGATTTAGTTGAAATTTAACAAATAAACTTACGTTCATTAGTTAACTTGGTTGTACTAAATCAACGTACACCATGAAGAACCTTATCCTGTTGCTGCTTGTCTGCTCAACTCCCGTTTGGGCCCAGATCGATTTGCTTCAATCTACAAGTGCCGATACCCTTAAACCAATCGGTAGCGATTTAATTCCGGGATACGGTCGCTACAATCAGGTCAGAACCCGTTACACGTATGATGGAATCGACATTCGTCATGCAAAAGATCTGGGTCCATACATTATGGCTTCGGGCGATCCGATGGCTATTCGTGAGTTCCAATCCTACATCAGTAGCCGTCATACCGGAGGTTGGCTAATTGCTGGCGGAATTGCGACGGCCATTGTGGGTGGCGTTGTGATGTCGTCGAATGCGCCGGGTAGCAATGGCTTTTACACAACCCAGTACTTTCAGTGCCCAACCGGCCAATATTGCGGAACGCCCGTTGGCGGCACGTATCCCACCATACAGGTGCCCGATGTACAGCGAAAACATGCATTTAATACAGGGTCGGCCTTACTTCTTTCGGGCAGTTTGCTGGCAGGCATCGGCTGGGGCTTATGTATGCCGGGCCCACACATACGGCGTTCGGTTCAGTACTATAATCGGGCTCTAAAACAGCGGGGCATTTCCTGGCAAATGACGCCCTATTCCTCCCTAAACAGTTCAGGCGTGGGTTTACTTGGGAAATTCTAACTTTTTTTGATAATAATTCCTGTGCGTCAAAGTTTTACTGTACTTTTGCACTCCAAAATATAGCGCGGGCCAAAACCCGCTTTCATTAACCAGTTAAAAGCGGGTTTTGGCCCGTAGCATAAGCATGAAAATCGCAGTCGTTGGTGCCACTGGCCTGGTCGGTGGCGAGATCCTGAAGGTTCTGGCAGAACGTAACTTTCCTGTTTCTGAACTCATTCCCGTTGCATCCGAACGGTCGGTTGGTAAACAGGTCGAGTTCAAGGGAAAACAGTATACGGTCGTCAGCTTTGAGGATGCCATTGCCGCTAAGCCTGCTGTTGCGATTTTTTCGGCAGGTGGTGGCACATCCCTGAGCCTGGCACCTAAATTTGCCGAAGCCGGTATCACTGTCGTCGACAATTCGTCGGCCTGGCGTATGGACCCAACCAAAAAACTGGTTGTTCCCGAAATTAATGCCAATACGCTAACCCCAGACGACAAAATTATTGCCAATCCAAACTGCTCTACCATTCAGATGGTGGTAGCATTGAAACCGCTGCACGACCGCTATACCATTAAACGGGTAGTCGTATCGACCTATCAGTCGGTAACGGGCACGGGCAAAGCAGCCGTCGATCAGTTGTTTGCCGAACGGAACGGTGATAACAGCGTTTCGAAAGTATATCCGCATCCGATAGATCTGAACGTATTGCCTCATATTGATGTGTTCCTTGATAACGGTTATACCAAAGAGGAAATGAAAATGGTCAACGAGACCAAGAAAATCATGGGCGACGATTCGATTCAGGTAACGGCTACCACGGTTCGTATTCCAACGATTGGCGGTCACTCGGAAGCGGTAAACGTAGAGTTCGAAAACGAATTTGATCTCAACGAAGTCGTTGATCTGCTGCGTAATGCTGAAGGCGTTATTGTGCAGGACGATCCGCAAAACAAGGTTTACCCCATGCCCCTAACGGCCCACGGTAAAGATGAGGTCTTTGTTGGCCGTATTCGTCGCGACGAAAGCCAGCCCAAAACACTGAATATGTGGATTGTGGCCGATAACCTTCGCAAAGGAGCGGCTACCAATGCCGTTCAGATTGCCGAATATTTGCTGAAACACAATCTGGTTGAAGCGGGCGAAGTAGTTGCCTAACCGCTCTTCCCGAATAATATCCGAAAGTCCCGTCTGGCTTGCTGCCGGGCGGGACTTTTTGCGTATCTTCAATAACTGTTACTTAAGGCAGCACTTTGTTCACTCGCTTTATGAATTCTGCTATCCAGCTCCAGAACCTTAGCAAATCGTATGGTTCAACCCTCGTTCTCAACCGTATCAGTCTAAGCGTGCCTGCGGGCCAGATCATCGGCTATATTGGCCCCAATGGCGCAGGTAAGTCTACCACCATCAAAATTCTGATCGGCATGTTACCCGATTATGAGGGCGAAGCTACCGTACTGGGCATGGATGTTAAAAGCAATGCCCTCGACATCAAACGCCGAATTGGTTATGTTCCCGAAAATGCGGCTCTATATGAGACCCTGACGCCCAGAGAATATTTGCAGTTTATTGGGCAACTTTACGAACTGGACATCGCTCACATCGAACGGAAAGCCCTGGAGTTACTTCGGCTGTTCCAGCTCAACGATCACGCCGACGCCCGGATGACGACCTTCTCGAAAGGAATGCGCCAAAAGGTGCTGCTAATTTCTGGCTTACTGCACAATCCTGACGTTATTTTTCTGGACGAACCCCTGTCGGGTCTGGATGCCAATGCGGTTGTACTGGTTAAGGAAATTATTCGTCAATTAGCCAATAGTGGCAAGACAATTTTCTACAGTTCGCACATTATGGATGTGGTTGAAAAGATTTCGGATCGGATCATCATTATCAATCAGGGTCAGGTTATTGCCGATGGAACCTTTGCTCAACTACAGCACCAGCGTCCCGAATCGCTCGAACAACTGTTTGCCGAACTAACCGGCAGTGATAGCCAAACCAGCATTGCCCAGGAGTTCATTCATACACTTAATCAGTAAGATGCGGATGGTAGATGTTGGGCATATAATTCTAAAGTCCAATGTCCAACCTCCCAAGGCCAGCGTCCCACCCCTATGACCAACCTTATTCTTTGGCTCCTCGACCGGCTAAAACTGCTTTTTCGGGCACTAGGGGCCGATTACAACCAACTTCGCGCTATTGTACAGGCCAAGCTAACAATGGACAACCGCCGAAGCAGCCTTACGCTCGGGCGCTACGGCCGGGGCACCGCCGAACAAAGCAATACGTTTACACGGATTTTGCTGATTTATGCCCTTTTTGGAGGGCTGATCAGTGTAGGTATGCTTGCCATTCCCGATAAGAATAAACTCTTTTTTCCACTGACGCTTCAGTTTTCCTACATCATGGCTTTATGCGCCATGACGCTTATTTCCGATTTTTCGTCAGTTATTCTCGACTCGTCCGACAATCAGATCATCTTACCCCGCCCGGTCAGCAACCGAACGCTTTGGCTGGCGCGGATCGTACACATAACGAGCTACCTGTTCGCTATTGCCCTGTCGCTGTCGATTGTTGGGATTCTGTTTACAGCCTATCGGTTTGGGGCCTTGGCAGGCCTCTTGTCGCTGGCCATGAGTCTGCTATCGGCAGTGCTGATGGTGTTTCTGACCAACATTGTTTATCTGCTACTGATGCGCTTCGTGAGCGAAGAAAAGCTTCGGGAGGTTATCAATTATTTTCAGATTGTGCTGGCCGTATTGTTTTACGGTGGCTATCAGTTTCTGCCCCGACTGCTTGGCGCACAGGCTCTGAATGAGATTATGGAGCACCAGTGGTGGCATTATCTGGTGCCCCCGATGTGGATGGCAGGTACGGTCGAAATTTTTATTCAGCCGATTTTCGACACTACGCACCTGATTTTTGCTGGTCTCGCCATTACGATGCCCATTCTGGGTTTATGGTTTATGAACCGCTTCCTGACCACCGATTTCACTCAGAAACTAAGCATCATCGATCAGGAATCCCGTACTACCTCTACCTCACCAACTACAGTTAGTTCGTCAACGTCGTTGGCTCCTACAGGCTGGTCGGAGCGCCTATCAGGCTGGTTTACCGATAACGCGCTCGAACGGGCAGCTTTTGCCTTCACCTGGCGCGTAACCGGCCGGGATCGCAAATTTAAACTCAAGACGTATCCACAATTAGGCTTTGGTTTGGCCTATGTTGTAGCCATGTCCTTCCAGAATTATGGACTGGGTGCAGGCGGTTCGTTTTATCTGTTTGCGCTCTATTTTGCTGGTTTGTATGTGATGATCGCCCAATATCAGTTGAGCGTTTCAGATAGCTACCGGGCCGCCTGGATTTATGGTAGTGCGCCCATCCAAACGCCCGGCAATATTCTGGCTGGCTCCTTAAAAGCGCTGATCCTTAAACTACTGACTCCATTCTATATTCTTTTGGCAAGTTATATTCTGTTTCGTTACGGCATCGACAAACTCAGCGATGTGTTGCTGGCCTTCAGCAACTCGCTGGTTATGCTGATCAGTATGGCCTTGTTTTCAACACGCTACATGCCCTTCTCGACGGCACAGGACGCCCTCAAACAGAGCAACACAGGTCGTGGCCTGCTCACCAGCGTTATCTTAGGTATCGTTGGGTTTTCTCACTATGGGCTAACCTACCTTCCGTATGGAACCTGGATTGCCTTACCTTTTTCAATACTTGCCTTCTGGGTGTTATTCCGGCAATACAAACAAACCAACTGGAGCCAGATTGAAATGGGCTAATAGTTGGCAGAGTTCACTTGCTCCGAGCAATTTACCAGTTACTCAAAAGGCCGATTAAAATCTGGTTAACCTGTTGATTTCATCCCTGATATTGAGTCAATTGACATAGACTCTTTCTCCCATTAATCAACAGATTTATGAAAACAGGCTTACTTTTCGGGGTCATTTTGATTAGCTTTCCCAGCTTGCTCAAAGCCCAGGGTAACTATGTAGTTACTACCAGCAATAATTCTACGACAGCTACCTATGGCACCTTTAACACGCTGGTAGGTCCGGGGGCCGGTACAAGTGGCACCCTAACCGGCAATCGAAACACAGCCGTAGGATATAATGCTGCTTTTAAGCTAACGACAGGCTCTTCCAATAGTTTTTATGGAGTGGATGCTGGTCAGCAAACCACCTCAGGCCAGGAAAACGTATTCATTGGCTTTGAAGCAGGCCTGAAAAATACCATCGGCTCCTACAATACCTTTATTGGCCGGGCCACGGGCTACTTCAATACATCAGGTTTTGCGAATACGGCAGTTGGCTATTTTGCCGGAAAGAACAATACTACAGGCACGAGTAATGTCTCCATCGGCGATTACGCTGGTCAATCGAACACAACCGGCTCGTTCAATACCTTTTTAGGTTCTATTTCTGGTCAATCAAATACTACGGGTGCCCATAATGTTTTCCTGGGCTACCAAACGGGCGCTAATAATAGCGGTGGCGGGTTCAATACGTTTGTAGGAGGTAGTGCTGGTCAAGCCAACACAACGGGGAGTTACAATGCTTTTCTAGGCTATTATTCGGGCTATTCCAATACAACCGGAATTGATAATGTTTTTTTAGGGAAAAGTGCTGGTTATGCTAACTCATCAGGCTCAGAAAATACCTTTCTGGGCAGTGATGCGGGCGGGCATAATACAGTGGGGTATTACAACACATTTATAGGTGCCGATGCGGGTAACAATAATTTTACGGGAGCCTACAACACATTCCTGGGCTATTCTTCTGGTTTTCAGAGCACTACAGGCACCAGCAATACATTCTTAGGCCATGCGGCCGGGTATAACAATCAAGGCGGCTATTCCAATAATTATTTCGGGGCTCGGGCTGGCTTCCAAAATCAGTCAGGCCATCAGAATGTTATGATTGGCGATTCGGCAGGCTTCAATACCAGCACCTCCGCCAATACGTTTATTGGTTCGAAGGCGGGCTATGCAACAACTACCGGTAGTCAGAATACTTTTTTGGGCTATCGAGCTGGCTATAATACTACTACAGGTAATAATAACATCATCATCGGCCCCAATTCAGGTACGGCTATTACCGATGGCAATGATAACGTGCTCATGGGCTACAACAGCCAGGCTGAAGACGGACTTTACAATGCCACAGCCATTGGAGCCAATAGTCGCGTAGCGGTCAGTAATGCCGTTATTTTAGGCAATCGGGCTAATATTGGTATTGGCACCTCAGCCCCTACTACCCGACTCGAAGTAAATAGCGGAATCAACAATGAATCGGGTATACGACTTAGCCAGCTCACGGCCACGAGTCCCGTTCAATTTCCCGCAGCCGATAAAGTACTTACTGTTGACGAAACAGGTAAACTTGTTTTAACATGGGCTGGCCATTATTCCGTCCGAAGCATTTCGGACTGGGCAGATAAAGTTTTTATGGCTGGTTATCAGCTACCGTCGTTGACAGAGGTAGAAAACTACATTCAAAAGCACGGGCATTTACCAGAAATACCGTCGGCCGCAGAAGTGATTGCACAAGGTATCGATGCCGCTAAAATGGACGCCCGATTACTGGAAAAGATTGAGGAACTGACATTATATAGCATTCTATTGGAGAAGACAAATCAGGAATTGATAGCCCGAGATAGACAACGGCAGAAGGAACTGCAACACCAGCAAGCGGAGATTGATGGATTGAAAACGTTGGTAAAAAAACTGTTGGCCACGAAATAAAACCGTCTTTATACTTAATAGATCATCAGGCCGCAGAAAGCCGATTGTTCCTGAGCGGCAATAGGATTGTTACCTGAGTATATTGTTCTTCTACCGACTCAATCTGCATTTGTCCCTGCAAATATTCAACTACGTCTTTGCTCATGAATAAACCGAGCCCTGTGCCTTTGGCCGTAGGTTTGGTAGTGAAAAATGGATTAAATAACTGACTGGCCTCTCGGGTTGGAATTCCGTGCCCATTGTCCCGAACCTGTAGTTGCACATGCTCATCGACAACCTCCGTACTTACCTCCAGGCGCGGCTCAAACTCCTCCAACCGGCGGCTCTTTTCAGCCAATGCGTAACAGGTATTATCGACCAGGCTGGCCAGCATTTCACTAAATTCAACCGGCAACAAATGCACTGGGATGACTTGCGGGCATAGTTGCAGGTCGAGTTGAACCGATAAGGCCGGGTATCTGGCCATTGCTTTCTGTAGGGCAGTATCGATATGCTGTCTCAGATATGGATTCAGGTCCGTAAGCACCAGGGTCGACGAGCGCTCTTTAAGCAATTTTCGCATATCCTGTAAAATGCGGGCAGTGCTATTACCATGCTCGTTGATTTTGGTTAGATTCTGGATTAGCATACTGGTTATATCGTTCAGAGAATCCCGATCGTCAGCAGAAAATGTTGCCTGGTGTTTCTGCGTTACCGCCTGCAAATCCACTAATAGCTCCTGAGCATTGAGTGAGAAGTTGTTGACGTAGTTAAGTGGGTTAAGAATGCGGTCGACAATACCTTTGGTGAGCTTGCCCATAGTAGCCATTTTTTCGGCCTGGATCAACTGGTTCTGTGTTCTGCGCAATTCTTCCAGCGATTCTTCCAGCGCGGCTGTGCGCTGATGTACCTGCCGTTCGAGAGTTTGGTTCTGCTGTGCCAGTAGGTACTGCTTTTCCTGCTCCTGAACCAGGGTCTGCCTTGACAGTTGTTCTACTTGCCGCAAATTCTGGCGCAGCGCCTGGTGGGTTCGCGCATAATCCCTTACGAGAGAGAGCGAAAATCCCAGTGGTATAATCAACATTGCCACGGCCACCAGCAGTAATGTCACATATACAAACAGGTCAAGGTGATCTGTCTGCCCTATTACGAGTAAGAGTATCAAGACCAACGGGCTCCCCAATAATGTATAGAAGGCAACCTTAAGAGCGTTCCAGGGGAGCCTGGCATCGGCTGTTGGCTGCCGTTTTCCAAGCCAGCTAACCCGAACATAGTCGAATAGAAATGTCAGGAGCAACACCGTTGTTAGTAAACTGGATGGATTATCAACCCAGAGGCTGTATATAAAGCTGCCGGCCATCCAAATGATTAGCGCTCGATAAAGCCAGCCAACAGGCTGATTCAGATAGCGATACACCGCTGTCAGTAGAAAACCAAACCCCAGATAGCACGTCAGCTCACAGATCAGGCTTGTTAGTGAATAGGCCGTTAAGGAGATGGGAAATTCACTCATGCCATCCAGTAACGAACCAAAACCCAGACAAAGCATAGCCATGCCCTGCCATTTATTGACCACTTGATTAGGGTTCGCTCGGTAGAACAGCAGATGAAGTAAACCCAACAGCGCAAATACACTAATCAGGCAAAAGGTTAAGCTCGTGATCAGGCGGTGCCAGTTCGCCATTAGGTGGCTTGCCTGACTTGCCAGATAAACCGTTGTTTCGAAAGGAGTCTCGCCAGTAGCAGCGTAGTAGATAGGCTCAGGCTGAAACCTGTAATGAACAGCTAACAGATGCTGATTGGTATCGGCCAACTGCAGTGAAAGTGACTGAAGCGTTCGCTGCGAAGCTGCCCACCCTCTGGCAAATGGTTTGAGAGTCGCTAACTTACGACCGTCCAGATACCATTCGGAGGTTCCAAACTGGTCGATAGAAAGGTGTAGTTCCTGGCCAACCAAATGCTTTCCCACCCGAATAGGCAACCGAAACCACCCCTGTCGGGCCTGCCAGAGAGGTTGATTCTGAAGCAGAAGTTCTGACGGCGAACTAGCTGTCCATTGCCGATCATCATAAGACGGGCTGGCCCAGGCTGGATTGTGGCCAGCGTGAAATCGCCAGTATTCATCCGGCAATACTTCTTCTAAAGGTATAGTAAGAACATTGGCTGTTGGCTGGGCCTGCACGGCTGGCAGTGTCATTCCCCCAATAAGTATATAGAGCCCAAAAATAAACCGCATAGGAGCTGGCATTAAATACGCTCTAAAATCGGTAATGAGAGGGGCTTGCGTCAAGCTATGCCTGCATGAATTGGCCTATCGACACGCTCAACCGTAAAACGGGAAGTATCAACCGGAGGTTATGCAGATCGTTAGCAAGTGTATGTCTTGAGCCAAAAATAGACAGATTCGGATGAGAAGAGACTAATCGCAGTGGCGCACCACCTGATTTTACAATTTTGTCCAGCCATTCAGGGGTAAAGACAGTGGCGGTGTTGGAATCTATAGCTTCACCTAGCCTTGGAGCCACCTAAAAGGTGTCAATTAAGGAAATGGGGAGATAAACAGGGATAGTTTGCCGATCAATTCCTTTATATAAAGCAAAGTCTCCGGCCAGAATTGTGGACTGGTTGAGTCTTGCCTTAAAGGTTCGTAACAGCATGATGTGTTATGGCGGGCAAAATGGACACAGCAAACTGCTGAATGTAAAAGCACCTCTAATCCCTCAGTTTCATATTCACGAGCACAAAAAAGCCGCAATCGATTGATTGCGGCTAAATGTGGTGCCGAAGGCGAGACTCGAACTCGCATGTCCGTAAAGACACACGCCCCTGAAACGTGCGTGTCTACCAATTTCACCACTTCGGCAGAACGTTTCCCCTTGTTTGGGATTGCAAAGATACGGCACGAATCACTGATCGCGCAAGAATTTCCCCATTATTTTTTTGGATCAACGATCAAATTGCATCCGTTCGCCAGCCCGGTCGGTAGCGAAATCGCCATTGGCATATACCAGCTTGCCCGATACAATGGTATGCGTTACGCTGGCACCAAAGGTATGCCCCTCCAACGGCGACCAACCGCATTGGTAAAGGATATTTTCTTTAGAAACCGTTATCGGCTGGTTCGTATCAACCAGAACCAGATCGGCCCAGTACCCTTCGCGAACATAACCGCGCCGGTCAACCTGGAAGCAATCGGCGGGGGCATGACACATTTTCCGTACCAATGTTTCAATAGATAGTTTTCCCTGCCTTACGAAATCGAGCATCAGCAAAAGCGGGTGCTGCACCAGCGGTAGTCCTGATGGGGCCTGCCAATACGGTTGCTGTTTCTCGGCCCAGGTGTGTGGCGCATGGTCAGTGGCAATAATATCGAGTCGGTCATCGAGCAAGGCAGCCAGTAGCGCTTCTTTATGGTGCGGGGCCTTGATAGCCGGATTGCATTTAATCAGGTTTCCCAATCGGTCATAATCGGTAGCGTCGAACCACAAATGATGCACACAAACTTCGGATGTAATCCGTTTTTCAGTTAATGGCCGGTCGTTGCTGAACAACGAAAGCTCATCGGCGGTCGAAATATGCAGGATATGCAGTCGGGCATTGTGACGACGGGCGAGTTCAACGGCCAGCGATGATGATTTCAGGCAGGCTTCCTCGTTCCGAATCAGCGGATGCAAATTCGCCGTTGCCGCATCGCCATATTCAGTCCGGTAGCGTTCGGTGTTGGTGCGGATGGTGGCTTCATCTTCGCAATGTGTCGCAATCAGCATGGGGCTGTTCTGGAACAGCCCGTTCAGTACCTGCTCATTATCGACCAGCATGTTGCCAGTCGACGACCCCATGAAAACCTTGATGCCACAAACCGTTTTAGGATCGGTTCGCAGCACCTCATCGAGATTGCTGTTCGACGCCCCCATAAAAAACGAATAGTTTGCCAGCGATGTCTGAGCAGCAATGGCATATTTATCGGCCAGCAGTTCCTGCGTCAGGGCGTTAGGCACGGTATTGGGCATTTCCATAAAACTCGTGACACCGCCCGCCACTCCTGCCCGCGACTCCGACCGAATCGTTGCTTTATGGGTCAGGCCCGGCTCCCGAAAATGCACCTGATCGTCAATCACACCCGGCAACAGATACTGCCCATTGGCATCAATAACCTGCCCGACACCCGTGTCTGATATACCCGAAGTAATCTGTGCAATAAACCCGTCTTCAACCAGTACATCGGTTTCGATAGTGCGGCCCTCGTTAACCAGACGGGCATTCCGAATCAAGAGTTTACTCATAAAAGGCGGGCCGCTTCTTTGGCGAAATAAGTTAGAATTACTGATGCTCCAGCGCGTTTGATCGACAGCAGCACCTCCATCATGGCGCGGTCGCCGTCGAGCCAGCCCTTTTGAGCAGCCGCCTTAATCATGGCATATTCGCCACTGACGTTATAGGCCGCAATGGGTAAGTGAAAATTCTCGTTCAGGAGTTTAATAATATCCAGATACGCCAGGGCAGGCTTTACCATCAGAAAATCGGCACCTTCGGCAAAATCGAGCTGGGCTTCGATCAGGGCTTCGCGGCTATTGGCCGGATTCATCTGGTAAGTCTTTTTATCGCCAAATTTCGGTGCCGAATCGAGTGCATCGCGAAATGGCCCGTAGAAAGCACTCGCATATTTCGCCGAGTACGACATAATGGCTACGTCGTGGAAACCACCTTCATCGAGCACCTGACGGATGTAACCAACCCGACCGTCCATCATATCGGAAGGGCCTACAATGTTAGCGCCCGCCTGTGCCTGTGCCAGAGCCATTTTGCCAAGCACTTCAAGCGTTGGATCATTCAGAATTTTACCGTTTTCGACAATGCCATCGTGCCCATCAGAACTGTAGGGGTCCATTGCCACATCGGTCATGACCATTACCTCGGGGAAACGGTCTTTAATAGCCCGAATGGCCTGAAGATACATCCCGTCGGGATTATAGCTTTCGGTAGCATACTTGTCTTTTTTCGACTCGGGCAGGTTCGGAAACAGATCGAAGGTTTTGATACCCAAATCGACACACTCCTGAATTTCTTCGAGCAAGAGATCAAGCGATAAGCGGTGAATACCCGGCATGGAAGCCACTTCAGAGCGGACGTTCGTACCTTCCATAATGAAAACAGGCAAAATAAAATCGGTGACCGACAGGCGGGTTTCCTGCACCATGTCACGAATAGCACCGGATTGACGATTCCGACGCGGACGGCGTATTATGTTCATAATTGGTAAGCGGTCCTCTTTGGGGCTAGGGGGCCGCAATCAGTTTAAACCCTTCGCCGTGTACATTCACAAGCTGAACGCTGGCATCTTCTTTCAGATACTTTCGGAGCTTGGTCACATACACGTCCATACTGCGGGCATTAAAGTATGAATCGTCGCCCCACACCATTTTCAATGCAAAACTACGGCTAACGGGCTGATTCAGGTTCTGTGCGAGCAATTTTAATAACTCCGATTCTTTACTGGTTAGTTTCTGCGACTGCATTTCACTATCGCTATCCGGCAAATTCTCGGCAGAACGGCTTAATAACTGATGCGGATAGTCGAACGAAAATGAGCCAATTTTATAGACCGACGGTTCCAGAGCATCGCCCGTACGTTGGTAGCGCCGAAGAATAGCCTGGATTCGGAGTAGCAATTCTTCCATACTGAAGGGCTTGGTCACATAATCGTCGGCACCTACTTTAAACCCCTGAATAGTATCTTCCTGCATGGATTTAGCCGTCAGGAAAATAATAGGCACTTCACGATTGGCCATTCGAACCTCCTTTGCCAGTGTGAACCCGTCTTTTTTGGGCATCATTACGTCGAAGATGCACAGGTCATACGTCTCCGTCATGAATTTTTGCAGTCCCTGATTACCGTCGGTTACCCGATCGGTTTCGTACCCTTTCATGGTCAGGAATTCCTGCACCAGCTGCCCCAGGTTAGGGTCATCTTCAACGAGTAGGATGGTAGGCATAAGGAAATGAGTGAATGAGTGAGTGAATGAGCAAAAGAGCGAATAGCATTGCTTAGCTTAACCATTCGCTCTTTCACTCATTCGCAATTTTATATGGCAAAATCACCTCAAACGAGCTGCCTTTGCCGGGTTCACTTTCTACGTGTATCTGACCGTGGTGCTCGTCTATCATTTTCTTTACGTAACTGAGTCCCAGTCCGAAACCTTTCACATCATGACGGTTACCGGTTGGCACACGATAGAATTTCTCAAAAATTCGGTTTACCTGATCTTTGGTCATACCTAAACCCTGGTCAGCAACCGTAATGCTCACTCCTTCGGGCAGGCTCCGCGTTACCAGCCTTATGTGTGGGCTTTCGGGCGAATACTTGAGCGCGTTATCGAGCAGATTGTACACAATATTGGTCAGGTGTACTTCATCGGCTTCGATCACTTCGCGGTCGGCATCGAATTCCAGATCCAGTTCGCCACCACGCTGCTCAATTTGCAGACTCATGTTGTTGAGTACTTTTTCGATCACGTCGTGAATGTTAACCGACGAGAGCTTGAGTTTTATTTCGCCCCGGTCCAGCAACGCCATCTGCAACACTTTTTCTACGTGTGAGCCCAACCGGCGGGTTTCGTCGCGAATGATACCCATATAACGAGCCAGCCGTTCATTGATCGAAGAGTTCTCCTCTGCCCCCCCTACCAGCGGCCGATTCACTTGCTCCTGCGCCATTTCAACCGCCAGCGAGATGGTAGAAATAGGTGTTTTGAACTCATGAGTCATATTGTTGATAAAGTCATTTTTGATATCGGCCAGTTTTTTCTGTCGGACAATAGTACTGATTGCGATATAAAAACAGGCCAGAATAACCAGAATCAGCACCACCGATGCCCCAAACGTGAACCACATCTGACTCAGAATAAACTGACGCTGCGTGGGGAAATAGATATAGACATAGTTTCCGGTTTCGAGCATATTGTTTGGAAACAAAGCCGCTTTGTAGCCTGCTTCACTAAACTGATTCGGATCGATACCTAACGATGTGAAAAGAAAAGCAGGCTGCGATTTGGTTCGTACGCCAAATGCAAAAGGTATGCTGATACCCCGCTCCTGCAATGACTGACGCAACAGGGTGTCGAGGGCCAGTCGGTTAATTCGATCTTCGATGGGTCGGTCCGAAAGCAAAAGCCCCTTCAGCACATCTTTAATCATCTTCGACTGTTCGTCGGCTTTCTGCGAACTAAAGCTCGCGGGTGGTGTAGCGGCCAGTTCTATGTTGGCCGAATCTTTCTGAGCCTGTTGTCGTTTTCGCTGACGAGCCTCCTGTTTCAATCGATTCCGAACCGCTTTTAACTTAGCCAGCGAATCGAGCCGGCGAGCGGCCGCCACCTGGCTATTAATCTGAGTAAGTTCATTAGCCAGAATCTGATCGACCCACTGATTGAACTGTTGCTGCTGGGCCAGTTGCGTTTGCCAGTCACCAACGGCCATCAGTTCGTCCTGCTGCCGAAAAAACTCTTCCACCACCGCCATCTGTTCGGCCGACAACGGATGGGCCACCGGATGCAACACATCGGACTGTACAACTACCGCCCCCGCAGGAGCCGTACCATACGCCAGCCGTTGCTGATCCATCAGCGATTCTGGCTGCACTTGTTTTCCTTTAGCCCGGCCAGCCAACGGCGGCTCCGACTTCGCTTTCTTTTCGGATGCGGTGTTAGGAGCGGCAGATGGATTGGCCTCTTTTTTGCCAATCGCCATTAGCCCGCCCTGTTGCTCATGAGCCTGAATGCGCTGGCGGGTAAGATAGAGAATCTCCTGTCGTTCGAGCGTTCGAACAACTTCCTGCAAGGCATCCGTCACTTTATAGTCAAATTGTTCTTTCTGCAAATGCAGCGCACTCCCGATCCAGTATAATTGCAGCCCCACCAGGCCCAGCAATCCTACTGCCATCAGTGCAACAATCCATCGTATGCGTTGTGTCGACATTTTTTTCGGCCTCGATGCAACCTTCGGCCTTTTTAAGCATCTATAGGTAAAGTAAACAAGCTTGTCTGAACCGGCCCAATCCAACGGCCTCAATTGGGCTATCCGTAAAAGTACGAACACCAGCAGGCAGTCATTGAGCCTTTAACAAACTTTAACAGCCCGGCCCTCAATGGCTTTCGGCACATCCCGTTACTCATTCATTAACGTTTAGTGTCATGAAAAAAACAGTAATTCTGCTTCGTCGGTTCGTTCCGGCGCTGTTTGTGGTTGTCAGTGTCGGTGGAATCGCTATGGCCCAGAAAGCCAGTTCATCGCCTAAAAACGAAGAAGTCAACGTTCACATTATTGAACGCAATGGCAGCGAGGTCCGTGAAATAGAACGAACCTACCATGTGAATGGTTTAACTGATCCCGAGCGCGACCGGTTAGTGATGAAGCTTGTCGATTCGCTCAAAGCTGCCCGAAAAGACAGAGGAGGAAAACGACAATTAACCATTATTGTTGATGATAATAATGGCGAACGGATCGTGAAACGCGAACGTCCAACCCCACGACTTAAGAAAACGCCGGGCGATCTATATGTACAACGGGGTAAACTTCCCCGTCTGCAAAACGACCCCTGGAATTGGGATGGCCAAACCTGGCGCTATGAGTTTCGGCGGGGAGCCGATTCGCTGGCCGATCAGCTTAACCGGTTTCGCTATCAAATGCCCCGCGACTGGGACCGTCAGTTGATTCGCCCGTTCGAAGACTGGTCGCGCAATTTTAACGCCAAGCCATCAACCATTCGCGGGCTGGATGCTTTTCCGAATAACCCCGACCATAATCAACTGAATATTCGTTTTACGGCGCCCGCCAAAGGTGACATTAGCATTGTGGTTACCAACACAAAAGGGAAAGAAGTGGCCAGGCAGGAAGTCAAAGATTTCTCTGGGGAATTTGTAGGTCAGGTCGATTTAGGGAAAAACGCACCGGGCACTTACTTCATCACCGTTACACAGCATGAAGATGGTGCTGTTAAACGGGTTGTGATTGAGTAAAGCATGAGCAGGGTAGTTGAAGTGCGGATTATAGATGTACATTAAAAATTAATCTGTATACTTGTAACCACATTATACTTCAACTACCCAAAAAAATTAAAAATTTTAGTACTATGTATTGCAAGATACCCAATAAAGCCTATATCTTTGTGTTGTCAATAATAAACAACAAATCAATGAAGACTTTACTGATTGTCGGAACGTTGTTGGTTGGGCTTAGCGGTCAGGCTATGAGCATGGGCCATCCGCATAACATTTTTGCAGCCCGTAAACAAATGCGTGCTAAAGCGTCGGCTCTGGTGCATAAGCCCAGGGTCTCATCGGTTAGCTCATGCTGGCAATCGATTGTAGAGATAAATAAAGAAGAATTCAGCAAACGTCTGCTTGCTGCTTTAAGTAGCGTAAGTCCGGCCCGGTCGTACTAACGCTACTTATTCGTAGACTTTTTCTCCGCGTTTGAGCCAGACACCCCATAGTCTTGAATATGCATGAACGCGCTCAGTAGGTTTTCCCTGATTATTGACAACAGGGTTTCCCTGATTAACCCATTCGAAGAGGCTACCATATAAATTATGAACGTGCTGATAACCAGCCGCCAATAGTTTCTCTCCTATTCGTTCGCTTCGGTAACCTACCGAACAGTATACTACCACATTTGCCGTTTTAGGAATACTCTGAACCCGCTTCAGATCAAAGTCGTCGTAACCAACCCAATGCGCCAGGGGCAGATGACTCACATCAAATTCGGCCTTACTGCGGGTATCCAGCAAAACGGCATCCGGCATTTTCTTTAATTCGGCTACACTTACCAACGGCACCGTTTTCTTATACATTGCTTCGAGCATTGTTTTATAGGCTCTGCTGTTTGTTTGCGCCCACCCAGAAAAAGACGTTGTCAGAATTGCTCCCCAAAGAATCCAGAACTGCTTCATATTCATTCGTACTAATGGGCCTACTTATTGCTCTTACAGCTAGGCATTGATTATCAGGCGAGTTGGCACTACCGGCGTTGCGAAGATACATGTTAACACATTTTAATTTTGTATTAATCGCAGAAAGGAAACATTTAACCTATATTTTTTCGTTAAAAAGTTAGATAATTTCAATATAGGTTATTGTTTTCGGCATGGTTTGGCTACTTTTATGGTTTAGCACTAAACCACCGATAGCCGACTGTACCATTTACCCATTGAGTGCCCATGCGGAACAACATTGTACGGCCGATTTTACTAGTTGGTTTGCTGTCCGTCAGTTTATTGACCGCCTTTGGCTTAACGAAGCCAGGCCGTAATTTGTGGACCCGGCTAACTCCGGCAGCGCGTTATCATAAGGCCAAAGCCAAACGTACCCATGCGCCCATTTCGCGTGTGTATACTCCGGCAAAGCCTGTTGAAGTCTTTGCCTTGCCCGATAGTGGCCAGCATTGGGTCGATAGCGTGTTTCAGACGCTCTCTCCCGAACAAAAAATTGGCCAGTTTTTTATGGTGGCAACCTTCTCGAACCGACACGAGAGCCACTATCAATATATTTCGCATCTGATCCAGACCAACCATATTGGTGGACTAATCTTCTTCCAGGGCGGTCCCTATCGGCAGGCTATTCTCACAAATCGGTATCAGGCATTGTCGAAAGTGCCATTATTAATTGGTATCGATGGCGAATGGGGGCTTGGTATGCGCCTGGACAGCACAATGGATTTCCCGAAACAAATGGCTCTGGGAGCAATTCGCGACAACAATCTGATTTACCAGATGGGTGCCGAAATTGGCCGCCAGTGTCAGCGGTTAGGGATTCATATCAATTTTGCCCCCGTATCTGACATTAACAGCAATCCGGCCAATCCGGTTATTGGGGTTCGGTCGTTTGGCGAATCAAAAGAAAATGTAGCGCTGAAAGCATCGGCCTATATGCGTGGCCTTCAGCAGACACATGTCATTGCCACGGCCAAGCATTTTCCTGGTCATGGCAATACCAATGCCGATTCGCACCACACACTGCCTACGGTCAGCCGCTCGTCGGAGCAAATGCGTGATGTTGACCTGTATCCGTTCCGTAAGTTGATAGCCGATAGTTTGATGGGGGTAGTTACTGGCCATCTATACGTTCCTGTTATCGACAATACACCAGCCTTAGCTGCTACACTATCGGAGAAAGTCGTTACCGAACTTCTAAAAAAAGAATTGGGTTTTCGGGGGCTGGTCTTCACCGATGCACTAAATATGGGCGGCATCAGCCGATCGCCCAAAGCAATGGATGTCAACCTACGGGCCTTAATTGCGGGTAACGATATTCTGCTCTACCCTGAAAATGTTCGCGAAGCCGCTCAAAACATTCAGAATGCCGTTAATCAGGGAATAATTTCGCAGGAATTCATTGATGAGAAAGTAAAAAAGATTCTCCGCGCCAAATACTGGGCAGGCCTGAACAAATACAAACCGATTGATCTGGCCAATTTATCGACCGATCTGAACTCGGCCGATGCACAACTTCTGAAGCAGCAGTTGTGTGAGCAGTCGGTTACGGTTGTTAACAATCAGCACAATCTGCTTCCTCTAGGTCAGTTAGATACTCTTCGGTTAGCATCTATTGCCATTGGTGCCGAATCGGACAATATGTTTCAGAAGACCCTGAACCAGTATGCCCCGTTTCAGACCCTGAGCTATTCGAACAAAATGGTTTCTGATGCCGAGCTGAACGATGCGCTGGCTCAGGTTAGCTCGGCCAATACGGTAGTGGTTAGTTTCCATAAAATGAGCGAATCGCCCTATCGAAAATTTGGCATCACAAAAACATCGCTCGATCTGATTAGCCGCTTGAAACAACGGGGCACCAAAGTTATTGTTGCCGTGTTTGGCTCGCCTTACAGCCTGACGCAATTTACCGATACCGACGGCCTGGTATGCGCCTATCAGGATATGCCCGAAATGGAGCAGGTGGTCCCACAGGTTCTGTTTGGTGGGCTGGGGTCGCATGGCGTGCTACCGGTATCGACGGGGGAATTGAAAATTGGCCTTGGTGAATTTATCAGCCCCGAGGGGCGGCTATCGGCAGGGTCGCCAGAGAGTGTAGGCATGAAAACGGCCACACTGTCGAAAATAGATGCCATTGCTCAGGGAGCCGTCCGCGACCATGTAGTACCTGGCTGCGAAATTCTGGTTGCCCGTAAAGGGAAAATCGTTTATAGCAAAAATTTTGGAGCACTGACCTACAGTGCCGGAGCCGAAAAAGTAACCGACGAAACACTTTATGATCTGGCGTCGCTGACCAAAGTGCTGGCTACCTTACAAAGTGTAATGGTTCTTTACGATCGTAAGCAGATTGACTTGGCCCAGAAAGCGTCGTTCTATTTACCAGAACTAAAGGGCACTAATAAACAGAATATTATTATTCAGGATTTGCTCTGGCATCAGTCGGGCATGGTATCGTTCTACCCCACAACCTGGGACAAAACCCGCTCACCAAAGGGCGGTTTGAAAGCAGAATATTACAGTGCGACTCAGGACTCTTTGCATACGCTTCAGATAGCCCCAACGCTCTGGGCAACGCCAGCGCTGAAAGACTCGGTCTGGAAGTGGGTGGTTCAGTCACCCATGTCACGTAAAGTAGATGCCTCTGGAAAACCTGCCTATGTGTATAGTGACCTGAATTTTCTAACGTTGCAAAAGATTGTGGAGCGGGTCAGCCAACAACCACTTGATGTTTTTGTGACGGAGAACGTTTATAAACCACTTGGCTTACATCAACTTGGGTTTACACCCCTACAGCGGCTAAAAAATCCACATTGTGCCCCTACTGAACAAGACACCTATTACCGTAATCAGCTTCTGGTAGGCACCGTACATGATCAGATGGCTGCCGTACAGGGCGGCATATCAGGGCACGCCGGGTTGTTTGGAAATGCACACGACATTGCAACACTCCTGCAGATGAACCTGCAAAAAGGGGCTTATGGCGGAACGCGTATTTTGCAGCCAATGACAGTACCTTACTTCACCCAGACACTCAGCAGTCGTAGCCATCGTGCCCTAGGGTGGGACAAACCTAATCCCGAAAGCTCCAGCAGCGTCTATCTGGCCCATCAGGCCTCTCCTCAATCGTTCGGCCATACAGGCTTTACGGGTAATGTCGTTTGGGTCGATCCAAATGAAGAACTGGTTTTTGTTTTCCTCTCGAATCGAATTTACCCTACCGCTGGCAATAACTCCATCAATACGACCAAGTTACGCCGTAAAATTCATGAGTTAATTTACAGCGCCATTGAAAAAGAGTAATTTTTTATTTTTTATAGGTATCGCAATAAAAATGCCACTAAAAAAGTGGCATTTTTATTGCAGGATAGTCAAATACGGCTAAGTATTACCTACGACCGTAAACAAACAAGAGTACATAATTAACTTTATTCAATAAGAGTATCATTAATATGAACGGACGTGTATTGTTCTTTTATGTATGCATTTTTTTGTGTCTGCTTAAAGCCACGACACCTGCTATGGCTCAAACGATTACAGTAAATGCACTCTCGTCCAGCGCCGTTTGTTCCAGCACAGGCGGTAGTTTATTTGTCCCGTTTTCTACTATTGGCATCTATGGCAAGGGAAACGTTTTTACAGCCCAGCTTTCCGATGCGAATGGCGTGTTTTCGGGAACAACACTAACAATCGGAACCCTAACAGCGTCTCCTCTCATTGCCTATACGGGTAGTATTACTGCTACAATTCCTAAAACACTGGCCGCCAGCAACAATTATAAAATCCGAATCATTGCCAGTACCCCGTCCGTAACCAGCGCCAATACACAACCGCTTTCCATTGATCAGCCCCCGCTGCCAACAATACCGGCATCACCTACTTACTGTCAGGGTAACACGGCTCAAGCACTTTCAGCAAAAGCCTCAGCAGGAGGTACCCTCAACTGGTACGGAACAAACCCCTCATCAACACCTACGGCAACAGCCCCTACTCCATCAACAGCCAAAGCAGGTATTATAGCTTATTATGTAAGCCAAACTCTAAACGGTTGCGAAAGCAATCAGGCTGTGATCCAAGTAGTGGTGAATGCCATACCGGGTCCACCCACGGTAAGCAACAAGTCCTATTGCCAGGGCGAAGTAGCCACTCCGCTGTCGGCTATGGCCATATCGGGCGCAACACTGAATTGGTATGCCAGCCCGGTAGCCGTAACACCATTAGCCAGTGCTCCTACCCCATCAACAACTAAAGCAGGTACAATAGCCTACTATGTCAGCCAAAGCTTAAATGGTTGCGAAAGCACAAGAGTATCTGTTCTTGTTATTGTTAGTGCTCCGCCATCGGCTCCTAAAGTAACAAACCCATCGCCCTATTGTCAGGGTGTAACGGCACAAGCCCTTACGGCCACCCCCGACAATAGCGGAACCCTTAAATGGTGGGGAACCAGCCCAAGCGGAGGCAGCTATTCGACCACGCCAACCGTACCCAGCACCAATGCCAGCGCCAATTATTATGTTAGCCAGGTTATTAATGGCTGCGAAAGCGATCGCGCCGTTATTGCCGTCACGGTCAAACCACAGCCTAATGCACCTGGTACTTCGCCCCTTGAATTCTGCCAGAATTCGTCAGTTCCTACCCTAACCGCTTCATTTGCCACAAGTGCAACGCCTAACTGGTATGGAACGAATGCGACAGGCGGCACTGCCTCAACCACACCCCCTACCCTGCAAAGCTCAACTCCAGGGCAAACAACATACTACGTAGCCCAAACGGTAGACGGATGTCAAAGCACCAGAGCCAGCCTGACCGTAACGGTAAAATCCATCCCTTCAGCACCCGGCGTTAACGCAGCAAGCTACTGTAATAATGCGCAGGCTCAGCCACTATCGGCCAGTGGCACAAACATTAAATGGTACGATGCCGCCGACAATTTTATAAATGGAACGCCTACACCATCGACAAACAACGTTGGCAATCAGACCTTCAGGGCAACGCAAACCATAAATGGCTGCGAAAGTCCTAAAGCAACCGTTACCATTACTATCAAGCCCATTCCTGGTCAACCAGGCGTTAGCAATCTAACATACTGCCAGGATCAGAAAGATCAGCCCGCTCAAAATATTCAACCCTTAACAGCCAATGGCCAAAATCTTCGGTGGTATAACCCCGATGGCAATAGCTATTCGGGTGCTCCAACGCCATCGGTTTCGCAAACAGGTGTGTTTTCTTTTCAGGTAACCCAAACCATCGACAACTGCGAGAGCGATAAAGCAACCCTTCAGGTCACGGTGAAAACTACGCCTGCCCCAACAGTGTCGAAACCCTTGGTAACCTATTGTATAGACGAAAAGTCAGTTCCACTCGAAGCTACCGGCGAGCCCGGCAGTACGCTGCACTGGATTGACCCCTACGGCCGGGATACAACGGTTCCACCAACGCCACCGACCCTGAATGTTAACGTACAGCCCGGCGGTGATGCCTACTATGTATATCAGATCAGCAATGGCTGCTCTAGTTCCCGGTCAACGATTAAGGTCATTGTCAATGCAATTCCCACTCTGGCAATAACAGGCTCGGCTAATGTTAATCTGGGCTTGAAAACGCCTTTGCATTTAACATTTACGAGTAACCCGCCTTTTAATTACACAATTACGGACGGTTATTCGGGCACCGTAACTAATACGACCGACACAACTATTCTGGTATTACCACGTGGCAACACAACCTATCAGGTATTGGGCGTAACCAATAGCTGTGGTGTAGGATTACCCGGCAATCCAGCTTCGGCCGTAGTTACGGTCAATGTGCCTACCATCACAACCAGTTCGCTGGCTACCAGCACGCTATGCGTTGGCTCATCATTCCAGGTTCCTTTCACAACGACGGGTTCTTTTACGAACGGCAATAGCTTCCGGGCAGAATTGATTAGCCAGAGCGATACAACAAAAAAATATGAAATTTCATCGGGAAACACCCAGAGCCCGGTAACTGCAACACTCTCGGGCACATTGGCCAGCGGGCAATATTATGTGCGGGTGAAAGGCTCAAATCCTGATGTAGGCGTGATAGGAACCAATAGCCCAACCGTTTTGACCATCCGATCGAAACCATCAGCTACGCTTACGGGTACACAAACCATAGCCGAAGGTACGCCAGCCAATTTAACCATTGCATTGGGGGGCGACGGTCCCTGGGCCATTAGCTATGCCGACAGTATTCGTTCTTTTTCGGCCGTTGCTGCCACCAGCCCGGCAACCGTTGAAGTCAGACCGGCCCGAACCACAACCTATCAGCTAACCAGCATAAGCAACTCCTGTGGTACAGGAACCGTATCGGGCCAGGCAATTGTATCGGTGGTAGTCGCTTTAGGGATAGAAGACCATTCACTCGATCCACAGATCAATGTGTATCCGGTTCCAACAGGTTCTACCCTAACTGTAAATATTGACGTATCTTTGGGGCAAAACCCGGCTATACTGCATTTAATTGACCAAAGTGGGCGATCCGTACGGGAGTTCACAACCCGTTCCCGCCAGACCGAACTCGATTTATCAGGTCAGCCAGCCGGTATTTACTTACTTCGCATTCAGGTAGGCGATCGACAATCGGTCCGAAAAATACTGAAGCAATAGTAACACAATACCTTTATCAAACTTCTGGTTATTCGATCAATGTTTTCCGACGAATACTTTATGGAAATGGCACTGAGCTTAGCCGAAGAAGCGGCCGAAGACGGTGAAATTCCGGTCGGAGCTGTGGTTGTATGCCGGAATCGGATTATTGCCAAAGGCCGCAATCAGACCGAACAGCTTACTGATGTAACGGCTCATGCCGAACTGCTGGCCATTACGGCCGCCACTCAATACCTCGGGGCCAAATACCTTACCGATTGCACGCTATATGTTACGCTGGAACCCTGTATTATGTGCGCAGGTGCCTTATTCTGGGCTCAGGTAGGACGCCTGGTTATTGGTGCCCCCGACCCGAAACGTGGTTATAGCCGAATTAGTGCTCCGATACTCCATCCTAAAACCCAACTCGAAACCGGTGTTCTGGCCGTCGAAAGTCAGGAATTATTACAGAAGTTTTTTCGACGGTTAAGAACATAAACTGATAGAGCCTTGTTAATTTATCCGAATGATCTTCCATTTTAACTCTTTAGTCCAATGGCTTTTGTATTAGACCCACTACCCTACCCCAGCGATTCGCTCGAACCAAACATTGATAAGCAAACCATGGAAATTCACCATGACAAGCACCACAATGCCTACGTTACGAACCTAAACAATGCGATTGCGGGGACAGAGTTGGAAAATAAATCAATTGAAGACTTACTGAAAACCGTTAGTCAGGCTCCAGTAGCGGTGCGCAACAATGGTGGCGGACACTACAACCACACCCTGTTCTGGAATACGATTTCGGGCAGTGGTGGTGGCCAGCCAACTGGTGACCTGGCCAATGCCATCAATGAAAAATTTGGCTCTTACGATGCCTTTAAAACCGAATTTACCAAAGCGGCTACCACTCGCTTTGGCTCGGGCTGGGCATGGCTTATCGTAACAGAAGACGGTAGCCTGGCCGTTACGTCGACTCCAAATCAGGACAATCCATTAATGGATATTGCCGATGTAAAAGGGTTCCCCATTATTGGCCTTGATGTGTGGGAACACGCTTACTACCTCAAATACCAGAACCGCCGTCCCGACTACATTGCAGCTTACTTCAATGTTGTAGACTGGAACGCTGCCGAAAAACGCTATCAGCAAGGTAAACAAGCTTAAGCGTACCCGATACCTGATGAATTATAAATGAGGAGCTGTTTGTGTTGAAAAAAAATAGTATTCATCATTTATAATTCATCATTGTCTGTTATCTTTGCACTCTCAAAATGGTGGATGTAGCTCAGTCGGTTAGAGCGTCGGATTGTGGTTCCGAAGGTCGCGGGTTCGAGCCCCGTCTTTCACCCTCCTAAAAGCCCCTCGAATGTTCGAGGGGCTTTTTCATTATCAACTTTTCTATAAAGCAGAAAGTTGTCGATTCATGCCGTTAAACGCTCCCACTGCAGATCGCTATTACTCAACCATCCGAACGGTTTTATTACTGGCCTATCTGGGAGGTATTATTGGTTTACAACTACCCTTTTCAGCAACTTATTTCAAACCTCTTACCCCGTATATCCTAACGCTATCGCTGCTCATACTTCTACTGTATCATACAGACTGGCAACCAGCTTTCGGCTTCTATATTCTATTTGCCAGCTTAACCAGCTATGCTGTTGAAGTGCTTGGCGTTCAGACCGGTACAATTTTCGGGTGGTACACGTATGGAACAGGGCTCGGTAGCAAGCTGTGGTCTGTGCCACCAGCTATTGGCATCAACTGGCTTATTTTATCCTACTGCTGCGGATCGGTATTCGATCGCCTGCCAATTTCTGTTCCAGCTAAAATTGGATTAGCATCAACTACCATGGTTATTCTTGATATGTGTATTGAGCCCGTTGCCGAAAAACTCGATTTCTGGACATGGCAGGAACACATAGCACCTTTACAAAATTACGTTGCCTGGTGGCTAATCTCCGCTGTATTACTAGGAGTATGGTACAGGTTGCCCTTCCGAAAAGAAAACAGATTAGCCAAATGGCTGCTTGCTTTGCAGTTTATCTTCTTCCTTGGTCAGATTTTGTTTATGTTTATATAGTTATTCATTAAACAAAACTACAGTTTTGCCGTTTTAGTAGTATATTTCCAGACGAAGCCAGCAATACAGCTTTTCCTATAAAAAGTGATCATCTTACAAAAAGCCTGTTTCGAAGGAAAACCGTTTGGCAAAAATTTATTTGCCTGGAGCATTTTTAAAAGAAAATTGGTTTGGGAATCCGTGAGGGAGGTACCAGCTATCGTCTGGCCTTCTTTTTTATAAAACATATCCTGTTTTATAAAGCCAGGAAACGTCTTTTCTTAACACTGTTCACATAAAATATTCTTATTCCATGAGTAGTTACTCCATAAAAGATTTAGAACAGCTTTCGGGCATTAAAGCCCATACGCTGCGGATCTGGGAGCAGCGATATAATATTATCTCACCCAAACGGACGGACACAAATATTCGTACCTACAATGATCAGGATCTGAAATTAGTCCTGAACATATCTTTATTAAAAGATCACGGATATAAGATTTCGGAGATCTCGAAGATGACGATTGAGGAGATGTATCGAGAGGTCGTCAAGATTTCTGATCGGCAACTCAATTATCCCGATCAGATTCATGCGCTGACGATTTCGATGATCGATCTGGATGAAGAACGTTTTGAAAAAATAATCAGTACCAATATTCTGCAATTTGGTTTCGAGAATACGATGATCAATATCATCTATCCGTTTCTCAGCCGCATAGGTACACTTTGGGTAACAGGTTCGATTGGACCGGCTCAGGAACACTTCATTTCCAACCTGATTCGGCAGAAGATCATTGTTGCCATTGACGGGCAGGTAAGCAAACAACGCCCCGATGGCAAGAAGTATCTGCTTTTCCTGCCCGAAGGCGAGTTGCATGAAATTAGCCTCCTCTTTGGCAATTACATCATTCGGGCACGCTATAACAAGGTAATTTACCTGGGTCAAAGCCTGCCCTTCAACGAGTTAGTTTTCGCCTACAATATTCATAAGCCCGACTATATCTTCACAGCTATGACCTCAGTGCCGGCAAACCACGAAGTGCAGCCTTATGTGGATCGGTTAGTGAAGTCATTTCCTGATGCACATTTACTATTGACTGGCTACCAGGTTGTAGGCCAGGACATTACTATTCCCGAAAACGCTACCATTATTAATCAGATCGAGGATCTGATTCGTATTGCCAGTACTTAAATTACATTCTTGGGCTTGCCATTCACAAATGCCTGCAAATTGTCGGCGACCAAATCCATTAATCGCTTTCGGGCTTCATAACTGGCCCAGGCAATATGGGGGGTAATAATGCAGTTTCTGGCCGATAGCAGTGGATTGTCGGCGCGGGGAGGCTCAACCGAAAGTACATCCAGCCCGGCACCGGCAATGGTTCCTTCGTTGAGAGCATTAGCTACATCGGCTTCGTTCAGCAGGCTTCCCCGACTTGTATTGATGAGGTAAGCTGTCGATTTCATGCTGGCCAGCAAATCGCGGTTAACGAATCCAATTGTGCCAGGCGTGGCCGGACAGTGGAGCGACACCACATCACTTTCAGAAAATAAAGTCTGCTGATCCACAAATTTTACGCCCAACTCAATCGACTGGCCCGGATGCCGACGATTTACCAGTACGGTCATGCCAAATGCCCGGCCAATATCAGCTACCCGACGACCAATATCGCCATAGCCCACAAGCCCAAGCGTTTTTCCGGCCAGTTCTATCAGTGGGCTTCGGGAATAACTAAAATCGGCCGACAACGTCCACTCTTCAGCATGAACACTGGTGTCGTGAATGCCAACGTGCATGACCAATTCGAGCAGCAACGCAAACGTTAGCTGCGCAACAGAATCGGAGCTATAGCCCCGAACATTGGTTACGACGATACCTTTTTCGTGAGCGGCTTCAATATCGATAACATCATAACCGGTAGCCGTTACACCAATGTATTTAAGCTTAGGCAATTGGTTCAGTGTGTCGCGGGTTAGCTTTACTTTATTAACCAATAGTGCATCAGCATCTTTGACGCGCTCAATCAATTCGTCGGGGCTAGTGCGGTCATAAAACGTAACATCGCCAAGCGCCTGAATAGGTGCCCAGTCAAGATCGCCGGGATTAAGAGTAAAGGCGTCGGTATAAACGATTTTCATACAAGCTATTGATTAAAAAAGTTGTTGTGCAAAGGCTAATGCTCGCCGTTCGGCATAGGTGTGCAAATCCCTGGAAACCAGAAATCCCACATGACCGCCAACGGCCGGTGTTTCCAGAAACACAGCCGGATGGCTTTTGGCTAGCCAGCCCGGCGAACATTCTGGCGATAACAGTGGATCATTCTGCGCATTGAGCAAGAGCGTTGGCACGACTATTCCGGGCATAAAATTAACAGCCGAAGCCTGATCATAAAAATCACGGGCATCACGATAGCCATTAACGGGTGCCGAAAAAAAATCATCAAAATCGCGCCAGTATTTCACCTGTTTCAGTTGGCCCATATTCAACCGTCCGGGAAAATGGTTTGCTTTATGATGTAGCTTCTTTACGAGCTTTTTCATGAACCGATTCCGGTAGAAGCGATTAGCTGGTCGGTCCAGCAGTAAGGCACTAGCGCCCAAATCCGTCGGCGATGAAACAGCAATGCCTCGTTTGATAACATCAGGCGCAGTGCGGCCATGAACGCCAAGGTATTTCAGAATAATGTTTCCGCCCATACTATAGCCTACCAGAACAACCTCCTGGTAGTGTCTGATGCCCAAAGCATGGTTTATAACTTCAGCAATATCGCCAATTTCACCATGATTATAGAGCCGGAATGCTCGATTCATTTCGCCACTACACGAGCGGCAGTTCCAGGCCAGTACATCATATCCATGTGAAGAAAACAGGCGGGCTGCACCCAATATGTACTGCCGTCGGCTATCGCCCTCCAGTCCATGAGTCAGAATGACCAACCGTTTTTGGCCGCCATCGACCCAGTCCAGATCCAGGAAATCTCCATCCGAAAGCAGCAACCGTTCGCGTTCGTAGGTAACCCCCACAACTTTGCGTGTCAGACTTGGAACAATAGTTTGCAGGTGCCCATTGTAGAGATAAGCAGGGGAACCCGAATAGGCTGATTTTATAAGCGGCATATCACAAACAACAGCTACTTTTAAGGCGTTGTTTCAAGACAGATTTGTTTTTATGCACTTTGCCAAATACGTTTCGGTTGTCATAGCCAGCACAGTAAAATTTATTGGCGGGCCATTAACAGGAGCAACTCTGGGGCTTTCCTGGTTTGAAACAGCTATTTGTACAACAATTGGTATGATGCTCAGCGTAGTAGCAATTACATACGCGGGAGCAGCTATACAGGCACTCGTAGACCGGTTCAGAAAACAACGCCCCAAACGATTCACCAGCCGCACCCGGCTGGCCATTCGGGTCTGGAAACGCTTTGGCCTGATGGGCATCGCTTTGCTCACTCCACTTATTTTAACACCCATTGGCGGAACGGTTCTGGCCGTTTCATTTCGGGTCAGTCGGGGGCAACTGCTGCTTTATATGCTTATAAGCGGCATTATATGGGCCGTTATTCAAACACTGGCCATTTATCAGATTCCGGGTCTGAAGGGTCTGATTGCAAAATAAGCCAGCTCAAATGAGCTAGCTTATCAATTCGTTTCACTACTGGCAGAATTACCGGCTAACCGTCTGCGCAACAGGAGTAGCGGGTTTCTTCCGGAAATCGCCACGCGAGAAATATTTTTCGATCAGGCAGTACATCAGTATAAAGAAATACCGGCTTCCCATTTCCTTTATCTTCAATTTCGACTCGCCATATTTTCGGTTCGTCCAGCTATTGGGCACTACCTCAAACGTGTAACCACGCACTATTGCTTTTAGTGGTAGTTCGACGGTTAGGTTAAAGTGTGGCGCCAGAAATGGTTTGATACCTTCAATTGTTTCGCGCTTATAGAGCTTGAAGGCATTCGTTGTATCGTTGTATTTAATACCCATTACCATTTTCACAATGAAGTTGGCAATGCGGTTAATGAACTTCTTAAGTGGTGGATAATCGATCACTTTTCCGCCTTTTCCCCAGCGCGAGCCAAAAACAGCATCGGCATTGGTCTCCAGCATTTTATAATAGAATTTCACCAGATCTTCCGGGTCATCCGACATATCGGCCATAAAAACGGCGACACAATCGCCCGTAAAGCGTTCAAGGCCATACCGAACGGCATATCCGAATCCATTAGGGCCCGGATTGGTATAGTAGACCAGCGTAGGAATTTCGGTGGCCGCCAGATCCTGCAATACCTTCAAGGTGCCATCTTTCGAATTGTCGTTCGTTACGCAGATTTCGTGCGGAATACCGTGCTTCGCCAGGGTCTGATACAGGGCTCGCAAAGTAGGTGGCAACGATTCTTCTTCGTTATAGGCCGGAATAACAACGCTTAGTTTCATCTGTCAGTGTTCACGGAGCCGCCCGTGAGGCATTACGTTCTCGGTTTGTTGTTCCTTAATCGGTGAATCAATCAAAAGGTGAACCGCCCCTGCGGCCTCCATAGTTATCGATGCGGCAATAGCCGGATTGTACTGTATAGTTTTGCCAGTGGTTTAGGGACAATATAATCCCGAATCACATTTTTTGTTTTACGCCAGTCTGGCTTGCCCAGATACAGGTATTTCATAGCCAGACGTGCCCGCCGAAAATAACTGTGTTTATACTGTTTTGAGTCCATCATCATCCGGTAATACCGGGCAATGTTTCGGCGCAACACACGGTCGTAGCGGTAATCGAGTTCGCGATTAATATCGCTATACATCTGAATCCGATTCCGCAAAAAGGCCTCGTCATAATAGTTATCGGCAAAACTGGCTCCGGCCCGGTTTTTTCGATATACCGACATTACGTCTGGAATATAGCCAATTTTACCAAGCTTTGCTTTTAAAATCAATCGGGGAATATCGCCACTCGACGATTCCCGAAACCATTTTGGATATTCTTTAATATTATTCCGATACATGGTGCTCGACGTAGCCATGAACCAGATTTCGTCTTCGCCAATCAAATCATCTACCGTATAGTACGGTTTCATATCCGGTCCATTCAGCACATGCGACGGCGATCCGTCTTCGTAAATGATCAGCGCATTATTGAAAACCGTTGAATAGTCGGGATGTGCGTCGAGCAGATCGGCCTGTTTCTGAAGTTTCAGCGGGTCGGTCCAGTAATCGTCGCCATCCATGAGCGCATAGTACTCCCCTTTGGCTCGTTTCAGCGTTTCCAGGAAATTGATACCGCCGTTTTTGCCCATGTTGTGCGGGTGCAGCACGCCAATCACCAGGCCAGGGTATTTCTGCTCATATTCCTGAATAATCTCACGTGTGCCATCGCTCGAAAAATCATCCCCTACCAATATTTCAATAGGAAACGTTGTTTTCTGCGCTACGGCACTATCGATGGCTTCACGAATAAATTTATGCTGATTGTATGTAATAATCAGAACACTGACTTTAACCATTTATAAGGAGTTTTCAGTCCCCTAACCTCCAGAGGGGCAGTGCTGCTGCATAGTTTCTGTCGCATACAGTTGCCGAAGGCAACAAAAATTGAGCGGCAGCACTGCCCCCTTTTGGGGTTAGGGAGCTTTTAAATCGCGGCACTTTTAGCGGTCTGAATCTGTGTTTTCCAGCCTTGCGGTTCGTCTTTTTCGGCAGGTGTTCCCCACGGGTTATAGAACGGCAGAATAGATACCCACCGCCCGGCCGGATCTTCCCAGCTAAAGCGATCGGCAAAGCTCGATGGACTTACCCAGTGTGGCAGATCATAGCGGAACAGAATCATATCGCCCAGGTCCTGATAGCCTTCGGTTTCAACAATGTGGTCGTTGATAACATAGCCCGTACCGCCTGATGTATAATCTTTACCGTATTGATTCAATGCCAGAATCATACCTACTTTTTGCGGATTAAGCGGATGCCAGTGGCGCCCGAAAAAGCTTCCGCCCAATGGATAGTGTGTGACCTGCGGATGGAAATAAGGCTCACCTTTATGAATGCCAAACGATTCGTTATTGCCGGTTACCGCATTCCAGAAGTTTCGCATTGGATCGAAGACGCTTAGCAACGTCTGCTGAAACCCAGGCTCCAGATCCAGAATGGCATCAAATGTATGATCGTGAAACAACTGCGGAGCCTGCTGAATTTTGGCAATATGCAATCGTTGTTTATGCTGATTATTATCGAATGTATCGGGGCCTTCGGCCAATGGTGTCTGAGCAGCCCATTGCCGGGTGCCTTCGATAACCTTAGCCAGGGTTTCGGCAGGAATACCCGTTTTGATGATGACGATGTTTGGTTCATTTACCAATCGCATCACTTCTTCGTAAGAAACTTCGGGGACAATCTGACCGTCTTTGAGTTCGGCGTCCACCTTAATCAAATATTTTGCAACTTCTTTCATGATTCTTTGCAGGCCAATTCACTACAAAATAGGTCGCTGTCTTCCTAAAATACAAATTTATTCCTTCCGACTTAGTGTGTGGTCGGTTGGGTTGCATAACCAAAGCCCGATGCTCCGAAGCCGTTACCATTGTAGAGCATAACCCATTGATCCCGAAATGGGAAGATGTGGCAATAGTCCATCATCAGCGAATCCCAGCCTTCTGCTGAGCGTTCTATTCCGGCCAGTTCATCCTTACGGGTCCAAACAAAACCATCCTTAGATTCAGCATATCCGATCCGGTAACTACGTTCTACATCGGTGCGGTAGTTGGTTGCGTTGCGGTACGAAAAATACATTTTGTACAAATCGCCGTCTTTGTAAACCGTTGGCCGACCGATGGCATCCGTAAACGCGTCGTAGCCAACACAGACCTGCCCGGTTCGTTCCCACTTGATACCGTCTTTCGACTCCGCGTATTTTACATCATAAAATGGCTCAGGATGGCCGTTGATAACTTCAATTTTTGTACACGACAGATACCACATCCGCCATGTATTGCCTTCGCGAATCACGCAGGGCTGCGCTACCCAAACCTGATCGTAGATAGACCGGTCGAGCAGTGGGCCATCGTATTCGCGCTGGAATGTCAGACCGCCATCGCGGCTAATAGCTAACCCAATGCCGAGCCGATAGCTGGCCGTTTCGCTTTTGTTCCAGCCCGTATAATAGAGCCAGATCTCGTCGCCAACGGGCAAAAACCACGATGGCATCGTGCCTGTTTCATCGAACATGCCAACCGCCCCTTTTGTTAGGCAAGGCTTATCGTGGATATACGTAACTTCGGATAAATTGCCGGGATTAAGTTCAACAAAGGAGACAGCCGACGCACTATTCTCATCGCGGGTTGAGAAATAAACACGTAGCTTATCGCCCATTGGGTAGCCAAAGGGTACCTGAGCATGCGTGCGGCTAAATGATTTCGATCCGTCGGGTTTATAAACGAGTCCTTGTTTTGTCCACATAGAAAACTTCTTTTTAAATTTTAGTTAGATAATAGACACTGGCCGCTAGCTATTGACACATCTACTATCCATCCAACAGCTATGATTTAGTTTGTCACTGGTGCCAGTCCTTTAGCCCGGTCATTACGGACATAGATTCGCGTGTCATTGACCAGGCCCATGTATGTATAATGGGTACTGACAAACTGGCCCAAAGGTTTTATTATTTCGTGCCCTTGTGTTTTCCGATCGTTCATCCAGAGATTCTGATTGCCCACGGCATCGACAAACACAGGCGGTTGTGACCGCATAAAATCACTGGCATAACGTTTCTGATAGTCGGCCAGCATCGGGTGGTTGAATGCACTACGGATTGTATGGTTTTCGGCTACGCCCTGTGGCATCTGCGTCTGCACATAATAATCGCACCGCCAGCCCCAAACAGCGAGTTTTTCGCCAGGCTGAGCGTATTTCAGAATTTCTTTAGCCACCGGCGACTGTTGCACAACCCAGCCATTCTGCCACTCGGATGAGTACGGATTCATGGGGGTTTTGGTGATGTATTTCTGCACCGCTTCAATACCGAACAGGGCCAGAAAAATCCCCGTTGCTCCTATAGCGATCCATTTTTCTGTACGCCGATCGGCATTCAGATGTTGCCAGCCATAAGCCAGGCCAAAAAGCAATGGCCCGGTTAGAAAGTATAGGTAATGCACATACTCTGAACCCGTTCGGGTGATAGCAAACAGCGTTGCAACCAATAGCAGTACAATAAAACCCCCAACCTGAATCGAATTGTGATCGAACTGACTTCTCCGGCGGAAGCCCCATATCAGACCGGCAACCCAAACAATAGCGGCAAAAGCAACAAGCCAGGCAAACTCATTCCCTCGCCGGAAGAAATCAGGTAGCCGCAGCAAGCTCTGAAACTGGTTGGTGTCGCCCGCGTATCGAAAATTCCCGATGATGTAGAACGTAATAAAATCGTCGTAAACGCCATTTATTGACGTTAGCAGAACAACCAGCAACGGAAACGCTACCCCACATACGCCCAGTATGGCCAGACGGCCTATTTTTTCGGCAAGATGCAGGTTTGGACGCAGGAGTATGTCAATACCAACAAATAGACCGACCACCGCTGCCAGCGGAACGGCCTGAAGTTTTCCGAAAGGTACCATGCCCAGAAATAGGCCAATCAAGCCGATTCGACGTATGGAAGGCACTTTTTGGGTTAACAGCGTGGCATAAAGATAGTATGACCAGCTCAGTAATAGCAACGCAATAAGCTCGCTGTTATAATGCAGAAAATCGCCGTGCTGCGTCAGGCCAAACATAAACACCAGCGGAAGCAACGCCAGCCGGGCTGGTTGTTCGCCAAACCAGAGCCGCGCCGTTCGGAACAAAAGCCAGAAACAGGCAGCAACCAGCGCAAACGCGGTTAGGTGAGCCGTAATGTAATCGAATGGCAAACCCAGAAAACTCGGTAGAATCAGAAAATAGCTATCCAGAGGTCCACCCGTCGTACCGTCGACCGACCGAAAATAGACTGGATCGTGCCGCAACGTCAGCGCCTGCGTAATCATCTGGCTCTCGTCTGGATTGATTTCATTGTCGAACACAATACTTGGCAATCGCAGCAGAAACAACAGCAACAATGCACAAACGACAAAAAGCTGCCGATTTACCTGCGGACGAACAGCCAGCCAGATCAGCACCCAACAGAGTGCATAAACTGGAAACCAATATACGGTCGGATAGGTATCGAAATGTGGCATGGGGGCAATACTAAAAATGCCAGTCGAATGAGCTGGCATTTTTAGCAAGGTAACTAAAATTTATTTCGCTACGGCTAAACGAGCAGCCATACTATCATGAATCTGGACCATCGTCTGTTTCAGATCGTATGTCCAGTTCCAGTCTGGGTAATGTTGTTTGAACTTGGTCAGATCTGAAATGTACCAGATATGGTCGCCACTCCGGTTGGTTTCCGAATACTGATAGTTCATTTTATTACCCGAAATTTCTTCGCACAAGGCAATGGCTTCGAGCATGGAGCAATTGGCAAACCGGCCACCGCCCGCATTGTAGACTTCGCCCGGACGTGGATTCTGATAAAAATGCCAGAACATATTCACCAGATCCCAGCTATGGATGTTGTCGCGAACCTGTTTGCCTTTATAGCCAAAAATAGTGTATTGGTTTCCCGTAATAGCGCACTTCATCAGATAAGACAGGAAGCCGTGCAACTGAGCTCCCGAATGGTTCGGGCCCGTAAGGCAACCGCCCCGGAAAACACCCGTGTTCATACCGAAATACCGGCCATATTCCTGCACCATGATGTCGGCCGCTACTTTTGAAGCGCCAAAAACCGAGTGTTTGGTGTGGTCGAGGCTCATATGCTCGTCAATACCGTTCTCGAAATAGGGGTGGTTCTGATCGATTTCCCAACGAGTCTCGGTTTCGATTAGCGGCAGGAAGTTCGGATTGTCGCCGTATACTTTATTAGTTGAGGTAAAGATAAAAACGGCTTCGGGAGCATGTAGCCGAGTCATCTCCAGCATATTGAGCGTACCAACGGCGTTAACACCGAAATCGGTAAAAGGCTCACGGGCCGCCCAGTCGTGCGAAGGCTGTGCTGCCGTATGCAACACTAGTTTGATGTCGGTACCATATTCCTGGAAGATTGGTTCAAGCTGAGGCACCTCACGAATATCGGCCGTATAATGTTTATAGGTGGCATAGGTCTCCGACAACCGATTGCGGTTCCACTCAGTAGAACCATCAGCACCAAAAAAGTATTGGCGCATGTTGTTGTCGATGCCAATAATCAGGTCAAATTTATCAGCAAAAAAGGAAACGGCTTCGCTACCGATAAGCCCAGCCGAACCCGTTACTAATGCAATATTCATAGCGTTTATGCTGTTTGTGGCGGTTTACTTATTCAAAAAGTACTATAACCCTTTATGTTTCAGGCGGACAAAGTAAAGCAAAAAAACTAGATACTGCTATGCCTTATACTCAAAAGCGACGCACCGGTAAACCTAGCCAGTGCGTCGCTTTTGAGTATATTTGTATAGAATGGCAGGCCAGTTATGGCCAATTCTATCTTCTATTAAATTGAGGCTTCTGAAGGTCCAGTTTTAGGCCCGACTTTACGCTCCCTGCCCGGCCCCGCCAAACAGCTTCTCACGGATTTTTTGCGTCCGCGCATCCAGATCAGGATTAGGCGTATATTTATATTTTGTCTGTACGGCCGCTGAATCCTTGCCAGCACCATACACTTCAGGATCACCCGCCCGGTAGTCGGCCCGGAAATCGCCAGCGCGGTAATCAGCCTGACGGATCGTGTTGTTTTTCTGATAGTCACAGGACGCCAGCGACAGCACGGCTGCAACCATTAATCCTGCACTGAATACGCGTTTCATAGCCACTTGATTACGAATTGATTCTGCAAACTTACGAAAGAGTCGTTAGTCGTCGGCGGTTAGCTAGTAGATTTTTGTAATTTTTTGGTAAATCTCCCGCGCAAAAGCTCCCAAACAGGACTTTTGCGCGGGTCAACAAGGCATTTTCTTTATTCTTTTAGTGCTTCAATTTCATTCCATACGAACTCCATCAGCTCCTGAATATGCTCGCGGGAGAAATCGAACGGAACGTTAGCCGCTGCATAAATAGCCCGAATCGGTGCTTTATAGCCCAAAGCCAGCGCACTTTTATAGCCATCCAGGCCAGCCTTCGCATCGCGACGGTAGTTCCGCCATATACCAATAGCCCCCAACTGAGCAATACCGTACTCTATATAATAAAAAGGCACTTCGTAGAGATGCAGTTGCCGCTGCCAGACATATGCCTTAATGGATTCAAGGCCCGTCCAGTCGGTAATGGCGTCGGCAAAGCGGTCATAAATTGTTAGCCAGTTTGCGCGACGATCGGCATCCGTATGTGTCGGGTTTTCGTAGATCCAGTGTTGAAATTTATCAATAGTAGCTACCCACGGCAGCGTTTCAATGATCGATTCGAGATGCTGAAGTTTGGCGCGACGCAGTTCATCGGGGTTTTCGAAGAAAACATCCCAATGATCCATCGACAACAGTTCCATACTCATCGATGCCAGTTCGGCAACTTCCATTGGTGGATTGCGAAAGGCTTTCAGGGGCAATTCGCGGGTAAGGAATGAATGAACGGCATGACCACCCTCATGAACCATCGTCACCAGATCGCGCAGGCTCGATGTAGCATTCATGAAAATGAACGGAACCCCAATTTCTTCGAGTGGGTAGTTATAGCCACCGGGAGCTTTACCTTTCCGCGATTCCAGATCCAGATGCCCCATCGCCCGCATGATGCGCAAATCGTCGCCTAACGACCGGTCGAGCCGGTCGAAACAGGCAATGGTTTTTTCGAGCAACTCGGTGCCCGTTCCAAACGGCTTCAACGGCGGACGACCTTCTACATCGACTTTCGAATCCCACGGCCGTAGCGGATCGACACTTAGCCGCTGTTTACGTTCCTGCGCCAATTTATCGAGTAGAGGTACAACCGCTTCGGCCACCGAATCATGAAAATTGAAGCAATCGTCGGGCGTATAATCGAAGCGCCCCAGTGCGGCAAACGAGTAATCGCGGAAGTTGGCAAAACCGGCGTTTAGGGCAACCTGATGGCGAAGTGTACGTAGCCGGTCAAAAAGCTGATCGAGTGCTTCGTGGTCCTGATAACGTCGTTCCCAGATTTTACGCCATGCATTTTCCCGAACGGCGCGGTCGGTTGCCTGAAGCAGGTCGCTGGCGGCTGGCAGAGTCATTTCCTGACCATCAATCACAACTGTCATGGCACCGGCAATAGCGCCATATTTACGCTCTTCGGTCTGGATTTCGGTTTGTAGTGGAATGTTTTCGTCCCGAAAAATCTCAATCGCCTTTTTCATACCCCGAACCATCACCGCATAACCATCGTCGGTGAGCTGGCTCAGGTAAGGGCTATCAATTGTTTTTTTATCCAGCTCATTCCCAAAAGCAGTCATGGGTGGCTGAATCTCGGCAATAAAGAAATTGAGCCGGTTGACCAGTTCTTCATTGGCCGTATCGCAGGTCATTCGAATGTAGCGCCACGCAAAATTTTCGGACAAATACGACTCCAGTTCACTCCGGTCGAGCAACCATTGTTTCAATTCGTTGGCGTTGTTGATTGGGCGGGCGGCCAGTTCTTCATAAAAAGGTTTTACATCGTCCCAACTGGTCAGGTCTAGTCCCTCCTGAAAACGGTCTTCGCCAATATATCGGCGAACCGGACGTGCTGGAATTGCTACTGGATCGTTTGAAGTCATATTGCTATACGGCAAGGCCGTAGTGGTTAATCGGTTACTTTTCGGCAAATCAAAGGCTTTCGGGCCATGATACAAATAAGCATCTGAAAAACTTTTTTGTTCAGCCGCTTGCATCTACGAAAATCTTCGTATATGTTTACTACGAAATTATTCGTAGATAGATTATGAAGCCAACCGATGCTGAACTGGAAATCCTGCATATGCTCTGGGCAAACGGCCCCAGTACAGTACGACAGGTACACGAAACCTTGAGCCAAAGCCGCGATATTGGGTATACAACGGCGCTAAAACTAATGCAGATTATGTTCGAAAAAGGCTTATTGACCCGAACGGAAGACAGTCGTTCGCATACCTATTCGGCCGCCGTAAGTGAAGAAGACACCCAGCGGGGACTGGTCGATCGGTTTGTTGAAACAGCCTTTCGGGGATCGGCCTCAAAACTGGTCATGCAGGTGTTAGGCCAGCACAAAACATCGCGCGAAGAACTGGATGAAATTAAAAAATTGCTCAATAATCTGGAGCGGGATTGATCGAACTAAACGGATTAACACGATTTTGTCATGAACAGCATCACCTATCATCTGTCGAGCCCGGTTGTATATGCGCTGGGCTGGACTTTATTCCATGCCTTATGGCAAGGATTTGCGCTGGTGTTATCAACGGCGTTGGTATTGCACCTGTTGCGTAACCGTTCGAGCGAACTGCGCTATCGAATTGGCGTGCTGACCCTCTTTACTCAGTTAGCAACCTCGGTTGCCACATTTTTCTGGCATTACAACCCAACTATTCCTGTAAGCGCTTCTCCTACCTCATTACCCATGCGCAGCTTTGCCATTCAGTGGCAAACCGTATCGCAAACGTTGCCCTGGCACAAACAGATACAACTTTTTCTGGACGAGCATCTCTATCAGTTTGTTTTGATCTATCTGATTGGCGTTGTTCTGTTCGGTGTGCGGCTCGCAGGTGGCTGGCTTTATCTGCAACACCTCAACCGAACCGCAACTCAATCGGCTTCCGATCGACTGATTGAACTAACCAATCGGCTCCGCTCGACCCTGGCGATTCGCTCCCTGGTTCGGGTTCGCGAATCGGCCCGAATAGCCGTGCCTATGGTTGTTGGAACGCTTAAGCCTGTGCTGCTACTCCCGATTGGGTTGGCAGCTAATCTGTCGATGCAGGAGGTAGAAGCCGTTCTGGCTCACGAACTAGCTCATATCAAACGACACGATTATGCCGTAAATCTGCTTCAGTCGGTTATGGAAGTGCTCTATTTCTTTCATCCGGCACTGTGGTGGCTATCGGCCCGTGTGCGCGAAGAGCGCGAGCATTGCTGCGACGATCTGGCTGTGGATGCCTGCGGGGGCGACGGACGGGCGCTGGCCCAGGCCCTGGCCCACGTTGAAGAACTACGACTGGCTCAAACCCGCCTTACACCATCCTTAGCAATGGCATTGACCACAAAACGGCAACTTCTGCTTCAGCGCGTCCGGCGGGTGCTGGGCGTTCCTACGCAGCCCGTCCTGTCGAACCGTCGTCTGACGGGGTTAACCCTAGCTACGTTGCTCCTGATCAGCGCATCCGTCTATGCCATTCAGCAGCAGCCGAAACCCAGTAAACCAAAGCCAGCAAAAACAACCCGTCGCCATAAGATTGATAACAACTCTGAGTATGGCATGGCCGACGATAAAAACGTTAGCTATATCATCTGGAAAGGCCAGAAACTACCGGCCAGCCGCGTCAATCGTCTTCAGCAGGAACTTACTAAAATTGAAAAAGGCCAACTGTCGATCACCAATGTTCCTGCGACGGATCGGGAGATTCTGGAGACCATACTGGACAAAAACACAGCTTTTGAAGCCGGGATGGATGCTTTGGGCGAAGGACTGTCGCATATTGCTGCGGATAATATTGTAGTGTCAGCCATGAACGATATCGACTTACCGAAAACGCTGGCCGAAATCAATAAAATTGATTATGACAATATTGTGAATGAAGCAGTGGCATCTGTAGCTCATCTTCAACCACTCTCTGATTCGCTAAGCCGCTTACGTTCGTTACATAGAAATCAGATTGACAGCCTGAGCCATTTGATGGCTTTGCAATCGAAGCAAATGGAATCACTGCATCGGCAGATGGAAAAGCTCCAGTTTCCGATTGAAGAATTCGGACGTAGTCAGGAAATGCTGGAATGGAAGAAACAGCGGCTGATGGAAGAACGCGAGAAGATTCTGCAAAAACGGGAACAGATGATGCATAACGACCGAAGCGGAAAAATGGACCCAGCCGCTATTGAAAAGCAACTGGAATTGCTTGAGCCACAAATCAAAAAGCAGGAGCAGAGTATTGAGGAGTTAAACAAACAACTCGAAGAAGCCCAATCGAAGCTGGAAACGGCCCGACAGCCTATGCAAAAATTCGAGAAAGAGATGGAGCAGATCAGCCAGCAAATGGAGGAACTGTCGAGAGAAATGAGCAAATACAACGGCGACATGTCGCTGGTACGAGAACCGATGATGGAGTATGAGATGGATCTGCGATATACCCCAAAGGCCTATCGTACTCCTCGTGCTGCTAAATCTATCCGTGGTCGCGCCGTAATAGCACCTGCACCGCCAACGCCACCAGCGGCTGTAACAATTCCAGCGGCTCCCTCCGTACGGTCTATTCCTACTCCTAAACCTGCCGCCACAACAGTAGCCCCCGCACGTCCGGCAACCCCTCGCGCAGTGCCCAAAGTAGCACCCGATCCAGACCGGATTAAGTGATAGTCATTAGTCATTGGATGTTGATAGTGTTAGGTTAGACCTAACACTATCAACATCCAATGACTAATGACCAATCAGCATTATTCGATTTCGATAACCACATCGCGGCCTACGGGGTGGGCTACACAGGTAAGCACATAACCCGCCTTTAGTTCAGATTCAGACAGGCCATCTTCTTCGTCGAGCTTGACCTTACCCGATATACACCGGCCCATACAGGCCGTACACATACCCGCCTGACACGAATAGGGTAGATCAATATCCAGATCCAGAGCCGCTTCCAGAATGGTCTGGTGAGGGGCAACGGCGAATTTATATTCACTACCTTCATACAAAATTGTTACCTCTGGCGAACCTTCGTCGCCAGCCGAGATGGGATCTTCAATCACTTCGCCAGCCGGCACAGGAGCCGTAACGTAGCTTTCTTTAAAGACACGGTCAGTTGGAACGCCAACCAGCGCTAACGCCGAACGAGCTTCGGCCATCATACCATCAGGGCCGCACAGGTAAACACTGGCATTCTGACGCTCAGACGAGGGCAGAGAATCGAGCAATTTCGTGATCGTATGCTGATTAAGTCGCCCCTCGATCCCCATCCAGCCACTGTTTGGCTGGCTCAACACATGCGTGACCCGGAAACGCTGCTGCCCATATCCCTGCTCCATTGCATCGAGATGCGCCTTATAAATAATTGAATCCTGATTGCGGTTGCCGTAAATAAGCCACACACGACTCTTTGGCTCTATATGCAACGCCGATTTCGCCATCGAAAATAGGGGCGTAATGCCACTACCTGCCCCAATCAATATAATAGTCCGCTGGTTTTGTACTTCCAGTTTTGGCACAAACGTTCCCATTGGCTCCAGCGTTTCGAGAATATCGCCGGGCTTAACCTGTTCGTACAGATAATTGGATACCAGCCCACCGGGCACTCGTTTTACTGAGACAGCCAGTGAGACATCGACATGCGGTGACGAGGCCATTGAATAGGAACGACGCACTTTTTGCCCGTCTACGGTCAGCAGAAATGTTAGAAACTGGCCGGGCTGATAACGTACTTCTTCATTGAGCGGATGCCAGAAGGTTATTGTGACGGCGTCCGGTGTCTCCCGCACAACCTCTTTTACTTTCAAAAAATACCGATTTGCCATTACTATTCAGGTTGTATCGGTTTATAGTTTATGGCTTACGGTTTAGGGTTTATAGTTGCTGCGCGGCAGTGAGGTTCTATTCGGCAGAGCAACTATAAATCATAAACTGTAAGCCATAAACCACTAACCTATCTACAAAGGTACATCACATAGTTTGCTGATGAAAATCAACCAGCTTACTGACGGGCGCTTTTAGCAGCTTCCCCATAATTAAGCCAGTCTGCTGAACCGCTTCTTTCAGGTAGCTATCAAAATAATAAGCGATAGAGCCTACAAAATGAACGGGCCATTCTTTGGTTTCCGGAAAACGAGTTATGTATATCGATAAAAATAAAACAAACGAATCTGTCACTAGCCGACTAACATATGGCTCGTCCGGGTGTTTCGATAAAAAGGGGGTGAAGGCCGCAAAATAACGATTAGGAAATGGTTTCTGGTAAGCATTTTCCAACAACGTGGGTCGGTCGAGGGCATACTGGCGTTGAAACTCTTCGGCCAGATGGCCCGGCAAACGCTCCTGAAAAAAATCGCGGACGAGCGTTTTACCCAGATATCCTCCGCTTCCTTCATCGCCCAGCCAGAAACCCAGCGTTTGAATACCCCGCGAAATCTGATTGCCGTCGTAACAACAGGCATTTGAACCAGTACCCAGAATACACACGATGCCCGGCTCCCGGCCCGACGCGCCCCGAGCAGCCCCCAGCATATCACTATTGACATCGACAGTGATTAAATCGGGCAAAACTGCCCGTAAGGAATCTTCTATTTTGTAGTTCACAGTTGGTCCACTACAACCCGCACCATAAAAAAATACGGACGACACAGTCGCACGATTCAGTTCAGGCACCAATTGCTCTTGCAAAGCAGCGGTAATTTGTTCGGTTGTTTGATAATAGGGGTTAAAACCATTCGTTTGTATAGCGCGAGTAGTGCCGTCGGGCCATACAAGCCGCCAATCAGTTTTTGTAGAACCGCTGTCGGCAATCAGCATAGTAGTCATGATTTTAGATTATGCACGCTAACGTAAGTACCTGGGTACAAACCTAACAGGTTTCAGAAAGCTATCAGGTTTACGGTTACCTGAAACATTAACCGGGTACTTCGCGTAACTATAAACAATTAGACAAGCCGCCCCACAGCAGGAAATCGGGTAAAGACCCAATCAGCATGGGGCGCATCAACGAGTTCGGCAGTAAGGTCCTGGCCCGCCCAGTGTTCGTAATGTTTGCCATTACGCCACAAGCGCGAGGCCGAGACATCGTAAATAATTCCCTGATAGGCACACCAGATTTCTTCGCGGTCTGACCCATTACGAAGAGCCAGTTGCGATCGGGTATAATTTTTCAACAAAGATGAGTCTATGGACATTTGTTATCCGTTCAGTCAAAATGCCTACTTATTGAGGGCATGGAATTTGCGGGTAACAACAAAAATAGTGTAACTTTAGCCACTTCTGTTTATATGCAACATTTTACAATGAGAAAGACGTCCCTCATCGCTTACCTATCGGCAACACTCTTTGTTGGTTTGCTAATGGGTTGCAAAGGAGATAAAACCCCACCTGTATCCGAACGGATCGCTAAAGTATGGACAGCTCGCACTGTCGACGAAAACAGCGTGACGGTTTACACCAAAGGCGGAGCCAGCAACGTTCGGGATTACAGTAAATTTACGCTTAACCTAAGTTCGGCACCAACGGTTAATTATACAGAGTTTGATGGCAACACCTTTGTTGGCCAATATTCTGTACCATCTGACACTCGCCTTGTACTGACTAACCTATCTCCCTCTCCTACCGGCACAAACGGCTCGATTGAATTCACCATTAATTCAATCAGCGATACTGAACTTGTTATCACCCGCACAACAACGAGCCAGAAAACCGGCGGCACAACGAACAAATACACATTAACTAGTCCCTAGAAAGGGCTACGCAAACCATTTTTTGAGTTAAGCCGTTCCAGAGGTCAAGTGGGGCGGCTTTTTTGCTATTAGCCGAGCGAAAGAGTGGTTCACTCTTTCGCTCTTTCACTCTTTCGTTTCTATGACTGATCTAAATACAATAGGGGAACTCGGCCTGATCGAACGCATTCGGCAAGCAACACCAACTCCAACTCATGCCGAAACCATTCGGGGCATTGGCGACGATGCCGCTGTTTTTGAGTGGGGAAACGATTATGGCCTTCTGGCTACCGATATGCTGGTAGAAGGCATCCATTTCGATTTGATGTATGTTCCGCTGAAGCACCTGGGCTACAAAGCCGTAGCCGTCAATGTGTCCGACATTGCCGCCATGAACGGCCTGCCCCTTCAAATTACTGTAAATATCGGGCTAAGCAGCCGCTTCACCGTAGAAGCGGTAGAAGAACTCTATGCTGGCATTCGGGCTGCCTGTCAGGCCTATAATGTTGATCTGGTGGGGGGCGATACAACATCGTCGCGATCGGGACTGATTATTTCCATTTCGGTTTTAGGTAAGGTCCCCAAAGCTCTCATCACATACCGAAATACCGCTCAACCCAACGATGTTCTTTGCGTAACCGGCGATCTGGGCGCTGCTTATCTGGGATTGCAATTGCTGGAGCGCGAAAAACAGGTCTTTCTGGCCGATCCGAGTATGCAGCCAAACCTGTCGGAAGAGCGCTCTTACCTGGTTCAGCGTCAGCTACGGCCAGAAGCACGCACCGATATTGTTCATGAGTTGCGCGACTTAGGCGTTCGCCCAACCGCTATGATTGATATTTCGGACGGGTTAGCTTCGGAGTTGCTCCACATTTGTCATCAGTCGGGTACGGGGGCCGTCATTTTTGATGAGAATATTCCAATTGATGATCAGACCTATTTGACCGCCGACGAGTTTATGCTCAGCCCCGTAACAGCAGCCCTAAATGGTGGTGAAGATTATGAATTATTGTTTACGGTGCGCCCACAGGAATTCGACAAGCTCGCGGCCAATGCCCATATTACGGCAATTGGTTATCTAACAAATGATCCAAAACAAATTGTGCTGGCTACAAAAGCTGGCCAACAGACCCCCATTCGGGCGCAGGGTTGGGAAAGTATAAAGGCATAACGAAAGCAGGTAATGAATCGATACCGCGTTTTGATCGATTATACGATCAGGGCTAATCAGGTTAGCCTGACTCAGGTTCGTAATTTTTCTCAGAGCGAGTTCGAAAAAGAACTTGGGGGTAGTTTTCCGTCGCTTAAACTAACGTTTCGCCATCTGCTTGAATCCGACTATCTCTGGCTGAAACGCTGGCAGGGCGAACCGCTGAGCACGATTCCCAGCGACTGGAATACCGAAACCGCCGAATCGCTTGCGGCTATCTGGCAACCACTCCAACAGGCGATTCAGACGTACAGCAACGGAATCTCCGCCAACCAGTTGGACGAAATTGTGCAGTTTACGACCCGCACCGGCAAAACCTTTTCGCTACCGCTCTGGCAAACAATCAGCCATGTTGCCAATCATGGAACCTATCACCGTGGGCAAATCACAAACATGGTTAGAATGCTGGGACATAAACCTGTGAATACGGATTTGTTCGCTTTTTATAACGAACAAAATCAACTTGAACAGACGATCAACCCCAGCCAACCGTCTTAACGACGCTCATCAGGAAATTCAGGCATGCAAAAGCGCGTTAAATTCGATTTCGAAATTTATTTCACCAACGGCGGTAGTTTAAAAGGCAACGATTTTCGGCTGGATATTGACGGCGATACTATTTCTGATCAGGCTCTTATCGATCATATCATTACTGATTTGCGGCTACTGATGGTTGGGCAAGCCAGAATTCTGACTAAAGAAATCATTGCAGAAGCCCATAAGCGAAAGGCAATTGCCGAAACGGGCAAACAAACCCATCTGATCGACCTGAGCCATACGATCGAAAATGGCCTTGTTACCTATAAAGGTTTACCTGCTCCTATTGTTTGCGACTACCTCAGTCGCGAAAATTCCCGCCAGTTTTACGAAACAGGCACCGAATTTCAGATCGGCAAAATTGAAATGGTAACCAATACGGGCACCTATCTGGATTGCCCATTCCATCGCTTCGCCCACGGAAACGACCTTTCAGAAGTCGGACTAGACGCTTTTGCCGATCTGGAAGGTGTTGTTATTCGGGTTCCGCACACCGAATCGCTGGCCATTACCGAGGATTATCTGCGCAACTATGAGATTAGAAATCGCGCTGTTTTAGTTCACACCGGCTGGGATCAATTCTGGAATACTGAAACCTATTACGAGAACCATCCCTTTCTAACTGCCGAAGCGGCCACTTATCTGCGCGATTGCGGAGTAAAACTTGTGGGTATCGATTCGCATAACATCGACGATACGCGGGGTAGAAGCCGCCCTGTACATACGACACTGTTAGGAGCCGATATTCTGATCGTTGAGCATTTATGTAATCTGGCCTTAGTGCCCGCCGGTGGTTTTTTGTTCAGTGCCGTTCCTCCAAAATTTAAGGGGGTTGGCACATTTCCGGTACGTGCGTTCGCTAAAATCCGGTAGTCGTTCTATGCAGCTCAGGCTCGTTCGCGATTGCATCGCGGACAAGCGCTATCTTTATTCAGGAAACGAACTAAACTTTTGCCATGAAGTATCTGAACCTTGTCCTGTTATTATTGGGTATTACACAGCAACTAGCAGCCCAATCATCGATTAACATTGAACGGATTGCACCGTCTGTTTATGTACATACGTCATACAAATCCCTGGGAGGGCAACCGTTTCCGTCAAACGGCCTGCTGGTTGAAACCAGAAAAGGCGTTGTTCTGATCGATACGCCGTGGGATACAGTGCAGACACTTCAGTTGCTGGATTGGGTAAGCACAAATCTCAAGAAGCCTGTTGTGCTTGCCATTGCAACGCATTTTCACGACGACCGACTGGCCGGAACCGAAATCTTACGCCAGCACGGAGCCCAGGTTGTTGCTACGCCACTTACCGCTAAACTGGCCAAAGAAGAAGGCAATCCGGTTCCCGATGCCGTTCTGCCTAACGACTCTACGATAACAGTGGGCGGAATGCGATTCGAAACGTTTTTCCCCGGCCCTGGTCATGCTCCCGACAACATTGTGGTCTGGTTGCCGAAACAAAAGATTTTATTTGGCGGGTGCCTCGTAAAAAGTGTAGAAGCTACTGGCATTGGAAATATTGCCGACGCAAACCTCAGCCAATGGCCCCTGGCCATACAGCGTATTCACGAACGTTATCCGACCATCAAAATGATTGTTCCGGGCCATCAGGGTTGGAAAACCACCGAGTCATCCATTGCCATTCCATTCGGGCATCCAGCCCTACAGCGCACGCTGAATCTGCTGGAACGAAAAGGCGGTTGATTTTAGCCTTTTATGTAGTTATAAATTAGCGCTGAAACGGTAGCCAGCGCATTTTCGGCCGCTGGTTCGTTCTTAAGATCTTTCGATAGTAATACCAGCACATATTTGCGGCCATCGGGTAGGAAAACAATACCGGAGTCGTGCAGAACGCCCGTGATTGAGCCCGTTTTATGAGCCACTTTCACATCTTTCGGTAGCTTAGCCGGGATTTTGGTATTGAATCGCTGATCGAGCAATATTCGGATCATGTCGTTGGAGGCCTCGGAACTAACGGCTTGCCCGGTCGCAATCTTCTCAAAAATTACCATCAGATCGTAGGCCGTGGTAGTATTGTTCAGCCCTTGCGAAAACGCTTTTGAATCTTCGACACCCCGACGCACCTGAATATCCTTCGCGCCCAGATCACGCATGGTTTGGGTTACTTTTTTGGGATCGACGCGTTCGATAACCAGATTAGTAGCCAGATTGCTACTCACAATAATCATATCGTAGACCAGATCGGCCAGTGTGCGTTTGGTGCCAATGTATTTATAGATATTGGTATCGCTATCGGTTTTTGCATCCAGCGTGTAGGGACTGCCGTCGACAATGCTTTTAAATTCTGTTTTTATAGTAAGCGAATCACTCAGCGACAACTGCTTTTGAGCTGCCTGTTTATACACTTCAATCATAACGGGTGTTTTCATGGTACTGGCCGCATGAAATACCTCGTGCTCCCGAATCAACAATTCCTGACCTGTTTCAAGATCTTTAAACGCAACGGCAAAGGTTCCCTGCTGTTTGGCCAGTTCCTGATTGACCTGCTGCCGGAGTTGTTCGAGCTTAGTGCTAGTGCCCGACTGACAAAACCCAGACAGGCACATTACGGATAAACACAAAATGAGAATGGTCAGGCCAGCGACCCGATACGTAGAAAATGCCATCTTGTTATTGATTTACAATTGGCTAATATAGCAGAAAATGGGCCTTATTTTCGACAGGATTTTCAGGATTCATGAGCCAGCTATTGTTAAAACTCATCCTATCGAAAAAAACTTGCACCAGCAATTTTAGCGAACCCGGACAAGTTTCAGGTAGCAGTTATCTTCACATCTGGGCTGAAGCAACAATGTGTCCCGCCCAAAAGCCACGCCCTGCCGGAAGTACTGGTTGGCCCGGTTTGTGCTGATGTAAAGATTCACTCCTAACCCGTCCTGATAAGTGGAATCGACTTTGTAGTATTTGATGGGATTATAATAGGTCATTTGATCGCCCGTGGCGGTTAGTTTGCCATCGGCTTCAAACGATAATGTCTGCGGAATGGTAGGCGCATAAACACGCGTTGCATAAAACGATGTATCGCGCGACGATATAGTTGTGTCTCGAATTACTTTTACCTCACGCTGCCCAACAATAACGGTACTGTAATTAATATTTAGGGTATAGAGCATAGAATCGGCAGGATATCGCCGTTCAATCAACTGCCAGGTACCTACAATACGAGGATCGCCCGCACCCGGCGAGAAATCCTTGTAAGCATCCTGGCAATCGGCCAGGAAACCAATCAGTACGAAACAGCTAATAATGGATAGTATATATTTTTTCACAAATTCAGTGGTTGGACGTTAGTGATTAGACGTTGGCTTCTTCGTTAAGTCCAACGTCCAATAGCTAACGTCTAACAGCTAAACAAAGTGTGCGCCTTTTTCTTTGGCGTCGGCCACAAATGCTTTCACTTTCTGTTCGTCTTCTTTACGGCAGATCATCAACACGTTGTCGTATTCGGCAACAATAAATCCATCCAGCCCATTAATGGCTACGAGTCGGTCTTTTGGGGTTTTGATGATACAGTTCTTCGTATCATATAGCAACACATGACCGTCTACTACGTTCAGGTCGTCGTTCTTATCCGATACTTCGTATAGCGACTTCCAGGTTCCCAGGTCCGACCAGCCAAAATCGCTCAGCACTACGTAAACGTTCTGGGCTTTTTCCATCACGCCGTTGTCAATCGAAATGCTCTTCGTCAGCGAATAGGCTTTGTCGATAAACGTGGCTTCGTTTTCAGTATAATAGGCTGCTTTTCCTTCTTCAAAAATTTCAGCAACCTCAGGCAAATGGGTTTCGAATGCTTTTATGATCGACTGAACATTCCAGACGAAAATACCAGCATTCCAGACAAATTCGCCACTATCGACAAACTGTTGGGCTAATTCGAGATGCGGTTTTTCGGTAAAGGTTTTTACTTTCCTGATCTTTTCACCTGATTCGGGAATGTATTGAATATAACCATAGCCCGTATCAGGGCGGCTCGGCTGAATACCCAGTGTAACCAGAATATCCTGGTCTTTTGTCGCATCGAGAGCCGTACGGATTGTCCGCTGAAACTCCTCTTCTTTCAGAATAATATGGTCGGCAGGAGCAACAACGATGTTTGCTTCCGGGTCTTGTTTTGCTATTTTGTAGCACGCATATGCAATGCAGGGAGCCGTATTGCGGGCAACCGGCTCACATAATACCTGTTCGTCGGTCAGTTGGGGCAACTGTTTTTGGCAAAGGTCTTTATAAAGCGCACTGGTAACGATAAATATATTTTCGGGAGGGCAAACCCCATCGAAACGGTCGGCGGTTTGTTGAAGTAGTGTTCGGCCCGTGCCTAACACATCATGAAATTGCTTCGGATAACTAGTCCGGCTAAAGGGCCAAAACCGTGTTCCAACGCCCCCCGCCATAATGATAACATACGTATGATTCATTGATACTGATTGTATTATAAAATAAGAATTGTTAGATCAAAGTTGCTATTATCTTACCGAAAAACATTAGAATAGTTTTGAATTCTTAGGGAGTGATTCACCCACCTTCCAGCAAAAATAATCGAACAACTAACGGTTTTCGCTATTCGTCCGATTATTTTTGTTACTTAACAATTGGTTAACTCAACTACCAGTCGCCACCTACGGCTCTTAGTAACGCTACAGCATACTGCGTTTCCTGACTACGGAGCTGTACCAGCTGCTGTTCGGTAGCCAGAATAGTTCGCTGAGCATCAAGAACTTCCAGATAGGTAGCCAGCCCGCGCACGTAGAGTTCACGGTTATACTGCTCGGTTCGGCGTGCCAGCGACAGTGTTTGTCCCTGAAGGTCTATTTGCTGCCGGAGCAGTGTTAAATTATCCAGTGCGGTTTCGGCATCCCGTTGTGCCAGTTGTAAAGCCTGCTGGTAGGTTTGCTGGCTGGTCTGCGCCAGTTGTTTGGAAAGTGCAATCGTCTGCTTTGCCCGATGGCCTTCATATAGCGGCACCGATGCGTTCAGCCCTACAATATACGTAGCACTACTGGGTGTAAACCAGGGGCCCAACCGGCCCGACAATATTCCACCCGACCCAACCAGATTGACTCGTGGCAATGTACTCGACTGCTGAAGGGTAACCTGCGCTGCCGCAACCTGATTCTGGCGAACATACTGAAGCAGGTCGGGTCGACGCTGGAGCTGTTCAACTGCAACTGTTGCATATGGATAGGACGGCACATCGGCTGGCAACGCGCCCATTGGTACCGAAAATTGAGCTGGGTCCTGCGCGCACAGTTGGGCCAGGGCATTGACCAGTTCGGTGCGAGCCCGCTCCAGCCCTTTAAGCGTTACCTGTAAACCAGCATAGTCGGTTTCGGCCCGCTGCACATCAATCTGGTTGATCAGTCCAACCCGGAAACGCTCACGAATAATCGACAGTGTCGTATCGCGCGATTGAATGTTCCGACGAAAAACAGTCTGTTCGGCATCATTTCCCCGGATGAGCATGTACGTACGGGCAATGTCGGAAGCCAGTGTGAGCCGAAACGATTGATAATCGGCTTCGTTGGCCTGGGCCTGCAAATCGGCAACGGCAATGCCATTCCGAATCCGTTTGAACAGATCCAGTTCGTAGCTGGCATCAATTGGCAGCAGTTGCAGCGTATTCAACTGAAAGCGAGGAATCCGATCCGGCACAGCCGTTGCTACTGCCAATGGACGATGTTCTGAAAGACTTTGCGACGTTACGAGCAACGAGCTCCGTAGCGACGGCGACAGGTATGATTGCGCTATCTTTACCCGAATTCGGGATTCTTCCAGTCGGCTAAGTGCTGCTTTCAGATTAGGGCTATTCGCTAACCCCAGTTGAATCAGCGATTCGAGCATGGGGTCATTAAAACGCCGAAAACCGCTAATAGTCAGTGCAGGTGTCTGACCATTAGGGGTTGGCAATGCATTCAATGTCGAAACAGGAGCTGTGGCACCGCTGGCAGACGGTGGTTGTGCCTGAACCGTTCCGGTAGCACCACCAGGCAATGCGCCCGGCTGTACGGTTACCGATCCTCCCGGCGCATTGAGCGGTGTTGTCTGGGCCTTTGATACACTACAGGAAATTAGTAACAGGAAACTATAGACTATACATTTATTCATCGCTGGGCAACGGTTTTTTCAATAACAGGCTTTCGGAAACGGACTTTCTGTCCATCGCGTAAACGATCATTAGGGTTAGTTACAACATGCTCCAGACCGGTTAAGCCCGTGGAGGCTTCTATCGTTGTTCCATAATCACGACCAAGCGTAATCGGAACAAACCGAACCCGTTGATCGGCTTCGACAACCACAACGCGTGGTCCTTCAGAAGTCATTTGTAATGCGTTGGCAGGAATCAGCACCGGCGCACTGGCCGCTACCATATTAAATTTAACCTGGCTATATAATCCTGATGGTAATTCACCTTTAGGATTCGGAATAGCGACTTCGGTCAGTAAGGTCCGCGAATCGCTGCGTAGCGTTCCCGATGTTCGTACAACTTTTCCCGTAAAGGTCCGATTTTTTAGCTCGGGAACAACAATGGTAGCGGGCAATCCGACTTTGATATAGCGAAAATAGGTCTGAGGAACATCCACAAAAACACGGAGCATTCCTATTTCGGAAATTGTGAAGAGTGGCTGGCCAGAGCCGGGCGACACCAGTGTGCCATTCTCGGCAGTACGGCTGGTAATGATTCCGCTGAAGGGTGCCCGAATCTGCTGCAAATCTTTCAATGCCTGCAGGCGCCCCAACGCTGCCCGAGCCACCGCCACTGCCGACTGGCGGGTATCGATATCCTGTTTGGCAACCGCCCCCGGAAGCTGAACGCTCTGCAAACGCTCCAGATTGGTTTGCGCCAGTTGCTGATCGGCTTTGGCACGGGCAATTTCCTGATCGAGTTCGGGGGCGTCGATTGTAGCCAGCACCTGCCCTTCTTTTACCTGAGCGCCAATGTCGACATACCACCGACGCAAAAAACCCTGCGTACGGGCATATAACGGAGTTTGCCGATACGGCTGAATCTGACCGGGCAAGGTCAGGCCGGTTGTGTCGGCAGAGTGTTTCAGCGGAACCACATTCACGATAGGTTCCCGGCTGCTTTCTTCGCGTGCCGCAGCTTGTAGTTCCTGATTGTTTTTCAGGCGCGGTAAAACGCCAGCAAACACGAACAAGGCGATCAGCAGCAACACAGGGATGATGACTCGAAACGCTTTCATACAGGTTGATTAATAGATAATTAGTTTATTGACTCGATACGAACAATGGCGTCTTTATTCAAGGGTCCATATAAATGGGGAAATAGCTCATTGTTTGTTGCAACTTCATACCTCAACTCGCTCGTCAGTCGGGCCGGGTCAACGTGCAGAAGCAATAAATCAGTGGCATTCTGATAGTATCGCTCCAACACGCCTGCAACCTGGCTTTCAGTCGATAAGTGGATAAAGCCTTCGTTCTGAAGACTGTTGGCTTCATACATCGGTGCCGTTTCAAACCTGGCCCAGTCTTTTGCCGGAACAACGTGATAAATCAGGCTCATAACTGCACGTCTACAGGTTGGTGTTTTGTCGATTTTCGGGCCAGATAACTGAATACGACCGGTACAAACAACAGCGTCGTAAAGGTCGCCAGAATCAGTCCGCCAATAACTGCCCGACCGAGCGGAGCATTTTGTTCGCCCCCCTCGCCCAAACCCAACGACATTGGTAACATGCCGATAATCATGGCAATAGCCGTCATCAGAATCGGTCGTAGACGGGTCCGGCCAGCTTCCAGAGCCGCAGCATAAGCATTTCCGCCAACCTCAGGCAAATGATCTTTTGCAAAGCTAACAAGCAGAATACTATTGGCCGTAGCTACACCGACGCTCATAATAGCTCCCATCAGCGATGGAATACTAAAGGTAGTTCCGGTCAGAAACAGCATCCAGACCATACCGCACAAAGCCCCCGGCAGCGCTGTAATGATGATAAACGGATAGCGGAACGACTGAAAGTTGACCACCATGAGCAAGTACACAAACAAAGCCGCAAACACAATACCCAGTCCGAGCCGGTTGAAGGCACTTTCCATACTCTCCACCTGCCCACGAATCGAAATCACATTACCGGGCTTAAGTTGCGTTTTGTACTCCGCAGTAAGTTTCTCCAGCTCTTTTGCTACCGAGCCAAGATCTGTTTTTTCGACGGACGCATAGACATCGTAGGTCGGCTGTGTATTCACCCGGTTGATAATGACGGGGGCAAAGGTGCGTTTCACCGTTGTTACATTGCTGAGCAACTGAGGAGTCACCTGCCCCGGCACAATGGGCGTACTCAACAATTTTTCATACGAATCGAGCTTATAAGGCGGAGTCTGAACGGCAACCAGATACGGAAACCCCGTGTTCGGATCGGGCCAGAAGTTTGGACGGGTTTGGCCAGTTCCGCTCAGCGAAATATTCAGATTTGAGGCCACCCGCTGCTCGGTCAGACCGAACTGTCCGGCCCGTTCACGGTCAATGTCGAGGAATAGTTCGGGAGCATCGAGCACCTGATGCAGGTGCACATCGACGGCACCCGGAATCTGAGCGATTCTTTCCCGTAGTTGGCGAGCCACGTTGAGGTTGTTGGCCCGGTCAAAACCCGAAATCTGTATATCAATTGCGGAGGTAAGTCCAAAGTTCAGAATCTGACTAACAATATCGGCAGGCAGGAAAAAGTAGGTCATATCGGGCATTTCTTCGCGCAACCGCGAGCGTATCTCCCGCACATAATCATCCGTCGGGTGTGAGCGTTCTTCGCTCAGCGAAATCAGCAATTCGGCATCCAGCGCGCCAGCCGATGAATTATCGGTAAAAATGAAGTTATAGCGTTCGGGCGTTAGGCCGATATTACTGATAATTGAGCCCACCTCATGCTCTGGAATAATTTCCCGAACAATTTCGGCAGTTTGTGCTGCTAACCGTTCCGACTCTTCAAGGCGCGTTCCGGCAGGTGCCCGAAGGTGCAGTTTAATCTGCCCCGCATCGACTCGGGGGAAAAAATCACGACCAACAAAGGGCAACAATACCGCCGTAAAAGCAATGACTCCCACAAACAAGGCCAGTACGACCCGACGATGGGCCAATACCCACTCCAGCGCATTCATATAGCGAACCTGAAAGCGGTCGAAACCCGCATTGAAGGCATTATAAAACTGCCCGAAAAAGGATGTTTTCCTAGCCCCTTGCCCTTCGCTTTCTGCCCCGTGCAACTCCCCCCGCAGCATCAGATCGGCCAGGGTTGGCACCAGCGTACGTGAGAGCACATACGATGCCAGCATGGCAAAAACAACGGCTTCGGCCAATGGTCCGAACAGGAATCGGGCAGGCCCTTCGAGAAACAGTACGGATGTAAAAACAATACAGATCGTTAAGGTTGAAACCAGCGTTGGTGTCGCAATTTGCTGAGCACCTTCCAGAATGGCCTGCCGTAGTGGCATTCCTAAGGCTTCGTTTCGATGGATGTTTTCGATGGTTACCGTTGCATCATCGACCAGAATCCCAATAGCCAGCGCCAGCCCACCCAAGGTCTGAATATTCAACGTTTCGCCCAGCAGATAAAGCGTAATGAGCGACGCCAGAATCGACAACGGGATCGATATGGCTACAATGAGCGTACTACGCCAACTGCCAAGAAACAACAAAATCATGGCAGCCGTAAGCAAAGCAGCAATTAAGCCCTCGATGAGTACGCCCTTAATCGACGCCCGTACAAACACCGACTGATCGAACAATTCCTGAATCCGAAGATTCGACGGGGCGGCTGCCCGTACGGTTGGCAGAATCTGGTTGCGGATTTTATCGACAATCTGCGTTGTTGAGGCATTACCGGTTTTTACAATGCTCATCAGAACGCCTTTGCTACCATCCTGCTTTACGATGTTGGCCTGAACGGCCGCCCCATCGTGTACATTGGCCACATCGCGCATATGAACGGTTGTTCCGCCAATGTTTTTAATCGGAATGTCGTTTAAAACCGTAATTACGTCGGGCTTCGAATTGAGACGAACGTTGTATTCCCGTTCACCCAAACGGAGCGATCCACTCGGCAGCGTCAGGTTCTGCGCCGTAACAGCGTTCGTTACTTCTTCGGGCGTCACATTGAAAGCTATCAGTTGATCGGGCTCCAGATCGACCATGATCTGGCGGGTTTTCCCGCCGAATGGCAAGGATAACCGGCTTCCGGGTACGGTTGAAATTTGCGGCCGAACGCGCGTTTGCGAATAATCGGTAATTTGCGATTCGGTTAAACTATCCGACGAAAGCCCCAGTTGAAGCACTGGAACATCGGTTGCGTTATAGCGAACAATGAGTGGAGGCTGCGTGCCGGGTGGCATCCGCACCAGAATCGTTTGCGAAATAGCCGTTACCTGCGCAATGGCCTCTTCGATCTTAACCGTAGGCTGAAAATAGATTTTCAGCATGGCCGTTCCGTTGTAGGTCTGCGATTCGAGCCGCTGAATATCGCTCACGTTGTTGATAATCGCTGTTTCGGAGAAGTTGGTAATCATCTTCTCCATTTCATTTGTCGACAGGCCATTATAGCCCCATAGTACGGTTACAACCGGAATGTTGATTTTCGGAAAAATGTCGGTCGGCATCTGCGAAACCGACAACCCTCCCATAATGAGAATCAGCAACGCCATCACGGCGATGGTGTATTTTTTCTCTAACGCTAAGCGAACAATCCACATGATAAATCTGGTAAGTAATTGGCACCTACAGAATTAAGCGTTAACTCCATTTAGTAGTGGGTCAAAATTACCAGCGGGCCTGCCGCTAGAACAGGTAGGTTTGGTAGATTCACTGGTAAAAAATGCAGATTCGTAAATTTGGCCTGGCAAAACTACCAGTTTCGATTAGCTTATGCAGCCACGGCAAAGAGCTGCTCGCGGTATGCGCGGGGTGTCATGCCTGTTATGCTCTTAAAAAACTTCGTAAAATTCGACGGATCTTCGAAACGTAGCCGATAGCCTACTTCAGCCACCGTAAGGTCCGTATTCCGCATCAGGTTCTGTGCCTCAAATACGGTTCGCTCCCGAATATGCTGCAAAGCCGTTTTACCGGTATATTTTTTCAGAATATCACTTAAATAGTGCGGATGAATATGCAGGCGGTCGGCCGCTTCATGAACGGTTAGTAATATAGGGGTTTCCTGATTAGGATCAGGCAGATAATACATCTGTAACAAACTCTGAAACCGCTCAACCAACGACACGGGCTGCGAATACTCGATGGCCGAGAGTGTCTGACGATAAATCTGGCGGCTTTTTATCAGCAATGCCTGCAGGAGATGATAAGTAAGGTCCAGTCGATCGGCCTTAGGGCGGTCTGGATGAGCCGATTCTTTATCAATCAGTTCAAATTGATGATAGAGTTCTGCTACTTCGTCGGGGGTAATATGAATTAATGGCTGGGCGCCTTTCCGATAAAACGGATACTCCCGCATTGGATCGGACAGCACCGACCGTTTGGCAACAAATTCAGGCGTAAACATCAGCACAGATCCATACCATTGATCCTGTTTATGAATTGCCCGAACGGTCCAGGGACGAAGAAAGTAGAGTGTACCCGGCTTCACCTCATACGGAACACCATCCAGATGAATGGTACCACTCCCCTGCGTTACCAGAGCAGCTACGTATGTGCTGCTTCGAAACGGCGGAATCACTTCGCCCGGCCCGCCAAACTGCTCAAACGGAAAGATTCCAAAGCAACGGTTCGTTGAATCGATAGATTTCACTGCCTTCAGAAAATCGGGCAGATTATCATAATATGGAATCAGTTGAGTTTCCAAGGCGACTAAACAGAAAAACGTACGGTATAGAATTCAAAAAACACCTCGTAAAATCAACGAAGTATTACTACTCAATTAACAGAAATAGCTGAGTATAATTGAACAAAAACAAGAAGGCAGATAGCAATAATTTATTCTTTCCAACTAAAGATCAGGCAATTTAGTTGCATTATACTAAAAAAGCGAATCTAAAAATTGACCTATTCCAAGAATTAATTTATCAACCCTATCATCATTCCCTTACAGCATTAACTCGTATCGCTGCTCCTGAATAGTTTGCCCCCACAGCCGAACCGGTTCGTGCTCATCGGTCAATTCAAATCCAGCGCGTTTGTAGATATGATGTGCCGTTGTCTGGTCAGTTGTCGTTAACAGATAGAGGCTTTTGTAGTTACGTTCCCGGCTAAAGGCGAGTGCGACATCGACCAGTTTTTTACCTACACCCTGTCCTCTGAACGCTTTATCGAGCAAAAACCAGCGCAATTGGCCCACCGTTGCCAGCCGACCAACAACCGCAATACAGCCCACGAACTGTCCATCGGCTTCGGCTATCCATAACCGATCTTTTTCTGGTGAGTAATTCTCGGCAAACTCGCTTACGGTTTCGGCCACATATCCTTCGAAACTCATATCGTAACCAAATTCGGGCGCATACCAAAGGCCATGATAACGGGTTACGAGACCCAGATCGCCGGGGCGCAGATCATGACGGATCGTAAGCGATGGCATAGCAGTCTCTCGGCTCAACAGGTGCCGAATCGTTTGCATGCTAGCCACCAACTGCCCAAACTGCTGTTCGGTTAAATGGCTTGTCAAGGCTCCTAATTCCTGATCCGATTCTGTACTTAGAGTTCGGAACAATGCCTGACCAGTAGCTGTCAGACTTAAGTTACTTGCTCGACCATCGGTTGAAGAACGATTGCGGGTCAGTAGTTCATCGTGCTCAAATTGTTTAATGATACGACTCAAATAACCGGCATCGATGCTGAGCTGTTCAATCAGATGAGTTTGTGTGCAATTGGGCTGATTAGCGATCTCGAACAAAACCCGGGCTTCGGCCAGCGATAGGTTGCTTTTTAAAATATGACGGTCAATAACTCCGATCAGATTTGTATAATATCGGTTAAATGTACGGACCTCGGCAATTGAATTCATGACAGTTGATGCTATTCAGGCACAACATTACTACTATTACTTGACAAAATCAACCAAATCATTCCCCTTAATGCTTTTACCAACTATGAGTTATTGACTAGCTATACCCGAGACCAGAATTCGTCGTAATTTTGCGGCCACAACAAAATCGATTTCTGCTATGCCAAAGGCACAAATGAATACGGATAAGGGGACTATGCTCATCGAGTTTTTCGAAAAAGATGCCCCGAAAGCGGTTAACAATTTTATTTCACTGGCCAAAAAAGGCTTTTACGATGGAGTTACCTTTCACCGGGTCATTCCTAACTTCATGATTCAGGGTGGCGACCCAACGGGCACCGGCGCAGGTGGTCCGGGCTACACGATCGACTGTGAACTAACCGGCGACAACCAATATCACGATCGGGGAGTTTTGTCGATGGCGCACCGGGGCCGGAATACGGGCGGATCGCAGTTCTTCATCTGCCACAACCGCCAGAATACACAGCATCTGGACCGAAACCATACCGTTTTTGGAAAAGTGGTTGAAGGGCTGGATGTAATCGACCAGATACGTCAGGGCGACAAGATCAATAGCATCACCATTCTGGAAGAGTAGGGTAATGCGCCTAACTAGTCATAAATAACTGTGCCACGGTTTTGAACCGTGGCACAGTTATTTTATCTCTGATTATATGACCTACGAATAGCTGGGTGTTTTTCGCGAAATCAGGCCAATAATCGCCAGTACTATAGCAACAATAGCCCCTGCACCCGCTACTAACGGAATTTGCCCTATACCCTGCTGCTCAACGGCAATGGCGGCATAGGCCCAGGCAAACACCAGAATGTAGGCAACACTCCGAAACCGGTTGAACACGATAGCACCAACCACCAGCCCCACAATCAGAATAGCAATAGCCCAGGTTTGTTCACTGAGGCCCATCAGGCTAAAATCGGTGGCTTTCAGAAAAACGGCCACGTTCAGAATAGTAGCCACCGTAAGCCAGCCGAAATAAATAGAAAACGGGATTCGGGCCAGCCACGTTTCCATGGGCGAAGCGGCTGATTCGGGCAGGGTCTCGTCGGGATCGGTTGGCAGGAGTGGTACGTTCCCCTTCTCCAGCAGTTGCTGTTCAATAATAACCAGGGAAGTCAGCATAACCAGAATAACGATCAATGCCAGACCAATGTGTTCGGTATTGAACAACGGGCTCCAGATGGCATTGCACACCGCATTGATAATAACCCAGACACCGATAGCCCGAAAACGCGGATTTGTGCGTTGCGACGGCGTAGCCTGATAAATGGCAAAAGCCAGTAAACCCAGAAAAATCAGTCCCCAGATGGCGAAGGCATAACCTGCCGGAGTGATCAGGGTATGGTACTGGTCCGAAATTTCCTTGTTCGTTCTGCCACCGAATGCTCCTGCATTGGAGAGATAATTCATGACAATCAGAAAGATAACGCTGATAACGACGAGCGGTTGACGGAGTTTATCATTCATAGCTAGTAAATGGTTAAGTTAAAAGGGTAATTGGTAAACCGGCCAAATTGTTATGCCCCCGCTACCAATTACCCTTTTATGACTCCGTCAGTTTTTAGCTTTTGACAAAGTTAATTGCTCATTACAACTCAAGAATTTTAAACTCAGTCCGTCGGTTCCGCTGATGTTCTTCCTCGGTTTTAGCGTTTTTCACTACAAGCTGCGTTTCACCATAGCCTTTTGCTACCAGACGGCTCGGATCGATCCCTTTCGAAACGATATAATCGACAGCGGCTTTAGCCCGGTTTTGTGATAGGCGCATATTATATGCATCTGGAGCCCGAACGTCGGTATGCGAGCTTAGCTCAATCTTGAGCGTTGGGTTGTCTTTCAGAATCGTGACCAGTTTGTCGAGTTCCTCAGCGGCATCGGGGCGAATGTTATACTTATCGAGATCGTAATAAATATTCTCCAGCACGAAAGTTTTGTTCAGCGTTGCCTTGTCAAGTAGCAGCGCTACGTTGAAGGTAGTATCGGTTTCGGGTTTTACCAGAAACACGTCAGGAATGCTCTTACCCTGCATCGTAAACTGCTCCCGGCGGGTCAGGTATCCTTTGCGTTCGGCCAAAATGGTATAGTCCTTCCCTTCCTGCAATGGATATTTACCAAACGTACCCGGCTGACCGGTTGTCGCTTCGGCAATGGGCTGACCCGTAGCATCGTCGATGATCCGAACGTGGGCCGAATCGAGCGGAGTTACAGGTGTTTCATTGGCCGAGACTGTTCCGGCCAGGAAATAATGAACCACTTTAGGCGCATTGCGTTTGTTCTGGGCAATTGTGGTGGTGTCGGCGGCTGGACCTTCCTGGAAGAAATAAATATCGTCGTCGCCTTTACCACCGGGCCTGTTCGATGCCAAAAAGCCTTTCGTCGGATCGATATAAATCAGGCCAAAATCGTCGGCAGGCGAATTGATGGGTTGACCCATATTTTCAACCTTCGTTACGCCACCCGACCGGGTTGCCACAAATACATCCAGTTTGCCAAGCCCTGGATGTCCATCAGAGGCAAAATAGAGTTTCGCATTGGGTCCTACATAAGGAAACATTTCGTCGCCGGGCGTATTAATATCACGGCCCATATTTACCGGACGGCTAAAGCGGCCCGACGCATCGATACTGGTGCGATACAGGTCGATACCACCCGACCCTCCAGCTCGATTTGAGGCAAAATAGAGTGTTTTGCCATCGCCCGAAAATGCCGGAGAACCATCCCAGGCCAGCGAATCGCTGATGGGTAGCCGTTGCGGCTGGCTCCAGGTATTGTTTTCGGCCAACCGGCTGATGAACAGGTCCACATCGAGCCCACCTTTCCGCTTCCCGTTGTTACCCCGCGCAAAAATCATGGTTTTTCCATCTTTCGAAAACGCTGGTGTTCCTTCGTTCACATCGCCCTGAAAAACGCTGTTACTGAACAATTCAGGCTGGCCTGTCGATACGGTGCTTCCGGTCTCATCGGGATTTTGGCTGAGTTTCGTTTTATACAGCCCTAGCATCGGCAAGCCGTTGTTTTTGTAAACGTTTTCTTTTTTCGAAGCCGTAAAAACTAATTCATCTCCTCGTACGACCGGTGCAAACTCTGTTCCGGGCGAATTGAGGTTACTCATGTTTTTAAGCGTAATCTGCAACTTATTCTGGGCGATCATGTTAATCGCTTTCAGCGTTTCGATCTCCCGCTTTGCCTTATCAAGAATTGGTTTGGCGGTGGTCCGGGGTGCATTGGCCACAAACTGTTGCAACTGCTCCAGTGCAGCTGGATAGTTCCCCTGCGACTTTAACGCATACGCGTAATTGAAACGGGCATTCGGCTCGGTCGTGTTGGCTTCAATGGCTTTCTGGTAGAATGGAACAGCCTCGCCAAAACGGTTCGAAAGCCGGTACGATTCGGCCATATAATAATTGAGCCGGGCCTGATCGATAGTTCCTTTGGCCGCTTTTTCAAATTGTGTCAGGGCCAGATTATACTCTCCGGCATCGTAATGCCGAACACCTTTTTTGTAAGCCTGCATGGCCGAGTTGCAGCCCGCCAATCCGGTAGCTAACCCCAACGCCACCAGCAAAACAGACAACGTATTGATTCTCATATAGATAATGAAGCAAAGGCATTTTCACGCCCAAGATAAGAGAATTTTGGGCGGGTCTAACTTTTAACGAATACAATCTGTATTTATTGAAGATTGTTTCGGATCAAAAAACTTGATCAGCAGCATTGGCAAGTTACACATCAATCCGAGTAAATTGCCACCCCTATTACATTTACTTGTTTCGGACTATTCCTACTTTCCTATGCCCAAATTCGTAGCTGCCATTGATCAGGGCACCACCAGTACCCGCTGCATTGTGTTCGACCGGCAAGGCCAGATTGTATCGCTGGCTCAGAAAGAACATAAACAGATTTACCCACAACCCGGCTGGGTCGAACATGACCCGGAAGAAATCTGGCGCAATACGCTGGAAGTTGTCGCCCTGGCGCGTATCAAAGCTAAACTGTCTACACAGGACATTGTTGCCATTGGCATCACCAACCAGCGCGAAACGACTGTTGTCTGGAACCGACGAACCGGAAAGCCGTACTACAATGCCATTGTCTGGCAGGATATGCGCACGGCCGACCTGGTCAATCAGTTTGCCAAAGAAGGTGGCTCAGCGGGTCAGGATCGGTTTCGCGCTCAGACCGGGCTGCCGCTAACAACGTATTTCAGCAGCCTGAAAGTAAAATGGCTACTCGACAACGTGCCGGGTCTGCGAGCCGACGCCGAACGGGGCGATGCGCTCTTTGGCAATATGGACACCTTTGTGGTCTGGAATCTGACTGGTGGTCCAAACGGCGGACTGCACCTCACCGATGTTACGAACGCCAGCCGAACCCAGCTTATGAACATCCGAACCCTTAGCTGGGACGCTGCGCTACTCGACGCCTTTACGGTTCCATCGGCTATGTTGCCCCAGATTCGGCCGAGTAGCAGCGTTTATGGAACGGTGGCCTCCGAAGTACTGCCCGGTGTACCCATTGCCGGGATTCTGGGCGATCAGCAAGCGGCCCTGGTTGGACAAACCTGTTATGAGCCCGGTCAGGCTAAGAATACCTACGGAACCGGTTGCTTTCTATTGATGAACACCGGTACCGAACTGCGCGAATCGAACTACGGCTTGCTCACTACCGTGGCCTATCAGTTCGAGAACGAACCTGTCCACTACGCGCTCGAAGGCAGTGTAGCCATTACGGGCGCGCTGGTGCAATGGCTGCGCGACAACCTCGGCATCATTAAAAAGAGTACTGATATTGAGGCACTGGCCCGGTCGGTCGACGACAATGGTGGAGCTTACTTCGTTCCGGCCTTTTCGGGATTGTATGCGCCACACTGGAAAGCCGACGCCAGAGGTATCATTGCCGGTCTGACTCGTTTTGTCAACAAAGGCCATATTGCCCGTGCCGTTCTGGAAGCAACCGCCTACCAGACGGTCGATGTAGTGCGGGCAATGGAGCAGGATGCGGGCGTCCCGCTGAGTTCACTCCGGGTCGATGGCGGTATGGTGGTCAATTCGTTGCTGATGCAGTTTCAGGCCGATGTGCTGAATGGGCCGGTTATCTGCCCAAAAATGACCGAAACCACCGCCTTAGGTGCCGCCTATGCTGCCGGGCTGGCTGTTGGCTACTGGCAAAATCTGGACGACCTTCGCCAGAACTGGGGCGTTGCGCGCACCTATGAACCCAATATGGACGACGCACAGCGGAAACGGCTCATGCGCGGCTGGCAAAAAGCCATCGAGCGCTCGTTTGGCTGGGAAGAATAACTGAAAGCCATTTGTTTGCTGTCGTTGGCGTAAAACGAATGAGTGATTGAATGATTAGCCGGACCTTCGGAGCAGCAAATCGCTCAATCACTCAGTTACACCTCTTTATTCTTCAACTCTTCGGCCAGCATCAGGCGGGTTTGGGGCAGGCTTTGTGGGTATTCGTCGCGGATGAAGGCGATGAGTTGTTCGCGCATGTGACAACGCAGGTCAAAGGCCGATGGTGAATCCTGCGCCGATACAAGCACCCGTACCTGTATGCAGGTTGGTAACGTATCGGTAACCTGTACGGCAAAGCTCTCGCCCGTCCAGAGCGGGTCGTTTTCGGCTATTTCCCGCGCTTTTTCCCGGATTTTTTCGACCGGTACGTTGTAATCCAGATAAAGCAGAATAGCCCCGATAATAGACGCATCGGAGCGGGTCCAGTTCTCGAACGGGTTTTCGACGAAGTAGGTGATGGGCAAAATCAACCGTCGCCGGTCCCAAACCCGTACAATTACGCTTGTCAGATTGATCTCCTCAATACGGCCCCACTCTTTTTCGACCACAACGGCATCGTCGAGCCGGATTTGCTGGTTAAAGGCAATCTGAATACCCGCCAGCAAATTGGCCAGCGTTTTCTGAGCCGCAAAGCCAATTACGACCGACACCACCCCAGCAGAGGTAAGCACGCTCAACCCAACCTTACGGCTACCCTGAAAGGAAATCAATATGAGCGATACACCGATAATGATGATGGAAATGGCCACCAACCGACGAACAAAACGTACCTGCGTGACAAACTTCCGCTGCGATAGGTTGACATCTTTCGTCGTATCGTACTGACGAATCAGCAGTAATTCGCCCACTTTCAGCAGGTTGACGATCAGCCAGGTTGCCGTAACCAGAAAAACGACTTCGGCGGTTTTATCGGCTATAGGATGTCGGCGCAGAAACCGGGCCGATTGAATATTAGTAGCCAGCAAAAAGAATAAGGACGGCACAAACACCCAGAACGCCCAGCGTGCGTGTTTTGTCAGGATGGCCAGTGTTTGGAAAGGTCGTCGCCGGACAATAAAGCGTATTGTCTGTGTAACGATTACATCGACAATTACGCCCAGTATGATCGATATAATCAGTAGTACCCAACCCGATAGATCACGATTCGGCACGTATCCGAACCAGCGAATAACGGCCCGTATCCATGATTCCAATTCCTGTTGCATTGGTCTAAAGCAATTTTTCGGTCATGAATAGTTCTCTGACCGACTGATTTTCTATTCCCCGAGCATCGGTTTTGTCTTTTCTGTCAGAATTTACTAACCACAAAAAGGTCTTTACTTAACGCCGAGTCTCGGTTCTAAGTAAAGACCTAAATTGATTCAGACAAAATGTAATGGGATGTTTTCGCGAATTTAGGCGGCTGTCACAAACTCCAGAAACTCGATTCGATTATCAAAAGGATCGCGAATAAAGAACCGCTGCCGACCGTCGATTTCCGACGAATATTCGATTTCGCATCCCTGTTGTGCTAGCTCCTGCCGGGCTTGTTCAAGGTTGGTAATTTCAAAGGCAGGATGTCGTTTGGAACGATAAGCAGGCCCTGCTTCTTCGCGAATATGGAGTTGAATGTCGGCAATTTCGAACCAGATGGCCCCACTCGGATGGTTACCGGGAATTTCGGTCAGGCCCAGCACCTGGCTATAAAACGTGCGGGCGTTTTCGGTTTCGCCTTCCGGGATCGACAGTAAAACGTGGTCTAAGCGTTTGAAGTGAATCATCTGAGCTTCCCTGGAATGATCAGAATACAATTTTACGATAAATGGCTTCCATGGGCAGTTCGACAGTTCCCAGCCGCACGACGGAGTCGAGTGTGCGATAGTCATGGTTGAGCCATTCGTCGGGGACGCCCGTACGCGAATACACCGACGCAAATGGGCGGGTCTGATCGATCAGCAAAATATGTTGTAATGAAGGAATCAGTTTATAGTAGCTTAGCTTCTCCCCCATGTCGAATTTGCGGGTACTCTTCGAGAGAACTTCTACTACAATTTCGGGATTTTTGATACGGGCTTTCGATACAGCTCCGGCTGTTGTTGTACCATATTCAGAAGGTCCTCGTACAACTGATGCATCTGCATTAAAGTCGCTGTCATAACCAGGAATTGCAATTTTTACGTTGCTTCCAAGTACACGATAGTCAGGCTGATCTATATACATATTGTTGAACAACCAAATTAACATGCCGACACTAATTTCGTGAGTATCCGTCGGCTGACTCATAATTAGTTCGCCGTTTAAAAACTGAATCGTGTAAGGAGCCTCATCAACCAAAGCGATATACTCCTCCCACGTTGCAGGCAAACGCAGCAACTCATCCTCACTAAGTTGATCCGGCAGTTTAAGACCAACAGCCTCCATAAGCTTATACTCCCTAAGTTGAAGAAACAAGATAGCAAATTTGGCGGAACAATTGTCTACACCAGCAACGGTTTCACCACCTTACCATGCACGTCGGTCAGGCGATAGCGACGGCCCTGGCTCTTGAAGGTTAGTTTTTCGTGATCGATGCCCATCAGATGTAGAATGGTTGCCTGAAAATCATGCACATGAACTGGCTCGCGGATAACATTGTAGCCGAAATCGTCGGTTTCGCCGTAGACCAGCCCTTTTTTTACACCAGCCCCGGCCATCCAGACCGAAAACGCACGCGGATGGTGGTCGCGACCGTAATTATCGCGGGTAAGTTTGCCCTGCGAATAAGCGCCCCGGCCAAACTCGCCCCCCCAGATCACCAGCGTATCGTCGAGCAAGCCGCGCTGTTTTAGATCCATAATCAGGGCCGCCGAAGGCTGGTCGACGCTTTTGGTCTGAATCTTAATATCGTTGGGCAAATTACCGTGTTGATCCCACCCCTGATGGTATAGCTGCACAAACTTTACGTCTTTTTCGACCAGCTTCCGGGCCAGCAGGCAATTGGCAGCAAACGTACCGGGCTTTCGGCTTTCGGGGCCGTACATATCGAAAATGTACTCCGGCTCCTTCGATATATCGAGCGTTTCGGGAACGGATGTTTGCATCCGGTAGGCCATTTCGTATTGGGCCATCCGGCTATTAATTTCTGGGTCGAGCACATGCTTGTATTGCTCCTGATGCAGTTTGGTCAGGTAATCGAGCATACGCCGACGGCTGGTTTTGTCGATACCGGGCGGATTGTTGAGATAATACACCGGATCGGGGCCCGACCGAAAAACGACGCCCTGATGTACCGATGGCAGAAATCCATTACTCCAGAGCTTGGCATACAGCGGCTGGTCGCCGTCGCGGCCTTTCGAGAGTAATACCACAAAAGCGGGCAAGTTCTGGTTATCGGAACCCAGTCCATAGCTAACCCAGGAACCAAAACTCGGCCGGCCGGCCTGCTGGCTACCCGTCTGAAAAAAGGTGATGGCGGGATCATGATTGATGGCTTCGGTATGTAACGACCGAACAAACGTCAGGTCGTCGGCAATACGGGCAGTATGCGGTAACAGTTCGCTAATCCACATCCGGCCGGGACCATACTGAGCAAATTTATATTTCGATGCTGCCAGCGGAAATCGACTTTGGCCAGCGGTCATCCCCGTCAGTCGCTGCCCTTTCCGAACCGACTCGGGCAAATCCTGCCCCCACATCGCTTCGAGTTTCGGCTTATAATCGAACAGTTCGAGTTGCGACGGCGCTCCACTCTGAAAGAGGTAGATGATCCGCTTTACTTTGGGCGGGAAATGCGGCTTTCCTACTGGTGGATTTTCGCCGGGAGCCGTACCGCCAAACAAATGGCCCGGATTTAATAGCGAAGCCAGAGCAATAGTTCCCAAACCTGCACTGGTCTGGCCTAAAAACGTCCGGCGACTTAATTGATCGTGTATTTCGTCCTGAATGTCCATTGGCTGGGGCTTGGGGCGGAGGGCGCGGGGCTTGGAGCGGAGGAGTAACCCTTAGCCCTATGCCCTTAGCGTTTAATAATTGCTTCGTCGAAATTCATTATAGTACTCGTCACTACGGTCCAGGCAGCAAGCTCCACCGGATTCCGCGTTTTATCGACCGGGTATTCACCCACCGACAACAGTTCGCTGGCTCGCTTCGGGTTTGTTTTGAAATCGTCGAGCTCTTCAGCATATAACTGCTGTATGAGCTTCACTTCTTCGGGCCGGGCCGGACGACTGATCACCGCTTTGAAGAAATAGTCGATGGCCTTCTCCGCTCCCAAAGAAGGGGTTTGCTGACGCGCCAAATCCTGCTGCGGAACGTCCCCCTTTTGGGGGCGGAGAGGACTCTTCTGAGCCAGCACACGAGCCGCTTCAACAAATTGCGGATCATTGAGCGTTACCAATGCCTGCAAAGGCGTACTGGTTTTCTGGCGTTTCACAATGCACGTATGCCGCTCGGCGGCATCGAAATTGAGCATCATGGGTGGCGGGGAACTCCGCTTCCAGATTGTGTACATTGACCGTCGATATAAACTGTCGCCATGATTTTGCACATATTTTACCGCGTTTCGGGTTGCCAGTGCTTCCCAGATTCCGGCAGGTTGATACGGATGAACACTTGGTCCGCCAACCCGTTGATTCAGCAAACCACTGGCTGCCAGGGCATTGTCTCGCACCTGCTCGGCCGACATTCGGTAGCTGGGACCACGCGACAGAAACACATTGTCGGGGTCGGCCTCCCGCGCTTTTTCCGATACACTGGACGCCTGTCGGTAGGTTGCCGACATTACGATGAGCTTGTGCATAGCCTTAGCATTCCACGCAGAGCCGGGCTGCCCCGTTCCTTCGCGGAAACGTACGGCCAGATAATCTAAAAGCTCAGGGTGACTGGGAAGTGCCCCCTGATTGCCAAAATCATCGCTGTTTTTGGCCAGGCCCTGTCCGAAATATTGCTGCCACATCCGATTAACCATTACCCGGCTGAACAAGGGGTTTTCGGGCAAAAGCAACCATTTGGCCAATCCAAGGCGGTTTTTGGGCAAATCGTCAGGAATTGGCGTCATGCTATGCAATACGGCAGGTGCTACAACCTCGCCGGGAGCATCATAGGCTCCTCGTTTCAACAAGTGGGTTATGCGCGGCTCCGAGCGTTCGTGCATCACCATCACCTGGTCAGAATTAGTGTAGAGCATGATTTGTTCGCCCCTCAGTTTCATAGCCTCGTCAAACTCCCGACGGTAAATCGGGTCCTTGGTTGTTACGTAGTACGTGTACAATCCCGTTCGTTGCGAAGGCGTACGGTTCGAGACTGGCGTACGCAGCGCTGCCGCAAGCGCATCAGGTTGTCCGGCTAGTTTGGGCATTTCCAACGGTGCTAGGCATCGATCATAGATTCGCAGTTCATCGACAGCAAAATCTTTGTAGAAATAATCATGCATTCGGCCCACGTAGAACGAATGTTGTGCCCAGTGCGTGCGGTCTTTACCATAAACAGTACTATGAATCAGGTTGTCGGTCAGGACCTTCGTCCGCATGGGTTTACCATTCAGATATAGCATCAACCCATTGGCTTTCCCCAGGCCATTGTAGGCAAAAGCAACCTGAAACCACTGGTGCACTGGCACTTTATCAATCGATTCAATATCGATTGCATTGGCAGGCCACACGTGGCTAAATGTTAATTTCAATCGCCCGTCGGCCAGCAAATCGAGCTGATAGCCGCGTTGTCCATCCATCGGGCCAGTCGTGCGGCCCATCAACGTAAGTGCCATGTTTGGCTTTGCCAGATTAAACCAGCTACTTACTGTAAATGGCTGATTTTGCTCAAAAACGCCGAAATTTCTGGGCAACTCGATATAGCTATCGCCGGGTAGATAACGTGCTTTACCAAAACGCCCTGGCACAGCATAGGGCACTTTATCGGGATCGCCACCCAACCGCGCCGGAAGCGTATCGTTCACCGTATTTTCAAAGGCATTCCGTGGATCTTTCCAGAGTTCTTCTTTGGTATTACGCCTGGCAACCTCTTTCTTTTCCGGCTTTTTTTCTTCTGGTTTTTTCGACTTAGCTCTGGCTTCCTCTTCTTTTTTGCGGTTTGCCTCTTCCAGCTTTCTTTTTTCGTTCTGCGCTTTTACATACGCACTGATGTCGGTCCGGTCGGCTTCGTCGAAGGTATAATGTGCAATCAGACCCGAATCTATAGTCGATAATGGCCGCTGTTGCGCAGTTGTCAGCCATTTACCGAATCGCTGTTGATAATCGGGTCGGTTTGGATTCAGTTTTTGTTCAAGTGGTGTAAGCTGCTCCCGGATAAATTTCAGTTTGGCATCCGTTTCGGGCTTAGTGAGTGTGATGGTAGGAGCGGCTTCGCCGTTGTAGGGAATCTGGCCCCGGTCGTTGTTGCTATTGAAAAACGCAAAAAGCGAGTAATAATCTTTCTGACTAATGGGGTCGTATTTATGGTCGTGGCAACGGGCGCACTCAACCGTTAGGCCCAGCATGGCTTTCCCAAATGTATTGGTTCGATCGGCAACGTACTCAACTCGGTATTCTTCATCAACAATGCCCCCTTCCTGACTTTGCTGATGATTTCGGTTGAAGGCCGTGGCAATGAGCTGTTCGCGCCGATGGGCAGGATTCGTTGTATTCGGCAACAAATCACCGGCCAGTTGCCAGGTAATAAACCGATCGAAGGAAAGATTTCGGTTGTAGGCACGAATAACCCAGTCGCGATAGGGCCATACCGTCCGAAGGCCATCGTCCTGATAGCCGTGCGTGTCGGCATACCGGGCCACATCGAGCCATTCAACCGCCTGCCGTTCGCCATAGTGTGGGCTTTTCAGTAACCGATCAACCACTTTTTCATAGGCATTGGGCGATTTATCGGCCAGAAATGCATCGACTTCTGCCGGGGTTGGTGGCAATCCGGTCAGGTCGAGACTTACCCGACGCAGCAACGTTGTTTTATCGGCCTCGGGCGCATGAGTCAGGTTGCGGGCTTCCAGTTTGGCCAGCACAAACCGATCGATGTCGTTTTTTACCCATTTTTCGTCCTTGACCTTTGGTTGTTCGGGCATGGTTGGCGCAATGAGCGACCAGTGTTCTTTATACTCAGCCCCCTGCTCAACCCAGCGAATCAGTAACGCTTTCTCTTCGGTGGTCAGACTCAGGTTCGACTGGGGAGTCGGCATCATTTCTTCGGGGTCGGCGCTAAGAATTCGATTTACCAATTCACTTTTAGCCAGATTTCCCGGAACAATAGCCGTATGGCCGCTCTTGGCCAATGCTTCGTAAGCTCCTTCCGGCGTGTCTAACCGCAACCCGGCCTGCTGCTTATTCCTGTCGGGCCCATGACAGGCAAAACACCGGTCTGATAAGATCGGCTTAACATGCAGGTTGTAATCAACTTTTTCGGGGAGTTTAGCCTCAGCGGCTACGATATCGGCAGGTTTATCAATTGAATTCTGACAGGCCGTTAGCCAGATCGACGCACCAAGCAAGCCTATCGTTAAGCTCAGAAGAACGGATCGGGGGCGTATATCAGACCAGACAGACATATAAGTTGAGTAGTTAATAACTATACGATTTCACAAAATTATAACAGGCAATAGCGACTATAGAGTACTATTTTACCCGGTTATCGTTCAATTTTAACGTTTACCGTTCCTCAATGAGTATCGAACTATTGCCAATTTATTCTGACCGCCTATCAAATTACGGATGGTTTGTTTGAAACCGCACTGACTGTGCGAAATCGCACGGCTTTAAAGATAATAAAAATATACAAATACCTAAAAATCAACACTATACATTCTGGTACAGTGTTTGGCATACTACTGGGTATACTTGAATAAAATTATGGATCGTGAATTAGCTCCTGAACTTATTGCCCAGAGCCGCCGAAAGAATTGGTTGATTGGCGGAATTGTCGTGGCTGTTTCAGTAGCCGGGCTTATCTGGTTTAAAAATATTCTGAAAACATCGGTCGAAGCTGCCAAAATCAGAACCGCTATTGCACAAACGGGGCCCGTAGAAAATACAATCAGTGCAACGGGCGAGGTGATTCCGGCCTACGAGCAAATCGTTACGAGCCCCATTCGGGCCAGTATCCGGCGAGTCTTACTCACACCCGGCACTCGCGTCCGGGCTGGTCAGCAAATTCTGGAACTCGACAAATCGCTGACACAGATCGAATACGAAAAAATTGCCGATCAGCTTGCCCTCAAGCAAAACAGCATCGAGCAATTACGACTGAAACTGAATAAAAATCTGTATGACGCCGATATCAATGATCAAATTAAATCACTGACCATCAACAAACTCAAAGCCGAAGTCAGTGATGCCAATCGATTATTGAAAGTGGGCGGCCAAACACCTGAAGACGTTACCCGAGCCGAAAATCTCCTTCAAATTGCACAACTGGAAAAGAAGCAACTGGAAAACGACTTGTCCTATAATCGACAATCGATGAGCGCCAGTTTGAAAGAATCTGAATTACAGGCACAAATTGAAGCCACCAACCTTAAGGTACTGGCTCACAAATTGAAACAGGCCGATATACTAACCGACCGGGCCGGGGTGCTTACGTGGGTAAACGAACACGTTGGGTCGGCGGTGAGCGAAGGAGAAATGCTGGCACGGTTAGCCGATCTGGGTAGCTTCCGGGTCGATGGCTCCTGCTCCGACATCTACGCCGAACAGGTGAAAGTTGGCCAGCCCGTTATTGTAAAAATCAACGAAACATCGCTCCGGGGCCAGATTACCCAGATAAAGCCTGCCGTTCAGAACAGTGTCTTACAATTTACTGTCGAGCTGGACGATAATCATAATGCCATCCTGCGCCCTAATCAGAAAGTTGAGGTATTCATTGTCACGAATCGGGTATCGAAAGCCGTGCGGGTAGCCAATGGTCCGGCTTTCAAGGGCAAGCGGAAGCAGTTTGTGTATGTACTGACGAGTCCGAATATAGCTACGCGCCGGGAAGTTGAACTGGGTGTTTCAAGTTTCGACTGGGTAGAGATCAAAAGTGGCTTACAGCCGGGCGAAAAGGTCATTCTGACCGACCTGAGCGAATACGAACACCTGGAACAACTAACGATCGAAAAATAATGAACGCGCAATGAAAAAGCTTATACTCTTTCTGCTGTGCGCTCAGTCGGTTCTGGCTCAGACACAGCAGCTCACCCTCGATGATGTTGTGCAACTGGCACAAGACCAGTCGATAGCCGCCAAACAGGCCGCAACGCTCCAAAAAACCAACTACTGGAAATACCGTACGTTTCTGGCCGATTTTAAACCCCAGTTAAGTCTGGATGGATCATTGCCCAGCTTTACGCGTTCGTTTGTGCAGGTAACCCAGCCCGACGGCACAGTTGCTTTCCAGCCTGTTTCGAACAACAACTCGATTCTGACGATGTCGCTGACTCAGAACATTCCGCTAACGGGCGGATCGATCTTTATCCAGCAGCAGCTACAACGGTTCGATAATTTTCTGAATAGCAGTACGCTCTATAACGGAATACCGTTTGCCATTGGCCTGACACAACCTTTGTTCCGATTCAATCAGATGAAATGGGATCGCCGGACCGAACCGCTCCGTTACGCCGAAAGCAATCAACAGTACATTGAAGCCCGCGAACAGGTGGCGCTCGATGCTACCGGTTACTATTTCGATTTGCTGGTGGCACAGGTAAACCTGCAGATTGCTGAAACAAACCGCACCAATAACGATACGCTCTTTAAAATTGCGAAGCACAAACTAGAACTGGGAAAAATCTCACAAAACGATTTGCTACAGCTTCAGTTGAGCGTACTTAATGCCCAGAAAGACCTGGCATCGGCCCGCCAAACGGCCGAAGTAGCTTCGCTAAAACTCCGGTCCTATCTAAATATAAACAATACAACCGGAAGCCAGCAACGGTTTGAGTTAGCGATACCTACACAGTTAAGCGATTTTTCGGTCGACATCAATCAGGCATTGAGCGAAGCTTTTGCCAACCGCTCGGCTGCGATCTCGTATAAACGACAGCTATTGGAAGCCGACCGGGATGTGGAGAAGGCCCGAAAAGAAAATGGCCTCAATGCCAGTTTAAATGCCGCTTTTGGTCTATCGAACCGAGGCAATCGGCCCAGCGATGTATATGTTCAGCCGCAGGATCGGGAGTTTGTCGAAATCCAGTTTACGCTTCCAATTATGACGTGGGGGCGAGCCAAAGCCCGAACCGAAACCGCGCTGGCCAATCAGCAACTGGTCGTTCAAACGGTTGAACAATCCAGACGCACCTTCGAACAGCAGATTTATACGCAGGTAACCTTACTGGACATGCTGCGCCAGCAGGTAAAACTAACCGCCGAAGCCGATCAGATTGCCCAGCGTCGCTATCAGATTGCCCAGGACCGATTCAAGCTCAGCGACCTGAGTGTAACCGATCTGGGTATTGCTACCCAGGACAAAGACCGCGCCCGTCGCGATGCTATTCTGGCCCTTCGCGACTACTGGCAGGCTTTCTATACACTTCGCTTATTGACACTATACGATTTTGAAACAAATAGCCCCCTAACCCCCAAAGGGGGAAAAGCGGTCGCACCCTATTTTTCACCTTTAATAAAAGAGAATTAACATAGCCCAATTGCTCATTCAACCTAAAAATCTCCGTACCTCAGGGAGTAAAACTCCCCCTTTGGGGGCTGGGGGCTATTATGATCACGCTCAAAAACATCGAAAAAGTGTATCGGACCAGCAGTATCGAAACCCTGGCCCTGACCAACGTCAACCTCAGCGTTAGTGCTGGCGAATTTTTGTCTATTATGGGGCCAAGCGGTTGCGGGAAATCGACCCTTATGAACCTGATGGGGTTGCTCGATGCCCCCAGCAAGGGCAGTGTTGAAATCGGCGGACAGGCCGTAACCCAGTATCGCGACAAAGAGCTGGCGCATTTACGGAACCAGAAAATTGGCTTCATTTTCCAGAGTTTCCACCTCATTAACGACCTGTCGGTACTCGACAATGTCGAAATTCCACTGCTCTACCGGAAAGGGGATGCCACGGGCGCATCGCGCCGGGAGCTGGCCCGACAGGCCCTGGAACGCGTTGGCTTAAGTAACCGCATCAAGCATTTTCCGAATCAGCTATCGGGCGGGCAAAAGCAACGGGTAGCCATTGCCCGCGCCATTGTGGGTCGACCCGATATTATTCTGGCCGACGAGCCAACAGGTAACCTCGATAGTGCAATGGGCAACGAGATTATGGCCATTCTTCAGCAACTCAATACCGACGGAAGCACCATTGTGATGGTAACGCACGACGAATCGATGGCCAAACGAACGCATCGGCTCGTGCGGCTATTCGATGGTGCCGTTGTGGGCGATTCCAGCATGGGACCAGCCGCCCGAAACCCAGGAAAATTAATAATGAAAGATGAATTATAAAGGATGAGTACTCTTTCATTCATAATTCATCCTTTATAATTCATCTTTCAGAAAATCATGCTAATCAATTATATAAAAATCGCCTGGAAGGTACTGCTACGGCATCCGTTCTATACCTTCATTACTCTTTTCGGCATTAGCCTGACGTTAACCGTACTGATGGTACTGACGTCGTTTCTGGACCATATTTTCGGAACGCATTACCCAGAAACCAGACGCGATCGGTCGCTCTATATCATGCAGATGAGTCAGCGTGATTCGGCCCGATCGGGTCAAAGTTCAGGTCCTATGAGTTTTAAGTTTTTGACCGATTACGTTAAAACGCTAAAAACCCCCGAACGCTCAACGATCTCTACCTTTATCAATAGCTCTAACGCCTATGTGGGATCGCAGAAAATAAAACTCAATACCAAGTTTACCGATGCCGACTTCTGGCGCGTCAACGAATTTGACTTTCTGGAAGGCAAACCGTATAACGAACAAAACATTGCCAATGGAGAATATGTGGTTGTGATTACGGATGATCTCAAGAAACAGTATTTCGAAAATACGACGGAGTCGGTTATTGGTAAAGACATTGAAATCGAAAACATTCACTACAAAGTTATTGGGGTTGTCCGGAGCAGCCCCATAACGCGTCCATTCACTTATTCCGATGTTTATTTTCCCTACACGGCTCCCAAAAGCAACTATCAGCGTGGGGGGATGCGGGGTGGCTACGTATGCGTTATTCTGGCCAAAGACAAATCAGATCTGAAAGCCATTCAGAGCGAGTTCCAGAGCCGGATTAGCCAGATTCCAGTACCGGGCGTACAGGATGGCTTTAAGTACTACTCACTCGAAGTCAAGTGTGAACCTTACGCGAAAAACTTTATCGATACAATCATGGACGGGGGCCCTGGCCTGAAAACCATATTGTTCGGCATAATCGGATTTGTGCTGTTTATGCTACTGGGACTACCGGCTATTAACCTGGTTAATGTGAACGTTAGTCGGATTATGGAACGAGCTTCGGAAATTGGAATTCGGAAAGCCTTCGGCGCGCCCGTACGAACGCTTGTTTGGCAGTTTATCGTCGAAAACATTTTTATCACGTTTATCGGCGGTACTATAGCCTTAATTCTGACGCTGCTTGTCATACACATGATCAACATCAGTGGCTGGATTCCCTATGCCGACCTGACCATTAATTTGAGCGTATTCCTGATCAGCCTGCTCGTCTGTCTGGTTTTTGGCTTTTTATCGGGCGTTTTACCGGCTCTGCGAATGTCGAAATTAAACATTGCCGAAGCGCTTAAGGGCTGAAGAGCGGGGCACTTCGCGCCGATTTAAACCATTCAACCAAGTTATATCATGATAAAGCATCTGTTTAAATTAATCTGGAATAAGAAGAAGACCCATACCCTGCTGATGGTGGAGATCTGGGCTTCGTTTATGGTCCTTTTTGGGTTGGCCACACTGATTGTTGTCAATGTCGGAAATTACCGCCAGCCCATAGGGTTTACCTACGACAACGTTTGGGCAATAGGCCTGAAAAGCAATCAGGACACAACCCAGGTTGCCGATAAACTGCAACGGGTAGTACAACGATTAAAGGCTTATCCTGAAGTAACATCGGTTTCCCGAATGAGCAGTAACTTTCCTTTTTCTGCGAACCAAATGAGCAATGGGATCGAGTATAACAAGCGACGGGTTGTGGCCGATTTTTATGTTGCGGATGAAAATTTTGCCAAAACGCTCGAAATTCCAGTGAGTCAGGGCAATTGGTATCGGGATGCCGATAGTGTAGGCAAATACACGCCGGTTGTTATCAATCAGAAAACGAAAGAAGGACTTTTTGGCGATGAAAATCCAATGGGCAAAATCATCGACAATCGATTTAAGGTGGTTGGTATAATCGACAATTTCAAAGCCAAAGGCGAATTTATGGTCAATAAGCCTGCCATTTTCGAACTGCTCAAGGTCGATGCCATCTGGAACGATACGGTTCTGATAAAAGTAAAACCAGGAACTGATGCCGTTTTTGAAGCACGGGTCGTGAAAGACGTTGCCTCGATGCTGAAAGACTGGAGTGTAGAAGTCGACTACCTGAAAGACTCCCGCAAAAACCAGCACAATCTGGTCCTCGTCCCCGTTATTATAGCATCCATCATCAGTGGCTTTTTGCTCATCAATGTTGCATTAGGTTTATTCGGCGTTCTGAATTTAAGTATTGCAAAACGTCGGGGTGAGATTGGTCTGCGCCGGGCAGTAGGTGCCACTGAAACGGGTATTTCGACTCAATTCATTGGCGAAATCTGGGTACTGGCTACGTTTGCCATGTTCATTGGTTTGATCTTCGCGGTTCAGTTTCCGCTACTGAACGTTTTCGATTTGCAATCTGAGACCTATGTTACGGCTATAATCGTAGCCATCCTCATTATTTATGCCATCGTAACACTTTGTGCGCTATTCCCAAGTCGTCAGGCTTCTACAATCCAGCCTGCGGTGGCGTTGCATGAGGAGTAGGGTAGGGCGAGGGATGCTGCGCGCTGGGAGGTTGCAAGGTATTGCAGGGTAGAGAGTTAGGGTTGCAGGGGCGTCGGGGAAAGTATTAGCTTTGTTTCGTACACCGTAACTCTTATTGACTATATTAAGAAGTTTTCGTTTTGAAGGGTTAGAAATCTGGCAAATGAGTATTCAAATAGGTGATAAGTTGTTCGACATTGCCGAAGGCTCTGCTACAACGACGCCCAACGAATTCCGGCAGTTTTTAAACTATGCCCGCCGTTCTTGTTATGAATGCGCCAATATTCTGGTAGTTATTCAACGACGCAACCAAATAACTGAAGGAGTCAAACAAGATCTGTTCAATGAACTTGCTAATCTGAGCCGCAAAATCTACAACTTCCAGCAAACCATTCATTAACACAAACCCCACAATACCCCGCTCTCCCCTGCAATACCCTGCAATACCCTGCAACCTCCCCGCTCAAAGCATCCCCTTGCCCTCTTATGCTCCTCATCATCGACGACGATATTGCTATTCAAACTTCGCTCTCCCTACTGTTTCGGAAAGAAGGCTTTACGGTGCGCCTGGCCGATGGCCCGTTTGAGACAGTTGAGGTTTTGAAGGAAGAAACGCCGGAATTGATTCTGCTCGACATGAATTTTTCGGTCGATACCTCGGGCAATGATGGGCTGCGACTGCTGCGCCGGATTCGGGAAAACTTGCCCGAGGTACCCGTTATTCTTATTACCGGTTGGGGCAGTATCGACCTGGCCGTAGAGGGTATGAAAGCGGGCGCGAAAGACTTCATTACCAAACCCTGGCAAAACGACTATCTGGTGCAATCGGTACGGACAGCCCTGAATCTGGCCCGACCGGATGCAGCTTCACCAGACCGCCAAAAACTCGACCAGCAATTTCGATTCGATAACATTGTAGGTGAAGACCCAAACCTGCTTGCCGTTTTAAAAACCATCGGACGAGTTGCTGACACCGATGCGCCCGTACTGATAACGGGAGAGAGCGGCACCGGAAAAGAACTAATTGCCGAAGCCATTCATCAGAATAGTAAACGCAAAAAGCAACCGTTCGTTAAAGTCAATCTGGGCGGCATATCGTCCACATTATTCGAGAGCGAGCTGTTTGGCCATGTCCGTGGAGCGTTCACCGATGCCCGTATCGACCGGGTCGGACGCTTCGAACTGGCCAATAAAGGCAGCATATTTCTGGACGAAATCGGGGATCTCGATCCAGCCAGTCAGGTAAAGCTCCTACGGGTGTTGCAGGATCGTACATTTGAACCATTAGGAAGTAGCAAAAGCCGAACGGTTGATGTGCGCGTGATTTGCGCTACCAACCGGGATCTGGACGAAATGGTAGCAAAAGGATTGTTTCGGGAAGATCTGCTCTACCGCATCAACCTTATTACGGTACGGCTGCCAGCCCTGCGCCAACGCGCCGACGACATTCCACGACTGGCAGCTTTTTTCGTAAATAACCTGAAAATTCTTTACGGTCGACCCAGCCTGCATATCAGTAAAGAAGCCATGAAATGGCTCAAAACGCTACCCTTACCCGGCAATATTCGCCAGTTGAAAAACGTAGTTGAGCGAACCGTATTGCTGGCTCCTAGCGATACCCTTTCCATTTCCGATTTCGAACAAAACCTCACTCCCGGCCCCCAATCCCACACCCTTAGTGCTATGCCCCAGGTGGGCACCATGACGCTCGAAGAAATGGAATATCGAATGATTCAGCAGGCAATGACTTTTCATAGCAACCGAGTAGCCAAAGTGGCGCGGGCGCTGGGTATCACTCGTTTTGCACTCTACCGCCGATTGGAGAAATTTGGCATTCCCTATAGTGCTGACGAATGAAGCTCCCTCTCCGTACCAAATACCTGATTTACATCATCGCCGTGCATATTGCCCTGGTAGGGCTTACCTGGCTGGTATTGCAGGAAAATAAACTGCTGTTTATTGCATCAGAGTTATTCATTCTGGTATCGGTCTTTATCGCCGTCCAGATCTATATTGCCTTTCGGCAACCATCCGATTTCATTACGGCGGGCGTTGAAGCGATCCGCGACAAAGACTTCACGGTTAAGTTTGTGCCAACCGGCAATTTCGAGATCGATGCCCTCATTCATGTATACAATTTAATGATCGACCAACTTCGGCAGGAACGTACTAAACAAGCCGAACAGCGTTTTTTCCTTGATAAACTCATCGAAGCCGCCCCGATTGCCATTTTGATTTTCGATTACGACGAACGAATTGCCTCCATCAATCCAAGAGCCAGTCAACTACTGGCCGTTCAGCCCGACGAGGTAGTAGGCAAACCTCTGGCCGATTTGGGTTATTCGCTACTGGCACACATGGCCGACCTGGCCGACGGTGAGTCGCGCATTATGAAACCGAATGGCATTGAAACCTATAAAGTCATCCGGGCAAATTTTATAGATCGGGGCTTCCGACGGTCGTTTCTGATTATTGAAGAGTTAACGCCCGAAATTATGGCTAGTGAAAAAAACGCCTATAGCAAAGTGATTCGAATGATGGCCCACGAAGTAAACAACTCCATTGGTGCCGTCAACTCTATACTGACAGTAACAGAATCAGATTTATCGGACAATGACCTTAAACAGGCCGTACGCGTTGCCATCGACCGCAACGACCGACTGAATCGGTTTATGCGCCGATTTGCCGATGTAGTCCGATTGCCGTTGCCAAACCTTGTTCCAACAAATCTGGCCATACTGGTCAACGATGTTGTTCGACTCATGCAACCGCAGGCCGAAGCCGCTAACGTCTCGCTGATAGGTTCGGCTCCCGATCTTTCGGTTATTCGGGCCATTGATGTTGGTCAGATGGAGCAGGTACTGGTCAATATTGTTAAAAATGCGATTGAAGCCTGCGAGCCAGGGCAAACCGTCGACATTGCGCTGACGGCTCATCAACTTCAGATTCGGGACAATGGCCATCCTATTCCAGAAGCCGTCGTCAGCAATTTATTCAATCCGTTCTTTAGCACTCGCCCTAACGGACAAGGTATTGGCCTGACGCTCGCCCGCGAGATTCTGCTAAATCATAATTTCACTTTTTCGCTCCAGACTCACTCCGATGGCTGGACGGTCTTCAGTATCCGCTGGCCGTAATAAATGTCAGTCAATTAGTCAATGGGTATCAGGGGTCAACATAACTAATGCTCATTGACTAATTGACGAATGACAGGCGTTAATAAACAGCCCCTTCGGCTACAGTTCGCCAGTTGTTCAGATCGGTTTGCACACTATCGAGTTTCGACTGAATCGTGCTGACGGCAATTTTGCCCAGTGGTAGCCGTAGCGGTGGACTTTCCAGTGTAATCAATTGCAGAATAGCCCCGGCCGCTTTTACCGGATCACCTTCCTGTCTGCCATCGATTTGTTCCATCCTACTCCGGAAGGCGCCCGCAGTAGCATCGTAGTCATCGAGTTGGCTGGCTGCCCGAGCGAAAGACGAGCCTGCAAAATTGGTTCGAAAGGGTCCGGGTTCGATAATCGTAAGCTTAATACCTAAGGGAGCTATTTCGGCCGCAAGGGCTTCGCTGGCTCCTTCGAGGGCAAACTTGCTGGCATTATAGACACCAAAGCCCGCTACGGCTTTGAAACCGCTTTGCGACGAAATCTGCATGATATAGCCGTGTCGTTGTTTCCGAAAAAGCGGTAAAAAGGCCCGCGTAAGCGCAAGGGTACCAAAAAAATTAGCCTCGAAAACCGCTCGGATTTCATTTTCCGAAGCTTCTTCAATGGCACCGGCAAAACCAAAACCGGCATTGTTGACCAGCACATCAACGCGTCCAAACTGATCGACAACCCTACGCACAACGTCTTCGATCTGGCTACGGTTTGTTATATCGAGCTTTACGGCAAACCCTTTACCCGTGTTTACACCATTAAAGTCAGCTACCTGCTGATCATGTCGAAAGGTGCCAATCACAAAATGACCTTCCTGCATAGCGGCATTGGCCAGTGCATTGCCCAACCCGCCCGAAATACCGGTTATGAACCAGATTTTGGTTTTACTATCTACCATTATCCGTGGTGTTTAAAGTTCTTTCGCAGAAACAACCATCTCTACGAGAGAACGGCTTGTTGTTTCATTAATTCAATCTGGCAACTAATTGTTACGTCGTTACCAACCGCCAAGCCGCCAAAATCAAGAGCCGTATTCCAGGTCATTCCCCAATCTTTCCGATTAATTACGCCCCTGACCTTAAAGCCAGCCTTCGTGTAGCCAAATGGATCTTTCGGCACAACTCCCATAAACACAACATCCAATTCAACCGGTTTTGCGATGCCTAACAGTGTTAAATCGCCCAGTAGTTTATAGGTTTGGGGGCTTATCTGCCGCATTTCCGTACTAACGAACGTAATCTGAGGATACTCATTGGCCCGGAAAAAGTCGGCCGAAAGCAAGTGGTTATTCCGTTGCTGATCCAGCGTATCAATGCTATTTACGTCAATAGTCAGGGTAACCCGGGCATCCGAAAAATCGTCGGACATCGTCTCTACCGTTCCTCTGTAACTTGTGAAATGCCCTTCGGTTTCGGTAATACCAAAGTGCGTAACCGAGAAGCCGACCTTACAGTGTGAAGGCTCAAATAACCAATTAGTTAACGTTTGCGTCATCATCTTTTTTGCGGTTAAAACTAACGGCACAAAAGTAGTTTACCGACTCCTGGTGGAGTTAGAACAAAGCTGACTATAATCGGTACATTTCGGACATTGATTGTTTAAAGGCAACCGGCGACATGCCCACATCCTGCCTAAATACTCTGGCAAAGTATGACGAATCCAGAAAGCCAAGTTGGGCGGCTACTTCGGAAACAGAATTATCCGTAAAGGTTAGTAACCGTTTCGCTTCCAGCAAGCTTCGGGCCCGAATCACCTCACCCGCCGTTTTTCCGGTAACCTCCCGACAAACCAGATTCAAATGATGCTGCGTTATGGCCAGTTGGGATGCATAATCGCTTACCGACCGATGCTCCATAAACTGTTCGTCGAGCAAACGCTTCAATTTCTTGTAAAGAATAACATACTTCCGCGAAATCCGCTGGCTATTCTGTTGATCGATACATCGCTGAATCTGTGAAACCAGCACATGCAATAAGGCCTGTATAATGCCAGCCGCAGAATCGACTCGTTGTTGCTCTTTTTCCATCAGTTCGATGATATGCCGAATTTCCTGATAGTCCTGAAGAGTAAGTTTGAGCAATGGATTGGCGTAAAAATTATCCAGGAAGCTCAGTTCAAACAGCTTGTCTTTGTTTTGATGGTTAAGCAGAAAAAAATCTTCGGTGAACAAAATACTACCGCCCTTCAGGTGCTCCCATTCTTCAAAAAAATGTAGTTGACCAGGCGAAATAAAAAAAAGCGACCGTGGGCATAACTGGTAATTCGTGTAGTCGATGGCTTGTTTACTCTGTCCGGCATCGACCCAAATAATTTCATAAAAGGTGTGCCTGTGCGGATCTTCGACATTAGGCTCGTCCATTGTCTCGAACAACGTTAGGGCAAAGTCTGCACGGCTGGTGGGTTCGTTGATGAAATGCCCAATCGAATACACCGGAAATACGTTCTGCATAAACTAAAAGCGACGAACTTCTAACCCGAAGGTAAGGCATCCGTCGCTTAGCAAAGCGTTTATATTCTAATTCTTTTTCGGCTCTTCCGCCTTCGTTTCAGAAGACGCTTTGGCAAAATCGGCAATAGCCTTTTCGTCAATACCGCCTACTATGTCGAGTTTTGGCATTGCCTTTTTCAAATTCGCCAGCCCCTGCGGTGTCACTTTGGTTTGCCAGAGATAAACCGTTTTGAGATTTTTAAATTTAGGGAGTTCGGCTAATCCTGCATCAGTAATGGCTGTTCCGTATAGATTCAGGTATTCCAGATTACTTAACCCTTTAAGTTGTTGCAAACCAGTGTCTGTCACCTTCGTTTGCTCCAGATGCAGTTTTTGCAGATTCTTTAATTTGGCAATATATACCAATGCAGCATCCGATAGTTCGGTATCACCCAACTTTGCCCAAACAATCTGTTCGCTTAGTTTTGGCAATACCGCAGCCTGTGCATCATTGAACGAACGGGCATTTACGGCGCTAACCTCAAGCTGGTTTTGCTCTTTCGACAGAGGCAATACCAGCAACCCGGTTTTCTTTAGTTCATCAATCGTTTTTGGGTCGGCCATGGGCACGTTCATCGTCAGCACGGGCGATGCTGGCGCAGGCCCTGTCGAAGCCGCTACGTTACCCGGTGAAATACTTCCAGCTCCACCACTCTCCAACGACGCTAAAGCCGGTCGAACAGCCTCGTTAACGGCCAGGTCCGAAACTTTTTTATCGAACGAAGCCCCCTGATCGATCCACCAGGTTAGCAGGGTAATCTGGCTTTCGGTTAGCTGCGGCTTCCCTTTCGGCGGCATATGATGGTCATCTTCTTCGGGCAGCAGGCAGGCTTTTATGAGTTGGCTATTATTACCTTTACCTGCAATAAATACCGGTCCATCTTCCGAGCCTTTTTTGATCATGTCGGGCGTATCGAGCCGTAGACCTGCTTTCGACTTATCGGCATTATGGCATTGCACACAGCGGGTCTGTAGAATTGGGTTGATGATTTGCCGATACACTATAGCCTGATTAACATCTGTTATTGGCTCTATCTTGAATTCTTTTTGTTTAGGCGGTAAGCCTGCCAGCGTCCGAATTGGCCCCGGTGCGTACTGCGTCAGATAGTCTGACCCATGGGTCAGATTACCACCCTGATGCCCGGCACTTAGCAGCAATAGCAAGGTAATACCCAGCGAGGGTAGGTATAGTAGCTGGGCAACTGGCATAAATCGCCCCAGATTCTCCGACTTTACGGCCCAGGCAATCCATGCCAGTATGGCAACACCGATTCCCTGCCACTTATGGCTATTGAGCGTTTCGGTATCATAGCCCCCCGCCAGCGAAAGCATATAACCAAATAGGCAGGCGATAGTAGCACTCACCGCCGACCAGAACAGAATCAGCGTAATGGTATGCTGACTTACGGAGTTTCTACGGGTCAGCCGGTCTATTTCGAGAAGTCCCGCAATCAGCAGAAAACCAATCGGCAGGTGAACAATAAGCGGATGAAAATGGCCAAAAAACAATACCCAATCCGAAGGTTGGGCCGCAGGAGTCTGCAACAGAACGAATTTATTCATGGATTAGCACGGTGGTCAGGCCACACGCTCCAACTTAATTGGATAAGTTTTCTTCGAATTCCACTGGGCTACATAGATACTGTCGTCTTCATCGATCAGCACATCGTGTGGATGCAAAAATGCCGATACCGTGCGGTCTTTACGCTGCTCCATGAGCTTTGCCCCTTCATAAACAGGTTCCGATCCGCCGGGGGTTGAAATAACCCGATCATTTTTATCCAGAATTGTAATATAGCCCGAATCCGGATAGCTATCCGATGTACTTCTGAATACGGCCCCATAGATATTCTCTCCATGAATGACTGGTCGGCAGATATAAGACCCAGGCAAAGCTATGGTTGCCAGATACTTACCATCGAGCGAGAAGCGTTTGAGTGCATTGTGCCGACGGTCGGTAATCAGCAGTGTCGGATTAGCCGTGCGCCGGTCAACGACTATACCATGACAGCAGTCGAAGGTGTCGTTCGTGTCGCCTTTGCCTCCCCAGTAGCGGATAAGTTTACCCGTTTTGTCATACTGCGTAACATAGTTGAGGCCATAGCCATCGACGACATAAATATCACCATTGGCAGGATTAATAGCCGTTTCGGTCGGTTTAAACTGCGACGGATAAGCATAGGCTCCTGTTTCTTTCGGGTAGTCGAGTTTCATTAGCTCACGGCCTTTCAGGTCGGTCTTGATAACCTGATGCCGGTCAGTATCGCAAATGAGAAGGTACTGATCATTGCCTTCGCCACCAAGTGTGAGCCCATGCCCACCGGGGTATTCATGTCCCCAGGATTCAAGCAACTTACCCGATTTATCGTAAACCAGAATGTTATTCTTTGTTTCGTTGGTCAATAGAATAATCCGACCTTTGGCGTCGAGCACCATTTCGTGGCAATCGTTGACCGGATTTTTACCCGCATCCAGCACCCCCCAACCCGACACCACCCGATACCGGAAACCATTATGCCCCAACACGACCGTTTCGGCATTGAACCCTCCTGTTTTTGCTGACAGAATCGTAGGCGCAGCAATGCCTGCTGCTGCTATAAGTGTAGATTGCTGTAGAAACGAACGACGCGAAAATGAAGAAGACATAGCTTTTCTGCACGATTTGCAGAAAAAGTACGAAACCCACAAACTTTACTGTGCGCAACGAATAGCGGGGTTTAGAGTATCGGCCAATCGATACTCTAAACCCCGCTATTCTGAACAAAACCGTTTCGCTTAATTCTGCGGACGGTCCCCTCTGTGCCGACCATTGCCCGCTTTATCGCGCCCCATACGGCCTTTCATCGATTGCAGTTGTGCGAATTGATCGGGTGTCAGAATTCCCTGAAGCTTCGTTTTGAAATCATCGGCATTGGCCTTCAGTGCTGCTTGCTTTGTCTGATTATCGTCAGACGTAGCGTTGATAGCATCAACTTTCTGGGAGTGTGCCAGAGCCGCATCGTGTACTTTCTGACTTGTTGCCTGATCTAATCCAAGTTGTTGGGTTAATCGGTCGGTTTCGTGCTGAGCGCGGGTTGCGGCATCGGCCATCTGATAAGTTTGTCCTGACCGGTTGCCACGGCCCATCTTACCCCGATTTGCCGGTGGTGCATCGGGAACTGCTGTTTGCTGCGCCAATAAGGGCAATGACAGGAACGAGAACATTATCCCACAAATGGCAATTTTCTTAAGCATGATTACAAGTTCGTTTAATTCATACCTAAGACGGACGCCCCCTATCTACGTTTTACACGTTTCAGGAATTTAATTGCATCTTAATTGTAGTCGTTTAGAGCAGTTATCTCTATATAATCTGGAATTACCTTTCGTCTAGAGCCTGGTAATCATAGCTGCTACCTGCTCCAGGCCTTTCGCGTCAACTTCACTAAAGTCGTTGAGCTGGTCGCTGTCGACATCCAGCACCATAATTACATCGCCTGCTGCATTAAAAACGGGAACAACAACTTCTGATTTCGATGCCGAGCTACAGGCAATATGTCCGGGAAACTGTTCAACATCAGGTACCAACATCGTTTCCTTACGTGTGTAGGCTGCTCCGCATACACCTTTGTCGAACGCAATACGGGTGCAGGCAATTGGTCCCTGAAAGGGTCCAAGCACGAGCTGATTGTCTTTTTTGAGATAAAAACCAACCCAGAAAAAACCAAAGGCTTCTTTCAGAGCAGCCGTGATGTTTGCCAGATTAGCAATCAAATCGGTTTCGCCCTCAATCAGAGCGGCAATCTGGGGAAGTAATGCATTATAGATGGACTGACGGTCCGACGTTTGCGGAACAATGAGCGTTTCGGCCATATAAGGAAATAGTTTATGATTTATGGTTACTTTGCAAGAGAAAGCCCTAAATAGGTGGAGCAACCATAAACTGTAACCAATAAGCCCAATTTAATTTCGGGTAAAGAACTGAATCAGTACAATGCTAACGGTTGTGAATAGTGTGCTGGCAATGATCCGAATCAAGGTTGGAATAATAAGCGAGAGACTACTGGCTTCGATAGAGAACAAAGCCGTATGATGAATTAGTGCCAATATGAATACGTATCGAAAGAATACACCAACACCCAATTCTTTTAGTGAAAACTCAAGGCGGGATTCCATACCGGGCACATCGATCTGCGTCCGGACAACCAACGGCCGAAAATAGGCCATTAGCACTGTGGCTGCAGCATGCATTCCCAGCGTATTATAGAAAGTATCGACAACAATTCCGGTTATGAAAGCAATGAGCAGTAACCAGGTCAGGCTGGTTTCATTAGGTAATAGCAAAATGCAGGCGATATAAACAAAGCAGAAAGCGTAATCGAACAGCACTAAATTCCGTACGAGCAGTATTTGCAATACGAGGTAAAGCAAAAACATCAATGCAGTAGACAGAATTTCACGTAAGGTCACAGTAAACTAGATTTCTGTTTTCGGTCGTCCGTTTGGTCGCTGGCTAAAGCAGACTCCGGCAGGCCAAAAACTCATTTTTCGGTTTCAACTTGTTTTTCTAATTGCTCCTGTTCTGCCTGCAGACGATTTTCGACGACATAAACAAATGACAGGCTACTGAAATTGGTCGCTAAATCGAGCGTTAGGTCATAAAAAACTTTGTTTGGTTGTACGCCAATTGAGCGAACGCGGCCTATCAAAATTCCGGGCGGAAACGTAGAATTACGCTCTGACGTAACAACGGAGTCGCCTTTACTGACCTTTTTTGTAAGCGAAATATCATTGAGTTTAATCAGATGAGGATCAACACCATCCCATTTTGCGGTTCCAATTTCCCCTGCTTTTACCAACTGAGACGAAACCAGATATTCCGAATGTAAAATGGATGTAATAACCGAAAAGTTACGGTTACATATTTTTATCTTCCCAACTATACCCGTTGGCGAAATAACGCCCATACCGGGCCGCATACCATCGTCGGTCCCTTTATCGATGGTTATGTAGTTGTTAGCGAATTGCGTGGTGTTATTTACCACCTTTGCCACTGTAAATTTAAAGCGATCGGCAAAGGTCGAATCGGCCTGGTATTCGGCAGGAGCAATGGGATGGCTCTGCAATGCTTTCGTAAGCTTTGTACGCAACTGCTGATTTTCCATTGCCAGATCAGCGTTAGCCTGCCTTAGATTGGCATATTCGTTAGCGGCATTTGCCCATGCCAACACCTGAGCCGCATACCGGTTCGACGTATTAAAATAAGTGACGCTCCAGTAATTGCTTGTGTTGATAATAAAATAGAAGCAGAGTACTTCCAGCAACACAAACAATATAAAATTGCGGCTCCGAATAAAAAATTCGACTAACTCTCCCATACAAATAAAACGTATGGAACCCACGCTTTGTAGCGATTTATGTATCTTCTACAATGCGTGGGTTTCCACGGCAGCGGCCGAGTGTCGGCTTTACAGTTTAGCTAATCAGAACGGATTTATACAGATCCAGATTTTTGATCACTTCGCCGGTTCCTTTCACAACAGCCTTGAGCGGATCGTCGGCAACGTGGATGGGCAGTTTGGTTTTTGCGCCCAGACGCTTATCGAGCCCGTGCAACAACGCTCCTCCGCCAGTCAGGTGAATACCATTCGTGTAAATATCGGCCGACAATTCTGGTGGCGAAATTTCGAGGGCTTTCATAGTAGCCTCTTCAATTTTCGAGATTGATTTGTCGAGCGAGTAAGCAATTTCACTATAGGTAACCTTGATTTCTTTAGGAATACCCGTCATCAGATCGCGACCACGAATTTCGTAGTCGGCAGGTGGATTATCGAGTTCGGGGAGTGCCGATCCAACTTCCATTTTGATTTGCTCGGCCGAGCGTTCGCCGATCAGCAAATTATGCTCCCGACGCATGTAATCGACAATGTCGCGGGTAAACACATCGCCAGCAATACGAATCGATTGTTCGCAGACAATACCCGACAATGCAATAACCGCAATTTCGGTAGTACCTCCTCCAATATCAACGATCATCGTACCGTTCGGCTGAGTAATGTCGATCCCAATTCCGATAGCAGCCGCAATAGGTTCGTGTACCATATACACTTCTTTTGCGCCAGCATGTTCGGCCGAGTCTTTAACGGCCCGTTTCTCCACTTCGGTAATTCCCGACGGAATACAAATCACCATCCGGTGCGACGGAGAGAACAGTTTACTGCCTGTATCGATCATTTTGATCATACCCCGAATCATGAGCTCGGCAGCCGTAAAATCGGCAATTACACCGTCTTTCAGCGGGCGAATCGTCTTGATATTCTCATTGGTCTTTTCGTGCATTTGCATGGCCTTATGGCCAATAGCCAGCACTTTACCGCTGGCTTTGTCCATTGCAATAATCGAAGGCTCATCCACCACAATCCGATCCTTGTGAATAATCAAGGTATTCGCCGTGCCCAGGTCAATCGCAATGTCGCTAGTTAAAAAGTTGAAAAGTCCCATTTCAGGTAAGCTAAATTCCTTTTTACAAGTCGTGTTTCTTAAAAGGTTTGCAAAAATATGGATTATTCAAGAGAAACAACGTCCCAAACTAAATACACGATTGTATTTTTTGTATGACAATCAGAATGGTTAGACGTTTTTAGTAAGCCATTGGCCACAAACAGGCATAAGCACCCTTTAAATTAACGTAGACTTTTTTCAGGACTCATTAGCCACTGACGACTGCTAACGGTTTTCGTTACCTTTGCAGCATTATGGGAATTCGTTCAGTCGTCAGCCAGCCGTTGGCCAAATGGGTCGTAGAACGGCAACAAACGTGGATGTATCAGCCAGCCGAAGCCCAACATCGCTGGTTTCAGCGGTTAATTGATGTTGGCCGTACCACTACGTTTGGTCGCGATCATCATCTTCATGAAGTGCACACCATTGAGGAGTTTCATCAGGCCGTGCCTATTCGCGATTATGAGGATCTGAAACCCTATATTGAACAAATATTGGCCGGAAACTCCGATGTGCTCTGGAAAGGAAAACCGCTGTATTTTGCCAAAACATCGGGCACAACTTCTGGCACAAAATATATTCCCATCACACAGGATTCAATTCCGAATCACATTAACTCGGCTCGTGATGCGCTGCTGAATTATGTTAATGAAACCGGAAAAAGTGATTTTCTGGACAAGAAACTGATTTTCCTTTCGGGTAGTCCCGAACTAACCCAGAAAGCGGGTATCAACATTGGGCGGTTGTCGGGCATTGTGAACCATCATGTACCGGCCTACTTGCGCACAAATCAGTTGCCCAGCTACGAAACCAATACGATAGAGGATTGGGAAACAAAGCTCGAACGCATCATCGACGAAACAATCACGCAGCCCATGTCGCTGATTTCGGGCATTCCGCCCTGGGTACAAATGTATTTCGACAGGATTCAGGAACGCACCGGCAAACTTATTAAAGACGTCTTTCCCGATTTTTCATTATTCGTTTACGGTGGTGTGAATTTTGATCCCTACCGGGCCAAATTGTACGAAACCATTGGCAAGCGCATCGACTCCATCGAAACCTACCCGGCATCTGAAGGATTTATTGCATTTCAGGATACGCAAACAGAAGAAGGCCTACTGCTGCTGCTGAACAGTGGTATCTTTTTCGAGTTTGTTCCGGCCGACGAATTTTTCAGCGAGAATCCTCGCCGACTCACCATTCACGAAGTTGAACTTGGGAAAAACTACGCGGTCATCATTAATAACAATGCGGGCTTGTGGGGCTACTCGCTTGGCGATACCGTAAAGTTTGTGTCGCGGGAACCCTACCGATTGGTAGTAACTGGCCGTATCAAGCATTTCATTTCGGCCTTTGGCGAACACGTGATCGGCGAAGAAGTTGAAAAAGCCCTACAATATGCCATGCAGCAACACCCCGAAACCGAAGTTGTTGAGTTTACGGTTGCCCCAATGGTAAGCCCGAAAGAAGGCCTTCCCTATCACGAATGGCTGATTGAATTTGCTACACCCCCGAACGATCTGGGAGCTTTCGCCCACACCCTCGACAACCGGCTCGTTGAATTAAACGTATATTACGACGACCTCATCACGGGCTCTATCCTGCAACCACTGAAGCTAACCAGCCTACCACGTGGGGCTTTCCAGCGCTATATGAAATCGCAGGGTAAGCTCGGTGGCCAGAACAAAGTGCCCCGCCTGTCGAACGACCGAAAGATTGCCGAAGGGTTATTGGCAGTTGAGAAAATGGTTTAAAAAATGAAAGCAGAAGCCATCAATCAAGATTTTATTTTAGAAACGCTCCGGGCTAAGAGCGATTAGATAATGAATTCGGTATAGAAAGAATTGGGTTGTATGGCAGTTTCGCAAGAAATGAACAAATTGAGTAAGAGCGATATTGATCTGGTCTACGATTTAAACCCAGATTTTAAATTGTCCTGGACAGAACAAGAGCGACTTTATCGAATCCTTCTTCGAAAATTACACCGAAAAACGGATTTAGGTTTATGAATCCATTTTTCGAATACAAAATGCGAAAGGATGTAATTTATCTATAGTGATCGTACACTACTAATACCTCAGAAATACGCTTAATGACTGACATAAAAAAACGCCATATCGCCATTCTGGGATCGACCGGCTCCATCGGAACGCAGGCCGTTGAGGTGGTTAAGGCACATCCCGACCAGTTTCAGGTCGAGGTTCTGACAACGAACAACAACGCCGATCTGCTTATTCAGCAGGCCGTTGAATTAAAGCCCAATGTCGTTGTCATTTGCAACGAAAATCGGTACGACCAGGTGTTTTCGGCACTCGATCCGCTTGGCATCAACGTTTACGCGGGAGCGAAAGCTATTGCTTCGGTGGTACAGATGGATAGTATCGACATGGTGCTGACGGCTATGGTTGGTTATGCGGGTCTGTTACCGACCATTAAAGCGATTGAAGCCGGTAAACCCATTGCGCTGGCCAACAAGGAAACCCTGGTCGTGGCAGGCGAAATCATTACGCGACTGGCGGCCCAGAAAGGGGTTAACATCTATCCCGTCGATTCTGAGCATTCAGCTATTTTCCAGTGTCTGGTCGGGGAGTTTCATAACCCTATCGAAAAAATAATTCTGACCGCGTCGGGGGGGCCATTCCGGGGTAAGCCGCGAGATTTTCTGGCCAGTGTTACAAAGGCACAGGCCCTGAAACACCCCAACTGGTCGATGGGTGCAAAAATCACGATCGATTCAGCGACGCTGATGAATAAAGGTCTGGAAGTAATTGAAGCCAAATGGCTGTTTGGTCTCACGCCCGACCAGATCGACGTTATTGTTCATCCACAAAGCATCATTCATTCGCTGGTTCAGTTTGAAGACGGTAGCCTGAAAGCGCAGATGGGCTTGCCCGACATGCGCTTACCGATTCAGTTTGCGCTCGGCTACCCGAATCGTATGCCATCGAACTTTCCCCGGTTTAGTTTTCTGGATTATCCGACGCTGACCTTCGAAAAGCCCGATCTGGAAACTTTCCGAAACCTTCAGCTCGCATTCGAAGCCCTGCATCAGGGTGGCAATGCGCCGTGTATTATCAATGCGGCCAATGAAGTGGCGGTCGATGCTTTTCTGCACGACCAGATTGGTTTTCTGGAAATCTCTGAAATCATTGAATCGTGCCTGGCCAAAGCTACCTTTGTTGAGCATCCTACTTACGACGACTACGTTCGCACGGACGACGAAACCCGTCGGCTTGCTTCACAACGAATTAAAAGTTTAGTTTAGCTGTTTGTATTATAGAGCCACAACAGAACGTTTTTACCCATACGACTGCTAAAAGAGACCTGTCTGGCCCGATTTGCTGGTCATACCAATGTGGCTACCTGACTAGTTACAGTCGTTAAATAATCTTAAATTTGATTTAATTACTCGTTCGAATACATGGAAATTTTAGTGATGGCCGGGCAGCTCATTCTGGGTCTGTCCATCTTGGTAGGGTTGCATGAGTTAGGTCATTTACTGGCAGCCAAAGCGTTTGGTATGCGGGTAGAACAGTATTTTATTGGCTTCCCACCCAAAATATGGAGCATAAAGCGGGGTGAGACGGAATATGGTGTTGGCGCTATTCCGCTTGGTGGTTTTGTAAAAATTTCGGGTATGATCGACGAATCGCTCGATACGGCCCATGTGAATACCGAACCACGACCTTACGAATTCAGAGCCAAACCCGCCTGGCAGCGGCTAATTGTTATGCTTGGCGGCATCATCGTCAACGTAATTGTTGGTATTCTGATTTTCGTAATCATGACTTACAAAAACGGCAATACCTATCTGGCCGCCAAAGATGCTAAATATGGCATCGTTGCATACGATCTGGCCCAAGGTATCGGCCTGAAAACCGGCGACAAGATTGTGAAGGTCAATGGAAAAGAGATTACGGATTTCAGCGAAGCTATTAGCGTTTCGAATGTTTTTCTACATAACAACAGTTCGTATACGGTTGAACGGGACGGGAAGCTGGTAGATATTTATATTCCTAATAATTTTGTTGATAAACTGGTCGATAAAAAAGCTGTTGCACAGTTTATCGAGCCTATTGAACCTTTTAAAGTGGGCGATCTGGTTCCGGGCCAGCCAGCAACTAAAGCAGGACTTAAGTCTGGCGATGTCATCACAAGTGCCAACGGTCAGCCAATCCACTTTTACCATGAGTTCACCAAAATTGTAAAGCCGCTCAAAAACAAGCGTCTAACACTGGGTATTAACCGGAATGGCCAACCATTAACCCTTACCATGACTACCACGGAAGAGGGCACTATTGGCTTCTATCCAGAATTATTACTTCCGCTTACCAAAGAAAACTATACGTTTGGAGAAGCGTTATCGATCGGAACGAAGAAAGCTTTTCAGGTTGTGTTTGATAATATCAAAGGATTTGGCAAGATTTTCCGGGGCGAAGTATCGGCATCGAAAGCGTTAAGTGGTCCTATTGGTATTGCTCAAAACCTGTTTGGCGGTATTTGGGTCTGGGATCGGTTCTGGACCGTTACGGGACTTCTGTCGATGGCATTAGCATTCATGAATGCCTTGCCAATTCCAGCGCTCGATGGCGGTCATGCTACCATTTTAGGCTATGAAATTATCTCAGGCCGTAAGCCCTCTGACCGTTTTCTGGAAGCAGCCCAGCGTGTAGGCATGGTTATTCTTCTGGGCCTGATGGCTTTTGCTATTTTTAACGACGTCTTTAAAGCTGTTTTTTAAGCGTTGAAAACAACCCCGATAACTCTTGCATTCATTCTTCTGGCGGCCGGTTTTCTACAGGGAAACCGGCCTGCTACAGTATCGCACCTGATGCGTCATGAGTTTCATGCCAGCGTTACCCAAATGCAGTATAATCCCAAAGAGCATGCATTTGAAATTAGCATTCGGCTCTTTACCGATGATCTGGAGAAAGCATTATCGCATGAATTCAATACCAAAGTGCATCTTTCCGGCGCAACGACCGGACCGAATGATAAAAATGATTTATTAATAGAAAAATACATTCGTTCACATTTTTCTTACGTAAACCCACAAAAACAAACTAAAGCATTCAGCTACGTTGGGCATGAGATTGAAGTTGATGCCAACTGGGTTTACCTGGAAATGCCTTATAATGAACCATTTAAAGGAGGGATATTAAAAAATAATGTATTGATGGACATGTTTGACGACCAGGTCAACATGGTTAACATCCAATATCAGGGGCAAAAAAAGACATTCGTTTATCGAAAAAAAGAGCCCGTTCAGGATGTTTCTTTCTAATTAATAAATTTATTAGTTCGGTGCCCATCTCATTTCGTTAATTTTGTAACAAAGGTAAGTGACCTGCCTTATCGACATTGAGTCAATAGATTGGCATACCGCTTGCAATAGGTTCATTTGCTTACCCTTCCGTAAGTTTGGGACACCTACCACATAATGAAAGCTGCCAGTTTGGCAGTGTAAATATGATTTCAGATAAAGATTTAGCTACCCGTTTACTGCTGGCCGATTTTGACTCGGACAATCTGGAAATTGTGCCACTTGGGTCGCCAGAAGGGTTAGACGATGATTACGACCTGCCTCCAAACCTACCAATCTTACCCGTTCGTAACACGGTATTGTTTCCGGGTATGGTTATCCCCGTTACCGTTGGGCGGGCCAAATCGATCCGTCTCGTAAAGAAAGCCTATAAAGGAAACCGAATTATCGGTGTAGTTGCCCAACTCAATCAACAAAAAGACGAGCCAACTGCCGACGATCTTTACCGGTATGGAACTATCGCGTATATCATTAAAATGATTACGCTTCCCGATGGTAATATCACAATTATCATTCAGGGCAAGAAACGCTTCGAAATTCAACAATTTATCCAGGAAGAGCCATTCATGACAGCGCAGGTGCGCCAGATTGAAGACTCGTTCCCGAACGTTAACCGCAAAGAAGGAAAGGCATTGCTGCAATCTGTAAAGGATGCGGCTTATAAAATCTTACGACTCAATCCCGAAATACCGCAGGAAGCCCGTATCGCTTTAGACAATATCGAAAGCCCTACGTTTCTGCTCCATTTCCTGTCGTCGAACATCAATGCCGAAGTAGCCGATAAACAGCGCCTTCTGGAAACACTCGATGGAAGCCAGCAAGCTAATTTGCTGCTTGAATATACGCTTCGCGAAGTACAACTCCTCGAATTAAAACGCGAAATTCAGTCGAAAGCGTCTTCCGATCTCGATCAGCAACAGCGCGACTACTACCTTCGCCAACAGATGAAGGTGCTGCAGGACGAACTGGGCATGGATAACCCAGATCGGGAAATTGATGAGTTGCGCATACGGGCCGACCATAAAAAATGGCCAACCGAAGTACGCTCTCACTTCGATAAGGAACTGAATAAACTGCAACGCATTAACCCCATGGCTCCCGAGTATCCGGTAACCATGAACTACGTTGAGTTGATGGTCGATTTGCCCTGGAATGAATATACAAAGGACAATTTCGACCTCAAACGTGCGCAGAAAATTCTGGACGCCGACCACTTCGGTCTCGAAAAAGTAAAAGAACGGATTATTGAGTATTTGGCCGTTCTGAAACTTAAGAACGACATGAAAGCGCCAATTCTGTGCCTCTATGGACCTCCTGGCGTTGGTAAGACCTCGCTCGGAAAGTCGATTGCAAAGGCACTGGGCCGTAAGTATAGCCGAATGGCATTGGGTGGCGTACACGACGAAGCCGAAATCCGGGGACACCGTAAAACTTACATCGGGGCAATGCCCGGCAAGGTAATCCAGAACATCCGTAAGTGTGGCTCTTCGAATCCGGTCTTTATTCTGGACGAGATCGATAAAGTCAGTTCCGACTTTCGGGGCGACCCTTCGTCGGCCCTGCTCGAAGTGCTGGATCCAGAGCAAAACTCGACGTTTATGGACAATTATCTCGAAACAGAATATGATCTGTCGCGGGTGTTGTTCATTGCAACCGCCAACTCGCTCGACACCATCCACCCTGCCCTGCGCGACCGGATGGAAATTATCGATATTGCCGGTTATACCGTTGAAGAGAAAGTTCAGATTGCCAAGAAATACCTGATTCCTAAACAACGGAAAGATCATGGCCTGAAACCGAAAGATCTCATCATCGAAGACAAAGCCATTCTACGCATCATCGAAGGCTACACGCGCGAATCAGGTGTTCGGAATCTGGAACAGAAAATAGGAGCACTGGTTCGTAAAATTGCCAAATCCATTGCCATGGAAGAGGAATATAACCACACCATTCGTGCGGCCGATGTTTCTAAAATGCTGGGAGCCGAAATTTTTGACAAAGAGCTCTATGCAGAAGACGACATTGCAGGTGTGGTTACGGGCCTGGCCTGGACACAGGTTGGTGGCGAAATTCTGCTGATCGAATCGAGTCTGAGCCGTGGCAAAGGTTCGCTGACGTTATCGGGTCAGTTGGGCGATGTGATGAAAGAATCGGCCATTACGGCTCTTTCGTATCTCAAAGCCCATGCCGATGACCTTGGTATCGATTACCGGATTTTCAATCACTACGATCTGCATATTCATATTCCGGCAGGAGCCGTCCCGAAAGATGGCCCATCGGCCGGTATTACGATGCTTACCTCGATGACCTCTATTTATACCCAGCGCAAAGTGAAGCCTTACCTGGCCATGACCGGTGAGGTAACTCTTCGCGGAAAGGTATTACCGGTTGGTGGTATTAAAGAAAAAATTCTGGCAGCAAACCGGGCCGGCATAAAGGAAATTATTCTCTGTTCGAAGAACCGGAAAGACATTGAAGAAATAAACACGACCTATATAAAAGACCTGAAATTCCATTACGTCGATAACGTCGACCAGGTTCTTTCAATCGCCCTGCTGCCAAATCAGGTTGGCAAACCCATGAAGTTTATCCTGCCTGAAGAAAAAGAGCATCGGGAAGTAGAGCGGGCTTACTGATCTGCTTATCGGAACGCGGGCGCAGCGAATTAACAGGCAAATCTGTTTAATCCGTTTCGCCCGCGTTTTTATCTTTACACCGTGCTTGATTTTCAGAAACTCTCCGCCAGCTATCAACAGGCGCTTTTGCGCCAGATTGTACCATTTTGGCTAAAACATAGCCGCGATGAACTATGTGGAGGCTATTTTGATTATCTGGCAGCTACCGGTGAGGTAATTGATGGGAATAAGTTTGTTGCCCTACAGGCTCAGCAAGTCTGGGCTTTTGCCTGGCTCTACAATACATTCGATGGACAGCCTGCCTGGCTCGATCACGCTCGTCATGGCGGCCGCTTTCTAAGCCAGTTCGCCCATAACGATACGCTTAACACCTACGCAGAACTCGACCGACGTGGGCGACCTGTAGCTCCGGCATCTGGTATTTCGTCGGATTGCTTTACAATGATGGCCTATGCTCAGCTTCACCGCGCAACGGGCGATGATGAATGGGCTATGCTGGCAAAGCAGACACTTACTCAGTTGCTAAAACGGCGGGAAACATTCAACAAAAATGATGAGTTACCTACCGAGCGATTCCAGCCCATTCGCCATTTGAGCGAACCTGTTGCGCTACTTAAAGCAGTCCAGGAGATGCGGCTTTTGTTAGACGAAGACAGTTGGAAAGAATCCACAAAAGATGTGCTTCAGGAAATAACAGGCGAATTTCTGGATCGTCGTACTGATACTTTACGGGAATATATCCTTCCCGATGGTGCCTTTATCAATACGCCAGAAGGTCGGCGGTTGAATGTAGGCTTAACGTTTCAAACGGCAGGTTATATACTCGATGCTTGTCTGGAATTGGGTAATCGAAAGCTAGCCTTGCAGGTTACGACCTGGTGTCTGCAGATGTGCGCATACGCCTGGAACGAAATGGAGGGAGGGTTTGCTCACTATATAGATTTCAAAAAACAGCCGGTTGTTTTCCCTGAATGGACTCAAAAATGGGCCTGGGTGCATCTGGAAGCGATAACGGCATTAACCAAAAGCTATTTTCAAACCCGCCACCCCGATTGCCCTGGATGGATCAAACGAATCCATGACTACACATTTCAATTCTTTCCAGATCAACGATATACGGGCTGGTATCTGGCAATTGGCCAAAATAATCAGCCAATTGTAAACGCCAAGGCAATAGCATCAATTGGCTGTTTCTCCTTAATCCGGTGTTTGGCCGAAACCGCACAACTGTTAACTAAATGCGGGCAACTACAGCCAGTAGGGCGAAACATACGAGTGAATTAAGCCCGGTGTCATAGCTCAATAATTGCCAATTCGTTTTGGTTAACTTCGGCTGCCAGCAGATTAATTCTGGTACAATCAATTTGTTGAGGAGGTACCGAAAAGGTATACTCTCCGGGATTCACCCGCTCCGAAATAAGGGTATACTGGTGCGTTGAGTAACTCGCATCGAGCTGATACAGATCGACAGCCAACTGACAAACTGCATCGACCGCAACAAGAACAATACCCTCGCAGGAGTCATACCCAAAACAAGTTAGGTTTTCATTCAGCCCCCGAGCGGTAGCCAGAGCAACAGTAATTTGCTTAACCAGCAGCGGAATAATCGGCACTAGCCCATCAACAAACAGTAGCTCCTTGTTCTGAGACAGAAAGTGGCTTTTTAGTCGCTGATTTGTAAGTTCATCAATACCACGGCCAAGCGCAATCAGGTCAAAATCTTGACCATTAATCGTTTCAATAGCCTCATCAACCAAACTGGTTGTCTGTACCCAAAGCCCCTCCTGGGTTAAGGCTTCGGCTAAATCTGAAAGGATGATCGGATTACGACCAATTAAGAGTATTCGGTTCCTCATCGTTTCCTGCTATCTACAGAAACGTAGTCGGAAAAATGGAGGAGTATATTGTATCAGATACCAGAAATTTAACACATCCAGGCAAAAATCATACTCACCCAGATGTGTTAGAACGACTATCTGTTGAATGAATCGACCGCAGCGCGTACGCTGCCATATTTTGCGAGCAAGGCTTCGGCTTCTTCACGAGTAACGTTGATTTCGCTCATGACCATTTTGGCCGCCCGGTCCTGTAGTTTGATATTGGTCAATTGCATATCGACCATTTTGTTACCCTTCACCCGACCTAGCTGAATCATTACCGAGGTCGAAATCATATTGAGCACCAGTTTCTGAGCCGTTCCCGCTTTCATTCGGGTGCTACCTGTCACAAACTCAGGGCCAACAACTACTTCCACCGGAAACTCAGCCGCCTGCGCTACTGCCGAACCAGGATTACAAACAACACAGCCCGTTAGCAAGCCAGCCGCCCGTGCCTGATTCAGCCCACCAATCACATAAGGCGTTCGGCCCGATGCGGCAATACCAATCACAGTGTCGAGTTTGTCGGGATGATAAGGTGCCATATCCTTCCAGGCTTGTTCGGCATCGTCTTCGGCAAACTCAACGGCTTTACGAATAGCGCCATCGCCACCAGCCATCAGACCGATCACCAGATCGTGAGGTACGCCATAAGTGGGTGGGCATTCCGACGCATCGACTACCCCCAGCCGACCACTCGTACCGGCACCAATATAAATTAGCCGTCCACCCTCTTTCATTCGTTTAACAATCTGAATTACCAGGGTTTCAATTTGAGGAATAGCTTTTTCAATAGCCAACGGAACGGTTTTATCTTCCTTGTTAATATTAGTCAACAATTCGTGCACCGACATCTGCTCAAGATGATCATAGTGCGATGAGGTTTCGGTTATCATAGCCCAAAAGTAATAGGTGATCATTTTAACCGACAAATAATCCGATTTTTCTTGCCTTTCCGAAAAACTTCATTTTTATTTACGGCGTTATTACACTATCAGCGAAATTTCGCTATTTGTTAAGATGATCACTGAGCAACACGTTACCGAATTAAACCGTTTTAGCCGCACATTAACGCAGGAAGTAAGTAACCCAGCTGCTAAAGCCATGCTCTATGGCGTGGGACTTACTGAAGAGGACATGCAAAAGCCGCAGATTGGAATTGCCAGTACCGGCTACGAGGGTAACACCTGTAACATGCACCTGAATGGGCTTTCTGTTTATGTAAAACAGGGAATTCAGGCCAATGGCCTGGTCGGTTTAATTTTTAACACAATTGGTGTATCCGATGGAATGACAAACGGTAATGACGGGATGCGCTACTCCTTACCAAGTCGCGACCTGATTGCCGACTCCATTGAATCGGTGGTAGCAGCTCAGTGGTACGACGGCCTTGTAACCGTTGTAGGCTGCGACAAAAATATGCCCGGTGCCATGATGGCGATGGCTCGTCTGGACCGGCCCAGTATTATGGTTTATGGCGGAACAATTCGTTCGGGTCATTACAAAGGACAGAAACTCGATATTGTATCGGCTTTCGAAGCACTTGGGAAACGATATGCTGGCAAGATTTCGGATGAAGATTACGAAGGCGTCATTAAAAATTCGATACCCGGTGCCGGTGCCTGTGGCGGTATGTATACGGCCAATACAATGGCCAGCAGTATCGAAGCAATGGGACTTAGTTTACCTTTTAGCAGTACCTACCCAGCTACACACGAAGGAAAGCAGGAAGAATGCAAAAAAATTGGGGCAGCTATGCGCATTTTGTTAGAGCGCAATATTACTCCGAAAGAAATTATTAGCCGTAAATCGCTCGAAAATGCCCTGACTATTGTTATGGCGCTCGGCGGCTCAACCAACGCGGTTCTGCACTATCTGGCAATTGCCCGGGCCGCCAACATTCAACTGACACTCGATGAGATTCAGGCCATTAGCGACCAGACGCCATTACTGGCTGATTTGAAGCCAAGCGGCAAATATTACATGGAAGATATGCTTGCCATTGGAGGTGTGCCGGCCGTTATGAAATATTTATATCAACAGGGCATGATTCATGGCGATTGCCTGACCGTGACGGGGAAAACCGTAGCGGAGAATCTTGCCGAGATACCAGATCTGGACTTTGAAACCCAGAAAATTGTTTTCCCGCTGAGCAATCCGATCAAGAAAACCGGTCATATCCAGATCATGCGTGGAAATCTTAGCCCAACCGGTGCAGTAGCCAAAATTACAGGTAAAGAAGGGCTGAAATTTGAGGGCGTAGCCAAGGTATGCGAACACGAAGGCGAAGTCATAGAAGCTTTGTCGAAAGGTGAAATTATAGCAGGTCAGGTTATTGTTATTCGGAATGCTGGCCCCAAAGGGGGGCCGGGTATGAGCGAAATGCTGAAACCCACGTCGGCTATTATGGGCGCTGGTTTGGGCGATAAAGTAGCCCTGATTACGGATGGGCGTTTTTCGGGAGGCACACACGGCTTTGTAGTAGGCCATGTCACTCCCGAAGCATTCGAAGGCGGTCCTATTGCCCTCGTCAAAGATGGTGATCTTATTTCTATTGATGCCGTTACCCGCGAATTAACCTTACACATTACAGACGAAGAGTTAGCCCAACGGAAAAGTGAATGGAAACAACCAGCGCCACTTTTCACGAAAGGTGTACTGGGTAAATACATCCGAAATGTAAAATCAGCCAGCGAAGGCTGTGTGACGGATGAGGCCTAGACTGACGCGGACTCAAACAACAAACTGAATACGACCTTTAAAACACGAACAATTCATCATGGAAGCAATCGCCAACATCACTCCAGACGTTATCGAGACAACTCCGTCGGCCCAACAGGCGGCTCCGAAATTAATTTCCGGATCGGAAGCTCTCATGATGTCGCTCATAGCCGAAGGCGTAGACACCATTTTTGGTTACCCCGGTGGAGCCATCATGCCCGTTTACGATGCACTGTACGACTACCAGGATCAAATTAACCATATTCTGGTTCGTCATGAACAAGGAGCTGGTCATGCAGCCGAAGGTTATGCCCGCGTAACGGGTCGGGCCGGAGTTTGCCTGGTTACATCGGGACCGGGTGCAACCAACCTGGTTACGGCTATTGCCGATGCGCTCATCGACTCAACACCAATGGTCTGCATTGTTGGTCAGGTTGCCAAAAAACTGCTGGGGACAGATGCTTTTCAGGAAGCTGACGTTATGGGTGTAACCATGCCTATCACCAAATGGAATTACCAGATCACCAATTCCGATGAAGTTGCGGATGTGATGTCAAAAGCTTTTTACATTGCCCAGTCGGGCCGACCGGGGCCTGTATTGATCGATATCACCAAAAGCGCTCAACTCGAATTAATGACGAAGCCGTTCAGCTATGAACGCTGCCAAAGCATTATCAGCTACCGGCCGCGTCTGGCACCCAAACAGGAACAGCTTGAACTAGCGGCCAAATTGATCAATAGTGCCAAACGGCCTTATGTATTGGTAGGGCACGGTGTGCAGATCGCCAAAGCCGAAGAGGAACTACGTATTTTTGTCGAGAAAACCGGCATACCGGTTGCCACTACATTGCTGGGCCAATCGACCATTTCGACCGACCATCCGCTATATGTAGGCTGGTTAGGTATGCATGGAAACTACGGTCCCAATGTCATGACCGATCATGCCGATGTCGTTATTGCCATCGGTATGCGTTTCGACGATCGCGTAACGGGCGATGCCAGCAAATATATTAAACAGGCAAAGGTTATTCATATCGAAATCGACCCGGCCGAAATCGATAAAATTATCCGTGCCGATGCCCCGGTTGTAGGCGATGCCAAAGAAGCACTGAAGGCGTTGATTCCGCTTGTTGAACCAAATGATCATACGGTTTGGCGCAACGAATTCAGGAAGTACGACACCATTGAGTATGAAACGATTACGGCCCCAGAACTGAATAACCCAGCCGGTAAGATCAGAATGGCCGAAGTGATCGATCTGCTTTCTACCAAGACCAAAGGCGAAGCCGTTCTGGTAACCGACGTAGGGCAACACCAGATGATGGCGTCGCGCTACTACCAGTTCCGTCGCCCCAATAGCCTCATTACATCGGGCGGTATGGGTACGATGGGGTTTGCGCTACCAGCCGCTTTTGGGGCCCAGGTCGGTGCCCCCGACCGTCAGGTAGTAGCCATCATTGGCGATGGTTGTTTTCAGATGACGCTACAGGAACTTGGAACAATTGTTCAGAACAAGCAGCCCGTAAAAGCCATCATTCTGAACAACAACTTTCTGGGTATGGTCCGCCAGTGGCAGCAGTTGTTCCACGAGCGCCGTTATTCATTTGTTGAACTCCAGAATCCCGATTTCATTACCATTGCCCGAGGCTTTGGTATGGACGGTCAAACCTGCGACAAACGAGAAAACCTGTCCGACGCGCTCGATACGATGCTCGCTCATGATGGCCCATTCCTGCTCGAAGTAATTGTAGAAAAAGAAGAAAACGTATTCCCGATGGTACCGGCAGGTGCCAGTGTTTCGCAGATTCGGCTGAAATAAAAGCCCCCAGGCCCCCAAAGGGGGTATAGGGAGCTACCAGGTTCGAACCTTAATGTCAGGACTAAAATTTGACCTAAAAAGACACCCCCTTTGGGGGTATGGGGGCAATGACAACATACACCATTTGCATATTCACCGAAAATACCATCGGATTGCTTAACCGCATCACGATCATTTTCACACGCCGACGCATCAACATCGAAAGCCTTACTGTTTCGGAAACCGAACGAAAAGGTGTTTCGCGCTTTACGGTGGTCATTAAACATGAATCGCGCGAAGAAGTGGAAAAGCTTGTTCGTCAGATTCGTAAGATTGTGGAAGTACTGGCCGTTTTCGGCTACCTCAACGACGAGATTGTTTATAATGAAATTGCGCTCTTTAAGGTTTCAACACCGTTAGGCAGTAAACCGCTCGACGTTGAAACCATTAATAAGCAACACAAAGCCTGGATCGTTTACTGGGGTCTCGACTATGTTGTTATTGAGAAAACCGGCGACGATAAAGAAATTTTTGAGTTCTTTGCCTACATCAAGCAGTACGACATTCTGGAGTTTGTCCGTTCGGGCCGGGTAGCGGTCGGCAAAACCGAGAAAGGGCTGGTCGAGTATCTGCCCGAAGCCGAATGGGCCTATTATCTCTAAGGTAAGTAAATCAGCGAATGAGTGATTGAGTGATTTGGCAAATAATCCACTGAATGTCAATACATTATTCACCAAATTATCCAATCACTAATTCACTAATACGGTAGTTTCTTATTTGCGTAACCATTTATTAACCCCCACAATACGAGTACCAAAATCAATTAAACATGGCAACGATTAATTTCGGAGGAGTAGAGGAGCAAGTTGTAACGCGGGAAGAGTTCCCGCTGGAAAAAGCCCGTGAGGTGCTGGCAAACGAAGTGATTGCCGTTATCGGCTATGGTGTACAGGGTCCAGGCCAGTCGCTCAACATGCGCGACAATGGCTTTAATGTTATTGTTGGACAACGCAAAGGCAAAACCTACGATAAGGCTGTTGCCGATGGCTGGGTACCAGGCGAAACGCTGTTCGAAATCGAAGAAGCACTGGAAAAAGGTACCATTATTTGCTTCCTGCTCTCCGATGCCGCTCAAATCGAACTTTGGCCAACCGTAAAAGCGGCTTTGAAACCGGGTAAATCGCTATACTTCTCGCACGGTTTTGGCGTAACCTACAAAGAGAAAACCGGTATTGTTCCACCAGCCGACGTCGACGTTTTCTTAGTTGCCCCTAAAGGCTCGGGCACGTCGCTGCGTCGTTTGTTCGTAGAAGGCAAAGGCCTGAACTCGTCATTTGCGGTTTATCAGGATGCATCGGGCAATGCCCGCACAAAAGCGATCGCTATGGGTATCGGCGTTGGCTCGGGCTACCTGTTCGAAACTGATTTCTATAAAGAAGTAACCTCCGACCTGACCGGCGAACGTGGTACACTGATGGGCGCTATTCAGGGAATCTTTGCCGCTCAGTATGAAGTACTCCGCGCCAATGGACACAGCCCTTCAGAAGCCTTTAATGAAACCGTTGAGGAGCTAACCCAGTCGCTGATGCCACTGGTGGCCGAAAACGGTATGGACTGGATGTATGCCAACTGCTCGACCACAGCCCAGCGCGGTGCCCTCGACTGGTGGAAGCCTTTCCGCGATGCTACCAAGCCGGTGTTTGAACAACTTTATAACTCCGTAAAATCGCAGGAGCAGGCCGAAATCAGTATCACCCGCAACTCGCAGCCCGACTACCGCGAGAAACTGGAAGTAGAGCTGGCCGAACTGCGCGATTCAGAAATGTGGCAGGCTGGTGCGGCTGTGCGCTCGCTACGCCCAGAACGAAGCTAGAGGTTTGTCATTAAATGCTCATCAGTAGTCATTGATGGTCATCAAGAGTCATTAAGGCTTTTCGTTTCTCTACGAAAATTAACCAATAACTCTTGATGACCACTTAATGACTATTTTTTATGAGATCAAATTGTTTTTGCCTATCTCCGCTGGCTATAACCTGGAGGGTGTAAGCTTGTCGAAGCAACAGTCTAAACATTAACGACCTGAATATCAGCCTTCATAAATCACATTCTAATACGGGTTCAATAACCTGTTTCTTCTGAATATAAGGCTACCAGCCGTTCGGAAATCAACTGGGAAACTGTCTTTTCATCAACACATGACAACGAATGACCATTTAATAAATGACGGTCAAACCCCCGACCTCGACAATATCTATCTGGCATCCGAACGGCTAAGGGGTGTTGTTACGCATACGCCTTTACAGGAAAACATCAATCTGTCGGATCGATACGGGGCCAATATTTACCTCAAACGAGAAGATTTACAGGTTGTTAGGTCGTACAAAATTCGGGGGGCTTATAACAAAATGGCCAGCCTGCCAGCCGAAGCCCTGGCCAAAGGTGTTGTCTGCGCCAGTGCTGGTAATCATGCGCAGGGGCTTGCCTATGCCTGCCGGAAAATGGCCGTTCGAGGCACAATCTTTATGCCTACTACAACGCCAAATCAGAAAGTAAAGCAGGTGAAATTGTTTGGCAAAGAGTTCGTTGAAGTTGTATTGACCGGCGATACCTACGACGACGCATTCTATGCGGCAATGGAATTTGTTAAATCCCACGATAGTACGTTTGTTCATCCGTTCGACGATTTGCAGGTTATGGAAGGGCAAGGCACCGTTGGTCTTGAGATCTTCAAGGATTCGAATTTCAAGATCGATTACCTCCTGATGGCCATTGGTGGTGGTGGTTTAGCAGCAGGTGTATCCACGGTTTTTAAACAACTTAGCCCCAAAACCAGGCTGATCGGTGTAGAACCATTGGGGTCGCCCTCCATGAAAGTTTCGATCGATGAAGGGCATGTAGTAGCTCTCGATAAAATCGACAAATTTGTCGACGGTGCTGCCGTAAAACGTCCGGGCAATATCACCTTTGACGTCTGCCGCAAAAATCTCGACCGGGTTCTGCTGGTTCCGGAGGGTAAAGTGTGTACCACCATTCTGAAGCTATACGACGAAGACGCCATTGTGGCCGAGCCTGCGGGTGCCCTGACAATTGCGGCACTCGATATGCTAAAAGACGAAATCAAAGGAAAAAACGTGGTCTGTCTGGTCAGTGGTGGCAATAACGACATTACCCGTACCGAAGAAATCAAAGAGCGTTCGTTGCTTTACGAAGGACTCAAACACTATTTCATAATCCGATTTCCACAGCGAGCGGGTGCGTTTCGCGATTTCCTGAATGTGCTGGGCCCAACCGACGATATCAGCCGATTTGAATATGTTAAGAAAACGAACCGCGAAACAGGCCCTGCCGTTGTAGGTATAGAGCTTAAACAACGCGATGATTTTGAGCCGCTTATTGGCCGTATGCACGAACAAAACATCGTTTTTGAATACCTCAACGACCAACCCGATCTGTTTCAGTTTTTGGTGTAAGTTATTCTGTAAGCGAAATGCTTCGCGTTCCATCATCCATCCAGCCCAATCAGTTTCAATCGCTGAACATTCAGCGAGCCGATGGTTCGGAAATGACGTTTGTCGCTTATCGAAGCGACGTGTATCCCGAACGGAACGAAGTCTTTTTCGAAGAACATGCCGTTATTGTTGTGCTGGAAGGCGAAAAGAAATTTAGTTCGCCCACGCAGGAATTGCATGTTCACAAAGGCGACATTCTCTTTTTTCAGCGAGGCTGTTATTCAATGAACGAATCTATTGACAACAATTACCGAAGTCTGGTCTTTTTTGTCAATGAGAAGTTATTGAAAGAATTTGTTAGCCAGCATCTGGCTCTGTTCCAGACTCACTCACACCCACTACCTACCAACCCTATTCTGGCTTTTTCGGCCTCGCCAACGTTCAATACATTCATTGATTCGTTACTCCCTTATTTCGGTGCCAGAACACCTTTTCTGAATGAGATCCTACGCCTGAAATTTCAGGAACTGCTGCTCCATTTACTCGAACTGGATACAACACGACAACTTCGCACGATTCTTCTACACATTTATGAAGGACAGAAGACAGACCTCGACTACTTAATGAGCACCTACCTGCTTAAGCCCCTGTCGATGAACGAACTGTCTCGAATTTCTGGTCGGAGCCTATCTGCTTTCAAACGCGATTTTGAAGAGCATTTCCATACGTCACCTGGCCAGTGGATCCGCAGAAAACGGCTCGAACATGCTCACTTTCTCTTGCGCAATACCGATCAGAATGTGTCGGAGGTAAGTCGTGAAATTGGTTATGAAAGCGTATCGCATTTCATAAAAGCGTACAAACAACAATACGGTTTTACGCCTAAACAAGCCCAATGAACTAAAATCGCCATTTAGTGGACCAATGGCGAGATGATTGATTGCCTAAGTTTCCGCAAATTTGTAGGCACGTTTCCTGACTCCATCGAGCCGAGAGAAACGTCAGGAAATTTAAGTACAGCGTTTACCTGTTTTCTATACAACTATGAGTACCCCAAAAACCCTGTTCGATAAAGTCTGGGACGCTCACGTCGTCCGGCATGTCGACGATGGTCCTGATGTATTATTTATCGACCGTCATTTTATTCATGAAGTAACCAGCCCGGTAGCCTTTCTGGGTCTGGAAGGCCGCGGAGCGGGTGTGCTATTTTCGGGCCGCACGTTCGCTACCGCCGATCATAACACCCCAACTATCAATCAGCATCTGCCCGTAGCCGACCCCCTTTCGGCCAATCAGTTGGCCGCTTTGGAACGAAATGCCACCAAATATGGCATCTCGCACTGGGGTCTGGGCCATATCAAAAATGGAATCGTACACGTAGTAGGGCCAGAAAATGGAATCACGCTTCCCGGCATGACCATTGTTTGTGGCGACTCACATACGTCGACCCACGGTGCTTTTGGCGCTATTGCCTTCGGAATTGGCACATCGGAAGTAGAAATGGTACTGGCAACACAATGCATTATGCAGCCAAAGCCGAAGAAAATGCGGATTAGTGTAAACGGGACGACCGGCAAAGGTGTATTGCCGAAAGACGTTATTCTGTATATCATTTCGCAAATTTCGGCTAGTGGCGCTACGGGCTACTTTGTTGAGTATGCCGGTGATGTATTTGAAACTATGAGTATGGAAGGCCGCATGACGGTCTGCAACATGAGCATCGAAATGGGTGCTCGTGGTGGTATGATTGCCCCCGACCAAACAACGCTCAACTACCTGAAAGGCCGCGAACTAGCTCCAAAAGGGGAAGCCTGGGATAAACTGGTTCCTTACTGGGAATCGCTCAAAACCGATGAAGGTGCTACATTTGATGTTGATCTGACTTTCGACGCAGCCGACATTGAGCCTCAAATTACCTACGGCACCAACCCTGGCTTAGGCACTGGTGTTACGCACCAGATTCCGGCTGCTGAAGCCGTAAAAGACGGCGCTGCCAGCTATAAAAAATCATTGCACTACATGGGCTTTTCCGAAAACGAATCGATGATCGGCAAACCCATCGATTTTGTCTTTCTGGGAAGTTGCACCAATGGCCGAATTGAAGATTTCCGGGCATTTGCTTCCATCGTAAAAGGCCGTAAGAAAGCCGATAATGTAACGGCTTGGTTAGTGCCGGGTTCACACATCGTTGAGAAGCAGATTAAAGACGAAGGTATTCTTGATATTCTGACCGAATCGGGTTTCCAGCTTCGTCAACCCGGCTGCTCGGCTTGCCTGGCCATGAATGATGATAAGATTCCAGCTGGCAAATATGCCGTTTCTACCTCAAACCGCAACTTCGAAGGCCGCCAGGGTCCCGGTGCCCGTACGCTCTTAGCGAGCCCGCTAGTGGCGGCTGCTGCCGCAGTAACCGGCAAAGTGACCGATCCGAGAGAGTTAATCTAATAACATAAACCAAGCCCCCTAACCCCCAAAGGGGGCACTTGCTGGCGCATTATTTTACATACAGTATTACTTATGATGCGTCAGCGCTCCCCCTTTGGGGGTTAGGGGCCTTCAAATCATGGCTTACGACAAATTCAATATACTCCGCAGCACGGCCGTTCCAATGCCCATTGAGAACGTCGATACTGACCAGATTATCCCTGCCCGCTTCCTGAAAGCTACTGAGCGTAAAGGATTCGGCGATAACCTTTTCCGCGACTGGCGCTACAATAGCGACAATACGCCTAAGGCCGATTTTGTTCTGAATAATCCAACCTACTCTGGCGAAGGGTCACCCCGCAAAATTCTGGTCGGTGGCAAAAATTTCGGGAGCGGTTCAAGCCGCGAACATGCCGCCTGGGCTATTTACGACTATGGTTTTCGCTGTGTTGTTTCGAGCTTCTTTGCCGATATTTTTAAAAATAACTGCCTGAATATCGGCATCTTACCCGTTACGGTCAGTCCGGAGTTTGCCGATAAAATCTTTGCTGCCATCGAGGCCGACCCCAAAACCGAGCTGGAAGTTAACCTGCCAGCACAAACCATAACGCTGCTGGCAACGGGCGAAAGTGAAGGCTTTGCCATCAATGGCTATAAAAAGCATAACCTCATCAACGGCTTCGACGACATCGATTACCTGCTTTCGATGAAGTCTGAAATTGAAACCTTCGCCGAAACGAGACCTTTTTAAAGAGTGAATGAGCGAAAAATGATGCGCTAGCCACTCTTTCGCTCATTCACTCTTTCGCTCTTTAAAGTATGAAACGTCGTTATATCGAAATTATGGATACGACACTGCGCGACGGTGAACAAACCAGCGGAGTGTCGTTTTCGGCGTCTGAAAAACTGGCACTTGCGCAGTCGCTACTTACCGAGGTCAAGGTCGATCGGGTTGAAGTAGCCTCAGCGCGAGTATCGGCTGGGGAGTTAGAAGCGGTTCAGCAAATTACCCGTTGGGCTGCCGGAGTTGGCTTGCTCGACAAAATTGAAGTATTGACCTTTGTTGATGGGCAGGCTTCACTCGATTGGATGCTTGCATCGGGTGCCAAAGTCATGAATCTGCTCACCAAGGGTTCGATCAACCACCTAACTTACCAACTTAAGAAAACGCCCACCGAACATTTTGCTGATATTCAACAAGTTCTTAGCGAAGCTCAGCATCACGGCCTACAAGCCAACGTGTATCTGGAAGACTGGAGCAATGGTATGCGAAATTCGCCCGACTACGTTCTTCAGTTTCTGGATTTTCTGCAAACGCAACCTGTCCGCCGTATCTTATTACCCGATACGCTGGGCGTGCTTACTCCTACCGAAACCTTTACGTTTATTAGCCAGCTTGTAGCGCGTTACCCCCGTTTACACTTCGACTTCCACGCCCATAACGACTACGACCTTAGCATCGCCAATGTAATGGAAGCAATTCGGGCGGGCGCTCATGGATTGCACCTGACCGTAAACGGTTTGGGCGAACGGGCCGGAAATGCCCCTATGGCAAGTGCAATTGCGGTTATGCGCGATTTTATGCCCGATATAAAAACCGGCGTAATCGAAAAGTCGCTGTATCAGGTCAGTAAAATTGTCGAAACGTTTTCCGGCCTTCGGATTCCCGATAATAAGCCCGTCGTTGGTGATAATGTGTTTACCCAAACGGCTGGAATCCATGCCGATGGCGACAAGAAAAATAACTTGTATTTCAATGCGTTGTTACCGGAACGATTTGGCCGCAAACGCAGCTATGCCCTGGGAAAAACATCCGGCAAAGCCAATATCGAAAACAACCTCCGCGAATTAGGGATTCAACTGCCAGAAGAAGACCTGCGTAAGGTGACCCAGCGCGTTATTGAATTGGGCGATCAGAAGGAAGTTGTTACGCGTGAAGATCTACCCTATGTCATTTCGGACGTATTGAACACAACCGCAATCGCTTCGCGGGTCGAAATTCTTAACTATGTACTCACGCATTCCAAAGATCTCAAACCGTCGGCAACACTTCGTGTTCGAATCGATAATGAGCAATTCGAGGAAAATGCCCAGGGCGATGGTCAGTACGATGCGTTCATGAACGCGCTGAAGAAAATTTACGGCAAGAAGAAACGAACACTACCTATATTGACCGATTACGCCGTCAGAATTCCAACGGGTGGGCATACCGATGCTCTTTGCGAAACGATTATTACCTGGAAATACAAAAACCGCGAATTCAAAACTCGTGGCCTTGATTCCGACCAGGCCGTGTCGGCAATCAAAGCCACTCAAAAAATGCTAAATACGTTAGACTAAAGAGCCCTCCAGCCCCTTTGCGAGCTAGCGAGCTTCTTCCCCAATTATGAAAAAACACATCCTTGTTGTTCCCGGCGATGGAATCGGCGCCGAAGTAACTGCTGTTGGTAAGCAGGTTCTCGAAACAATTGCTCAGAAGTTTGGTCATGAGTTTACCTACGACGAAGCCCTGATTGGCCACGTGGCTATTGAAGCTACCGGTTCACCATTACCCGCTGAAACCTTAACTAAAATGCAGGCGGCCGACGCTATTTTGTTCGGTGCAGTAGGCCATCCTAAATACGATAATGATCCTTCAGCCAAAGTGCGCCCAGAACAAGGATTGCTCCAGATGCGGAAAGAGCTGGGGCTCTATGCCAACCTGCGCCCTATTAAATTGTTCGACGAACTGCTTGAAGCCTCTAGCATAAAGCCCGAAATTCTGCGGGGAGCCGATATTCTGTTCTTTCGCGAGTTGACGGGCGATGTTTATTTCGGAAAACGTGAGCGAATCGATAATGGTAATACCGCTTACGACACCATGATTTACAGCAAATATGAAGTAGAACGCATTGTCCGTAAAGCATTCGAAGCGGCTCGTACGCGTAGCAAGAAACTGTGCTCGGTCGATAAAGCAAACGTACTCGAAAGCAGTCGCTTATGGCGCGAAGTAGTTCAGGCCATTGCTCCCGAATATCCTGACGTCATCGTTGAACACCAGTTTATTGATGCAGCCGCTATGCTACTTATTAAAGATCCTAAACGCTTTGATGTGGTTGTAACGGGTAACCTTTTCGGTGATATTCTGACCGACGAAGCCAGCCAGATTGCCGGTTCGATGGGAATGCTGGCTTCTGCTTCAGTTGGCGATAAAACAGGTGTGTATGAACCTATCCACGGTTCGGCCCACGATATTACGGGCAAAGGAGTAGCAAACCCACTTGCATCTGTGCTGTCAGTTGCGTTACTACTCGATATTTCGTTCGGCTTACAAACAGAAGCACAGGCCGTAATTGGCGCCGTTGATGATGCTCTAAAAGCAGGTTTCCGCACGCGTGACATTGCTGATAAAAATACGCCCTCTGACAAGATTCTGGGTACAGAGGCAATGGGCAACCAGATTATCAGCTCTTTAAAGGCTTGATTTAGAAGCGAATCTGGTCTATTAAAAAAATATTTATCTGCTTGTAATTTTGTAATAAATGGCTACTTTTGTAGCGCATTTACGCAATCAGCGAAATTTCGCAAACTTAATATGCAAACAATCTGTCTTGATAACCGACTGCAGCAGCTAAACGTTTTTTAAAGACGGAGAAGGATATAGTATGCGAAAAAGGCCCTTTCTCCAACAGAAAGGGCCTTTTTCCTTAAGGCCAGTAAATTGCTAACATTTCAATAAATACCGGGTATGAGCCAACGAGTTTATATTTTCGACACTACTTTGCGCGACGGCGAACAAGTGCCAGGCTGTCAGCTAACTACAGAGGAAAAAATTGTGGTAGCTAAAGAACTGGAGCGCCTGGGCGTTGATATTATCGAAGCGGGCTTTCCTATATCCAGTCCGGGCGACTTCCGGTCGGTAGTCGAAATTTCCAAGGCTGTGACTGAGCCTACCATTTGCGCATTAAGCCGCGCTGTAAAAGGAGATATTGATGCTGCTGGTGAAGCTCTAAAATGGGCAAAACGTGGCCGCATCCACACCGGAATTGGCTCATCCGATATTCATATTCGGAATAAATTCAACAGCACCCGCGAAAAGATACTGGAACAGGCTGTAGCTGCTGTTAAGCATGCTAAAGGCTATGTAGAAGATGTGGAGTTCTATGCCGAAGACGCGGGCCGGGCTGATCTGGCTTTTCTGGCTCAGCTTACAGAAGCGGTTATCAGTGCCGGAGCTACTGTTGTAAATATTCCTGATACTACTGGCTATTGCCTACCCGACGAATACGGCCGAAAGATTGCCTATATCTATGAGCACGTCTCAAACGTGCATAAGGCAACTATTTCGATCCATTGTCATAATGACCTTGGGTTGGCAACTGCCAATACGCTGGCTGGCGTAATGAACGGTGCCCGTCAGGTTGAAGTTACGATTAACGGCATTGGTGAGCGCGCTGGCAATACATCGCTCGAAGAAGTTGTAATGGCGATTAAAGTCAAAAAAGAGTTGGGACTCTATACGAACATTGATTCGACCCGGCTTTATCCAGTCAGTAACCTTGTATCGCAAATGATGCGGATGCCCGTTCAGGCCAATAAAGCTATTGTTGGTCGAAATGCCTTTGCGCATTCCTCAGGTATTCATCAGGATGGCTTCCTTAAGCATTCAGAAAATTACGAGATCATGAACCCGCAGGATGTAGGCGTTCCGAAATCCTCTATTGTTCTGACTGCCCGGAGCGGTCGCCACGCTCTTAAGCATCGGCTGGAGTTGCTTGGCTACCGGTATGATAAACCTACGCTGGATACGATTTATACTCGATTTCTTGACATGGCCGACATCAAAAAAGAAGTAAATGATAAGGATTTGATGGAGCTTGTTCGCTAGGCTTCAGCCCACCTAACCGGTGGGCTTTTTTGTGAACAAATCTTTTTGATGCTCTGTTTGGTAGATAAATCGTTAAAACAGTAGCAAATGGCACGTCCAACTCCAGAATTGATCGATGCGCTTCGCAAAACGGCTAAAAAGCTGCAAAATGGTGCCCCATACCAATGGGGTCATATGGGAGGTTGCAACTGCGGTAACCTTGCCCAGGAGCTAACAAAACTCTCTAAAGATGAAATCCATCGTTATGCGCTCCAGCGGTATGGAGATTGGAATGTACAGGTTGATGATTATTGTCCAACAAGCCAAATGCCAATTGATGTAATCATCAGCGAAATGCTCGCAGCAGGCTTAACGATTGAAGATGTAAAGCACCTGGAACGGCTCAATGATCGGCAAGTATTAGTCCGTTTCCCACAGGAGAAACGATACTTAAGACATAACAACCGTACTGATGTTGTCATGTATATGAATGCCTGGGCCGATCTACTGGAAGAGCAATTTTTACAAAAATTTCAACTGGCAGAACTAAAACTAGACGAGTTCGAAGTAGTTTAGGATCAAGGTTAAAAGTTGTGGAGCACCTTGGATTATGTGCTGAAGGCCTTAAAACCAGCTTGCCGGACTTTCTCATGCCATCGAGCCAACCGAGCTAAGCCGTAGAGCTTGTCGGTGGTGTTCTCAAAAATGTGGCTCAACGGCTGACTCAACTCATAAGCCCTCTTCAAATCTGGGTAGCGGTCAACAGCAGAGCGGCCCGCTGTTGCTGACTGGGCGTCCAATCAATCGACTTTTTATAGAGCACATAACAGCTACGAGCCAGCAGTTGTTTAAGCGTGTCGCCATTGGAAAGAACCTCTGGTTGATAATCGGTCTGGTTGAGCTTGGCCTCTGATCGAGGGCTTGATTTTCTGCTTCCAGAGCCTGCCAGCGGTAGGCAATACGCATGTCCTGAACGGCCTCCAGGGCTAGTTGTTGCACATGAAATCGGTCGGTCGCCTGAGTGGCCTTAGGAAGGCATTTTTTAGCGATCAGCCCCATGTTACCGGCCATGTCCAGGGTAATCCGCTTCAGCGGTCCGATCCTGTACCTTTTTACGCTGACCTTCAGGCAACTTACGCAAGACTTCAATGACGGTTTCGGCTTTAGTCCCTACCATAATGGCCACGATACTTCCAGGTCCGCCTTTAGCGGCTTTATTGGTCAGAACCGTATAGAGCTCGCCTTGGGAAAGGCTCGTTTCGTCAATCGACAGATGTGTGCCCAGATTTTGGGGATACAGTAGCCAGTCTTTGGCATGGGATCGTTGCGCCCAATGGGCAAATCCACTTTGACAAGCACGATAGTGACGCAATAAGGCTCGGCCACCAACCCCATACAACCGACCAAGGCTATTGGTACTGTGGGGGGATGAATCCGTCAATTTCTTTTAAAAAATTCGCGAAGTCCGTTGTCATTCGCGTACCCTATGCCACTTGGCTCCAATCTCTGGTTTTGCGTCTTGGTGTTGAGCCGCGCCACGGTGGCCAACGACGGCGTTTGATGTGTAGGAAAACTCGTTTATCACGGATGGGAAAGTCTTGGATGGTAATCTGGGGCAGGAAGCCTTTGGATAATAACTCCCGTTTTTGACCAGCGGGCTCCTCATAATTCTTTTCTTCCAGATACAGCTGAAGTACTTCTGAAGCGGATTCGACGTGGGTTAATTGGTAATAGGTTCGGATGAACTCCGGTAAGAAGTGTTCGACTAAAGGCAAGAAACTTTCCAAAACGAGCTAGACTTGGGTGAGATTACAAACCTAGAAAAATACAACGCCCTCCAGAACTTTTGTCCTTGATCCCTTTTTTTTAGGAGTATTTAGGATTCCCCTAAAACAGAGAAAGCCCTCTTTGGGAGGGCTTTCTCAACAATTCATCAGGTGGCACCTACCTACTCTCCCACTTGTGACAGCAGTACCATCGGCAGTACGGGGCTTAACGGCTCTGTTCGAAATGGGAGAGGTGTTCACCCGCCTTAACAGCACCAACCTGTTGA